>OY780938.1:0-1594785 GCA_963676045.1 uncultured Candidatus Methanogranum sp.
GCTGGTGCGGAGACCGACGTTCCGTAGTCCTGTGTTATGTCAGCCACTGCCGAGCCGCCGTTGGAGTCGAACGATATGGTGTACTCGTTGACGGTCCAGTGTGCTGTGAGGTCGACGTCCTCTGCTGGCATGGTCGTGAACGTGTAGGCTGCCGAGCCGTCGTACCATCCGGAGAAGGTGTAACCCGTCCTGGTTGGATCCGCTGGTGCGGAGACCGACGTTCCGTAGTCCTGTGTTATGTCAGCCACTGCCGAGCCGCCGTTGGAGTCGAACGATATGGTGTACTCGTTGACGGTCCAGTGTGCTGTGAGGTCGACGTCCTCTGCTGGCATGGTCGTGAACGTGTAGGCTGCCGAGCCGTCGTACCATCCGGAGAAGGTGTAACCCGTCCTGGTTGGATCCGCTGGTGCGGAGACCGACGTTCCGTAGTCCTGTGTTATGTCAGCCACTGCCGAGCCGCCGTTGGAGTCGAACGATATGGTGTACTCGTTGACGGTCCAGTGTGCTGTGAGGTCGACGTCCTCTGCTGGCATGGTCGTGAACGTGTAGGCTGCCGAGCCGTCGTACCATCCGGAGAAGGTGTAACCCGTCCTGGTTGGATCCGCTGGTGCGGAGACCGACGTTCCGTAGTCCTGTGTTATGTCAGCCACTGCCGAGCCGCCGTTGGAGTCGAACGATATGGTGTACTCGTTGACGGTCCAGTGTGCTGTGAGGTCGACGTCCTCTGCTGGCATGGTCGTGAACGTGTAGGCTGCCGAGCCGTCGTACCATCCGGAGAAGGTGTAACCCGTCCTGGTTGGATCCGCTGGTGCGGAGACCGACGTTCCGTAGTCCTGTGTTATGTCAGCCACTGCCGAGCCGCCGTTGGAGTCGAACGATATGGTGTACTCGTTGACGGTCCAGTGTGCTGTGAGGTCGACGTCCTCTGCTGGCATGGTCGTGAACGTGTAGGCTGCCGAGCCGTCGTACCATCCGGAGAAGGTGTAACCCGTCCTGGTTGGATCCGCTGGTGCGGAGACCGACGTTCCGTAGTCCTGTGTTATGTCAGCCACTGCCGAGCCGCCGTTGGAGTCGAACGATATGGTGTACTCGTTGACGGTCCAGTGTGCTGTGAGGTCGACGTCCTCTGCTGGCATGGTCGTGAACGTGTAGGCTGCCGAGCCGTCGTACCATCCGGAGAAGGTGTAACCCGTCCTGGTTGGATCCGCTGGTGCGGAGACCGACGTTCCGTAGTCCTGTGTTATGTCAGCCACTGCCGAGCCGCCGTTGGAGTCGAACGATATGGTGTACTCGTTGACGGTCCAGTGTGCTGTGAGGTCGACGTCCTCTGCTGGCATGGTCGTGAACGTGTAGGCTGCCGAGCCGTCGTACCATCCGGAGAAGGTGTAACCCGTCCTGGTTGGATCCGCTGGTGCGGAGACCGACGTTCCGTAGTCCTGTGTTATGTCAGCCACTGCCGAGCCGCCGTTGGAGTCGAACGATATGGTGTACTCGTTGACGGTCCAGTGTGCTGTGAGGTCGACGTCCTCTGCTGGCATGGTCGTGAACGTGTAGGCTGCCGAGCCGTCGTACCATCCGGAGAAGGTGTAACCCGTCCTGGTTGGATCCGCTGGTGCGGAGACCGACGTTCCGTAGTCCTGTGTTATGTCAGCCACTGCCGAGCCGCCGTTGGAGTCGAACGATATGGTGTACTCGTTGACGGTCCAGTGTGCTGTGAGGTCGACGTCCTCTGCTGGCATGGTCGTGAACGTGTAGGCTGCCGAGCCGTCGTACCATCCGGAGAAGGTGTAACCCGTCCTGGTTGGATCCGCTGGTGCGGAGACCGACGTTCCGTAGTCCTGTGTTATGTCAGCCACTGCCGAGCCGCCGTTGGAGTCGAACGATATGGTGTACTCGTTGACGGTCCAGTGTGCTGTGAGGTCGACGTCCTCTGCTGGCATGGTCGTGAACGTGTAGGCTGCCGAGCCGTCGTACCATCCGGAGAAGGTGTAACCCGTCCTGGTTGGATCCGCTGGTGCGGAGACCGACGTTCCGTAGTCCTGTGTTATGTCAGCCACTGCCGAGCCGCCGTTGGAGTCGAACGATATGGTGTACTCGTTGACGGTCCAGTGTGCTGTGAGGTCGACGTCCTCTGCTGGCATGGTCGTGAACGTGTAGGCTGCCGAGCCGTCGTACCATCCGGAGAAGGTGTAACCCGTCCTGGTTGGATCCGCTGGTGCGGAGACCGACGTTCCGTAGTCCTGTGTTATGTCAGCCACTGCCGAGCCGCCGTTGGAGTCGAACGATATGGTGTACTCGTTGACGGTCCAGTGTGCTGTGAGGTCGACGTCCTCTGCTGGCATGGTCGTGAACGTGTAGGCTGCCGAGCCGTCGTACCATCCGGAGAAGGTGTAACCCGTCCTGGTTGGATCCGCTGGTGCGGAGACCGACGTTCCGTAGTCCTGTGTTATGTCAGCCACTGCCGAGCCGCCGTTGGAGTCGAACGATATGGTGTACTCGTTGACGGTCCAGTGTGCTGTGAGGTCGACGTCCTCTGCTGGCATGGTCGTGAACGTGTAGGCTGCCGAGCCGTCGTACCATCCGGAGAAGGTGTAACCCGTCCTGGTTGGATCCGCTGGTGCGGAGACCGACGTTCCGTAGTCCTGTGTTATGTCAGCCACTGCCGAGCCGCCGTTGGAGTCGAACGATATGGTGTACTCGTTGACGGTCCAGTGTGCTGTGAGGTCGACGTCCTCTGCTGGC
Organism: uncultured Candidatus Methanogranum sp.; assembly: GCA_963676045.1. Lineage (GTDB taxonomy): Archaea > Thermoplasmatota > Thermoplasmata > Methanomassiliicoccales > Methanomethylophilaceae > Methanogranum. Next base: position 2,743 of record OY780938.1, read on the forward strand.
ATGGTCGTGAACGTGTAGGCTGCCGAGCCGTCGTACCATCCGGAGAAGGTGTAACCCGTCCTGGTTGGATCCGCTGGTGCGGAGACCGACGTTCCGTAGTCCTGTGTTATGTCAGCCACTGCCGAGCCGCCGTTGGAGTCGAACGATATGGTGTACTCGTTGACGGTCCAGTGTGCTGTGAGGTCGACGTCCTCTGCTGGCATGGTCGTGAACGTGTAGGCTGCCGAGCCGTCGTACCATCCGGAGAAGGTGTAACCCGTCCTGGTTGGATCCGCTGGTGCGGAGACCGACGTTCCGTAGTCCTGTGTTATGTCAGCCACTGCCGAGCCGCCGTTGGAGTCGAACGATATGGTGTACTCGTTGACGGTCCAGTGTGCTGTGAGGTCGACGTCCTCTGCTGGCATGGTCGTGAACGTGTAGGCTGCCGAGCCGTCGTACCATCCGGAGAAGGTGTAACCCGTCCTGGTTGGATCCGCTGGTGCGGAGACCGACGTTCCGTAGTCCTGTGTTATGTCAGCCACTGCCGAGCCGCCGTTGGAGTCGAACGATATGGTGTACTCGTTGACGGTCCAGTGTGCTGTGAGGTCGACGTCCTCTGCTGGCATGGTCGTGAACGTGTAGGCTGCCGAGCCGTCGTACCATCCGGAGAAGGTGTAACCCGTCCTGGTTGGATCCGCTGGTGCGGAGACCGACGTTCCGTAGTCCTGTGTTATGTCAGCCACTGCCGAGCCGCCGTTGGAGTCGAACGATATGGTGTACTCGTTGACGGTCCAGTGTGCTGTGAGGTCGACGTCCTCTGCTGGCATGGTCGTGAACGTGTAGGCTGCCGAGCCGTCGTACCATCCGGAGAAGGTGTAACCCGTCCTGGTTGGATCCGCTGGTGCGGAGACCGACGTTCCGTAGTCCTGTGTTATGTCAGCCACTGCCGAGCCGCCGTTGGAGTCGAACGATATGGTGTACTCGTTGACGGTCCAGTGTGCTGTGAGGTCGACGTCCTCTGCTGGCATGGTCGTGAACGTGTAGGCTGCCGAGCCGTCGTACCATCCGGAGAAGGTGTAACCCGTCCTGGTTGGATCCGCTGGTGCGGAGACCGACGTTCCGTAGTCCTGTGTTATGTCAGCCACTGCCGAGCCGCCGTTGGAGTCGAACGATATGGTGTACTCGTTGACGGTCCAGTGTGCTGTGAGGTCGACGTCCTCTGCTGGCATGGTCGTGAACGTGTAGGCTGCCGAGCCGTCGTACCATCCGGAGAAGGTGTAACCCGTCCTGGTTGGATCCGCTGGTGCGGAGACCGACGTTCCGTAGTCCTGTGTTATGTCAGCCACTGCCGAGCCGCCGTTGGAGTCGAACGATATGGTGTACTCGTTGACGGTCCAGTGTGCTGTGAGGTCGACGTCCTCTGCTGGCATGGTCGTGAACGTGTAGGCTGCCGAGCCGTCGTACCATCCGGAGAAGGTGTAACCCGTCCTGGTTGGATCCGCTGGTGCGGAGACCGACGTTCCGTAGTCCTGTGTTATGTCAGCCACTGCCGAGCCGCCGTTGGAGTCGAACGATATGGTGTACTCGTTGACGGTCCAGTGTGCTGTGAGGTCGACGTCCTCTGCTGGCATGGTCGTGAACGTGTAGGCTGCCGAGCCGTCGTACCATCCGGAGAAGGTGTAACCCGTCCTGGTTGGATCCGCTGGTGCGGAGACCGACGTTCCGTAGTCCTGTGTTATGTCAGCCACTGCCGAGCCGCCGTTGGAGTCGAACGATATGGTGTACTCGTTGACGGTCCAGTGTGCTGTGAGGTCGACGTCCTCTGCTGGCATGGTCGTGAACGTGTAGGCTGCCGAGCCGTCGTACCATCCGGAGAAGGTGTAACCCGTCCTGGTTGGATCCGCTGGTGCGGAGACCGACGTTCCGTAGTCCTGTGTTATGTCAGCCACTGCCGAGCCGCCGTTGGAGTCGAACGATATGGTGTACTCGTTGACGGTCCAGTGTGCTGTGAGGTCGACGTCCTCTGCTGGCATGGTCGTGAACGTGTAGGCTGCCGAGCCGTCGTACCATCCGGAGAAGGTGTAACCCGTCCTGGTTGGATCCGCTGGTGCGGAGACCGACGTTCCGTAGTCCTGTGTTATGTCAGCCACTGCCGAGCCGCCGTTGGAGTCGAACGATATGGTGTACTCGTTGACGGTCCAGTGTGCTGTGAGGTCGACGTCCTCTGCTGGCATGGTCGTGAACGTGTAGGCTGCCGAGCCGTCGTACCATCCGGAGAAGGTGTAACCCGTCCTGGTTGGATCCGCTGGTGCGGAGACCGACGTTCCGTAGTCCTGTGTTATGTCAGCCACTGCCGAGCCGCCGTTGGAGTCGAACGATATGGTGTACTCGTTGACGGTCCAGTGTGCTGTGAGGTCGACGTCCTCTGCTGGCATGGTCGTGAACGTGTAGGCTGCCGAGCCGTCGTACCATCCGGAGAAGGTGTAACCCGTCCTGGTTGGATCCGCTGGTGCGGAGACCGACGTTCCGTAGTCCTGTGTTATGTCAGCCACTGCCGAGCCGCCGTTGGAGTCGAACGATATGGTGTACTCGTTGACGGTCCAGTGTGCTGTGAGGTCGACGTCCTCTGCTGGCATGGTCGTGAACGTGTAGGCTGCCGAGCCGTCGTACCATCCGGAGAAGGTGTAACCCGTCCTGGTTGGATCCGCTGGTGCGGAGACCGACGTTCCGTAGTCCTGTGTTATGTCAGCCACTGCCGAGCCGCCGTTGGAGTCGAACGATATGGTGTACTCGTTGACGGTCCAGTGTGCTGTGAGGTCGACGTCCTCTGCTGGCATGGTCGTGAACGTGTAGGCTGCCGAGCCGTCGTACCATCCGGAGAAGGTGTAACCCGTCCTGGTTGGATCCGCTGGTGCGGAGACCGACGTTCCGTAGTCCTGTGTTATGTCAGCCACTGCCGAGCCGCCGTTGGAGTCGAACGATATGGTGTACTCGTTGACGGTCCAGTGTGCTGTGAGGTCGACGTCCTCTGCTGGCATGGTCGTGAACGTGTAGGCTGCCGAGCCGTCGTACCATCCGGAGAAGGTGTAACCCGTCCTGGTTGGATCCGCTGGTGCGGAGACCGACGTTCCGTAGTCCTGTGTTATGTCAGCCACTGCCGAGCCGCCGTTGGAGTCGAACGATATGGTGTACTCGTTGACGGTCCAGTGTGCTGTGAGGTCGACGTCCTCTGCTGGCATGGTCGTGAACGTGTAGGCTGCCGAGCCGTCGTACCATCCGGAGAAGGTGTAACCCGTCCTGGTTGGATCCGCTGGTGCAGGACGGGTTACACCTTCTCCGGATGGTACGACGGCTCGGCAGCCTACACGTTCACGACCATGCCAGCAGAGGACGTCGACCTCACAGCACACTGGACCGTCAACGAGTACACCATATCCTTCACAGATGGAGGTTCAGGATTCCCAGTTCCCTCAAAGGTAACATTGACATATTCTGAATTATCGGCATATCGTCTTCCATCACCTATTGTTCAAGAAGGATACACATTCTCCGGATGGTATGACGGTACGCATAAGGTTACAAGATTGACCGAATCAATGTTCACAAATGGCAAGTTGACGCTTGTAGGTAAGTGGATAATGGATGAATACACGGTCTCCGTCACATCTGAAAATGTATCCGTATCGGGCGTCAATGATGGAGATGCATATCCATACGGAACACAGGTAAGTTTCACTGCTGTACCGATCGAGGGATATTCCGACGTCATTGTCAGAGTTTCTGTCGGCGGAGGGGAATATTACACCCTTACGGATGTCAACGGGATATATTATCTGACGATAACCGACGATACGGTCATAGCTGTGTCGGCATCCATCGAGACATATACAGTTGAGACGGATTACGATGCAGAGGTAATATCGGTCACTGGGGTACCATCTACAGGAACTGTATCATATGGCGATAGTCTAATCGTAGGAATAACATCTATCGTTACCGTGAGTGCGATACACGTCACTGTTACAATGGGAGGGGAGCAAATGGATGCATTCTCCTATTCTGACGGATCATTGATAGCCGGAACAGTAACAATACCGTACGTCACAGGAGATGTCACGATCACAATCACATATGATGTGCCAATCGATCAACCAACATCAGAGAAGGGTTTCCCATGGTGGATTCTGATAGCCGCCATCATATTGATCGGCCTGATACTCTTCTTCTTGTTCTACAAGAGAAGGAAGCTGATATTCGATGAGGATCAGTTCACAGTCATGATAAACGGTACAATGGCAGAGAGCGGTTCGAAGATACACAAGGGAGATTCATTGGTTATACAGGCAAAGAAGCAGTCTGGATACGGTGTATCCAAGGCCACAGGTTCCAATGGCGCGTTTGTGGTCGAAGGCAGATTCGGCAATGTGGTGGTCTCAACTACAGAGTGAGCTCCATAAGCATCTATGGGTGATCAAACTTTTTAAAATTTTATCTTTTAATGATATTTTCTCGATTTCTGTTGTTCTTTCAATCAATCGGCCACTACATTCTTTATCTATAATTTAGGTATACCAAAATTATAAATACTTTTTAGGCATTCCTAAATATAGGTCTGGTAAACCAAGGACGATCAATAATGTTGGAAGGATATCTGATGAAGCATGCGGCACCAACCCTCGCAGGGGTGAAATGCGGTAGCCTATTCAGGATATCCTTGGACACTGGCGCTCTACACCAACAAATGTCAAGAATGAACTCCGTATTGAATCACCATGGTGTTAGGGTCATCGTCCTCCGGTCATCGGGCAGGGAGCATTTGGTATATGCCTTTAGACCAAGAATGCTCAGTGACAGCCTGTCCGATGACCGCATTTTCAGTTTTCTGTTTGAAAGAGGATATGATACAGTCAATGCAAATCATCTTGTAATCTCTCTCGAGAGGAAGATCGACGAAAAACAGGGACTTGTTCATGAGATCGGCATATTCCTTGGATATCCTTTGGACGATGTGATCGGATTCATAGATAACAAGGGCAGGCATTACAAGTGTTCGGGATGTTGGAAGGTTTATGGGGATGCTCGCTTTGCACAGAATCTTTTCTGTAAGATAAGGGAATGTAGGAAAAGATATGACCATATGTACCAGCAGGGGATCCCAATAACAAATTCTCTGATCTCATGAACAATACTGATCTGATATCAGACGGCCATTGATTTAGATATACAATAGGAAACTCAATCGTTTTTATATCCATATCTCGATATCATATCACATTGTATTTCGGAGGTCAGGATATGGCAAAAGAATGTACGGTCAGGGTCGATGCGGGCGTATGTAAGATGGTAACGACCATACATGCAAAAGAGAATGAAATGGGCATGATAGAATTGGACATCCAAAGTGACTGTCCTAATGTCCTCAAATTATCTTGGATTGTTCAACCTGTATCTCCGTGGACCGAGGTCGAGGCGGCAATGAATGAGACGGATATATACAAATGGGCCAGCGATAGATTGCCTCATGCGGCATGTCCAGTTCCATGTGCTATGATAAAGGCCGTAGAGGTAGCAGGCGATCTGGGTCTTAAGAGGAATGTAACGATAGAGATATCCTGATCACCATCCATACTTGAATATGGAGCGGTATTCAATATATTTCCTAGTCATCTGCGGGTGTCTTATGCAACCTGCTATGCCATCGATCCATAGATGGTCGAAGACCAGGAGTTTTGATATCCTGTCATAGTCCTCTTCGGTCATAGTTTCTATGTATCCATGGATTTCCAGGAATCTTTTGTTCGAGTATCCGCTTTTCTTCCACCAATCGTCTAAGAGCGGGGGATTGTCGGAGAGGACAGCATTAGCAGCCATCTGTCCCGATAGTATCGCTATCTTAAGGCCGCCGTAGGATATAGGATTGGGCATCGCAGCGGCATCGCCGATTACCATGGCATTCCCTACGACGATTTCATCTAGACCGCCAGTAGGTATGAAGCGGGTCCCCTTTGTGATATATTCGGACAGCGCCATATATTGAGTGGAGCTTATGCAGCGATCGTCGCCGCATGGGAAAATCCAATCGTATTTGCCTTTGAATTCGGGACCGCATTTGAGTATAAGCTTGTCATCGTCTTTTCCTTTTATGATGTACTTCGTCACAGGTATGCAAGATCTGGGTCTTTTTCTGAAAATCTCCTTTCGAACAATAGAGAAAGCCCCATCAGCACCTATGAGGTATCTGCATGTCAGTTCTCTTCCTGAAGATGTATGTAGTATGTAAGTTCCTTTTTCCTCTATGGATATAACAGAATCCTTGATGAAATCGATCCTGTCCTGGCAATCTTTTTTTATGTGTCTCAGGAATGAAGGTCTGTCGATTATGAGTCCCTTTCCTCCCATCTTGATCCGCTTTCCATCAGGGAATTCTATCTCGATGCCTTTTACATGATTCTTTATGTCGGTTTTTTCTATCGACCTGTAATTGAGTATGTCTTTGCCGATTCCACAGCCGCAGATTTCATGGTATCTTGTGAACTGAGCCTCCCCGAGGCGTTCTATGACTGCCACTTTCAGATCACTTTTGTAAAGCGATGCTGCTGCAGAAGACCCTGCGGGACCTGAACCTACAATGATGACATCATAATCCATTGATATCGAATTTAGACCTTGTCGGTATTAGTAATTTATGGTTTTCAGAGGATCAGATAGATGATTCGTCAAAAGTGTCCAGACTTCTTTATAATGAAATGTTTATTACAATATCATGAAGCCCAATGCGGCGGTCGAGGAAATACCATCATTCGGTGTTGATGTCATAGGCATAGCATGTCTTAACGGGGTACCTTCCGGTATAATCTTCTTCCATGAGGGTAAATTGCTTAGTGCGGAATTCACCAACGAGCACGCCGAATCAGTACCGGTGGTGGCATTAAGCAAACGTACTATCACAACGATAAATGCACCAAACGGCATGAAGGCCGTCATAAAAGGAAAAAGGGTCACGCGGGAGTATTCCAAGGACTTCCGTGCGATAATCGAGACTAAGACCTCATACGAGGTCGTAAGTCTCGATCAAGATTAATCGAAGTTCATTATCTTCTTGTAGATCTCGTGGACCTTATCGAGAAGGTCATCGCATGTGATCTCACCTGAACTCTGTATTATGGCAGCGACAGATGATCCGCCACATCCAACTCCCTCTTTGATGTATCCCCATTCGTATGCTTGAAGTCCCTCATATGGACTCGATGAGTAGTCCATGTTGACATAGACGATTGGGACATCCTTGGATATCGATTCCATTATCCTCGCATTGGAGGAATTCGGATCGTTCATGAGCCATCTTGTTGTCCCTTGGAAGATATTTCCCACGATCGAAGGTTCGAGTTCCACGGCCGCAGCTATCACTGCGGTAAGCTGTGTTCCTCCACCCACAATCACGGGTACATGCTTCGCTGCACCGATCAATATGCCTATATTGGCAGGCATCATAGGGTCACCTACGCATTCTATCGCTTTAAGTGGGTCATGTGCCAGATCTCCAACTTTGATCGAAGCTGCATTGAGTGCGTCGTTGACTATCTTCGTCTTCAATTCCTTGGGATTCTTGGGTGAACTGCTGCTGACAAGGTTCTCTTTTATGACGCCCATGGCCATCATGACAGCGAGTGCGGTAGTCGTTCCACCAGCACAGCTTTCGCTTATGACGACATAGTCATAACTTTTGGCAAGGAGCTCTCCGAAGACCTTGCCCATCTCATACTCCCTTTTGACATTCTTGACTGCTTTTCCGGTGGTTATCATCTCACCATACTGGCCGCCCATGTCTACATATGGTATGTTGGGGACGACCTTGCAACCTCCGTTGACTATGAGGTAAGGCATTCCAGAAAGTTCCAATGCGGCCTGTGTGAGGGTCGCGGGAGTTGGTATTCCTCCAGGATTGATAGGTATGCCTTTCATGCAGACGGTCTTTCCAAGCACCAGGAGCTCAGCATCCGCGGCAGGTGTGAACATCGTGAGCTCAGGTGTATCTCCGGCATCGGATATTCCAGGTATCGTCGATGTCAATGTGTTTGCCACTGTGCATGTGAAGATGCCTTTTTTCCCCCAGATCCTGGAGATTATATCCTTGGCCACCTTCTCGTTGCCACATACGCTTAATGATGGAGGCAGCTCGAAATTCGTCATATATGTTCACCGTCTTTAATGTCTCATGAACGTGGGGATGATGTCCTTCAGCACGGATATCTCTCCTTCTTTCATGGGAGTCCTTATATTGGTCCATAATGGGACATTCATTAATATGTGTTCGCCAGAGACGCACGATGTACCGTGGTCCACGAAGTACACTATGCGTTGAGTATCTGAGAAATGCACCTCCATAAGCCTGTCGATCTTCTCAAGGACCTTGATCTTCTTCATGTGGTCCTTCTCATGGCTGTATTCGTCCACTTCATCGAAGTGCAGGAAGACATTTCCCTTTTCCAAGGCCTTTTCTGCCTCAGGCAGTCTAGGTTCTATTTCCCTGTGCAATATTATCTCATATCCCAATGACGCGGCCACTCCTAGTGCGGTGGGGCTGCTTGAGATCGCGGTCATTTGTTTTATGTATGGTGCATATTGTCTTCCGAGTCTTCCGCATCCCCAGGGATAGTCGGTTATCCCGATCTCATCCTGTACATCTAGGATGAGGTCCCCCAATGGACCGGGGATCCTATGGTACGGGGCATCTTTCGGAGGGGATTGGAGGTCAGGCAGATCATATGGGCAATCCATAGTCAACACTGCTCTTCCGTTCGTGAAGAATTTGATATCGGGATGGAACTGATTCAGCATCTGAAGATGCTTCGAAATATGTTCAACCAGTGCATCCTCGTATCTGTCACCTTCATATGACCAGTGCACGGTATCTCCATCTATCCTCGCGGGGCTTAGGCGGAAAGCCATACGACCACCCGTCATATCCAGTCCAAGTCCTTGTGCCTCCAATGCGGCCCTCGAGTTCTCAGGAGGGTGTCCGGTGAAGAATTCATTCAGGAAGAGTTGAGTGTAACCTCTTCCAGTGGTGGTTAATTTTATGTCGGCCTTAGAGTACATGAAGGGCATTTCTGCCACTTCATATGGTTTTTTACCTTTCAATGCCGGATTGGGATCGTCTTCCATTCCATCAAGGAGTACGAACAGTGTGTTCTTCATTCTATCATCTTCAATGCTATTATTGCCTGACCAGTCGAGATGCCACCGTCACCGTTGGGCACGGAATTATGGAACATCGGCTTAGAACCCTTATCTTTGACAAGTTCTGAGAACATCTTGCATATGGGTGCATCATACGAAACGCCGCCTGTCAGGCCTATGCAGTCGATATTCTCATCGTTGGTCGATCTTACTGCGTTGTTGACCAGTTCATTCATGATATTGTAGACTATCGAGTAGGCTACGTCCGCAGGGCGTTGTCCTTTTTTGATCTTCGAGAAAAGATGGGCAGTCATCACGATGTTATTTTCTGTATATGTTTCGAATCCATCTATCAATTTGCCGTTATCGAGATATTTCTCAAGTTTCATCGCAGGTTCCCCGTCATAGGTCCTTTCCTTGCAGATGTCCAACGAGTAGGCCAAAGCATCCAGTATCCTTCCCATCGATGAAGTCATTACGCTCTTCTGCATGAGTTTACTGAGCACCGCGGAATCCGATTCAGAGAAGGAATTGTTCTCGACCCCGTTCATGGAATCTATTGCGAACTTTATCCTTTTAAGGTCGTATAATGCCTTTTCAGATCCGAGCAATGGTATGTATTCCAAATGTGCCAGTCTCTTGTATTCTTTCAGATCGGCGTATAGGACCTCTCCGCCCCAGGCATGTCCATCGTCCCCGTGACCGGTGCCATCCAAAGTCAGGAATATCCCTTTGCTCATCTTTTTCTCTGCCATGAGCGATGCTGCATGGGCCCAATGATGTTGGACCTCCAGAAGGTCCGCATCATATTCTGATAGGAAAGTCCTAGCCAATGCGCGGTTCGCATATCCTGGATGGAGATCGATGGCAACAACTTTCGGATTGCAATCAGTGAGCTTCATGTTGAATCTCATCGCAGATTCCAGATACTCCATCACTCCTAGATTCTCGCCGTTTCCGATGTATTGGGTAGGGTATATCCTGCCTTTGTTGGCAACTGCACCTGCTATGTTCTCTTGTGCCCCCAATGCTATTACTGATCCTTTCATGTTTGTTTCAAGGAAGGAAGGTATGCTGCCTCTGGACTTCCTTATGAATGATTTATTGTCATCGTATATGCGCAGAACGCTATCGTCGGCCCTGTTGATGATCGTCTGATCATGCAAGAGATACATGTCAGCACCAAGTCTCAACGCCTCATTGTCATTGGTGATCATCGGTTCTCCCGGTGCATTGGCCGAGGTCATTATGAGGGCATCAGCCTGGAGATATTCGAAAAGCAGATACTGCATTCCACTGTACGGCAGGAATACGCCTATGTTGTCCAAGCCAGGGCTTATCTGTTCTGTGAGCTTGGTGCATTTCTTTTTGACAAGTACTATCGGTCTGTGCGGGGATTGCAGTTCCCTTCTTTCCTCATCTGTAACGGTGGCGTATCTTTTTATTGAGTCTATGTCGCGCACCATTATTGCGAAGGGTTTGTATTTCCTGCCATACCACTCCCTGATCTCCTTTATGTTGTCAAGGACGCAGCATATGTGCATTCCGCCCCAACTCTTTGCTATGCCGATCATGCCCATATCAAGATTGTTCGCGAATTTTCTTATGGGATCTCCTTTCAAAGAATTTCCATACCTATCCACAAGGTAATATCTGGGTCCGCATACGGGGCAGCATATCGTTTGATGATGCAGCCTGCGATCCGTCTGATCCGAGAATTCTTGACTGCAGTGAGGGCACATGGGGAAGTTCCTCATGACCGTCTGCTCACGGTCGTATGGAAGTCCAGACAGTAATGTGAAACGTGGACCGCAGTTAGGGCAGGATATGAATGCATAGCTGCTACGTCTTCCTGCGCCTCTCATTTCTTTGAGGCATTTGGTGCATATTGCGGTATCAGTAGGTATCGATACGCTGTTAGATCCAGGCTTGGAGCTCAGCATCCTGAATCCTACATGGTCCTCATTGATCTCCATGTCTATTTTCTCTATCGATTCAATAGATGCAAGAGGGGGTCTGTTGAGTTCGAAGTTCTTTAGGAACAGTTCACCGTCGTTCACATCGACAATCACATCGGAACCATCGTTCCAGACAGCTCCGGAAAGTCCGAGCGATGTGGCGACGCGATATACGGTGGGTCTGAATCCGACCCCCTGCACTGTACCCTTGAATATTATCCTCATGCGATGTTGCGTAGTGTCTACAAAAGATTAATAGTTTCAGGGAAGGGAAATGGATGCCCCAGGAAAGTCCTGGGTAAAATGGGTCACAATGCTCCGCAACCCTTCGCTGCATCGAGGCAGTGACATTCCCTATCATGGATCTTTGGAAGTCCCAGCTCCAGAAGTTTTAGTACCCTGTCAAGACATTCATTCATGGTCTTTATGACTATCTCGATCGTCACATCCTCTTCGAACCAGCAGTCGTAGTCGGTGACCGTGGCGAGACTGCAGTAGCACATTCCCAATTCCCTTGCCAATTGGCATTCAGGTACTACCGTCATTCCGATTATGTCTCCGCCGACTGTTCTGAACATTCTGCTTTCTGCCCTCGTCGAGAATCTTGGGCCTTCTATGCATATGTAGTTTCCTCCACGGTGGAATGATATCTCCATGTCTCTCGCGGTGTCTGCGAATATATCGTTAAGATATGGGCAGAAGGGATCGGGCATAGATATGTGCACGGTCTTATCGTTGAAATATGTGTATTTCCTGCATTTTGTGAAATCTATGAATTGATCGGCGATAACCAGGTCACCAGGTTTGTATGATTCCGTGAGGGACCCGACAGCGCATGCCGATATGATGTATTCACATCCTATGTGTTTGAGTGCCCACATGTTCGCCATATAAGGGACGGAGGTTGGTGGGAACTGATGTTTCTTACCATGGCGGAAGAGGAAAGCGACCTCTACTCCATTTATCTTTCCGATCAATATCGGATCAGAGGGTTTACCATAAGGAGTATCAGGGAATACCTCTTTTATCAATTCGAATGAATCTGGGTTATAGATTCCTGTTCCGCCGATGATTGCGATTCTTGGCATAAATGAATGATATTATTAGTTGTAATTAACACATTGCATGTGATCATCCGATTCATCATTCTAGGGACATTTTAAATACTTTAGAGTAGTAACACATATTATAATAATCGTATTACTATGAGGTGTCTCCAGGTCTGTCATGAGCGATTGCGTCACGTATTTTCTATGTCTCCTCATCGGACAGGATATCCCTGTCCGATGTTCAATAATGTGTTTACAAGTATAGGTTGTTTTTACAGAATCGATATATATCATTCCCTCAGATTGGGTCCATAAGGTGTATCGATGCATAACGGTCCGAAAGAAGATTTCTATGGTGAGCATGCGGAGTCCTGGGACATGCACGATTCAAGGGATCCCAGAAAGATATCGCATGTGGTCGATCTTTTGGAATTGAAAGGCGGAGAGAACATACTTGATGTAGGCACGGGTACAGGTATCCTCATACCATTCTATGAACGACATGGTGTCGCACATGTCAAAGCGATTGACAAATCCGAAAAGATGATATCAGTGGCTCTCGAGAAGTATCCAAAAGTCATCCACAGCAATGTGGATTTTGTTATTCAGGACCTTTACGATCTAGATGAGAGGTCCGTTTACGATCGGGTCGTATGCTATGCATGCTTTCCTCATTTCAGAGATCAGCCTATGGCAATCATGACGCTCGCATCCACATTGAAGGAAGGAGGGATATTGGCGATATTGCATTCCGATTCGAGAGAGCACATTCGATCCATGCATGAGAGCAGAGGCGAGTTCACCCCTCAAGATGCGTTGCCGGATCTGGACGTGATCGAAGGGATGTTCACCAATGCTGGCCTTTCCGTGGTCTTAAAGAGAGACGATGAAGAATATTATATCTCGATAGGTAGAAAAAACAGTGATATGGGGTCGGGATTCACCAAAGACGAGATGTATGCTCTGCTTTTGAAGGAATATCAGGAATTCAAGGATGAAGGAAGGGATATCTACTTCGATCAGATAATAAAGGATTACCGTAACGATATGAGATCAGAGTGACAGTGTTCGAGTCGATTCTTTTGATTTCTTATATTTCTTGAACTCATAGTTCGCCAACGATATCATCATGATGCCGCCAATTATCTCCGAGATGAAAAGACTCCAGTATATGGCATCCATTGAGATCTTGCTTGCAAAATACAATAGTGTGACGATCAGTATATTTCTCAGCAATGAGCATGCGAGGGAAAGATGGGACTTGCGTATGGACTGAAGAAGGGCGGACCCTATCTCGATGAATCCGAAGAAAGGTATGAAGAGGGAGTAGATCCTCAGTATCTTTGCGAATTCCGGTCTCAGTGATGCCATGCTTTCGCTGTAAGTAAAAGGGACCACAAGGTAATCTGCAAATACGAAGATGAACGCTCCGATCGCTGTCAATACAACAGTGGTTGTGAACAATGTGTATTTATAGCCTTTTTCTGCTTTTTTAAGATTGTTCTTTCCCAATGCAGCAGAACATACTGGTATCAGGGCCGCGCCCATCGCTGTTGCTGGTATGATGCCAATGGAGACGAATTTCCAAGGTATGCCGTATAGTGCGGCCCCTATGACTCCTCCACAAGAAATGACGAACACCAGTTGAACGAGGGACATGAAATTCACAATCATGCCTTCTGCGGACCTAGGTATTCCGACATAAAGGACCTCTTTCAGCTCATCCCATTTGAAACGGAAGTTTTTAAAGCTCAATTTCAGGAAGGTGTAACCGTTCATGTACCAATAAAGGCCGATCATCGTGGAGATCATGGTGGCGAACACGGTCGCCCATCCTGCGCCTGATACTCCGAGGCCCAATCCATATATCATCACGGGGTCCAAGAACATATTTATCACTGCAGAAAGGACCAGGATGAACATCGCTCTCTTTGCGGCACCTTCGGATCTGAGCAGTCCAGATATAACTCCGTTCAATATCAGGAATAGGCACATTACGATATACGGTAGACAATATTCTATGCACAGGCCTCTGATCCCATCCGCACCCATCCATGATATGGTGGGTCCAATCAGAAGATACAATATGGGAGTAATGAGAAGCGATATGAGTGTTGTGAATACCAGTATCTGTGCAGCAAGGCTTTCTGCCTTTTTCTTATCCTGTCTGCCGATGTAACTGGAAACTGTGGCTGATGCTCCGACCCCCAGGCCCAGTCCTAGGCTGACTATTATCCAATATATGGGAGACATCGCGGACACCGCCGATGTTGCATCAGTTCCAAGTCCGGAACACCATGCGATATCTACGAACATATTGATCTGCGAGACTAGGTATGAAACGATGAGCGGTATTGTCATGGATAGGATGGCCTTCTTCGGGTCACCGAGCATAACCTCCACATCATTCTCATCTTTCATCTTATCCCGCATGTAATGGTGAATGTAGAACTTGTTGATTATGCTTAGGAATATTAAATATCTAATGCGTGTTAATAAGTAATACTAAATATGATTATGGTATGCACACATCCGATGTTCAAGTCGATGATCTCTAGAAACAAGAGCAGTGATGCAGAAAATCCCTCTTCTAATTTCAAGACGACATATCGTAGAACTGTTGCAAAGAGGATATCCTTCATAGTGATCTGTGCGATCGCCACTTTGATCTTTGCTGTCTATTCAGCCACCTTGGGGTCCTATCCGATATCCTCCGGCGAGGTATTCGGCATATTGTGGAACGCCATCACCGGTCAAGCGCAGAGCGATCCGACTGCGGCCTACATCGTTATAAGTCTTAGAATGCCGAGGATATTGGGCGCCATTGCATGTGGTTTCGCGTTGGCGGTCTGTGGTACTGCGATGCAAAGCATGTTGAAGAATCCGTTGGCGGACCCCTATACAATGGGAATATCTTCTGGAGCGGGATTCGGTGCCGCTCTGGCAATAATCATGGGCTTCGAGATAATATCCGGCGGAGGCGTGGTGATCAACGCATTCATATTTGCGATAATTCCAGCTTTGACGATATTATTCCTCAGCAAGTTCAGGAAAGCAACACCAACGATGATGATATTGTGCGGCATATCTCTCATGTATCTTTTCAACGCGTTGACACAGCTTTTCATGTTGATCGCTGATCCAGAGGACCTTTCAACAGTGTACTCATGGATGGTCGGTTCCTTGGAAGGCATAGATTTCAATGAACTTTACATCATAGTTTTCATCGCCATATGCGGGTCGGTATTTGTCCAGTATATGGCCAATCAATTGAATGTGATGAGTATCGGGGATGAAAGCGCAAAGACATTGGGAGTAAATGTAGAACGAAAGAGATTGATCGTCCTGATAACAATAACATTGATGGCAGCAGCTGTTGTAAGTTTCACAGGGATAATCGGATTCATAGGATTGGTAGCACCGCACATAGCTAGGACGATAATAGGTGCAGATAACAAATATCTCATACCTGCGGCAGCTGCATTCGGGGCTCTGCTTTTATTGCTTTCAGATATCGTAGCAAGGACGATAGTCTCTCCTTTGATGCTGCCCGTGGGTGTAATAACGGCGTGCATCGGTGGGCCACTGTTCATGTATCTGATCCTTAGGAATAGCAAGGAGGTTTGGTCATGAGTGAGATAGAGATGAAGGGTCTATCTTTCAGTTATGGGGATACGCTTGTTTTCAAAGATATCAATCTAGTATTGAATAAATCGGAATTGGTATGTATATTGGGGCCTAATGGTGTCGGTAAAACCACTTTGGTAAAGTGTATAAACAAATTATTGAAACCGACATCTGGATCGGTCTTGATAGATGGCAAGGATACCAAAGAGATCTCTCTTTTGGAAATGGCAAGGACGATGGCATATGTTCCGAATTCCACCATGAATGTTTTTTCAACTTCTGTAGCAGAAGCAATACTGATGGGGAGGCATCCACATGCTGGTTGGACAACTTCTGATAAGGATATAGAGTCCGTGGACAAGGCAATGGATGTGATGGGATTGCAGACCTTGGCCGATCGTGAGATAAGGGAACTCAGTGCTGGGCAACTTCAAAGGGTGATGATAGCGAGAGGCTTAGTCCAAGAGCCGAAGATATTGATCTTGGATGAACCAACCTCCAATCTTGACATAAAGCATCAGATGACCGTAATGAGATTCTTGAAGGATTATGCAAGGAAGGAGGACACCATGGTACTGATGGTATGTCATGACCTTAACATAACAGCCACTTTTGCGGATCGGATAATCCTCATGTCGAACGGCGGCATATATGCGGATGGTCAGGTCAGCGATGTCCTCAGTGAGAGGACGATAAAGGATGTTTATGATGTGGAATGCAGGATTTTAGATGTTGGCGGAAGGCCGCATATAATACTGCTTCCAGAGTGTGATGGGATAGAAAAAATGGAGGAATGAATCTTGGATAAGAAGATAGTGGGAATCATCGTGGTCATCGCTGTCGTATCGGCAGCGGCGGTTGGAATATTGACATTAGCAAAATCCGATCATGATGATAATACCGATAACGGATCTCTTGTCGGCAATGTATACGCTGATACTGATCTTGATAATGAATCTGATTGCAGAGTGTGGGTCTTCGGTAATGCTACAGAAGATGATTATCTTGATACGGAGGACGTATCTTGGATAAAAGAGGTATTAAAGGGAAACGCGGAGTCCAACATATTCTGTGATGCCAATGCAGACGGCGTAGTGGATCAGGAAGATGTGGAGTATTTGCAAGGAATAATAAGTGGCGATGATACAGCAGTATACTATATCGACAATTATTACACGGTGGCAAAAGTTTCATGGCCTGTTACATCTATTGCGATAGGTTATTGCAGCGGTGCATATGTAGCGGATCTAACTGGTCTATGCGATAAGGTCGACATGGTGGATTCAACCATATCCACATATTGGTATTTTATGAACAGCAATTTTGCATCGGCCACAAGTTATGGTGCCACCGAGACCCCCGATTATGAGGCGATGATCGCAGCAGACATAGACGTATATGTCGTAGGCTACTGTGATGCGACCGCCGATTCCATATCTCCCTCGAAATTGAATCCTGCGGGCATCGATGTGATGTTCATGTCCACAGCGGACAATAGCGGTGTTGATTATCCGAACGAGCACATCGACCGTGCGATCCTGATGTTTGCATTGTTGCTGCAGGGCGATACGGATAAGACCTATGAGTATCTTGAATGGCATGACAGCATATTGAACACTTTGGAGTCAGTTGCTTCCACTTTATCGGATGATGACGAGGCCGCATTCATGATGGCAAGGTCATCTCCTAGCTATGATACCGATGGCTACATAAGCATCACAGGATACAATAATACCAATAATCTTCATGCTCAATGGGTCGGTGTCTACGCCATAGGGCAGCACAGTTCATATCTGACCAGCAATTATAACAATCTCACAGCAGAGCAGATATTGACCGTCATAAGTGAGAATGCAAAGGATAATGCCGTCTATTACATGGACAATGAACACGATGGTATGAGAGGACAGCGCGATCTTACGACATGCATCCTTGCGGACATAGAGATGCTAAAGAACTCTACCGTCAACATACATTACATGGGCATGGCAAGAGAGGCAGGCAACAGTCCTTTGTATGTCGTCGAATTGGCCTTCTATCAGAATGTGATGTATCCACAACTAAGCGAGGTCTCAGGCTTGGATTACAAGGAGTTGTTCGATTATTATTTCGATACCTTTGCATCTGAAGATTATTCCTCATATGTCGATATCGATAGCTTCTTCCTTGATTACGGGGTCGCTTGAATAAATAGGACCTAGGGTCCTCTTAAACCATTTTTATAATTTTATTTAAAAATCATCATTCAGTGCTTTCAATTCAAAACCATCGTAATCGATGTCTATCATGACTATCTTTTTTTCATAAAGGTAATATGTGCAGTGTCCGTTATTTTGATCCTTTGAGTCCCACATGTACAATGTCATGTCGTTGTAATATGTCGTGCCTATGAATTGGAACAATTCTTCGTTTGGTTCATCTGTGTCCTTGACTATATCCAGTGTAGAGTTAAGGGTTGTTTTGCATACGTCGCCTTGTCCATTGGTATATGATATTTCAAATGTGAAAAGATACACATATTCCCTTGAGGATTCTTGTAAATCGACATAAGAGCCAGTCCCGATGCAAGGAAACGCTTCAATATCAGCATCATAAGTGCCTTCTATTGTAAAAGTATCGTTTGCTTCATCATGTTTGAGATAATTGATTATGGCCCATCCAGATAGTGCAGATATCACCAATAGTATTGTTACGATCGATACGACGATATATTTATGGAGATTATCCTCGTTCAAGACCAGGCCCCATCATTTGATCGCACATATTGTAAAATTCAAAGGTATGTATTTCATTTCATCATTTTCCATGAAATGTATCATTTCATCAGACTCTGAACATACCTGTACGTTGTTGGAACCCATCTCTACGAATGTGATGACATCCCATTGGGGCCTTCTCTCTTTGCTCAATGGTAATTCCTTTGCGATATCAAGCATGATGTTGGTATCAACTTTTCCAATGTATCTATCTTCGTTTTTAGAGGCTGTCTTATTCACAGTATCTGCGTAACTTTGATCGAACAACTGGAGGTAATGATTTCCATCGAAGATGAGTATTTTGCCATTTTCATCAAGTACTCTGAGCCATTCTGAATACGCCTTTTTAGGATGTTCGAGATTCCAAACTAGGTTCCTAGATATTATCAGGTCAAAACTATTTTCTGGAAATTCCAGGTTCTGAGCATCCATTTTTTCAAAGATAGCATCGACATCATATTTTTTGCAATTTTCCTTAGCAATATCAAGCATTGCCTCAGTGCAGTCTATCGCAGTGACCGAATGTCCCATTTTTCCGAGTATTATAGGAAAGAAACCAGGGCCAGTACCAATATCCAATATCCTTAGTTTTTTACTCAGATCTACATATCTGGATATGCGGGATATCCATCTTTTCATATCCCCATTGTCCAAACTTTCATTTATTGACTGAGAGTACCCTTCAGCCCTTAGGGTCCAGTATCCCATTATGGAGTCAAGTTTTTCAATGTCGTCTATGTCGGGGGAGTCATTGTGCAGATCCATTTTCGTATCTCCTTGTGGTATTATCCGATCTAATGATGTTTTCAAACTTCTCTGATTCATCAATTTGATCATCTTTGCCATATGGTTTTTTTGCTATTATCATGAAATGATCCTCGGTGCTTCCATATGCCAGATGTCTAACTCCGTGTAGTACGAGATCCTGTACATCGTGTATTATTCGTATGTCTTGAAATCCGATCTCTTCAAGCATAATCGTGTCGTCGTTTGGTCTGTCGGCATATTTCGACCAGATCTCGATCCTATCATCTCTTTTCTCATTTCTATCTGTTATGAATTTCCGGGGAGAATCCAAAAAAACACCAAAATGAGAGATTCTTTTTTTGATGGGCGTATTCATGTCATCATGCCACCAGTCTCCATCGACGTATGCGAGCGTTGATCCAGGTTTCATCACACGAAACCATTCTCTCATCACTTTTTTCGGATCTGGAACGGTCCAAAGCATATAGTCGCTAACTACAGCTTCAAAACTGGAGTTTTCAAATGGAAGGGCTTCTGCATCTGCCCAGAGGAATTCAATTTCAAGATGATTTCTAAGGGCATTATCTTTAGCGGCATCAAGCATCCTATCTGAGAAATCAATGGCGGTCATGTGGTGTCCCAAATCAGCCAATTGCATCGAAACTATTCCTGGGCCGCATCCAGTATCTAATATTTTTAGAGATTTTTCACCAAAAGCCTTTTTGAATAGTTTTTGCCAAGATGTTCTCTCTCTTTTATTGGAGAATCCTTTTCTCACAAACATGTCATATGATCTTGAATTATTGTTCCAGTGTTCTATGAGATATTCTTCCATCAAGAGATTATAGCATATTAATTATAAAAAAGTTAACACGTAATATAAAATAATCATATAATATTATTACAGCACTTAAAATCACTATCGGATTTATTCATTTTTAATA
This sequence comes from uncultured Candidatus Methanogranum sp., assembly GCA_963676045.1. GTDB lineage: Archaea > Thermoplasmatota > Thermoplasmata > Methanomassiliicoccales > Methanomethylophilaceae > Methanogranum. Next base: position 22,983 of record OY780938.1, read on the forward strand.
TTTTTTTGTCAATTTGTGTTTTAATTTATTTTCATTATGTATTGAAAGAGTAAGAAATATGATTAAGTGTTACTAATATCAGTAAAAATAATAAACAATCATTCTATAGCATCTTTGTGCGCAGGATAGCGATATACGGAAAGGGCGGTATCGGAAAATCCACAACTACGGCCAATGTATCTCAGGCATTGGCTGAAAAGGGCCTCAAGGTGATGCAGATAGGATGCGATCCAAAGGCGGATTCCACATCTACTCTGACAGGTGGTATGAGGATAGATACAGTCCTCGGGGTATTGAGAGGCAACAAGGATGCAAATCTAGATGATATCGTATACGAGGGCAACGGAGGCGTGCTCTGCATAGAGTGCGGAGGTCCCAGGCCTGGAATGGGTTGTGCAGGCAGGGGGATAATAGCCGCATTTGAGAAATTGGAGGAATTGGACGCCATCGGCGTCTATAGGCCCGATATAATCATCTACGATGTGCTCGGAGATGTCGTATGCGGGGGGTTCGCTATGCCGATAAGGAACGGCTATGCAAATGACGTTTTCATTGTTACTTCAGGTGAGATGATGTCGTTGTATGCTGCGAACAATATCGCAGAGGCGATATCGAACTTCTCGTCTGGAGGATACGCGAGATTGGGCGGACTGATACAGAATTCCCGTAATGTGGATGAAGAAGACGAACTCGTACACAAGGCGTCGATGGAGATCGGCACCGAAGTGATAATGCGCATACCACGCGACCCATCAGTACAGAGATGCGAGAAAATGGGAATCACGGTAGTGAGAGGAGAGCCAAGTTCTCCACAGGCGGGGATTTACAGGAACCTAGCCGCGGAATTGTTGTCGCGTTCCAAGGACACATCCGGCGGTATGAGGGTTGGAAGTTCAAGATCAATGAGGTGTTGTTATGAGTAAGGCGGTATTGATCATAGGTCATGGTTCTACCTTGATGTTCAACAAGATGACCATGGAGGCGCAAGCGGAGGTATTGAAGGAGATGGGTCGTGAGAAGATATATATCGGTTTCAATGAGACCTCAATGCCTTCCATAGAGGATGCGATGATGGAGATGGCATACGATGGTGTGGACGAGGTCGTGGCATTGCCCTTCTTCATCGCATCGGGCCTTCACATGACAAGGGACATACCTCCTAAGCTGGGGTTGTCGAATGGAGAGTCGGAGATGGTGACAGATGTGGATGGCAGGAAGATCCTCGTACATTTCGAGACCCCTTTCGGAGAGGACCCCAACCTGACGGAGATACTATGTGAGAAGATCAAAGAGACATCATCCGGCTCTGGCAATCTCGGAGTCATAGTTATGGGTCACGGTTCCAGACTGGGTTATAATTCCGATATAATGGAATTGAATGCCGCAAGATTGAGGGAGAGAGGATATGAGAACGTGTACGTGGGATACAACGAGTTCAATTCACCCACCATATCTGAAACCATCGAGAGGATGAAGCAGGACGGCATGGACGAGATAATCGCACTTCCTCTTTTCATCGCATCGGGCAAGCATCTATCAAAGGATGTGCCAGCAAGTCTAGGGATACCTGAGAGATGCGATTCTGCGAAGGTGTTGTACAAAGGTAAGGAGATATCGATAAGATATGCTTCGCCTGTAGGCGGTGACCCTCGTCTCTGTAAAGTGCTCGATAAGAAGATCGCAAAGTATTATGGGTGATATCATGAAGGTATTGATCCTGGACGCGATACATGGTGCTGACATACTGGCCGAGAGGTACATTGCAGAGGGAGATGAGGCCTTATGCGTGGATGTATACCGCAAAGCGATACCTGAGGTAATAGAGAATATAAGGGGAACAGGTGCGAGATTCACCGATATAGTACCAGCGGAAAGATTTGATCTTGTCGTGATGCCCTGCCATTGTCCTGATTCATTCCTTTCCGAATGCACATATGAAAAGAGGATATTCTTTTTCGATGCCGTGCGTTACTTCATGGATGACACCAGATTCAGGATAGAGATAACCGGCGCCAAGGGCAAGACAAGCACATGCTTCCTTCTGGCCTCCATCATCGCTTCAGAGGGAAAGAAGGTCTTCCTTCATACGTCCAGAGGGCAAGGCCCATGGGAGGATGGAGGTCTGAGGATAACAGATAAGCGCAGTATATCGCCAACTTCCCTGTTGACATTGCCAAAGGGAGATTATGACGTCATGGTGTGCGAGGTATCCCTCGGAGGTTCTGGAAAGGCAAACATCGCATGCATAACCAATTTGCAGACAGATTATGGTATCGCCGCGAATACGAGACATGCTTCAGAGGCCAAGAGGTCCGTACTCACAGATGGGATAAATGTGGTGAAAAGGTCCGAGATGGATAGATGGCAGTCGTATGGCATAGGTAACTGCATTGGTTATTCGGATCGTGTTGATGTAGTAGGCAAGCCAGAGTTCGGTAGACCGGTGAAAGTGATCTTGCATTATATGGGCGACACGGAATTCGAATTATCTGGAGGATATCTTTCATTGGCATACATCGATTCGATGAATATCGCGGTCGAGATATGCCGTTGCATCGGAATATCGAAGGAGGCTGTGATAAACGGCCTCAGTCATTTCAAGGGAGTTCCAGGCCGTGGTGAGATATACGAGAGGGATGGGGTAAGGCATATCATCGAGAGGAATCCAGGCATATCGGCGGCATCTGTCGATTGGACCCTTGGGATATTGGAGAGATTAGGCATAATCGATGATGCAGTCATGCTGGTCGATCCTGTCAGTAGGAAGGTATGCGACAAGATGGATGCTGAGGAGATATCCAAAGTGGCATACAGATATGGTGTTCAAGCCTTCTTCACATCCGGGGATGGAAAACGTCCAGAATTACCAAACGATAAAGGCACGATCATCGAGTTCATAAAGGAGGGCTACCAATGAGCGAGAGGATAATGCACCCTCGCCCCAATCCGATAATCGCGGCCATGTACACATTGAGGGATATGGATGTCGATGTGGTTCTGATACACGGTCCGGCTGGATGCGGTTTCATGGCATCGAGGATGCTGGAGGAAGCGGACATACGAGTGGTTACATCCGGTATGAGGGATGACGATCTGATATTCGGGGGATCGGATTCCCTTATTGACACATTGAAGGTCGTCAAGGAGACATTCGATCCAAAGACCGTTGCGGTAGTAGGCACATGTGCCAGCATGATAATAGGGGAGGACATGGAAGCGGCAATATCGAAAGCAGACATCGGATGCAATGTCTTCTCTGTAGACTGCCATGGATGCATGGGAGATAACACGAGAGGGGCGATAAAGGCCCTTCAGGCAGGTAGGGATGCTGGGGTGCTGACGGATGAGGAGACGGAAAGACAGATATCTCTCATGAAATCCGCGACCAGGCTCGAGAAGCAATCGGGCATGGCAAGCAGAGGATATCTATCTCCAGAAAGAGGGCCCACTAAGTTCAATGTATGCAAAGGCATAATCGAGACACTCAGGAACGGAGGCAAAGTGGCCGTTGTGATGTTGGCGAAGAAGGAGCTAGCATACAGATTCGCCGATATGTTCTTGGCAGTGGAAGAGGCGAAGAGGAAGTTGGGCGGGGATACATTCTATGTTGCAAATCTCGACGGGGAGTTGGGACTTCCCAGGATAAGGAGGTATTGTGCTGAGATATCATCCGATTTATTCGACTCGGGAATATCGATCGATGAGATTACCGGAGGTCTGGATGAGTATGCCATCGTAGGTGCCAGGACCAGGGCCGCAGTGGATAGTTTCGGTCCAGACCTCACGATAATACTCGGGATATGTCATGCATACCCTGGCATCTCCAAGGAGGACATTTTGATAACGGATCAGCCAAGGGAGCTTGCGAATTATCTTTCGCAGGGCTTCAACGCTGTGGGTGAGATCTCAAGCCATTCCATGGTCATGGGCACTCATCACATCATACATTTAGAGACCGCAGACACTCTTCGCGACCTCTTGGAGGAACAGGGATGAAAGGCCTCATCATCGCAGGTGCAGGCAGTGGAGTAGGTAAGACATCCATAACCACAGGCATATTGTCAAGATTGTCCAAGTCGTACGAGGTGCAGGCATTCAAGGCGGGTCCGGATTTCATCGATACGATGTATCATACTGTAGCTACTGGACGGCCTTCAAGGAATCTTGATTCCTTCATGATGGATGACGATACCATAAAGAATCTGGTAGGATACGCATCGAAAGATTCCGACATATGTATCATCGAGGGAGTGAGGGGACTCTATGAAGGATTCTCAGGGGATGGGGACCTAGGGTCCACGGCATATCTAGCTAAGCTACTCGGATTTCCGGTAGTATTGGTATTGGACGCGCGCTCATTGACCAGGAGTGCTGCGGCGATAGTCAATGGTTTCAAGTCGTTCGATCCAGAGTTGAATATAGCAGGGGTGATATTGAACAAGGTATCAGGACCTCAGCACAGGGAGAAATTGGACGTAGCAATGAGGACCTATACTGATACCAAGGTGATCGGAATGGTTGAAAAGGACGATTCCAAGGTCCTGGAGCAAAGATATCTCGGTCTGAGGACATTATCGTCTTTTGAGAACAGGGAGATAGGGCCATTGGAGGCATTGACATCTTCACTGGACCTCGATGTTCTGATGGACATAGTGGAAAATTCTGAAAGCGAGCTACCTATCGGATCGCCATATGTGCAAAGGGATACAGGCATAAAGGTGGCAATACCTATGGACGATTCGTATTGTTTCTACTACAGGGAGAACATAGAGTGTCTCGAAGCCTCTGGGATGAAGGTCGCTACATTCAGGCCGACGGAGGGTGATGGTCTTCCAGATGCCGATGTCTATTATCTCGGAGGAGGATATCCTGAGCTGTATGCTGAGGATCTATCCGATAACAAGGATTATCTGGAAGGATTGAAGGTCGCATCGGATGATGGCAAGGTGATATTGGGGGAATGCGGTGGCCTAATGACCATGTGCAACAATATCATCGACAAGGAAAGGAGGAGTTTTCCGATGGCAGGCATATTCGATGCCTGTGCTGACATGACCGATATCCGTCACGGGCCCACATACGTAGTGGCCAATGCGACCGGCTCGAATCCTCTTTTCAGCGGTACTGTGAAAGGTCATGAATATCACTACTCAGATGTTTTCGTTCGAAAGGATGCATGTTTTGGATATGAAATGATACGTGGGGCAGGGATAGCTGATAAGAAGGATGGGCTGTTCTCTGGGAATTCACTCGGTTCATACATGCACCAGCATGCCCTATCCACTGAAGATTGGGCAAGAGGCATTGTGAAGGCTGTAAAATGATGTCCATATCAACAGAAAAGTGTTATAGGCATTGTCAATTGGATGAGAATGACCAATTTGATGTGGGTGTTTTCAATTCACATTATTGTATTGTTTCAAATCAAATAACGTCTAAACACTCAGCATATTACAATATAAAGACGATATTTCAAGTTGGTTATATGTACCAACTTATATAGTAATTAATTGATATCTTTTGTGTTAGTGAGTTGACTATGTCAATATGGTGAGAATATGATTTCATTTATCGGAGCAGGACCTGGGGACCCGGAATTGTTGACATTGAAGGGAAAGAGATTGATCGACGATGCGGACGTAATAGTGTACGCAGGGTCGTTGGTGAATCCAGCAGTACTTTCAAGTTCAAAGGCCACAGCGGAGATCTACAACAGTGCTACAATGGATCTCAACGAGGTGATCGAGGTCATGTCCAAATCGGAAAAGGCTGGAAAGAAGGTCGTCCGTGTACACACAGGGGACCCTGCGATATATGGTGCTATCAGGGAGCAGATGGATAGGCTCGATAAGTTGAGCATAGGGTACGAGGTGGTTCCCGGTGTCAGTTCGGTCTTCGCATGTGCGGCTGCCCTCAAGAAGGAGTTCACGTTGCCTGATGTGACCCAAACCGTCATATTGACCAGGATGGAAGGGCGCACGCCCATGCCAGAAAAGGAGAAGTTGAAGGATCTGGCGAGACATCATGCCACAATGGCGATATTCCTCTCCATCGGTTTCCTGGATGAGATGACAAGACAACTTTTGGAAGGCGGGTATTCTCCTGAAACGCCGGTCGCTGTAATATACAAGGCATCCTGGCCGGATCAGAAGATCATCATGGGTACAATAAGCGATATCGAAAGGAAGGTCAAGGAGGCCAACATCACAAAGACGGCATTGACGCTCGTGGGTGACTTCTTGGGCAATGAGTACGAGCTTTCCAAATTGTACGATCCATCATTCACCACGGAATTCCGCAAGGGAAAGGTGAATTGAATGGCAGGCAGGCTTTCCGTCGTGGGTTTCGGTCCCGGTGCCCTCGATAACATGACCATAAGGGCGGAAAGGACGATAAGGGATGCAGATATGGTCATCGGTTATACAGCTTATATCGATATGATAAGGGATTTCTTTCCTTCGGAGAAGAAGTACACATCCACCGGGATGATGAAAGAGGTGGAGCGCTGCAAGCTTGCTATCGAGGAAGCCAGCAAAGGGATCCATGTTGCAATGGTCAGCAGCGGTGATTCAGGCATCTATGGGATGGCCGGCATAATCTACGAGGTCGCGGACGAGATGGGCGCGGATATCGAGATAGATGTGGTGCCTGGCATAACTGCAGCATCCACGGCGGCATCGGTTTTGGGTGCGCCCCTCATGCATGATACGGCTTTGATAAGCCTTTCAGATCTAATGACCCCGATCGATCTCATAATGAAGAGGTTCGAATGCGCCGGTCAAGGTGATTTCGTGATCGCGGTCTATAATCCAAAGAGCAAGAAAAGATGCGACCATCTCCAAATTGCATCCGATATATTGATGAGATATCGTTCTCCGGATACGCCTGTCGGTGTGGTCAGGAATGCTGGGAGGGAAGGAGAGCATAAGGAGATAACGACGCTCGGTCAGTTGAAGGACGCTGAGGTAGATATGTTCTCCATAGTGATCATAGGTAATTCCAGCACATATGTGTCGAATGGAAATATGATCACCCCCAGAGGTTACAGGGAGAAAGGTCGCATGGAAAAGGTGTTCTGATGGCAGGCAAACTTTACGGCATAGGAGTGGGACCCGGGGACCCTGAGCTATTGACTCTGAAGGCGAAGAGGACCATAGAGAGATGTCAAGCGCTCGCGATACCCGTGAAATCAGAGGGAGAGAAGAGCACAGCATTCGAGATAATAAAGCCCGTGACCGATATCGAGGGAAAGAAGATAATCGAAGTTGTTTTCGAGATGAGCACCAACTCGTCAGATTATTGGAAATGCGGGCAGGTCGCAGGGGATGCAATCATAGAGGAATTGAAAAAGGATAATGACGTTTCGATAATAACCTTGGGTGATGTCTCGATCTATAGCACCTACATGTATCTTGAGAAATATGTCCGCGAAAAAGGATATGACACAGAGATAATACCAGGCATACCATCTTTCTGTAGCGGTGCTGCGATAGCAGGCATACCTTTGACACTCGGCAACGAGGGATTGGCGATAGTACCATCGGCGAGGGACAATCCTCTCGTTGGAGAGGCGTTGGACAAATTCGATAACATCGTCATAATGAAGGCCGGTAAGAGCATCGACAAGATAGTCAACATGATGAAAAAGAGGAATGTGCCGATAGAATGTGCCACTATAATACACAATGTGGGCATGGAGGACCAGTATGTAGGTCCGATAGACACGACTAGAGATTATGGTTATTTCACCACAGTGATCATAAAGAAAGGAAATATGAGGTCCTGAGGCGAAAAGATGCAAGGTTCTAACATGATGTCACCATTGTTCATATCCCCAGGCGATAGGCTGGTGGTCATATTCGGCGGAGGCAAGGTGGCCTTAAGGAAATGTATCCATTTCGAAGGTTTCAAGATAAAGATCGTCGCAGACCATATTCTTCCAGAGTTGAGATTCATGGCTGACGAGACCGTGATGGATAACATCGATGAAAGCAGCGTATATCAGAACATAGGTGGGGCATTCATCGTCGTAGCGGCCACCAACGATAAGGAGCTCAACGCGATGATAAGGGACATAGCAATGTCATCTGGCATATTGGCGAATTCAGCGCACGGCGGCGGAGATGTGCTGATACCTTCCGTCCTAGAGAGGGAGAATTACACAGTCACAGTGTCCACAGGCGGGAAGGTACCTGCATTCCCACCGTATTTGGTTGAGAGATTGGGTGACATATTGGACTATAGCTATGATCTTATGATGGAATTGATGATGGAGCTTAGGCCCATGGTGATGGAGAACATACCCAGCCAAGAGGAACGTGCAGCATTCATATCGGCAATTCTCAGGGATGACAAGATATGGGGGCATCTGCGCGATGGCAATATGGATGCCGCAAGGGAATTGGCAAAGAAGATGGGTGGTCTGAGATGATAGTCAGTTTCCACGTTACACATGTGTCTGCGGGAAACATATCCAGATTGAATGAGATAATACCTATTCTGGAGAAGAACATCAGCGATTGCATAATCGGGATGGATTTTGTCCAAGAATACGTGATCGTAAGGACCTGCAACCGTTTCGAAGTGTACACATCCACATTTAACAATGAGATGACCAAGAAGATGTTCAGAGCCGTCATACGCAAGAGCATCCCGTATTCTCAGGATGAGGAGCTCTCGTTCATAATGGAAGGCAACAAGAGCGTTGCGCATCTTTTCAGAGTGGTCTGCGGTCTGGATTCCTTGATCGTCGGAGAGGACCAGATACAGCATCAGATCAAGGAGAGCTATGTCAAGGCAAGGGAGGAAGGCCATGCCAATGTAATGCTCGCATATCTTTTCGATCATGCTCTGATCGTAGGAAAGAGGGTAAGGTCGGAGACCGCTCTCAACAAGGGGGCTGTGTCCGTAGGGTCTGCAGCGGTGGAGCTCGCAGAGCAGAAGATCGGTCCGTTGTTCAACAAGACGGTCACGGTGCTCGGTGCGGGCGATATGGCATCGGTCATCGCCAAGAACCTTGTGGGCAAAGGTCCTAAGGCCGTATTCGTGTCGAACCGCACGCTCGAACACGCCAAAGAGCTGGCCGGGCAATTGAATGGGACAGCCGTCACTTTCGATCATAAGATCGAGGCGATATCCGAGAGCGATCTCGTATTGGTCGCCACCTCAGCGCCTCATGTGGTCATAAGAAGGTCGGATATCGAGAAGGCGATGATCGGTCGTGAGAATAGAAAACTCCTGATGATAGATGTATCCGTTCCCAGGAACATCGCCCAAGATGTCATCGAGGTCGAGAATGTGGAGGTGGAGACAATGGATTCCCTGCAATCGATAGCGATGGAGAACGTCTCACGCAGGACCGCCGAGATCTCCGAGGCAGAGCACATAATAAACGAAGAGCTGTCAAAGATCGATAGGGAACGCAAAGAGAAAGCGGCGAACGAGATAATAAGGGAACTGGGCATTAAGTTCTCGATGATAAAGGATGAGGAATTGGCACAGGCAAAGGCCAGAGCAATAGCAAATTCTGACATAAACTCGATCCTGGAAGATCTTTCCAGGGCATTGGTTAGCAATATCACATCAGAATTATTTATCAATCTCAGACAGGCATCAAGAGATGGCAATCTCGAGGCCTGCAAGATGGCAAAGACCCTTTTCGGTCTGGAGGACGATTAAAATGTTATATCCACAAGTACGTTTGAGAAGGCTCAGACAGAGCCAGAAGATGAGGGACCTTGTCACAGAGACCAGATTGGACCCTGCAGAATTCGTGTATCCGATATTTTTCGATGCGAACATAAACGCTGTCAAGACGACCGCTTCAATGCCCGGTGTCAAGACATATCCTCTGTCGGATTACAAACAGATAGCCGACGAGGTCATCTCCGCAGGGGTGAATTCCGTCCTGGTATTCGGTATACCTAGGAAGAAGGACGATGTAGGTTCCGATGCATATTCTGACAACGGTGTGGTCCAGGAGGCCATAAGGGGGCTCAGGTCATGTTCAGATCTGCTCATAATAGCGGACCTCTGCATGTGCGAGTACACTGACCACGGGCACTGCGGTGTATTGGATGGCTGCGGGCATGTTGAGAACGACAGGACGATAGGGCTCTATGGAAGGATAGCGGTTTCCCAGGCCAAGGCGGGTGCTGACATCATAGCTCCCAGCGGTATGATGGACGGTCAGATAGAGGCCATCAGGTTGGCATTGGATGAGGCTGGTTTCGAGAATGTCCCTATAATGGCATACAGCGCCAAATTCTACAGCGCATATTACGGTCCCTTCAGGGATGTGGCGTGTTCAGCGCCGGGCAAGGGGAACAGGGCAGGATATCAGATGCCTTGTGCCAACAGGAGGGAAGCAATGCGCGAGATAGAACTGGATGTTGCAGAGGGTGCGGACATTATAATGGTCAAGCCAGCCGGACCATATCTGGACATTATAAGGGAGGCCGCCGATAGATACGACCTGCCATTGGCAGCCTATCAGGTCTCAGGGGAATACGCCATGATAAAGGCCGCGGCAAAGAATGGATGGATCGATGAGAGCAGGGTGATGATGGAGTCGCTCTTGGCCATAAAGAGGGCAGGTGCGGACATAATCATAACCTATTTCGCTCTAGATGCCGCAAGGATTCTGAGGGGTCGCCATGACTGATCCCAATTCGGAGAAAATGTACGCTGAATCAAGGAAACTTACACCGGGCGGGGTATCCAGCCCAGTCCGCGCATTCTCACCCAATCCGCTCTTCATTAGGAGTGGAAAAGGATGCATGATAACAGATGTGGATGGCAAGGAATATGTCGATCTCTGCATGGCATACGGCCCTTTGATAACCGGGCATGCATGCAAGCGCGTAGCAGATGCCGCCATAGCCCAAATATCCAAAGGGACCATATACGGGGCGCCCTCAGAACCTGAACTGAACCTTATAAAGAGATTGTGCCAGATAGTCCCATCGTGCGAGATGGTCCGTCTTGCGGTATCGGGAACGGAGTCCACGATGCATGCGATACGTCTCGCACGCGGATTCACAGGAAAGGAGGGGATAGTCAAGATGAACGGAGGCTTCCACGGTGCGCATGACGCAGTGCTCGTCGCAGCAGGTTCCGGTTCTGCTCATAGCGTACCAGGTTCCAAAGGGGTCCCTGTCGATGCAGTGAAGAACACATATACCGTTGAATACAACGATCCCAAGGCCATGAGCGACCTCCTTGAAAAGAACGACAATATCGCATGTGTCATCATGGAGCCTGTGCTGGGAAATGTGGGAGTTGTCCCGCCTCAGATGAATTATCTCCGCGAGGTCAGGAAGATAACCAAGGACCACGGGGTACTTCTCATATTCGATGAGGTCATAACAGGATGCAGATTATCGGATGGCGGTGCGCAGAAGCTATACGGCGTCACACCGGACCTCACGACGATGGGCAAGATAATAGGGGGCGGGTTCTCCGCTGGTGCCTTCGGGGGCAAGAGGGAGATAATGGAGAACGTCGCGCCCGCAGGAAAGGTGTACGCGGCAGGCACATTGGCGGGCAACCCGGTAAGTGCGGCAGCAGGTCTGGCACAGATAGATTACATGCGTGCCAATCAGAGATATCTGACGCTCAACCAGAGTACGGACCGCTTGGTCACCGCCATGAGGGATTCCATGGATGAGCACGGTATCGAAGGATGCATACAATACGTAGGTTCCATGTTCTCCATCTATTTCGGGAGGAGTGCGATAATAAACGGTGCACAGGCCCAGAATGCTGATAGGGAGCGTTTCGACAGACTTTTCAGATACATGTTGAAGCATGGGGTATACCTTCCGCCGTCCGCACTGGAGGTCGAGTTCATGTCCATAGCCCATGATGAAAAAGGTGTCGACAGGATAATAGAGGCATTCGATGGATTCTTGAAGGAGGAATCGGCAAGATGAGGATAGGTTCAAGGGAAAGCAAGCTTGCCATGAGGCAGACCGAGATGTTCATCGACGCAATGAGGGATTCTGGGCAATCAGATGATTTCGAGGTCGTAGGGATAAAATCATTCGGTGACATCGATCTGACATCACCTTTGGACAAGCTCAACAACATAGGCGCATTCGTCAGGGAGTTGGACGAGTCCATATTGAGGAAAGAGATAGATATCTCAGTCAATTCATTGAAGGATATACCGATCGATATGGATCAAGGGCTCATACTGGGTGCGATAATGAGGAGGGATGCGGTAGAGGATGTCATACTCCCATGTCGTCTCGACGATCTGCCCAAGGGCGCTGTCATAGGTACCGCTTCCGTAAGGAGGATGGCGATGATCAAGCAGATGAGGCCTGACATCAAGACTATATCTCTTCGCGGAAACATACATACAAGACTTTCAAAATTGGATTCAGGAGAATGCGATGCAATAATACTCGCTAGAGCAGGGCTGGAACGCATGGGGATCGACAGGCCGATGTTCATAATGGACCCAGCGATCTTCATACCGGCACCAGCTCAGGGAGCGATAGCGATAGAATGCAGAAAGGACGATCAACATACCAGGAAGAAGTTATCATCAGTCGATGACAAGGTGACAAGGGAATGCGTCACGATAGAACGTTCCATAATGAGGGCATTGGGAGCGGGATGCTCATCACCTGTAGGGATCAATGTGAGAAAATTGGTGAAAGGGTTCAATGTGAGGGCCGTATCGTTCGCATTCACAAAAGACCCAGTGAGATTGGATGTGGTCATACCTTATGACCATACGGATGAGCAGATAAGGGAGATAGCAGACTATCTAAAAGGGAATAGAAAGGAGTTGGCGATTTGACTGGGGTTGTATATCTGGTTGGAGCTGGTCCTGGAGATCCGGGCTTGATGACTTTGAAAGGATCTGAATTATTGAAAAAGGCGGATGCGGTCGTCTACGATGCTCTTGCGAATCATGAGATACTGAAGCAATGTAGAGAAGGTGTGGAGCTCATCGATGCTGGGAAGAGGGGAGGCAATCATACCCTTACACAGGATCAGATCAATTCAAAATTGGTTGAATTGGCATCCCAAGGTAAGACCGTCGTTCGTTTGAAAGGCGGCGACCCGTTCATGTTCGGCAGAGGCGCTGAGGAAGTTGAAGAGTTAAAGGCCGCAGGATTGGAAGTCCATGTGGTTCCTGGTATATCATCGACCATATCCGTCCCTGAGTTGGCAGGCATACCGGTCACCCATAGGGACCACACTCCTCTCGTGACATTCCTGACAGGCCATGAGAAGGATGACCGTGGGAAGGACAGGATCGATTGGAGATCGTTGGTCAATGGACATGGAACATTGGTGATATTGATGGGCATCGGCAATGCCGGGCATATATCGTCGGAACTTATCGCAGGAGGGATGGACAAGGACACCCCGGCTGCGATAATAACAAACGGCTCGACACCGGATCAGAGGATAGAGAGGACGACGGTCTCCAGATTGAAGAGCACGATAGAAGATAAAGGATTGGAGGCTCCTGGCATAATGGTCATCGGAAGTGTCGCCACTCTGCATGACATACTCGGGGATCTGAGATGACCACTTTGGCTTTCACAAGACCTGCTGACAGGATAGCGGAATCCGTGAAGATGGCCGAGGAGATGGGATTCGACGTGCTTGCCGCTCCATCATTGGAGGTAATGGACGGTTATCAAGAGGAATACGATATCGTAGATGGACTTCTTGCTGATGGTAAGATAGATTATGCGATATTCGGTTCTGGAACTGCCGTTGATATGTGCGTACGGAGATTCGGCAAAGAGAGATTCATTAAATTGTTCTCAAAACCAATAATAGTGGCTATAGGCCCAAACACATCCTCGATATTATCGAGATTCAGCGGTTTGGATCATGACATAATGCCAGTAAACGATCACAGTTCGTTTGGCATCATCGATGCCATCGGGAAGGATGTGAATTGTAAGACGGTATTGCTGGTCCGTTCTGACAGTGGTTCGGAGATCCTTCTTTCAGGTCTCAAAGATAGCGGCGCAGAGGTCATCGATTTCGCATCATATAGGCTGAAGGAGGTTGGTATGACAGAAGACCTCGAACGTATCATGGATGGGATCCTTGAAGGCTCCGTCGATGTCATCGCATTCACTAGTCCGATGTCGGCTGAATCATTCTTTTCACTTTTAGATTTAAAGTACGGGAAAGCAAGGGCCATATGGATGATGAAAAATGTGAAGGTTGCAGCCATCGGCAGGCCCACCTCCTTGAAACTTGAATCAATGGGGCGTATACCCGATATAATGCCGGAAAGGACCACTTTCTACGACATGTTGATGGCCATACGGAATGATGTTTAAAATCAAACAATCCAAGACAAACATCGGTCTTTTTGGAAGTTTGTATCGTTCATGAAACCATCCATTTCACATTGATATTTACTTGGATGTGGATTCTTATTAATTTGTGGGAGAATTGTGATTTTTTATTTGTGTTGAACAAATTGTATTTTTTTTGAGTATTAGTAGCAAATAATATATAATTAGTATTACTTAGTAGTAATAACATTGTAAAATGTATTACGAGGAATTCAAATGTGGTTTCTTATGACGATGATTGCCGCGGTGTGCACCACAGCAGCATATCTGATCTGGCCTAAGGCCAAGGAATACAGAGTAGATCTCCTTGTACTGATGCTTTGGGGATTGACGATATGTCTTTTCATGGATCACTCGATAGGTTACATCCTCGATGGAGGACACGGACTTGACGAGTATTTCGATGTGAGCGTTGATGCGATCATAGTCGGCTTCCTTATGCTGATCCCAATTTATTCAGTATGGGAATTGTATATTTTGATCAAAAAGACAAAAGAGGAACATTCGGTGTGATAATATGGCATGTTTTCTTGTAACAGCAGCAGTTGCAACAGTAACGACAGTATTCAGAAAGAAGATACCAGAGAAATGGCACATAAACTGGTTCAACATCATGGCATGGGGAGCGGTTATAGCACTATTGGTGGAGCATATAGTACATAATGAGATTGTACCTTGGCCCCCATTCTTTACAGCTATGTCCAATCCGGCCGATTTCCATCAGATGTTGGTGGAGATGTTGCAGATCGGGGTCCCGATGCTAATAGCGGTGACACTTACATGGCTTGCAATGGTCATAATTTATAACAGGATCACGATGCCTGTTGATAAGACAGAAACATCTGTGGTTTAAAACAGATCGGGGGCAACCCCAATTTTATTTTTTTATAGTATCTTTTGATATTTTTCAGTTTTATTTGAGAGTAATAATAATGTTCGATTCTTATGTATTATTTATGTTTATTTATACATTGGATTAATATACACATATATACGTTTGGATGTATAATCCAATTAATATTAGGGTAGCGGCAATGCCGTGGTAAAATGTTAATTTAAATATAATTTAAAGGTGAACTAATGCATATAATGGAAGGATATTTACCGTGGGGATGGTGCGTCGTATGGTACTTGATAGCGATACCATTCCTGTTCTTCGGTGCAAGGAAAATAATAAAAATCGTAAGGGAACATCCTGAACAGAAGATGACCATTGCTCTTTCCGGGGCTTTCATATTTCTCTTATCATCACTCAAATTGCCATCTGTCACAGGTTCGAGTTCGCATCCCACCGGAACCGGTCTTTCCACCGTCCTCTATGGTGTTGCCTGTACAGCTTTCCTATCAGTTATCGTATTGATATTCCAAGCATTGTTATTGGCACATGGCGGTATCACGACATTGGGTGCAAATGTCTTCTCGATGGGCATATTTGGTCCAGCATGCGGTTTCGCCATCTGGTATATCTTAAGGAAAAAAATGCACATCAGTATACCTATGGCCATGTTCTTCACGGCTGTGGTAGCAGACCTGATGACATATGTTGCAACTTCTTTCCAATTGGCACTTGCATATCACGATGTAGGGTTCATGACCTCTTTCACCGAATTCCTAACGACATTTGCCGTCACACAGATTCCTTTGGCGATAATCGAAGGAATTTTGTTCTCAATGTTCGCAATGTATCTCATGAACAATAAGCCAGAGATATTCGGTGAATCTGCTGGGGAAGATAAGGTCAATTCGGAGGCATGTTGATGAACAAGAAGAATTACAAGTATCTCTACATGCTCGGATTTGGAGTAATCGCATTGTTGGTCATAGGCACACTCGCCTATGGAGCGTCAAACGGATCCGAATTTGGAGGGTCTGACGATCAAGGAGGGAATGTGATAGAACAGGTCAGCAATAGTTTTGACGGTCCTTGGTGGAATGGCATCTTTGGAGATTATGAGATACCATCAGAGACGGAAAGCATGTTGTTTGCTTTGCAGGCTGCCATCGGTGCTGTGATTATCGGTTTCTTCGTAGGTTATGTCTATCGTGGAAAACATGATGAAAAGGAATCAAAAGAATTAAAAATAGAATGATGCAAAAACACGTATAAAACAGATCTAAACAATTTCTTTTTTTCTTTTTTATTATTTATTTAAAATTATTATGTATTATTTATGCACATATTCTAATTGGATAAATATACCAATATATATGTTGGAGTTATACTCCAATTATCATTAGGTGTAATTGGTGATATAATGCATATTATGGAAGGTTATCTGCCATGGCAATGGTGTCTGGTCTGGTATGTCGTAGCACTGCCAATAATATTCTATGGTGCATTCAAAGTTATAAAGATCGTTCGGGAACATCCGGATCAGAAGATGACGGTCGCTCTTTCAGGAGCGTTCATATTTTTACTATCCTCTTTGAAATTACCATCCGTGACAGGTTCCAGTTCGCATCCTACTGGGACCGGTCTTTCGACCGTACTTTACGGGATAGCATGCACAGCATTCCTATCTGTAATCGTGCTTCTCTTCCAAGCAATTCTATTGGCGCACGGTGGTCTTACGACGTTGGGGGCAAATGTTGTTTCTATGGGGATAGTCGGCCCCGTCATAGGATTGATGATATGGAAGATCCTAAGAGGAAAGGCTAAAATAAGAATATCCACAGCAATGTTCTTCACGGCCGCGATTGCGGATATGATGACATATGTTTTCACCTCTTTTGAATTGGCGCTCGCATATCCAGGTTCCAGTTTTGTAAATTCATTCGTTGAATATCTGAGTGTCTTCGCTGTCACACAGATACCTCTTGCGATAATAGAGGGAGTGATATTCTCACTATTCGCAATATATCTTGTCAATAACAAACCAGATGTTTTCGGTGATGTCACAGAGAAGGATAGGTCCAAAAGAAAGGATACAGGTAGGAAGATATCTACAAAACGTACGTATCTTATTGGAACGATATTCATTGTCTCCATCATTGCAATAGCAATTATCTATGGCATTGCCACTGGTGCTAACTTCGGAGGCACTGATGATGCCGGAGGAGGCATAATAGAAGGCTCTGGAACATTTTCCGGTCCATGGTGGGACGGTCTTTTCGGAGGAATAGAGCTATCGGATCTTCAGGAGAAGCTCCTCTTCTTGCTTCAGGGAATAATAGGCCTTATTGTGATAATCTATTTCTTGAATCATGTCAGGGTATCGAGGAGGAGGGCACAAGGATTGCCTACAGGAAAACGTGGCGGTACATCAGAACAGGTACAGATGGACACACTCGCCTACAGTTCAAGGATGATAAACTGGCCTCCGTTGGGCAAGATGCTATTCTTCCTCTCGTTGATAATCGTTGGATTATTGACGAACAGTATCGTGGTCCCGATATGCACATTGGCGATCGGGCTGATATTCATGGCTTATTCTACGAATTTCAAGATACCTTCTCTTATCGCTTGGGCACTCGGCGAAGCGATGCTCATAATGATCATAGGATGCGGCATGATATCCATAATGGGAAAGACATCCGACCCAGCGATATGGGATGCAAATATACTCTGGTTCCACATTCATATGACTCAGGCTAGTTTCGATCAAGCTTGGCTCGTATTCACAAGGGCCATAGCAGGCGTTACACTGATGCTCGCGTTCTCCACTTCGACACCGATACCTCATCTTGCACAGGCATTGAATCAGATAAAGGTCCCAAAGGAGATAACCGAGATAATGATCCTGATCTACAGGTATTCCTTCCTTCTTCTCGAGAGGATGCAGACGATGAGATATGCCGCGGATTGTCGTCTGGGATTTGCAGGATTCAAAAGATCATTCAAGACCACGGCAGGGATTGTGATGGGGGTGTTCACCTCATCTCTCGAGATAGGCGATAAGGCACAATGCGCATTGGATTGTAGGAACTATGGAGGGTCGTTCCCGGTATTCAGGAACCCTCATAAGATATCTGCTGCATGGGTAGTGCTATCGATATCATTGGCACTGTTGTTATTCATCGTAGGTATGTGCTCAGAGGGTTGGATTGACATGTCGGGAATATTCTTTGGGAAGGTATGATGATGACTTCTGAGAATATATTCGAGACTGTGGGTCTAAAGCATATATACAAAAACAGCAAGAAGGAATCGATAAGGGACATCAATATCAAAATAGGCAAAGGAAAGAAAACCGTCCTTTTAGGTGCGAATGGAGCTGGGAAATCAACATTGTTTTATCACTTCAATGGCGTGTTCAAACCGAGTTCAGGTTCAGTGCTGTATAATGGCGAGCCTTTGAATTATGATAAGGAAGAACTCAAAAGACTTCGTTCCGAGGTCGCGGTGGTTCTTCAAAATCCAGATGAACAGATATTTTCTGCTACAGTGGAGGAGGACATCGCGTTCGGCCTTCTGAACATGGGCGTGAGTCATGATGAAGTGGATAGAAGGATAGACGAAGTGCTCTTCATCGTAGGGTTGTCCGATTGCAGGATGAAGCCGACACAGCAATTGTCATACGGACAAAGGAAAAGAATAGCATTCGCGGGTGCTCTAGCCATTAGACCGAAGGCATTGATACTGGATGAGCCGACGGCAGGTCTGGACCCGCAGATGGCGCAGGAGATGATGGAGATCGCCGATCAGCTACACCATATGGGCACCGATGTGATAATATCCACTCACGATGTGGATCTCGCATATGCCTGGGCAGAGGAGATACATGTCCTTCGTAATGGTGCACTGATATACTCTGGTGATTCAGAGGGGTTCTATTCCGATCCAGTGCAGGTCGCGATGTCTGGATTGATGCCTCCTTCAATGTTTGCGATAAATGCAAATCTTGCGTCTGTGGAAGGAAACGACCCTATGCCATATCCAAGGACAAGAGCACAGTTGTTGAGCAAGATATCCTCTAAAAGGACTAGAAACTCAGGGACACTATATACGATATCAGTAAATGGCGATCTGGATCAACAGATGGTGGATGAGGTCCTCTCTAAAGCAGGCAACAATGCAACAATCGGGATATTCGGTACCGAGACGAGGAAACTCGCATTCAATGCTGGGCTTAGATTGGATTATGTATTCAATGGCATAGAGAACTGTGGTATCGAGGTCCTTCTTGGGAAAAATGCAGTCATATTGCATGACGCATCGATCAAAGATATGGTGGTGCAGCAGATATCGGACATCTCCAAATTTGGTGCTAGGATAAATATGGAGAGTGATTGATTGGAATATATTCTCGAGACGAAGAAACTATCCTTCTTTTACAAGGGCAGAGATAAGGCTGCACTCGAAGATGTGAATATCAAGATAAGGTCCGGGGTGAAGACTGTGATCCTCGGAGCTAACGGAGCAGGTAAATCAACTTTATTCTATCATTTCAACGGAGTATATCAACCATCTACAGGTTTGGTTTATTATAATGGCAAACCTCTGAATTACAGACGTAAGGCTTTGAGAAGATTGCGTTCTGAGGTTGCCGTGGTCCTTCAAAATCCAGACGATCAGATATTCAGTTCTACTGTTGGAGAGGATGTGGCCTTCGGTCCAAGGAATTTGGGGCTCTCAGAAGATGAGATCGAAGAGCGCGTGGACGAGGCATTGTTTCAAACTGGAATGACAGCATTGAAAGAACAGGGGACATTGAAACTATCGTATGGACAAAGGAAGAGGCTAGTATTGGCAGGCGCCATTGCAATGAGGCCGAAACTTTTGATACTCGATGAGCCGACGGCAGGATTGGATCCGCAGATGGCGCATGAGGTGATGGAGATAACAGATCAACTGCATCATACTGGCACAACAGTATTGATATCGACCCACGATGTGGACCTAGCTTATGAATGGGCAGATGAGATCAATGTCCTCCGCATGAGTAAATTGATATATTCAGGCAATTCTGAGGATTTCTATTCCGATCCAAAATTGGTCCATATGACTGGATTGATGCCCCCCTCGATGTACAGCATAAACAAGAATTACGTGTCGATGGTAGGCACGGATGCAGACCCATATCCAAAAAGTCTACCGGAACTCGTTAGCAAATTATCAAAGAACGAAAAGATACCAGGAAAGATGGTCATAGTGTCGATAAAGGATTCTTTGACAGAGGGGGACATGTCGAATGCGAAGGATATCGCGGGAGATGTCCGCATTGGCATATACGGCACTTCTGCAAGGAAGGCGATATTCAAAGGCATGTTATTTTCTGATTATGTGTTCAATGGCATAGATAGCTGTCTAATCGAGAATGTAAAGGGCAATAATTCCATTCTGTGCTGTGAAGAGAGGATGATCGGCATAGTGATTCAAAAGTTAGAACGTCTAAATCGTTTTGGATGTGATATAGGGCATGTGGTCGTATATCCGATGAAATAACTAGCATCATTTATCTACTCATAATACAATTCATAATGGTCTAATCGGTATTAGATGGTGCAATATGAGCTTTATTGGTAGAAGGTCCGAATTGAAATTGCTTGAGGACGAATACTCGCGTCAGGGTAGCAGCCTTATAGTGATATCAGGTGTCCGCAGGGTCGGTAAGACAGCTTTGATCCGTAAGTTCATCGATGCAAAGGATTCATTCTATTTTCTTGCAAAAGAAGAGACCGCATCTTCTAATTTCCGTCGTTTTGTAAATCAGATCAAAGAGAGGAACAAGAAGGAGGATGAATGCAAGGATTGGAAAATGGCATTCTCTAAATTGAATCCTCGTCCAAGGTCAAAATTGATAATAGTCATTGATGACTTTCCTCTTCTAGCCTCTACGGATGAAGGCGTGTTGTCAACTATCAAGGACATATGGGGAAGCAAGGCCAATAAGAATATCATGCTGATCTTGTCAGGTACAGAGACTGGATTGATGAGCGATCAGGCAATGAGGGATTATTCCGAGATATATTCCTCATGTACGGCAAGTATACAATTAGGGCCATTGAGCTTCATGGAGGTATCGGATTCATTCACGGACCTCTCATTCAAGGAAGCCGTGGAGCTCTACATTGTCACAGGAGGCATACCAAAGTACATTGAGGTTCTCGGGGATGGAGACTTTAGAAAGAACCTCATCAGGCATGTGATTGGTAGGAATGGTTCTTTGCACGATGAACCGGAGTTCATACTCAGGTCGGAAGTAAGGGAATTGTCATATTACATGTCCATAATGGAATCAATCGCATCAGGCGATCGTTCGATAGGTGAGATAGCAAAGAAGATCAATGTGCAATCAAAGATATTGAGCCCCTATCTCGGAGTGTTGGAAGAGATAGGAATGGTGGAACGTGAACTGCCTTTCACTGAGAAAGATAAGAAGCGCAGCAGGATGGGGCAATACCGCATAAAGGGAAGCTTCATGGAATTTTGGTTCAAGTTCGTATATCCTTTCAAGGATTCTGTCGATATGGGTGATGAAGATAAGGCAAAAGATTTCCTAAAAGGTCATTTTGTTGATGATTTCATATCTTATAGGTATGTAGATGTCTGTTCTGATATACTTGTTGGACTCAAGGATAGCATAGGATTGGAAGATATCAAGATAGGGCGTTATTGGGAAGGAAAGCTATCCATCGATCTTGTTGCAGTCGATGAAAAGAACAAGGTCATATTTGCGGCAAATTGCATATATTCCAAGGAAGAGGTCAAATCATCTACGATGGCCGATCTTTTGAATTCCTGTGGTCAGAGTAAAGGCATGAAAGGATACACAATCATTAACGGTGTATTCTCAAGATCTGGCTTTGAGGATGAACTTCAAAATGAAGCATCGGAGAATGGTTTGATATTGATCAATAAAATGAAGATTGTATGAATCTAATTTATATTAGATTTTATTATTTCAATTATGAAATTACCAACCGTATTTTAATTTTATCATCTTAGGATGTATGATTCAATTGCATAGTAGGTATTAAATCTGTTAGGATGACATATCAACCATCAATCTGCATATAGTCGATATTTGCAACGGTGTATGGTGGAGAGGACATATGGCAAATCAGAGCAACGAAAATAAGAGAAGGTCGTTCAACATTCGATTTGGAAAGAGATCCGTATTATTCATCGCAGCGATACTGTCATTAGCCGTGATCGCCACAATGTTGGTCGACGACAGCGGGACATCTTCTGCAGCACCTGTCGGTAGTACATTCACAGTCAATGGAGTGACGTACGAGGTACTGAACGATTCTGATGTGGAGATCGTGGATGTTTATGACCACATCTCAAGCATCACTATATATTCAACGGTGACAAATCCAAAGGATACATGGGAGCCTTTCCACTGGAACAGCAAGACCTACAATATCACCGGGGCAGCAAATGATGCATTCATCTATGCGAACGATCTGAGTTCCATTTCTGTTTCGGGTAATACATATTTCTCTTCTGCAGATGGCATACTCTTCGATTCCTCTGGAAGTACATTGATGTGTTATCCGATA
The DNA here is from genome assembly GCA_963676045.1 of uncultured Candidatus Methanogranum sp. Taxonomy (GTDB): domain Archaea; phylum Thermoplasmatota; class Thermoplasmata; order Methanomassiliicoccales; family Methanomethylophilaceae; genus Methanogranum. Next base: position 45,773 of record OY780938.1, read on the forward strand.
GCGAAGATCGGAACTGCGTACGAGGTTCCATCCAATGTTACATCAATAGGCCCATACGCATTTTGTGATTGTGACAATCTTGAGACGGTCACTATTGGTTCCAATGTGACCTATCTTGGAGACCATGCGTTCTATTCTTGTGATAATATGGAGACAATGACCATAGGTTCCGGCCTAAGCGTGATAAATGCATACACATTCTTTGATTGCAACGATATGGGTACACTCACGATCGATTCGGATATAACCAGCATCGGCAAGGCTGCATTCTATAATTGCGAGGACCTATACACCGCGAAGATCGGTTCTGATGTAGAATTGCAGACGGGTTTCGTTAAGATCAGCCCCAGTGTCACATCATTGGGAGCATATTCATTCAGTGAATGTGATAAGATGGTCAATCTGCAGATCGGGGTGCCAACAGGCACCAGTCCAATCACGATCGGCAATAATGCATTCTATGATTGTGAAAAACTCACAAATGTTGTGTTGGGATGCAGTGTCAAGATCATAGGGGACGATTCATTCCATGATTGCGTGAGCCTTAGCTCAGTGGTGATACCAACAAGCGTCACCAAGATAGGCAGTCACGCCTTCATATCTACTGCATTGAAAGCGGTCGCGATACCGTCGACGACCAATGTCAGTTCCTCTGCTTTCGAACTCACATTACTGGGAGGACCTTGGGAGATCTATTATGGCGGCGACCACATAATGGCCGCAGTTCTGAGATGCGGTTCAGCTTACGATCTCGATGCTAGCAATCATTATACATTGACAGTTGTGCCTGAAACAGGTTACAGGATCAGTGGATTCAGCTATAGCGGCAATCCATCTGATATCAGCAGAGTAGGCAATACCAACGTATGGAACATATCCTCTGGTCAACTCAGCGCAGGAGGTCATGTGGTTACGTTCACCACTGCACTGATGACATACACAATAACCACCAACGTCCAAAACGGCACCATATCGCCAAGCACCATTGTGAATTACGGAGGCAGCACGACTGTGACGTATTCATCAACTTCCCAATATCATCTGGTATCGGTCACAGTCGACGGAGTATCGGTAACAGGGCACGATTCATCCTATACTTTCAGCGATGTGACCGCGAATCATACGATCTCGGTGATATATGCGATAAATACGTATGTTGTCACACTGGACAAGGATGCACACACCTCAAGCATCACATATTCCGTGAATGATGGGCCCATACAGACGTACACGATCCCATTCACAGTCAATTATGGAGATAAGGTCGAGATATCGGCAGTCCCCGATACAGGATATCATTTCGTCCAATGGGCTTCAGGGGTTACAAGCAATCCACTTGTGATATCGAGCGTCACATCGAATATCAGCTATACGGCATATTCATCCATTGATACATTCACAGTTACCTTGAGCAAGGATTCCAACATATCGAGCCTGACATACAGATTGAATGGTGGTTCGATACAGACGTACACGTTGCCATTCACCGTGAATTATGGCGACAATCTTGTATTGACCGCAAACATGGATGCAGGATACCATTTTGTACAATGGGCGTCAGGCGTTACAGAAAATCCATTGAGTATAAGCGATGTGGAATCCAATATCGAGTATAGTGCCACATCTGCCATAGATACATTCACAGTGACCTTGAGCAAGGATTCTCATGTCTCTGAAATAACATACGTGTTGAATGGGGGATCTTCCATGGTATATTCATCGCCATTCACCGTGAATTATGGCGACATATTGATCATAACCGCAAATATCGATGCAGGATACCATTTTGTACAATGGTCCGCAGGAGTGACAGATAACCCACTGACCATCAATCCTATAACATCCAATATAGGGTATGTCGCCACTTCGTCGATGGATACATTCACAGTGACCTTGAGCAAGGATTCACACATATCCCAAATACAGTATTCATTGAACGGAGGTCCCACACAACAGTATACTGTGCCATTGACTGTTGATTATGGTGACGACCTTCAGATAACGGCTATAGTAGAGACAGGATATTACTTTGTGCAATGGGCCCCCGGTGTTACGGACAATCCTTTGACGATATCCGATATAAAATCTGACATAACATACAGTGCCAGGTCCAATGCCGAATCGATAAGCGTGACGTTGGGCACGGATTCGCACGTATCCATGATAGAGTATTCGTTGAACGGAGGGCCGTCACAGGAATACACAACGTCATTCTATGTGGATTATGGTACGGATATCGAGATAACTGCATATTTGGACACAGGGTATTATTTCACAGGTTGGTCTGGAACAGTTGTGAGCATGGACAATCCATTGTCATTGAACGTAGTGACCGATCTGGACATTGTAGCATCATCTTCAGTGTATTCCTTCACTGTGGCATTAGGAGGGGATTCAAATGTTTCCTACATATCCTATTCATTGAACGGAGGGCAATCGCAACATTACACTGCACCGTTCGATGTCGATTATGGTTCCAGCATAAAGATAACAGCGGTCATCGACGAAGGTTATCATTTTAAACAGTGGTCAGGGTCCTTCACAAGTACTGAGAATCCATTGACGATCACTGTCACAGATGATATCGATATAAAGGCGACATCATCAATAGACCTCTTCAATGTGGTCTTGAATAAGGATTCACACATATCCTCAATAACATATACACTGAATGGAGGGTCGGCCCACCAATATACCGCCCCATTCGTGGTGGAATATGGTGACAATCTCACGATAAGGGCCACTGTCGATACAGGATATTATTTCGTACAATGGGCTCCGGGCGTCACAGACAATCCACTGACGATAACAAATGTCGATTCAGACATCCTCTATAATGCGACATCCTCTATGGAACCATTCACTGTGGTTTTGGAAGCAGGGGATCACATATCGAGTATCAATTACGTATTGAATGGAGGTTCTTCAATCGTTTATGTCTCGCCATTCGTCGTCGATTATGGTGACGAACTACAGATAACGGCGATAATGGAAACCGGTTATCATTTCAGCACATGGTCCGGTACGATAACAAGTACCGATAATCCACTGGCATTAGATGTGACATCGGATATCGACATCACATCATCTGCAGAAGGTAATGATTATCTGGTGACGTTCTTGGGCAATTATTCTGGGTCGGCATATTCTAAAAGTATAACTGAGACATATGGTGACACATACATATTGCCAAGCGATGAGCCAACGAGAGATGGATACAATTTCTCAGGATGGTATACGACCCAGACGGGCGGCAGCAAGATAACTGATACGACCTATGTCACTATAACAGACGATACGAACCTATACGCACACTGGACATCTCAATCAGGAGGCAATTCGGACATAGGCAAGATCCTCCCCTGGTTGTTCCTACTGTTGATATTGCTGGTTATATTGGCATTCCTGATAAGGTGGTATATGCTCAGCAAGAGGAAATATCAAGTCGTGTTCGATCCTAACGGAGGAAGCGGTCAAATGAAGTCCCAGTCATTCATGTTGAATGATTCTCAGGATCTATCGGCCAATCAGTTTGTTAGGTCTGGCTATGCATTTGTTGGATGGGCAACGTCATCAGAAGGACCTGTTGTGTATCAGGATTCACAGAGTGTAAAGGATATAGTTGAGAATGGTGAGAAGAAGATAACATTGTATGCGATATGGAATCCTCTGAGTCAGTAAGATCCATTGATCGTTGACCGGTGATATCGGTCAACGATCTTGGTTCAAAGGTTCTTTATCAGTTCGTAGGGGGTGACCTGAATGGCCTTCTTCGCCTCTTCCTTGGTCATCCCGGCACCGAGTGCTACAGTCCAGGCGGCCTTCTCATCCATCAGATTCTCAGGAGCATGCGCGTCCGAATCGATGACCATCTTTGCGCCAGCTTTTCTGGCAATGTTGACAACATGTCCGTTGGTTATATTGTGCCCCATCCTTCCGGTTATCTCGAGGACGACATCATTCTTCACCGCGATCTCAGCTTCCTCAAGGGTTATGAAGCCAGGATGTGCCAGCACATCTATATCTGGATTCTCCACCGAGGCCCTATTGGTGCCGGCCATTACAGGCTCTGTGACGGTCTCCCCATGTACTACTATCCACTCCGCACCAAAATATCTAGCTTTTTCCGCTATCTCCGCTATCTTTCTGGGAGGCACGTGTGTTATCTCCACACCAGGTATGACCTTGATGTAATCCTCGCAGAGTTCTATCGCTTTCACGACATTGGTGACCACGAATTCCACGTTCGTGACATCGACATGGTCGGTTATCGCAATGGCGTCATGACCTAGGTCCATAGCCCTCCTTACGAGTTCCGATGGTATGAGCTCCCCGTCACTGAATATGGTATGTGTATGAAGGTCGACTCTCATTGTCTCCTCTCCGCCAATTTTTCATATGTCTTTGTCAGGTCTATATCCTTATCGACTATCGCGACCATCGTATGATAGATAAGGTCTGCCAATTCGCTAGCTATCTCTTCTCTGTCATCGTTCTTTATCGCGAGTATGAATTCAGTGGATTCTTCCACTATCTTCTTGCACATCTTCGTTTCATCGTTGAACAGTTTGCAAGTGTAGCTGCCTTCGGAAGGATTCTTCTTGCGGTCCTCGATCGTCCTCAACAGTTCAGGCAATATCTCTGCCGTTGATTCAGGGTTGCCTTGTACGGTCTTGTAGAAGCACGATGGGGCTCCTGTGTGACATGCGACGCCTGTCTGTTCGACACGCACCAGCAAAGTATCGCTATCGCAGTCTGTCTGTATAGATACGATCTTCTGCACATGTCCGGATTCCTCTCCCTTTTTCCAGAGTCTCTGTCTGCTTCTTGACCAGAAATGAGTATATCCCGTTTCTTTCATGAGTTCGAAGGCCTCTTCATTGGCCCATGCCATCATGAGGACCTCGTTGGTCCTATAATCCTGGACGATGACAGGTATCAATCCCTTGTCGTCATATATCAGGTCTGTCATCTTACAGGTACCCCCATATCCTTCAGGTATTCCTTGACCTCTCCCACCGTGTGCTGATTGTAATGGAATATTGATGCTGCCAATGCCGCGGATGCATTCGTCTGCGTGAACACATCATAGATGTGCTCTATGGTCCCACATCCACCAGATGCTATGACCGGTATGTTCACTTCTTCCGCTATGGTCCTTGTCAATGGGATGTCATATCCGTTTTTCACTCCATCGCAATCCATCGATGTGAGCAGTATCTCTCCTGCTCCAAGGTCTTCGACCTTCTTGGCCCAGTCCACTGCATTCAGTCCAGTGGATTTGGTGCCTCCATGCGAGAATACCTCCCAGTGGTCGCCCACGCGCTTGGCGTCTATCGCTACAACAACGCATTGGCTGCCGAATTTGCTTGCCGAATCCGGTATTATGCTCGGATTGGCAATCGCCGCGGAATTGACTGATACCTTATCGGCACCTGCAGAAAGGGCATCATGCATATCCTGTGCGGTCCTTATGCCTCCACCGACAGTCAATGGGACGAAAACCCTTTTGGCCGTTTCCTCTACCATGTCGAGCATCGTCCTTCTGGATTCCAAGGAGGCGGTTATGTCGAGGAACGTTATCTCGTCCGCTCCTTGCTTGCTGTATGCCTCTGCGAGGTCTGGTGGATATCCCATTTCCTTCAGATTCAGGAAGTTCACGCCTTTGACGACCTTCCCATCTTTGACATCTAGGCAGGGGATGATCCTCTTCGTGATCATCATTTCACCTTCACGCTGTCTTTCGTGCTCAATTCGGTCTCCCTTGGAATGACCGCCGTCTTGAGTGCGGTACCCATGGTCTTGAAGGAAGCCTCTATTATGTGATGTTCGTCGAACCCTCTTATCTGCAATATGTGTAGGGTCATACCTGCTGACATGGCAAAGCTTCTGAAGAAATGATGATACAGGGGATCGGGGCAGTCGATCTCTGCATACGGGCGGTCTACGATGTCCAGTGAGGTCATCACGAGTGCATCATCCATCGTCAGTGTGGATGTGGCCATTCTCGCGATCGGTGATGTCCCGAGTGCTTGCTTGAATGCCTGACCGAGTGTTATCGCAACATCCTCTATCAAGTGGTGCTCATTGTCACCCGATGCATCCATCTTGATGTCGAACGATCCATATCTGGCAAGCGTCTCTATCATATGCTTCAGGAATTGTACGTCCGTTACGACGTCGAAATTGCCATTGCCGTCTATGTTCAGTTCAATGGTGACCTTGGTCTCCCTCGTGCTGCGTTCGATCTTTGCTGCCCTTTTTGTTGTCATGGTACCAGAATCAAGTACTGCATGGCTGTATAAAAATAATATTCCCTATCGCGAGCGCATTATACGCCCATAGATAAGGGATTTAGATGCATAGGGATGTTTTCATGTCCGAATTCGGATCGATATCGGACAACAGGTCGGTTGTATGGTCCAATTTCAAGATCGTCTGCAATGCTGATGGTCACACGTCATCCTTGTAGTATAGCATCGCATTGCATATCGTTGCAGCTATATTGCTGCCGCCTTTCCTTCCGCGTGCGATGATATACGGTATGTCTGTTTCCATTATGATCTCTTTGGATTCCACCACATTAACGAATCCCACAGGGACGCCTATGATCAATGCAGGCCTTATCTTTCCGCTTTTTATCAGTTCATTGAGTTCTACGAGTGCTGTAGGTGCATTGCCTATTGCAAAAATCGTTGGTTTATCGAGCTTTGCTCCTTTTTGCATGCATATCGTGGCTCTTGTGCAACCCTTTGCCTTGGCCTCGTTGACAACATCATCATCGCTCATGTAACAATGGACCTCTCCGCCATATTGTTTTAGTTTTGATTTGTTGATCCCGGCATATGCCATTTTCGTATCCGTGACAATGTCAGCACCAGTTCTCAATGCCCTGATGCCTATCTGAGCGGCATCATGAGAGAATACAAGATTGTCGTAATAATCAAAATCTGCTGAAGTGTGGATGCATCTTTTCAATATCGAGAATTGCGGCTCCGGAAGTGTTCTTCCGTTCAGTTCTTTCGTTATTATCTCCATGCTCCTTTTCTCGATATCATCGGGTTTAACTATCTCAAATGTCATATTTTTTACTCCAGAATCTTTATCCTCTGTAAGGCGGCACCATGGCGGTATCGTCATGTTGCAGAGGTCATACCAACTATTATAAGTTGGTGTATACATCCAAATGACGTAATGACAAACGATGATCGGATATTCGTCGATGGAAGGGAGTTGAGATGCGGTTTCACAACAGGTACGTGTGCGGCTGCAGCTTCCAAGGCAGCGACTATGATGCTTCTGAGTGGAAAAAGTATGGATGATGTTCAAATCATGATACCCACGGGTAAAGAATTATGTTTAGACCTAGAGGATATTGCGCAATATGAAGACCATGTGACCTGTGCGGTAAGGAAGGATGGCGGTGACGACATAGATGCGACACATGGGGCATTGATATATTCCACAGTCAAAAAAAGGCACGACGGCAAGATACTCCTCGATGGAGGAGAAGGCGTAGGAAGAATAACAAGGAAGGGATTGGACCAACCGATAGGGAATGCTGCGATAAACCGTGTGCCACGTTCCATGATACTCGAGGCCGTCAATGATGTCGCAGAAGCGTTCGGATGGAAAGACGGGATAGATGTAACAATACATGTTCCAGATGGTAGAGACATATCGAAAAAGACATTCAATCCAAACCTAGGGATACTAGGCGGGATATCTATATTGGGGACCACAGGGGTGGTCAGACCCATGAGCGAGAAAGCATTGGTGGATACCATAACCACCGAGATGCGTATGCATTTTGCCGAAGGTCAGAGATATCTCCTATTTGTGCCAGGTAATTATGGAAAAGATTATTCTGATAATTTCGAAGGGGTCGGTTCATCTTCAACCATAAAGATAAGCAATTTCTTGGGAGAATCCTTGGACTACGCGGTGGAACTCGGATTGGAAGGGGTGTTGTTGATAGGCAATATAGGAAAGCTCGTCAAGGTCGCAGGAGGTATAATGAACACCCATTCTAGAAATGCTGATTGCAGGATGGAGATACTATGCGCTTACACGATCGTTGCAGGTGGAAGTTCAGATCTTGCAAAAGCGATCATGGAAGCAGTAACGACCGAGGCGGCGTTGGATATATTGGAGGAGGCAGGTTTATTAAAGAAAGTGACGTCCTTATTGGCAGAGAGGATAGAATTCCATATGATTCATCGTACAGGCGGCAAATTGAAGTTGGGTGTGGTGATCTTCTCATCCAACCACGGCAGATTATGTGAATCAAGCGGGGCCCTCGAATTAACAAGGAAGCTGATATGATGCACGTGATGATAGTGGCATTCACAGTAAAGGGCTGTCAGACCGCGAAGAGGGTATCAGATGTCCTGGAAGGGGACAGTTGTGAGATATTCTCCAAGACAACTGCCGATGTGAAGGATGCAAAGAAGATATTGGTGCCTTTGGTGGATTGGACAGGCAATGCGATGGCAACCTCAGATGCATTGATATTCGTTGGGGCCACAGGGGTCGCTGTAAGGATGATAGCTCCGCACATAAAGGACAAGAAGAAGGACCCAGCCGTGATATGCATGGATGATAACGGCAAATATGTGATATCCTTGTTGTCTGGTCACGTGGGAGGTGCAAACCGCCTTACCAGCAAGATAGCAAAAGGTATCGATGGCATACCCGTGATCACAACGGCCACAGATGTCAATGGTAAGTTCGCGGTCGATGTCTTCGCAGTAGAGAACAGTATGAAGTTCAGAGGAAAGGCACTTGCAAAAGAGGTATCGGCAAGACTTTTGGATGGCAAGGACGTCTATTTCGAGTCCGAGTTCCGTGTGGACGGTCTGTTGCCTTCGGAGTTGAAGGAGAAGGAGGACGGAGACCTCGGGATATTGATATCTTCCAAATTCTTCCCGATGTTGCCATTCGACAGGACTTTGGTCCTAATACCTAAGCATCACGTGGTAGGCATAGGTTGCAAGAAGGACATACCATTCGAGAGTGTGAACGAATTGTTCTGCAAGGTCCTGAGGGACATGAATATAGCATACGAGAGTGTAAGACTGATTGCAAGCATCGATATAAAGAGAAATGAGCCAGCATTGAATATGTTGAGCGATAGATACGATATACCGATCGTCTTCTACACAGCTAGGGAGCTGAATGAACAGGACGACATAGGCTTTACAAGATCTGATTTCGTCAAGTCCGTCACAGATGTGGATTGCGTGTGCGAGAGGGCCGCTGTCAAGGCATCGAAGAGCGGGGAACTCGTATGCAGGAAGGTTGCGATGGAAGGTGTTACCATATCAATAGTAAGGGAAGACTACACAGTCGTTTTCAATGAGGGTCAAAGATGAAAGGCGTCCTTATATTCGGCGGTACAACCGAAGGCAGGTCGATCGCAGAATACCTTGGTGAAAATGGAGTCAAGGTCCATTATTGTGTTTTCACAGAATATGGACGTTCCCTGATGGATGAGAACGAGAACATAGAGGTCTCCTCTGGAAGATTGGGAATGGACGGTATGTGCGGTTTGATGCGGGAATATCCATTGGTGATAGATGCCACGCATCCTTACGCGGTCAATGTCACAGAGCATATAATCGAAGCTTGTTCGAGAACAGGCTCAGAGTATGTTCGCGTCGTAAGGCCAGAAGGATACCGTACCGAAGGCCTGCGTATATTCCCGGATATTGATTCCGCAGTCGAATATCTCAAGGAGAAGGAAGGAAACATACTCGTGACCACAGGGAGCAAGGACATCTCGAAGTATGCGCCTATGAAGGACAGGGTGTTCGCAAGGGTACTCTCGAACGAGGACAGTCTGAAGAAATGCATCGATGCTGGATTGGAAGGCAAGAACATAATCTGCATGCAGGGTCCCTTCACAGAAGAATTGAATTATGGGATGTTGAAGCAATTCAATGCAAAGTACATCGTTACAAAGGATTCAGGACAGCCAGGTGGTTTCGGGGAGAAGATACGCGCTGCAAACAGAGCAGGTGCAGAGGTCATATTGATAGGTAGGCCCGTGGAAGAGAAGGGAATGACCATCGGTGAGGTATCATCGATGTTAAGCAACAGGTTCGGAATAGATGCGGCACAGATAGATCAGGATCAAAAGGCCGTCACGATAAGCATCGTCGGAGTAGGTATGGGCACTCCAGACGGGATGACAGTAGAGGCTCGTAATGCGATATGCTCTGCGGATCTGATAGTAGGTGCTAAACGCATGGTCGAATCCGCAGGTGTCAGCGGAAAGGACATCCTCGAAGAGTTCCAGGCTGAGAGGATATTCGCTCATTTAAGCGATCATAGGGAATACAGGTCTGTAGCGATACTCGTATCGGGGGATGTCGGATTCTACAGTGCAGCGAAGAAATTGCTGAATTCTACAGATATAAAACAATACAATGTAAAGGTCATATGCGGAATATCGTCGATGGTATATCTATGCGGCAAGCTCGGTATTTCCTGGGATGATGTGAGGCCAGTGAGTGCCCACGGCCGTGATGTGAATATCATAGGGGAAGTAAGGAGGAATCATAAGATATTCTCTCTCCTGCAGGGCTCTAAAAGCGTGAAAGACATATGTGCCAGATTATCTGAGTATGGCATGGATGAAGTAATCGTAACTATAGGTCAGGACCTTGGAAGTGAAAAAGAGAGGATATTCTCAGGACATCCATCTGAAGTAATGGGGATGGCAGATTCGGAGCTGTGCGTCGCGCTGATCGTTAATCCCCATAATGATAGCGCACTCCCGATAGGGATATCGGATGATGATTTGATCAGAGGTGATGCGCCGATGACAAAGTCCGAGGTAAGAACGCTTTCAATATCCAAATTGAGGCTTTCCGAGGATTCCATCGCATACGATGTTGGAGCAGGCACAGGTTCCGTCTCGATAGAGATGGCACTGGTCTCGTTCTCAGGGAAGGTCTATGCCGTAGAGAAGGAAGAGGAAGCGGTATCTCTGATAGAGCAGAACCGCAGGAAGTTCAAAGCAGACAATATAGTGACTGTGAAAGGATACGCACCAGAGGCTTTGATTGATCTGCCAGCACCTACACATGTCTTCATAGGCGGTTCATCTGGCAATCTAAGGCAGATAATCGAGGTCGTGATCAAGAAGAATCTGAATGTCCGCATCGTTGTGAATTCAGTCACGTTGGAGACCTTGTCAGAGACAATGGAATGCATAAAGGACCTCGATCTCATAGAGGAGGATACAGTATGCGTCAATGTATCAAAGGGCAGGAAGGTTGGAAGATACCATCTGATGACAGCTCAGAATCCAGTATATATCACTACATGCAGAGGGAAGGGATCATGATGCTGCCTAGATTCATAATAACGGCGCCTGCGAGCGGCAGTGGTAAGACATTGATAACTTGTGGGATATTACAGGCGCTTGTCAACAGAGGCATGGATGTGGCATCTTTCAAATGCGGTCCCGATTACATAGACCCCATGTTCCATAGCAGGGTCATAGGAACCCCATCAAGGAATCTCGATCCTTTCTTCACCGATGAGGACCTCATGAGATATCTTTTTTCGAGGTCAGCAGAAGGACACGACGTATCTGTGATAGAAGGCGTGATGGGATTCTATGACGGTATCGGGATGGTCACAGAACGCGGGAGCACATACGATGTGTCTGAAAGATTGAAGGCGCCGGTCATATTGGTCATTAATTGCAAAGGTGCAAGCCTGTCTGTAGTGCCTTTGATAAAAGGGTTCATGGAATTCAGAAAGAACAATATAAAAGGCGTGATATTGAATAATACCTCTGAGCATGTATATAGAGAATTATCGGTCTATATAGAGAATGAACTGGGCATAAAGGTCATCGGATATGTGCCCAAGGTCTCAGAACTTTTGCTGGAGAGCCGTTATCTCGGACTATGTCTTCCTGATGAGGTAAAGGACCTAAAGGAAAAATTGAACAAATTGGCATCGATCCTGGAGAGCACTTTGGATATCGATCTGCTTTTGAAGATATCAATGGATGTGCAGGATCTGCAATTCGAATCGCCTGTCGTCAAAAAGATGGAAGGTGTTGTTAGGATAGGATTGGCGGATGATGAGGCATTCTGTTTCACATATGAAGATAATATGGACCTGTTGAGGGAATCAGGTGCAGAGATCGTGCATTTCTCCCCGATCCATGATAGTAAGTTGCCAGACGGCATACAGGGAGTCATATTCTCGGGAGGTTATCCTGAATTACATGCCAAAGCGCTTTCTGACAACGGGAGCATGTTGGCAGATGTCAAGGACAAGATCTCATCGGGACTTCCATGCATGGCGGAATGCGGAGGATTCATGTATCTTCACGATGAGATCGAAGATTCAGAAGGAATCATGCGCAAGATGGTCGGTATAATCGATGGAAAGGTTGTGAATACCAAGAGACTCAACCGTTTTGGCTATATCTGTTTGGAATCTAATGACGATTCGAATATAATGCCAAAGGGTTCGATAATCAAGGCTCACGAGTTCCATTATTGGGACAGTGACAATTGCGGATGTCAATGCATTGCAGAGAAGACCAATGGAAGGAGGTATGATTGCATCCATATGGTCCATAGTATGGTGGCAGGTTTCCCCCATCTATATTACTATTCTAATCCAGAGATAGCATATAACTTCGTGGAATCATGTTCCAGATTCAAGTCAGATAAGTGAAAGGATCGGCCATTAAAGGCCTTTTTGGAAAGTGTCTTCAGATCTCCCAGGGCTTTTCCCATTCCCAGGGCCTCAGAAGGTTTGTGTATATGGCGATGCCCACGATCGCGGCCTCCGCACCGGCATTGTTCAAGATCTTGGCATCCTTTTCGGACGTCACACCTCCGGATGCGATCACGTTGCAAGGACAGCGCGATATGAATTCTCTCGCCTGTTTTTCGTTTATGCCCTTCTTCTGTCCTTCGACATCCACATTCGTGTTCAGGACCGCGGCCAATGGAAGGTCTTTTATGAATTCGAACATTTTCTCAAGAGAAAGCTCAGAGCTCTCTTGCCAACCTTTTATAGCGATCTTGTTGGCCTTTGTATCAAGTCCAAGAATTATCTTGTTCGGGAATTTATATGCCATATCTGCAAGCCATTCTGGTTCTTTGACAGCTTTGGTCCCGATGATCACCCTGTCAACGCCAGCGGATATCAGCTCTTTTATAGTGGCCTCCGAGCGTATCCCTCCTCCGACCTCTACAGGTACGTCACATTCACGGGCTATCTTCTTGAAAGTATCGATATTGCTTCCTTTGCCGAAAGCGCCATCAAGGTCCACTAGGTGGAGATAGGGGGCATCCCTGTATGTCCATTCCAACGCGGTCTCCAATGGGTCAGGCAATACTATCTGCTGGCTCCCCGGGACTCCACCGACAAGCTGGACCACTTTGTGATCCAAGACATCGACCGCAGGTATTAGTATCATATCCTATCCTCCGCAAAATCGAGGAAATGACCTATGAAGTCCAATCCAGAATCTCCGCTCTTCTCTGGATGGAACTGGGTACCGTAATAGTTATTCTTCTTGAAGAATGAGGGGAATGTGAACCCTTCATATTCGGTGGTCCCTGCTATCATAGTATCGTCTTCTATATCGCCGTAATATGAATGTGCGAAGTAGAAGTATCTGTCCTCTATGCCGTCCATGAGCAGATCTTTAGTATCAACTTGATTCCATCCCATGTGGGGTACTTGTTTGGCCTCGATCTTCTTCACCGTTCCTGGTAGGAATCCCAATCCTGGAGATGTACCTTCTCTGCTGGATTCGAACATTATCTGTGTTCCAATGCATATTCCCAATGCAGGTACACCAGCTTCTAGGCGTTCGCGTATCTTCTCTCTGTAAGGGAGAAGTTTCTCCATCGTTTTATCGAAGGCACCAACTCCTGGGAAAACGATGCATTTCGCACTGAGGAGTTCATTCATATCAGTGACAACTGTCACAGCCGTACCATTCTTCTCAAGTGCTTTCTTGATCGAGTGAAGATTACCTACACCATAATCAGCCATGACTATTCTCATCTACATTCCTCCAATACTTCGGCCATCTTGTCCAACATAATGCAGTTCAGTTCCTCGGTTCCGACGGTCATCCTTACGCAGTTCTCTGTTCTGCGCTTGTTACCGAAGTCCCTGATGAGAACGCCCTTGTCTTTCAATTTCGAGACCATTTCAGAGTGGTCTATTGGGCATTTTGCAAGTATGAAATTGGCATCTGAATGATATGGTTCGAATCCCAAGTTTCTCAATTCAGAGGATAATTTCGGTCTTTGTTCAGAGACCATCTCTGCACTTCTCTTTATGAAATCCTGATCCTTGACGGCGGCTATGGCCGCATGCTCGCATATCTTGTTGAGCGAATACGGTATCTTGACGGAGTTCATCATGTCAGCTAGGTCTAGATTCGTTGCAGCATAACCTACTCTTAGTCCAGCCATTGCATATGCTTTTGAAAATGTTCTAAGGACGATTAGATTATCGAATTCATTCACTTTTTTGATCATAGATCCCTTTGGGGCGTATTCTACATATGCCTCATCCACGATAACTATGCCTTTGAATTTAGACAATATCTCTTCGATGTCCTTATGCTTGAATATATTTCCAGTAGGGTTGTTGGGAGAGGGCATTATCGCGATCTTCGCGTTAGATCTGATTATTGCATCCACATTCAATTGGAAATCTTCTGTGAGGTCAACCTCGTGAGTCTTACCTCCGTTCATTGTCACAAAGTAATCGTATAATGTGTACGATGGTATCGGCACTACGCAATCGTCCCCCCATTCCGTGAACGTCTTGAACGATATGTCGAGCATCTCATCAGATCCATTGCCCGCAATGAAATTCTCAGTCTGAAGGCCATAAAGGTCGGCCAATGCTGCCCTCAATCCGTCTGAGTATGTATTGGGATATCCTTCGAGGTCCTCTTTCATTTCAGAGAGGTATTTCAATGCTGCAGGATTCGAGCCTAGAACATTGGTGTTCGTATCCATCCTCAGTTCATTGTTCAGTTTAGGATTGTAATACTTCTTGAAATTACGGGTTGAACTTCTCATGATGTCCCTAGAGACCATCATTCCACCAGCCTGTCTATGGATACCGTAAGGATGCCGGTCGCTCCAAGTTTCTTCAGCTTGTTTATTATCGTGAACATCTCACTGGATTTTATGACGACCTGAACCGCGACCATCTTGGGATTACCGGATATCTCCATGATCGTCGCGCCATCTATACCAGGAAGCAATATCTGTACCTCTTGTAATTTGTTCCTCGGTACGTTCGCCATGAGATATTTCTTGTCCTCAGCAGCGATGACGCTCTTTATGGATTCCACGACATCATCGACCTGCATCTTCATCTCTGGTTTGATCTTGAGGGAGGTGAATACTGCCGCTTGAGAATCCAATATCTTGCAGACCTCCACCATCCTGTTGATCTTCAAAGTCGAGCCTGTTGCTACAAGGTCCGATATCATGTCCGCCACACCCAAATAAGGCATTATCTCTGCGGCTCCAGATATCTCGACTATTTCGACCTTCTTGTGCTTGGAGTCGAAGAATTTCTTTGTTAGATTGGGGAAGGATGTCGCGATGCGGGACCCTTCGGGTATGTCATCCGCCGTCTTTATACCGGATGCTTCAGGTGCAGCTATGGATAGACGGCAGATCCCGAATTCCAGGTCTGCTATTTTCTTCAGAGGATAACCTGCCTCAGCAACCATATCCTCTCCAGTTATACCGAAGTCGATGGCGCCTGCACTGATGAATGCAGGGATATCCTGTGCGCGAACGAACAGTATCTCGATGTCTTGGTCTTTTGCAGTGACGTACAGTCTTCTTCCCCAGTCCTCACCAAGATCTATTCCTGATTTTGCAAGGAGTTCCACGGCTCTTTCGTTGAGTCTTCCCTTATTAGGGATTCCCAGTTTTACGGTCATCTTCCGGCCTCTATGCTTTTTGTATAAAAAAGGGGTTTAATAAGTTTATCCGAGGAAAAAAAGTATGCATATGTGCATTTATTCTTTAAGTTTACCTTTCATCTATTTTTATTTGTCTAATCTGGCACATTAAAATAATTCAAGATTCTATAAAAAAAGAAAGATTTTTGAATTTATTTTTGATTTTTTTTATAAAAAACACATTATAATCGGAAAAATGATTTTTCAATTTAAAAAATTTTAATTCTGGGTCTTTTAGTTTTGATATTAATATTAAATTATCTATGCCTAAAGATATAGAAGGTCGTCATCCTCTAAACATTTTGATATTAAAATCTTAGAAGTTGATATTTTGGACGGCCGATTCATGTCGGCCGCCCTTTGGTATCAAATCAGTTTCTTCGCTTTTGCGAGTTCAGCATTCAAGACGGAACCTCCGGCTCCGCCTCTCAGCGTGTTATGTGAAAGTACGAATGCCTTATAGTATCCGTTGCTCTTTCTCAATCTTCCGACGGTCGAGGCCATTCCCTTCGCCCTATCTGGTGTTCCTGCCATTGCATCGAAGACAGGTTGAGGTCTGTTCTCTTCCGTCCTCACGATTATTGGCTGGTCAGGTGCAGATGGGAGTTTGAGCTTCTGAGGTTCTCCACGGAACTGTGACAATGTCCTTTCCAATTCTTCGAGAGAAGGTTCTTCTTTCAGATCCAAGACCAATGATTCCAAATGCCCATCAATAACTGGTACTCTGGCACAGTTCGCGATGACCTTGAAGTCGGCATATTTGAATTCGCCTTTCTCATAGGTTCCGAGCATCTTTGCAAGTTCGGTCTCCATCTTTTCCTCTTCATGGCTTATGAATGGTATGACATTTCCGACCGCGTCCAAAGACGGCACGCCTGGGTATCCTGCGCCAGAGAGTGCTTGATATGTGGATACGAACACCTGGTTAAGCCCATACGCGTCGTTCAAGGCCTTCAGAGGAATGGCTATGCCTGTGCTTGAGCAGTTGGCATTCGTTATTATGTACCCTCCGTCCTTGTATGTTTCCTGATCCTTTATGGAATCATATTGTGCCCAGTTTATCTCAGGGATTATTATCGGCACATGTTTGTCCATCCTATGGGACCCCGCATTGGTGAATACAGCAATTCCCTTTTGTGCCAATTCAGTCTCTGTCGGTCCTGCAAGTTCAGATGGTATGCCGGAAAACGCGATCCTGCAGTTCTTGGATATCTTGGAGAGGTCCATTGTCTCTATTTTTCTCTCCATAGTATCCGCCTTGTACACGAAATCCCTTATCTTAAGGACATCGCCGAATCTCTTTCCCTCTGATTTCTCTGAGGCGTAAAGGCCTTCTATCTCGAAATAGGGGTGGTCCTCGAGCATTTGAACGAACCTTTGCCCTATCATACCTGTTGCCCCGAGCACTGCAACTTGAATCTTGCTCATATCGTCTTACTCCTATTGATTTTGATGTTTCCACGCAAGGAAGGAGTAGTATTAATAACATGGTAATGGGATTCTTAGAAAATCTACGAAATCAGTAACGTATTTAATAATGTTGATTTGAGAATCGTATCAATTTCATTTCAATACAATAGAACGGCAGGTACAACTCGATAAAGATAAAAAATCAATAACCTTTTAAATGGTTTGAATAAATAGCGATTCAATGGGTCTCGAACAGATGCTTCTGTCTTTCCTTGGAGATCCTGAGTATGACATCAGATATCATGCGTGCCTCATCCTCTGAGAGGCTCACTTCTTCGCATAGCTCATGGTACCTGCTGATCACTTCGCGCTCCTTCTCTTCATCCCAGTATTTCTGGCCTGCATTTTTCTTCGCTTTTGCCAATTCATCAGCGATCTCCATGCGGGTGGAAATGAGGTCGATGATCTGTTCGTCGATCTCCTCGATCTGTTCCCTGAGCTCCTTCATGTTCGACACGGCAATACACCTGTATGAGGGCACCACGGCATTTTTGATATAAAGGGTTTGTGCGTTCATGGATTATATTCCCAAATGATTTAAACGAACAGAGCATTAACTGGAAATATGGAGCGCATCCATCAGTTGCTAAGGCAGTATCCTTCTCAGGAAAAGGTGGCGATGCTGATGCTCCGTCATGGGATAAGCGTCAGAGATGGAAAGGCATATTGTGGTCCTATCGAACAATCAGATGCTTCTATAGCGAGGGCGGCGGATGTTGACCACCGGGTCGTGAGGTCTGCCATACAAAGGATAGATACCACTCGCGAGCTTTCGGCCATATTCTCAAAGGTCAGGCCCACCCTTTTGATGTCGGACATGGCACCGGAGATCGGTTGCTCTACGATTGAGATAATACCGACAGACGCTTCCAAGCCTGGCATATTGGCCGAGACCATGGGTGTGATATACAAGCAGGGCCTCACGGTGAGGCAGGCGGTCATAGACGATCCAGGGAACAGGATGGAATCACATCTCATTGTGGTGGTGGATGGCGAAATACCTGCTTATGTGATACCTTTGATCAAGGGATGCAACGGTGTCGCCAGTGTGATCGTGAGATAATCGCAGTTAATGACAATATCTGATTGCTGGCACTGTGATTATCATGTGTTGAGTCGTCCGTTAATCTTTTTATATTTGTAATCCATACTAAGCCCCGTGCATAGCCTCAGTGAAAGCTGATTATGTGCATGACCTCGATATCGGGTCGCATAAAGCGATTCAATATGCCGATGAGATCAATGGGATGGTGGGGATCGATCGATATATTATGTATTGCTTCGATTACTCCTTCTTTTTGAAATTGTCGTATGTTGATTACCTGAGATCGGAGTCAGGAACACGTGTCGCCTTTAATCGGTCCTGTTCGCAGGATTAGAAAAATTGAGCGACAGGGGATGATTCCAAATGAAAATGAATATGAAAAACAACAAGACAATGCTCGCACTCGTAGTGGTAGCAGCACTTGCAATGGTCAGCGTTGCAGGAGTAGCTCTCGCCACAAACGATGACAGCGATGCAGCGAGTACGGGTACAACGTATCTCAACTCGGGTAACATTACCCTTGAGAACATGACCGCGAACTCGAACTACTACGTGTATAACGTATTAGATGGTGTTGCAGGTGTAGATACAACTGTCACCATAACAATAGCTTCGACCGCCACATTCACCGGTTACATCTACTTCGGAGACGCAGTACTCGTAGATGGAAAACCAACAGCTACAGGCACACCTTCGAACAGCCTGTACTTCGACGGTGTCTCAGATGTAACAGTCACAGTAGATGTGACCGTTGTCGATCCAGAGACAGCAACATCCGTTACGACCATCAATGGTTCAACAACCGGATCCGTTACAGTTCATACCGGTGCAGTAACGCTTGGTGTAGCAGATTCTCCAATGAGCGATGACAACAAGTCATACACTGGAGATGTGTACGCCAACGGTGCAAAGTTTGATGCAGAGTACATCGCAGGTGCAACAATATCTGTTGAAACCGTAGATGATGTTACAACAGCATACATTACCGGAATAGTCATGGGTTGCTTCAACGACGTTACAGACGTTGATGCAGATGATGTCCTTACATTGACAGGCAACACAGTGCCCACCCTCACAGTGACTGGAAATTTCACGATAAATTACGCAAGTGACGACGTATTCTACGTAGAGTACGCCCTCTTCGTTATCGCTGACAACTCAGTAGCTACTCTCCTCGAGAACTCCGAGTTGCAGAACGATGGTGCAGTCATCGTAGATGGAACCTTGAATGTAAAGAACATGGACGAATTGTCCGTTGATTCCATCGACAACAATGGCATATTGTACGTATCTGGATTGATAACATATGTTACAGATCCATATATAGCACAGCCAATCGATGACGGTTTCCTCAGTGCTTCATACTACTCTAAGGTAACATATGTCACAATCCTTGGTGAAGTGACAGATATACCAGCTTATACGACGCACTATTACACAACACTTGCAAACGCATTGAGCAGCTCCGACGCTGTAACCGTATACGGAGTAGCTCTTATCACAGAAGACTTGACACTCAGCGGCGAGAAGACAGTAACACTCGCTGAAGATGCAGAGATCATAGTCGGTATTCCAGACGTTCAGGTTGATATTGAGGATGCTTTGAGCACACTCCTTACAGCCAATGAACTTGGAATGATTACCGATGTAATGTCCGTATTCGGACTCACCGGAGCATCTTTCGAACCTTCATACGCAACAATAACAATAGCTGATGACGCTACCCTCGATGTCACAAATGGTGACTTCATAGTACTCAACGGAAAGGTCGTGGCATCCGCCATGGTCGAAGATGAGAACAACGTCATAGGCGACATAACCTCAACTGTAGAGATGCAGTACGAGAACCACACAATATACACCAACCTTGAGACCGCATTAGACCTCGCAACCAGTGGAGACACAATAGAACTCAGCTGGGTAGGATACCTCTTCTCTGATTCAACTGTCGCAGCAGGTGTGACAGTCGATGCAAACGATCAGCCAATACTGGTCTACAGCGGAGTGACCTTGAACATCAACGGTAACTTGAACGAAGTTTCAGTTCTGTTCTTGACACCTGGAGTCGATGCAACAATAACACGTGACGCCAAAGCATTCTCAATATCATTGGATGCCGCAACATTGAACCTCAACTCCGGATCTTTGACTGTAGGTGCAATCTACCTTGGAGGAACCTTCAATGTAGCTAGCACATTTGACAATATATCCGAGGATGCAACCGATGCCTTCTACGCAGATGCAATATTCGTATTCTCAGCGTCCGGAACCGGTTCATACGATGGAAACGTCGAGACTGGAATCGCAGATTACCTCTACTACGTAGATGTATCATACACATTCGCAACAACAACCACAGCAGTATTGAACGTAAACGGTGACATCGACTTCGGTTACACCCAAATAGTTGGTGCAGTCGTCCTAGTGGATGATGCAACTGTTGATGTAACTGGAGGAGATGCAACCATAGCAGTAAATGTTAAGGGAACATTGGTATCTGGTGCATTGTTCGCAAGTGAAGAACTCCTGGCAACTGTTGATGTAACTGGAGACCTCATAATTGCTGCAGATGTAACCGATGGCGAAGCTGTCGGAATAGCATTCGTACCACAGTACATCGATGATCTGACAGTCTCAACAACTGGATCGGTCACAGAAGACGGTGGATTACTTAATGTTGATACAGTAACATCTGGTACACCCGCAACAAGCTTCAACGGTGTAGCAAACGGTGCAGTCATCCAGATCTCTGGTGCTGTCGGATACGCAACAATATACGGAATCACAGATGCTGGTGCAATATCCTTCAACTCTGAGGTATATGCAACAGAGTTCTACATAGCAGATGGTGTCCTTTACCTCACATTGTTCACAAACGATGATGTATTGTACGCTGGCTACTACGCCCCATCTGTCCCTGGATACAACTTCCTCGGATGGTATGACGACAATGGATCGTTCATCACAAGCTACACATTGACACACGCCAATGTAGGTGCCTACCCCAACCTTTACGCATCATTCGAAGCGATAAAGTACAATGTGACACTCGAGTATCAGGCAAACGGATACTGGATGGTTAACAACGTCAACTTCGGTAACGGCGGATCGGTCACACTCGACTGGGCAGAGAGCTACACAATCACCTTCACCACATATGACGGATACTATTGGGCCGGAAAGGTACTTGCCAATGGAACACCCATAACAAGCACATACGTCCCAACGAACGGTGACTACCTCACACTCAGCCCTGCAGTTGTTCCAAGCACAATAACACTTGGATACACACAGCATGGATACTGGGTCGTCAATGATGTCACATACTTGAGCGGTACTGTAAACGTCTCCACAGCAAATGCGACAAAGATCACATTTGTAGCTGACAGCGATTACGAACTCAAGAACAGTTCGATATTAGTCAACGGCACACAGAAGTCCTCATCATCCACTTTGACATACACTGCAGCCGCAGGTGACACAGTCACATTCGGCGGAGCAGTTGATCAGAAGGTAGTTGACGACTCCGGTCTTAGTGTAACAGATATCCTCTTGATTGTCATCACAATCGTGATCATAGTCATCGCTATCATCGTTGCACTCAGATTGATGAGAAGCTGATCTGTAAGTAGTGAAAAGGAATCATCCTCGAACAGATAAAAAAACTGGGGCTCGTCCCCTCCCTTAACTTTTATTTAACTTATACATACAATCTGATTTTAACTTAGCAATTCTTTTTAATTCTGAAGCCCTTATTCATCTAGTCGAGAGATCCATTGATATTCGGTGTGATAGGCAATGATAAACAAAAAAAAGTCAATTAAATTCGCAGTTCTATCTGTTGCCGTCATATTCATGGCAGTATCTGTATGCATGTTTGCGTCCTCATACGATCAAAAATCCTCAGATGCGATAACAACAGATAAATTGCTGATAAATGAAGGTGAGACGTACTCTGGTGATGTTAGCATAACCGACTATATGGTCGTTGAAGGCACATATTCCGGTCAAGTATCTTTGATCTCAGGGAGCACAGTATTTTCAGAGATATCTTTCTCGAACATCTCTGGATTCGAGCTATATGTAAACTCAGGTTCCCCATACATAATAGGTCAGCTATCGTCTGGTGATTCACAGGGGACTTTCATTCTGGTGTCCGGAGATCTAATATTGGGTAAAGATGCAAATGGTTTCACGGGTACAGTGAATGGTGGTACCGGATCGTTGGAATGTAACGACATTGTCGGTACAGAGGTCACAATATCTGGTTCTTCGATGTCTGTGTCCGGAGAGACGGATTCCTCGTTCGGCATAGGATTTAGCACGATAGCATCTTGCACGATCGAAGCATCGAATGGATATACAGGTGATGAGAAGGTCACCATCACAGGTGCGATAAGCAACAACCTGCTGGATAACAATTTCAAGGTTGTCAAGAAAGACAGCAATACGTATCAATTGATCGGAACATTGGGATACATCGATAGGAACGGCGGATCATCATTGGGTACATTCTTCGATCTACTGGTCGGAGATAATAACGATTGCACCCATGCCGTTGTCATCGGTACGTTAGGCGATGTCACCGTATCAAGTAACGTTATAGCTCTGGGTAATGGCCAATATATCGTATGTCTTTCTTCCGGAGTGTATTCTTTGGATATCGGAGGATACACGGTCTCATTTTCCGGACTTATAATGGGATACGAGGGACAGATAATCACCCCTGGCATATCAGGCATCCAGAGTCAGATGATAGTCTCAGGAGATGTAGGGGTAGGCGATCTTACAATATGCTCAAGCATAGCTCTTACTACCGAATCCGATGCGAATCTGATCTTTTCCTCTGATTCGGATTTCAATATCGATGGAAGCATCTATGTGATCGGTACATTAGACCTCACAAAAGCGTCAACATTGATTGTCAACGGTACGATAGTATCGGATGGTTACACAATAACGAAAGAAGATTCCGACCTCAATATTCAGTCTTCTGCATATTATTTATCGAGTGATCAAAGGATATATACCACAATCTCAAAGGCAATATCTGGTCAATCAGATGGTGAAGTGTACATATCAAGGTCTCTGGTCATCGATTATTCGATAAATATATCGTCGGACATGAAGATAATAAATCAGGGAACGCTCTACATAGACGGTAATTCCGATTTCATCAACGAAGGGGATGTTTTAAACAATTCGCACTCAGGTATTATCATATCGGATAACTCGAATTTCAATAACACAAATGGCAAGATGACGAATGATGGATTCATCACGGCATACGGCTTGTTTACCAACAAAGGTTCATTCGGTTCTAAGGTATATGCAGATGTCAGTTATTACAACAGCACGACAACCAGATTTGGCAGCTTACCTGTAATGTTGAGCCAAGTATCTTCCGGGGACAGCATAAGTCTGAGAAGGGATGTCACACTGTTAGAGGATTCGACGCTCCCATCAGGAGTGACGTTGTCCACGAATTCATGGACGTTCACAATAAATGAGGGGATAACATTCTATGTAGAAGGGACTCTCGATATCATCAGTCAGACCAATGTCAAAGGGACTCTCGATGTAAACGGTACAGTCAAGGTCAGGTCAGGTTCTGTTCTATCCGTTGATGGGACGATGAAGGTCTATGGTACGGCCTATATAAGTGGTACATTGCAAGCTGACGATTTGATCGTGACAGGTGTGATGACGGTGACCGGGGTCACTACTGTATATGAACAGATACAGGTTGGAAATGCGCCTACCACTCTGCCGTATGCGAATAGCACATGTATCTCCGGTGAAGTATCCTTGGGCGATGATGCGATTGCAATAATCTACGGTACCGTATCCGAATTCAATCCAAAAAGTGTCTTCGGATATACGGAATCTACAAGATTCATATTCGATGGCGATACATATGCGTTCGAGTATTCCTCATCCGATACAACGAAATTGGTTTTGTTGGTACCCAAGATAACTGATGTTGGATTCGCACAATGGTTGGACCCGTCAGGAAAGAGCATAACCGGTGTCCATTATGTCGGAGATTACGAATATGTGACCGCCGACACTACGACGGAGACATTCACTGTTGTGTTGACAAACAATCCAGGCATAGTCTGGGTATTCGATGGCATAACCGAATACGAGGGAGGTGCCACTATAACGGTGCCATACGGTGAGCATTATATCGAGTTGAGGGTTGTTGACGGATATCATGGGACTCCGGTATTGTATCTGGGGAACGATGTGATATCCCAGGGTCAGGATTTCATGGTGATCCAGGACTGCATACTAACTGTCACAGGGGTAACTTACGGTGGCGGAGGTAGTCCATCTGACAACGGGATGACAATCATCCTCGTTGCAATAATAATCATAGCAGTGGTGTTGATATTGGTGATGTCGTATCTTCTGATAAGAAAGAAGAAGCGCAACGATGGTCAGTGAGTATCAAATATCAAGATACGATGTGGTCGATATGTTCTTCAAAGCGCAGGCCATTGCCAAGTCATTCGGACCTGTAAAGGTGCTCAAGGATGTCAGTCTCCAGATCAATGAGGGGGACAGCATCGGCCTCATCGGTATCAACGGCGCGGGTAAGAGCACATTTCTGAAGATATTGCTTGGACAGGAGAAGCCGGATACAGGTGAGCTGATAATCAATACCAACCGTGTTGGATATCTCGAGCAGTTCGCCGAATCATCGCCTGATGTAACCGTCAGGGATGTGTTGGGCCGTCCATATGGCCATATCGAGAACATCCGCAAGAGGATGAGGGAGATAGAGGAGATGATGGCTTGTGGTGCGGAGATGGATTGGAACGCCATCGCATCAGAGTATTCTCAATTGGAGAAGGACCTCGCATTGAATGATATGAAGGATGAGAAGAATCTCATCAAGGCCCTCAAGAAGGTCGGGCTATCCGAGAATATGATGGACCGTTCTATGGAATCCCTCTCTGGGGGAGAAAGGACCAAGGTCATGCTTTCCCGTATACTTGTACAAGCAGATGAATGCGACATATTGATAATGGATGAGCCGACGTCCCATCTGGATATAGATACAGTGGAATGGCTCGAGGATTATCTTCTGAAGACACATTGCTCCGTTTTGGTGATAAGCCATGACAGGTATTTCCTGGATAAGATCGCGATCCGCATGTTGGAGATAGACCATGGGAAGAGCAGGGAATACAAGGGCAATTATACCGATTTCATAACAAAGAAGATGTTGGACCTCGACCGCATGGAGAAGGAATACAAGAAGTACGCCTCGCAGAAGAAGAGACAGGAAGAGATCGTCGATCAGCTTCACAAGGATCAGTGGTACATGACCACCCATAAGACGCGTGAGAAACTCATAGCGAAGATGGACGAGAAGGAGAAGCCTGAGACCAACAAAGAGATAACCGTGAAGATACAGGCCGCTCCCAAATCGGGTAAGAATGTCATAACAACGAAGGACCTATCGGTCGAGTTGGGAGGCAGGACCATACTGGAACATGTCGATCTCGACATACACAAAGGCGACAAGGTAGGCATATTCGGTGCCAACGGAGAAGGCAAGTCCACATTGTTGAAGGCAATACTCGAGGAGATACCCAGCAAAGGAGAGCTTTGGGTGGCTCCAGGCGCGAAGATCGGATACTATTCCCAGCATCATGATTGTCTGGATCTCAGGTTGACCGCAGAGGAACAGCTTCTGATGTTGGTAGGAAAGGATCGGAGGGGCGACGCAAGGCAGATGCTCGCGAGGATGCTGCTATTCGGAGATGAGGTCGACAAGCCTATGAAGATGCTCTCCGGAGGGCAGAGGGCACGTGTGGCATTGTCCATGATGTTACTGGATGAGACCAATCTTTTGATCTTGGATGAGCCGACCAATTATCTCGATATACCGGCGAAGCATGCCGTAGAGGAAGCTCTTGTGGAATATGATGGAACTATAATCGTTGTTACTCACGACAGATATTTCCTCGATACCGTTTGTACAAGCACAATAGAGGTCAAGGATGGCACGGCGATCATGCGTTCTGGTACTTATTCCGAGGCCAAAGGCAGACCTAATGTCAAAGAAGTGGTCATGGATGCTGATGAGTACAGGGTCATATCTCCTTTCACAAATTGGGCATTAGGAAGGAAATTCGTAAAGGGCGAGCGCATACTGATAACGCCTGCAGAGGTAGTAAGTTATCAATGGGCATTGGACCAAGGCAAATTAAAGAAGACCGGAGGTCGTCAGAGGAAGAAGGTCAATGTCTCAGACGAGGAAAATGATGATGAGTGATACAATCGTTTTTCATTACAATCGATCGATCCAAATCTATACTTTCAATACCTTTTTTTACTATTAGCGTAATTAACTGTGGGGGCGCCAGAGAAGGATGGAAGAGTCAGTTTTGCTTTTGAACATGACGTTGCTTCTCTCTGTAGGTGCCATTTGTACAGTTATATTTAAAAAATTGAAGATGCCGACCATAATCGGATATCTTGCCACAGGTATAATCTTGGCTAGCTATTGGGCATCCCAATCTGAGGATTCTCAACTCGTTGTTGAGATCCTATCCGACCTGGGTATGGTATTCTTGATGTTCTGCATAGGTATGGAACTGAATATCAAGAAGATCCGTAAGAGCGGAATGTTCGCTCTAATGGTCGTGATGATCCAGGTGCCGATAATGATCTTGGGCGGATACATATTCGGTATGTTGATGGGATGGGACTCCATTCAGTGCATATTCTTCGGCGCAATAATATCTGGTTCCAGTACGGCAGTCGTTACCGCCGTCCTTGCAGAGACAGATAAGCTCAATAGGGAAGAGGCTGAGACGATAATCCTCATAACTGTTATAGAGGACGTTGCCCAGGTAATAATCCTTTCAATGACCTCGCCTTTGCTGGTTGGGTCCTCGATGAACCTAGGTTCAATACTATGGATGCTTTTGATCATAGTTCTCTTCATGGCAGGATCGATGGTCCTAGGCCTGATATTCATACCAAAGATATTGGATTGGATAGGCGACAAGATGCCAGAGGAAGTGCTATTGGTTTCTGCTCTGGGTATGTGTTTTGCCCTATCTTTGTTATCAGTGGTCGTAGGCATGTCGATGGCCATCGGCGCATTCCTCATGGGTGTCATTGTTTCGCAGTCCCATACTGCAAAGTCTATCGAACATGACGT
Organism: uncultured Candidatus Methanogranum sp.; assembly: GCA_963676045.1. Lineage (GTDB taxonomy): Archaea > Thermoplasmatota > Thermoplasmata > Methanomassiliicoccales > Methanomethylophilaceae > Methanogranum. The sequence continues at coordinate 73,463 of OY780938.1, forward strand.
AAGTCCGATGAAAAATATATTCATGGGTATATTCTTCATATCCGTAGGATTGAAGATATTCCCGGATAGCATCATAGATAACATCCTGCTGATCATATTGTTCTTTGCGGCCTATGGTTTCTTGAAGACATTGAGTGTATTCGTTGCATTCTTCATCGGGAACAAGAGCATGCGGCTTGGTTTCATATCCTCGGTCAGTCTGGTGGCGATGGGCGAATTCGCATTCATCATCTCGAAGGAGGCATATGATGCGGGCGTCATATCGCAGAGTGTATACACATCGGTAATAGGTGCGGCATTGCTGTCGATGATAATGCTGCCTATAATATCCAAGCATTCTGACTTGATATGCGACAAGGTCGAGGAGTACAGTCCGAGTTTCGTTTACAACACCTTCAGGAAGGCTGAGAAATTCAGAAGCGACCAGTATGCGAAGATGGCATTGTCTTCCAAGGCAACCGCTGACAAGTTCAAGAGGAACTTGACATTGGCCTATTTGGAAGCGGTCGTATTGGTCGTCATGATAATAGTGTTCTTCTTCGCGACACCAGGCATGGCCCAGTTCCTATATGATGCGGTCGCGCCGTTCTCATATAATGATTGTTACACATTGATCCTGATGATGGAATTCATCGCCCTTATGATACCATTGTATCTGATTGTGAAGAATGTCAAGTTCGCTGAGAAGGTAATGTTGGATATCGAAAGGAAGGCCGTCAATATGGGCATGGGGGATCTGGACAGCAGAGTGTCAAGATTCTACAAGGAGATGGTAAAGGTCAATACCTGGATGATAGTCCTTCTATTGGATTTCCTGATCCTGTTCATAATGCCTGTCAACGTCGATTTCTGGACACATGTGTTCGTTGTGTTGTTTGGTGCAGGTTGTATAATATTCCTTTATTTCATCAAGTATTGGAGAAGGAATTGAGGATTTACGAACTCCGCATTTAATGGAGTTCAAGTAAAAATTAAAAAATTGTTGTTTCCGGTCGTCAGACCGGTAAGATGTTATCTTCAGTTCTCGTCATCAAAGGGGTCGTCGCCCTTTTTGAGATTGTTGTATATAACAACAAGTTCATCCTCTGAGATGCTGCGGTGAAGTTTGACGGCATATCTTCTGACCCAATCCAAAAGTATCACGGCATCCTCATCATTGAGGGTTATGCCTTTGTCTTTCAATTTGGTCACAAGCGTGTTCCTTCCGGAATGCTTTCCTATGACGATCTTCCTTTCCAATCCCATCTCTTCTGGATCGTATGGCTCGTAATTCTTTGCATCTTTTATGATGCCGTCCGCATGTATCCCGGCTTCATGTGCAAAGCAGTTGCTTCCCAAGAAAGGTTTGGATACAGGTATCGGCCTGTTGGCGGCGACCGATACGAACTCTGCCAAAGGCTTGAGCTTCAATGGGTCTATTCCGAAATCCTTTCCGTAAAGATGCTTCGCAGACATTACGACCTCTTCGAGTGGTGCATTTCCGGACCTTTCTCCGATTCCCATGACGGTCGTGCTTGCGAATTTGGCACCAGCCATCATACCTGCCATGCAGTTTGCAGTTGCCATGCCGAAATCATCGTGGGTGTGCATCTCTACATCGATCTTCACGGTGTCTATGACTCTCTTAACCCTGTTGTAGCAGTTGAATGGCGTTTCCCTTCCAATCGTGTCGCAGTATCTGAATCTGTCAGCGCCAGCATCTTTTGCGGTCTGCGCGAATTTGATGAGGAAATCGATATCTGCACGTGAAGCGTCCTCTGCATTGCACGATACATAGAGGCCGTGGGCCTTGGCATGCTCGACACTGTCAATGATCTTTTCCAGCACCCATTCTCTGCTCTTTTTCAATTTGTTCTCTATGTGGATGTCTGATGAAGACATGGATATTGCGACGGAATCGACCTCGCATTCGATACTGGTATCAATGTCGTGGATATCCGCTCTGTTCCATCCGAGGATAGAAGCATTGAGCTCCATGTGAGCGATGTGCTTTACAGCCTTCTTTTCATCTGCGCCCATGGTAGGTATGCCGGCTTCGATCTGTTGTACGCCCGCATCGTCCATAAGCTGAGCAATCCTGTATTTCTCTACATTCGAGAATACGATACCTGCCGTCTGCTCACCATCCCGGAGGGTGGTGTCGCAAGCCACAAGCTCATATTTATCCAGGATCCGCTTGACCTCATTGTAGCTTTTCATTTCTATTCCTCATTTTTAGCCCTGTTCTGGGCCGAAAACGTCCATTCAAAATTGAACGAACCTAATTGTAAAATATTATTCTTAAACGTTTTCCTTGACAAACTGTTCATTTGTCTAATACACTTTAAGAAAGGCGATATTTAGACTTTATAACGTAGAATAGCGCCCATTCCTCCTAGTGATGCGAGCGATCTTCCGCCATCATGTTGTTCGGATACGACAAGGATATTCCCCTTTTGGGATTCGACTGTTTTCACTATGTGGTCAAGGTCCTGTTCCCTTAATTTGGAATCTAATATCAGAAGTGTCTCCACGGCACCAGAGGTAGCTGCATTCTCTATCTCCTTCGGGCCGTATGTGGCCAATCCATCCTTGCCGATCTCGGCCATCAGTTTTTCCACGGCCTCCATCTCCGCTCCGACAGCGGATTCCCGTAGTATGTCTGCCCCCATGCCGGTCTTGATAAGCTCATTCACTCCAGCCATTCCGCACTGTCCCGTGTGGTATATGTGGACGCTTTTGAATTGAGGCTCATTCAGTTTTTTGAGGTCCTCTGCAAGCGATTCTTTCTCGAATCCAGGTCCAAGGAGCACAAGAGGCATGTTGGGTTCCATGAGCGGTCTTATCTTGTCGATGATCTCATCATGGTAGTTGTCTCCCTTGGTCTTCTCCTCATATTGCTTCCCAGACCTTCCGGATCTCAGGGTCGTTATCTCCTTCAATCCGAATTGCCTCAATACTGCGATGGTGGCATCGTCCTGATCGAGGGATACGAAGATTATACGTGGTTTCCTCGTGTCATTGACGGCCCTTTCGAGTCTTTCCATCTGAGTCTCCCTCCAGTGGTCCTTGGAGAGTATGAGGCTGTCGCCTATCTCGAATATTAGCGTATGATGCTGTCCTACATCCTGCGGTCCCGACTCTATTGTCCCCAGTATCCTCAATCTGAGGTCATCTTCCGAGAATTCTATCTTCTCAGCGCGTATTCCCAAGATCATCCTCTTTTTTTCCATCTTTTCCGCTCTGAGCTTGTCCGCAGATTTCTCTTCTCTGCGGGTCGTCGATGCGATCACAAGGTCCCCTGTCTCGATCACATTGTACAGATGCCACATGTCCTCATCTGTCTCCAACATCATCTTGATGCTGTTGGTTCCCGGGTCCTTGTCTAGGATTCGCATGTTTGGAATAAGTACATCAACCGATAATAATATTACATTTGCCTTGATTTTTCCCAGCTAACACAAGGATTTATAAATCCGAGTACAAAATAAGAGGGGTTGTCTAATTCTAGACATCAATTCTGATGGGTTGTTCTGAATAAACCCAATCCATTAAATACAATCCTCAACTTAGAATTATCCTCAATGGCACGCAGTTATTTGGTCCTTGAGGACGGGAGCGTATACGAAGGGGAGCCCTTCGGATATCAGTCTCTCGCATTCGGTGAGGTTGTTTTCTCAACCGGTATGTGCGGTTATCAGGAAAGTTTGACGGATCCTTCGTTCCAGGGGCAGATACTCGTAATGACCTATCCATTGATCGGCAATTACGGTATCAGTGATTCATTCTATCAATCCGAATCCATCCATGCCCGTGCACTCGTGGTGAGGGAGTACTGTAAGGAGCCTTCCAAGATGTATGGTGGAAGGACATTGGATGATTTCCTTAAAAAATTCAAGATACCTGGTATATCGGGTATCGATACAAGGGACCTGGTCATCAAGATCAGGACAATGGGAACATTGAAGGGAGCCGTCACCCAGGACAAGGACGGTATAGAGCAATTGATAAAGGAGCTCAAGAGGATGCCTGCACCCTCTGAGAGCAACCTCGTAGGGGAGGTCTCATGCAAGGAGATAAAGAGATACGGGAGCAACAAGGAGATCACCGTAGGTCTTCTCGATTGCGGTGAGAAATCAGGCATATTGAGGGACCTATCGTCCAGATACAATGTCGTAGTGTTCCCTTATGACACTCCTGCGGACGTCATCACAGAATCAAAGGTCAAAGGGGTGTTGCTATCGAATGGACCAGGCGACCCATCCCATCCTGCAATAATCAACAACACGGCAAAGACCGTGAGGGAATTGTCCACACAGTTGCCGATATTCGGAATATGTTTCGGTAACCAGGTGACCGCATTGGCATTGGGCGGCAGCACTTACAAGCTGAAGTTCGGACACCGCGGATGCAATCAACCCGTCAAATACGAGGGAAGGGTCTACATAACATCGCAGAACCATGGTTTCGCAGTCGATGAGAACAGCCTCGAGGGCACCGGTCTGATAGTTGACCAGGTTAATGTCAATGATAACACAGTAGAAGGTCTGAAGCATGAGGATCTGCCGATATTCACTGTGCAGTATCATCCGGAAGCATCGCCGGGTCCATGGGACACATCATTCCTGTTCGATAAGTTCGGTAAGGTAATCAAGGAGGGACATCTGTGAGAAAGAATTACAAGAAACTGATGGTCATAGGTTCAGGTCCCATAATCATAGGACAGGCGGCGGAGTTCGATTTCTCCGGTACTCAGGCATGCCGTTCACTCCGCGAGGAAGGATACGAGACCGTTCTAGTGAATTCGAATCCTGCAACGATACAGACGGATGCGGACACCGCGGACAGCGTCTACATAGAACCCCTTCAGGCGGACATAGTGGTCAAGATAATCGAGAAGGAAGGTGTCGACGGCATAGTATCGGGAATGGGCGGGCAGACTGCGTTGAACATATGCTCGGAGCTTGCAGAATCAGGCGAGCTCGATAGATTGGGTGTGAAGCTTGTAGGTACACAGCCCGATGCGATAGAGATGTCCGAGGACCGTGAACTGTTCAAAGAGACGATGGAGAGGATAGGGGAACCTGTACCTCTAAGCAGAAGCGTGAACACGATACAGGAGGCATTGGAGGCCGTCAAGGTCATAGGGAAATATCCAGTTCTTGTGCGTCCTGCATTCACATTGGGAGGTACCGGAGGAGGTATCGCATACAGCGAGGGAGAGCTCATGGAGATATGTGCCAGAGGTCTCGCGTATTCCCGTATTCATCAGGTACTGATAGAGGAGAGCGTCCTGGGATGGAAGGAACTCGAGTATGAGGTCATGAGGGACTCCAATGATAATTGCATAATCGTGTGCAACATGGAGAATCTCGATGCGATGGGAATACACACAGGTGAGTCCATCGTTGTGGCACCTCTGCTTACGATATCAGATAAGGACCATCAGCGTCTGAGGACGGCATCGTTGAAGATAATACGCGCACTCGGGATAGAGGGAGGATGCAATGTACAATACGCGTTGAATCCTGAGAATAGCGAATACAGGGTCATAGAGGTCAATCCCCGTGTGTCCCGTTCATCCGCATTGGCATCTAAGGCCACAGGATATCCGATAGCACGTGTGGCCACGAAGATCGCGGTAGGATACACCCTCGATGAGATACCAAACAGGATCACTGGCACTACGTTCGCCGCTTTCGAGCCTGCGATAGATTATGTGGTAGTGAAGATACCCCGTTGGCCCTTCGATAAGTTCCGTACCGTAGACAGGCATCTGGGAACACAGATGAAGTCCACTGGGGAGATGATGTCCATCGGACGTACGTTCGAGGAGGCACTTCTGAAAGGACTCAGGTCCTTGGAGATCGGTGTTAAAGGATTGGACCGCATCGAGATGAACGATGAGGAACTCATAGACGAGTTGAAACATGCTACCGACAGGCGTATCTTCGCGATAGGAGAGGCCATCAGGAAAGGATGGAAGATCGAGAAGATAGCAGAACTCGCACAGTGGGACGAGTTCTTCGTTAGGAAATTGAAGAACATCGTCGACATGGAGAACAGGCTCGCCAATGAGCCCATGACGAAGGATCTGATGGAGACCGCAAAACGTATGGGATTCTCCGATGATACCATCGGCGACCTCACGAAGAAGAATTGTCTGGAGATCCGCAAGATAAGGAAGGACATGGGCATAGTTCCAGTTTATAAGATGGTCGACACGTGTGCAGCCGAATTCAAGGCCGAGACCCCATATTTCTATTCAACATACGCAAAGAACACAGAGGCGGTCGCAAGATCCGATAAGAAGAAGGTCGTCCTGATAGGAAGCGGCCCGATAAGGATAGGACAGGGCATAGAGTTCGATTATTGTTGTGTGCACGGTGTTATGGCGCTTCAGGAAGAAGGCGTCGAGGCGATAATAATAAACAACAATCCTGAGACCGTATCTACAGATTACGATATATCCGATCGTCTCTACTTCGATCCATTGGATCTCGAGGACGTCCTGAACGTCATCGAGTACGAGGATGCAGACGGCGTGATATGCCAGTACGGCGGACAGACCAGTGTCAATCTGGCCTTGGACCTCGAAAAAGCACTGGTAGGTACAAAGACGAAGGTGCTGGGCACCACTCCGGATCAGATGGATGTCGCAGAGGATAGGAGAAGGTTCTCAAAACTCATGGACGATCTAGGCATAAGACAGCCAAGGTCCGGCACAGGTTATTCTTTCGATGAGGCGAAGGCCATCGCAGAGGAGATAGGATATCCAGTCCTTGTAAGGCCATCATACGTCCTCGGAGGGCGTGCGATGGAGATCGTCTATTCCACTGACGAGTTGAAGACATACGTCGATACAGCAGTGAAGGTCTCCAGGCATCACCCGATATTGATAGACAAATATCTCACCGAGGCCATAGAGATCGATATCGATACGATATGCGACCAGAATGATGTATACATAGGGGGCATAATGGAACACGTCGAATATGCCGGATGCCATTCTGGAGATGCGACGATGGTCCTTCCGCCATTCACCTTGAGCAAGGACATAATCGACAGGATGGTGGAGATAACCAAACAGGTCGCTCTGGCACTCAAGATAAAAGGCCTAATGAATCTGCAGCTTGCAGTGAAGGGTGGCGAGGTCTACATGATCGAGGCAAACCCGAGGGCATCGCGTACCGTTCCATTCATATCGAAGGCGACAGGCATACCTCTTGCTAAGATCGGGGTCAAGATCATGTTAGGGAAGACCCTAAAGGACTTCGGTCTATCTGGATACAGGTCAATAGATCATTTCGCTGTCAAGGCATCAGTGTTCCCCTTCCTAAAATTACCAGGTGTCGATTCCATATTGACGCCGGAGATGAAGTCCACAGGAGAGGTAATGGGAATAGACGAGGATTTCGATATCGCATGTTATAAGGCGCTCACCGCAGCCGGTAACTGTCTGCCCACTGAAGGTGGGGTCTACATAACCGTCAACAATTCCGACAAGGAACGCGTCTTGCCGATAGCGAAAGAGCTCAGCCAGATGGGATTCACGATATACGCCACAAAAGGAACCTCCACATATCTCAGGGAGCATGGTGTCGAGACCATGACCGTCTTCAAGATCGATGACAACATGAGTCCGAATGCAATAGGGCTCATGAGAGCGGACAAGATCAATCTGATCATAAATACGCCCTCGGAAAAATCAGGGCCAGTCCGTGATGGTCATAAGATGCGCAGATTGGCAGTGGAGCTCGAGATACCGTTCCTTACGACGATACAGGGTGCAGATGCAGCTGTAGGTGCCATCAAGGTGGCAAGGAACAAGCAGTTCTGTGTCAAATCCACGAAGGAGTTCCATCTTCTGAAATAAGACCTTTAAAAAGCAAAAGGCCTGCCTCCGTTAAACGGGGCAAGGCCTTAATATGTTTATTTTTCATTCATCTTCTTCTTTTCAGATATATCCATGCCGATATTACGATCAATATGACAAATATTGCAATGATCGCGAATATCAGGGAATAGTTCCCAGTACCATCATCTGTATCTTCCGAGGTTATCGTCACAGAGGTATTGTCGCTATAGGTGGAATCGAAGTCATCTGAAGATATCGTAGTTTCTATCGTAAGGCCGTTTGAACATTGTGTATCGAAGCAATAGGACCCCAATGAACTGAATCCCGAGGTCCTCTCAATGTATATGTGGCTGAGCGATGAACAGTATTGGAATGCATAATCGCCGATAGTGTCCACATTATTTGGTATCGTGACGTTTTCGATCGCATAACAATATTGGAATGCGCATTGGCCTATGGATTCAACTTTCTCCGGTATCAATATCGATCCAAGAAGATAGCATTTAGAGAACGTATATTCCCCTATCTCCTCTATGTTGTCTGGCAATGTGACCGTCTCAAGGACATAGCATTTGTAGAATGCATGGTCGCCAAGGGATTCAACGGAGTCAGGTATGTTAATTGTTGTCAATGACGAGCATAGGCAGAACGCGTAGTCGCCTATAGATTCCACACTGTTCGGAATATTCATCGAAGCCAATGATGAACAACCGTAGAATGCATAATCACCTATGGATTCGGTGTTCTCAGATAGGTCAATCGATGTTAATGATGAACAGCAATAGAAAACGTAATCATTTATCGCATCAAGGTCATTGGGCAATATGACAGAGACCAAAGCTGAACAATCGTAGAATGTGCATTCGCCGATCGATGTGACGGTGTCAGGAATGGTGATGGAGGTCAGTGATGAACAACCGTAGAATGCGTACACTCCAAGAGAGGTAATATTTTCTGGTATGGAAATAGACACGATAGCTGAACAACCGTAGAATGCGTATTTCGGGATCGAGGTCATGTTGTCAGAAAGCGTTACATATGTCAGGGACGAACAATATTGGAATGTGTATTTGCCGATCGATGTGACGCTATCAGGAAGGGTGATCGATGTCAATGCATAGCATTTGTAGAATGCGTCATCGCCTATGGTAAGTAGGTTATCTGGCATGGATATCGATGTGAGTGAATAGCACATGTCAAAGGCATAGTTGCCTATTGCCGTCACACTTTCAGGCAATTCGATGGCGGTCAATCCATAGCAATAGTCGAAGGAATGGTTTCCAATGGTAACGACATCTCCGGACAGCGTTACCGAAGTAAGGCCGTAGCAGCCGTAGAATACATAGTCCGCTATCGATTCTACATTTTCTGGGATTGTTATGGAAGTGAGGCCAGAGCAACCATAGAACGCATACTCATCAATGGTCGTTATTTCATCGGGGATATATACGGACCCAAGACCGTAGCAGCCGTAGAACGCACGATTACCGATGGAGGTTACTTTGTATGTGACACCATTGTAGGTGACTTCGGAAGGTATCGTCAAAGTACCATCTGTTGATGTCGATATCGCAGAGGAAGATCCATTTCCGACTTGCACAGTATGCTCCGATGTGGATGTTATGCAATATGTTATTTCGACGCCTTCATCAGTATAATCTGTAAAGGTCGTCGTACTTGTGGCATCGGAATCATCAGCGATAGCGATAAAACCTGCAACACATACGACGGACAGGATAGCAAAAATCGCAGATATCTTGATGGTCGTATGTCTTTTTAGATTATTTTCACTCTTTTTATGATTGCCCTCATTTCTATTAGAAATCATACGATTCAATCGTAATATCTACAAATATTAAATATTTAACGATATTCATTAATTATAATATACGACCCATATCTGAGATCATGCATAATTCCGATTGACAGTTTTTATCTCCTTAAGCCTAAGCGAGGATATCGTAGTACCAAGCGAGATCATTGTAATAGACATCAATGCCATCGTGAAGAGCATCATAGTACCGGAGAATATGCCAGGCATCAAAGCGTTAATTCCGAAAAGCATCATGGTGAGGCTGCTTACCCATATTCTGATCTTCACTTTTTCCATATGTTCATCCTTCTTCAAGAGCATCCTGATAAGACGCAGTCCTTCTGTAAGATTAAGCAACCCTAGTGCATAGGCCATCAACAAGTACAGCGTATGCGATGGAATTATGACGGTCACCATTGCGATTGTCATACAGATCATACCTATGATTATCACCAAAGGGGTTCTCTCTGTCTTGCCGATCGGTGTATCGCCTGCAGATATCAATCTCAATGCAAGGATCATCAGGAATACCGCCATCGTGCCTCTCATCGACAATTCGTCGCCTTCCTTCATCATTAGCAATATCGCGATCACTTCGCACAGCATGACGATACCGCTGAATAGCATCGTAAGCGAAGCGATCGGGAATTCGTTCCCTTCATGAGTTGGGAAATCAGTTCTGAAATAGGCCATGAGGGTCATCGTTATCCCCATTGCAAGCATAACGATTCCAGATATGAGGTATTCATTAGACCCGAATACGTCCATGATAAGCAAGATCGTGAATATCATCTGTATTCCAAATAGCCCACAGAGTGATCTTAGGACGATCCCGTTGTCATTCCTGCCTTTTATAGCCCATATGAAGCACATGGCCGTGTATATGACAAGGATGCCGACCGTAAGGACCTGTATGAGCTCCTTCAGGGTGTATGGCAGAAGGAGATCGAAGATGCCGACGATTATACCTATCGAACCAAGTATGGATAGAATGATAGAACGACGGAATTTACCAAACGGAGTGTCTCCGCTCATTATCCTCAATGATATCAAGAGGATCAGTATTCCTTCCACCGAGCCCATGTCCTCGCGGGGTCCATAGTACTGATATAGGCCGTATATCCCGGCGACCAGGAAGAGAAGCCCTATGAGATACATCAATATCTGTTCGCTGGGGACAGATGAGGTCTTCATTAGAATCCTTTTGATATCTGATGACATGGTAAATCCTTTATTTCGAAATCATTGAATCTTCATTCGTCAGTTCGATGAATATCGATTATGATATTGAAAATAGATAAAGAAGGGGGGTCAACCCCCCTGTTTTCATTCTTCCTTGGGGACCTCATCCTTCTGTTCCTTTTTCTTCAGGAAATTCGGACCCTTCCAGCACCATTCGCCCATCAGATGCATCACAGCAGGTACGACGTACGTACGGACGATGAGGGCATCCACTATTATAGCGAATGCAAGGGCGAATCCAAATTGTTGGAGCATCACCATGTTGGAGATCATCAATGTGCCGAATGCACCACCCATGATGAGGCCGCAGATCGTGATCACAGATCCAGAGCTTACCAGGGCTTCTGTTATCGCGTCATCATTCGATAGGCCTCTATGCATATGATTCTCTTTGATACGCGTCGTCAGCAGGATATCGTAATCCATTCCCAGCCCTAGACATATCACGACCAACACGATAGGTATCAGCCAGATCAAACCGATGTCTGAGAATACGAGATGTGTTATCGCGATGGTCCATACGACACTCATGAGGATTGTAACGATCGAACGCAACGGTGTGAAGTAGGATTTGATTACAAAGAACAATAGGATGAAGATCAGGATGACCGCAAGTGCTATGATCTTGATAAATTCTCCATTTACTTCCTCAGACACTTCGTACATGACTGCTGCAGAACCTGTCAACCAAGCTTGGGTAAATTCTTGATTATTTCCCAGGAAAGTACTGACTTCTGCATGAATGGTGTGCAGAGAATCCATGGATTTATCAGACATTGACTGTTCATTTGTAATTATTGTCATTTTGACATATGTTACGGAGATCGTTCCATCGGTGTTCGTGTCCCCTCCCACTATGCCGGTCGTATAATTCATTCCACCGTCTACGATTGTACCATATGTGGTATCGTCATAGGATAATTCCATTCCTCCTGCTATTGCTGCAGCGGTTAGAACATATATGGTCTCCATATAGATGTTCAGGGAAGATGGGATTATAGTAGTATCATCCAGTATGCCTGTTTTTTCATCGTTGGTATAGAGTCTTAGCAGATATTCAGAATCTGTTTCTCCTGTTTCCTGGGGGCCTACAGATTCTATTGCGGCATCAGCTATTATAGCCCATACCTGAAGGCTGTATGCCTCTCCGATATTGCTGTCGTTGCTCGATATCGTATCAGATAGTCCTGTTAGCTTTTCATAGTAAGTGGTATAATTGCTATTCCACGTTAGCAAATACACTGTTTCCCCAGCTAGCGTGGTCGTACTTATGGTTGCGATACTGTCCTCCAGTTCTAATACCTCATAGTCAGGCATTATCAATCCGCCATAGGTGTATTCCTCTATGACATCCAGGCCCTCCTGTGACTCTCCAGTAAGCATGGTGCCCACCATGTCGTAGGATGTTTCTGAGGTTGCCACTACATACACCATTGGAACGGTGAAAAGTATTGCCGCTATGACGATCGCTTTTGCGTGAGCCAGTGAGAATTTGACAGATTTGTGGAAGTATTTATTTCCGAATCTGGAACATTTTCCGTACCATCCGTTCATTGCTTTGCTGCCTTCTTGATAGGATTCTATCTTGGAAGGCCAGAATATTCTTTCTCCGAGAAGGTTAAGTATGGATGTTATCAGGGTGAGTGCTGCCAACAGAGCAATTGCGATACCGATGGCCAACATAACTCCCATTCCGCTTATGAGTGACAATGAACATATCGACATGGCACCGAATCCGATCATGACCGCGATTCCGGATGTGGTTATGGATTCTCCTGCCCACACGATCGCTTCATGTATTGCCGTGTCGTGGTCTGCACCCTTTCTGCGTTCTTCTCTATATCTGGATACTATGAATATGCAATAGTCACAACCAGCACCCAGCATGGATACGATGATGAACATCTCTGTGATGAAGAATATGTCCATCACACTTCCGACGAAGAACAATCCAAGGAATGCAATTGCAATTGCGACACCGATCGTGATAGGAGGCAGAGCAGATGCAAATACGGATCTGAAGAACAGACCTACTAAGATAAGAATCAAGGATATTGAGAAAATATCGATATGAGAGATATCTTCCGTCGAACCAGTCATTATATCATATGTTATTGCGGGGTTCCCGGTAACATATGTGGAAAGATCCGTATTGTTTTCTTTTTCAGCACTCTCAATGTACCCAGCGATCCATTCCCTGAGGGCTTTAGTATCATCAGTATAGCTTCCATCTGATACTGCCTCATCTGAGAAGATGATGGCGATCATCCTCATACCCGAACCATCACTGTTATTGTAACTTTCATAGGGTACGATTATTTTCAAGGCTCCGTCTTTAAATTCAGTATAATGTGCAATCAGTTCGATTTCGGCATCTTCTGAGGCCGTTTTTCCTGCATCATCATCATAGGTTATGATCAAAAGGTCGGTCGAATTGGATTCCCCACTACTGCTTACAAAGTAATCTGTGATTATCTGAGCGCCCATGCTCGATTCCGAACTAGAATCTGCCATATTGTTTGTATTATAGTCGAGTTTGTCTATCGCTTTGTCAAAGAAAGGCACTGCGATGATAAGCGCTGCAATCCAAATTATTATAATCAGCTTGGAATGCTTTGTGATTCCATTAGCTAATTTTTCAAATATCATAAATATTGACATCCAGTATGGATTTATAATATTGTTCTTTTATCAATATTCACCAATAGTGGTAATTTATTCCTATAAATATGAATTCCGTGCCATTCAAGGCACGTAAAATGTTTGTCAGATGGTTGGGATCATTCCTTTTCATTCTTTTGCAAGAATTTAGGGCCCTTCCAGCTCCAATCTCCCATTAGGTGCATTAGAGCAGGTACCAGATATGGTATTATGATCAAGGAATCAACCAGGATCGCGAATCCCAATGCGAATCCGAACTCCTGCAACAGCGGAGAGGAGGACACCATGAGCGTCAGGAATGTTCCGCCCATTAGCAGACCGCATAATGTTATTACAGATCCGGATTTTACCAATGCCTCGTCTATCGCATCATCATTCGACATTCCCTTCTTCTTGTTCTCCTTGATACGAGTGGTCAGCAGGATATCATAGTCCATTCCCAACCCCAGGCATACAACGAACAACACTATCGGAACTACCCATGTGACATCTATTCCCAATATCATGTTGAATACGATGTGGGTAAGTGCAAGTGTCCATGTTATTCCCAATATTATCGTAAGAAGTGAACGCATCGGTGTGAAATACGATCCCAGAACGAACATTAGCAGGAAGAATATCAGTATCACGACACAGACCCTGATCCAATCGAACTGCGAGTTGACGGTATCGGATATCTCACCAAGGGATACGACAGAACCTGCGACCCAGCTTTTCTCCGTGATGTCGCTGTACTGTTCATCGTATGTTCCATGCACCAAGGAATCTATGGCATTTATGGAATCCATGGATTTCTGAGACATAGGTTCATCGATCAATATGACTGTGAGACATACGTATTTTCCATCGGTGGAGACCGTACCTCCAACATAATTCACAATGTAATCGATGTAAGGTGCAACTGTTGCAGGGGCAGTCCCCCATCCGAATGTATCGAAAACCTGGGATATGTAGGGTTGGAGCACTTCTGGTAATTGTTCTACAGCGAGTTTGTTGATGCCCTCGGTTCCATAGTTTGCGGCTATGTACGCCTCTACCATGGCTGGTGTGACATTGCCTTCGCCATACACCTCTACGAGCGCCTCATAGACCTGTTCATATACTGATGCATATACCTGGCTGTATATGCTTGCCCAAGGGGTTGGACCCAGCACATAGTCGACGTTGTCCGTATCGTTGGATTTTATGCCCTCTGACATCGTGCTTGTCATGGTCAGATATTGTGTAGCATCGCTTGTCCACGTGAGAGTATGAGTGGTGGTGTCTATATTGGCCAGTGAGCTGTCCAGTTGTATGACCACATAAGTGGGCATTATAACACCGCCATCGGTATAATCGATTATCGTATCGATTCCTTCTTTACCCTCGCTGTCAGGCATGACGCTGATCATATCGAAAGAATCCTCCGCTGTCGCGATGACATATATGGCAGGTGCGGATACCAGCAAAGCTACGATCACGATCGGTATTGCATGTTTCTTCGATATGCGTGCCGCTTTTGTGAAATGTTTGTTTCCAAAGCTGGAGAATTTACCCCAGACGCCTTTTCTAGCTCTTCCTTCTGGGCCATATGATTCCATCTTCGATGGCCAGAATATCTTATCGCCTATAAGTGCCAGAACAGCAGGTATGAAGGTCAATGCAGCTATCATCGCCAGCACTATGCCCAGTGCAAGTATGATTCCCATGGACATTATCATCGAGAATGAGCAGAGGCTCATGACACCGAAGCCGATTATGACTGCCAGTCCGGAAGTGGCTACCGATTCTCCAGCCCATTTTATTGCTTCTGTCAGTGCATCATTCTTTTCCTTGCCATTTTTGCGTTCCTCTTTGTATCTCGATACTATGAATATGGAATAATCACATCCAGCACCAAGCATGGATACGAGGACTATGGTCGTCGTTATGTAGAATATATCAAGGAATCCTCCTATGAAGAATACCAAGGCCAGAACTATTCCGTAGGCCATACCTACCACTGCAGGCGGTATCACCGCTGTGATAATAGCATAGAAGAATAGTCCAAGAAGTATCAATATCAATAATATCGAGAATGGATCGATCTTTTCCATATCTGTCGTGGCACCGTTCTCGGTATCGTATTCAATGGCATCCGTACCTGTGACGTATGTGGTCAGGTCGATGTCTGTGTTCATCTTAGCTTCGGATACGATATCCCTCATATTCTGGACCTCATTGGTCCCATTGAGATCGTCGCCGTATTGTATCGCTACGAGATAGACCCCGCTTTGAGTCTTATCTCCGTTCTTATTATATGATCCTAAAGAGATCAGAGAAGTATCAGTACCGTATTCGTCTGTTATCTGATCCGATAGACCACCTTCACCATAAATGAAATTCGAGATCTCAGACAATTCGTCTGCGCTGTCGTATTCTATTACGATTATCGTTCCTGTTGATGTGGTCTCTGCGAATTCGTCCTCTATGACCGCAAGTCCCTGATGCGATTCTGAATCAGTGCTCACCATTGAAGTGATGTCATAATTCAGAACATCTCTGTATTGAACAGCAAAAGGGACTGCGATAAGAAGCACGACCAACCAAATGGCTATGATAGCCTTCGGGCGTTTGATTATGGTCTTTGCCATTTTATCGAACATGTTTTCACCTTTGAGCGTGCTCAATTATGATTTCATATTTAATGTTATTGAGCATGCTCAATAGAGATATAGAAGAAAAATACTATATATGGCCATTATTTTTCGAATAATCATTATATATCTATTAAAACAGTTTATTTATTATCTTATTCATTTGAGCATAATCAAATATGGAACGTAGTTATGTAAAATAATATAGAGAAGGATATGGAAACCATGGGCAGGATAGGCATTCCAGTCGTTAGCAATCTTAAAAGACGCGATGATCCCAACGACAGTAAGGAAAAGATAATACAAGCCTCTGCCGACCTTTTCTTCGAACAAGGCTATGAGAAGACCACGACCCGTCAGATAATACAACGCTCCGGTGTTCTGAACGGCAGCCTGTATCATGCATTTGGAAACAAGGAGGGCATATTCAAGGCGATAGTGATGGAAGCATTGGAGGCGACCTTGAAGGAGTCGGAAGAGCAGCTGAAGAAGAATTCGAGCCCCCTGGTCGCAATCGTCTATCCTGCTGCTATAGAGCTGTACGCTGCATCTCATTCGAAGAATGTGGCCGACCTTCTCTATCATGCGCATCAATCGAGGAGTATAATGAACGGTTTCGTCGAAGTGACGCATAAATGGGTCTCGGAACAACTCACAAGATTGAATATAGAGATCAGCCTCGATAGTTATGATAGGAATCTCCTCGCATTGATGGGCTGTCTTGGTTCATACATCGAGGAATATTATCTCACGGACAACAGGATACCTTACAGAGAGAATATGAGGACGGTCGTCATCGTCGTGTGCGCGTTGTTCGGCATACAGCTCTTCGATGTGGATAAGATCGTCAACGAGATATGCAGGCATTTGGAATCCGAGAAGATAACTATATTGGGATTGACCATTTGATCCACAACTAATTATAAAAGTGATGTGGACATACGTTCGTCAAGTGATCGAAATGGTAGACGATAAAGCCATTCAGGCAGCTAAAGAGAAGTACGGAGAGCTTCTGAAGCAGCAGTTGGAAAGGGTCGAGAGGCTTAAGAACGAGGGCGACTGGATCGATTATTCCAAACTCGATAAGCTTGTGATCGGCGTATGTGGAGGAGACGGGATAGGTCCGTACATATGTGCATCCGCACAGAAGGTAATGGAATTCCTTTTGGCCGATAAGATAAAGCACGGCAAGGTTGAGATCAGGCAGATAGATGGTCTGACGATCGAGAGGCGTGTCGAGGTAATGAAAGCCATACCTAGTGATACGCTGGCAGACCTCAAGAAATGCCATGTGATATTGAAGGGACCTACCACCACCCCCAAGAAGGGGGACCCGTGGCCCAACATCGAGAGTGCTAATGTCGCAATGAGGAAGGAACTAGACCTCTTCGCCAATGTAAGGCCCGTATCTGTTCCCGAACTAGGGATAAATTGGACATTCTACAGAGAGAACACAGAGGGAAGTTACGCCCTTGGAAGCAACGGTATCAATGTCACCGAAGACCTCGCCATGGATTTCTGTGTGGCCACCACGCAGGGTACAGAGAGGATCATCCGTGCAGGTTTCGAACATGCAAGTAAGACAGGTCAGAATTATGTATCGATTGTGACCAAGGCCAATATAATAAAGACCACGGATGGCAAGTTCCTCACACTCGCAGATAAGATATCGAAGGAATATCCAGAGGTAAAATGGGACGATTGGTTCATAGACATAACCACTGCGAAACTCATAGATCCGGCCAGAAGGAGCGATTTCCGCGTATTCGTATTGCCGAATCTATACGGTGACATCATAACCGATGAAGCTGCACAGATCCAGGGAGGAGTGGGTACCGCAGGAAGTGCCAATCTTGGAAAGAGATATGCGATGTTCGAGGCGATACACGGCTCAGCTCCTAGGATGGTCACAGAGGGAAGGGCCCAGTATGCGGATCCATGCAGCATGATCAAGGCCGTTGCCATGATGATGGAGCACATCGGAGAGATCGAAAAGGCCAAGAGGCTCAACATGGCATTGGACGTATGCGTTCAGTTCGAGAAGAAGCTCGTCATGACTGGAAGGAGCAACGGTGCGACTGGTGACGAGTTCGCTCAATATGTAATGGACACTATTCAGAGGCACGATCTGGAGAAGGTCTGGCAAGAATACGTTCATGCCGCCAAGGCCAAGAATTCTCGTTAAGAAACGCTTTATAAAAACCTTTTAAGATATTTTATCTGCATTATACATTACCATTCTATGGGTTTATGTCTAACATAATGCAGATATATCGAAGAATATACCAGGGCGCATAAGATGGCCATGCACAGGACAACTATCAGATTCTGAGTTATGAATGTGGTATTGAAGGATGATGTGAAATCAAGGAGTATCAGATGCACCAATTCGCTAGATACGGCTGCAATTACTGTCCATCTTATCCTTGGGTATTTCATTCCAGCCATCCATCTGATCAGGCCTCCGATCCCTCCTGCTATTATCGGCGATATCGCGCAAGCTATCTGTGGGTCTGCACCGGATAATAGGCCTTCTATGCCCATTATAGCTCCTGCTATCAATCCAACGCGTGGTCCTCCTACGATACCTGCCATGGTGGCCACGAATACAACGATGTTTATGTAAAATCCATCGACCTCATAAGAGAAGAAATGCGTGGTCATTATACCGACGAGTGAAAACATGGCTATCTTTATGATCGCATTCTGTCTATCATAATCCCCGTCTTCATCGAAGCTCCGCATATGATTGGATTTATGGAGATAAAGTGCCAAAAGAAGCAGAAGGAATACCACGATGAAGGTATCAGATAGTATCGTAAGATATTCTTCGATCTGCAGCATCAGATCACCTTCTTATCTTCATCTATGACATATCTATGGTAGATGTATGAGGCGATAACCATGCAGATCGTGTTTCCTATTATCAAGAAGGGCGCTATTGTCGTTACAATGTTATAACTATCATCCACCATCAATGAGATAAGACATATCTGTATTATTCCGGTGGCAAGCATCAGTATCGTTGCATTGAATATTGTAGGGAATTTCCTGCCAGAGAGATACCATAATGCACTTCCTAATATTCCTGCGAGTATCGTGCTTAATGCACATGGGATGGCGGTATCTCCTCCCATTATCAATTCATCCAGACCAACGATCAACCCTGCAGGTATGCCTACCAAAGGTCCAGCCAACATTCCTGCGAACATTATCGGGAAATCCCTAAGGTCCAGCGATATGCCATAGCTCAATTGGATCGTAAGATAGTTAGTGCAGACGATACCGATCAACGATGTCACTATAATACCAAAAGACAGTTTTTTCCAGATTATCTTTCTTTCTGCATTGATGAACGTCTTATTGGTTTCTTTGTAAAGGTATGCGACCATGGATATTACAAATATTTCTGATATAATCATAATGAGAAATATGTAATAATCAACAGTATCCACGATTCAACACAACCTCTTTTCGAAATGCGTAGGCTTTAATTAATATATAAAAAATAGTGAATCGAAAATCATGATTTCACGGGTTTTTGAATATATATCATTTTCTATATATTTTTGTAGCAAGGCACTTCACAAAATACCAATTAGAGCATATGAAAAGATTGTTAAGGGGTTTAAAGGAAATGATCAATTCTGAATCTGAACGGTCAGGGATTTGAATCTCCATCCGTTGATCGCGAACAGGGCTCCGGTTATTATCAGCAATGCTCCGAATATCCACATAGCGGCCTTTATCGTTTCGTCAGGGAAGATCATTATGATGATCGCTATGATGATGAATATCACACCTATAAAGATGGAGATATTTCTATTCTCGGAGATCGAGATGCCCATATTGGTGATCTGGCTTATACCAACGATTATAAGCAATATTGCGAACACATAGGCTGCAACTTCTGCCATGAAATGAGGCAATATCGCAAGTACAAGTCCGATCAGAACATATATTGCGAATATTATTGTTGTAAGATTATCAGTGCCTGCACTTTTCACGATGCCTATGATCCCACTTATGATAATTATGATACCGAGTATGAGAAGTCCAATCTCCAAGGTCGCATCTGGCCATATTATCATGATTATACCTAATATGATGGCAAGTATGCCTACGAGGAACATTGTCCAACCAGTGATCATAGGGAGCGATTCCATGTCTTTTTTCTGCAAACAAACACCTGCTGGTAAGATGAGTTAGGAGATACTTAAATCAGAAGCATTAGGATGTCTGATTGATATTCCTATACTTTGAGATCGGATCGCATCATTGCAGGTTCTAATGTGTTTATTTTTTATCTTTTAGTTTTTTCCAAGAGAATGCACAGTTCAGACAGAATATCAATATGCAGAAGATACAACTTGTGACGATCAATTTGTAGATATCAAAAAAGCCATCGACCACCATGTAAATGGAATTTATTATGATCCATACCACAGTTATTATCGATGTATAGAGAAATATGTTCGATAGGCTATCAAGTTCCAATTCCATTTTCAATCCCTTCATATCGACCGATTCTTTGAATGTTTCAGACCACATCCTTGAGTGTGAATCTCCAAAGGGCATCTTTGTCCTTTTCATCGGCCGAATCTATCCCGATGCGTTTGGATATTATGTACTCGCATTTGTAACCATCATCTTCTAACCATAGGTCGGATCCCCCGTCCAGTCTGGTTCCATGTAGGGATGGGGATACATTCAGGAAATTTCCCACTTTTCCAGGGCCATCATAGCCTTCCACTCCCCTTATCAACACGCCTTCTGGATGGTCCTTTGGTCCAGTCACTATCGTAAGCAGATTGTACATGTAGCATCTGTGGACATAAGCAAGACCTCCCGAATCATATAGGAGCTCTGAACGTTTCGTCTTTCCGTGACTAGCGTGGCATGCAGTGTCCTCTTCCCCACAGTAGCATTCTGTTTCTGTGACCCTTCTTCTTATAACATCGTCATCGATCTTCCGGCATATGACCTTACCTAGAAGATCTGGTGCCAATTCTCTCGCATCTGTGCGATAATAGGACATTGGGAGGATCATATCAATCTGATTGATGATGGGGATATATCCATCTTTTGTTCTTCCCCATCATCCTTCCCATCCATTGGAGGGGTCTCAAAGGCATCAGTAAGTGTTCACTATCTGATATTGATCCAATATCCTGCGTACATCCGTTCTGTGTATCAATTTTATGCCTTCCAGTACCTTCGTCTCTCCCACGCGCAATTCGAGGTCTTCTATCACGCAGAATACTTCCCCTCCCATTTCCATCAGGCCTTCGAGGGCCTCAGGGTTCGAGGGCATCTGGATTGCGGCTGGCACTTGAGATTGCAGAGCATTCAGCGTGCCATCCGCTATCAGGATGACATCGGATTTGGACAGGGCACCGCTCACTAATCCACCAAGTGCGAGTCTTGCACCAGCGAAGGCCTCTTCACTGCCATATGGGGGCTTTCTTATCAGCACTATCATATTTTCTGCCATATAATCACCTCGAGATCGTTATAAGACGGTCGCTATCTGCGATGAACTGAGAGAAATCGTTCGTGATGCTTCCTATCCTTGTTCCCTCTATCTCTTCGCCTCTCTGTATCCCGCGTGCATAGCAGCACGTCTCGCAAACTACGATATCTACGCCTGAGTTGGAAGCCAGGTCCTTCAAGATATCTCCAACATTGGGGAATCTTTTCGGATTCTGTCCTGCTTTTATGAGGGTGACCCCTTCTCCGTAGCAGAATATCTTTACCTTGTGACCTTTGTCTATCGCTGCCTTGGCCAATTTCAATGCGACGTTCGGGTCCATGTTCATCATGGTTCCGGACCTTATCTGTATAGTCAATGTTCCCATGGTATCCCTCATAGAGTTATCGTTTGGTCGTAGTCTCCCATTATCAGGTCGATCGCCTGTGGGTAGTCTATCACTGTGGTGCCTTCCCCTGCCTTGCCTTTGAATCCTCTGGCTTCCAGGTCGTCATCTATCACGAACACATTATCGACAACTTTCAACAGGTCTGCTCTCCTTCTGTTGCATACGGAGAACAACGTGGCATCTTCGAATAAGAGGGCCGCTGCCTTCTCCCCCTTCAAGGTAAGGATGATATCCAGATCATGATATTCGTAAGGAGGTTTCAATAGGATGAACAGTGTGGAGGTCATACTATCATCCGATGAAATATTGCATGTCCGTATCCGCTGCGATATCGAGGAATCCTGCAGCGCCGATGATCTTGATATTATCGACCATGTCCTCTTTCTTGATACCGATAAGTTCCATCGATGTGCTGCATGCGTATATGTTGACCCCCTGATCGATCGCCATGCTCAATTGTTCGCCGAACTTCGGTATACCTACCTTGGCCATTCTTTTTTCGAATGTGCCAGTGAATAGACGGTACATTCCCTTTAGTTTAGGTTTGGAACCCTTTTTCAATAGGCCCAATCCGAAGAATGTGAAGAACATGTGTACTTCCATTCCCATGCTGGCTGCTGTATTTGCTATCATCATCGCCATCATGCTTTTGTCAAAAGAGCCTTCAGACACGACAATTGCAACTTTCTTTGTTTCTTCCATTTATGATCATCTCGATAATTTATGAAATATGCCGATATACATATCGGTCATTTTTGTTCCTAATTTCATTTCAGAGACTTTATTTCAGTCTCTTTATGCGGTAGGTGAAAACCTTACCTGATTCCTTCATCTCGATCAATTCGTTGCCAGTTCTCTTGCACCATGCCGGTATGTCCTCTTTCGAACCGATATCGTCCGATACGAGTTCGAATTCATGACCTATCTCCACTGTCTTGATTTTCTTAGCTAATTGAACTATCGGCATAGGACACATCAATCCTTTACAGTCTAGAACGTCGACCAATTGTTAACACCCATATTGATATCGATCTGTTTTGATATAAGTATTTCCTAGGAGTGGAAGCTTATATTGTTGACATAAACAAATCAATCATATCGATCGTGCATCTTATTGGACGGATGACAAAATAAATCATTTATTGTCATGATTGGATCTTGGATAATGCGGAGAACATGTTTCCTAGGGTCTCGCCAAGTGTATTTTGGATCGAGAATGGCAGACAAATCTTTGGGATGGATTGCAAGTTCGTTAGATCACCGATTTTCTAAAATTCAAATAAATGGTCATTAAGCAGGACTGAGATTTTAGTTGCAATCAAAAAATCCAAAGTGCTTATATATTGTGAAAAAACATACATTTCAGAGTAGGGGCTTAGGTGTTGATATGTATGGGGCAAGTATATGAGAATCAATTATCCGTTTCATTATTTTCAATGAACATGTATGATTGCAATATGCTTCGTGTTTTGTATCGTCTATATTACCGAATCATATTGTTTTCTTCTCAAATTAATTTATACATATCGTGCTCAAATCCTTTTGCTTTTAACCCTGAGTTCCTTCAAAAATCTGTATCAACGCTTTATATTTTCGAAGCAGCGATATTCAGAGAACTTAGAAGGGTCTCTATTTTTTGCAAGTTATTCATAAAAATAGATTTGATACAAGAGTTTGGAGAGTGTAATTATGAGGTTAAAATACAGTAATGGGCTCCTAATAGCATCCGTTGTTCTTTTAGCATCGGTGGCTTTGGCAGGGGCAGTAATATTGAATGAGGACGTATCTGTGGATAATTCGGATGATGGGACTGACGTTTCATCCAATTCAGCATATTCGATTCCTGGAACTATGATAACTGTGACTGCTGGTACGGGAGGTTCCATATCCCCGTCATCCACAGTTGTTAATTATGGGGGGTCTCAGACCTTCACCATAACCGCTTCACAGGGGTATGTGATATCAGATGTAAAAGTCGATGGTTCCAGTTTAGGTGCGATCTCGACCTATACCTTCTCACATGTCTACGAGAGTCATACGATATCTGCGACATTCTCGATTCTACAATTCACGATAACCACTGATGCTGGTATGGGAGGTTCCATATCCCCATCATCCGCGACAGTTGATTATGGGCAGTATCAGACCTTCAACATAACGGCTTCATACATGTACGAAGTAACAGATGTGCTTGTCGATGGTGAAAGTGTAGGTGCGGTCTCGACCTACACATTCTATGATGTCAATGCTACCCATACGATATCTGCGACATTCTCTATCCAGCAATTCACGATAACCACCGATGCTGGTACGGGAGGTTCCATATCCCCATCATCCGCAACAGTTGATTATGGGGGATCTCAGACCTTCAACATAACCGCTTCATATGGATATGAAATAGCAGATGTGATCGTCGATGATCAAAGCGTAGGTGCTCTCTCGACCTATACATTCTCAAATGTATACTATAATCATACGATATCTGCGACGTTCTCGGAATCGTCGAGTGGGTATACGATCACCGCCACTGCTGGTAAGGGGGGTTCAATATCTCCATCATCCGCGACAGTCGATTATGGGGAGTCTCAGACCTTCACCATAACTGCCTCAAAAGGATACAAGATATCAGATGTAAAGGTAGATGGTGCAAGCGTAGGCGCGGTCTCGACCTACACATTCTCGTATGTATATGATGATCATACAATATCCGCGACATTCTCTGCATTGTCGAATCCAAAATGCGATATAACTGCCAATGCTAGTACTGGAGGTTCCATATCCCCATCATCTCAAGTGAATTATGGTGGGGATTCGACCTTCTATATATCTGCGTGGACAGGGCAAAAAATAGCAGATGTAAAGGTAGATGGTGTAAGCGTAGGCGCGGTCTCGACCTATACTTTCTATGATGTCACCAAGGACCATACCATATATGCGACATTCTCGATTCTACAATTCACGATAACTGTCGATGCTGGTCCAGGAGGTTCGATATCCCCATCATCTGTAACAGTGAATTACGGGGAATCTCAGACCTTCACAATAATGCTCGCATCAGGGTATTCGTTATCATGTGTAACTATTGATAAGAATACGACCCTGAATAATTTGTCGCAGTACACTTTCGACAATGTCACGTCGAATCATACAATTTCAGTAATTTTCGTGGCAACTCCCGAACCAGACCCTCCAAGAACCTACAGTTTTTGGGAAATGCTCGTGTTCATGTTATTGTTAATGCTATTCTTTGTGATTTTATTCTTATATTATTGGTATAAGAAGAAGAACAAATCGGTTTAAGATACTTGATATGGTAAACAGAGTACGAGAGTACTCGTCTTAATTTTTTTATTTTACGATTATTGATTATAAAGAAAAAATTTTGGAATATGTTATGATGATATCGATAGGAATATCCTTTTAAGATACGATTCGCACGATACGGTTAAAGAGATGAAGTGAAAGAAACGGATCAATTCAAGATATACTGGGTTTGCAATAAGAAATTTAAAAAGAGATGAAGATTAGATACGAATAATGAGGTTCTGTCATGGTCCAAAGACCCTTTCCGTGAAATTATACCCCAGTTTACTGAGTTAGAGCTTTCATTGTAATAACATCGTATTATTTAATATCGGTATTGTTTTTTTAAAAACATATATAAATTAATATGTATAGATGAACTATTATATTGTAACATACTTACCTTAAGTGAGGTTATTCACTTTGTTATGTTATACTTCAAGTATGGAAAAGATGAAAAATGATTGAAAGAAATGAGTCAGTTCCAATTTATTGGATAGTAGTTTTAATTATGTCCGTTATCGGAATCGTTACACTATTTATGTCCTGGATGGATATAACTTTGTTAGGATTCGATGCTTCATATAATGCCAAGGACTTTGCTACATCAGATGTATTCAAAGAAGGCGGGCTGTTCGAGAATCTAAATTCTCCAGGTAAGTATATCCCTATTTCCATAGGTGCATTATCTGTAATTGAGGTCCTTCTTGCAATTCGTAGCAGAACCAATGCAGTTGCGGCAGCGGTTGTAGGTTTTGTGATATTTGTTCTAGCAGTATATTTCTATACATTTGTTGACCCGATGTCAAATGGATCGGTTATCGCTGATAGACAGGTTGGCATAGCTGTTTGGATTGCGATGGCGGTAGGTTTGATCAGTATGGTAGCTGCAGCGATCCAGTATAGTCTTATTAAGAAAAGTAATTAATTTTTTTAAGGAAGGGGGATTCCCCTTTAGTTTTTATTATAAGATCTATTTTATTTAGATTTCTCAATTATTTCTTTTTAAATTCATCTTTTTAATTGTTTTAGATGAAAAAAGTTCTTTTCTAGATTAGGTGAATTTAAATTCTATTTAAGAATTAAATTTGTAAGACATCATTATAGTCTACTATAGCGTAACAGACCATATGACCGCAACGATGCAGGATTATGCCATTGGAAAAGGATTGCCGAAGAAAACAAATTCGGTTTGTCCCGAATGCGGAAAAGTTATTGAGGCAAATCTTTTTCAAAAAGATGACAAGGTCTATATGAAGAAGGAATGCAAGGATCATGGAAAGTTCTGTGACCTTTATTGGTCTGACGTTGAGATGTATCTCAAAGCAGAAGAATATGCTCATGATGGAATAGGTCTTCGCAATCCAATGGACCCCAATCTAGAAAAGAACGAGAATGTACACATTTTCGTTGGTAATATGAGGGTCGATATGCTTACATGTACGGCTCTCGCAATGGTGGACCTCACCAACAGGTGCAATATGAATTGCCCCATATGTTTCGCAAATGCAAATCAACAAGGATATATCTATGAGCCAGATTTTGAAACCATATGCAAGATGCTCGATACTCTAAGAGCAGAAGAACCGATCAAGTGTGCGGCAGTTCAATTTTCTGGAGGAGAACCTACGATCCATCCTCAGTTTTTGGAAATCATAAAAGCGGCGAAAGAAAAGAAATTCTCTCAAGTCATGGTTGCCACCAACGGCATCGAGTTCTCAAAGAGATACGACTTTTTCAAAGCGGCATCACAGGCAGGACTCAATACAGTATACCTTTCATTCGACGGTGTAACCGATGATGTATATCTGCAGGCAAGGGATAGGAAGATGCTCAGTGTCAAACTTCAGGTCATCGCCAACTGTAGAAGATTGAAAGAGGAGACGGGCAAGTGCCCATCTATTGTCCTAGTTCCTACGCTCGTCAGAGGTGTCAACGATCATCAGATCGGGGATATAGCCCGTTTTGCGTTTGAGAATGCAGATGTTGTTCGTGGTGTCAATTTCCAGCCTGTAGCATTTACTGGTAGGATAACACGTGAAGAAGTTTCTAAGGGAAGATTTACACTCACGGACCTTGTGACCTCTTTCGGGGAACAGACAGGATTTACAAACAAGGACGATTGGTATTCTGTTCCCGTGATAGCACCTATTTCCAATTTTGCCTCTATCCTTCTCAATGAAAACAAGGTAACATTCACAACGCATCCTCATTGCGGCCTTGGAACGTACATATTCATGGATGAGAAAGGTAAAGCTGTGCCGATCCCAAGATTCATCGATATTGATAAGTTTTCTAAAGGTATAAATGAGATATGCATAAAAGCAGAAAAGGCCAGATTCAAAAAGATATATGCACTCAAACTCCTCAAAGTTTTAAACAATTCGATAATTGAGGAAAATTTACCAGAAGGAATGAGCAAGAAGAAGACGGTTTCCATGATAAAAAACATCATGAGCAAAAATACAAAATCGAACATTGCGGCATTTTCATGGAAGATGATGTATTTCGGAGGGATGCATTTCTTAGATCCGTATAATTATGATATTGAAAGGGTCAAACGTTGCGGAGTCCATTATGTAACGCCCGACTGTCAGATAATTCCGTTCTGTGCTTACAACGGAGGGCCAGAATATCGTGCAGAGGTCGAAAAGAAATTCTCTGTGCCTATGGAGATATGGAAACAAAGGAATAAGGAAGAAGCTTCAAAATTAGAGGATGCGCTTATTGTTCCGGATGATCAGAGGCCGGATCACTCATAAAGATATGGTTGAATTGGAGAATGTCTTTTCAGAGATTTTCCAATTTCTCATTTTTTCAGATGTGGTATTTAGAATTGTAAGTCTTCACAATAAAAAATATTGAAATTAGTGATCTATATTCAAACATAGGATTTTCAAATTAATATTTTTTATAAAAAACAATCAATATTTCATTGATTTTTAATTCATAACTAATCAATGTATGAATTAGTGGTGCGGGCGCCGGGATTCGAACCCGAGTTCTAACCTTGGCAAGGTTAAGTGATAACCAGCTACACCACGCCCACACGTGATAATCCAGGGATTATATCTTTCAATATAAAACTATCTATTATCCCCTGCATTCTTGATCCATTCAACTCTGCGGCAGATGTTTTCCAGGGTATCTGGGTTCGCATGTGACATTGAGTTTCAGCTTGTTCAATAGGAGCATCTCGGATTGCGGCAGTATGGAGGATGAATGAACTTCGCAGCCTTTGAGGTCCGATAGGTGGGAGAGGGCCTTGTATGCTATCTCATCATCCCTTGCGCATACCGTCAATGCTATCAGCATCTCCTCTGCATGCAATCTCGGATCGTTATATCCAAGGGTCTTGACATTCAGTCTCCTGAGGGGTTCCAATATATCAGGTGATATCAATGGGATGGAATCGTCTATCTCCGCTTCTGTCTTCATAGCATTCAACAGCATCGCAGAGGTGGCTGACAACAATCCGGATTCCTTGCCTGTTATCATCCGTCCATCCTTCAGCTCTATGCCTACGATATGCATATTCAAGGCATCGGATTTGTTCCTGACCAGGGGGATTATGCTTCTGATGTCCGGATCGATATGTGCATTCTGAATGATGAACATCATCCTTTTCATCGTATCATCGGATGCCAGACCCTGTTTGTTGTCACATAGGCATCTGTAGTATCTTCTGATGATCTCCATGGTCGCAGCATTCGATACTGTCTTATCATCGGATATGCAGAATCCAGCCATGTTGACCCCCATGTCGGTCGGGGACCTGTACGGGGATGTTCCGGAGATCTTCTCCAACAATGCATTCAGGACAGGGAATGCTTCGATGTCCCGGTTGTAGTTTATCGCGGTCTTTTGATAGGCCTCCATATGGAACGGATCTATCATGTTCACATCACCAAGGTCTGCCGTGGCGGCCTCGTATGCGATGTTCACAGGATGCCTTAGCGGAAGGTTCCATATCGGGAAGGTCTCGAACTTCGCATATCCTGAAGGCTTTCCATTCTTGTAGTCGATGTACATCTGCGAAAGGCAAGTGGCCATCTTTCCGCTTCCTGGCCCGGGTGCCGTGACCAGGATGAGAGGTCTGTCGGTCTCCACATATTCATTAATCCCAAACCCAGCGTCGCTCACTATCGTCGTTATGTTCGATGGATATCCCGGGATCGTATAGTGCCTGTACGATCTTATCCCTAGGGAATTCAATCTTTTTTCGAATGCGATGGTGGACTGCTGGGGGGTGTATCTCGTGAGGACTACTCCTGCGACCTTGATGCCCTCGTCCCTGAACAGGTCGATGAAACGCAGAACCTCGGAATCATATGTCGTTCCAAGGTCCCCGCGTATCTTGTTTTTCTCGATGTCCCCTGAATTTATGACGATTATCGCTTCTACTCTGTCTTTGAGCCTCAATAGCATCTTTATCTTGCTGTCGGGTTCGAATCCCGGAAGAACCCTGGAAGCGTGATAATCATCGAACAGTTTCCCTCCGAGCTCCATATAGAGCTTACCTCCGAGTTCATCGATCCTTTCGATTATATGTTCTGATTGTATCCGAATGTATCTTTCGTTATCAAAACCCATATCCATTTATGTCTACCAAGGTGGCTGATGTGATTCGAATCTAAAAAAATGTCGTTTATGGTCGCACGGCTGATTTCAATGTTCTTCAGCGATCTCCTTTTTCATTTTTCTCTTTGAGAACGTGATCGAATCCATGAACGTGACCCAACATATCTCGATCACGATAGATGTAGCTATGACTGTTATGGCATAAGGTGCATTGATCCCCAATGTTGCTACACAGAGGGCTATGGCGATCCCATTGTTCTTGTAGGATATCATAAGAACATCAGTCACCCTTTCTGGCCATTGTACGCCTAATCTCCTCTCTATCGCATTTATCCCATTACTGAAAACGAATGTTCTAACGGCCGCGATCAGTAGAAATATAAAGAGGACGGATAGGATGCTTGGAAATATCGCTGTGCTTACAGAGATCCATATGAAAAAGGCCAAGATCAGATTAAGCGTGATGGACATCATTTCCCTGCTTATCTCTACCTTTGTGATAAGTCTTGATAGAATCAATGGTAAGCCTATGACCTCAGCGATGGTGATGATGACGTTTTTCATATCGATAAGCTCGCCGATTGTCAGCCAAATTATGAATGGTATCCACAACAATGCGGCAACATATACGAATATGGTGGATCTCAGGGCATATGTCAAATCTCCGTGCAGTATGTAAGATAATGGAGGTATTGAGACTGCGAATGGTGCAGCTGCGATGAATATGAGTCCGAGAGCGTAGTTTTTGAAATCTGGCAGGTCTTTTAGCAAAAGATAGCCAATCAATGGTATTATCGATGCCGCAAGCAGTCCCAGAATCAGGGCTCGTATCAAAGATTTTGAATTTTTTATCGGGTTCAGATTTTTATAAGGTATCCTCGAAAGGGATATTGTGATCATGATTATAATCAGAACAAGTGTGATGTTGCGTCTTATGGGTGATGTCAACAGATCGTATGGGAAACAATCAGAAATGTTTGTTATCAATGATATGATCAGTGCGGCTCCCATAAAAATAGCTGTACAGCATAGGAGATTCTTTGCACCCATATTGCGGTATCGTTATCATTCGTATATAATATCGAAAGAATTTATTACACTAAGTATTTAAAAGGAGGTCTCATTTAGAGCTTGAAATTGAGCGGTGTCTGCGTTTTAGTCGCAGGCGGTTTAACTTCAAGATCAGTGATATATTATGATCTCAAAGTTCATGGAATTAGGTATTTCTGAAGATATAGCAAAAGCAATGGATGAAATGGGTTGGGAGGAACCAACGCCCATACAGATAAAGGCCGTGCCTCTCGGTCTGAAAGGAACGGATATGTTCGCACAGGCTCAGACAGGTACCGGTAAGACCGGTACATTCGGGTCCATATTGCTTGGAAGGATCCCTGCGAAAGAGAAATTGCCATCGGCGATAATAATCGTGCCCACCCGTGAGTTGGCGAATCAGGTGGCCGAGGAATTGAACAGATTGGCACAGTTCACCGGTCATGTGACCGTCCCCATATACGGTGGAGCGAGCATCGACCTTCAGATAAAGAAGCTCGAGAAGGGCGCTGACGTCATCGCAGGAACTCCAGGAAGGGTCAGGGACATGATCTCGAGGGGCATACTCAACATGACTCACATATCAGAGGTCGTTATGGATGAGGCGGACCGCATGTTGGACATGGGATTCATAGAGGACATCGAGTACATATTGAATTCCATGCCTTTGGAGAGGCAGACACTTCTATTCTCGGCGACCATGCCAGAGGATATCAAGCGCCTCGCTTACGATTACATGAACAAGCCCAAGGAGATCAGCGTTTCCAAGGACGAGGTTGTTTTGGACCTCACGAAGCAGTATTACATCTCCGTCGGCAGAAGGAACAAATCATGGGCCTTATGCAGGATATTGGACATCGATAGGCCCAAGGCAATAATCTTCTGTCAGACCAAGAAGATGGTGGATATCCTAGAAGAGAGGCTCGAGAGCCTGGATTACAAAGTGGAGGCCATACATGGCGACATGCCTCAGAGCAAGAGGGAGAGGGTCATCAAGGACTTCAAGAATGATAGGACCGACATCCTGATAGCTACTGATGTCGCAGCAAGAGGCCTTGATATCGATGACATATCGTACGTGGTAAACTACGACATGCCCGAGGATGTCGATACCTATATCCATAGGATCGGAAGGACCGGCAGGGCAGGCAAGGAAGGTATTGCGATATCCTTCATAACGACCGAGGAAGAGTATCTGATAAAGGAATTCGAACTTCGCACTGGCATGGTGATCGAGAAAAGAGATGTACCTGAGACCGAGGAGGGGACCAGGGACACGATCCGCAGGGTCGTGGATTACGATCAGATATCAGATGTTTTCGGCATGTGCAAGTTCGAGATCAATCTCGGCAAGAAGGACGGTGTTGGCAAGGTGTCCTTGGCAGACCACATAATATATGTTGCGAAGGTCAGGGAATTCTCTATCGGCAAGATACAGATCGGAGAGGACTCCTCGATCGTCGAGGTTCATAAGGATTTCGGTAACAGGATGACAATGGACCTTCCAAAAGTGAGATTCAAAGGTAAGAAGGTAATGGTGAAAGTTATACAAGACTGATAATTTGGGGGAGGTCCCCCATTTTCCCTTTTTATAGAGTTCGTTTATTGACGACTTCGACATTAGACGATTGTTAACATTATATACATGACCGTAGATTGATATCTATGGCCGACGGAATAGAAAAGCCGACCTTGAAGAAATCGAATCCCGCTCCATTGGGGCTCTTGGGATTTGGTATGTCAACTGTATTGCTATCGATGCACAACGCTGATCTGATACCTTTAGATGCAGTTATAATCGCTATGGCAATATTTGTTGGTGGACTTGCACAGTTCGCAGCAGGAATGATGGAATATCGCAACGGTAACACATTCGGTACCACAGCCTTCACCCTTTACGGTGTGTTCTGGCTGGCATTCGCGTTCATTAAAATGGACCCGAGTGGATTCGGGGCCGAAGGGACGACGGTTGGTATGTTCTGCTTCGTGTGGGGCGTCCTGACGTTGTTCCTATTAATAGGAACGCTGAAGGGCAGAACTTCACTCAAGATAGTATTCCTGACCTTGACGATAGTGTTCTTCCTCCTTGCAGCAGGGGATCTATCAAGCAACGAGAGCATAATACATGTTGCTGGTTTCCTTGGTATCCTGTGTGGAGCCTCTGCGATGTACACCGCATTTGCCGAGGTATTATCCGAGCAGTATGGGAAAGAGGTCTTACCGTTTTGATAAAACCGGTCCGAAAGGACCTTCTCACTTTCTTTTCTTATTATAATTCTTCTCGATATTGTATACTCCATAGATGCACAATATTCCGCCTATCAGGAATAGTATGCTCTCTATCAAAGGTATCGAAAGGATCTTTGATATCGCTATAAGTATAAGGAAAATGCCGATTCCGAATATCAATATATTCTTCGTAGTGGGGTCTTCGATCGATCTCTTACTCATCTTCCGGACTCCTGTATTTCAGTGCTGATAATATGCCGATGGTCATAGCGACCCATACCGCAGTTATGAATCCTGCAGGTATGAGGGATACGATCCTCCATATGGTACTGTCTGTATGATATATTTGAAAGGTGGCCCAAATAGCGAATATCGATATCAACAGCATGAGGATATACGCGAAGAATTCGCTTGCAGGCATCAAAGGTTCTTTCATGGTATCATATTAAAAATGGGGGAGGTCCCCCATGTTTTCAAATCTCGATTATCACAAGGATGTTACCGACCTGTATGGTGTCAATGGCCCTTCCTTCAAGCATCAGGCGTTTCTCTATCTTGAAGAATTCAGGGCCCAATGTGACCATTTCGCCGTCAGCATCCAACGTTACCTGCCCATTGGCAAGTTGTCTAGTTATATCCTTCGGGTCTGCGGCATTGAGCGCAGAGACGATGGCCTTTGCTTGGGCTTTGAATGCAGGTCCGAGTTTTCCATATTCCGGTTTCACGCTTGTGATCTCTTCGTTTATGTCCGCCTTTGGAGCGATCAAGACACTCTTCGCCTTTGTGGTCTCAGATATGTCCGCCTTCGTATGTTTCAAGATCTCTGCGGCCTCTCCGACCAATTCGATCTTCGTGAGGTCCGCATTGAGTGGCATCTTGTTCTCTGATTTCCAAGCGCGTATAGCAGCCAGAACCTCTGCCAGGATATCGCCTGCGATAAGCGCCCCCTCATCGATGAACATAGGTTCAGGCCATGATGTGAGGTGTATGCTTGTGTTTCCGTCGTGCACTTTGAAGTGCTCCTGGTACACATCCTCTGCTATGTGTGGCATGAATGGTGCCATGAGTTTCAATGCTCCGAGGAAAACGTTATAGAGGGTGTATTTCACGGCATCGTCTTTCCTGGCCTTCACCATCTCGACGTAGTTGTCTGCGAAATCGTGCCATATGAAACTCTCAACCTCTTTCATGGCCTTGTCGAATTGATACACCTCAAGATATCCTGTTGTCAGTTTGACGACGTTGGAATATTTGCTGATGATCCATTTGTCAGATTCTCTGAGCTTATCACATGTTTTAGGTACATTGTCGAAGAACTTTCCAACGAATTGGCCTAGATTGAAGATCTTGTTACAGAGTTTCCTTCCTCTTATGACATCTTTCTCTCTGAACGCGTGGTCTATTCCCAGTGAGCACGTGGCGGCATAATATCTGAGTGCATCCGCACCATAATTCTCTATTATAGGTATCGGATTGATGACATTTCCGACGGATGAGTGCATAGGTGTGCCATCTGGAGCCATTATGAATCCATGTATCATTATGTCATTCCATGGTTTCGAATGAGCTATCTGGTCGGACCTCAATATCGAGTAGAACGCCCAGGTCCTGATAATGTCATGCGATTGCGGCCTCATGGACATGGGGAACAATTTCTTATGGAGTTCCTGGTCCCTTTCCCAGTAGGTATTGTAGAGTGCCGAGCCGGACGAATCCATCCAGGTGTCGAACACATCGGGGCATCCTTCGAGTTTACCGCCGCATTTGGGACATTTGGTCACGGGTGGTTTGTCCTCGGTGGGGTCTACGTAACATTGTTCTGCGGTAGCGCATACGGCGTGTCCGCATTTCTCGCATTCCCAGAGAGGTATCGGTGTGGCAAATATGCGTTGTCTGCTGAGCACCCAATCCCATTCAAGCGAATTGGTCCAGTCCTGGAGCCTGATCTTCATGAATTCTGGGAACCATCTTATTTCATCGGCTCTCTTAAGGACCTCTTTTTTGAAATCTGTCGTCTTTAGGAACCATTGGGGCACCTGGAGGAATTCGATCGGGGTCTTGCATCTCCAGCATATCGATACCTGTTGTGGGTTGTCTAACTGTTTAATGAGTATGCCCTTCTCTTTCAGGTCTTCGATGGCGGCCTGTCTGGCCTCTGTGACAGTCATACCTACGTATTTTCCTGCAAGTTCGGTCATCCTTCCAGATTCATCGATACCCTTCTCCATCTTAAGATGGTATTTCATGACCCATTCCAGGTCCTCTTTGTCACCGATGGTGCATATCATTACGTTCCCTGTACCGTATGCAGGGTCCACCTTCGGGTCTGATATGACCTTGACGTGTCTTCCATAAAGTGGCGTTATGAGTTCCTTACCGACGAGATGCTGTTTAGTTTTGTCATCCGGGTGTACTGCCACGACCTTACAGGTGCATAGCAGTTCAGGTCTTGTTGTGGCCACAACGATGTGGTCATCCTCTCCTGCGATCTGGAATTTTATGAAGTTCAATTTGTTGACATTATCTTTGTATTCTACTTCCGCATCTGCAAGTGCGGTCATACATCTGGGACACCAGTTCACAGGGAAGTTGGCTTTGTATACAAGGCCCTTATTGAACAATTGTATGAAGGAGAGCTGAGTTATGCGTCTGTAGTAAGGCGCATCGGTCTGGTAGTATATGCTTGGGTCCATGCTCTCTCCGAGTATCTCGAAGTGATGGGTCATCTCATCGATGAATCCGTTAGCATAATCGCTGCATAGCTTTCTGTATTCCTTCCTAGGGAGGTCCAGTTTGGTTATGTTGTATTTCTTCTCTACCTTTACCTCTATCGGAGTGCCGTTCACATCGAAGCACAATGGGAAGAACACATTGTGGCCTGACATCCTCTTGTATCTGGCAGCGAAATCTATCAGGGAATATCCTGTGGCATGGCCAAGATGCAACGATCCAGAGGTGTATCTGGGCGGATTGTCTATGCTAAAGACAGGTTTGGTGGATTCCGGGTCAAAATGGTAGACCTTATTCTCTTTCCACATCTCCTGCCAACGTTTTTCGATTATTGCAGAATCGTATTGTGACATGTCGAACATATGTGGGATATAAAGCGAATAAAAAAATGTTGTTATTCAATCGTATGCACGCATGTAAAATAAAAGGTAAAAGGGAGGGCACCGCCCTCCTTTATATTCTCACTTCTTTCTCTTTCTGAATGTGACCTTGGAATCCTTCAGGTCTACCACCAGTGAGCCTATTCTCTTTATGAGATCGCTGTTGGCCTTTACAAGGTCCCAGTCAATCACCTTGGCATTGACTGTAGTGCCATTAAGGAAGAGTTTTCCTGTCAGGCTGTACTTCTTCCTTTCCCCTTCCTCATTGTATCTCGATACATGTATCACCAGTGATTCGGGCTTGTATATCCTCGATATCTTCTTTATCTCGTTCTCAATGTCAGCATACATCGCGTCCGTGTAGATCTTGTCCTCTTCGTCCAGACCGCTTATCTGTACGAACAGCGACTCCCTTTCTCTGCATGAGGATATGAGCTCGATTATATCGTATTCGGTCAATATGCCCACGATCTCTCTTTCATCAACTACAGGC
This sequence comes from uncultured Candidatus Methanogranum sp., assembly GCA_963676045.1. Lineage (GTDB taxonomy): Archaea > Thermoplasmatota > Thermoplasmata > Methanomassiliicoccales > Methanomethylophilaceae > Methanogranum. Next base: position 110,276 of record OY780938.1, read on the forward strand.
AGCGTTGAGAAATGACGACCAGTCATTATATTCGCGGCCTCGCCTATGTTGCTGTCCCAGTCGATCGTCTCCACTGAAGAGGTACATACAGACTCGATCGTTATCTGTGCCTTTGCATTCTTGTCGAAATCACCGAACAATCTTTCATCATCCTTCCAGAAATTGTCGATGATCTCCTTCATTCCAACTATACCTACCAGATTGTCCGCATTGTCCATAACGGGTATCGTCCTGATGTCCAATCTCCTCATGATGTCTATCGCATCCTGCAGCAACGCATTCTCTCTGAGGAATTCCACCGGTGATGTCATTATCTCCCAAACCTTGATGTCATTCAAAGCCTTCATGCGTCCAGCGATATCTATCAACCCTCTCCTGGAGACAAGTCCTACGACCTTCTTGCCGTTCAGAACAGGAAGCTGTCTGCAGTTATTGGATATCATATGCTCTGCGATCTTTGTTATCTCCGTCTCAATGGTCAAGGTAGGTAGGTTGCGCACCATGTTCTTTACCTTGGTGTCCATGGTCACGCTCTTCTTTTTGAGGACCGATCCGTAACTTATCATCCCGACATACGATCCATCGTCTATGATTGGCAATTCCTGAAATCCAGTTTGCCTCATTTTGGACAAAGCTTCCGAAACCTTGTCCTCCGACCCCACGGTCGGGAATTCGGTGATCAAAATCTCTTCGACAGATATACCGTCGATCTGGGATCTTAGCATTGATAATTTCTTAAGATCCTCTAGGTCTTTAATTCCCAATTTTTACACCTCGCACTTAATATCGGATTATTGAAGATATAAAGGTTGGTCTGATGTCTGGCATTATTGACTTCATTTCATCTTGTACAAAACAAGAATGATATTTAAAATTGTTAAATGGTTTGTAGGACTTTCTTTTTTGAAAGGTATTATATATCTGTCTCAAAGACTGCTGAACGGCTTGCCAGCGATCAAGGAGTCGACGATTTCACCGCATTTCTTTATGGGTATCCTCTTCTGCTCGCTAGAATCACGGTCCCTTATCGTCACGGTGCCCTTCTTATCCCCTTCGAGGGTGTCGTAATCCACGGTTATGCACCAGGGGGTACCTATCTCGTCCATGCGCGCATATCTCTTTCCAATAGTCCCAGCACCGTCGTAGTATGCTTCTACGCGATGGGTATGTACGGATTCGCAGATCTCCATTGCGATCTTGTCGAGCCCATCCTTTTCCATGAGCGGGAAGACACCTAGTTTTATAGGCGCCACCTCCGGCCTCAATCTTAGGACGGAGTAGCCCTTCTGCTCATCGAAGTAGTATGCATGTTCGAGCACGGAATAGAATATCCTATCCAGGCCGTGCGATGGCTCTATGACGTGCGGTATGACGCGCTCTCCGGAAACCTTCTCGTTCACCTTCGCGACCTCGAAGAACTCCTCATCGAGTACGATCTGCTCTCCGTCGATCGAAAGATGTAGTTTGCCGTTCCTTATGTCCGAGGGGGTCTTCGATTCCATGGCAACCGCGATATCCTTCGCCTTATTTTTGAATCTGGGTCCCAGCGCTTTATGTTTGGCCCTTATCTTTTCGACTTCCATTTCCACGGGTTCATCGAATTTCTTGAAGTGTGTAAGTTCCGTACCAGAGAATTCCGCATGACGTGAAAGGTCCCAGCAACCCCTATCCGCTATTCCAGTTATCTCTATCCAGCCATAGGATAGCAATACCTCGGCGTCCCAGCAATCTGCCGCATAGTGCGCCATCTCATCTTTCAGGTGCTGTCTGAACCTGAGCCTCTTAGGGTCTATTCCCAATCTTATAAGGAAATTCTTCGTTGTGTTCACGAAATAAGCGAGCACTTTGTTAGCGATTATCTTCTTTTCAACCGCATCCTTGATGGACATGGTGACCGGTTCCTCAGTCGTGTTGGGGACCAATGTTATGAGCTCATTCTCGATCTCTGGATATCTGGACCAGTTCTTGTCTGTAGGGTCGACGAAGAGTTCCACTTCCATCATGTTGAACTCCCTCATCCTGATCATACCCTGACGGGGCGCGATCTCGTTCCTATATCCTCTTCCAGTCTGTATGACGCCCATCGGGAGTTTCTCCCTGTTGTATCTGTACAAATTGAGGTAATTGACGAATATTCCCTGCGCGGTCTCTGGTCTGAGATATCCCACACGTGCAGACCCCGGACCTATCGTGGTCTTGAACATCAGGTTGAATTCCTCTACAGGTCCCAATTTCCCTCCGCATTCTGGACATACCACATTGTGCTTCAGGAAGGCATCATCCAGTTCTTTGGGTGTGAGTATGTCTGCATTGTTGTAGAATTCCTTCACTAGATGGTCTGCCCTGAATGGTGATTCGCATTTGGTGCAGTATGTTATCAGATCGGCAAACTCGTCTACATGCCCGGAGGCTTTGAAGACCTCTCTCGGGTTGACGGTCTCGGAATCTATCTCGATGAAACCTTCTTTACCTTTGTAGATGTCTCTCCAAACCTCGACGATGTTGTTCCTAAGACCAAATCCGGTAGGTCCGTAGTCAAACATGCCTGCGACTCCTCCGTACAGTTCGAAGGATGGCCATATGAATCCTCTGCGTTTGCAGATGGACATAAGCTCGTTGGTGTCAACTTTGGTTTGTGTCATTCGGCATTCCTTGTTAGGGCGCAAAGCACATCGACATCATAAATCATTCCTACGAGTTCATCCTTGGTGCCGTGAACAGGCACCTGACCGAAATCGTTTTGGAGCATAATTTTAGCGACATCGTTCAATGTCATCTTCTTGAATACGGTCAGTGGGTCTTCAACCATATAGTCCCTGACCTTCCTGTCGTCGGACAGGTATTTGTCCGTCGCTGCGTAGAACAGTGGCAGTACGTTCCTGTATCCTGCAAGCTCTGAATCCTCTATGCCCAGTTTGGACATCGCCTCAGCATCTTTGGTCTGATCGCTGAAAAGGTCACGGTCTGTGAGTATGCCCACCAGCTTTCCGCGTGCATCGAGCACAGGCACCGCGGGGACATCGCTGATCCTCATGGCGGTTATGGTGTATGCGAGAGGTTCATCCACATATGCTGTTACGCATGTCGTTCTGATGACATCCTCTGCAGTCATGGTTGTCTTCATATCCCTGACCTCTTTCAGGAGGTCTGTGGGAGTGACTATACCGACCAGTTTGCCGTTCTCCACGACAGGAAGCCTGTGTATCCTCTTTTCGGAGAAGACCTTGGCAGCCTCTTTTATGCTGGCATTCGGCTCGATGGTGATGCAACCTTTCTTCATTATGAGTGAGAGCTGGTCCTCATCGAATTTTCTGAATATGTCCCTTCTGGAGACGATCCCCATCAGTTTACCGTCAGATGAACGGATGACGGGTAGACCTGTAAGCTTGTTCCTAACCATCATGTTGATAGCGTCATTACGGCTGCCGGGAACCTCGACAACAATAGGTGCTGCGGTCATTATATCCGCTACAGTCTTCATTTTATTACCTCTCCGATCTTACGACTATGACAGGGCATGACGAATTCTTTATGACCGCCTTTGCTACACTTCCGGTGAGTATCTTTTTCTTCCCAGATGTGCCCATTACAATGATGTCATATTCCTTGGATTTTTCAAGTATGATCTCAGAAGGTGAGCCATTCAACATCAGGGGTTCGACCCTGATGTTTGCCTCTTTTCCGTCTGCTATGACCTTATCGACAGCCTTTCTTGCTAATGGTGAATCGACCTTGTCTGTCACGTGTAGTACTGTGATGTATCCTTCGGAGAGTTTCGCCAAGGTCATTGCCTCTGCGACCGCACCATCCGAATATCCGTCGATATCGACGGGCACAAGTATCTTTTGGAACCCCATGTGACCACACTCTTATATGCTTCCAGTAAGCATATTTTCTTATAATAACGTTTAGTATGGGTATTCAGGTCTCATGGAAGCACTTATGATCATGACGGGGCATGACGCTTTCTCTATCACTTTTTCTGCTACGCTTCCCATCAATACTTTTGTCATACCTTTCTTTCCAAGTGTCCCCATAACAACGAGGTCGAAATCCTTGGACATCGTGGTTATTATCTTGGAAGGTATGCCTTCGACGATCTCTGTTTCCACATCGACGTGTTCTTCCTCGCATCTCTTTCTCACGTATTCTGTGGCTGATTTTCCTTCTGTCTCCAGGGTGTCATACAGATTAACAACCGTGGAATCCATAGGCATGCTTGCATATACTGACTGATCCAGAACATATATCGCAGTGACAGATCCCCCGCTCAATTTTGCCATTTGTATGCTTTTTTCAATAGCATTCTTTGTGAATTCACTGCCGTCTGTGGGGACCAATATTTTTTTGAAGTTCATTTAATGTCTCACCGCTTGATCTCTGTATGTGAATACCGGGTCATGGCAGGAAAGGATCCTGTCTGGGGAAATAGGGCCCTCGCATGGCAGAACTGCCAGGTCAGCTTTTCTCCCCACTTTTAAATCAAGTGCATTTTTGTTATATATTATCTTCCTTCCGTTGATGACCATCGGCCCCCAGATATCATCTGGGTCTCTCCCTTGTCTGATGGCAATATCCATGAAAACCCTCATTTCGGCCCTCATGTCAGGTTTGCATAGCATGGCATTATCAGTACCAATGCACATATCCACGCCGCATCTCTCCATTCTCTTTATCGGAGGTACCTTTCCAAAGAATATATTGGACCTGGCGCATACGACGATCCCCACCTCGCTCTCAGAACATTTAAGGAGATCGGAATCAGTTGCTTCTACCATATGGACAATGAACGTAGGGTCCAAGGAGAGGATCTCATCGATGTCCTCTCTTATCCTTTCGCTTCCATGGAGGGCGAATATCTTTTTTCTCTCTCTTACCTTGTCAGCAATCCTTTCGATATACCTAGGGTCCATGTCAGAGATGCTTGGCAGGCCTATTCCGTCAGATACGTCCAATATCGAATCGAGTTCAGATTCATCATATTCGGGGGATACGGGTCGACCAAGTATCACTGCATCGTCGACAGTCTTTCTTAATAGCGTGCATCCTTTCAATCCTCCCTCTCTGAAATCAATGAAGGTCTTAGAACCACAATCTTTGGATATCGAATCAAAGCCTCTTATCGATTCTTCCAATTCTTCATCCGAGGCACTTTTCAGGTATCTGTGTTTGATCCCGTTTGGCGGAGCTACAAGTTCTTCTAAGCTCATGCCAGGGATTGCTTTTACTGCTCCGTCGGCACAATGCGTGTGGGCATTCACCATCTTTGGCACGATCATCCCGGTCGATATCGGTCTCTCGGGACATTTCCCTTCCGATATCTCTCTTATGATGCCATCTTCGATAGCTACATATCCTTCGACGATCTCCCTGTCAATGAGAATTCTACCGCAGAGATAATCCATGATGTGCGAATATTGTGTCGAATATATAGTGGATTCGAGGCATTTCCCCAATAAGTATTAATAATGTTTTGGAATTATAACTCCTTACAGGTGTACCCTTATGGTAAAGGTAATCGAAGCGGAATGCGTCGCATGCGGAGCATGTGCCGACGTTTGCCCCCAGGATGCAATCACCGTTGATGACGTCGCAGTCATCAACCCTGATAAATGTGTTGACTGTGGAGCATGCATCGACGAGTGCCCCTCGTCGGCAATTGTTGAGTGATTTCAACAACGAAAAACTTCATGGCAGTATAACCTGCCAATCTTTTTCTTTTAAAATTTAATTATATTGTTTGGATCATGATCTTTCGTAGCTCATGTTAAAGCTACGAAATTATTAATCAAGCCCAATAAGGTTTCTTTACGAATTTGTATGCTATTATCACAGCTGTGGCGGCCTCTCCGCATGCAGTTATGATCTGCTTATACTTACCAGGATAATCGACAGCATCTCCGCATGCGAAAACACCATTACGATTGGTAGACATATCGAAATTGACCCTGACCAATCCTTCTGGGGTCAGGTCGAGTCCCCATTTCTTAAGGTCATCCAGATTGGCGTTGATCCCTATGTTGATGACAGCTAGGTCGATAGGTACCTCGAGGGTCTTACCATTCTGTGAGAGTGTGACGCTCTCGATATGGTCCTTGCCATTGAAAGAGACGACACTTGCATCCATTATCTTCTTGACATTGCTGTCATTCAGATTCTGTACATTTACCTCATCTGCCCTGAATTCTGATTTACGATGGACGATATACGTGTCAGTGACTGAATCGGCGATCAGCGCCATCTCAATGGCACTGTTCCCTCCTCCGAACATCATGACCTTCTTGCCCACGAGTTCTTCTTTCCGAGGAAGTATGTAGGTCACTCCCTTGTCGGTGAGTTCCGCTTCTCCAGGAACGCCCATCTTCTTAGGATCGAAACTGCCCATGCCTATTGCGATCACGACCGACCTTGCGTGATATGTGTTCTTTGTGGTAACGACAACGAGCTCTTCATCTCCATCATTGATCTCGAGTACCTTCTCATTCTCCCTTACATCGCATTCCATGGATTCGGCTTGTGCATACATCTTATCGGAGAGTTTACGTGCTTGTATGGTCTCAAATGCCGGATAGTTGTGTATTCCTTTCTCAGGGTACAATGCGGTTAGCTGTCCTCCCACGCGACCTGATTCTAATACAAGAGTACTCATCATCTTCGATCTCGCATAGATTCCTGCTGTCAATCCGGCTGGGCCGCCTCCGATGATGATTATGTCGTAGCACATATGTCCGGGTTTATTGTTTTTTGATATAAAATCCTGTTCCTGGAAAGTTGTAAAAAAATGTGCTTTCTATAATTAAAATTGATTTTTCATACGTAAATCGAATATATTTTGCGAATTACGTATCAATTCAAGCATGATCATTTAAGGTGTCGAATCAACGTCAATAAAAAATCTATATATTGGTACAGTATCCCCGTCTCATGCAGACTGACGTTATGGAATTTACTCTGCTCGTTGTCGTTATGATCGTATACCTCGGTGCTCTTGCCTTCCTCAATCATAAGAGAGTCGAGGATGAGTGAGTAAGCACCACTATCTATGGTAAGGTTACTTACAAAAAGTAACTGTCATATAGTAGTATTGTCATTTAGTCTTACTATCATTTGGATAGTAGGTGAATTAATGACAGCAATACCTACAAATGTTATTGAGCTTATGAAAAAAGATGGGACCGTCAAGGCACTCGTCACCGCTTCGAAAGACGGAACGCCTCATGCGATAGTCGCCGGTACCATATCTTCCCCATCTCCTGATATGATGGCATACGGAGAGATACTTTCCAAGACATCTGTGAAGAATCTGGCAGAGAACAGCAAGGTTGCATTCCTCATCGTGAATGGTTTTGTATCGTACGAGATCGGATGCAAGGTAAAGGCGAAATTAACCAGCGGTCCTGAGTTAGACGGTCTTAACAAGGCACTCGAGCCCATGCACCTTCACGCACACGCTCTTTGGCTTTTCGATGTTCAAAACGTCTATGAACAAGGTGCGAATCCGAACGCCGGAAAAAAGATCGCATAAAGTTCTAAAAAAATCTTTTCAAACATCTTTCAATTGAAATTTTAATTATATGAAAAGTGCATTCTGTCATCATGGCTGAATTGATACCTTTGATAATGGATATGTTAAACCGTCCTGAGACGCACAAGGTCCTATCCACTGTATCGCCTGAAGGAAAGCCTCACTCGGTGATATGTGGAAGTTTGATAGCCACAGACCCTTCCACGATATTCGTTGGACAAGTATACATGCATCAGACTTGCATCAATCTTACTGTGAACAGGGATGTCGAATTCCTTGTTTGGTCAGGTGCACAGGCTTACTCCATACAGGCGACATTGAGTTCCATCTGCATCGATGGACCGGAGATGGAGAAGATGGAAAAATTGTTAGGGAAGATGAATATGAGGCCGTTGTCAGTATTGGTCTTCAAGGTCAACTCCGCATATGATGAAGGTATAACGCCAAAAGCTGGTATGAAGGTGATATGATGTTGGAAAAACAAAGAAAGAAGAACAACATCCTGATGCTGGTCGGAGGAATGATCTCTCTGATGGGATTGCTCGCCATCTTCCTAGATCAGAAGGTAATAGGCATAATTGTGCTGATCGTCGGTGTATCTGTTGTAATGGTAGCGTATTCTGTTTCTAGTTTCTTCTTCAAGATAGATATGAAGGAGACATTTGAGAATTCAAAAAAGAAGGATGATGATTAAAAAGTTTGTTGGTTTTGATGGGCTCAGAATCTTCTGCGCCTGTCGCCGCGGTCTTCTGGCTGGTGCTTCTTGAAGCAATCCCTGCAGTAAACTGGGCGTCCCTGTGTGGGTTTGAAAGGTACTTCGCATTCTTGTCCGCAGTCAGAGCATGTTGCCTTAAAGAATTCTTTAGGCTGATCCCTGTTGCTGCTGCTACTTCCACTGCTGTTCCTATATCCACCGTTTCCGCCGTAGGCCATTTCTATTCCTCTACTATATTTTATTGGTATTCCCAATATTCTGCCTAAACCTATCTTTCAATGGATTCGGAGCAATATCTTGAATGCCTATGTGTGGACAAGCTAACAAACTTAAAAAGATTGTGGTACGACAATAGTACTACGTGTATAGATAAGTTGGTTTTTTAAGGGGTTTTGTTCAGTTTCAGACATCTGACCTTGTTTGCAAGGCTTTTTTCAATTGGGTGACCTCTTCGTCCGAGAGAGTTATACCCTTGCCCATCTTTGTACCGTCTGGAGACCATTCCCTTATATCATACTTAGGCTCCCTGTCGTTCCAGCTAATGAGGTTGAGTTCTTTTGTCCATCCTTTGGAAGATTCGGAGAGCACAGCAATCCTCTCTACGATCTCATACTTAAATTCAACAGCCATGTTTCCACATGCTCCTACTGGCTAAACTGTATGTCTTTATTATATTTAAATAAAATTAAGAAGTAAATATAGGTGTTAAAGATTACTTTTTATTAGGCAGGATATTATTCATTTATCAATTGTGTTTTTCTTTTAATACAGATGGGTTTTTTATCTGGGTCATTAGATTGGTTGTTTGTACGAATAATATAAATAAAAACAAAGTTCGTACGGGTACCTATGTCATTCTTTGACAATCCTAAAAATTTCGGAACAGCAATGTTACTCGCAGGTCTGATCTCGGCATTAGTTTCCCTGATCGGAATCATTACAGAAGCATTGGATTCAGACAGAGACATTGGACTCATAGTCATCTCAGCAGGAGTATTGATCTACGGTCTAATGATCGCAGCAGTTGGACAGAAGATACGTGTCGGTGAGATATCCCAGAGGATCAAGATCCTCGGAAGTTTCATCGCAGTCGTTGGAGCAGGATTCATCGTTAAGGGATTCTTCTCAATGATCGGAGAATCACTCGACAGTGACCTCGCTGGAGGAGTTGTAATATTCTTCATCTCATTGATCCTTGGTATTGTAGCAATGTACATCTCAAGAACAATCACAGATGGACAGACAACAACAATGGACAGAGTGTTCTGGATAATACTCATGGTAATATTCGTGATCATGATCATCCTCAGTATCGCAGAGATGATCTCCGCGTTCGATGGAGAAAGTGTTGCAATCGGAATACTGAATGCAATCGCAGGTCTCTGTAACGTCATCGTTTACGTATCATTGGTCGTCGTTCTTATGTCGGCCGATGTCAAGAAAGAGCTCGGAATGGCTTAAAACGATTCAACTAAAACCTTTTATTATTTTTTTTATAGAATTTTCATAGTAAAATCCATTTATTATTCCTGATTGTTCCATAACAGTTATAATCATGTAGATATTACTTTCAGCGTCGGTATTATTTCCGGCAGTTGGATGAACCAAAAGATGGTCTACATTGTTTCAGGTAGGTGTGCATGAGATGGACATGCTTGTGCTTGCCATTATTATCTCAATGGTTTTGTTAGTGTCGTTATCGGCTTTATTCTCGGCATCGGAGACTGCATACTCAAGTCTCAATCAAATAAGATTGAAGAACATGGCTGCAGAAGGTGTCAGGAAAGCAGATGTGGCCTTAGAAAATTGGGAGCATTTCGATAAAATATTAACTACGGTGTTGATAGGTAATAACATAGTCAACACGGCATCGTCCACACTTGGAACCATGTTGTTTGTGATCTATTTTGGAGATGTCTATGGTGTAATATTCGCGACTATTTTCATGATAACTGTGTTGTTGATATTCGGTGAAGTGACTCCGAAGACACTTGCTAAAAGGAATCCTGAAAAATTCGCCATAAAGGTCGCAAACATAATAAAATTCGTTACCGTAATCTTCTCTCCATTGATATGGGCGTTCCTTGCGATGACGCGTTTCATAACAAGGAAGGACAATAGTGAGACCCCGTCATTCACAGAGGATGAGCTTTATTTCATGATAGATGAGATCCAGGAAGAGGGAACGATCGAGAAGAGGGAAAGTGAATTGATAAAATCCGCCATACTCTTTGATGATATCAAGGTCTCTGAGATATATACGCCGAGAGTTGACATCACTGCGGTGGACATTAGAACCGACATCGAGGACATGAGACGCCTTTTCATCGAGTCAGAGTATTCAAGGATACCTGTTTACGATGTGACCATAGACCGTATAATCGGTGTCATATATTCCAAGGATTTCTATTCCAGATATGTCAATGGGAAGGATTTCAAGCTTACCGATCTGATCAGGCCTGTAAGGTTCGTACCTGAGAGCATGAGCATAGCTACACTCTTGAGCGATCTTCAAAGAAGTAAATTGCACATGGCTGTTGTTTTAGACAATTATGGCGGTACATCTGGTATTGTTTGTCTCGAAGACATATTGGAAGAGCTTGTTGGAGAGATCTGGGATGAGAATGATGAGGTCAAGATTCCAGTTACTAAGATGAATGATGGTTCATTTACGGTGCTTGGCGAAGCTGATATGGTGGATGCCATGAAAGAAATGGGACTGGAATTCAAATCAGAAGGATTCACAGGAAGTGTAAGTGGTTTCATACATGACAGGCTGCAAAAGATCCCACACAAAGGAGATACCATAGAACTGGACAATGTGAAAATCGTTGTCAGTTCCATGAAGAGCCGTAGGATCAAGGAAGCCAAGTTCATTCCGAACGGGTCTGTTGGTCGCATTGGTCCTGATTGAGCTCTGAAAGGAATTTCTTCATGTTATCGACGGCTATCTGTTTCCTGGCCGGATGAGATACTACCTTTCCGGTTATCGATATGACGTCGCCATGATGGGCGATAACATATTCGCCTTTCACGGCTCTCTGCTTATCCAGCCTCAGGTAGAACACGCAATCATCATCGATACGGTTCTCCAGATCATCCGAGATGCGCTTTAACAGATACGGGGTGAATTTCGAGAATAAATATATGAAATCCTTTTGTTTATTAAGCTCGTCCTGCAATATTATGAGGCGATTGCCATGTTCGCTATCGCAGACATCAACGTCAAATTCTTCGTTGCCTAAGAGCTCTACCATCGTGTCGTGTATCAGGTCTTCGTTCTCTGTCGCATAGCAGAAGGCCTGTATCTTCAACCAGTGGAATATTCCTTGCATTTATGATTTCTCCTTTGTTTCATTTACTATTGGATTCTTTGGAACAAGTGAGGCGATGGCTTCCGGGTCCGATGTTGATAGCGTCACGATCGTCCTACCTCTCAGTTTGAATGATATGCCTCTTTCATATCCGTGGCATATGTAATTCTTATATCTGATGTTCTTGGGGCCCCATCCGCTGTAATTCTTTATGATATCTATGTCCCCTATCTTATGGTCTATTACATCTGAGAATGCGATCGTCCTTTTTTTGATGTATTTGATGACAATTGCAGATGATTCGGTGTCGACCTCTATCTGGAGTCTTAAGAAATAGAATATCAGTATCACTGCAGTGAAAACGATGGTTGCGATGTAGAACATCCACGCTTCTGTACCTATGTTTAATTGTGTGCATATCAGGATGAATATGTCTGTTGCAATCAGTATAAGAAGCAACATCTGAAATGCTATCTTCGAGATCAGGAATTCTGTTTCCTTATATGCCGCCATATGCAACTGGATTGCGTAGGATGGTTATTTGTGTTTCGTAAGGAAGTGGCATGGATTTCAATTATGTGTTCGCTTGAAGGCAAGGTTTATATTGTACATCCTTATTCGAGGGATAACATACGGACCCATAGCTTAGACTGGCTGGAGCGCCCGGCTGATAACCGGGAGGTCGTGCGTTCAAATCGCATTGGGTCCACTCAAACGGACTGGATAACACTCCGTTTAACGTTTTTGAGACAAAGCAGTTTTCGGAGAGATTTGAATCTCTAAATCCATCGATAGAACTGGAAGAATTCGACCCATCAACCTACAAGGAAGGTGTAGAAGATGCATAAGATAGAATGTCCTTTCAAAGAGGGCATTGTATTTTTCTGTAGTGCAACTTCTGATATCATAAAATCAGGTTGCTGTAGAGCTTGTCCAAATAGGACTAATAACCCTAATGATGCATTCGGAAGGGAATACAATTACAATCCTGAACCATCTAAGAAAATAGTAACAAGAAAGTTGCCTCAGATAGACATAGGACAGGAGATAGAAAGGGTAAGGATGGAGAATCCAAGCTGCATGGTTTGGTTCGACGAGGAAAGGCAGCAGGTCTTGAAGGAAGAGGTGAGTTAAATGAGCCTCAGAGATAGAAATTTCAGGACTGATGGAAAGACACTTGAACCTTGTTGTAAAGATATGAATCTTGCAATACTTGGAGGCAGGATTATCAAATCTGAGATAAAAGATCGTTATTCGATACTAGATGATGATAATACCGCATTAATAAATGGTAAAAATTGTCCATTCTGTGGAAAACTTTTAAAATTTCCAGAAATAGAAGCATGGTACGATTCAGACGCTAATAAAATCAATTTTGAGGAAGTGAACTAAATGAAATCCAAAGATGGATTTTTTACGTTTGATGGAAAGGAAGTACAGATATGCTGTACGCATCTTTATTTTGAAATATTAAGTGGTAGAATTACTCAATGTAAAAATTGTCCATTCTGTGGAAAACCTTTGAGAATTAAAGAAATCAAAGAAGCAGAAGGTGACGATCAATGAGCATTTCCACACCAAATGCCATAATGTATTTTGAATGGACTGGAAATGAAATTCAAATGCATATAGAAACAAGAGAAGGTCTTTCCATCGTTGGAAAAATGAGTGCAAAAGAATTGCATCAGCATATAATGGTCGCAGAAAAAACATTAGATTGTTATCTAGATAGTGAAAAGCCTTGGACATCGAAAGGAAAGAGATTCAATTCCAATTCAAGTAGATGGGAAGAAAAACTAGTAGGTATTGAATCAGAGAAGTATAAGGAAAACTTAAAAAAATATGCTTGGACAAAACAAGATAAAGAGGATATTGAACAAGCCATAAGAAACCATCCGGAGTGGTTTTAATGTCTGCCAAAACAGCAAACAAACAGATATCATGGGCAGCAGATAATCTTGGCCATGATTTGGCAGTAGCCAAAAGTCTGAAATTGGTAGTTTTACTAAACGATCCGAAATATGTAGGAAATTTTAACAAAGATAATATAGAAAAATTCTACAAAGAAATGAGATCTGTTAAAGATAATGTTGATTCATTCATGAAGGTCTATAATGAACTGAACGAACTGATTACTACTACAGACAAAGAGAAGCTCCTAGCTTTGGTAGGAGGTTCTCAATAATGTCATTCAGGACAATGGCCGAACTGAGGCCGTTGTTCTCTTTCATTCTCATATTTAAATTGGGAGTGATTGAGTTCGGCCTCAGTTCGGAACGCTGGACAACAAATCTTTACGGCCCAGTTCGGTCTAACGAACTGGCTCGGACTGCCGGTACGTATAGATGGTGATTCGATGAAGGATATCGATAACAACGTAACGGTATTGCAGATGAAGATATACGTCTGCTTGATCAACTATGGGAACCCAAGATACCCTAGGACAGCTAACCAAGTATCGAGATTGCTGGGTGTACCAAAATCTACCATATCGGATGCCATTAAAAAACTCCTAAGATTAGAGTACATAAGCCTAGATTCTGATGGAAGGTCTGATAAGATCTACAGGAAGGGAAACAGGCATCCTATAATGGAAGAGAAGATAAAAGTCAATTATTTGGAAGAAGGAGAGTGGTTCGATAAAAACGGGGTCGCCATTAGACCAAAGATAAACACCGAACTGCAAGATGTACCTACATTCAGGGCGCATCTTAACGGAGGGTGGTTAAAATTCACAGTTTCCAAAGAAGGAAACATAGATAGAATCAAAGTGCCGGTAGAAGAAAAAAAACTTACACAAGAACAAAAGGAATCGTTCGAGAGATCTATCTCAAATAAACCGATGATAGAAAGGTCATTGTTTGGAAATTCCAAACCAGTCGAGATAAGAGGTTCGAAGAGTTACTATGGTATTTTCCTATTGGATGATTATTTTTTCCAGATAAGATATCAAATCTCTAACAATGGCGGTAAATGGTTTTACGTTGAAGCTCCTAGTAAAATAATTGTAGCCAACGAGATTGATGAAAATACAACACCTGAGAAACTTTTCGTTGATCGCATAAGGCCGCTTCTTAGATATCTTGAAAAATGGGGTAATTGGAGATTCAAGATTGATTCTACTGGGGATTATGAAGTAAATGTGCGCGTAAGGACTACAGAGTGTAAGACCAAGATAGAATATGGTCTGGACAGCAAGACAAGCGATATCCTGACATCTGCATTAGGTGAGGATTTTGGTATTATCGGAGAATCGGAATTATGGAAAGATAAATCACCTGATTCTCAGGGATCCAATGGAGAATTTGAAACCAACAATCCGAAAATGGTACACGCGATAAATGATTTGCCTATAACTACTGGAAAGGTAAACAATATTGAGATTTTCAACATAGAGATACAAAAACAGATAATGATCCTTCAGCAGCGCGTACAGGAGCTTATCGAATGCGACCAGAAACTGGCTGAGGAAATGATTAAGGAACGCATATCGAAGAGAGAAGGTGCATACCCATGACACCTGAACAAGACCTCGAAGATAGGGCTCACAGAGTTGCTGCTGATCTATGGCAGAATAGAGGGTATGCAGCAGCAAGAGAACATGTCCAGAGCATGATAGAAAGCAACGAAGGTAAGAACATTTTCTGGTTGCAAGTCAGATCAGCATTGGATAATATCGAGAATCCTAAGATTAAACCTAAAAAGAACAGAACAGCGATAGACCAGACGTTTATCGATAATTTTAACGAAGATAATAAAGGAGTGATTTGAATGGCATCGCCATATGAAGGAATGACAGCAGTACTCTACGCACGTGTATCTACAGAAGATCACAGCGAGGACATGTCAGAGAATAGGCAGAATCCTGAATCTCAATTATTGGCCCTTACGAAATACTGCAAAGAGAATGGAATACAGATCATAGGCAAGTATGCAGACAAGCAGACCGGTTCTAACATGGATCGTCCAGAATTTGACCGCATGCTAGGTCGTATCTTACGTGGCGGCGTTCAGATAATACTTGCTCTCGATGCTGACAGGATTTCTCGTAGCATGGAGGATAAGAATGCCCTTCTGAAATTGATTAATCCTATGCATGTTGTAATAAGATATCTCCAAGATTCAACGCATCCCGAGACCGAGGAAGGTTATCTAATCGACACGATGAAAACCTATGGTGCGCAAAAGTACATTTCTGGACACAGTCTGAAAATCAAAGCAGGTCAGGAACGTTCAAGATCTCAGGGAACCAAATCTGGTAAACCCATAGGACATCCTAGATGCGTTATTAGCATGGATTTAGTGATGGATTGCGCAGATAATGGTTACTCATTGAGTAGGACTGCATCAACGATGGGAGTAGGCAGAGAAACCTTAAGGCGCAAGTTGAAGGAAGAGAACAGAACGGAAGAGTTCTACAAGAGAACAGGGAATCACATTATCGATGACAGACTAAACAGACATATGTTCTTGGATTCCAGGGATTGCCCAAAAACACCCATGCCCGAAAACACTGATTCTATAAATACAAAATCGAAAAAAGAAGGTGCTTCGTAATGATGCTCGAAAACAAATGTTTTAGGGCAACAGAGGGAGTTAATGAGCAATCAGAAAATGAAAATTCTAAAACAAAAATAAAAGTTGCAATTCTTGTTCATGCATCAATGTTTTTTGATGGAAGGATGGAGTTTCCATCACAACAATTTTCAAAAATATACGTAGTAGAGGTAAATAATATAAATAAAGCAAAAGAAGAAGCAAATAAAGCTTTTCATAAAGATTTTGAAGAAATAGAAAAAAAATCTAATTTTGTAATGAGATTCATAGAAGATTGGTCAGAACAGTTACCTAAAAGCTATGTTAAAGAATATTCAAAAATTATCAAATCAGAGGTTGATTGTCAATGACCTTGAAATTAACAGGTCCAGGTGGAACAAAATCAGTAATTCAAAAATGTTCAGAAAACAATGTAGGACTATTGCAAAGTGGACATTGGAGAGATCCTACAAGATGGCCATTCTATGCCATAGACAATGGAGCTTACGGTTACTATGTAAGAGGGGAAAGATGGGATCCTCGCCAATTCTTGAACATGGTGTATCATGCTCTCGAAATCAAAGAAAAGCCAATGTTCGTAGTCTGTCCTGATATTGTTGCAGGTGGCCTATCATCTTTGAAATTTTCTATCGATTGGTTAAATGTTCTTCCGCCTGAACTCCCATATTATCTTGCTGTTCAGGATGGAATGGAGATCGGAGACGTGATAAAGGTCATTGAAAGGTTTTCAGGCATATTCGTAGGGGGTACTATGGATTGGAAGCTCAAGACAGCTACGCAATGGGTGGAGTTAGGGCACAGTCTTGGTAAATCATGTCACATTGGCCGTATAGGTACTTATGACAGGATCCTAGCGATGGAAAACATCGAAGCAGATTCTATAGATAGCACCACATGGGTGCAATGTAGTAAAGGATGGAAGCACATAGATTATGCGAAGCAGCAAACAAGATTAGAAATCATAGAGGATGATTGCTGATGTCCAAGCAAACCCTCGAGCTAGGAAATTGCTTAGACGTCCTTAAGAGGATGCCAAGCGAATCTATTGATGTATGCGTGACATCCCCCCCCATATTGGGCCGTTAGGGATTACGGTTCAGAACCAGTAGTATGGGGAGGTTCCGATAATTGCGATCACGAATGGTCTGAATGTGGAAAGATATCATCACCGCCTCAATCTGATCATGACGGTGGAAGAGGTAACGAATCATGGAGGAAAGAAACACAATTACGCACCATATGTGGCCATATATGTAGAAAATGTGACGCATGGAAGGGACAGCTCGGACTTGAACCGGATTACTTGATGTACATATCCCATCTGATGCAGATATTCGACGAGGTGTACCGTGTATTGAAGAGTACAGGTTCTTGTTGGGTCAATCTCGGAGACACCTACAATGGCAGCAAAATAGGCAAGACTGATAGGAAGATGACCGATAAGATAAGTTCAGAAGGTCTTGTTAAAACCTCGAGCTCGAGAATACCTAACAAGTGCCTATGCAACATACCGTCAAGGTTCGCAATAGAGATGACCGAAAGCGGATGGTGTCTCAGAAATGAGATAATTTGGCACAAGCCAAATGTAATGCCATCGGCTGTGGATGATCGTTTCACGATTGATTTTGAAAAGATTTTCTTTTTTACTAAAATGTCAAAAGGATATTATTTTAAAAAACAGCTCGAGAGTCAAAAAAGACCAAATGCCAAAACCGTATACTCTTCAAATAAACGCGGAATATATGGCCCTCATACATACTCTGGAAATACATACAATGCATCAGATTATGAAGGTCGCAATATGCGAACTGTGTGGACTATTCCAACATCAAACAGTCGTATTTCTCATAAAGCAATGTTTCCCTGTAAACTTATAGAGACTCCAATAAAATCTTGTTGCCCTCCAGGTGGAACAGTTCTAGATCCATTTTGTGGTTCCGGCACTACATTAGAGTTTTGCCGGACTAATGACATAGACGCTATAGGTATCGAAATTAATGAGGAATACAAGCAGATGATAATTAATAGATCAATGATGAATATTTCAAACATTGATTCTTTTTTAAAGGAGGAATCATAATTATGAAAGTTGCGATTTATGCCAGAATATCCACTGATGACAAAGATCAGAATGTGGATTCTCAACTTCTTTTCTTGCGTAAGATATGTGATGCTCATGGTTATGAGATCGTGAAAGAATACACGGATGAACATTCCGGACGTAAGATAGCTAAGAGGGAAGGATATCAATCTATGATGAAATCCGCCTCGAGGAAATCATTCGATGCGATAGTAGTTTACAAACTCGACAGACTGCATAGGAATGTAAGGGAACAGCTGTACATGGCCGATAAACTAAAGGTCTACGATGTCAACCTGATATCTGTTACAGAATCGATAGACACAACGACTGCGATAGGCCGTATGTTTTTCGTCATATGTGCTGCATTAGCAGAATGTGAATCTGATAAGACATCAGAAAGAGTGAAAATTGGAATGGCCAGAGTTAAGGCAGAAGGTAAATTATACCATCGTCCTAGAAAGGTCATATCGAATAGTGAAATTGAGAGGGCTAGAAGGATCCTAAAACAGAATCCTGTGATATCTCAACGTGAACTAGCTTTGCATTTTGAAGGTATATCCAGACCTACGCTGGTAAGGGCATTGAAAGAGAAAGGAGTTCTTAAATGATGGAAAAAAAGGAAGTTTCTTTTTTAGGTATGGTTTACCTTCAAAAAGCATGGTGGAAAGAAAGGAGTTCGTTAATATCCTGGGGGTATAAATGAAAAGACAACAAGACCTATTCGGGAATATAGCGGATGAATACGAGATAGTGAAATATCATAATGATAAACAGAAAAAAGAGAAGAAAGAATACAAAATAGGCGAGAAAGACAAATCCAGGGCTCGCCAATTCATATTCTCGCCTGAACTTATAAATGCTATAGATCTAGATCACGTCAGAACAGGATATCCGAAGAACGATCTTGCTTCCGATGGTATAAGATTGCACCTTATACAAAGAAAATATTGTCCTGATTTGCATCTTGAACGGTTTTCAGAGAAAGAATTAAGGTTGATATTCTCAACCGTTCAAAGCTTCATAGATATGATTCCATCGAATTATGAAAATGATTTAAACATGATCAATCTTAAAAATATAGACCTATCCCGTATTATGGCTATTATATAAACCTCTTATTTTCTTAGATTTTTCTACATTTATACGCATTTTTTACAATCATTGTCTAATCGCTACTTGACATAAGATCAGGCAACGAGGAATCTACAAAAATGACAGATGTAATCGCAGGCCTAACAACCTTCGAAGGTGCGCTTGGTGCGCTTTTGATAATTTTGGCCGTAGGAATATTGGTCGTGACCAAAGGAAAGATCATCAAGAACAAGTACGCTCTGATCCTGCTCATCATCCTGATGGCATGTGGTGGCGTACTGATACTCAATGGTATCGGATGGATGGAAGGCATATCATGGATTGGAACAGGTGGAGTAGCAGCCTGATTTTCTGAGTTGGAGATCCTGAAAATGAACGCCAAACTTCTTGCCGTTTTAGCGGTGATCGTTATGATCGCTGCTGGCGGCTATATTTTACTCACATCGTCATCAACCGATACAACGGCAAGAAGCCTACAATATGATGATTACGTGGAATCTATCCAGTATGGAGAAATATCTTCATGCTCTGGATCCGTGGAATTGATCAAAATTGGCGATGTTGAGTATTTGCACGCATCAGATGTTGGATTTGGGACGATAACCTATTCAAATCAGACAACAGAAACAATAGATGTAGTGAAAGCTCAGCTAGACGTCTATTTGCTGATCGGTCAGAGTAATGCTGAATATCGCGTATATGGCAGTTTATCCGAATCAACATCGCCGATCATAGGGACATCATATTATTACGGTACTAGTGACAGACCTCTAATATATTCTGATGCTGACGGCACGGAATATGGCATATATGATATGGTTAAAACCGATGGTAGTACGATTGGAAACATAGAATCCCCTCTGGCATCTAAATTATACGAGCTTTCTGGACACAAAACACTGGTTATAAATGGTGCTATAGGCGGCGTAAATGTTGCCTCATATGCTCCGAATGCGAATAGCTGGACATATGCAAAGGATACATGGGATACTGCCATATCACTGATCGATCCGGATCATTATGATATCAACATAATGTCATACATATGGATTCAGGGTGAGAATGACAATCATACCAGCACTACTGATTATAGGACATCATACATGATAATGCATGATTCTCTGATAGGCAATTCTGAGAATGTATTTTCTGATAACAGTTTGCAGTCTGGTTTCATAGTTAAAGTCAGGTCGGTGGTATCGGCTAATGCATCATCGGCGCAGATCGATCTATGCACCAATAATTCTGACATAATCATGGCCACAGAAATGGCAGACGGATTCAGCGTGTATTCCGGAGACATCAACCAGGGAGATTACATACACTACACGCAAAAGGCAGACAACCAACTGGGTAACGCTATAGCGATGTCTATATGGGGGAATAACAATGAAATCTAAAATTTTTTACATGGTTCTGGTTCTTTCAATTGTTTTGGTTGGATTTTCGGCGTCTCAATTATGCGATGATGATACCGAGGCAGATGGAATAACGATAACACACGTTGACACAACGCTTACCATATCCGGTACAGGGGCTATGCCTGATTACACTACAACAGCGAATCTGGGCATAACATATACAGGCATAACGGCAGTCAATATCGGTACCGGCATAACATATGTGGGTACATATGCATTCTACGGATGCACAACGTTGCAAACTATAACAATAGCAGACACGGTCACAACAATGGGTTCTGCGATATGTCACGGATGCACAGCTCTAACATCCGCTACACTTCCAATCAATATGACATCCTTGGGGGGTTCCATATTCAGGGGATGCACATCATTGGTGGAACAGGCTATCCCCGAGGGGATCACTAAATTGGGTTCCTACATGTTCTACGGATGTACTGCGTTGACAACGGTAACGTTGCCATCCACATTGCAATCGATGGACGATTATGGTTTCTACGGATGCACATCATTGGTATCGATATCAATTCCAGAAAATGTAAAATCTATAGGTTCTGCTGTTTTTTACGGATGCACTCATCTGGGCCCTACTGTAGAACTTCCCGATGGATTGACATCGTTAGGCGGTTCTAACTTCCGCGGATGCACAGCATTGACATCTATTGTGATACCACATGGCATAACATCAGTCGGATCGTACGAATTCCGTGACTGCACATCATTGGCTAGCATTACGCTGTCTGATGGTACTACAGCGATTGGTCAGTATGCATTCTACGGATGCACAGCATTGACCTACATATACGTCCATTATGGCGTAACGGTAGGTCTGCATGGTACAGACACAGGAACTACAACACAGATAGTCTATTGGGTGTTTATCACGTACGTATCGGCTAACGGGAATGATACTGATAAGGTAACTCCCAACGCTTTGCTGACCGCACCGGATACTCAGGTATGGTACACAGATTACTCTGGATCCGATACATGGGATTTCAGTACGGATATCATCGTTCAAAATACGATATTGTACGGTCAGGATATAGTTTCCAATCTGGACGATATAATTTACGTCTACAACGGTACAACACTGACGATATCCGGTACAGGAGCGATGGACGATTATACTACGTCGTTCAATCTAGTATCAGTCTACCCATTAATGACCTCTGTAGTGATTCAGGATGGCATAACATCAATAGGAGACTACACATTCTACGGATGCACCACTCTAAGCTCAGCCTCGATAGCATCATCGGTATCATACATCGGATCCGCAGTTTTCTACGGATGCACATCTTTACACACTGTATCATTTCCAGGTGTTACATCATGGGGAGGTTCGGTATTCAAAGGATGCACATCGCTAACTAGCGTTGTTATACCATCTGGAATAACATCGATATCCTCGTATCAGTTCTACGGATGCACATCACTAGTAACTGTCCAGCTTCCGACGACAATAGATACGATCTATAACTATGCATTCTACGGAGACCCGATAGTATCGCTGTTTATACATTATTCAACAATAATAGGTGCGCATGCGATTAACGGTAGTGTCCAGATAGATTGGTGGGCGAATGTAACATTGGTTGACGTTAATGGGTATTCTGAATCTACTATTATGGATTGTGGGGATCTAATAGATCAGCCAACAGGTTACTATATATGGAAGTCCAACGGAGAAGTTTGGGATTTTTCAACAGATGTTATAACAGAGGACATCACGTTGATAGCGGAATCATATACCGAACCAACACCAGAGCCAGCATCAAACGACTGGTCTACAGTGATATTCTGTGCATTTATTCTGATCTGTATAATGGCTACACTGATAGCAATTGCACCAGCTCTTGCTAAGGTCATTATCGGAGTAGGTGGCCTTTTGATTGTTATCATAACCATATTCGGTGGCTTTGTCTTATGATTTCAGCAATAAACGATTTCCTTTTTTTCCATTTCATCAACAAAACAATAGCTTTCAAATCAACGGCCAGCCGTAAAGCTGGACTAAAAGAGAATTGAAATGAGAACGAAAAACAGGAACATGATGCTTGCAGCTTTCATGTTGTCGATCCTTGCGATATGCATGGTCGGTGTAGTTGCCAACGCTGAATCTGAGGATTCAGAAGCATTGGTAACTACCACATTCTATCCGGATGACGACACGGTCACTGTAAATGAATCTTACAGTAAAACAATCTCAGGGCCTGGATTGCTATCTGCCGAGACATACACCCTATCAGGTGCATCATGGTTGAGCATTCAGACCAAAACATCAAGTACGATAACACTGACAGGAACTCCGACTTCCACAGGTACATTCAACGTATCTGTTGTAGGCCCATTCGGGTCTGGTGCCGGAACTGCTACATGGGAGTGGGCTATCACAGTCGAATCAGTGCCTACCTACACCTTATCGATAGTAGGTCACAGCGGATCCGTTGTTTACACTGTGAGCGTTGCATCCGGTAGTTCGGCAACTCTGCCCACAGCATCTACATTGGAGAACGGCATATCGACCAATTACAACTTCCAGGGATATTACACAACATCTACCACAAGCGGAACATATGTTGGTACCAATGGAAGCAGTGTAACTCTTACAGCAGACAAGACCATATACGCTGTATGGACAGCTAAGACATACACTCACACTCTATCATACAATGCTAACACCGGTAGTGGTGCGCCAAGCACACAGAGTGTAACCAACACATCATCGACATACGCTATGAGCGTATCTCAGACCGTACCAACTAAGATGGGATATACATTCGTAGGATGGGGTACATCAGCATCAGCAACAACACCAGTCGTACTTCAAGGAGGTACAGTATACGTTTCTACGAGTGTAACGCTGTATGCCATATGGGAAGCTGTAACCGAAACATACGAGCCGCCTAACGACACCATAACTGTTAGCGAATCATTCACTAAAAGTGTTGCAGGTACAGGAATACTGGCAAAATCATATTATTCACTTGCCGGTGCTTCATGGCTTACAATATCGAGTACGACATCGACAAGCATAACGGTTTCAGGAACACCTACAGCGACAGGAACCTATACTGCTATTATAACAGGGCCGTTCTTGCAGGGTTCAGGAACAGCTACATGGACATGGACTATAACGGTATCTGAGGTTCCTACCTACACCTTATCTATAGTAGGTCACAGCGGATCCGTTGTTTACACAGTGAGCGTTACATCTGGCGGTTCAGTCAGTTTGCCGGATGCATCCACTCTTGAGAATGCGATATCAGACCATTATAATTTCGAGGGATATTATTCCACATCCAACATCAACAGCACATACATAGGTACGACTGCAACCAGCCTAACACTGACCGCAGACAAGACGATATATGCCATCTGGACAGACAAGGTATACTATGAGATAACTATGGATTTCAACGGCTACTACTTTAAAAAGACTATGCAGGCTGTTGTTGTTCCTATATATTCTCTTGATAGCACATACGAAGATGGAGAGATAATTGATTTCACAATAGCTGAGAATTATATAGGTTCTTATGAGTTCTATGACAGCGATGGCAATTCTGTAAGACTTACTTTCGTTGGCTGGTCTCTATCTTCTGCTGGAAATGTAATATCAGGCGATGTTGAAGCTCAGGACAATACCACATATTATGCGATATTCACAGATGCAGCTATCAAACCGATAGCCTACTTCAACTATGTTGTTCAGGATCTAGTGGTTACATTCAGCGATCAATCGAGGGGAGGTTATGTATGGAATTGGGATTTCGGAGATACTACAACAAGTACGGCCAAATCCCCTGAACACACATATTCAGAAGCAGGAACATACGTAGTAACTCTGATCCTGACCGGTGCTGATTCTCAGACAAGTACGATATCCAAATCTATCGCAGTCGGAACCGATACTAGTGCGACATACACCATATCTTACGACTACAACGGTGGAGTAGGAGATCCAGGTAGCGTTTCAGGTCTTGGAGGGTCATACATAATCTTGCCTGATGCCACAATGAGCGGTTACACGTTCGCAGGATGGTATCAGAATGAGATATTCGTAGGCAATCCAGGTTCGGAGTACGAGATATCGGATAATGCGACACTGGTGGCTTCTTACGTCGAGGGAACGGTTGAGCGTTTCACCGTTACGTTCGTCGATCACAACGTCACGATAAACACTCAGACGGTGATAAGCGGCGGTATTGCCACAGATGTAAGGCCGACATCGGAGAACGGTTTCTCTGGGTGGCTGGATTCTACAGGTCAGGCATATCAATTCAATACTAAGGTAACAGGTAGTATGACCCTTACTGCATATTATCAAAAAGAAACAAGCGACATATCTGGATTGATAATTGCATTGGTAATATTCGGATGCATAATCTGTGGTATTCTTATCATGGTAGTTGCACCAAGTACTACAAAGATAATAGGTGTGATCATTTTCGTAATAGGGGTGGTGTCAGCATGGCAGGTCTATCTTTGAAGAAAGATAAGAAAAAGCTTCTGGCATTGGCCTTGGTATCGATAATGGTAGCAACTGCTATCTCAATCCCCTTTATAGAAGAGGAAACAGAAGATAGCGAGGCGGTATCTTGGAATAATCTATCTGATGTCTGGAATGCAATAAAGGATTACGAGATACTTGGTATACCAGCATACAACTATATTGGTGGATATGGTGGAGTTACATTTTACCTTCTGAATGATAGTGATAGTTCTGGTTCAGATTCTAATGATGCAGAGACAGTCTACGATGTCATAGACAATGTATTTGATCAGTATCTAGGTCAGGACGATTCAGGTAATGGATTGCTTGTAACCGTACAAGAAACAATAGGATTCAGTTCTTCTTATTTCATGCGTATGTCCGAGGTAGCTTGTGCAGAAACATGGACATCAGGAGGAACCATAGACTACGATAACATACTGGTAAATTCTCAAACTTATGACTTCCAGACAAAGGAGGTTATGAATTATGCCAATATCTTCTCCAGCGGTTTCGATTACTCGATGAACAGTTCATCATTGGGTCACTCCTTCCAATGGGGAAGCACGACATCTGCAATATCTGGAACAGAGGATATAGTAACATTGGGAATGGGAACAATAATCAGTTCCTCATCGGCAGACAGTGTCTACATATATTCAGGATCTACAGATGGTTACAGTTACATCTACGTATACGGTGGTTCAGCAGTAATAACTGATTCGGAAGGACAGACATACACTCTGAATGAGGGTTACAACGATCTGGAAGACGTACCTAGTGGAGTATACGATTTACAGACTGGACGTACATATGTAGGTTCTTTTGTAGGATCCAATAGTTCCGATAAGGCAACGGTCAATCCTGGTGCAGTTCTCAAAACAACAAATGGATTGACATATGTTGTTGAAACATCCGATAGTAACAGTACAGTGAAGCATGGAAGCAACACCTACACTGTTACAACACCCATATATCTCAATATAACAGATAGCGACAGTACAGCCCAGGTAAGTATTTCCAGGGCATTCGAGATAATACGTGGAATATATGGAGCCACAGAGAACTTAGTTGATGACTGTCTAACAGATGCATCAGCCACATGGCAGATATTCAACACAGCTGGTGAAGCATCAGTTTTCGTATCTCCAAGCGCATTGATACCTAATCTGGCTAATATGGATTTCACGGATGCTCAGGCATATCTGATATACATGTCAGCTTTGCAGCAGATGTCAGAAAAATTAAAGGCAGCTGGTGAAAAATTCGATGCATCGGACGTAGTTATATCCGAGGATTCTCTCGATCTGTTGTGTTACGGAACCATATACTCCGATTCTACGATGTCTACAGCACTAAAAACCGATGTGTACTTCACTCCGATGTGCTACGAGAGAGATCAGGCCATATTGATTGGAAATACTCCTTTCTTACAGCCTGGTTTAGCAATGATATGGGTATCAGATGGGAACGGAGGTTACATGTCAGGTGGTCTGATAACTCTCACATCTGGAATGATTCTATCGATATCTTCAATGCTGTATAGAGGAACATATTACGACAATGTGGGGGACGGTGTAACCCTTAAGGTCATGTCTTTGACCGAGATCAAAGGATATGATGTTAACAAATACCACGACACAAAGGTAAGGACAGACTATCTTACTCTTGCACTTTTGGTATTTGGAGGAATATTGTTCGTATACGGTCTGATAACTCTGAATCCTAAGATATTCGCTGCTGGTTGTGTGATATTGGTTTTCGCATGGTTCATAGGCCCGATAATATGGAGCCAGATAACATGAGGGTGATATGATCATTGAGAGCGAGATCCTGGGGTACATCAGCCTGATATTCTGTGCTGTTCAATTGCTGTACGGCCTGTTCATAGCTCACGATCCAATGAGGTCGATGATCTATGGCATAGGTCTGTTCGCAGCGGTAGTGATAGCACTCAATATTGGCGGTATACTGAATGATTACACATGGGGTATATTCGGCATAGGCATGTTCGGTCTGAATGTTCTTTATTACATGAAGAAAGGCCCAGCATACGCTGTCGTGATATACTCCATGTTGTTGGCTGCATCTGCATTGACTTTGTGAAAAACGGCCTGGCCAGAGCCAATCTGGCCTCATTTCAAATACAAATGTCAAAAATAGGAATAACAGGGGTGGCCTGATTGTTGCCACTTATAATGATAGCCTTCTGGGCTAGTGCGATAACCACAGTTAGCATGTCTTTATTGTATGCATCTGTAATAATAGGTCTTGGAATAGGGATAAGCATACCAGCTTCATTGCTTGTGGCCAAAAAATGGAAACCTTGGGCCGGCGTGGTATGCTTCCTCGTGTGTGTGACTGCCGTATTTTACGTCCTTGGGCCGGCGTTCGCTTAAGAGGTGTAAATAGATGGATATTCAATTTGACCTTTACATCTTGTTCTTGATCCTGATCACTGCTGCAATATCATTCGTATTCGGCAGACAGGTTCAGAGATACACACATTTCCTGTGGCCACACGATTTCATTTCAGATATCGTATACATAACATTCTTCGCAGATATCGTTTCAATAATATTCAGGGGAGTTACAGTAACGCCATTGCCAATGCCATTATGGGCTGTTGTGCTGGTATGTTATCTTCTAGGATTCTGGGCCGCTTCATACAAGGCATATCTCCACATGCTGATGGTAAGCACGACAGGAGATCTCGAAATGCCGTACATAGTTCCATACATAAACAAAGAGGCAGTCCAGTGTCTCCAATTGCAAACCAACAGGGAGCTTCTCAAGAGATTGATATTCGGGATCCACACGGAGATAGAAACCAACTGTCCTTCTGTTCTTCGTGAAGTCAGGACAATAAGTATTCCGCATCCTTGGTACCCTATACCATTGGTTGGTTTCATTCCGACAGAAGTCTATAAGAAAGATTTCAAACTGGAAAGGCACGCATGGTGGCAGATGAAACACTATACCGCCATGATACTCGTTGCGCCTGAAGGAATGGCAACAACATTGGAGATAATGTACAGATTGGGAGCGCATCAGAAGGACATAGAAGCCAACTACAAGATGAGAGTTGAGATGTACAAGGCGAAATACACCGAGGAACGCGATGTGTTGAATCAAGTATCTGATGCAGTCGTGGCTTCGAGGTTCGCATCATCATCCGGTATAAAGCTGTTCACATACTTCCAAGAAAAGAAGAAGATGGAAGAGAACGAAGCATCCAAGGAAAGCGATCCTGGAGAAAAGAAATGGCACATATTGAGCCATTGGAATAAGAAGGACGGTGAGAATAATGGCTGAAGTCATGGCAGGTAAGATACCGCCATGGCCAGCCGAGGCCAGGAAACAAGCCTTTGTCAAGGATTACATAGCCTTGATGTACATAGAGCAAACTCTCGGAAGTCTCAAAGACAGGATGAATTTCCTAAAGAAATATTATGCAGATATAATAGACCTTTACGAGAAGATAGGGGGGGAGTTCGAGATAGGAAAGAATACAGACGGTACCGATGACCTTCACCAGTACATCTTCATTCTCGGATATACGAAGCTGACAGTATATTGCAACGATGATCTAAACATCAGAGAATTTGCGCATCAGGCCATACTGGATAAGACACCTGTAACGGGATTCGAGTTATCTGAGATAGAGGCCATATGTATCATGCTTCAGGCCATAATGTATAAGGAATCACCGCGCGAAGGGAAGGAAGAAATGATTTTCGGTATGAAGATGATAAGAAATTCCATGCTAGTTGACGGAATGGGAGATCTACAGAACCGTTGCAAGACCGATACCTATCTGTTGCAGCAGGCGATTGCCGGAGCCAACTTAGAACGTGTCGAACTGAATATCAACAACAAGATGAAGGAAGGAGAAGAATGACCTCACTTCTAACTGATAGCAATTCATACGGTATGATGCTTGGAGATCTCTTCGATAAAACAGTAAACGTCGAGGATAGGACAGACGAAATGATGGATGCGATATTCAAGCCAGTAAAAGGCGGAATGTCGTTATTCATCGTATCTATATTGGCCATGATGGGTGCTGGAAAAACTGAATTGTGCAAATATCTGATGTACAAGGCAGAAGAATACTACAAAGATGACCTGAAGATTATCTTCACCAACGATCTAGCGGTTGCATATGAAGAATTTTCGGATAAGAAAGTGCATATGATCGTTGTCGATGATGCCGTAATGTATCAATCCTCTTTCAAAAGTGTTGAGAAGTCTGATATGTACTCCAAGTTCTTGGAGATCAGGCACATGGCCGAAAGGAGATGTGGAAACAAGGGAAGGGTGATAATACTATTAAATTGGCAAAGGATGAATCTTGTCAATAATACATTCCGTAATGAGACAAGGTTATGGTTGTTCATGTCTCCAATGTCTAACAAGGATGACATCAATCAAGAAATAGATTGGATGGGTCAGGAGGCATTCTCAGCGATAAAAGAGAATTGGGATCTCATACAGTCTGGTGATGAATCCAAGAAAT
The DNA here is from genome assembly GCA_963676045.1 of uncultured Candidatus Methanogranum sp. Classification (GTDB taxonomy): domain Archaea; phylum Thermoplasmatota; class Thermoplasmata; order Methanomassiliicoccales; family Methanomethylophilaceae; genus Methanogranum. The sequence goes on from OY780938.1 coordinate 140,000, forward strand.
CAAGATGCATAGCTAGACTTCCTCAGAGGGATTACAAGACAGGAGTGGGTTGGTTCCATTCTCAATACATGCCGGAATACGATCCTTCATGGATTCCTCCGAAGTTCTTGGATTCCAAAGAATATTTCAAGCCCAAAGAACCAGAAAAGACACCTGTCGAGAAAGCTATGGCTATGTTAGAGAAAAATCCGAAGTTGGAACGTGATGTGAGGATATACAGGGAGAATTTGAGTGGGTTCAGTCAGGTTCAATTATCCAAGAAATACCAGCTATCTAAAGGTAGTATATCAGGGATAATATCCAGCATCAAGAATATGGTCGAATCTATGGTCATGGAGGAAAGTTCTAAAAAAGTTCAATGAAAGTTCAACGTATGTTCAATTTTTTGAACTTCTCTACATTACGCATACATGTGCGCGCGCACGGTATATGGCCGCCAAATTTTTTTATAAACTTTTTACCTTTATTAAGGATATTTTAAAGAAGTTTATTTTGTATATGTTTACTTTATCTTATTGCCGCATTCCGGACAGAACTTAGGGTCATCTTTGATCTGCTTTCCGCACTGTGGACATGTTAACAAAGGATTCACGAATGCTACATATTTCACATTGTGATCATTGGAATTTCTCATTATCGCTGTTTCAGCCGATATGTTATTTTCATCGAATGATTTGCTTTTATCATAGTAATTGTAAACGTACAATGCGATAAATGCGAAGATACCACAAGATACGAACGAGAAGAGTATCATTATCGATAATAGAGAATCTTTGACTATCGAATATGTTTCTCCGTTTATTGTCATTGAATTGGAATCAGAAACATCTGCTATGATCCATATTGCTACAACAAAAGTTATCCAAAAGCACAATATGCATATTCCTATCAGGTTCATTAGATAGTTCCTGTTCATAAATACGCCAGAATCCTTGATTCTATCTTTCAGCATAATATCACCTTAAATTATAAGATACAAGTTTATATTTCAATTCAAAAAGAGAATAAATATCCTTTTCATATATTATTCCATTTTCTCCAACATAATATCTATCGTATGTATTGCCGTCTGAATCATAAAATATGTAAACATGGATTTTTCCAAAATTGGTATTCATGTCTGTTTGTGATATATATTTAAGATCAGATAATGTTGAATTTTTAGATACTATTGAATTTAAAACATGATTAGAACATTCAATTCCATCATAATATGGCGGCATAACTATTTTTGGAAATTGTTCTTTATATGTAGAAGATTGTTCAATTGAATCAATTACTCCTGTTTGATTTCCATTATTCATATTTATAACATAATTTCCGCTATAATTGAATCCATAAAATCTGTCTGTTCCGCTTACAGAATATGTAAATTCTCCTGAAAGTTTGGAATTATTCTCTTGTACCGTTTCATAATAGAGTAAAGCACATACTGAAAATATTGATAATATAGCTACGAAGAATATTGCATATGTTTTCTTTTTTTCCATTTTATCACATTACCTTATTATTTTTCTTAATTTTCAACCCCTCATCTCACCATATTCTGCGTAGATGAAGGTGAGCTACAATTTGTTATAGGTTCTTCTGGAACAATTCCTTTTAAACGATCTTCTGCAATTTTTAGATTCTTAGCTATTTCCATTCCCAATAATGTTAATTCATAACGAGTATGTGCATCCTTACCGGATATCTCTGTTATTGTAATGAGTTTTTCTTTTTCAAGTGCATAAGCAATATTCTTTACAGAATTAAAATTGGATATTACTTCTTGAACATATGAGGGCTTTGTAATTCCTCCATTTTCATAGATATAAACTAAAAATGCTACTGCATTTTGCTGAGATAATACAGACTTTACACCTGTCACATGTGTAGAATGTATCCACTTTATGTATTAATTGTCATACAACATACAATATGCAAGACCGTAGGTTATATAACCTAGTACATACTACAACCTTGTAGGTCGAATTAAATGTCGAAAATAATAGGTTTGCAGCCAATCACAACCAATCGCAGAGTTACATTACCTGTAAGTGTAACAAATAGTCTGAATCTTTGTAAAGAAGATAAGATCATATTTTATGAAGAATGTGGAAAAATATACATTGAGAAAGCGGTGGCATGAATGACCGACTTCGATGATAATGACCGTAAGATCATCGATGAAATCTTTTCGTCTGAAGATAAGAATCATACCGTTTGGACAACCATTGGAATAATCTCTTTCGTGATTATGATAACATCATTCATATTATGTGCGATTGATCAGATATTCTTCGCAATAACTGGAATATCTAGTATGATTCTGATATTCTCTTATTACAAATTGATGCTGATCAGAAGGGGTTGGTATTGATGTTTCTCAGATTAAGGGACATAATGGCCACATTGCACTCTATAGGACACAACATCAAAAAAAACATGGACTTCATGGGAGATATTGTATGGACTTTTTGTATTGCTATCTTGGATGGGATATCTATTATTTTTGCATACATAGACTTCATGGGTGGACGTTTGAACTGTATAGGTGCAGCGATTGGATTGACAATAATAACTGTCTACGGTCTGTATCTATCGAAAAAAGATTACAACGCGGTGATCTGAATGTATAAAATAAATAAGTTGGTTTCTGACTTCAAAGAAAATAAAAGATACTCGAATATAAGGTTTTTCAAAAGAAATTACCTTATGAATAATAATCCAGAATACAAAAAATGCAGTACAATAGCGTTGGTATTCTACATGCTAAGTTTCTTGTCTATTGTTCCATTCGTATATCTATCAACAATATTCTGGCCACTTCTCGGATTGTGGTTCTTAGTACTCATACCGACTATGAAGATCACAATAGGATATCAGGCCAAGTGCGATTACATCTACGATCATTTTTCAGAAGGTGATGTCCAATGAGGAACTGTAGCGCATGCCCATACTACTGGCACGAAACTTGTCATCAGCATAAAACACCGATATACTACGTTGGAAACTGCGATATGTCGGATATATCAACGAAATTCAACGAGAACGAACAGAAGGTCATCCACTACCTTAGATACAATGGGCCGTCAACTATCCATGAGGTACATAGGGAATTGAATAAAGGCGATTGCAACATCATGGTTGGTGTAATCATCAGATCGTTGCAATCTCAGGGATATGTCGAAAACATACTGAACGAGGATTACACGAACGTTAACGATATCCTCTATTGCCTCCCAGGAATGCAGGATTCAATTATAAGTATCAAGGCGAAGGAACCGGATTACACCAAGAGCAACACCCGTAGGGAGGGTTGCGCATGACCGGACAGAATGTTTTACAGATTCCGAAGAAAGGCAGCCCTTGTAAGGATTGCCATAATTGCGCCAGACTGATAGACGAGGACACATGCAGGATGATGGGTTCGTTCTGCATATTGGATAAGGATCCTTCAACATGCGAGGGATGTTCATGAACTGTAAATTGTGCGGTTCGAAGTACATAACTTACACAGGAACATCTGGTAATCAATCAGACTATCGTTGCAATTCTTGTAACCGTCATTTCTCGATCAGGATGATAACCCCGAAGGTGGATCTATGACACATGACGAATTGAAACTTTGTCCATTCTGCGGAGGCATGGCCCATATCGAAATGTATGATGGAGAAGGAGAGAAGATAGATCACGAAACATACAATGATGAACATTGGAACAGGAGTGTATATCTATGACATCTATACATCTGCCATGCAGAACATCGATACCCAATATGCCGTTCAGACGGCCAGTGCACAGGATCATAACGATGCCATCGATAGCCAGAAGGGCGATAGAGAACATCAATTTTGATAGGATACTGACATGTCCGAAATGCGAATGCAAGGGCAAAAAAAGGATTCACATAGAAGGGATGGGAAATTACTACTTCTGCAACTGCATAGAATGTGGATGCAAATTCTGGGTTCTGAAATCAGATCCTTCTGAGGTCACACACATAGAGAAAGATGAAGGTGATTCTCAATGAGTAAGATAATTGATACGAACATGGCATCCAATCTATTCGTTGTTTCAAAAGATGGAAAGCAATACTGTAGGATATGTGGCCTAGAATGTGATAGGGTCATCGATTGTAGGGTATGCAATTATCCTAAGTGCGTTCCATCAAAACAGGTTTTCCAAAGGATAGTAGAGATAGCTAATGGTAATCCCTGGTGTAGTGGAATAGAATTTAACATGCTTGAAAAAGGTGATTTCAAATGAAATCTCACTTAGAGATATTCTGTGATCATTTCGGATTTCCATCTGATGATTGGATTTGTCATTCTGTAAAAGAAAATCCTATCCGGATATACGACAGACAAGGTTTCAAAGCAATCGAAAACAGAAAGAACGGCATCATAGCCATGTATGACCTCTCTGTAAGCTCCATCCATCCGGTGGTGGCAGCATGATACTTGGAGACATGATCGAGAACATAACTCCTGCTGAAAGCAAGATAAGAACAATTCTGAAAAAATACCCCTGGGAAAGGATCAACTCAATACCTAAGCATCCGAGAGCTTACGTAATGACCAAAGATCAGATTGGTAAATTCCAGAATATCATCAAGAGCGAAAACACATTTCCTAACATTGTCGCTCATTGGGATAGGATCGATAGTGGTATAGACGGCATAACATGCATTGAGATCAGAGTAAAAAATCGCAGGATCCCTGTCTACATAAAAGAAGTGTAAGTGTATATTATGGCCAGATTTCCAGATACAATAGATTCGGCTATCGATATCTTCATCGAATCAAAAGTTAAGAAAGGACTTACGAAATCGAGCATTGATTTCTATCGTGATCAGTGCAGAATCGTTTTCAAGGTTCTACAATCTCATGATGTAAAGATATTGCCACATAATCTTACTGAGGAACAGGCAGATTGGTACAGAGAGTTTTTGAAAGATACAAAGAAAAAAGTATCAACACAGAATGATTATCTGGCTGCTTTAGAGCAAATAACTATTTTCTACAAAAATACGTCAGTCGTAAACACGCGTACAAGAATGCCAACTGATACACGCCCTACAGTTGATTGGTTGGAGATAGATGATGCAAAGAGATTGATAGACAATGTAAGAAACATAATAGAAGAGATAATAATCCATCTTGAATTATGCATGGGATTGAGACGTTGTGAGATATTACGTCTTAGATTATGTGACATACGTTACAATTACATTGTAGTCACTGGAAAAGGGCCTAGAGGTGGTAAGATCAGGATGGTTCCATTCCATCCAAATACAAAATCCATAATTGACAGATATCTGAAATATAGAGAATCTTTGGTAAAACAAACAAGAAAGACAACAGGTATTACAGATTCACTTATAGTATGGAGGAAAGGCAACAATATTAGCGGATATTCAGAATCGGGAATAAGCAAGATAGTAGATCTTCTTGGTAAGCACCTAGGTATGAAATTTTCAAATCATACATTGAGAAGAAGTTTCGGAAGGATCTTGTGGAAATCAGGAGTACCTATCGAAACAATAGCTAAACTATTAGGACACGAAACTACAGCCATGACAATGCTGTACATAGGTGTTAATTATGATGACATGAACCAAGCCATGTCGAATTTTAATTTGAGGTAATTGAGGCATAATTATGACAGAAATTGAAGGCAGCCAGCATATGGAAAGTAGACACAAATCGCATTGGGTCCACTCATTCATCTGATTTTTATAAGGCATTCATCATCTCAAAATATAGAAATTCGCAGATTCTTCAGGTTTAGATGTTCATATTGTGATATGACGGATATTCACGATTCGATGTCTATCGCATCCTATAGGTTTAAAGGGATTCCAATTCGTCGATGTCAATTCTTTGAGAGATGAATAAGGCAGATCGATATGTTGATCTTATGATCAGACAGATTCGTCGATTTCTTTTGTATCTCTTATTTTTGTGAGTGTAATGGATGTATCGTGTCCATTCATGCACATGTCGGATACGAAATAACCTTGTTTTATGGTGTTATTGACCGCATCTATCAATTGGTCCTTTGAGCCATATGCTCTTGTTTTTTTTCTATTTCCGAAGAAATTTTTCCTAGGTTCAACTAGAATCAGCAAGTAATCTGCCATAAAGTGTCCTCCACACTTTAATCTATGTTTGAAATGGTTTATTGGATCGGTCCTTATAAACGATGAATTCATATTTAATATGATTTTATCAGATAAGTCAATATTTAATCAAAAAGTAGGAATGTTATCATAAGAAGATTTTTTTGTATTATTAAGTTAACAATGTTAAAAATTATACTTTTATGTTTTTTTAATCACATTGATATATTTTAGAACATACTGATTATGAGTTTGTTAAAAGGTTTATGGAAAGCAGCTCATTTCTGATCTTTTACCAAGATTAGATGCCATCCGAATTCTGTTTTGACAGGACCTACTAAGTCTCCTTTGTTGGCATTGAATGCAGCAGTCTCAAATGGTGGTACCATTTGTCCACGGCCGAACCATCCCAGATCTCCACCCTTTTTGCCTGATGGGCATTTGGATTTCTTCTTTGCCAGATCATCGAATTTGGCACCGCCTTCTATCTGTGTTTTAATGTCCTTTGCTTCTTTTTCAGTCGGAACAAGGATGTGTGCGCAATTGACTTGTTTTACCATAGGACGTGTACTGCATCAATATCATAAAATATTATTCCATGGCTCACGATCTTCTGACATGGCAGTATAATGGATTTTTATCTTTGAAATGCATCATATTGTATCAGTATGGATGATTTCCAAAAGAAGATAGTTTTCTTCATATCGAATTCCGATGCCACTTCGTTGACAGGGCCTAGGAGGATGTCAAGGGAGGATTTCATGACGGATCTCGTACATGTTCTGGAACATACGTATCCAGAGATAAACATATGTGATATCGGTGATGGGGGCGCTTTTGAGATCAAAGATGGTATGAATGCAATATTATCCATCAATCCGCCATCCATGAGGATATCCGAGGCGATGGGATCGATAATATCAGATAAAGTTCTATTTTTCTATTTTCAAGAGCTATGCCATCAAGTGCCAGTATGCGTGAAGGGTCTCCATGGGACAGAATATTGCAAATCCTTTGAAGATAGGAATCCTGATTATTGATGATGTATCATTGAAAAATTGTTATATCTGATGATGTCAATACACTCCCAGGATGGGGATCCATGAACAAATCGAACATGAAACTTTTCGCAATACCGGTGGCCATCGCCGTAATATACATGACAATGTGCCTCATTTGCACCCTGACCTCGATACAGAGCAAATCGGCATTTGATTTTTGTCTCTTCGATCCGATGAAGCTTGGGACAGAGAGCATAACAAGTGCATATGTAAGCATATCAGAGATAATACCCGATTCGATATGGACCGCGTATCTGAATCTTCCAAACGGCCTCATTGATATAACCAACAAATATCTGGGAGTCGATAAGGTCAATCTCGCATTGTTGTTCACGATGGTAGGATTCATATTGGTCGTTGCAGGGATGTTCTCCAGGTCTGCACGCAATTGCCAGAAGAAGGACGATCCAAGAGAGTTCATGTTCACGACACGCCCTCACGCATTGGCCAAGGCGGCAGCCATGCCTTGGGACATATTCCCGGCAATGTATTCCCATAAAGTTGTGCCTATTCTGATTCCAATAATCTTTTTGCCATTCATAATTCCTTTCGCGTTATTCTCGATGATAATAATGATCGTCGTGTTTGCGATCGAGAAAGGAATAGTAGGCGCATCGGCAAAAAATGCACACAAGAAGGACAAGGAAGAATACGACAGTGTGACCCAGTATGCAGTATGTCCAAAGTGTAAGAGGAAATACTACCAGCCTAATGTAAAATGCAAATGCGGTTCTGTATTTGAATATCCTGTGCCAGGGGTATATGGTATAAAGGAACATTACTGCATCAAAGGACATTCCATCCCATGCAACAATGTGAATGGTGCAAGATCCAAACTCAATATGGTCTGTCCTCATTGCAAGGCAGATATAAAGACGCATGAGGCGAGGCCAGTTGTATTCTCGATGATCGGCGCAGAAGGGTCTGGTAAGACCACCCTTATGGTTTCCGCTTCAGAGACCATATGCGAGGCTGCAAAGAAGAAAGGACTTTACACCGAGACATCGAACGGACTTTTCCCGACCGCTTCTAAGGAGGTCGTGACACCAACAGTAATGGGCGAGTTGGATTCACAGTGCTTGTTCATATGGTCAAGGGATGTCCATGATAGGGAATTTGTATTCAATGACATATCTGGAAAAGAGTTCGTGCCTACCGATGATAGGGCTCTTTTCCAAGAGTATTACAAATATTGTGATGGTTTCATATTCGCAATAGATCCTTTGGCGGTAGTGGCATTCTATAATTCGAATTCCGCATATAAAAGTGGCAAGATAACAGCCAATAGCACATATGATTCATTCTATCAGGTTTACACGACCATCAACGACTATGGGCCATCTGTTGTATCGAAGACACCCATGGCAATTGTGTTGACCAAGATGGACAATCCTCGTGTCAGTTCCATCGTGAATCAGGAAGGATCGCCTGAGGCTTTCTTGGAAAAGTATGGTCAAGAGAGTTTTGTCAAGGTGTTGAGGTCGACATTCGAGAATGTGAAATATTTCTCTGTTGCATCTATTGGCAATAACTCCAATGCGATGGATCCTTTCAAATGGGTCATCGATCAGAAGGATGAGGATTTCAAGAAGATATTATGATCTAGGGCGGAATTCCCGTCCGTCAGCATATCTTATGAATCTGCCAGTACCTTTAGGCTGTGCCTTGTCTATGACATCCCAAGGCCAGTCCTCATACTGTTTTTTCCTTATTTCCTGAAGGGCATCCCTTACTTCATTATCATTTGACAATATGACCGGTCCAAAGGATTTTTGTTTTTCATTTATTGGTTCTCCCTCAAGAAGCCAAAGCACCGCATCAGATATCCCGTTGGTGAACGTCAAATCCTCGTTTCCAGGTAATTTGAATCTCGTTCCGGATTTAAATGTGAATTCTCCTATCTTTATGCCAGATCCAGAGACCATGTAGAGATTTCTATTAATTGTAGGGGAGACTGCAGGAATCGTCATGTTTTTTCCGCCTTCCATGAAGATCCTAAGTATCCTCACATGATGGGATTCATCGAATGCCCACGAGTCTTCATTAGGTATCACTGCTTTTTTCCCTCTGAATTCTCCAGCGATTATCTTTATCATATATTCCTTCTCATGTATGGTTGGAACTTCCTCAGACCAGACCATATTCAGAGTAGCGGGTTTATTTTTCTTTTCAAGCGGGAGATTGATCATTATCTGTGTTATATCATTGGGGTTTCTTTCGGTCGAAGATGCCAAAGGATACATCTCGCAATGCTGATATCTTCCTCCAGCGGTAAGCCATTGGATATCTCCGAATCCATATCTACCTTGATTTCCGAGATTGTCAAAATGATCTACGTATCCTTTTTCGGGTATTGTTATCGTCTCATACCCCCAATGCGCATGTGCAGGGAATCCAGGTACTACTTTGCCGTGGTACATCCTGAAACCTAGTCTCTTGTCATAGTCCCTTCCAAGGTCCCTTCCACCGATATCTCCTAGTGGAGGTGCTTGTTGAGAATTTCCCTCAGGATAATCATCTTCATGATGAGATACAAATGTAAATGGGTCTTCTACATCCCAATGCATTCCTAAGGGTTCATCCAAAAGGACCTGACCTTTATTCTTATTTTTGAAGAGCGACATATATTACCCATTACGTGTATGTTCTCTTTGATTTTAATTTTCGTCATAGGTTTATACAAGAATAATTATCCCATAGTATGGAAGATGCAAATGGAAAGGAAGGCGTTCGTCTTAACAAATTCATAAGCGAGGCTGGAATGGCATCAAGAAGGGCCTCGGATAGAATGATAGAAGAAGGTCGTGTGACGATCGATGGCAGAAAAGCCGTTCTCGGAGACAAGGTTTTCTCTGATTCGATAGTATGTCTGGATGGCAAGCAGATATCAAAAGAGGAAGAGGACATCATACTCGCATTCTATAAGCCAGTCGGTATAACCTGCACATCTAATCAGGAAGATAATGATAATGTCATAAGTTATATCGGTTATCCAAAGCGCATATATTCCATTGGAAGATTGGATAAGGATTCTGAAGGCCTTCTTCTATTAACTAATAATGGGGAGCTTGCAAACGGCATAATGCGTTCCCGTGCAGAGCATGAGAAGGAGTATCTTGTCAGAGTGAACAAGGATATAACTCTCGATTTTATCAGAGGCATGGCAGATGGTGTATCCATATTGGATGGAAAGACCACGAAGAAATGCTTTGTAGAGCAGACAGGCATAAGGGAGTTCAAGATCATATTGAAACAAGGACTCAATAGACAGATACGTAGGATGTGCGAGTATTTTGGATACGAGGTTGTCAGTCTCATTCGTGTGAGGGTGATGAATATAACCATCAAAGGATTGAAAGAAGGCAGCTACAGGAATATCTCAAAGATCGAACGCGATGAACTCTATCATCAATTGGACCTGCCAAAGAAATGACCTTTTTTAAAATATGAAAAAATGCGGGGGGTGACCCCGCTAAAGGATTTTAAGCTACGTGAGTGACTTTATCCATAAGCCCCTGTGCCTTGTTGACCTCTGTCTCAGACATCTGGAGCTTGTTCTGGAGCTGGTATTCTGTGTGGACTGCAAGGCAGTCTACATATGCTATCAAGATTCCCTCATCTGTAGCTACGAACTTCACAGATATGGGTGTCTCTCTTGTAACATTCTCAGGCAATTCCATTTCGAAATCTCCAACCGCGTATCCTTCAATGAGGTCGACCTTCTTTCCGACATCGTTGTCGAATGCACCGTTCTCGTAGATTTCTACTTTTATGGAGGTCTGGCTGTCTTCCTGTGGGTAGTATGTCTTGATCTGTACTATTGGAAGCACCTCATTCCTGAAGATTATGTTCGAGATCTTCTCTGTCTCATCATCATATGTCACTTTGATTCCGAACGATTTGCTGAGGACATTGTGAACGGAGAGTTCTCCTTCTTTTACAGGTGCTGCGACTATCTTTCCGCTGTCATCGATCACAGGTGCTGCGACTTTCGATGCACCGTCAGCTCCCCATGCTGCTGATTTTCCATATATTGCTGCACCCTTCGCCACGGATTGGTCAGGGTCGAATATCTTAATGTCTGCGTTAGGGTATTTTTTCGTGATCCCGTTCTTGACCTGAGGCATTCTGGATGAACCTCCGACAAGTAGCACATTGTCGATGTCCTTTATCGTTAATTTCTTAGAGGCAAGTGTCCTTTCGATGATCTCGAGGGTCGTCTGCATAAGAGGTGAACTTGCATTCTCGAATTCTTCACGGGTTATGGTGTATACCACTTTCTTTCCACCGACATTGAGTGTTCCTTTTGTCGATTCTGCTGTGGAGAGTCTCTTCTTGATGGTTTCTGAATCAAGGACCAAGGATTGTTTTACCTCTTCATCTTGATCGAGTTCGTACTCTTCGACGCCTGCGTCATTCATGACCTTCTGTTTGATCAGCTTGGTTATGATGGCATCCCAGTCCTTTCCACCAAGGAGCCTTTCTCCGTCTGTTGCCACTGCTGTGAACGATTGTCCTTCGATCTCAAGGATCGTGACATCGAATGTTCCTCCTCCGAGGTCGTATATGAGCACTCTTTTCTTGGAGCCGTCGGATCCGAGTCCGAATGATATGGCTGCAGCTGTTGGTTCGTTGATGATCGTGACATCTTCGAGTCCTGCTACCTTTCCCGCGGTCTTTGTAGCGTCTCTCTCGTTCTGTCCGAAGTATGCGGGGCAGGTGATTACGGCCTTCTTTATATCGCATCCGTGATTGTCATTGAAGTCGTTGATCATCTTCCTAAGGATGGCTCCAGAGAGGGTCACTGGTGTATATTTCTCATTATCGATCATGACCTCGTAGTCTGTCCCTATGTGTCTTTTTATGGCAGTTACTGTCCTCTCTGCAGGGTACATCATCGACATATCCTTTGCAGGTGAACCTACGATGATCTCACCATTGTCATTGAAAAGTATGACTGAAGGTGTTGTGTCTTCCTGTTCGAAGTTCTTTTCCACTACTGCCTCTCCGTCCTCGTTGATATATGCAAGGCAGGAGTAGGTTGTTCCAAGGTCTATTCCGATCAGATAGTCTTTTGAATTCTGTGTCATTTTTATTCCTCTTTGTTGTTGCTAGTCGATTGGGCGTTGACTGTAAATTTGTATATCTTTACTTTCTCTTTGAAAAGCACGCGTCCATTGAACTCATATTCGCTGGACAGCCTTTCTGCGATTATGCCGTTCTGCTGTTCATCATCGGTTGGCATAACGTCGATGATCCTTTGGTGCAAGGTGTTCAACCTGGTGCAGTCTGATTTTCCGATGCGTACACCAGCATCGATGAGGATGTTCTCCATGTCGGTGTTGTATGCACTGAAGGATTCCAATATGTCCTTCGAACTGAACCTGTCAATTTTCTTTTCCATGTCTGAGCATAGTTTGAGGAAATCCTCCCTCATTATACACATCTGTTCCAACATGTTCATGAGTTTCTTATTGGCAAGTTCCACATCCCTCTTCGTCATGGCATCCATGTAATTCTTGTGTTGTTCTTTGGATGTCATGTACTCGACGTTCTGGGATCTTAGCTGTGATATCTCATTTCTCAGTTCCTCGATCTCTTCCTCCACTGTTTTCTTGGTCGTCTTCATCTCATCGGCAGGAGCAGTTTCCTTTGCATCTTTAACAGAGGTCGCCACATGCTGTTCTGAGGGCTCTTCCTTCACCACCGTAGGTTCAGGGATCGCGATCGATTCTTGAGGTGCCGTCTCTGGAACAGGGGCCTCCGTCTTCACTGGTTCTTCTATTGGGACCTGGTTCTCCCTCAGATCGTCCTGTATGGGGGCCTCTGCTTGTTGCTCTGGTTGCTCTACTGTGTTTTTGCCCTCATTCTCTATCGAACCGGTCGTTAGCAGGTTCTTTAGCATCTTTGTAGGGGTCTTTTTCTTCGCGGTCATCTGCTCTCCTCCGAATCACTGTTGAGAAGCCATATGAATGGGTCTTCTACCCTTATGGGAGATACGCCTCTTGTCAACACACTTCCAACTGGATTGCTTCCCAATGCGGACACTGCGAAGTAACAGTGGTTATCGAATTCTTTCACGTTTTGAGTGAATTCGTTCGAGACGGCTCTGCGGAGGTATTCTTCCACCTCTGAGCTTATCTGTTCGAAATTCGAACGGTCGTATTTGCCGTGCTCGCGTTCTATGTTCAAGGATGAGTTCAATCCGAAAAGGATCTTCTCCTCTTCCTCGTCTTCTGGTGATTTCATAAGGACATCGCATTTTGTCAATGCCACTGCCAAGGGGATGTGTATCTTATCCTTCATCTTGGTCTTGTTGCTTGTGCGGATTATGTTCGAGACGTTCGCCAGCATCTCGGACACGTTGGGTCCGACTGCCGGTTTGTTCTCCACGTGTATCCTGTTGTTGATGTATGGTATCTGCAGAGGGTCCACAAGGAAGACTATCCCCGATGCACGGGATATGAACGAGTTTATGTTCAATCCCATTATCTTGTTCGTGGAGCAGAGGTCTTCTCCGGCAGTGTCGAAGAAGGCAAGCGTGTAAACCTTCGGTTTATCCCCTTCTATGAACCTCAGATAGTATATCATCGGTTCTCTGGCTTCGCTGCTGTCCTCGAATGACGGGGTCGGTGTCAGTTTTCTCCCATCTTCGAAAAGTCTCTTGTAATATGTGTCACGATAGATTATCGATGTGTTGTCGGTCGCTGCACTCATCGTGGCTCCGAATTCCTGTGTAAAGGAGTTCCTCAGTTGATTTATCAGTACTGCTATGTAATGGCTCTTACCGACCCCTTTTGGTCCAAGCATCACGAATACTGTACTTCCTTCGTCCTCCGCACCTTGAGGTATCGGGTTATGGCATATTGGACATAGCCTCTTATATGCCGATCTGTTGCAGATATCGCATATCCCGGAGGAATTTCTGACGATGTGCTGCTTTGTGGTGACCACATCGGAGCCCATCGGGTCCTTTCCAAGGAAGATGGTCTTTTCGACATCTATCTCCTCATCGTCTTTTCCGCATGCGTATTTCTTTGCATCGGTGGGCGAAAGGTTCCTTATGAATTGCTTAGTACACGATGGATTCGTACACTGGTAATGTATGCTTTTCAGGCTTATCGAGTTGAAGCAGAATGGGCAGACGTATCCGTGTTCTTGAGTTTCTGTGTTCTTCTTGGCCATTGTATCAACTCTCCTTGTAGATCGGGTGTATGAACTTGAAGTGATGGTAGTCGTCTTCATTCAGGAAGAACAATCTTACTTTCTTGAGGTCGAGGTTTGATCTTGCCATGAATGTTATCACTGATTTACCATTGTTCAAAGGCGTTACGGCCTTATTTGTCCAGATGTTCATTCCGTCCCATATTTTGAGGGGTATGCCCTCGCTTACGGATATGGCACACATGGCAGGCAATTCCTTGATCTGGGGATCGGTTTCCAGGCTTATCAGGACCTTGGAATCGGTCTTTGTGCTCTTTTCGATCTCCATCTTGTATTTGATCTTGTTATAGTTGCCTGAGAAGATGTTGATGCTCATTCCGCGGGAATACAGCTTATCCCCATCGACATCGTACTGGGCGAATATCGTAGCGACCTTCCTCTTGGAGTTGCCCATCGGTATGCGGACCATCTTGTTCGAGCTGTAGGCTTCGCGGCTGACGGTTATCTTCTCCGCGGTCATATCGTTGGGATCGATCACTGGCGATTCCTCCTTGATGGCAATTATCGCCGTCTCAGCATCATCAGGCCAGTTCATGGTCAGATCGCAGTCGTTGCCGCTCATCTTCTTCTCCACGTCCCTGAATGGCTTCAGGTTCGCGACCATTACATCCTTTCCTCTTACGGCTACTTTACCTGCAGAGATCATAGGGTAGATGTAATGGACCGCGCCGTCAGGAAGCATGAACCTCATGCCATCCTCATATGTCTCGAGTGGTTGGATCTCCTTCATCCAAGAGTTGAGGTCGCTCATCTGGACCATACGCCCATACATGGTGACCTTCTTTGGTGATGAATAGAGAATCACTTGTTCCTTGCTCTTCCATTTTGCGGTGAAGGACCCATCCGATTTGTTCCAGCGTATCTCCATATCCCTCACTGGATCTGGGAACTTTATGGTGGCGCATGAGAAAGCGGACCCCATCGATCTCTCGATCTTCCCTTTGTTCTCATATTCGGCCACGAATAGGTAATAATATTTGATGCCGCCAGTAAGGCCATAGTCATCGAAAGGGATCACATTGTTGTGATTGAGTTCGATCTCGTCGCCCGAGGTCGGAGTGTTTGTCCCTTCCTTCCTCCAGATACGGACCCTGGAGCATCCTTTCGGTTTCTCATAGCTTATCCTCAGGCCTCCGCCGATCGGCTCTATCATGACGTTATTCACTTCTACGAATACCGTAATGGGTCCGCAACTGGCCGATTCTCTGGAAAGTATGCCATAGCGTTTGCTGTAGATGGAATAGTAATAGTCTACGCCTGGGTCCATGGTCTTATCGAGATAGACGCTGTTGGGGATCTCAGTAAGAGGTTCCGTATCATCATTAACAATAGGTAGTCTATCTGACGATCTGTATACACAGAAGGTCATGTTCCTTCTATCCTCAGGTATAGCGAATTTTATAAGTGCCTTGTCTTCACGGATCTGCACGGTAGCGTCCGCAGGTGATTCCGGCGGATATCCCATCATCTTCGCTCTGGTAGCTGGATGATCCGGACATTTCTCAGCGGCCGATACGAACAACGCCATCTTGGCGTCTTCCTCTTTGGTCTCCTCTGCTTTCTTGCAGAGGTTCTCCGCATCAGTGACCCTTTGTTGACATTCTTCGTATTTTTTTCTGAGCTCAACATCATTCTCTATGATGTATGGGAACTCATTGATGGCCTTCTCACAATACATCTGACAGCTTTTGTATTTCTTCATCTTATACGACTGTTCGATGTTCTTCACGGCGAGGTCATATTTTGTTTTGGATTCTGTCAGAAGTTGAGTGAGTTCGTTGACATTAGGATATGTTGAATAGGTCTTCTTAAGATTGGAAAGATCTTCTTCTGCTTTTTGGACCAGACCGGATCCAAGGTTCTTTTTGAATTTTTCTTCCAAGGTCTTTGCTTTGTTGAGGCTTTCCTGGAAATCGAAACCGCATTTTATACAGGTCTTGTTGCCTGATGATTGTTCAGTTTTACAGTTGGGACATACGGTTTTGATACTGAATCCACATATGGAACAGCACATCGCACCGTTGCCGCTTTCTGTCATACCGCCGCAGTTCGGGCATATTATCAGTTTGCTTTCTTTCGCTGAGAAATTGGAAAGATACTTCTTCTTCACGCAATAGTCTTCGAGTATTGCAATGGACATGTCCAAGTTGGCATTTGTCCCTCTTACATAGGCATTCATCAGGTTGTCTATGTATTCCCTTGAGAACGGTTGTCCGTAATCCTCGTCCATGGTGCTCATGACGGGGCTCAAGGCCTTCATGCAGTTTCCATAGGTTATGAGTAGGCCCATAGAGGAGTCATCATCCAATATGGTCTTTATCGCTCTAAGTGTCTGGATGTACGAGTCCTGTGTCGGCAGAGTATCCTGTTTGACATTCGCGACCCTTTTTTCGCAAACATCAAAAGCATTTCTTAAATCTGACAGGGAACAATCATCTTTCAGTCTGTTGGTATTGATCTCCAGGTTAGGGTTGTCGATCAACTCGTTCAATACATCGATCGGCGTGTATGCTCCGACATCCCTTATCCCAGAGAATGAGTTCGAGACCTTGGGATTGACTATCTGGGGCAGGGAGGTGTCTTTTATCCCGGCCGCAGTAGTGAGATCCGTCTTTGTCACGTCATCCCATGACAATTTCTTCACTAGGGCATCAGCTGTCCCTGGAAGCAATATGCGACTACCATCATGCAGTATTATCGAATCCTTGTTGAGTTTGGATGCTTTGGCTGCAAGGACCTTGCGCCCATCGGCGAATTCCTTCGCTCTGAGTGCAGGGTCCTTCATCACCTCACGCATATCTGGAACAAGTTCGAGGATCTTGCCTATGGCAAACCTACGATCAAGGTCGTTCTGTTTATCCCTGAAGTCCTTGTTCCATTTCTTTTCCTTATCATCAATCTTCGATTGTATCGACTCTGGACTGTAGTTCTTATTGGGATTAAGTCCAATCAGACGACAGTAATTCTCCCTGTCATTAGCCATCTTCAGACCTCATCAGTGCTGAAGTTTAGCAGTTTCTCCGCTCTCGCGCAATCCCATGGCACCAGTGTTCATCGCCATTGCGATGGTACTGAATGTGTCTCCGAGTTTGTCGAGTGTCGTGAACATCGCACCTTCTTCGACCGTGGCGATCTGTCTGAGGAACGAGGTATCTGCTTCGGAGAATCCGACAGCTACGATCGTTACCCCTGCGCTTCTGCACGCAAGGGCCTCTGAAACGGCTGTATCCCTCTTTCCCCATATTCCATCTGTCAGCACGAGTACCATCTTGGCACCTGGTTTGCCAGTGAGTACGGATTGTGCAGTTCCCAATGGGCTGGCGTCCGTTCCTCTTCCAAGCATGTTGACATTCAGGTCATCTAGTGCTGTTATTATCGTGTTCGGATCGTTTGTAAGGTCCCTTATGACCTTTACTTTGTCACCGAATCCGATCAATGAGATCTTGGTGTCTGCGTTTGTGACGCTGGAGACGAAGTCCCTTATGCTGTCTTTGACCTCATCTATCGAGACTTTCATACTTCTTGAAAGATCGACGCATACGGCGATGTTTCTGGTCACAGGGCCGTCAGCTTTCTTTGCGGATGGGCATTCTCCCATCCAAGCTATGTCTTCTGGAACGGTCTCGGATTCTACATTCAGTGATTCTCCATCCTGATAGGCGTTGACCTTCACGACGCTGTTCTCATCATATGTGTATTCGATGTCTATGAGTGTACCGTTACCTACATTCATGAATCCAGTTATGACGACCCTTGCCAGTACATAACAGTCTAGCGGATTCTTTCCTTCTCCCTGCAGCGTATACACCTCTATCTTATCGGTAAGGTTTCCCTCTGCGATCTTGAATGGTTTCTTTACGTTAGTTGGAACCTTCGAGTTCTTTTTGATCATGATCTCGTTTATGTATCTCTTTCCATCGATACTTGCCGAGAGAGCACCAAGGCTGTGCGCTGTGACATCAACTACTTTTTGATCTGATAGGCCAGTCTTATCGCTGGTGTATAATTCGGATACTATTGCCGCTCCTTTCGCAACTGCAAGGTCCGTGTCGCTGTGCTCTACGACATTGTCCTTCCCTGTGAGGGCCTTAAGGAACTTTGGCACCTGGGGCATCCTTGATGAGCCTCCTACCAACAGGACCTCATCGATGTCGGCCCATTTCATCTGCAGGTCATCCATGAGTTTCAGGACGACATCTTTTGTAGCATTGAGGAGGTGCTCGGTCTTTAGATCGAACTGCTCACGGGTGAGGGTGTATTTTCCTGTGTGTCCCTCGTATTTTAGCTGTATTACAACATTATCGGCCTTTGTGAGGACCTTCTTATAATTCTCTGATGCAACAATGAGCTCGTTTTTCTTAGACTCATTCTCTCTGGGGTCCATTCCGAACTCTTCCTGGAATTTGTCACATGCGTATTTTGTTACGACCGAGTCCCAGTCCTTTCCTCCAAGGAGGTGGTTACCGTCTGTCCCTATGACGATGATGTTGCCGCCTTTGATCTTGACGATCGTGACATCGAATGTTCCTCCTCCGAGGTCATAGACCATGACGGTCTTATCGATGGAGTGGTTATATCCGTATGATATGGCAGCGGCTGTCGGTTCGTTGATGATCTTTAAAACCTTTATCCCACAGGATTCTCCTGCGCGGATTGTGGCCTTTCTTTGGAAATCGTTGAAGTAGGCAGGTACGGTTATGACCGCGGAGTCTATCTTTTTTCCAGATTTTTGCTCTGCTTCTTTTATGACTTCTTTGAGAAGCATTCCAGATAACTGCTCTGCGCTGTAGGTCTTTCCATACGCCTCTACTTTGAAGGTGTCGTCTCCCATTCCACGTTTAAAAGCTGCTGCAATGGTACCAGCGCCCCCGGCCTGCATATCCTTTGCATCTTCTCCGATCAAAATCTCCCCGTTTTCGAGGAAACAGATAACAGAAGGGGTGATCTCTTTTCCAAATACGTTTGGAATGATCTCTGTTTTAGTCGTGTTCTTATCATATACTGCTACTGCGCAGTGAGTTGTTCCAAGGTCGATTCCTACCTTCATATCCCATCATCCCTTGTATTGCAGTTTTAATATAAAATTCCATCCAACTCTATTACGAATTTCGTAGACATGAAACGAAGTATAAATGTAATGTAGCATGTTACAATCAATCGATATGAATTTCGTATTTTTGTAATTATACTTTAAATGCGAATTTTTATATATTATCATTCTTTCATATGTTCATTTGAACAATCATTCAAGTGATAGATATGTTACCGCCAGATTGTAAGACAGAACAAAAGGACATCGATGATGTCAACAAGAGCATGCTGAAGGAGAATGTAATAGACGATATATCCGGGCTCTTCAAAGTATTCGGGGATAATACCCGACTCAGGATATTATGGGCCTTGGATACGGTGGATGAGATGTGCGTATGCGGATTGAGCGAATCCCTGAACATGACGAATTCCGCAATATCGCATCAGCTTAGGATACTCAAGGATGCCGATCTCATTAAGGGAAGACGTGAGGGTAAGTGCATCTATTATTCTCTTTGCGACGAGCATGTCAGTACGATATTGGAGATGGCATTGGAACACAGATCGGAGGGCATGGAATGAAGGCAGTATTGGAGGTCAAGGGGATATGTTGTCCGAATTGCGCATCCAAACTGGAGGATAGGCTGAAGAAGATAAAGGGATGCGATGGGGCGACATATGCCTTCATGACCCAAAGGATAACCCTGGAGATCAATGAGGATAGCATTGATCGCACGGTCTCAGAGGCCATTCGTGTCATAAACAAGTATGAGCCCAAGGCGGAAGTGACATTGAAGAAGGTCGTTCCATGAGGTTCAGTTGGGATATCGCGAAGGTTGTCATCGCCTCATCGATCTTCGCGGTCGGCTTATTTCTCTATCTTGTAGTGGGGGTCGATAAGGATGTGCAACTTCTCGTATTCGGAGCAGCATATGTGATATGCATATACAAGGTGGTGATGGAATGCATAGGCAACATACGTCGCGGGGAGATCTTCGATGAGAATCTGTTGACCCTCATAGCGACATTGGGTGCATTTGCCATCGGAGAATATCCCGAAGGTCTTGCCGTCGTTTTGTTTTTCACCATAGGCGAATTGTTCGAAGAATTTGCCGTGGATAGGTCCAGGCGTTCGATCTCAGCTTTATTGGACATTGTGCCTGAGAGTGCCAACGTCCTAAGGGATGGCAACATAGTGGAAGTGGATCCAGAAGAAGTGTCGGTAGGTGAGCTCATTGTGATAAAACCAGGTGAGAAGATACCTTTGGACTGCACTATCGTGGATGGCTCGACATCAGTGGATACCAAGGCCTTGACAGGAGAGTCCATGCCACGCGATGTGGATGCGGGGGACGACGTCCTCAGTGGGTTCATCAATCTATCATCTAAGGTGACCGCCAAAGTGACCAAGGTTTACAACGATTCTACAGTGGCCCGTATCATGGGGCTCATCGAGGATTCAGCATCGAGGAAGGCGAGGTCTGAAAAATTCATAACGGTCTTCGCAAGATATTACACGCCTGCCGTATGTCTAATGGCGTTCCTTGTCGCCGCCATACCGATATTCGTATTCGGATCGGACGTCGATACATGGGTGTATCGTGCCTTGACGTTGCTGGTGGTATCATGTCCATGTGCGCTCGTGCTATCTGTGCCCATGGGTTTCTTCTGTGGTATCGGCTGCGCGTCCAAATTCGGGATATTGGTCAAGGGCGGCAACTATCTAGAGATGCTTGCCAAGGTCGATACGGTCGTATTCGACAAGACAGGGACATTGACCAAGGGCTCATTCTCCGTTAGCAACATACATCCCAACAATATGTCGGAGGACGAACTCCTAGAGCTTGCCGCGGAAGCGGAGTTCTACTCGGACCATCCCATATCGTTGAGCATTAAGGAAAGGAACGGTAAGGAGATAGACCCCTCTGTCGTGGGCGCATCCAAGGTCATACCAGGTAAGGGGGTCGTGACAGAGGTGAGGGATTCGACGATCCACATAGGCAACTCGAAGCTTATGAGCGGGATAGGCCAGATGCCGATAGAGGGTTGCTGCAAGGGCACAAAGGTGCATGTGGCATCCGATGATGGATATCTCGGGCATATCGCTGTTTCGGATACTGCCAAGGACGATTCCGAATGGACGATTTCCAATCTGAGGCGCATGGGGGTCAACACGGTGATGTTGACAGGCGACAACAAGGAGGTCGCCGATGACATGGCAAACAAATTGGGATTGGATTCCGTCCATTCCGAGTTATTGCCTGAGGATAAGTTGAAAATATTGGAGGAAATAATGTCTGGCTCCAAGGGAAGTACGATATTCGTAGGGGATGGCATAAACGATGCGCCATCGCTTGCCAGATCGGATGTGGGGATAGCGATGGGAGGTGCAGGGTCTGATGCGGCTATCGAGGCCGCTGACGTCGTTCTGCTGAACGATGCGCCGTCCAATGTGGTCACTGTGATCAAGATATCCAAACGTACCATGCGGATAGTCCATGAGAATATAGCGTTCGCATTGGGGGTCAAGGCCATCATAATAGTATTGGCGGCGGCGGGGATCGTAGGTATGTATGCAGCGATATTCGGCGATGTGGGGGTCTCGATAATCGCGATACTGAATGCGATGAGATGCCTGAGGTCCAGGGGAATGGGCCCCGATGATACCTTATCCTTGAAAGAAGAAGATATCAATACTCGTAGGTCCCTTACATAAGTCATGGACGAGCAGACCGCTAAAGAGCAGTGTATTCTGGCGCTCAAGTATGTCTCCGGTAACGGTGCCCCGAGGGATCCCACATTCGCAGCGGCCTTGTTCAAGAAGATCGCAGCGGACGGTCATGCCAACGGACAGTTCGGATTGGCGGAGCTGCTGGTGACAGGTAATGGCATACAGCAGGACATACCGCGTGCGATCGAATACTATGGGATGGCAGCGTCTCAGGAGCATCCGGCAGCGATGTTCAGATTGGCATCCATGATGATGGAGGAAGGTCCGATGCAGGATACAGACAAGGCCTCCAACTACTTCATAAGATGCGCAGAGCTGGGGATGACGATGGCGTACATAGTAGCCGGGGACATTTATTTCTATGGGGCAGGAGGGCGTCAGGACATGTCCACAGCATTCAATTGGTACCAGCACGCCGCGATTGCAGAGGACCCGATCGCCATGTTCAAATGCGGATACATGCTGGAGAACGGCATAGGGACCAAGAAGGACGAGACGAGGGCGATCGAGATGTTCATGGGGGCCGCTTTAAGGAGGGTGCCCGAGGCCCAATTCAAGATGGCATCCTTGGCCTACGATGGTAAGATACCTGGCGGCAAAGCGGAGGCCATAAGATGGTATGAGAAATGCTCCTATCAGGGATATCCCGCGGCCACCTTCAACATGGCCACGATGTATTACGAAGGGGACGGTGTGGAGAGGGACCTCGAGAAGGCGTTCGGGCTATACAAGATCGTCGCAGAGGAGACCGATGATGGCGATGCATATTTCATGGTCGGGAGGATGTACCTTGAAGGCCTCGGTACGGAAAGGAACGTGGAATCAGGGTTCAATGCGATAGGTAAGGCGGCAGAGGCAGGGAATCAATCGGCCCGCCAACTGATAGAGGACCTCAGAAGGAGACAGAACACGCAGTTCATCCAGATAGACGGAACGGAGTGAGCATCTCCTCCAAGTCACTTATGGTGTAAGTCGGTTCGCATTGAACCTCTCTGGATTTTCTATTCAGGAATACCGTGTCGATGCCAGCTCTGCGTCCCGCTTTGATGTCACTTGCAGAATCGCCCACCATGACAGCGGCCGAAGTGTCTGAACCCAATTCCTTCAAGCACAACATTATCGGCTGGGGGTCAGGTTTCCCGTTTGCGCATCTGTCGAAACCGACAACCGATCCGAAGCAGTCAGCGATGTTCAATCTTTCGAATATTCCCTCGATATGGGATGTCAGGGAGTTCGAGACCACTCCCAATCTCTTACCTTTGTCCATAAGTTCCGATATGCATATTTTCGCATCGGGGAACATCTCAACCGAATCGGTGTAGCATTTATCATAGGTGGTGATCACGATACTGAAGAAGTCCCTGAATTTGCATGGGCAGTTCGGTACATACCTTTCGAATGTTTCTCTCAGAGGTGTGCTGATGTATTCGTCATATCTCTCGTGATCGTAAGGGATGTTGAATTCTTTGAAACCAGCGCGTAAAGCTATCTCCAATCCGTGACTCGAATCCACGAGGGTGTTATCGAGATCGAAAAGATACGTATCGTACTCTTTCACGATCGTGTAAGGCCCCGGATGTTTATTGTTGTTGCTATCACGTTGTTCTATCCGTTCGATATAATGATATTTCTGTCTGTGCATATATGATTTAATAAATCACATCTAATAAGGAGAATCAGAGGACCATCATGAATGACATCGAGATTGCCGAAAAGGCAAAGGTGAAGCACATCACAGAGGTCGCAGCGGACATCGGGCTCGCTCCAGATGATATAGAGCAGTATGGGAAGTATATTGCAAAGGTACCGCTGGATGTCATAGACAGGTATAGGGGCAATCATAATGGGAAATTGATAATGGTGACCGCGGTGACGCCAACGCCTGCTGGCGAAGGGAAGACGGTCACAACGATCGGACTGATACAAGGTCTGGCCTGTATCAATAAAAAGGTCATCGGCGCATTGAGGGAACCATCCGTAGGGCCAACATTCGGAGTGAAGGGCGGAGCCACAGGCGGAGGTCATTCGCAGGTCTATCCCATGTGGGACATAGACCTGCATTTCACAGGGGACATACATGCCGTGGGGTCCGCCAATAATCTGTTGTCTGCCATCTTGGAGAATGAGCTGGTAAGGGAGAATCCCCTCGGAATCGATCCATCCCGCATTGTCCTGAAGAAGACCATGGACATGAATTGCAGGGAACTTAGGAACATCGTGGTAGGATTGGGTGACAGCAGGGTAACTGGAGGTGTGACCCATCAAGGAGGGTTCCTAATAACCTCTGCATCCGAGATATCCGCCATATTGGCATTGGCCACAGGTTATGAGGACCTCAGGTCGAGGCTTGAGAGGATGGTAGTGGCATACACATACTCGGGTTCCATTGTCACAGTGAAGGACCTCGGATGCGTCGGAGCCATGATGGTGCTTCTGAAGGATGCCATCAAGCCGAATCTCGTTCAGACATTGGAAGGTCAACCTGTCTTCGTTCATGGTTTTCCATTCGCCAACATCGCGCATGGTACGAACAGCGTTATCGCTACCGATACCGCACTGAAGTTAGCAGACTATGTGGTGACAGAGGTAGGTTTCGCTGCAGATCTGGGAGGAGAGAAGTTCATAGATGTGGTCTGCAGGCAATCAGGATTCTCACCGGATTGTGCGGTCATCGTAGCATCAGTGCGTGCTTTGATGATGCACGGCGGAGCAGATGTCAAGATGGCGGAGACACTTACCAGAGAGGCTTTGATAAGGGGATTATCAAATCTGGATAAGCATATCGAGAACATAAGGTCGTTCGGCATACCTATCGTGGTGTCGATAAATCATTTCCAGTCAGACGATCCTGGGGACATACAGATGCTCAAAGAGCATTGCTCCGGCCTGGGTGTCGAATGTGTGACCTCCGATGCCTTCATGAGAGGAGGCCAGGGAGCGGTGGAATTGGCAACCAAAGTGGTCGAGCTCATCGACAAGGGAGAGAAAAGATTCAGATTCCTATATGATCTGAACATACCGATAAAGGCCAAGATCGAGAAGATCGCAAGGGAGATATACGGTGCAGATGGAGTGGAGTACAGCCCGATGGCCTTGGTGACGATAAAGGACCTCGAATCGAAAGGATTCGGCGGTCTTCCCGTTTGCATAGCCAAGACACAATACTCCCTTTCTGATAGGTCGGAGCTAAAAGGCGCGCCGAAGGGATGGATGCTGAATGTAAGGGAAGTATCGCTATCTGCTGGAGCGGGATTCATCATCCCCATATGCGGTTCAATGATGTTGATGCCCGGGCTTGGAAAGGAACCTGCTGCCATGAGAATGGACCTTACAGCGGACGGGAAGGTCATAGGTCTGAGATGACTTTGTTCTCTTTCGCCATGTCGTACCAACGGGCAGCCTCTTCCTTGTCCACAGGGACACCGTCCCCGGTGTTGAACATATTGCCTATGAGGATCTGTGCCCCTTTATGGCCGTTCAATGCGGCGGACATAAGCCAATCGAGTGCTTGTTCTGTGTCTTTTTGAACACCTACGCCGGTTTTGTATAATTGTCCCAATATGAACTGGGCTTCTGAATTCCCGCCGTTGGCAGCCATCGTGAACCATTTAGCCGATTCCTGAAGGTCCCTGCCAATATCCTCGCCGTCAAAATATATGAGTCCTAAAGAATATTGTGCTCTGGCATCGCCACTCTCTGCCGAGGGCCTGAAACATTCCATGGCCTTCTGTATGTCCTTTTCGGTGCCGTATCCTCTCACATAGATCTTCCCTAGAAAATACATGGCGCTCAAATTCTCTTGGTCCGCGGCTCTTTGGAACCAAGCCTTCGCAGCTTTGAAATCCCTTGGCACGCCCTGTCCCCTTGCATACATGAGGCCCAAGCAGAATTGAGCGTCAGGATTTCCGGAATTCGCATGGCCCGATAATACCGAGAATGCACTCTGGTAGTCACACTCAGACCTATTGCGTATGACGAACTTGGCCCACTCCAAAGGGTCCATAGTTGTAGGCGTAGGAACTACCATAATCTCCAGAATGAAGGACATGGTAATAACGTTTGTCGTTTTTCTTTTTTATAACGGATCGAATGAAAGTGATAAATACCATGCTTTATTGTTTTATGATCATGAGTTCACAGTCAATAGTCAGTGAGAACGATCCATGTTCCGCTGCACTTTCTCTCATGGATGTTGGTCACAAGGATCATGATATGGGGAAAGCACTATCGGCGATAAGGTCGCTGGCTTCCGATGGCAATGATCAAGCACAATATCTCTATGGTCTCTTCCTATACACAGGCACGCTTGTTGAAGAGGATAGGAAAGCAGCGATGGAGATGTTCAGGTCATCTGCGGCAAATGGCAATCAATGCGCCATATCGACCCTCCGCGAGTACGATTCGTCAGTAGGAGGGCAGGCTTTCACAGATCTTATAATTTTGAAATTCAAAGCTGAACAAAGGGACACAGATTCCTGTTCCAAGCTTTTTGAGATCTACGAGAACGGTAAACCTCCGGTCAAGAAAGATCATAAAATGGCCGTGAAATACGGTGTCACTTGTGCAGAAGCGGGCGATGTGGGATATATGACCACGATCGGCTCGATGTATCTCACAGGCAAGGGAGTGTCCAAAGATAAGGACAAGGCCCTATATTGGTTGAAAAAAGCTGCAGACCTGGGTAGCGGGGCGGCCATGTACAGGATCGGGAACATGTACGAAGAGGGTCTTTGTTACACCGAGTCCGATCTCAAAGAGGCCGCCAAATGGTACACGTTCGCCGCTAATCAAGGAAACATGGATGGGCAATATTCTTTGGCAGCATTCTGCTGCGTACAAAAGAGCAAATATTACGATCTGAAGAGAGCAGCGGAATTATTCAGGGCCGCAGCGGATCAGGGTCATGTTGAAGCCGCCCATCAGACCGGAATGATATACGCATTCGGGGAAGGCGTAAAAAGAGATGTCGATGTCGCAATAAGGTATCTGGAACTAGCTTGTGAAAAGGGGAACAGCCAGGCGATGGTGGAATACGCTAACATGCGTTTCGAAGGGCAGGCTCTTCCAAAGGATGTGGATATCGCGGCAAAATGGTTCGAGGCAGCTGCAAATCTCTACGATGGATATGCTCAGTATGCATTGGCGTGCATGTACGGAAACGGTATACATTTCGATAAGAGCGATGAAATGGCTGCAAAATGGTTCAGAGAGGCGGCAGAGATGGGTGAGGTGAATTCCCAATATTGTCTGGGATGTTTCTGCTATGAAGGCAGAGGAGGCCCTAAGAATGTCAACGAGGCCGCATCATGGTTCGAGCAAGCAGCCGAACAAGGACAGCCTGCGGCAATGTCATTCCTCGGGATGATGAAGGTAAGTGGAAAGGAAACGCCACAGGACATCGAAGCAGGTCTTGCAATGTTGCGTGAGGCCGCCGAGACACATGAATACTTTGAAGCACAATACTATCTAGGCAAGATATATTTGGATGGGAAGTACGTCACAAAGAATGTACCATTGGCAAAGAAATATCTTGCTTTGGCCGCAAAACAGGGAGACCCTGATGCGGCAGCGTTGATAAACAAGATCAAGGTAGAGAAGATACACTAAGGAGAGGACATGGTCAGGGACGACGCGATATTCCACGATGCAGAAATTGGAAACCCATATGCTGGTCTAGGTGTTGCCTACATGTACCATCATGGCAAAGATGTCGAACAGAACAATGAGCTGGCCATGGATTGGTATATGAGGGCCGCGGAGAATGGCTGTTCAAGGGCAAAATGGGAACTTGCGAAGGCATTCCGCGATGGAACGATCGTACAAGCCGACGTCCAATATTATATTTATTATATCAAGAAGGCAGCAAGTGCAGGTATACCGGAGGCCAGGTTGGAATTGGCGCTTTTGAATCTCGACGGTGTCACAATGCCAAAGAACCCTCATGTGGCATTCAACTGGATGCGTTTGGCAGCCGATCAGAATCTACCAATGGCCGAATTCCTCCTTGGATACATGTACGGTCAGGGGATCGGTACCGAAATGGACAAGGCGGAGGAAGAATTGCTGTATTCCAAGGTAGGCATACACGGAAACGCGGACCTCTTCTATTGGATCGGCAGGAACTACGAGTACGGTCTGATCGGGGTCAAGAGAGACCTCTTCGAAGCTGGAAGATGGTACAAGTATGGTGCGGACATGGGGCACGAGGCTTGCTATATCTCATGGCAGTCTGTACTGGATGTGTTGAACGAAGGGGAAGAGGAATCCCTCCAGGACAGGGAGTTCAGACTATCACATACAGAGGCGGCGAAGGAAAGGACAAGAAGGGATACGGCATTGGCCTATGCGGATAGTTGTTTGGATAGCGATCAGTATGATGAAGCCATTGATAACTATAAGGAGGCCGCAGAGCTTGGAGACCCCATCGCAATGTACACTCTGGCATTGATATATCATGATGGGTACATCCTAAAAAGAAGCGATAGCATATCATTGGATTATATGAAGAAGGCCTCGATGGCAGGTTCAGATGATGCGCAGTTCATAATGGGCACATTGTACGAGAGAGGAAGAGGCGTGCCAAAGGACATCAATGAGGCGATATACTATTTCACCATGGCCGCAGCACACGGTTATCTCCCAGCGTACTACAGGTTATCAAAATATATGGATCATCCTGAAATATATGTAAGGAACACGATGCCAGTAGTCATAAGGTAATTCAAATGGCCTTCAAGGATGTTCTGGAAGCCGCATCAGGCGGAGATACGCATGCACAGAATGCTTTGGGCTACATGTATTTCCAAGGCAATGGCGTAGAGAAGGATCATGAGAAGGCCATAGTATGGTTCGACCTATCCGCTGAGAGAGGGGATCCAGAGGGCCAGTGCAATCTAGGTTACATGTTGGCACACGGCTATGGATGCAATCAGGACCTATCAAGGGCATTCGAACTCTATAGATCATCGGCCGAGAAAGGATACGCCAGAGCTATTTTCAACCTGGCAAACGCATATTCCGATGGATCAGGCACAGATCAGGATTGGTCTGAGGCATACCATTGGTATTCGATCGCCGCGGACCATGGCATGATGGTAGCATATTACCGCATGGGAGTGATGTTGGAAGAGGGAAGGGGCATCGAGAAGGACCTTGCGATGGCAGCGGGCATATATGAAAGATGTCAAAATGAAGGGCACGACCCATCGATGCTGCGTCTAGGCAGGATGTATTCTGAAGGCAGGGGCATCCCCTTGGACAAAGATAAGGCATTCAAACTATTCCTCAAGGCCTCCGAGCTCGGTAATGTTGAGGCTATGTGTGAATTGGGAAAGGCCTTTATGAGCGGCCAGGGTGCCGTGAGGAGTGCTGTCAACGCTAAGAAATGGCTTTCCAAAGCATCCATCAGAGGTAATGTCGAGGCCAAAGAATTGATGAAATCCTTATGAGGCCCCTGTCATTTTCTGTTTTCCGCTCATCTTCAGGAGTACCTTGGACGCTAGCGTCAATACAGGCAGTTCTATCAAAGGTCCTATCACCAGTATCAAAGCTATTA
Source organism: uncultured Candidatus Methanogranum sp. (assembly GCA_963676045.1). Taxonomy (GTDB): domain Archaea; phylum Thermoplasmatota; class Thermoplasmata; order Methanomassiliicoccales; family Methanomethylophilaceae; genus Methanogranum. Next base: position 169,708 of record OY780938.1, read on the forward strand.
GCGGGTCGTCGGGGAATGCCACGACTGCTATTGCTAGCGCGATTGGTGCATTCCTTGCTAAGACCGTCATCGTCAAGGCCTTTATGTCATCGAATTCCATTTTGAGTCTCCTTCCGACGAATTGGGCCATGCAGAAGTTGATAGTGAAGAACATTCCAAGAGGTATCAGCATTTCTAGGAACACCTCAGGGTTGTTGGTCAAGGCCCTGCTCTGGGATGCGAACATGGCTATTATCGCCAAGCATAGGAATGTGACCTGAAGGTCATCTCCGTGTTTGGATAGTATATTCTCTGCGGATGGCCAGAATCTTGTGTTCTTCAGAGAATATCTTACTGCGTTCGCGGCCACAAGTGGGATGATCAGCATGAGGACCACGCTCATCAACAAGGACGAGGCATCCAATGAAACACCGCTTCCAAGGAATATAAGCAGGAAAACAGGCAGGAGTATCATCTGCAGTATCAGATTAAGAGGTAATATCGAGGCTCCGAGAGGGACATTTCCTTTGGATAGGCCAATGAAAACAAGATACCAATCCGTGCATGGTGCTACAAGCAGCATCATCAATCCTATCCTTGCATCGATATTACCATTGAAGAATAGGATTCCTAAGAGGAATGCGAATATCGGCACCCATATGAAATTGATGATCAATGATGAAGCTGTGAATTTAACATTGTAGAACGATCTGACGATTTGCTTTAGATCGATGATCAAGAATGTGAAGAATAGCATTCCGATCAAGAAGGGTCCTATAAGAGGTTCAGAATTATTTTCGAAGAATGCTATTTGACCCAGTAGCACTCCTGCCAAGGCTGACCCAAGTATCAAGATGGGCTGCACCCTTACCATGTTCACCATTATTTCACAGCCTTGTGTTTCAGAATGGCCAATGTTCATCGTATTTCTTGTTGTTGCTCTTGCTCTTCTCAACAGGGTAGTTTTTTTCGTTCTTCTTCATTTTATCGGACAATGCACTTTTGACGTCTATATTATTCATCTGTGCGAATCTCAGGACGAAATAAAGAACGTCAGCGAATTCATCGTATATCTTCTCCTTGGATTCTGGTTCTTTGAACATCTCTTTGCTTTCCTTTTCACTTTTAAATCTGAATAGCTCAAGAAGTTCAGAGGATTCAGTTGATATGCCTATGGCAAGGTCCTTAGGATTGTGGAATTGGTCCCAGTCTCTTTCGCTGCAGAATTTTGCAATCATATCTTGAAGTTCTTCAACCGTGACGCTTTTCCCAATCATGTCGGTGACATGGGATTGACATGTTAAATAAATTTTCAGAAATCGTTAATATGTATCGCGATATGCTCTGGTATGCATCAGCACTTGAAAGAGGATCCGATCAGTTTCATGGGATTCCTCGTAATGGGACTCTATTTGGTAATGGTGGGTTTGACAAGATTGAACAATGAGCATTCGATTTTCGATGGAAGTTCATCTTGTACGGTCCCAGCTTTCCTCATGGGGGCAATATTGGTCGCAGCTGCGTTGTATAAGATATATCGTTCTGATGTGATCACAGGGATGGTATTCCTGTTAACAGGATTCGCGGCCGTATGTCTGGGTATGACAAACATATCAGGTTACAACGACTCATTCAGGGTAGTAGTAGTCATAGGCTCGTTGATATTGATGTACATGTCAATACGCATCAAAGATCTGGATATGATAGTTATCAATGCTTTGAATGCCATAGTTTATCTGATAGCCATGAACACATTATCCGATGTGATACCTTCGGACCTCATAGCGGTGTTGTTGATCATGATCGGAGCATATGCAATATACATAGCTTTGAAGTTCTGGGATTTCTCTCAACAAGATTCCTGACCTTCTATCTCTTCACGAGGGCAAAGGGAATAGGCTTCCTGCGCATATTGCAGTGCCTCGAAGAACTTCCCATTCTCCTTTGCCAAATTAGACCTTCTTATTATCGACTCTATGCTCATTTCCATATTATTCATCCTCTGGGATAAGTGGTTTGTAAGATGTTTTGGGATGCACGGTGATATCTCACAGCACAGAGAGAATAATGCATTTTTAATATAATAACAGATTATTGTAATATTTGTAATAAATGTAATATATGTTCTTTTTAATTAGGACGATAAAAAATCAATTATTGGCATGAGGATTCTATGTTGGGTTCCATAGTTTTAAAAATTTTCAATATCCAGAATCAAAATTATAGGTAATTATCAGATGTTTTGATATATTTATAGGACCAAGTTGAACTTTCAATAATATTCAGGAGATCATTTATTATTTTATATGCAGGATTATGAATCCTAATTCGCTTTAATTTTTTTGCAGAGGGGCAATTACGATATCTGGATATGTGAAAATAATATAGGATCCGGTACTATGATCAAATAAATGATATGTTGTTTTCGGTCATATGAGGGATTGTTGGCGTTCAATGATCTTTTGAAGTTCTTTCTGTAGCGACTCGATCTCTTTATCCACCGATTCGATTTCTTTTGCAATATTTATCCTATCTGAATCATCAGCTTTGAAATATCTTTTTTTCAAGTTCTCTCTTTCTGATGTGAGCTTTGAGGTCTTCATCATTATCAATTCTTTTTCTTCTCTTATTCTGATGATCTTGACCTTTTTAGATTCTGAGTCATTTTCTTCTTTCAGATTATTTTTCGCTTCTTCGTATATTCTGGGACCTTCTCTTATAGATACGACCTCTTGCATGATCTTGTCACAGGTCATTCTATTCTCATTGCTCATCGCTATGCATTGATCCAATTTTGCCTCTATGCGTCTTAATCTTTCATGTATCTCATTCTCATTGTTCATGTGCGAATGTATGGGCCTTGAAATCTTAATCTTTGGCAATCTATCAAAAATACACGAGTCGATTTGAACATCTATTTAGAGCTAACAATATTTTGTAATATCAGTAATATTTCAAATATCATCAGAACGTTACTTCTTCTGATTCAATGTTGTCTGGATGTAAATGTAGGGTCATGATAGCTTGCGTGACATTTGAGACGGTTATGATAACAGAACCGATACGATCATATCAGACGAATAGGGTACATCTCATACACTGGGTCACAGATATAGATGATTTTAGAAGAAGGCATCCTGGCGAGGATGATAGGATAGCGGAATATATGGAAAAAGCCAACATCTATCGTGAGTTCTATGAAGAGGTCAGACAGAACATCGCATCGGAGATCGAAGATGTCGAGATATGTGAGCACATTGCAAAGGTCTTCGATTTCTCTGAAATGTTGAGAACAGTTCTTTCAATAATTGCATCGGAGGGGGATTCGGAGATATTCGTGAATGTTTCCTCGGGAAGTTCCGAATACACTGCCGCATCGGTCATAGCATCAATGATGCATCCCAATGTCAAGGCATTTTCAGTGATAACTGACAAATTCACAGTGGATTCGGCTGAAAACATCAGGAAAGCTTATTTCGATATGAGCACCGGAAGGCCAATAGGGCTTACAAGGGCCGTTCGTGATGTCAAGGAGATACCTAAGTACAGAATGGAAATGCCAAAGGAGCATCTAGTACTTGGGCTGAGGATTCTTTCAGAAAGGTTGCAGAATAAGCAACCTACTGCAGCGAAATACATGGTGCATGCTTTGAAACATGCGAACATATGGTTCCGGGAGACAGGCAAGAGCAATTCTGACAAGCCAGAACAGAATCAAACAGAGGCTGTTTACTATCACAGGGATTATGTCACGCCATGGTTGGAAAACGGATGGGTAGAGAAGGATGATATCGTCAAGAATAAATTGAAGATATTGCCGGATGGGCAGAGGATCGTAGATACATTCTATACGAACAAGGATCGATGAGACAGTTCTCTCTTAAATCAGGCCTATATTGTGTCCAGTATTATTGAGTTACACTAACTGTAATGTTTCAGATTATGTTTGACATTACGATGTACGGTCATGGGCAGAATCGATGTGGATGCGTGTTCGAAGAATACATTGGAGGAAGACGAGTATTGCATCTTGATGACCGTATATGATATACTAACGGATGTCAGGGATCAACTTATAAGGATACACGGCAGGTCTCCAGAGACAGTGACCAGATTGATATCGGAGATAAGGGAGGATGTGATGACCAATTTCGGGATGATGAGGTGAGAAACCATCTGTTTTCATTTTTTTTACTTTCGGTCATCCCCGGTTCAGGGTTAATAACAAGTATAACGAATCGGTCTTATGGGATTTCGCAACAAGGAAGCAGACCCGATAAAGGTCCCTTCATGTGCTAATTGCAAATGGAGTATGGTTCACGATTATGATCCCTATCTAGATAATCGCAATTACATCTGTTTGGGCATTTCATATCACGGTCTGATAAATCCACAATTCTCCATTTGTCATTGCGACGATTGGTCTCCAGATCTCAATACATACTTGGACATCACAGGTTATTCCAAATATGTACCATACGGATACAAGCACAATCGTCCAAGGTATTGAATTTGTTTCAAATGGTAACTTTCAAATCATAGTATACCATGCTGTTGATTATGAGCTATAGACCTTTCATCTGTCCTAAATGTAATACCGAGGTAATGCTTGATGAAAGTAGGGATTTCGGATTCTGTTCCGAGTGTGGTACAAAGATCACGATCGAGCACGGGTCCGATTCATCATATACATACTGTGAAGCAGAGAAAAATGCTCAGAACAATTCTGGTAACGATACATGGCGCTCATCAAATCATTCTAGTGGACCTTCTGAGGACAATTCAATGAAAGCAATGTTCCTCCGTTCCGTAAAATTCTGGAAATGACGAGTTGTATCCGATACACGAGTCTTAAGCGGGATCGATATCGGTTCTCAAGATCTTTTGTTTATTGATCACCAAATCAATATTCATTTATAACTAATAATTCGATATAAATATTATTATTGATTATAATTTGCATTTTTTATATTCATATATGAATAATTAAGCTAATAATTTGCATTTTTTATTCTTAAATATTCATATATGAATTAATTTAACAATTGATAATAAGTATTGGTAATGCATAATGAGATTCAGAAGCAACAAAGATTGCATCGAAAGGTGAAATAAATGTCATTATTCAAGCACAAACAAGAAACCGCAAAAGCAGAGACAGTAGAGGACAGAGAGGATATCCCCAAGGGTCCCAACAATAAGAACGGCTATAGATTCGAGACGTTGCAGGTCCATGTGGGACAGGAACATCCGGATCCTGCCACAGATTCGAGGGCAGTCCCCATCTATCTCACCACATCATATGTCTTCAAGGACAGCAAGCAGGCTGCGGACAGATTCGCATTGAAGGAATTCGGTAACATATACGGTCGTCTCACCAATACCACTCAGGGTGTATTCGAGCAGAGGATCGCAGCATTGGAGGGCGGGTCCGCCGCTTTAGCCGTGGCATCGGGTGCAGCAGCGATAACATACGCCTTGACGGCGCTTGCAACCACAGGACAGCACATCGTAGGGGCGAACAACCTCTACGGAGGGACATACAATTTACTGCAGCACACATTCCCCAGGAATTACGGGATAACAACCACATGGGTCGAGCCTGATGCGAAGGAGATCGAGAAGGCCATCAAGGAAAACACGAGGGCCATAATCGTCGAGACATTCGGCAACCCGAATTCCAGCGTCACAGATATCGATGCGATAGCGAAGGTCGCCCACAAGCACAACATTGTGCTGGTCGTCGATAACACATTCGCGACACCATATCTCCTCAGGCCTCTTGAGCACGGAGCAGACATAGTGGTGGAGTCTGCGACCAAATTCATCGGAGGACACGGCACGGTCCTTGGTGGAGTGATCATCGAGAGCGGCAACTTCGATTGGAAGGCCAGCGGTAAATATCCTCAGTTCACGAAGCCAGATGCGAGCTACCACGGATTGGTATTCGCTGATGCGCTCGGCCCGATAACATTCGTGACCTGGATAAGAGCGGTCCTCTTGCGTGACACTGGATCATCAATATCCCCAGTGACAGCATTCGTGCTTTTACAGGGATTGGAGACGTTGTCACTACGTGTAGACAGACACGTGGAGAACTCACTCAAGATCATAGAGTATCTGAGCAAGCACCCGAAGGTGGCCAGTGTCAGTCACCCGGCCTTGACGAACCATCCTTCCCATGCTCTGTATGAGAAGTATTTCCCCAATGGTGCAGGATCGATATTCACCTTCGAGATCAAAGGCGGAGAGAAGGAGGCCAAGAAGTTCACCGAGTCGCTTCAGTTCTTCTCATTGCTCGCAAATGTGGCAGATGTCAAGTCGCTTGTCATCCACCCAGCATCGACCACGCACTCGCAGCTGAGTGCTGAGGAATTGAAGGCACAGCACATCTATCCTAGCACAGTGAGGCTTTCAGTGGGTATCGAGAACGTCAACGATCTGATCGCGGATCTGGAGCAGGCATTCGCGAAGATCTGATGAACAATAAGGGAACATGTGATGCGTGCGTCTTCGGGCGCACGCATCTTTTAGATCATATATGTGTATTTAATGGACGGTTTTAACTCCTTTTTATCCGTCCATACGTATGCCAATCGTGATGACAGGCCAGACATCATTCCTCCAATGACCATGCACATCTGATGCATGGTCAGATCTGACCGTCTTGCAATCTCTTCTTCGCATCTGGATTGCCTTGCGCCGCAGCCAGTTCGAAGTACTCCTTCGCCTCATCCTTGTCTTGTGGAACGCCGCGTCCTTCCAGATACATCAGGGCCAATCTGTATTGTGCTCTCGAGTTTCCGTTCGCCGCTGCCATCTTATACCATGTCGCGGCCTCAAGGTTATCCTTCTTTGTGTCGATGCCATTCTCGTATATGTTGCCAAGGGAGAATTGAGCGCCAACATCTCCGAGTTCTGCTCTTGATTTGTATTCAGCGGTCTTCGAGAAACGTTTGTTCTTGGGATCGTTGATATATGTGTCCAGATATTCTTTGGCTCCTTTATGGCCTCTTTTTGCTGCTGTTTCAAGGAGTTCTACTGCCTCTTTACTGGACCTGAAGCCCAATGTGCCCCTGTACATCAGAAGTCCGAGCCTGTACATCGCCTCTGGATTCTTTTCGGATGCGGCCTCTGAATACCATTTCTCTGCAAGTTCGTATTTCTTGATGCCTTCGTATATCTCGCCAAGCTTTTCCTTGGCCTCCGTAAGGTTGTGTGTTTCGGCTGCTTCGGTCAGCCACCTTATCGCTCTGGAGGTGTCTTTGGGCAGGCCATCTCCATTCATGTATGCGAGACCTAGCTTGGTCTGTGCATACGGGTCCCCGGTGTTGGCCTTCTGTATGAGCACGGCGATATCTCCGGCTGTATTCATGGTCACCAGTATGATGAAGGAAGATAAATGGATTTCATTATGATGTATAGATATATGCATCAATGCCAAAAAATAGTTATATTGTAAAACGATAGATAGTCGACGGACCGCATCTGGTGATATGATGAAGATGAACGATTATCAGTTGGAGACGATTGTACGCAGTCTTTCCACAATAAAAGAAAGGAGCCCCTTCTACAGAGAGAAATTCAAAGGCATAGACCTTGCCAAGATAAGGTCTCAAGCGGATTTCGAGAAATTGCCCTTCTCCGATAAGAACGATCTTCGCGAAGTGTATCCGTTAGGGTTGCAATCTGTACCAGATAAGGATGTGGTGAGGATCCATTCATCCTCAGGCACCACCGGGACCCCAGTTATAATACCGTACACGAAGAGGGATGTGGAAGATTGGGCCATTCAGTTCGAACGCTGCTATCGTATGGCAGGAATAACGGAGATGGATAGGATACAGATAACTCCCGGATACGGTCTTTGGACCGCAGGCATAGGTTTTCAACTCGGTGCCGAAAGACTGGGCTCGATGGTGATCCCAACAGGCCCCGGCAATACTGAGAAGCAGCTCAAGATGATGATGGATCTCAAGAGCACCGTATTATGCGCGACGTCATCATATGCATTGCTCCTCGCAGAGGAGATACAGAAACGCGGTATAAAGGATCAGATAGAGTTGAAAAAAGGAGTCATAGGATCTGAACGCTGGGGAGACAAGATGAGAGACAGGATCGCCAACGAGCTAGGTGTGGAATTATACGACATCTACGGGCTCACAGAGATATACGGTCCAGGGATAGGAATAAGCTGCAGCTACAAGAACGGGATCCACATGTGGGATGATTACCTGTATTTTGAGATAATCGATCCGAAGACAGGCAAAGTACTTCCAGACGGAGAGGTCGGAGAATTGGTCATAACGACTCTGAGGAAGGAAGGGGCCCCGTTAATAAGATACAGGACCCATGATCTCACAAAGATAATACCTGGCGATTGTCCTTGTGGTTCAAGATTCCCAAGGATCGACATCATAACAGGCCGTACTGATGACATGATAAAAGTCAAAGGTGTGAACATATTCCCCGCTCAATTCGAGGAATTGCTGACGAAGTTCCCTGATGCAAGCAGCGAGTATCAGGTCATGATAGATCATCTGGAGGGCAAGGACATATTGACCCTTTTCTTCGAAACCGGCGTAGAGGGGGAAGGAAGAGCATCATTGGAAAGGGATATCGCCAAGGAATTCAAGGACATGGTCAATGTGACCATAAGCCCAAAGGCGGTTGGAATGGGCGATCTTCCAAGAAGCGAGAAGAAGACGCCCAGGATATTCGATAATAGATATTGAATATCATCAAAAACAATTTAATCTATCTTCATTTAGATATGCATATCATCTTTTGCTTCCGCCGATCATGACAAGGTACGCCAAGAGTGCTTCCAGCTGTATCCTTTCGTTGCTTCCTTCCACGATGCGGAATTCCACTTCTCCTGTCTTATCCATCAGTCTCACTTTTTCGGAGTCTGTTATGCTGAGTTCAAAGAAGGTCGCGTGTATCTGACGTATTATATCCTGTCCTGATAGTCCGTAGAACACCATGATGTTGTCAAGCATCTCCCTTGCATGAATGAAGTTACCGGAAAGTGCCGTCTCCAGCATCTTCTTCACTTCATCCGGATTGGCCATTCCCGTTGTTTGATATATTGTATCCAGCGTGATGGTCTTTCCCATGGATGCTGCCACCTGCAGGGAATTTATCGCACGTCTCATGTCGCCTCTGGCGACGTGTGCCAACCCTTCAAGGGCATCCTCATCGATCGATACATTCTCCTTTTTGATTATCATGTTCAGATATTCTAAAACGTCATCCCTTGAAAGGGGGGTGAATCTGAACACGGCGCATCTCGATTGTATGGGGTCGATGATCTTAGATGAATAATTGCATGAAAGTATGAAACGGCAGATCTTGGAATATTTTTCCATCGTCCTTCTTAATGCGGCTTGTGCATCGGCTGTCAGCGCATCGGCCTCGTCCATGAATATTATCTTGAATTCAGCATTACCTAGGGGCGAGGTCCTGGCGAATTCCTTGATCTTCCCTCTTACAACATCGATACCCCTCTCATCCGATGCGTTGAGTTCGATGAAGTTGCCTTTCCATTCATCGCCGAACATCTCCTTGGCCATTGCAAGCGAGCATGTGGTCTTACCGGTTCCAGCTGGGCCGGTGAATAAGAGATGGGACATGTTCTTGGCAGCCACGTAAGCTTTCAATCTCTCTGTCACGTGCTTCTGTCCAACGACCTCGTCTAGGGTCTTAGGTCTATACTTTTCGGTCCAGATCTCATTCATGGAAGATGCCTTCATTACTCCTAATGTAGAATGTGTTTATATTGTCATTGATATGGAAAGGGGTTGAATCGTGAGAAATCTCTCACGATCCAAGATTCGCTTTCGATATCGCTTCATCTATCTCTTTCTTCAACGAGATCGGAAGTCCTTCGATGCTTCCTGCGAGGAATCCTTTGACTATCATTCCAATGGCGTCATCCTCAGAAAGTCCACGTGACATAAGGTACTCTATCTGGTCTCTTGCGATCTTACCGACTGCTGCCTCGTGGGTCATCTCGACGTCCGCTACGCGGGCCTCCAGTTCAGGTATGGCAAGAGTCAGGCCCCCATCCTCCAATACAAGACTTCTACATTCCAGGTGTGCTTTTGCACCTGCTGCATTGCCCACAAGTTTTCCACGAGCGATCATGGAACCGCCTTTCGTTATGCTTCTGGACATCAATTGTGCATTGGTGCCTTTGGCATTCAATATTGCCATTCCGCCGGTGTCCACGTTCGATCCTTTTTCTGCAAGGCACATGGTGTTGAATGCACAAGAGGCATTTTCGCCGTTAAGGTTCGCTACAGGATAGCTCTGCAACGATCCGACCGGATTCAAAAGTATGTAGTTGTTGGTGTATGACGAGTTCTTGCCCATGATGGTCGCAGTCCTAGGGCGAACTCCTGTTTCCTTTCCCCAGCTGTGTATCATGGAGAATTGTAACTTTGCGTTATCATGTATGTATATCTCAGATACACCCACATGCAAGGCGTCGTTGGAGTGTTGGGTAGTAGAGCATCCGGTTATTATTTCCAATGATGATCCCTCTTCCATTATTATGATATTATGAAGATTCTGTATGCTCTTGTTCTTATTCAACAGCATACACGTTTGTATGGGGTATTTTGCATGATATCCTTGTTTGACGCGTATGAAATATCCATCGGATTCTTCCAGATAGGTCTTCGCGGTATATTTGTCCTTCATAGGGTCCATGGATTTCCACATGTAGTTTTTGACCCAATCATATTTCTTGAAGGCAGCCTGTGTGGATAACATCTCCACGCCATCTTGTTCTTTATTGGAGCAGTGGCTCATACCGTTGTCGATGAATATTATCGTACCAGAACGGTCCCCTTCACCGGTGACACCGACACGCGTCATCGTTTCTTTGAATTCATTGGATCCGGCGATATCTTCAATCTGAGTTGGTTCGCGCGTGCCTTCATCGAATTTTTCAAGGTCTATGTCTTTGCCGTATGCAGCTGCCTTGTTCAATGCTTTTTTTACATCTTCACCATTCTGCATTTTATGCACTCTCCATATCCTCTTTCTCTGATGTCCTTTAGAAGGTCCATTGGACGGCCAGTGCAACATATCATTCCATCTTTCATTATGAATGCGGTATCTGCACCGATGTAATCCAATATCTGTCCCGTATGTGTTATCACCAACGAAGAGACATTCCTCTTCGCCTTCTCCGCTCCGCACAGTGTCTTATTGTATAGCAGTTCATGGACCTTATTTCCGATCAGGCCTATGCTTTCAATATCAACTCCTGATTCAGGTTCGTCCAAAAGTACGAATTCAGGTTGCTGTGCCGTTAATTGGAGCAATTCCGACCTCTTGATCTCTCCTCCGGAGAATCCTACGTTGATGTCGCGGTCCATGAATTTGTCCATTTTGAATTTGTCCGCATTTTTGATGACATTTTCGCAGTCACTATTTTTAGCTGTGGCTCTCACGAGGTCCCCTAATTTGACACCGGTGACATTGGGGGGTCTTTGCATCATCATCCCTATGCCGAGCTTTGCACGTTGATCCACAGACATATTCGTTATATCGGCGCCTTTGAAAATTATCTTTCCCTGTGTGACCTCGATGTTGCCATATCCCATTATGGCGGCAAGCAATGTGGATTTACCAGAACCGTTGGGTCCGAAGAGTACGCATGTATGTCCCTCAGGTATAGTGAGGTTTATGCCTTTTAGGATCTCTCTGCCTCCAGCCTTTACGTGTAGGTCTCTGATCTCTAGCATTATAACACCAATTCTTGATATTGAACCGCCGTTTAATAAACTATTGTAGAGCTGGCATTTTAAATTAGTATTTGCCAGTTAGTAAGCATGTCAACGACGGCCATATGACGGGAAACGGATCTAAATGGCCGGTGTATTCGTATATCGATAACATCTGATAAGATAGATTATAATTTCAGGATTTCATTGGGGGGCTCATATGAAAGTATATGACGCCTACAAACTGGCAATCGAGACAGGTATGAAGAACGATCCACGTCCTATGGATGAGGTGGAATTGGTGCTCAATGATGCCAAGGAAGAATATGAGAGCGTTTCAGAAGACATGAAGCCATATTTCGACAAGGAGAAACTTTGGAACCCGTATGCAGATTCCCGTATGATGTGGGGAGAGGAATTGGCCAAGGAGACAGAGGCCGAGATGTTCATGTGGGGCATAGACATAGACACTTCCGAGATATTGTTGGCAGATAGATTGAAAGAGAAAGGAAAGAGCATCTCAGCGGTCGTTGCCCATCATCCTATCGGCAGGTCAAGGACATGTTTCCCCGAAGTGATGTGGATGCAGACAGGGATGTATGATGATGTGAACGTCCCTATAAACATACTCGAAGGTTTGATGAGACCCAGGATGGAAGAGGTCAAGAAGAATGTAATGGGTTCGAATTACAACAAGCCGGTCGATGCTGCAAAGTATCTCGATATGCTAATGTTCAATGTACATAGCCCGGCAGATAATATGGTCCAAAAGCACATGGGAAATATGTTGAAGGATTCAGAACCAAAGTACCTAGAGGACATAGTGAACAGATTGATGAAAGAGCCAGAGTTCCAAGAGGCTGCAAGATTGAACGATCCGCCAAAGATAATGGTAGGCAGCAAGAAGAACCACTGCGGCAAAGTGATATGCAAGATGACAGGTGGAACCTCGGGACCCAAGGAGCTGTACGATAAGCTTGCCATAGCAGGTGTGGGCACAGTCGTCGGAATGCATTTTCCAGATGACCATCTAGAGGAATGTAAGAAACACAACATAAACGTCGTCATATCTGGACATATGGCATCAGATTCGATGGGAATAAACCTTATATGTGATGTCTGGGAGAAGAAAGGCATCGATGTAATAGGATGTTCCGGATTCACAAGGTTCAGTAGGAATTGAGATGTTCGATCGTGTATCTTCCATCATCAAGGATAGCACAAAGCTTTCTTTCGAATATGTTCCAGATAACCTTATCCATAGGGAAGAACAGATGAAGCAATTGGAAATGCTGTTCCGTCCAATGGTGATGGAAGGTCGCGGTTGTTCAGCTTTTCTTTCTGGAGGTGTCGGTACTGGTAAGACCGCCACCGCAAAACGTTTTTGCGAGGACATGTCAAGGTATTGTGCCAGGACCAGCAAATTGATGGATTACGCATTCGTGAATTGCAGGATAAGGAATACAGAATACAGTGTGCTATTGTATCTTGTCAGGCATTTCGATCCTGGTTTTCCGGAGAGGGGATTCTCGGCAGAAGAGATGCTCAGATCATTCCGTACGCATATTGAGAATAGTGCCAGACCAATGATGGTCGTGCTTGATGAGGTAGATATGCTGTTGAAGAACAACAGTAAGAATATAGTATATCAGATGATGAGGATGAATGACGAGTTGAAGAAATCATCTGTTTCACTCATGATGATATCCCAGGGTTCAATATCTGAGTTATTGGACGAAGCATCGATATCAACTTTCAAGCGTGCCAACACAGTAAGATTCGACAGGTATTCAACAATTGATCTGAAGGAGATAATAGAGGCAAGAGCGAAGGAAGCGCTGGTCCCGAATTCCTTAGGTGTCGAGGAGATCTCGCTTCTGGCGGAAATAGCATCTCAATATGGCGATGCAAGATTCGCGATAGAATTGATAGAGCGCTCAGCATCCATCGCGGAGTCGGAGGATGTTGGACGCATAACCGCCGATGATATACGTACCGCAAATGCGATGATATACAGCGATGTATCAGAGAACAAGCTAAAGGATCTGGACGTCAATAGGAAATTGGCACTTCTTGCGATATCGCGTGCCATCAAATCATCAACGTATATCAGCATAACCTCTGCTGAGAAGACCTATTCCGTCGTATGCGAGGAATACGATCAGGTCGCAAGGAAACATACCCAATTCTGGACATACGTTCAGGACATGGAGCATATGGGTCTTCTTTCAACGGAAGTGAAGAGCGAGATAGAAGGCGGCAGGGTCACATACATCTCCATACCCAACATACCGCCAAAGGAATTGGCAAAGAAATTAGAATATCTCTTGGAACTTCCTCAATCATCAGAAGAGTACGAGTGGTAAGATGAAATGCGATCTATGCGGTCATGAGGCTGTAACACTAATACGCTACAACGGCTCACATCTATGTTCTGAACATTTTCAAAGCTATGTGGAGAAAAGGGTGAAAAGGGAGATAAGAAAACAGATCAATGTAAGGTCTGGAGACGTCCTCGCAGTCGCTGTTTCCGGGGGCAAGGACAGCATGGTGACGCTCCATATGGTGGATTCAATATTCAAGGAAAGAGGGGATATCGCCATATGTGCCATTTCCATAGATGAAGGCATAAAGGGATACAGGCCGCCGAGTCTCGACATAGTGAGGGATTTCTGCAGAGAGAGGGATATCGAGTGGCGTGTGCGTTCTTTTTCAGAATTAGGTCTCAACATGGACGATGTCGCACCAGTATCCGGGGAGAACAGCCCTTGTACGTACTGTGGCGTCTTCAGACGCAAATTGATGAACGATGAGGCTAACAAAGCAGGTGCCAGATTTTTGGGAACAGGACACAATCTCGACGATATGGCCCAATCGATAATGATGAATTTCGTGCGTGGTGACATCGAAAGATTGGCAAGGTTGGGTCCACATACGAAGGTTCAGCCAGGTCTTGTACCCAGATTCCATCCGTTGAGGATGATACCCGAGAAGGAATCCCTATTGTACGCGATAGTCTCAGAGATACCATTCTGGGACGGGGAGTGTCCTTACTGGCAGGCGGCCCTTAGAAATCAATACAGGGAAGTCGTAGATGAATTGGAATCAAGGTCTCCAGGTTCAAAATTCAGTATACTGTCCTCTTACGATCAATTGCGTCCAATGTTGTCAGAGGAATATACCGCGGCGGCACTTCATTTCTGCGAATGCGGTGAGCCGACATTAGGTAAAAGATGTAAAGCCTGCGAATATTCTGAGATATTGAAGAAAAGGATATCGGAAAAGATCATCTGATATCCCTGAAAGGAACGATGTCGCAGCAGGTGCACTCTATGCACATGGTGTGGAAGCTGCGTGTGTCGAGATTATATTTCTCTAGCATCTTCTTCTGCGTCTTCGCTATTGATATGACGCGATCTGAAGTTATAGCAGGTTGCTCGCCGATCGCCTTCTTCAGATTCTCCCTGTTCATGGAGTTCTGCCTCAGCGCCCTCACGGTAGGGACAACCCCAATGTAACATAGTTTTTCAAAACATTCCGTGATCTCCTTATCGCTCTCACCCATTCCGAATATGATGTTGGAACTCACTTTTCCTTTTCCGAATATCATGACCGCGTGTTCAAGCATTTCCCATATCTCATCGTAGTTGAGCTCAGGGCATACTTTCCTGAATATCGCCTCGTTAGGGGATTCGAGATTCAGTTTTATCTCAGTGGCCCCTGCTTCTTTCAACATTTCTATGTGTCTCTTCTTAGTGACATATGGTTCCACACCGATAGGTATGTCCAAGAATTCATTGCGCAACGCGGTTATACAGGACAAGAACCTATCCACGGTATTGTCAACGGAACCTACCACGCCGCTGGTGAGGGATATGGAGACCACCTTCTGTTTTGAGATCGCTTCCTTTACCTTTTTCACTATGTCGTCATCAGAGAACCCTTTGAAACTATCATTGTCGAGCAGAGGCGAGGTGCAGTATGCGCAATGATACATGCATCTTGGATCAAGATTGAAGAAAGCCTGTTCAGGACAGTGATATACCACCGGCCTCAGCTCTATCTTTTCCAGGAATGGCTTGCCGTTCCTCGTCATGGCATAGCCCTTGTCCTTGACGACGAGTTCAAAATCTCCATTTTCATAGGATATCGATTTTTTCACTCTGAATCTGTCGAAGGCGAACACCATCGAACCATATCCAGCCCCCGGTCCTGCAGTAGAATGGGATATCCTGAAGGGTAGATCGAAATCCTCAGGTATCTTTACCGGTCCACCGAGTATGAGCTCAGCTTTTTTGAGTATCAGATCCTCTTCCATTTGACACCATCCGCTGAGTCCTCTAGTTTGTATCCAGCAGCAGCCAGTTTATCCCTGATCATATCTGCGATCTCATACTGTTTGCGGGACCTGAGTTCTTTGCGAAGGTCGATGAGTATGTTCATCACAGCATCGAATGAGCCATCATCCTTAAGGTCTTCTTCTGGTAATATGCCAAGGACAGCATCGAATTCCTTCATCAATGCAATTATCCTCCGGGCATCCTTCTTCGTGAGGGTCCTTTCGGCCATGGCCTTGTTGGTGGTTCTCGCCAATTGGAACAATTCCTCAATAGCTGCGCGCGTATTGAAATCATCATCCATGGCATATTTGAATCCAGTATTCGATGCATCGATCATGTCGCAGATGTCCCCGTCTCCCTCTGGTCCCGTTTTTGCATACGACTGGAGTTCGCGATAGTTGTTCCACAACCTCTTGAGTGCGTTCTGGGCATCGATGAGCATGTCCTCGCCGTATACCAAGGGGCTGCTGTAATGCGTGTTCAGGAAATAGAAACGGATGGTGTACTTGTCGAATTTCTCTGCGACATCTTTGACTCTGAAGAAATTCCCAAGGGATTTGGACATCTTCTCTTCTCTGGAATTACCCATGCCTTTTACTTGCAACATCCCATTGTGCATCCAATAATTGGCAAGCGGTTTATCGTTGGCTGCCTCTGATTGCAGGATCTCATTCTCATGATGAGGGAAAATGAGGTCATTGCCGCCTCCGTGTATATCTATGGTATCTCCAAGGTGATGTTTTATCATGGCAGAGCATTCAATGTGCCAACCAGGTCTTCCTTCTCCCCAAGGTGAGTTCCAACAGCAATGCTCTTCAGGCTTGGCGGCCTTCCAAACAGCAAAGTCCAATGGGTCTTTCTTCTGTTCATCCTGCGATATACGTCCAGATGATTCCATGTCCTCTATCTTCCTATTGGAAAGTTTTCCGTAATCCGATTTCTTTCTCACAGAGAAATACACGCTGCCATCAGGTGTCTCGTACCCATATCCATTCTCGATGATCTTATTCACCATGGATATGATATCGTCCATGCTCTCGCTGGCCTTTGGATACAGGTCGGCCTTGTTTATGCCAAGTTTGGATGCATCCTTGAAGTATTCCTCGATGTATCTCTTGGACAGTTCCAATGGATCGATCCCTTCCTTGTTCGCCTTTATTATGATCTTGTCGTCCACATCTGTGAAGTTGGTGACATGCGTAACATCATATCCTGAATACCTGAGATATCTGGCGACCATGTCGAATACGATCATGCTCCTCGCATGTCCCATATGGATATCATCGTAGACGGTCACGCCACAAACATACATCTTGACCTTTCCAGGTTCTATTGATACGAATTCTTCCTTCTTATTGGTCAGGTTGTTGTGGATCATCAATGACATTTTCATTCCTTCTTGAAAGTGGAGTTTTTCGGTATGGACAAAGTTGCAAGGTCATGTAGGTCAGAGGCATCTTGCAATTGCTTTATCGCCTCGCGGAGTGTCTGTATCTCGCATTCCAATTGTTGAACGCGATCGGATATGTAATCAGGCAGATCGTTGTGCTGCAGTGGGTCGTGTTTAACGCCATCCTTCAGTATTATCTTTCCAGGCACACCTACAACCGTGCAGTTGGGGGGAACGTCCTTCAGGACCACCGATCCTGCCCCTATCCTCACGTTGTCGCCGATGGTTATATCGCCGAGCACGGTAGCGTTGGCACCGCACACGATATTGTTACCAAGTGTCGGGTGTCTCTTTCCTTTGTTGGATGATACACCTCCGAGCGTCACTCCTTGGTAAAGAGTTACATCGTTCCCTATTATTGTGGTCTCACCAATGACGACACCGGTCGCATGGTCTATGAAGAATCCTTTGCCAATTGTGGCGCCAGGGTGTATGTCACATCCTGTGAGTTGATGTGCAGTGAAATTGATCTCCCTCGCTTCCATATATTTGCCTTGCAGCCATAGTTCGTGGCTCTCTCTATACATGGATACTGCGTGAAGTCCAGTATGGAATCTGATCGCATCCTCCTCATTAATGACGGCAGGGTCGCGCTCCATTACCGCTTTAAGGTCATCAGGGTCTATCTTCATGCTATCAGTACGTCAATGGATACCCCGTTTATTTATCTATTTATCAGGCAATGATATTTGGTGATGGATGGGATGGCACGAGGCCATCCCTGTAGGGTCATTGGTCGAATTCTTCCGGTTCACTGTTTCCGAATTTTACGGCTGGACAAGGTCCGTAGCAGTCCTTGCAGAATATGCATTCATCCTCATGGATGGCAACCTTTCCATTGTCGATGTAGAGCGCACCTGGTTTGCATCTTGCGACACAGAGTCCGCACCCTACGCATTGTTCTGCGCGGACAACAAGCTGGAATGCCTCATTCATATGTTGTTTAGCATCATTCTCCACGAATGCCTTCGAGATTATCGCACCGTCACCGTAGAATGTGACATAGTCCGCTTCGAGATAATTCTCTTCCTCGTTGTGGTTTATGACCCATCCAAGCGCATGGCTGAACGGTTTGAGTTTGTATAGGTCTATGGGTCTGGACAATGCAGCCTCTATGCTGTATCCCAACGTACATGGCGAATATCCATCTTGGATCTTTATGCTCACCGGGCCGCTCATTGATTTGTTGATTTTCCTTGTCAATTCTGGCACATCCTTTCCAGTGGTCCTTTTTATCTCATCGCGTATGGATTGCGGAGCGGACTTCCATCTCCAAAGTCCATATTCCTTCCATTCCGCGGGAAGCCCATTCTCATTCATATAATCGTCAAGGAACTTGTCCCATTGCGCGAATCTGTCTGCAGATCTCACGATATCGAATTCTGCCAGATCGGATGCAGGACACAGGAAACAGCCTATCCTGTCTAATCCTTTCGTGTACCAGATGTTGTATGGTTCCTTGCGCATGAATATGTAGATCCATATGTGCATGGCGCTCCAGTTCTGTATCGGGGAGGCGCCGATCTGTCCAGGCGTCCAAGGGTTCTGCCAAACACGTGGTTTGGCATTCCTTGCTTCCGATTCATACTTCCTTTGTCCTATGAACGAGAGTACGCCGTTGGGGAAGTTCTTCGTTATCGCAGCGACCATGGGTCCCAATTTGTTCGTCTTGCAACACCATCTGAAATCCTTTGCAGGTGGACCGAATTGCACCAGATTGCCGAAGAATGCGTCCACCGGTGCTTTTTCTTCTATAAGTCTTATATTATGTCTTTCACAGACATCATGTACATGTTCGACCGTCTCATTGAATTCAAGACCAGTATCCACGAACATGGCAGGTATATCGAGTCCAGCATCAATGGCCAGCAACAGTGTTGCCAAGGAATCCTTGCCTCCGGAGAAGGATACGACCGCAGGTAGATTGTATTTCTCCACCGTATTTCTCATGAAGCCTTTGGCCTCTATGATCCTTTTCTCCATGACGGCCCTGTTGGCCTCCACAGCATCATCCCAGGTATGTGGAAGACCAGGTGCGATGAATTCCTCGGGCTTGTACCATCTGGTCTTCACTCCCACTCCCTTCTCGTGCTTCAGCATATCATCGACTGACATCTTCGCGATACCAGTTGCTATGACCTTCATATCTGGGTCTACGACTATGACCTCGTCACCGTCTTTGACATCTGGATGGGCATCCATTATCCCTGGCGCCATCAGGTTCTTGCTTTCCTGTATGAATTTTATCGCGCCGGGGTCGCATACGACGTAGCCTTTCTCCAGTTTCCCTTGAAGGCGCAGAGCGCCTTGAAGGCGGATTATGAACTGCCACCCCCTGCCGATATCGTATCTCATTGTAGCGACTACGCATCCATCGACGAGCACCTCATCCATACGGTCTATTGCAGGGCATTTGTTGAGTATCACAAGGTGCCCTTCAGGTATGATCACCTTGCCTGAACCCTCACCGAAATTATCGTCAATGATGCTTCTTATATGGTGGATGTCATTGTCGAAGGCGGGTCTTGAATCTGCAGGCGGCGTCACTTCCATCTCCTTTGTATCGGACCCACAAATCGGACATTTGTCGGCCTCAAGTATAGGCAGGTTACATTTGAAACACCATCTAAGGTGATTTTTTCCAAGTCTTATAGCTCCCATGATTCCACCATCGTTCGACCTGCTATATGAGCGGGAGATAAATAATTTAGCGGATGAGAGGCATCATTCCTCATTTTCTAAGTATCGTCTTCGATACGATAGCAACGGAAGGATGAGGCCCTGTTCTCAAAATCCATCCGGTCACACATCAGAATTTATAAATCGTCTTGACGATATCGTAACGCTGGAGAGGTTTTTGGTGGGAGATCATTTTGTGGACAGACGCATGAGGGACATATTCGTCATAATCTTGGCATGTGTCGCAGGATGCATGGACACTTTCGCCATAATAGCAATGGGCGGGGTGTTCATATTTGCGTTGACAGGCAACACGGTCTTCATGGCGATATCGATCGTCGATGGGGATTACAACAAGATGATAACGATCCTCGTGATATTCGCCACCTTCATTCCCGGCACTCTTCTGGGGACCAAGATCCTGGGGTCTTTGGAAGTAGGCAGATGCTGGAATCAGAATATGACGAAAGCGATGACATTGGAGACCATACTCGTCTTTGTTTTCTTCGTTCTCCTCTACCTGCGTGGGGATAACACTGAATTGATGACCTTGATCCTCCCGATAGCAGTGAGCAGTTTCGCCATGGGCCTGCTATATTCCATAACCATGAGGTTGGTGGTCAAAGGTGCAATGGTAACGATGATAACAGGGATGCTCATCAAACTGTTCAATGACCTGACATTCCCCGAGTATTCCAAGGACAAGGAGACCGCAGAGAAGATACCTGACAATTCTCCGAACAGGCCATTTTCCGAGAATACTAACCTATTCCTGTGCACCGTTGGCGTATCATTCTTCATAGGGGCATTGATATGCGTATTGTTAGCGAAGGTGTATTCTCTGCTTCCTGTGATATTCGTTCTAGCTGTGGAGATATCGTTGATCGTTTTCGTGGTCACAGCGAAGAAGGAATGTGCGATCGAGAATGATTGATGCAGAATAGTTCACGAATGGCAATCGACCGTTAACGTTTCTGTGATTCATAGAAAACTTATCCATATCATACGTTCTGTTCTTTCTAAAAAGACTAAATATATAAAACGACGTGAAGGCCTGAAAGTGATCTTATGAAGACTAAAATAAAGGCTTCCAGGCGCGCGTTGGGAATGGACTATGCAATTCGTGAAGTAGTGGTCCCAGCCGATGCAGCCGAGAAACAAGGCAAGAAGCTTTACAAGCTCAACATAGGTGATCCGAACAAGTGGGATTTTGAAACACCAGAGTATTTCAAGAACACATTGAGGGAAGCGGTGGACAACACCGATAACGGCTATGGCGATTCACAAGGCAATCTGAATCTCAGAGAAGCGATAGTAGAGAGGGAATACCAGAAGCACGGCGTGAAGATAACTTCCAGCGACGTCTATATAACAGCTGGACTCAGCGAATGCATCAATGTTCTGATGGCGACGTTGATCGAACCCGGGGACGAGGTATTGGTTCCAGGGCCAGGATATCCATCCTATGCGCAATATACGAATTTCTATGAAGGAAAGATCGTACCGTATAGGCAGATGGAAGAAGAGGATTGGCGTCCGGATCTCGACATGATGCGCGATCGCATAACCGATAGGACAAAAGCCATCGTGGTCATAAATCCCAACAATCCCACAGGTGCCGTATATTCGGAGAAGGACCTCAGGGCGATAGGCGATATCGCGGCTGAATACAATATACCGCTGGTATCGGACGAGATATACGATAAGATCGTCTTCAAGGGGAGTTTCTTCTCTCTTTCGAGGCTTCCAGATGATGTACCGAGAGTGATCATGAATGGATTCTCCAAGGTCAATCTGATGCCTGGATGGAGAGAAGGCTATTGCTATTTCATGGACAAGTACGGTCTCATGGATGAGATACGCGAAGGTATGATGAAGCAATTCCGTGTCAGGATATGCCCCAACGTGCCTTGTCAGGAAGCCGCGAGAGCATCACTCCAGGGACCACAGGATTATATCGTCGACATGAACCGCAAGCTCAAGGAGAGGGCGGATTTCACATACAAGAGATTGAACGAGATACCCGGAATAACAACCAGAAGGGCAATGGGGGCATTGTACATGTTCCCTAAGGTGGATTTAGGCAATAACTGGAATACCGACAAGGATTTCGTATTCGACCTCATAAAAGAGGAAGGAGTGGTCCTGGTCCACGGTTCAGGATTCTGTCAGGAATTCGGTAAATCTCATTTCAGGACAATATTGTTGCCTCCCATGGACACCTTGGAGACAGCATACGATCTCCTCGAGAAATTCATGTTGAGACATCAGTGAAATTAAAAAATTATCAAATCCGGGGATTTCCCCCGGTATATTATTTTAAAGTTTTTCCAATCTTTTCAGCATTTTGACCGCTGCATCGACCACATCGCGACCTTTCTCGATGCGGTCCACAGCTTGGAGTTGTGTCATGTTAGGTCCAGTGATGCCGAAGGCGACCGGTTTGTTGTATTTCAACGAAAGGTCAGCTATCTGTCTCGAAGCCTGCGAGATGACGATCTGGTCATGGTCCGTCTCTCCCTTTATGACGGCGCCTATCGTGATCACGGCATCGACATCCGTCTTCTCCAAAAGGGTCTGCACCGCGAGGGGTATCTCGAACACGCCAGGCACCATGATCGTCTTGCTTATCTCGACATCGAGGAATTCAGCTTCCGCTTTTGCTCTCTCGACCATCATCATGGTCACGTCATAGTTGAATTCCGCTGCTACCATTCCTAGTTTGTATTTTCTCATATTCTCACCTATTTTGTACCGGTCCCTCATCTGGGAAACCTTGTCTCAGTCCCATTCCAGCTCTCTTGGTGAGATTGTCTGGACGGAACAATAGATCGTATACGTTGATCGCATGCTCTCTCGATCTGCTGCTGGCAAGGAATGCCAGTTCCTTATCGTCCTTTGCTTCGTCAGCATGCACGAAGACCTCGATTATGTGTTTGTTGGTCGCTATCTGCACCGCTATGAGTCCAGTGGATGCCTCATGGGCGCACATCTTGTCCTTCTCTTTCGGACCGGGCATGCCTAAGGCCATCACGATGTCGCAGTGCTGCTCCTCTATCAGTTTCTTGCAGGCCACAGGCAGGTCCTTGACACCGGGCACGGTGTATCTGACGATCCTGAATCCAGTACCTGTGCGATTCAATTCATCGATGGCCGCTGAGGCCATGTCGTATCTTGAGAATGTGGTGTCAGCGATACCTATCAGTTTCATTGCATCCCTCTTATCTTATCGATGATCCTTCTTGTGGCATTGAGGTCGTCGGCGTATTCATTGGCCCTGACGACCCTTATGTGTTCAAGTCCATGGGCTTTCAGGTCCCTCATCAGTTTCTCTTCATCGAAATTCTGATCGAATCCAAGCACTATGATGTCGGGTCGGACCTCTTTCACTGTCTCGAATATGTCCCCTTCCTTACCGATTATCGCTCTGTTCACGGGCTTAAGGGAATTCACGATCCTCGCACGCATATCCTCCGGAGTTATCGGTTCATGTTTCTTCGATCTGACGGTCATATCGCAAGCCACAACGACGATAAGCTCATCGCCCAACGCTTTGGCTTGTTCCAAATATGAGATGTGTCCCGGATGTATGAGGTCGAAGACCCCCGATGCCATAACTCTCACCATGATATCACAGGTCTAGGTTATTGTCTTCGAGATATTTATTCCAGGCTTCTATGACCTCTTTGCCTGTCACGAAGGGGATGTTGTTCTTGCGTGCATATTCGATGACATGTTCCTTCTGCATCGAACCGCCGTCATCGCCCATCATCTCACATATGGTGGCGGATGGTTTGACGCCTGCCATGTACATCAATGCCGTGCACAGTTCGGTATGTCCGAATCTGGTCCTTAGGATCCTGGAAGAGGTGTTGAGCAGATGTACGTGACCGGGTGCGCGAAAATTCTGACCTATCTCTTTTTCAATATCTTTCGCAGGCTTATCCTGGAAGATGGTCCTTGAATATTCCCTTATGGTGAGTGCCCTGTCTTTATCGGTGATGCCTGTGTAAGTTTTCCTATGATTGATGGTCACACCGAACGAGGACCTCGTATTATCATAGGGTATGTCATTAGGGGCCATGTCCTTGAGGATCGGGTATTTTTCCCTGTCATCCCAATAAACATCTGCCATGAATGGGAGTCCGATCTCCTTGGCTAGTTTATGCGGGGTGGTCGTACAAACAAGACCTCCCGCTTCTTTTCTCATCATCCTTATCTGCTCCCATGTGATGAATTCGGAAGCTATCGTAAGGTCACTTTCCTTTTCCCTGTCATCGAAATCGAACACAAGGACTGGTTTGCCCTTCCTTATCTCGTCCAATGCTTTCTCAATGCTCATTTTTACTACCGTTTTTTAGATAGGTTACATATTAGAATAATGATGGTTTATTACCTATATTTTGGTAAAAACCATTCTTTGGGTTTAATATAATTATATGAATTTGTTCATTTTTCGGTGCAGATCGCACAATATAAGATACGTGAAGGTCGATTATGACCGAATCTCTTTTTAATAGAATGTACTATCATGCGATGATACTATGACTTTGGAAGATGCCCGTTTCATAAGACAGCAGGTGCAGGCCCATAATAAGTGGTTCGAGGAATGCATTCCAATGATTGCATCCGAGAATCTTATGAGTCCTCTTGCAAAGGAAATGCTCATTTCTGATTTTGCAGACAGATATGCCGAAGGAACCCCTGGTAAGAGATACTATCAGGGTAACATATACGTCGATGAGGTCGAGACAAGAGCGATCGATCTGGCAAAGAAACTTTTCAAAGCGGATTTTGCAGATGTAAGGCCCATATCGGGGACGGTTGCCAACATGGCAGTCCTCTTCGCATTCGCACAGCCTGGAGATACAATAACCACATGTGCGTTGGCACAGGGGGCACACATATCTACATGCGAGTTCGGTGCTTTCGGACAGAGAGGGGTCAATTCGGTGAATTACCCGTTCAATGTAGAGGATATGAATCTCGATGTCGATGGTACCATAAAGACATTGAAGCAGGTAAGGCCCAAGGTAGCGCAATTCGGACTCTCGGTCTTCCTGTTCCCTCCGCCACTCAAGGAGCTGCAGGACACATTCAACGAGATAGATTGTCTGGTCTGGGAGGATTGCGCCCACGTATTGGGATTGATCGCAGGTGGGGAGTTCCACGACCCCCTGAGGGAGGGCGTGAATGTGATATCGTCATCCACCCACAAGACATTCCCTGGACCAAATCACGGAATGATACTTGGTGCGAACCTTACCGATGAGCAGGAGAAGAAGATACAGAAAGCAGTGTTCCCAGGTGTGACATCCAGTCATCACCTTCACGCGATGGCGGCACTCGCTATAACTTTGGCAGAGATGGACGTCTTTGCAAAGGATTATGCCAAACAGGCATGCAAGAACTCCCGTGCATTGGGACAGGCCCTTTACGAGCTCGGAGTACCGGTGCTTTGTCCGGACCTCGGTTTCACAAGGTCGCATGCGATCGCAGTCGACGTTTCAAAATACGGGGGCGGAAAGGACTGCGCCAAGGCATTGGAGGATGCGAACATCATATGCAACAAGAACATGTTGCCATCCGATACAAGTTCAGTGAAGCCTTCCGGATTGAGATTGGGTTCGCAAGAGATGACGCGTCTCGGAATGAAGGAGAGCGAGATGAAGCACGTTGCAGAATTCATCGCACGTGTGGTCGTCAAGAAAGAGGATCCGAAGAAGGTCGCAAAGGATGTAAAGGCCTTCAAGAAGAACTTCTCGACGATCCAGTATTGCTTCAATGCAGGGGAGCCCGCATACGAGTATCATAAACTGGTAGATTGATCACATTGGTGATGGATCAAAAGGTGCGGCCGATCCAGGTCGCGCCTTCTTAACCTTTTCTTAAATCCTTAAGGATGGCATCCCTATCCTGACCATTATCTACACGATGTCTCTTGAAGGTCATCCGATTTACATTTTTGTTGGTTGTTTAGGAATACCTTAAATATCTGATCAGGGTACCTTTTTATCAATGAGCTCAGGCAATCGTGAGGATTATCTTATTAGTATTCTTAGGCTAACTGAAGGTGAAAGGGCAGCCAAAACAACGGAATTGGCATCTTTCATGGGCATATCGCCTGCAAGTGTGACCGAGATGTTGAAGATCCTCGCAGCCGAAGGCTACGTCGAATACGAGAAATACAAAGGTGTGATACTCACAGAGTCTGGTTTGAATTATGCAAGGCAGATAAGGAAGAAGCATCACGTGATGGAGAATTTCTTGATGAACGTTCTGAACGTGGACCATCAGACGGCACACGAAGAGGCATGTAAGATGGAGCATGCGATATCGGAGGATTCGATGTTAAGATTGTGTCAGATGGTAGGAACTCCTGTCGATAACGATTGTAAGAGTTGTACGAATCCATGTAAGGCCGCATCATATGGAAGATACGATGTCGAGACCTTGGATAAGATGGATTCAGGAGATCATGGCGTGATATCGCATCTCAAGAGCGACACTCCAGATACGGTCAGGAGACTGATATCGATGGGATTCGTGCCTGGGAGGATCATATCTGTAGAGGGTAGGATATCAGACAAGGGTCCAAGGATAATCGGTATCGGCGATTCGACAATTGCATTAGATGTCGAACTTGCATCTGCGATATATGTGGACGTGGAAAATTAATGGTGTCCGATATAGTTCAGGTTGCTCTTATCGGGCAGCCAAATGTTGGTAAATCCGCACTTTTTGCGAGGATGACCGGCGTAGGCGTCATATCCTCAAATTATGCCGGTACGACAGTGGAATTCGAAGAGGCGCTGGTCAAAAGGAACGGCGTAACGGTAAATGTACATGATCTTCCAGGTATCTACAGCCTCTCCAAGAATTCTCTTGATGAGGATGCCGCCATAAAAATGCTCGCGGATTCGAAAAATGATGCGATAGTGATAGTTGCCGATGCTACGAATCTCGAGAGCAGCATAGTGTTATGTTTTGAGATCCTGGAGTTGGGACTGCCCTCGATATTGGCCTTGAATAAGATAGATGTCGCGAAGAATAAGTTCGATATCGACATCGCAGCTCTTTCCAAATCATTAGGCATTACGGTGATACCCGTATCCGCTAGGACATCTGAGGGAGTGGACAACCTCATGGATGCGGTTTGTGCAGGCATGGCCAAAGCGCCCGATTTCAGGGTCAATTATAGCAGGAACATCGAATTGGCGGCAAATTCCTTGGCAGATGTCATACCTGAAGGCAGATACAGACCTTTTGGCATGGCCATCAAACTGATCGAAGGTACGCAGGATTTCATCGATATGGTGCCGGAAGAGGTCGCTGAGAATGCAGAGAAGTTCCGCATGATGCTGAGCCGGTTCAATAGCGAGTCACCCGATCAGACGATAGGGCGTGAAAGATACGCCCTCGCAGACATAATGGTAAAAGGGGTCATGAGAAGGACGCAAAGGACCCAGACGAGGAAAGAGAAATTCTCAGATATGACAATCACGCCATTGACAGGAGTGCCGATAATGCTTCTTGTCATGGGCATAATATTCCTGACCATCGTATATGTCGGTGCCTTCTTGGATGACCAGATCTCCAGTCTGTATAATTGGTGCATAGGAGATTGGCTCACGCAATACGCATCAGGGTTGGACCCATTCTGGAAAGCTGTCGTGGAAGGCATAAACGGGAGTCTGGGTGCGATACTGTCCCTTGTAATACCATATATCATGGTCTTTTACATAATCCTGGGAATACTCGAGGATTCCGGTTATCTGACCCGTGTAGTCGTATTGCTAGATACTACCATGCATAAATTTGGCTTGCATGGAGGTGGGGTGATACCGATAATGGTGGGAATAGGATGTAACGTCCCTGCTGTATTGGCGACACGCACCATACAATCCAGAAGAGAGAGACTGATAATAACTTCGATAATAATAATGGCAGTTCCATGTTCCGCTCAGATGGCCATCATCATGGGCATAACTGGTAAGTATGCAGGTATTCCCTATGCTCTGGCGATCTTGCTGATACTTGTGGTCCTCGGTTGCTTGATCGGCCTCATATTGAACAAATATCTGAAAAAGGAACCAAGCAGTCTTGCGATGGAGCTTCCAGATCTTGTCATGCCGCAAACCAGGAATGTCCTTTTC
This sequence comes from uncultured Candidatus Methanogranum sp., assembly GCA_963676045.1. Lineage (GTDB taxonomy): Archaea > Thermoplasmatota > Thermoplasmata > Methanomassiliicoccales > Methanomethylophilaceae > Methanogranum. The sequence goes on from OY780938.1 coordinate 198,050, forward strand.
AAGACTTGGGAAAGAATCAAGGATTTCTTCATAATAGCATTCCCGTTGTTGGTGATGGGCAGTATAATCGTAGAGATCCTTCTGACATATAACCTTCTCAACGGAATCATCGATCCATTATCGTTCATAACGGTAGGCATGTTGGGATTGCCTGCAGTCTGCATCATAGCATTCATCGTGGGGATAATAAGAAAGGAGATGGCCGTCGGCATGCTAGTGATGCTCGGTATACTGACAACCATGACCGCCGAGCAATATGTTGTGTTCGGAGTCGTAATGGCCACGTACGTGCCATGCATAGCTACCTTGACAGTGATGTGGAGGGAGTTGGGTTGGAAGGATACAACAATCATATCGTTGATATCTTGTTTCGTGGCGATAATGCTGGGAACATTTGTGAATTTGTTATTCATCTTGTTCTGATGATATCAAAAATTAAAAATGTATAATGAAGAGGGTGTTAGGCCCCCTTCATGTTTAACGATGTGTGAAAACAGTAGTGATCATGTCAGGGGTCATGTTGTCGATCTTGACAAATCCTATCCTTTCGAATTGAATGGATTGGGATTTTTCATGAAGGAGAGCTTTTTCCGCCAAACCTTCTAACATGCTGCCATCAGGCATCAGTATCTTCGCTTTGACGCTATCCCTACTTACCCATTGTACCGCTTTGAATCCATGTTTGAGTATCGATACATCGTTTCCATCATATTTCGCTGGTGTGGAATAATCGATGTTACAGAGGTCCTTCAATCTGATCTTCTTGGATTCTGCGAATAGTTTAGAATCCTCTTCTGAAAGGAAGATCGTCTTGCTTCCATCTATCTTGTATGTTCTGCTACCTCTCTCCGGGTGATCAGGGTGGAGTGGTGCCTTTCCCGTTATGGAATCTATTCCTTCGATGTCATATCTTACAGGATTGCCTACAAAGAAATATCTGTTGGATATATCATCTATCAATTCCCTGTTCATGCCGTACAGATTGTCCCAAGAGAACTGTATGTCTACGGATTTCATGCCGCTCTCTACCCAGTATCTCCTTATGGCCTCTGGCTTTATGCCTCTTTTCTTTAGGGCTCTCACTGTACCTGTCCTGACATCGTCCCAGCCAGTATATTCTCCTGCGATTATGCTCTGTCTGATCAACGAGGTCTTGAGCACGGAGTCGGGTATGTTCACAAGTCCATAGTGGTAATACATGGGCTTCTTCCATCCAAAGTAATCGAATATGTATTCTTGCCTTATCGTGTTGTTGAGGTGGTCCTTTCCCCTGATGACGTGTGTCATCCCCATCAGGTGGTCGTCTATCGCCACAGATAGGTTCATCATCGGGTATGCACAGTATTTCGATCCAGTCAAGGGATGCGGTTGATCAACTATCCTCAGAGCCACGAAATCCCTAACTGCGGGATTCGGATGATTGAGATCAGTTTTTATGACTGCTACGGCTCCGCCTTCTTTGTATTCTCCAGCAAGCAATTTGTCATATCTCTCGAGTTGGATATTCAATGGAAGGTGATGGCAGGGGCAAGCCTTTCCACTTTCTTTCAATTCTCTCCAGTGGTCTCCGTTACATGTACAGACATATCCTTTGCCCATCTCTATCAGTTTTCTCGTATAGTCGTAATATGTCTCGAATCTCGAGGATTGAATCACAGACTCATGTATCTTCACACCCAACCAATCAAGGTCCTCAGGGATCATATCGTATGCTTCTGGGTCTATCTTTTCCGGGTTGGTGTCCTCATACCTGGCTATGAGCTTACCGTCATATCTCCTGACATACTCATCATTCAATATCGAGACCCGGGTATGTCCAATGTGCAATGGGCCGGAGGGTCCAGGTGCTATGCGCATGATAACTTTCCCTTCCTCGGCATTATCCAATTCAGGCAATTGATAGATGCGTTCTTTCTTCTCCTTGACCAATAGTGAGGAATCCATCTTTTTGAGGGCTTCAGTCTGGGCATCGAGTCCCATGGCATTGACCTCAGCCACAATGGATTCGATGAGCTCTGTTATCTCTGCTGATCTGCTTCTGTATTCTGGGAATCCACCCAATATTTTTCCAACTACGGCTTTTGGATTGGCAGTTCCCTTAAAGAATATTGCATTCTGAAGTGCGAATTTCCTAATCGTATCCTCGATAGGTTCCCCGGACATGATTGGACATTCGAATTCCTGTATTTATCATTCGCCTACTATCATTTCATCTTCATGATGCAGATTCAATTCAGTACATACACGTTCCAGCTAAGATAACCCGCAACGATCAGCCAAAGGAGATAAGGTATCTGCATATATCCTGCGATGGGACTGATCCTTCTGAATGTGAGGATCATTGCAAGTACCAATACCCACATGATAATGATTATTATGAAGGCAAGAAGGTATTCGCTGTATGTGAAGAATATCGGTGCCCATATGAAATTCAATATGAACTGGGATACGAAGATGGCGATCGGGAGTCTTATGTCCCCCGAATCCCTCTTCAACAATACGAGATAAAGGGACAATCCCATCAGTATGTATAGTGCCGTCCAGACTATGGGGAATAATATCGAGGGAGGTGCCAGATCAGGAAGATTGATCGACTTGTAAACATCAACACTATTGGCAGTTAGCAGACCTGATATCGTGCCAAGTCCAACACAGGCGACGATGCACACAACAAATAGCTTCCAATCCACTATATTTATTCTTGACATGATTATACCTAATTGTAATCTGGTATGTCAGGATAAATAGATTTCTGATATCGTCCGTAATTCTTTTTAGACCACAATTATAAATGCGTGATACTTACAGGTAATTATGTCGCTCAAGAACTCCCTTAACGGAGATGTTCACAAGGTCGAAGAGAAGATAGATCCAGATTCCGGAAAGGTAACAAAGATACTTATTGGGGACCAGGAGAAGACATTCCTGTTCACGGATCTCAACGGCAAGAAGGCAATGGGCAATGTTTTCTCCACGAGGAGAAAGATCGCGGATTCAATGAATATAAAGCCCGAGGATATTGTTAAAAGTCTGATGTTCGCAATAGACAATCCCAAGGATGTGAAGGAAGTAAAGAATCCTGAATTCAAGGCGAACAATTCAAATCTCGATCTTACAAAATTGCCAATACCGAAGTATTTCCCGGAGGATGGTGGGCGCTACATCACAGCAGGCATAATAATCGCCGAGTTCGAAGGCAAGAGGAACGTATCTTTCCACAGGATGATGATAATGGATAAGGACCATATCGCAGTCCGTCTTGTACCCAGACATCTATTCACGATGTTCACCGAGTCCAAGAAACTTGGTAAGGAGCTCAATATTTCGATATGCGTGGGTGCACCGATAGAGGTACTGTTGTCCGCGGCCGTATCCATGGACTATGGCTCCGATGAATTGAGGGTCGCATCCTCTTTGAATCAGATAGGTCACGGATCACCTCTGGAAGTCGGAAGGTGCGACAATGGGATATTGGTCCCCTCATCGTGCGATTATGTCATGGAAGGTAAGATAACCCTTCAAACAACCAAAGAAGGTCCATTCGTGGACATAACGGGCACATATGATTGTGTGAGGGATCAACCAATAATAAAGATCGATAAGATATGGAACAATTCCGATCCATATTTCCACTTGCTGCTTCCCGGCGGATATGATCACTATCTGTTGATGGGACTTCCCAGGGAGCCGATGATGTTCAAGACCGTAAGACAAGCCGTGCCAAGGGTGAAGAGCGTGCGCCTTACCGAAGGAGGATGTTGCTGGCTCAATGGTGTGGTTTCCATAACGAAGAACAAGGAAGGTGACGGAGTGAATGCCATATTGGCAGCTTTCACCGGTCATCCATCTATGAAGAATGTCATAGTGGTCGATGAGGATATAGACATTTTCAACGACCGCGAGGTCGAATGGGCTGTGGCCACAAGGATGCAAGGCGACAGGATAATCAAGATCCCCGGTGCCGCAGGTTCCTCATTGGACCCCAGTACCGATGGTACCACATACAAGGTAGGGTTCGATGCAACGATACCGATGGGCGCCGATAAGAAACTGTTTAAAAAGGCGACATTGGAATGACCATGAGATTCGAGGATTTCCGTGAAGCTACATGGAAGTTCCACTGCGGAGAACTGGGTGTAAAGGAATATAAGGGCGTATCAGGTAAATTCGGCAGTTACGCCCAGAAAGGCGCGGGCACTCATATGCTGCGCCTTCGTATGACCGGAGGGTCGATAGACAAGAAGGACCTGAAATTCATTGTCGATTGCATCGACAGATACAAGATCGATCTTGTGCACATGACAACTTGCCAATCCATACAGTTCCACAATCTCGACAAAGATGAAGTCTGCGAGATCATGGAATCCGCATTCGAACATGGGATATCTACATTCGGAGGAGGAGGGGATTTTCCAAGGAATGTGACCGCATCCCCACTTTCAGGGGTTGAGATGGGAGAATTCTTCGATGTCCTGCCATATGCAAAAGCGACCGAGAGGTATCTTATGCCTTTGATAGGCGATATGGTGTTGCCAAGGAAATTGAAGATTGGATTCTCGAATTCTTCGAACAACGAAGTGCATGCAACATTCCGGGACCTTGGATTCTTAGCAAGGTCCGATGATAATTTTGATGTCTACAGTGCGGGAGGATTGGGGAACAATCCTCGCATGGGATTGTTGGTAGCAGAGTCCGTGAGACCATCTGAGGTATTGTATCATGTCAAGGCGATGATCGGTCTTTTCAAAGAACATGGAAATTATGAGAACAGGGCGAAGGCCAGGACGCGCTACATGCAAGAGACCCTCGGAGAAGAGGGATATAAGATCGCATATCTGGGTAAATTGAAGGAAGCGCTCCTGGAAGGTGGCCTCGACATTCAGGTCCAAGACAAGTCGAAAAATAAGAAAGCAAGAGGTAATGTCGTGTTAACGTCCCGGGTGCACGTACAGAAACAAGACGGCCTATATTATGTATCATATCATCCAATAGGTGGAGACCCAGATCCTAATAAGTTCAAGGAAATATACGAGACCATAAAGGATATGCCCGATGTAGAGCTACGTATATCTCCAGAACAGACGATGTTCATTATAAACTGCAATGCGGAAGAGGTCTCGAAGGTACAATTTGCAACCAGAGATGGTGCGAGGGACATTCTAGAGACGTCGATCGCATGTATAGGTTCTAGCATATGTCAGCAGGGATTAAGGGATTCCAATGCCCTTTTGCATCAATTGGTGGAGATGTCGAGAAGGAATCAATTTCCAGATGGGGCACTTCCACGTTTGCAGATATCAGGATGCAATTCTTCATGTGCTGCGCACCAGATAGGCACGATCGGATTCCAAGGGACTTCTGCGAAGAGCACATCCGGTGAATCCTTTTCTGCATTCAATCTGTTCATCAATGGTTCGCATGTTGCAGGAAATGAAAGATTCGGTCAACAAATGGGCAAGATGGCACAGGACGATATACCCTCATTCTTGGAAGATATCGGGAAAGCAGTCATAAGTGAAGGAACGGACTTCAGATCTTGGTATGTATCGCACAACGATGATTTCCTCGACATCGTCGGAAGATTTCTGATAAAAGATTGATATCAGGAGGTGCTAAGCACCTCCATTAATCTTAATTCCACCAATCGCCGTTCCTGCGGTCTATGGTCTCGTCTCTTTCAGGACCGATGCTGATTATATCCGCTGGAACTTTCAGTTCGTTCTCGATGAATGCGATATAATTCTTCATTTCCTTTGGAAGTTCATCATATCCGCCTTTTACAACGGACTTGGTATCATTCCAGGATTTCCATCCTTTCATGTCTTTGTATACAGGTTTGGCCTTCTCAAGTTTTGAGATGGATGCAGGGAAATATTTCTCTTTCTTTCCATCTATCTCATATGCGATACATACTGGCAAGACCTCATAATCGTTAAGGACATCCAATTTGGTGATAGCGAGAGATGTGAATCCGCACATCCTCGATGCATGTTCTGCTACAACAAGGTCCAACCAACCGCATCTCCTTCCCCTTCCAGTCGTTACACCGAATTCGCCACCTTTCATCTGTAGCTTCTTCTCGGCCTCTCCGGATAGTTCTGTTACGAACGGTCCTTCTCCGACACGGGTGGTGTACGCCTTCAAACATCCAAGTACCTCATCGATCCTGCTTGGGGCTACACCTGCACCTGTGCAGATCCCTCCGCCACATGTAGCGGAAGACGTCACGTAAGGATATGTTCCATGATCTATGTCCAACATTGCTCCCTGGGCGCCTTCGAACATGACGTTCTTGTTCTCGTCCAACGATTCATTTATGAGCACGGATGTGTCGCATATGTTCTTACCTATGAGTTTCTTCCAGCCCATCATTTTGTCGAATAAGGACTCTACGGTGCATTCGCATTTCTCCGCGTCCAGCATATCCATGAGGTCCTTTTTGTATGGAAGTACGAATGAGAGCTTCTCTTTCAGGACATCCTCTTCCTGGAGGTCACCGACCCTAAGCCCTATCCTTGCAATCTTATCTTGATAGGTAGGTCCGATACCTTTCTTCGTTGTACCGACCACGTTCTTTCCGCGGTATTTCTCTTCTGCGCCGTCCAATTTCTTATGGTACCCCATGATAAGATGGGCCCTGTCAGATATCCTCAGGCCTTCGATAGAACAGCCATTCTTCTTGACCTGATCTATCTCCTCGATGAGCTCTTCCATATTGACTACGACACCGTTACCGATGACAGCAATCTTTCCGGGCCTTACGACGCCTGAAGGTAGTCCGTGAAGTTTGAAGACCTTGTCACCCACAACGATAGTGTGGCCAGCATTGTTGCCCCCTTGAAAACGAACGATGAGATCAGCGTTCTCATCCAGATAATCTGTGATTTTTCCTTTACCCTCATCGCCCCATTGGGCTCCAATGATTGCAAGACTCGGCATGATTGTACCTATCCCTCTCAGACCGTCATCGTCTATAAAAGTTATCTCTTGGAACGGATAGTCTCAGGGCTTATGGACGAGTATATGGACACAACTTCTTCCGTTGTGAGGTCGGTTTTGAAGGAAGTGGGGCAAATATGTGTTTTTGATGCATGTCCGCTCATATTGAGTGCATCTATCATATCTTCGAGTTTCGGAGGGGATAGTTTCGTATGCGATGACAGTTCGCTCATATCATAGAGGAACACCTCATCCAGTTCGTTCTTCCATATGTCCAACATCTTGGTGCATCTTTTCTCGGTGGCCGTGTTCTCGGGGGTCATCCTGTTGATCGTATCCTTATCATGCAGGGGTCCTAACCAAAAAGGCCCTGCCACATGTCGAGTGTCGTATCTCAAAGAGGTCGACCTTTCAAGGGTCAATGGGTCATAACCCATGTACCCCAGTTGTGCAAGCGTCCTATCTGCGGCCTCGGCACCTTCCAGCACCTGTATGTATGTTCTGAAGTAGTGGTCGGCGTAGAAGGAGAGCAACGGCCTCATTCCGCGATCGAATTTCGCCAATTCCTTTGCTATGGTGCACATGAGTATGCGGAGCCCGCCTTCATGGCACATATATCCCCTTATGGGTTCGGATTGGTATCTCCTTCTGCATTTTATCGCATGCGCGCCTGCAAGCGGTGCGGTATCCGTAGCGGTTATGGCAAGGATCCCATTCTTCCTGCAGCCTATTATCGCGGATTGTATGAAAGGCACAGGGGAACCAAAGGGGTCAAGGTCAACATAATCAAAGGATTCCTCAGCAAGCAGGGAATGCATGTTCCTGTTCGAAGCTTTGCAATTCGAGAGATTGTTGAGCTGGATATTCGCATTTATATAAGGGAGGGCATCCGGGTTGATGTCGTTCGCTGTGACGATGGTATTCGGTACTTCATTGGCTATGCGCACGGCTCTAGACCCGGTAGCGGTCATCGCATCGCAGACGGTGATCCTATCTTTGGTCAGGGAGCGTAGGAATATCACGCTCACATCCCTGTTGAATGCCATCTGTTCATTGAAGAATACATTTCCGTTCTTCGTGCCTGGCCCATGCTTCGAATGGTCTTCAGGCACGATTATCGTGGTGGGACCCTCTTGTACGGTTGCTTGTATCATTAGACGTTTTCACCGTTCATAAGGCGAATGATCTTGTACGGTAAAAGATTCCTGTTAGTAGGAGTGACTTCGAGTATCCTCACATCATCTCTCCTTCTGATGTCTTGTAGAAGTGGGTTCCTGGATTTTTTATGAAGTGTTAGTATCATGGGTTTGTTTATGTCAAGCGCATCCTTGACAGCATCAATGAAGGCCTGGCTTTCCACCTCGACTTTTCCTACTTCATCGATGACTATGACATCGCATTTCTCACATGCGTCTTTTATGGCGGTGATGCTGACCTCTTCGAATTTCGATAGGTCCACGCCGATCTTGCCTATCATAATCTTGCTCTCGATCTCTTGACTTGCGAATATCTGTGATTCTCCAGTCAAAATGTTCTTCACTGTGAAACCTGTTTTGTGTCTGCCATCGGATATCGGTTCGTCTATCATACCGCCAATGGTCAGTTCCTCTTCCTTCAGCATATCTATTACGCGAAGCAATGTGTATGTTTTTCCTGAACCCGGAAGTCCTGTAATGCCAATCTTAATGTCGTTAATCATAGTATCGCTTGAAGGAAGTCTGCGTTCCTGAATGTCGTTAAGAATATAAATCAATTTGTCTGGATATTCGAGATGAACATGAGAGGATAGTTCAATTCCTTGTTAAAACGCATCTCCGCGGTCACAATCGTATCATCTATCCTTATTTTCAACACCACGTCTAGCATCTCTCCGGTGAGCGAGCAATAGGAGTATTCATCCTTCTTTTGGGTAAGGGCCCTCCGGTCTATCTTGACCTTCACGCTCTCAACATAGGGTTGTACCAATACGCCGCTCTCGATGGACCTTTCGAGGACCTCTACGTTATCCGCATTCACAGGCACACCTACGAATTGATGATAGATCGTACCCATCTTTATGCCCGCTTCGAAAAGGGCACGTTCTCTGACAGTGCAGTTGAATATATCCGCTGCACAGGCCTCTCTGTCCATATATTGGGGTAGACAGGCGTAAGATTTAAAGAATGTGTGCTATACTGAGGTTCAATGGTATCTGTTAAGGATCGTATCGAGCAACTAAAGAAAGAGAAGAACGCAGTGATATTGGCGCACAACTACACATCAGCGGATGTGCAGGACCTGGCCGATTTCGTGGGCGATTCATTGGGCCTTTCAATAAAAGCCTCGAAGACGGATGCCAAGATAATAGTTTTCTGCGGGGTCTCCTTCATGGGAGAGACCGCGAAGATACTCAGTCCCAACAAGAAGGTGCTGCTTCCAGAACCAGAGGCCCACTGCGCGATGGCATCGATGTGCAGTGCCGATCAGATAAGACAGATAAAGAAGGAGAATCCCACCTATTCTGTGGTCGGATATGTCAACAGCACGGCGGAATCAAAGACTGAGATGGATGTATGTTGCACATCGTCTAACGCATTGAATGTCGTGAGGACATTGGATAACGATAAGGTCATATTCGTTCCGGACAAGAATCTCGGCGCATATGTCAGATCCAATGTTGATAAGGAGATGATAATATGGGATGGTTTCTGCCCAGTGCATCAATGCATAACCGTGAAACAGGTCAAAGACCTCAAAGAGAAGCACCCGAATGCCAAGGTGCTTGCGCATCCTGAGTGCAGGATGGAGGTATTGGCGCTCGCAGACGGCATAGGGTCGACAGAGAAGATATTGTCAGAGGCCAAGGAACTAGATTCTGAGGAGTTCATCATACTCACAGAAGTGGGGATGAGGCACAGACTCGAGAAGGCGTGTCCTGGTAAGCACTTCTATTTCCCTGTTCAAGCTGTCTGTATGACGATGAAGATGATAGAGCCCGAGTCCATATTGAAGGTACTGGAGGAGGAATGCAATGAGGTCATACTTCCAGATGATGTCATGAGGAAGGCATACATCCCAGTCAAGAGGATGACGGATATCTCGGGTTGAGGGTAATTCACCTTTGTTCTATTCATCCAATATTTTGTTCAGACAGTAAAAACTTATAATATACATGCCTCTCAGGAGTCTAGGCGCTGCTCATGAAGGTGATCATTGTAGGAGGTGGGAATGTTGGATATACTTCTGCCGAAGCTCTTTGCAAGGTACATGATGTACTCGTTATCGAGAAGGACTCGGTGAAAGCGGATAACATAAAAAGTCTCCTGAATGTATCTGTACTGCATGAGGATGGAAGCAATCCGAAGGTCCTCAGGTCTGCGATATCGAGGATGGACGCGGACATAATATTCTCTGCGGTCCCGGATGATGGATTGAACCTTTTCATCGGCATGATCGCCAAGCGTTATAAGCCGACGATAAAGACCGTGGCATGTCTCAGGGACCCAGATTATGAGATAAAGACCGTTTCTGAAGGATTTGAGGGTATTGACATGTTCATTTCCCCTGAGCAGATTATGGCCGACAAGATAAGCAAGATAGCTTCTTTGGAGAACGTCGTCCAATACGATTATATCGAGAGTAAAGGCGCTGCACTCGTCACATTCAAGGTAGAGAATGAGCACGAGGTCGTAGGCAAGGTCGTCATGGAGATAGACATGCCAGATAATTGCTCCATAGTCGCAATATATCGCGGAGATAACACGATCATAAAGACGGAGACCGCACAGATACATGCCGATGACAGGATATGCATGCTGGGCACTCCGGAGGCAATAGTCTCATTCAACAAATTGATGGGTATAAAGAGAGAGGCCAAGGAGTACGTCATAATCGGGGCTACCGTATCAGGTATAGCGATTGCGAAAGCGATATCCATGTCGGGTAAGAGAAAGTTCATAAAGATCATCGACAGGAACGAGGTCAGCTGCAGGAATGCCGCAAGGGTCCTGAATGATGTCATAGTGGTGAACGCAGATATCGCCGATCCTCAGATAATGAGGGGCGAGAACATCGATAGGGCCGACGTCATAATCAGTGTATCACCGAATGATGAGCGTAATCTCCTGGCATGCATGGCAGGATTGAAATTCGGTACCAGGAAGATAATCTCCAAATATTCGACGGAGGAATACGAGGAGATCTTCAAATATACAGGAATCGAATCGATAATCGGTTATCATCGTATAATCTCAAATGAGGTCACAAAGAATCTGATATACGACGAGAACGCCATACTCGTCCTCGATCATGAGGATGAATATTTCTTCGGCGCAACCATAGACGATAAATCGAGCATGGTGAATCGTTGCTATGGAGATATCAAGATTCCAGAAGGAGTTCGTATCGTCGCAATCATAAGGAAGAATAAGATAATATATCCGAGGATGAACACGATCTTTTTGAAAGGTGACAAGGTCATGGTCTTTGCTCACAATGCCAATCCAACCAAATTGGTAAAGTTCATGGGGCATGAGACCCCAGTGGAGTTGTGAGGATGTTCAATGATCTGAGGCTACGCCTAAGGCATATGGCGAGATGGAAGAACAGCACCATCAAGATATTGGGTGCTGTGGAATTCACTTTGGGCCTCCTATTGATCATCCCTTCGATAGTGGCATTGATGTATGGCGAGGATCCATTCTACTTCATCGCCCTCGTGCCTCCGCTCATGATAGCAGGTGGCCTGCAGTATCTTTTGTTCTCAAAGGATAACAAGATGTCACCTGCAGTAGGCATACTTATGATGACCGTGGCATGGTTCGTGGCGTTCTTCGTCATAGCGGTGCCATTCTATATTTATGGATTCGAATGGTACGATGCTCTCTTTGAATCTGTGAGCGGATTCACGACCACAGGTTTTTCGATAGTTCCTAATGTGGAGACATTGCCTCATAGCATGTTGTTCTGGAGATCATTCTCTCAGTGGATAGGAGGTGTGTCGGTGGTCATAGTGTTCATGTTCCTATTGCCAATGATGGGTATAGGCGGACGTGCATTCATGACAAATGAATTGACAGGTACCGACATGGAGAACTATTCAGTAAGGATGAAGAGCGTGGCAATGAGTTTTGTTTTGATCTATGTCATGTTTTCTTTGATGGAGATAGTTCTTCTGATGCTGTCGGGATTGAGTCTTTTCGATTCCACATGTCTAACGATGTCATGCATATCGACGGGAGGATATGCATTGTTGTCGAATAGTGTAGCATCATATTCATTCACGGTGCAGTTGATATTGGTCATATTCATGTTCCTAGGAGGAACAAATTTCTATCTGCACTACAGGACCTTGTACAAGCGCGACTACAAGGCCTACGTCAGGAGTCAAGAATTCGTCTGGACATTCATATGGTTCGTCATCGCGATATTCCTCATACTCTTGTCGATAATAATCTTGCAAGGGAAGATAGGGGACTTCGGCGGCAATGCTTGGAATGCCACGTTCACAGTGGTAACATTCGGTACGGCCACAGGATTCACAAATTGCGATTACACATTATGGCCTGCCGCGGCCTCGTTAATACTTCTCTTAGTTGCATTCATAGGTGCGATGTCCGGTTCTACAGCCGGAGGTATCAAGATGTATAGGCTGATAATACTGAAATCATATGTTTCATATGGTTTCTATAAGATGCTCCACCCGCACGCTATAAGGGATGTGAAATTCGATGGTCGTACAGTGGATAATGATGCATTGATGTCAGCGATCGTGATAACATTATCATTCATATTGGTGGCGATCGTAGGAACAGCATTGATAGCATTGGCAGAACCCAACGCTAGTCTCCTGGATTGTCTGGGGCTCTGCATCCCAAGTATGGGAAACGTAGGTGCAGGATTGGATAATTATGGTCCTACAGGTTCGCTTGTGAATCTTACGCCCTTCACGAAGTTAGTCATGGCAGCATTGATGTGGATAGGCCGTCTCGAGGTATTCATGGTCCTGATATTGTTCACAAGGGCATTCTGGGAGGATGTGATATTGAACACCAATCACTCGCATAAGCACGTGGACAGAAAGCCTTTGTTCGAGTCAATGTATAGAAAGAGGAGATAAGGTCATTTCCTGCACATGTCCAATATGCGCACTATCGATTGATGTCCAGGTGCCTGTTCGTTTATGGCGCCAGCGACGATCTTGGCCTCATCTATCTTGCCTTTCTCGATAAGACAAAACGCGAGGGTCTCCATCGCGCCTATGTGTTTGGGGTCTGTCTTCACAGCCTTAGTGGCATATCCGCCGGCAGCAGATATCTTTCCATTCATCCACATGAAATATGCCGCAAGGGCATTCGCATCTGCGGAGCTTTTATCATTTTTCAAGATCCCTTTTACAAAAGCCTCAGCTTCCTTACTGTGCCCCCATCTCAGAAGCACAGAGCAACGGCATCTTTGGACATAGAAATCCGAGGGGGACTCATCAAACAGCCTCCTGCTTTCCTCATCGGCTTCTTTGAACGAGTTCAATGAGCACAAGGCATCAATCATGACGATCTCATCGTCCAAGGTCGGCTCTTGTATCAATTCGTATGAATCAATGGTAGCGTTGTAATCCATGAGTCCATAGGAAACGGACATGCGTTCTCTCTGTATGTCGTCTGTGATCGCAAGGTCCTCCAATGCAATATCCGCTTCTTCGAATCTCCCCAATCCTTTCAAGCCTTTGACCAGTTCGATCCTGGAGTTCTCATCGGATGGCAGATCATTCACGATCATCTCGAGGATGGCATTCATGTTTTCATCATCCTCTATGACCTTCAGGAGGGATGCGCATTTCAGAAGTGTCATAGGTTCATCGCGATGATTGAAAGCGATCTGCATGACCTGCTGTGACGCGGCCATTTTGTTACCAGTGCCTATGTTCCTTTGAACTTCCTTGAAGGCCTGCTCCTTGTCCATGTCGAGGTCAATGCGGTCGTTCGAAATAAAGTTTCAGTTGAAACCTATGTATATCTTCACGTTGATTACACCATGCTCATGATGCTAAGATCGATAAGGGTATACGGATTATTTGGTGAGTACGATTACAATGTTGATCTTAGTGACAACTATGTGACATTCATTCATTCCCAGAACGGATTTGGAAAATCAACCTTGATGAGGTTGGTCTACAATGTTTTTGTAGGGGACCTACAAGAGGTATATTCCACGCCATTCGATAGGTTGGATCTGGGATTCGATGACGATACATTCCTTTTCGTCGAGAACAACAAAGACGATCTATTCATACAGATACAGAGGAACCACGTGGAGGAGGAGCTTCCAGTGGAGGATCTCAGGAAGATAATGAAGGTGACCTACATGTCGCCAGAGCGCATGATATTGTCCAAGGATGATTGTCTCGTACCTGCATTGAACGTATATCTGGATGATCTTACGATAAAGATGAAGGATGCGGTGGCAAATGCTAAGATCACAGAGAAGTCAGGAAAGACCCTATCCGATATCTCCGATTATGAGTTGGAATCCTGGTGCAAGGATCTGAAGGCCAAACTAGAATTCATAAAACAGGCAGGATTCGAACCAGAATTGCCTCCAAGCTACAGATTCCCCCCATCAAGGTTCGAGATAATGGGCTACAGGAAAGATTACATCGATCTGGCATTTTCCATCAAGGAATACACAGACAGATACTACACTCTGGCAGAATCGATAATAGTGTACATGGACATAGTGAACAACATATTCGTCAATAAGGTCATCTATGTCAACGAAAGCGGGACACTCACAGCTAAGATGGATAATGGCATAACCTTACCGATATCGAAATTATCATCAGGGGAGAAGCAGATCCTTGTGATATTCTATCGTCTTCTATTCGATACGGATATAGGTTCGTTGGCCATAATCGATGAGCCCGAGATATCCCTTCATATAGCTTGGCAGCAGCAGATCGGTAAGATCTTCATGGATGTCGCAAAACTAAGGTCATTGCATATAATCGTGGCCACGCATTCTCCGCAGATAATCCATGATAATTGGGATCTCGCTGTGGAGCTGAAAGTGGAACAATGATAGAGAATTTGACTGCGTCCGATATTGCAAACGAGATCTCAATGCTGAGGTCTGCGTTCAAAGGGACATTTGTAGTCGTAGAGGGTGTGACCGACAGCAGGCTCTATAGCAAATTCATAGCAAAGGAAGATGTGAGGATAGAGATAGCATATTCCAAGGACAATGTGAAGCGTTCTGTCATCGATTCAAGAGCCAACAGGGGCGACCTCAAGATAATCGGTATCGTGGACCCGGACCTCGATAGGTTGATGGGTATGGAATGCAGGCATCCGATATACACGACAGATAAGCGCGACATGGAAAGCATGATATTGTGCACAAAGGCTTTGGACGATCTTTTGACGGAATATTCCGATGCAGATGAATTGAAGGGTTTCGAGGAGAAACATGGGCCGATCAGGGATGTTGTGGCAAATGCAGCAGCTCCTTTGGGCATGTTGATGTACATATCGTATCGTGATAGCCTAGGATTGTGTTTCAAAGACATCAATCATAGGTCTTTCATCAACAGGCGCACACTCGAGAATGACAGATACAAGATGATCGATGAGGTGTTCGCGCTCTCCAGGTCACCTAGGATAGGGAAGAAGGACCTCATGGTGAGGCTCAATAAGGAGATGGAGGCGCTAGAGGACCAATGGTTAGCGGTGAGGGGTCATGATGCGGTGGAGATATTGACGATAGGTCTGTCCGATTCCTTCGGTTCGTATAATGCATGCGGCATCAAATGCGGGCAGATCGGAGGGTCATTGCGTCTGGCTTTCTCTTATGATTATTTCGCCGAGACGCGGCTATATGACGATACATTCCAATGGAGCAAGAAGACGAGCAATCCCCTTTGGGTCAGTCGTTGATGTTCATGTCCTCTTTGACAATCCCGTTCGAGGTCTCCATTATCTTTTGAACTTTGCGATCGCTTTCTTCAAGGATCTTCTTGCAATGCTCTCTCAACGCGATCGCGTCCTCGTATATCTTCAGGCTTTGGTCGAGGTCCAATCCACCGTTCTCTAATTTTTTGACCATCTCTTCTAATGCCGTTATGCTCTCTTCAAAGCTCATCTCTTCAATTCCTTTCATTTCAATCTGATCTCCTTGATCTTCGCGTCGATCTCCCCATCGCGCATACGTACGGTTATCTCCATATCCCTATCAATTGACTTCGCGGACGTCAATGGACGTCCATCCTCATCGGTCACCATGCTGTATCCTCTTCCCAAGACCTTGTATGGGTCAAGGGACTCGAGACGGTTGTTAAGGTTCTCCATCTTCCTGATCTTCGATTGCATCAATTGATCCGATGCGTTTTTCAGTCTCATCTCTACGATGCCGTATCTCCTATGCATGACCTCTACAATATTCCTCAACGACGATGCGAGTTTTGTGGAGATATGTTCCAAGAGCATGGTCTTCATAGCCACCATTTCCTCTGCGCGTCTCGGAGAGAGTTTAGAATCTATCTTGTTGAATCTGCTCCTCATCTTTTCGATACTGTAACTCAATGCCCTGTTGAGGCGTATGGTATCGTTGTTAAGTTGGTTAATTAGTTCTTTCTTATCTTTAAGTGCGATCTCGGCTGCAGCGGTGGGAGTGGCAGCACGGACGTCCGCGGCCAGATCTGAAAGTGTGAAATCGGACTCATGCCCTACAGCGGATATCGTTGGTATCTTCGAGGATGCTATCGCTCTCACAGTCGTCTCCTCGTTGAATGCCCAAAGGTCTTCCATCGAGCCTCCGCCTCTTCCAACAATTATAACGTCAACTCCTACGCGGTTCAGCAGTTCTATGCCTGCCGCAATTGATCTCGAGGCATCATCTCCTTGGACCTTTGCTGGGGCGAGGAGTATATCGGCGGGGAATCTTCTCCCAGTGGTCGTGACTATGTCATGAATAACAGCTCCGGTCTGTGATGTTACCACACCTATGACCTTCGGATAGATCGGCAATTTCCTCTTTCTTTTTTGATCGAAAAGTCCTTCTGCTTCGAGTTTCTTTTTCAATTTCTCGAATTCAGCGTAGAGATTGCCGACCCCGCCGCGTCTCATCGTCTGGACCATGAATTGATACGACCCTCTGTCCACGTATATGTCCACACTTCCAAAGGCGGTGATCTCCATGTTGTCACATGGTTCGAAATCTATTCTCGCCTTTGCCGATTTGAACATAACGCAACGTATCTCGCTGCCATTGTCCTTCATCGTGAAGTAAGAATGTCCAGAAGTGTAAAGTTTAAAATTGGAGATCTCGCCGGTGACCCAAACATCAGTTACACCTGGTGCGTTATTGATCAGATTCTTGACGCGTGTGTTCAACTGTGTGACATTAATGGTCTCTTCCATCATAATCCCATATGGCAAGCTTTGATTTATCGTTTGGCTAAAATATGAAATGATGGATACCATGCCCATGGACGTAGAGACTCTTAAAAATATAGTCAGTCCTGAACTGCAAGAGTATTTGCCTCGTATATTGGAGATGTGCAATGCTCCTTATGCAGTTGCCAATGACATAGAATTGGTCAGTTTGACCCCTGATTGTACACGTATGAAGAAGAAGATCGGTCCGGATGATATGAACAGCATGGGAAGGGTACATGGTGCCGCATTGTTCGGATTGATTGACCACACCTTTGCGATAGCGGCAAATGTGAAATCCGATGGTACCGGGCAATGCTGCAACATAATATATCACAGACCTTGCACTGACCTAGAGATCGAATCAGAGGCTAGGCTGATCAATGAGTCAAAATCATTGGTGATATTTGACGTAAAGATATATAGTGGTGGGAAACTCAGGGTATCTGCAACATGCACAGGTTTTAAGATATGCAGGTGATGGTATGACAAGATTCTGCCCGTATTGTGGGGTAGCAGTGCCTTCCAATTGTATCACATGTCCCAAGTGTTTTAAGAATATACCCAGCGACAACAATGATACAAATTCCAAGGAAGGTCAGGAACCCTATGTAGATGGCAACGTGATGAAAGAGAAGACTCAGGAGCAAGAGTCCATCGGTGTGAAGGTTGTAAAGAAGAATAGGACCATAATGACAATACTCGCCATAGTTCCAGCATTCGTTGGTATTCTAGGTCTTGCACAGATCTATAGGAATTACCGCAATTCGATGGGCTATGTGTTCCTGGTGGTCGGTCTTTTGCTTTTCATACCGTCCGTGATCCTCATAATGGGCGTTTGGAATACAGGGGTATTCATGGGAATATTCAGGATAGCGGCGTACATAATATTGACTTTGATATACCTGTCCACAGCTTTGGCCGCTCTTTTAGATGCCAGACATGGTTCGGTGTTCAAAGTTATAAAGTTTTGAAGCGATCACCGGTATGAAATGATAAACTGCTTTCAATATTTTCCCCTGTCCCTCATATGGAACATGAGGCAGGTGGACATCTTTGCAAGGTCAGAGGCGCGTCTGCTCCTCTTAACGTTGGCTGGATCGTTCCTCATGAGTCTGCGATATGCTTTGCAAATAGTCTCAGCTTCCTCTGCTGGCTCTTTGCATTTAAGACTGATTGGCATCCTTGATGATATCGACGGCATTATGTTCGTTTCGAAAGTTATATCCCAGGGAGAACATATCATGTATCTTCCGAATTCCTGTCTGATGTCATAACAGGCGACATTCTCCCCTTTTATTATCTGAAGTACATCTTGTGCGACCTTTTTCTCAGGTTCTCCAGAATATATCATCTCCGGCATTATCTTGAAATTCTCAGATAGGTAGTCCAGTTTTTTCTTACCTAGGTTCTTAGGTTCATAGAATACAAGACTGCTGTACACAATCTCAAAATCAAACGTTTCCAGATTCGCTTTGCAGACGCCAATGTCGATTATCTCATCATAGGGGTAGCCGTTCGGGCCTGTCGTCACGGTCTGCACTACGTAGATATCATCCGTCATGTTAAAGGTCAACTCGGTCCTATGTATAAATCCTTAGATTTTCAAATCTTATTCATATATCAAAGAATTCTTTAACGTTGGGTCTGAAAAGATAGTATATCACAACGATGCCCACTACTAGGGTAACGCCCGCGGTCCACTGCTCCATACCTAAAAGACTTATCAATGATGCTAATATCAAAAGGCCCACCAATATCAATGATATGTACCAGACGAAGGCCCATCCTTTGAAGAATCCAAATCCTATCAAGGCGGTCACGAATGCCATAATGAAGACCACCACGCTCATTTCATTCACATATTTCACTGCTTCATCGAGAGACATGTCTTTTGGAAGTATCCCTTGATCGATCAGCTCCTGTGCTATCTGATGCGCTATGTCCGGTATCAAACAGCTAACTGCCGAGATAACCAATGCGATCGTTGCGATAAAGAACAACGCGCCCAATATCGTTATCAGAAGAGGCCTCTTGGTCATGTTGCCGTATAGACCATAAACCGTATAAGCTTTATTTCAAATGGATTGAATCTTCTTATTGTGTTTTAAATGTGGCAATATCAATATTGTATCTGTTCTAATAAAGATTTTAAGAAAATTACACGAATTACAACTTTCAGTTTTTATAATGACAACTGCATCGCGGGAATCATGCGGAAAGCAAAGGGCATCGATGAGATATACGATGAGGTGAAAGACTGCGATATTGTCATAACCAATGATGCCCCGCTTGCAACAGCTTTGAATTCCAGAGTCCGTAAGGCGAGCATTGGCAGTTTTGCATACACTCCAAGGCAGATCGCTGGTAAAGAAGCAGCGAAGGTATTAGGAAAGGGCACAATCGGCGATCTGAAGATCATATCCGCCATCGCAGATGAAACAGGATTCGATTTCAAATACATACACGGTGAGCTTGAGAATATACGCACTATCCGCAGATACAGGGCCAATCCCGATAATTATCTTTACTCAAGGGCGGCCAAAGAGGTTTACCGCTCTTTCAATGCATTGCCTACAATAGAGAAGGTCATGTCCAATTTCGACCCTTCGAAGAGTGAATTTTATAAGGGCAGGAAGAGGATAGGCGTCATAGGATTGGATCTCTTCGATGATCTGGACAAACATTTCGTACCAATGGATTTCATAGAGGTCGACCTCTTTGAGAAGGGAGACTACGATATCGATACAATATACCAGATCGGTAATGATAGGCAGATAGCGGATAATATAGTCGAATTGATCAATCCAGATATGGTCGAGGATACTGCGATAGTGTTAGATACCGAGGGAGCTGTGGCTGATGCGATAAGGGCTGCCCTCTATAGGCGCGGATTGCCATTCAAGAATACTATGGCGGTCAGGGACCTTTCCCAAATAAGGGATTTTTTGCAATTCGTCACTTTGTCATTGAATTACGATACGATCAGGATAAGGCATGTGAGGGAGATATTCTCCAATTACGGGGGATATCTAAGATCCAAACAGGATGAGTATCTGTTATCGAAAAGTCTGCAGAGCATAAAGAATGATAAGGCAATCAAGTTAGCAGAAATGATGAGGGACATACGCACAATGACCTTCGGAGAAGTCATGGAGAGCATCGTGCATCCTCTTCAGAGACCTCAGATAAAGATACTTTTGCAAGACCTGATGATGGCGGATAAGAAGGTAACTTCCAGATTGGTGAGCCAAATAACATATGCTGTCAACAATGTTACCGACCTTCATCATAATGAGCAGATCCCCGAAGATGAGAAGAGAGGAGTATTGCTTGTAAATTGCAATAATTCCGTATACATCGACAGGCCGTTCGTGATCTTCGTAGGTATCGGTCCGGAATGGTCGCCGAGCATAATTGGGAAGGAATACATAGATAGGGAAACCGAATTCGAGAGGGACCTTACAAGATTCTCCGTTCTGATACAACAGGGCAATTCAAGGCTATATGCGGTGAATTATCTAAGAGGGGGAAAGCCTTCCAGGCCATGCAGTATATTTGAACAGATATATCCCGATAGAAAGATAGAGGGATTCGAGGATGTATGCAAGGAAAGCTCCCATCTCATAAAAGGCCCCTGGCACATTGTAGAGGAAAAGAAATTCTCAGATAAGGGAGAAGAGCATCTGGAACATGTACCAGTATATGATTGGAAATTCTCAAAGAGCACATACAATCTTTTTCGTCAGTGCCCAAGAGCATACATGTTCGGTGAATTGATGAGGACTCCCGATTCAGAATATACTGTGTTTGGAAGCATAATTCACGAGTTCGCTGAACTTTACGTATGCTACCCAGAAATGGTGAGGAAGAAGGGAATAGACCATTATTTGGAGCTCATACAGGACAGGTATTCGGGGATATCATGTGGGCAGATGGAATCCATCGATAGGACCGAGATGCGCGTAAGCATGTTGAATGTGATGAGATATCTCGATAGGACTGTCAAGGAGGTCTCGGATCTGGACCGTAAGAATTCTGATAGGAAATATCCGAACGAATTGATGGTGCTGGAAGGTTGCGAGATGTACAGTCGGATAACTGAGACCGAATTCAGGTCTCAGAAAAACCCGATATTCGGTAATTTCGACCTGATACTCGGAGATACGATAACAGATTATAAGACAGGTAAGGCGACCGACATCAAGGGGATAAGAGATAAGATGATCAGTCCGCAACATCATCCGGAATTTCAGCCAATGATATATCTGGCACTTTTATACCAATCATCAGGTAGATTGCCTTGCAGGTTCAATCAATTCTACGTCAAAGATAGGCTCAGGGATTCGATAGAGATGGAAGATTTCGATGTTATGCTGAACATAAGGACGATCGAATTCATAGACATGAGCTTCGAAGAATACATGCAAAGTCCAGATTGTCCGATAAGATCTGATTTCATGTCCAAGACCTATGAGAGATTCCTGATATCCTGGAACACTTTCATCGATACATTGTCTTCATATGGTTGGGACGATAAGGATAATTGGAGCAGGAATGAGAGATTGAAAGCATCAATACTTGATGCCATTGGTCTCAAACCGAACAAAACAAACATCGTGAATGTTGAAAGGGCCATGAATAAGGTTGTAAAAGGTACTGTAGGCATGATGTTCTGCGATGGCAATATTTTGACGATACCCAAGGACACGATGGAATCATTTTTGATGAAACTGGATTCCGATCATGCAGATGCTTCAAGAATGACCGTTTCAAAGTTTCCAGGTTCACCTTCCAAAGATTGTTCCAAATGCAATTTCTTGAAGGTATGTACTGCAAGGATAGATGATGCGGAAGACGAGGGTGAGGAAGATGGATGACCTGAACGCATCTCAAAGGAATATAGTGGATCATTTAGACGGAATGATAGTGGTAGATGCGGGACCTGGCACAGGCAAGACCAAGACCATCGTCGAACGTTACATCAACATATTGGAACACGGGGTGGACCCAAAGGATGTGATACTGTTAACATTCACCCGCAACGCAGCACAAGAGATGGAGGACAGGATAAAGGGCAGGATGGTGCATTCCAAGAATTCGGAGAAATCCAAGGACGTGAGGGCAGGGACCTTCGATTCATTCTGTTTTTCAGTTATAATGGAATCTCCAGAGGCTGTAAGCAGGTTCTTCGGCATCAATGAAAGGTTGACGAGGAGTGCCAGGACAGTTGAGAACGAGACCCTCAATAAGGTATATTTCTCCGATTTCATGGATCGTTTCCTCGCAGATAAAGGAGTGGATTACGGCGCGTACTCGATAATAGCGAGTCAGCATTATGCAGAATTATATGGTGTCATAAACAAGCTGATGTCGCGCGGTGTCACTCCTGTAAGAGATGGATGGTTCGGGGGGGATGATGGCAAGGTCCTCTATGGAGATAAGGATCAGATGTCTCGCAGGATCAATGCGTTGAACGATATGTTAGATGGGAATGAGTATGAGCTTTCGAAGTACATGTCCAGCAATACCGATGGCAAATATGCGCCGATAGATCATGCATTCGATGGGACGATGCCCTTATCCGAAGAAATGATAAACGAGGCGATCAACGACGATCGGACCCTTTTGATCAAGCTCATACATGATGTCTACTACGATTTCATAAGGCGGTCGATAATAGATGATAGGCTCACATTCGGCCTGGTATCATCTTTTGCATTCGTGGTGCTATATTCAGATGAGAACGTCAGAGATAGGATGCGCTGCAGATATCTCATGATCGACGAATTCCAAGATACCAACAGCAATCAGTTCATGATCGCTTTGATGCTCTTGAAGGAACCAAACCTATGCGTTGTTGGCGATTGGAAGCAGGGCATATATGGCTTCAGATACGTTTCCACAGAGAACATAACAAGATTCCACGAAAAAGGCCGTAATTTAAGGACATTCCTGAATGAAGACAAGGCTCGTGTACCTTTTCATATCGATGAATGCGAATCAATGTCGCTGGATATGAATTACAGAAGTTCCCAGCAGATCATCGACAAGGCATATGATGCCCTCAAGATACCCGCTTACAATGGAGAGGAAATAATATTGGGAAGTGTGAAAAGGATATCCGCAGCAAAGGAATACCTCAACGAGCATACAGGTATCGAATGCATCCTGGCAACTTCATACGAGAATGAGATACAAGAGGTCCTAAGGAGGATACAGAAGTATGTTTCCGATGGCAATTACGAGATATGCGATGACGGACCTCCACCGAGGGCAGTCCGTTATGATGATATTGCCATACTCTGTAGGAAGACCTCGCTGGCTAGAGGGATATTCGAAGCCGCATCATCCGCAGGGATACCGGCCTTCTTACAGGGCGATGTCGACATCATGGGTTCCAGAGAGGGAAAACTATTGCTCGCATGGCTCCGCTATATAAACAATGAGAGCGACCCATGGGGGATATGCACGATACTCGTGGATCAGGGGTATCCACTGTGCGAGATACGTGAGATCAACGAAGCAGGGGCGTCAGCCATACCTTCGGAGATAAGGGAGAAGAGGCGGGAGCTGGTGTTGAAGAAGCGCAGGGTCACCAGTCTCATCTCGTCCATATTCGATTATTATCAATTGAACAATGACGTAACGCAGACAATAATCTCTGTATTGTCATCGGCGCATAGGAATTCATTGCTCACAGTGTCGGACATAATACGTATGATCGAGACGGACATAGAGAGTTCAACGGTATATCCAGTGGACTCATTCCTCAATAGGCAGGCCGTCACTATACAGACGATACACAAATCGAAGGGTCTCGAATACCCGGTAGTCATCGTTGCAGGGTTCAACAAGAACTCATTCCCTAGTACAAAGGGAGATTCATCAGAATACATATTCAACGATATGACAGGGATAAGATCGAAGAGCCAGGTATGTCCTATAGACGGGAACAACTTCAATATAATGGCATCATGGAAGACAAGACTGGTGATGAGATGCATAGACAAGGATTACAGTGAGGAGAGAAGGCTCCTATTCGTCGCGATATCCAGGGCAAAGCAATATGTGGCGATCACATCATCCAACCCCTCCTCGTTCTTCGTCGGGCTGTCAGAGGGAGTAGGTATTACCAGTTCAGGAAAAGAAAAGGTATGTTTGCCGTACAATGAATATTCGGAGTCGATGATCGACCCTCCTGAGATCAAGGGATTCACAAAGAGAAGGAGGAACATCGGCGTCCATGATATACTCCGTTTCGAAGGGGAGGATGCACCTCCAGAGGGTTCGGATCAGGTTTGCGGGAAAGGCATGGAATACGGGATAAAGGTCCATCATGCCGCGGAGTTGATGGCGAGGGGTATACAGTTAGACAGCGAATATTCAAAGCTGCCTGAGGTCGAGGAGATCGGAAGGGTGCTTGATTCTGTGAAGGATGCAGTTTATATTGAATCGGAGATAGAATGCGCCTTGCCATTCAATGATATGAACATAACGTTGAGGGGCATAATAGACCTATATGCGGAATTCTCAGACCACGTGGAGATACATGATTACAAGACGGACGTATCCGATGTGTTCGAGGGCGAGTACAAGATGCAGTTGAGCGTATATGCTCATGCAGCTGCAGAGGTCACAGGCAAGAAAGTACTATGCATAATCGATTATGTATCACAAGGTAGGAGCATATCGTTCTCTCCGTTGGAAAAAAGGTATATAGAGATCCGTTTGGCGGATTACTCATAAATAATCGTAAGTGATGTTCTGGTTGATGGCACCCGATGGACTCACCGAGAAGGAAGTGAAAGACAGAGAGGACATTGGGAATGTGAATTCCTTCGAATCCGCAGTAAGTCGGAGTTATGCCGATATCATCATCAAGAATCTCTGTACATCCTTCAACCTCATACTTCTCATACTGGGTGTAGCGCTCATATGCTTTGGCGAATATTTGAATGCCATTGCGGCCACAGGTATCATCCTGATCAACGTGCTCATCTCCACAATACAGGAGATGAGGGCCAAAAGAAGGTTGGACAAGATAGCATTGCTTTTGAGACCTAAGGTAAAGGTCATAAGGGAAGGCATCGAGAAGAACATCGATCCTTCGAAGATAGTGATGGACGATACTATACGGATGGAATCCGGGGACCAGGCCCAGGTTGATGGGACCGTGTTGGAATGCAATTCCTTCGAAATGGACGAATCCCTCCTCACAGGAGAGTCCAGCACACGTAGGAAACACGAAGGGGATACCATTTATTCAGGTGCGTTCTGTGTCACCGGGGATTGCTATTACAAGGTAACAGCACTCGGACAGGACACATTCGCATCCAAGATGTTATCGAGTGCCAAGAAGTTTGAAAAGAAGAAGACGCCGCTTCAAAGGGAGACCACGACCGTCACCGAGATGCTGATGGGTATCGCATTCGTCTATCTCGCTCTGATGGTGATAATGAACATGATCGTCGGCAAGCATGCCGTGGACTCTTTGATAGACTCAGTGATAATATTGGACATAGTGCCGATCGCACTGTTCCTTCTGATAACCATAACCTACATGATAGCCGCTGTGCGGATGGCGGATAGCGGAGTGCTATTGCAGAATTCGAGTTCTGTGGAATCAATGAGTCACGTGGATACCGTCTGCATGGATAAGACAGGTACGATAACAACCAACAATCTATTGTTCGAAGGTGCGGAGTATTTCATTCCAGAGGATGAAGCGAGATCGGCGATATCCGCATTCGTCTCTGTCACCGGCAGTAAGAATCATACGATAAAAGCGATAGAGAAGGAATATGGTGCATTGCCTTCTGAATTGATCGATGAGATACAGTTCTCGTCCGACAGGAAGTTCAGCGCTGTCAGGGTGATCAGGTCTGGAGAAGAATGTTCGATATTCATGGGCGCTTATCCAATGTTGAGGTCCAGGATAGATTCGGAGATAGACATTGAAGGATTGGTATCGAAATATTCCAAAATGGGACTCAGGACCGTGTTGGTATGCAAAGCCAAGACCCCAGAATTGTACGAAGGGGATGTGCCAGCCAATTCACGTTTGGAACCGGTGGCACTGATATACATTAAAGACGAGGTAAGGCCTGACTGCAGGGAGATAATTGGGAAATTCATCGATAACGGAATGGATCTGAAAGTAATATCGGGTGATGACCCAGAGACCGTGGATGCGATATTCTCCCAGGCCAAGATACCAGGCGATAGGAAGATAATCTCCGGAGAGGAGCTTGATTCCCTACAGGGAAGCGAGAAGGTGGATGCGATACTCAGTACCAACATATTCGGTCGTATGAAGCCAGATCAAAAGAGCGAGGTCATAAAGACCTTGAAAGAGAATGGAAGATATGTCGCAATGGTCGGTGACGGTGTAAACGATGTAAAATCTCTCAAGACCGCGCATGTCGGCGTGGCACTGCAAAGTGGTTCCGGTGCAACAAGAGGTGTTGCTGACATGGTTCTTATGGACGACCGTTTCAGTGCGTTGCCAAAGGCGATCATTGAAGGTAAGAGGACCGTTACAGGTATGCGCGACATCTTGAAACTATATCTTACAAGGAATTTCGTTCTAGCAATATTGGTCGGCATATTGCTCTTGATGTTTCACAGACTTCCACTTTTACCAGTGCAGAACACGTTCTATGCTCTCGTGACGGTTTCATTGGCGGCCTTCCTTATGGCCATATGGGCTAAACCTTCGGATAACAAGGAGATGATACTTCCAGGGGTGTTGAGGTTCTGTATACCGATGGCGGTTTCAATAGCCGTATTTGGATTGATAATATACTTAGTATTCAATCTGGGTGTCTCCAATGGATGGTTCTCAGACATCAACCTATCGGCTACCTGGGATGCATACCATTCGCTCTTCCCCAATAACACCTACAGCGATTTCCTTGACCACATGTCCGGATATAAGGGGACCTCTGATGACGTAGCTACGCTTGCGGAGATAACTGCGAGGAATGCCATGCTATTCTTCATTGTGATAGCGGGAATAATGGAAATGTTCCTGATATATCCAATATTCGCATTCATGGATCCGAATGGCAGATCCAACAGACAGATATTGCCCATATTGCTGGCATTCCTGTTGTTCGGCCTTGTGTTCCTGGCATATGACATACCGATCGCATCCGTCGGGTTGTTATCCATCATATATCTGCCTGTGGGATATTACATAATCCTTATCGCATGCCTCGGAGTGTGGTTCCTCATCGCAATGCTGATGTTGCGTAGCAGATACAGTTCTTTCATGGTAGAGGTTACAGAGAAATCATTCAATAAACAGCTTCAAAAGGACATTGAAAAGGAGAATAATGGAAAGAGCGATCACAAGTTCTGGAAGCGTTGATCCTTTTGATAAGGATAATTTCCATTATTGTGCATTTCCACCATCACATATGACGCCATTCTCGCATCCGACAATGCGCGATGGTCCTGTTTACCATTGATGCATGCTGGGTCATTATCTTTCAATATCATTTTATATGCTATTTCGAGTTTTGGCCATCTGTAGTCATCAAAATAATTCATCGATCTGAGTTTGCATACATAAGTTGCTGCCAACATTATGTCCTGGCACTGATTGAATCTGCCTCTCATGTCCCATGGCGTTTTGAACAGGAATTTGTTAAAATCATATCCTGTATTGTATGATGTGACATTCTTGTCACATAGTATCGATCTTACTTCTTGGAGCACTTTTTCAAATGGACGACCGCCGTCTACCATTTCAAGGGTCATATCTGTATTTTGGAATATCCAAGCATTCTTTCTATAATCATTCCATGTGCCAGTGTCATATCCCACAACAGTGGAATATACATCATCCACCGTTCCATTCTCAAGATCGACAGCGCAAATGCCTATATCCACGACGACGTCATCGGGCGCTCCGAGAAGCCCTGTGGTCTCAGTATCAAGTACATATATCAGGTTCTTAGGTCCTTCATCGAATGAGAACAGATCTTTCATTATGTGTCATCTTCCAATTTTTTTGATATAAGGGAATATTCTTTGAAACAGATTATAACAAGCAACACGGATATGATCAGCGCAATAATCCCAAGAGAAAGGTTCATATCTAATCCGATGTCAATCTTATTTGCACTGTCGTTGACTTCGGTCGTGGTCTCCCCATCAGGATTTTCGGTATCAGGAGCATAATCGGAAGGGTATTCCAATGTATCTGTGAATATTATCTCAATATCCTCATATACATTGTATATTGTGAAATATGAGTAATAGCCAGATAGATAGGGGGTTTCATATTCGGTGAATCTATAATTGGTGCCAGTATCCATTTTATCTGTTTCTGGATCATAACTGTAGAACATTATTCCTGATTGGGAAAGGTCATACTTTTCTGAATGGGCCTTAAAGGATAGGATGCCGTTGCTTATCTGGACCGCATTATTGTCCAGGGGCGTTCCGGTTGTAAAGGTCACTGTTATACCGTCAATGTTCGTATAGTGTATGGTATGGGTCGAGCTATCTGCATCGACCTCTTCAATAGCGTAAAGGCAAGGGGTCAATAAGGCAACCAAGATGATAATGGAAAGGGCCCCCGATCTCATATTTGGCACGATGAATTACTGCTATATAATAAAGGCGCAAATAAGATATTAATGAATTGTCATTGACCTTTGATGTCAGCTACAATAAGAATTGGCAAGGATAACAAGGATGTTCGGATGGGAGTAACCATTGAATCGGCAATGAGGTCCCTGGGTTTTCATCCCGATTCTTTCTTGTATCTTTTGAATGGGGTCCCAATTCCAATGGACACACCCATAGAGGATGGAATGGCCATCAAAGCATTGAAAGTAGCATCAGGTGGATGAACCTCTGGCAATCTCATTGATGGAGGTCAGATCGAGTCCACTTTCAATTGATATTTTCAAAAGTTCATCAAGATTATCCATAAATGCCATTCTTATGTCCTTCCCTTCTAGTTTCCCTTCCTTATCTGACATCGAGTCTTCTTCTGGGAATTTAAGATACATGTAGGGCAGGACCCCTAGGCATTTCATTCCTGTAAGTTCTTCAATGCGATCGATCCCACTTTTCAATATGGACCTTTCTCCTCTGAACCTGTTTATTATGAAACCCTTCATCAGAGGTTTTTGTTCATCTGGTATCAGTCTCCAAGTACCATAAATGGCTGCGAACACTCCGCCCCTTTCAATATCGCCTACAATTATTGCCGGTATGGAACGCGATCTAAGCATTCCGATGTTTGCGATGTCACTGTCCATGATATTCAATTCCACTGGCGACCCTGAACCTTCGCATACGACGGCATCGTATTTATCGATCAACCTATCATAGGATTCTTCTACCTTTCTCATGACCATCTTTCTATCCATCGGATCATTTTTTGTGATGTCTTTGACAGGTTCTCCCCTTATTATCAATTGGATCGAGTTATTTCCAGACGGCTTAAGGAGTACAGGATTCATATCTTCAGTTGGTTCTATTCCTGCAGCCCAAGCTTGGAACGCCTGTCCCATGCCGATCTCTTTGCCACTTTTTGTGACGTATGAATTCAAAGAAAGATTCGAGGCTTTGAATGGTGCCACTGAGATCCCCATGTTGTGAAGGTATCTGCAATACAATGCAGATATCGTAGTCTTCCCTGCTCCAGAGGAAGTGCCTAGGAATATTATGTTCATTTTTTCACCCCTACAATGTCCATCAATCTAGGCATATCTAATCCTGATTCGAATACGTTTGCCATTTTGATTATATTCTCTTCAAGTATGTCATCGTAGTCCTTGACCGCTTCCAATTTTACCGGCCTTCCATTGTGCTTTATGAATGACATGAAATATCTTCTAAAAGCAGGTTTATCAAGGCATCCATGAAGATACGTCCCGAACAACATCTCATCCTCTCTCACGGAGCCTTCGAATTCATTCTTGGGATATCTGGTGATATCAAACAAGGGCTTCTCCTTAACTTCGGATAATCCCATGTGGATCTCATAGCCAACGACCTGTTCACCATTGCATATGAGCGTCCCTTCGCTTTGGATGACCCTCTTTTTGTATTCGTTCCATTCTGTGATATTATCGAACAATCCCAATCCTTCCGTGTCTCCTGGTTCTTTGCCTTCGATGCCGCGCGGATCCCTCATGAGTCTCCCCATCATCTGATATCCGCCGCATATTCCCAGTATCGGGACTTTCCCTCTCATTCTCTTGATCCCATCACCGATACCGTTCGAGGCCATCCATCTCATATCGTCGATCGTGTTCTTCGTTCCGGGAAGTATTATGGCATCGCAGCCTTCCAATTCTTTCGGGTCTTCAATGTATTTTATAGTTGTATCTTCGAGGTAAAGCGGATCGATATCGGTGAAGTTCGCGATCCTCGGGAATTTTATAACCGCGATAACGATGTTACCATTTCCTACGGTGCTCTTTCCTCTGAATGCTTCAGAATCCTCGGATGGAAGGAAAAGGTCCGCGTGAGGTATTATGCCTATCACAGGTATCCCTAACATCTCCTCGAGCTTATCCGCTCCAGGCTTTATGTTATCTGGATTTCCACGGATGTTGTTCAGTATGATTCCTTTGATCCTCTTACGGTCCTTCTCTGGAATGAGTTCTACCGTACCGAGCGCGTATGCGAAAGAGCCTCCCCATTCTACATTGACCACCAAAATGCAATCCGCGTCCGCGATCTCGGCAGCGCGCATATTGGCGATGTCCTTGTCATAGATGTTGATCTCTGCGGGTGAACCAGCTCCTTCCATTATCACATAATCATAACGGTTCTTCAGGAATTCGATGTTCCTACGGACTATGTCCTTTCCTGGGCCAGGGACGAATTCATTGTAATATCCTTCCACATCATAATCTCTGAATGGTTCGCCCTCCACCATGACCTGCGACCTCGTATCTCCTTTCGGTTTTAGAAGTATGGGATTCATGTGATGGTCGGGGTTCTTCAATCCTGCAGCCTTCGCCTGCAGCACTTGTATCATTGCTATCTCTGAGCCTTTCGAGGTTACCTTCGAATTAAGGCTCATGTTCTGTGATTTGAATGGACATACGAGATATCCTTTGTTATGGAGTATGCGGCATATGGCTGCAACTGTTATCGATTTACCGGCATCGGATGTGGCACCGACCACCATCATCGCTTTGCCTGGATGGAAGAATTTATTCTTTGCGATCGGCAATATGTCCTTGATAAGCGGGTCCTTTGGGTCGATGATATTTTGCCTCTTCATCTCCGAAATGACGAATCTTCCAACCTCTGGCCGATGGATGAAAAGACAGAAGGTACAATTCCAAACATTCTTGTTATGTTTTGATATTATATTTTCTCCAAGATCGGGATCATTGCATGGGTAAAATGGGCAATAGCAGAATGTGCAGTCTTGTCCGGTGAAATGACAGGGATGATAGGGGCAATCAATATTCGATCCGATCCATCCCTGGTTCATCTCTTCTTTGACCTTGTTGGTTATATTGTCCATATGTCATACCTTACGATAAAAAGGTGTAAGCTTAATCATAATAAGTAGTTTTCAGATGATATGGGGTGATTTGTACATCATACAATCGATATTTTTTCACTTTCGCTCATATTCGGTAATCCTGTTGTATACTTTATAAGCTGATTCTCAAATCACGGTATGTGGCCACTTTCAAATTCATACACTGTTCAGATCTGCATCTTGGAAGCAGGGCATATGGTATCCTCAGCAGAGACCCGGAGTTAGGTAAGAGGATGACAGAGGCGACCTTCAAGTCGTTCTCAAGGATAATGGACCGTGCCATAAAGGACAATGTGGATTTTATCGTAATCTCGGGTGACATATTCGATGAGACTACGGAGACACCGGCGACACGTTATAGATTCTCTATGGAACTTTCAAGGACTGACATCCCGATATTCATCTGTCTTGGAAATCATGACTATATGATGTCATGGACAGATAGCATACCTTATCCAAAGAATGTACATGTTTTCAATAAAGAACCAGAGAGCATCGTGCTAAGTTTATCAAACGGTGCTGTGGAGATAATCGGTAGGAGTTTTCCTTCAGCTCATTCCTCTTTGAATCCCATTCAAGACATAAAGGGTAAAGATGGTATCTTCTCTGTAGCGCTCGTCCATTGCAGTGTTGATGTGGTTGCAATGGATGACGAATACGGACCGTGTAGACTTTCAGATATGTTGAACAGATCCGTGGATTATTGGGCCTTGGGACATATACACAAGAGGTCCGAATTGAGCAGGGATCCATGCGTGGTGTATCCCGGTAATATTCAGGGCAGGAGCAGGAGGGAGATAGGCCCCAAGGGTGCATATATGGTCCGCGTCACCAATGATCAGGTTCAAGGTCTGGAATTCTTCCCAACACAAGAGGTTCTATGGGAGGATGTTTGTTGCGATATATCCGACAAGACCATGAGTTCTTTGATGAAAGATATAATCGCCTCTGTTAAAAGAGGGTCCATTGTCAACCTGACATTATCCGGACGTGGTCTTCTAGATAACATATTACGTTTAGATACATATGCGGTAATACAACAGATAGAACTGATATCTGGTTGTTATTTAGCAGATGTTCGTATCAATACCTATCCTTCAATAGATAGGAATGAGTTGTCAAAAGGTAATGATATACGTTCCAAGATAATACAATCATCAGATAGCATCTCTCTGCTTGGGCGGGAGGAGATCATAGATATGATATGCTCCACGAAACAATCAGCTTCGATAAGGTATATGCTGGAGTGGTTGGACGATGATGAATTGAAGGCTTTGGTCCACGATTCGGAAGCACTTCTCATCGATAAGCTGACGGGGGTATCGAGATGAGGATATCATCAATCCGCATCGGTTCATTCGGTGAGCTGAGGGATAGGAGATTGGACCCTGGCCATAATCTCACTCTGATATATGGAAAGAATGAGACAGGCAAGACAACAATAATGGAATTCACAAGGAGTACGATGTTTCCAGACAACCAGAGGAAACATTATCCGGAGTACAGGAGCACCGATCAAGGCGAGCTTGATTATGAGGACTGCTCTGGGGAGAGATTCACGATATTCCGTGAGGGTAAGAAGGTGAGGTCTGATCATATGCCTTCAGAATCCGTGCATATGGAACCACAGCTGTACAGATCGTTGTTTGCAATGTCGCCCGACGATCTCAGGGATTCGAAGGTAATCTCTTCGGGAGATATCAAAAATCGTTTCCTCACGATACCTGGCGGGGACCTATTGCCCAAGACGATCGATGATATCGATTCTGAGATGAAAGAGATAATGAGCGTTGATAGAAAATCGTCGTCAACAAAAATATCCAAATTAATGTTCGATATAGAAGACAACAACAGGGAAATCATCGCATTCAAGGAGAAGGACGATCAATATTATCAGAAGGTATCTGAGAGAAACGATCTTTTGAGAACCTTCGAGTCTTTAAAGGATGAGAAGAGTAAAAACGATACGGAAGTGGTCAAATACAAGGTACAAAGTTCGCAAAATGAGAACGTGTCCAGACTGGATGGTCTGAAAGCAAAGAAAGAGGGGCTGTCAGTATCCGCGATAGTATCTGATGGCGACATAGGAAGATACGATCTATTGAAGAGGGACCTAAAGGCAGCCGCGAGGCAGGCAGATGTTGCCCGTTCGGATTATGAGGGTTACAAGGATTCCACCGAGGGTATAGACCATGCCCAATTATTGGTACATCGTTCTACTATAGAGGACTTGAAACAGAAGGAGCAGTATTACTCTCAGATCTCCAGGCAGAAACAGGAATTCATTTCCAATGAAGAAAAGGCAAGGGATGATGCGAACAGGCGGGTCATTCGGAGGGATGATTCAAGTTCAAAGGATTTTGATAGAAGACCAATATTATTGGGCATACTTGGACTGATCGTTTTCACGATGATCGGAATATTATCGAATATCCTGGTCTCGTTTATCGGAGTGGCGATATTGGCAATCTCCATCTGGTTCTCTTTCAACGGCAGTACCAAGAAACAAGATCCGAAAACGGACACCGTCGATAATACGCAGGTAGAATATTGGCATGATAAGGCAGCAGTAACGGACAGAGAGATCTCCGAGATGGATAGGACCCTGAACAATCTGTCCAAAAGATTGGGTCTGGAGAGGTCGTCGTTCATCATGGACGTGGACCACATCCATTCATTGCTGGGAAATGCGATGGGCGTGAACAGGGCAATAGAGAATAAGGAAAGATCGGAGATCTCAGAGAGCAAAGCCCAATCGGATCTAAATCTCTTCATCTCCAAGTTCGGTTCCGAGGAGAGGTTCATGGAACTATGCAAGATGAAGAAGGAATACGATTCCGTATGCGGTCAGATAGGTGTATTGGAAGAGAGCATAAGGTCGTCAGGTTATGTAAACGATGCTCCAATGGTGGAGATCCAGGACGGGTCCGAGATCCAGGGGAGGATCGAGGACATACAAAGGAAGATAGGCGATATTGATAGACAGATAACCTCCATACGCGAAGAGAATCAAATGGAAAGGTTGCTGGATATGCGCACGATATTGACGACCGACCTATACAACGCAGTGAAGAGATGGGCCGTTCTATCGATGGCGAGGTCGATGGTCGAGAATGCATGCGATTCAATATATTCTGATGTACAGCCAGGTGTAATATGCACCGCCGACGGTCTTGTAAGGTCCATGACATGTGGAAGATACGGGCTTGAGATGGACATACGTACAAACGAAGTGAAGGTGGTCTCGGGGACCACAGGCAAGAAAGAGGGAGAATGGAGCACGGGTCTGGGGGATCAGGTCTATCTGTCAATAAAACTGGCGATCGCAAAAGAAATGTCGCGCGAGGAACCTCTGCCGATAATTTTGGATGATGTACTGCTCATGTTCGATTCAGATAGGAAGAAGAGCGCCTGCGATGCATTGATCGGTTTGTCGAACGAGATGCAGATCCTATTCTTCACGTGTGATGCAGAGACCTTGTCGATCATGCGTGATTGCAATGCATGTAAGATAGTGGAAATACTGTAAATGGATTCAAAACACCAAAAATGATTTAAATATCGGATACCTATGGAATGTCAAGGGAAGCATACTGTTCCCTGTTCACTGATTCACTATCACAATCACATACCCTTGCCAGGAAGCGGGGAAGTACTACGCCGTGCCACACAGCAAAGATCTGTCTGGCTCAAAGATAAACGGCATTCAAAGATGGGAAGCGCAGGATGCACACAGCCATATGGAAGATAAAATCCATTCGTGTGCTCAGGTAAAAGATAACAGCAGAGCAGGAAATTGTATTTTTCCCTCCAACCCGTGGAGGGTTCATATGAATATTGATCCAAACGCAACAAAATATATGATCAAAGCCAAGATAACCGCTGATGGCATCGTTGAGAAACCAGATGTCGTCGGCGCGATATTCGGGCAGACAGAAGGACTTCTTGGAGACGATCTCGATCTGAGAGACCTTCAAAAATCAGGCAGAATCGGAAGGATAGAGGTAGATATTGTCTCGAAGGGCGGGAAGTCTGAGGGAATAGTCTACATGGCATCATCACTCGACCAGGTAGAGACAGTTGTTCTCGCATCCGCACTCGAGACGATCGACCGTGTCGGACCTTGCAAGGCAGCGATCCGTGTCCTCGGAATAGAGGATGTGCGCATAACCAAGAGGGAGA
Source organism: uncultured Candidatus Methanogranum sp. (assembly GCA_963676045.1). Taxonomy (GTDB): domain Archaea; phylum Thermoplasmatota; class Thermoplasmata; order Methanomassiliicoccales; family Methanomethylophilaceae; genus Methanogranum. The sequence continues at coordinate 234,110 of OY780938.1, forward strand.
AGGTCGTAGAGCGTGCAAAGGAACTTTTGAATGATCTGATAGCGCAATCCAAGGGAACATCCTCGGATCTTACGCAGAGTATAAGGCAGTCAATACAGGTTGAGGAGATAACCACATACGGAAAGGACAAATGTCCTGCCGGTCCAGCGGTCAAGGATTCAGAATCCATTATAATCGTTGAGGGAAGGTCAGATGTCCTCAATCTGCTAAGAGCAGGTATCAAGAACGCCATCGCAGTAGAGGGTACGAACATACCCAAGACGGTCCAGGACCTTTCAAGGGAAAGGGTCGCTACTGCTTTCACAGATGGGGACAGAGGAGGCGAATTGATCCTCAGGGAACTTTTCCAGACATCGGAGATTGATTTCGTCGCTCGCGCACCTCGTGCTCACGAGGTAGAGGAGCTGAGTTCCAAACAGATAGTGAAATGCCTTCGCAACAAGGTCCCCGGTGACCAATACATGGAGATGAACGGCCTCAGTTATGAGGAGAAGGAACTAGGCGAGACATCTGAGCGCGACCTCCGTGAGGGTGAGCGCGAAGACCGCCATGAGCGTACCAAGGAGAGCCGCGACCGCGAGGAAGAGAGGCCAAGAAGGGACCGCGATTCACGTGGCGACGAACGTCGCGAGCGCAGAACCGACAGGACAGAGAGGCCAGAAAGGTCTGAAAGACCGGAGAGGGCTGAGAGGACCACTGAGAGGACCACTGAGAGAACCGACAGGCCAACCGAGAGGACCGACAGGAACGACAGGACAGAGAGGCCAGAAAGGTCTGAAAGACCGGAGAGGGCTGAGAGGACCACTGAGAGAACCGACAGGCCAACCGAGAGGACCGACAGGAACGACAGAAGGAAAGAAAGGACGACGACAAGGGATTCTTCCGAGTCCGATCAAGATGAACGTCGCGAGCGCAAAGAGAGATTCAACAGCGAGAACGCCGAGAGATTCAAGAAGAAGGTATCACGCGAGGAAGTGGCCGAGGAAAGCTCCGAACATGCGGATGAGTCTGCAGAGTCTGAGAACAAGATAGCAGAGATCAAAGAATCCACAGTAGTGGAGAAGTCTACAGAGTCATTCGACAGGTCCGAATCCTCAGAGGAAACAAGGGTAAATGATTTCCAGGATGATTCCAAGAAGAAGAGGGTACGCGAGAAATCCGAGAAGACGGAGAGGGCACCGAGGGATGAGGAGAAATCTGGAAGGACACTCCGCTCCAAGAAGGACAGGAACACAAAGACCCTGTCTCCGGAGCAGGAGATATTCAGGGACATGCTCCTCGATATGTCATCGACCCATAATGCGAAGATACTCTCAACGGACAACTCCGTCATAAAAGAGGTAGCTGTCAAAGGACTCGTCAATTCACTCAAGGAAGAGTCCGAGGGAATATCCACAATAATCTTCGACGGCGTCATTTCCCAGAGGATACTTGATGTATCTGCTGAGAAAGGAATAGGCACCATAGTCGGTACTCGCAAGGGAAACATCACTAAGATGCCTGCTAATATAGTCATCTGGACCAAAGAGGACCTCTATTGAGCTGATCCAAATGGTCAAGAAGAAACTAGTGGATGTCTGGGATGATGTGGCCTCTTTGAAGAGCACCGCTGAGATCCAGATACCTCAAAACCCCTTAGATAGGGTCCTAGGGCAGGAGGAGGCCATAGAGCTTGCCAAGATCGCTGCAATACAGCGCAGGCATCTTCTACTGGTCGGCCCACCAGGGACAGGAAAGTCGATGATCGCTCGCGCGATATCGATGAACCTTCCCAAGCCCACACAGGAGATAAGGGTGGTCAAGAATCCGGAGAACTCCGAAAGGCCGTTCTTGGAGATCTTGAATGAGGGGCAGGTTAACGAGGAGGAGGACATAAGGGCCGAATCCGTTGGAAAGCTGTTGGATCCAGACAAGGCACCGCAGAATGTCGCAGAGCGTCTCGGATACATGTGCAGATACTGCAAGGCATATTCTTCACCCGCTGAAGTAGTATGCCCAACATGTCAGAAGAGCAAGATGGATGTCGGTACGAACAACAATCCCTTCGGTGATCTCATCGGAGGATTGCTCGAATCTGCGATGCCTCAGGTCGTTGCAGGCAAGGACAAGGTCCATACGACACGTGTCCTTGCAGATGGTACTGAGGAGACTGTCGTGTTCGAGCGCGCAGGCGACAAGATAAGGATGCTGGACAACAAATCCTTGCAAAAGAGGAGTCAGTTGAACAAGAAATCCAATCAGAAGGTGCTTGTGAAACTCAACAGGGACCCATTCGTGATGGCCACCGGTGCATCGGAGACCGAATTGCTGGGTGATGTGAAGCACGATCCTTATGGGGGACATGAGAAGCTCGGAACCCCCGCATATGAGAGGGTGGTCGCAGGTTCGATACACGAGGCCCACGAGGGCGTCCTCTTCATCGATGAGATATCCCATATAGGGAATCTCCAAAGGTTCATACTCACTGCGATGCAGGATAAGAAATTCCCGATAGCTGGAAGGAATTCGCAGTCTGCAGGTGCGAGCGTGAAGGTCGATAACGTACCTTGCGATTTCATACTTGTAGCGGCCTGTAACATACAGGACCTCGAGAACATATTGTCTCCGTTGAGGTCGAGGGTGATCGGCTGCGGATACGAGGTACTCGTCGACGTTGCGATGCCTGATACGCCTCACAATCGTGCGAGATACGCGCAATTCGTCGCTCAGGAGATACAGATGGATGGTCGCATACCGCCTGCGACGATAGAGGCTGTAGAACTCATAATCGAGGAAGGCAAGAAGCGTGCCAAGATTGACAATCAACTCAATGCCCTCACTCTCAGATTGAGGGAGATGGGCGGATTGATCAGAGCCGCCGGCGACATAGCTGTGATGGAAAAATCCAAGGTGATAACCGCAGAGCACATCAGGATGGCCGAGAGGAGATCGAGACCAGCTGAGGACCAGATCAAGGAGAGATACGGTTCATATCAGAGAGGGGTCTCCAAGGATATGTCAAAGGCACAGAATGAGAAGTCTGAATATTATCTCGAGAATGAGCATATCGGCGACACGATGTACAATTAATCAATTTCCTGTCCGTGAGGACAGTCTTTTTTATTTCTTTCAATAGTATTGAATTTATTTTCAACATTCTTCAATTACCTCTGTATCATTTTCATTCAATTTATCCTAATTAGGAATTTATTTCCGAAAAGTATAATAAAACCTATCAAACATATAGGATTATGACTGAGATATCAGACCCGATAGTCATAACAGTGTATCCTGGTAGGACAAAAGATGGAAGATCAGAGAATTTCGAGCCAATAAACATCAGTCTCGGCGATACGATATCTATCGTAGGGCCTACAGGTTCTGGAAAGACAGCATTCATTAATGATATAGAGGTTTTCGCACAGCGGGACACGATAACGAACCGTCTTGTGAAGGTCAACGGGGAAATGCCATCTGAGGAACTGATCAGGGACCCCGCGCATAAACCTATAGCGATGATAACGCAGAATACTAAGTGCCTTGCCGATCTCAACGTCAAAGATTTCTTGACCATGCATGCAAGGACGAGGAACAACCTCAACGAAGGCATCGTTCAGAAGGTCATATCGCTTGCAAATCAGTTCACAGGCGAAGAGATCAGAGAGGATTACAAGATGTCATCTCTTTCTGGTGGACAGACACGTTCACTCATGATATCCGATGCGGTCCTGATATCTAATACTCCGATATTGCTATTGGACGAGATAGAGAGTGCGGGAATATTCAAGGACAGGGTCATAACGAAATTGAAGGAACTCAACAAGGCGGTGATCTTCGTGACACACGACCCATATGTATCGCTGCTATCCGACCGCAGGATAGTGATGAGGGGAGGCGAAGTGATATCGGTACTATATCCGAACGAGGTCGAGAAGGAGGCGCGTGAGAAGATCCGCGACCTCGATATAGTGTTGTTCACAGTGCGTGAAAGGATAAGGACCGGGGAATTGATCAGGGGCGGATCGATTTGAATGTCAAATTGATGGTGGTGGCAGGACCTCCGAGTTCAGGAAAGACAGCGGTCATAAAGAAGATGATCGAGCACCTTCAACCTGATAAAAAGGTGGCATACCTGAAGGTCGACGTGGTCGTTGCCTTCGAAGATGAAGAATTGCACAGGGAGTACGGCATACCTACAAAGAAGGTCTATTCTGGGGATATGTGCCCCGACCACATGGGCATAATGGTTGTCCGCGATGCATTGGACTGGGCAGAGAGGAATGGTGCGGACGTCCTCATATACGAAAGTGCCGGATTATGTCTCAGATGCACGCCATATCTGACAGATTCCCTCGGGATATGCGTCATGTCTGCGTTGTCAGGGACCCATGCGCCATTGAAGATGGCCCCGATGATAGCTCTCGCGGACGCATGCGTCGTCACAAAGACGGACCTCATATCCCAGGCAGAGAAGGAGGTGTTCAGGGAATCCATACGCAAAGTATCACCTCAGATGGACATAGTGGAGACAAATGCAGTCCAGGGAACGGGGATGAAGTATCTTTTCCGCATAATGGATTCAGTGGAACCCATCGAGGATTTCTCGAAGATGGAACTCAGAGGCGTGCCACCATTGGGAGTATGCACGATATGTATAGGTAAGAGGAACATCGGATGGCAGAATCATTTCGGCGTGATAAGGAGGATCGAAGATGCAGACAACATCTATCGCGGAGAATGATTGGATCCCCCCAGGCAAGAACTGCGGAGCATGCGGTCTCAATTCATGCGATGATTTTTCAAAGGCATTGAAGGAGGGTAAAGCGAACCAATACCTTTGCCCGTTCTTCACGACAACTAAGAAAATCTCCGATATAAACATAATACCCAGATACACGGGTCGCGATGTAGTGGGACAGAGCTATTCCTTTGTTCTGCGCCCTATGCCCGGAGAGATCTCTGCAAGGAAGATCGTTCTTCCGTTCAGGTCGGATCTGGTAGAGAAATGGGACATCAAAGAGGGCGATATAGTCGTGGGACGTCCGGCGGGAGCAGGATGTCCAGTACAGCATGTTCTCCGGGTCATCGAGGCCGATCAGGTCACCGGAGTGATAACAGGCCATGTGGTGGGGCCTTCCTTCTCACGTGGAAAGGATGTAAAAGATGTGAAGTGCTATCATATGCTGGGATTCGAAGGGGGAGTGCTGCCGATCACTGAAGAACCGCAATTCGGCATGAGGTATCATTTCCTTCCTGGATTCTGTATGCTTGACAGAGCGCATACAGGTTTGGTAAACACTGTGATAAAGAAACCTTGGGGATTGCAAATACGCATAGAGAACATACTAATCTTGTGATAATATGAGAGACATAGACAGCATTCAAAGTAAGATATCAGAGAGAAAGGCCAAAGTGTACACTGCGAAGGAGTTCAAGGAAAAGATACGAAATGGCGAGAAGATCGAACTCAAGGATGTGGATGCGATAACATGCGGTACGTTCGGAATAATGTCCGGTACCATGATGATACTCACAGTGCCTGTGGCGGGAACAGCAGAATTCAAAAAGGCCGACCGCATCGAATTGAATGGAGTCCCAGGTACTGTGGGGCCATGTCCGAACGAATCCCTAGGTGTCGTCGACTGCATTGTGTATGGCACGTCCCATAGGGATGAGGATTACGGGGGAGGGCATCTTTTCAGGGACATCGTCGAAGGAAACGAGATCGAAGTGAAGGTCTGGTCAGGAGACCGGCTCTTCATGAGGAACATAACGAAGAAGGACCTGGTATTCTCCAGGATGATCCTCACTCGCGGCGCATTCAAGAACTACACATGTTTCTTCAATGATACCCAGGAGACATACGACACCATATTCTCCGGAAAGGGAGGCATAAAAGGCAACATGTCCGAGGCCACAGTGAGCGGATGCGGCGAGATAAATCCACTTCAGAACGACCCAGAGATGAGATACATACGTCCCGGTGCATCCGTCCTGTTGAACGGTTCACCAGGAATGGTGATCGGTACAGGTTCCAGGAGCAGCGAGCATAAGCCCAATCTGTCCATAGCTGCAGATGTCAAGGACATGATCCCTGAGTACATGGGAGGATTCAGGACATCAGAAGGTCCAGAATGTCTGACCTCTGTCGGATTTGTAATACCCATCACAGATGAGAAGGCCTTGACCGATGCATCCATACTGGATGAATATTCGGCATTACCTCTGGCGGACATACACGACAGGATACCCAGATCAAAGGACCTATACTCTTCCGTCTGGAGAGGAACCGATCACGACATATGTGCAGACGGGTCGAAATGCATACATTGCGATTTTTGCGAGGCAGAGGAGATGTGCCCCCTCGATGCATTGAGTCCAGGAGGAGAGATCGACAGGACCCTTTGCATGTCCTGTGGGTATTGCACATCCACATGCGTGGGCAATGTCTTCAGTGCGGAACTCGGGAGCATAAGATACGAGGGAAAGGAGATCCCGATAACACTCAGACAGTCATCCCGTACCAAGGGTGAAGAGCTTTGCGAGGTCCTGAAGAAGAGGACGGCAGAGGGTAAATGGGACCTCAGGGTGTTCTGATGGGGGAATACAGGCTCAAATGTCTCGATGGAGGAGAATCCATAGAGGATGATTATTCGCTCATCTGCCCTAACGGTCACATCGGATTGCTAAGGACGGAATATGCGAATAAACGTCTGGAATTGACAGACGCGAGCGGGATCTTCAAGTTCTATGAATGGCTCCCTGTTCATTCGATCATAAGGACATCCTCTGCCCCCGTGGTATTCAGGAACGATGAGCTTTCCAGAGAGCTTGGTCTGAAGGACCTATGGATAGGGTTCACAGGTTACTATCCGGAGAGAGGTGCATATGTGACATCTGGGTCCTTCAAGGAGATGGAGGCATTCCCGACCTATGCCCGCCTAAATGACCACGGCGGCGGTACGATACTCTTGGCATCTGCTGGCAATACTGCGAGGGCATTCGCACAGGTGGCAGAGGAGACCGGTCATAGGTGCGCGATCGTCGTACCTAGAAGGTCCAAGGATAGATTGAAGGTCACCAAGGATACAGGAAAGGTCAGCCTATTCACAGTGGATGGGGATTATACCGATGCCATACAGATGTCGGACCGGATATCCTCCTTAGGTGGTTTCGTGTCCGAAGGAGGTGCCAAGAACGTGGCAAGGAGGGATGGCATGGGAACCGTGATGTTGGAGGCCGCGCTGTCCATGAAGAGTCTGCCTGACCATTATTTTCAGGCTGTAGGCAGTGGCACAGGGGGCATAGCGGCTTGGGAAGCATCCATGCGCCTCTTGGCGGACGGACGTTTCGGTGACAGGTTACCAGTATTGGACCTCGCACAGAACATGCCATTCGCACCAATGGCGAAGGCATGGAATGCGGGACGCAGGGAGATATCTTCAGAGGACCTAGGGGATGCGACAGCGGATGAGAAGGCCGTATATGCGGATGTACTGACCAATCGCAAACCCCCCTACGGGATCAAGGGCGGCGTGTTCGATGCCATGACCGATTGCAGAGGAAGGTTCTTCGGAATATCTAACGATGAGGCATTATACGCAGAAAAGCTATGGTCCTCCATGGAATCCGTACATCTAGATCCTGCCGCAGCAGTGGCATTGGCAGCATTGATAAAGGCTGTAGATGAAGGCAAGGTCTCGAAGTATGACAAGATCCTCCTCAATATGACCGGCGGAGGCATAGACCGTGCAGAGAAGGACCTTGGGATGAGGACCATAAGGCCCAAGGCCGATCTAGACAAGGACATATCCAAAGAAGAGCTGGAGGAGATCGTCAGATGAACGAGCAAAAGGTAATTGACATGATAAGGTCCGAAGGCGTCGATCTCATAGCGAGCCTGCCTTGTGACCGCAACAGGTCATTCACATCCATGATACATGAGCAATTCGATGTCGTGGACCTCACTCGTGAAGAGGACGGAGTGGGTGTTTGCGCAGGTGCATTCATGGGCGGACGCAAGCCCATGATATCGATACAGAGCTCCGGTCTAGGGAACATGATGAATGCGCTCATGTCGTTGACAGCATTCTACGGCCTTCCACTTCCAATAATGGCAAGTTGGAGAGGTGTCGACAACGAGACAATAGAGGCGCAGAAGATGTTCAACACCAAGATTCCAGACATGTTGGACGTTTTCAGGATCGAGCACGTAGTGATCAGATCCGAAGACGATTCAGATTCGATAAGGGGCGCCATCAGGAGAGCCTTCGATGAGAACAGGATAGTCGTCATGCTGGTCTATCCAAGTTTTTGGGAACCACAATCAGAGGTCGGATCCGCATATCCGTCCAGGGCGCGCGAGATACATGCATCTCTGAGTAAGCGGACAAAGGAGCCGAAGATGACGAGGTTGGAAGCGATAGGGAAGATAATGTCATCGATATCCGACGAGGATATCGTGGTTTCCAATATCGGCATCCCTTCCAAGGAGGTATTCGCTTCAAAGGACCGGTGTCTGAACTTCTACATGCTTGGGAGTTACACTCAGGCGACGCCAGTGGGCCTCGGATTGGCCATTTCTACCGATAGGCACGTCTACGTCATCGATGGTGATGGGAGTTTGTTGGGCTCTTCCATATTGTCGGTTGTGGCCGATATCTCGCCAGACAATATGACCATAATATGCCTTGACAATGGAACATACGGCTCCACAGGCAATCAGATCACGCAGGCGTATTCCATATTGGATATGGAGCTGTTAGCAATCGCATATGGTATAGAGAACACAACATCGATAAATGACATCGAAGAGATAGGGCCCAGGGTCCTGACCAGAGGCGGCCCGGCATTCATACAGGTCCTGATAGTGCCTTTCAATTCGAAATCACCGAACATCGGATATTCTGCTCAAGAGATAAGGGACAGGTTCATGGGAAATCTATGAAGAAACGCATGCATCTGCATATCGAGGAGTCTGAGATCAGCGTATCTGCGGACGAGCTCTTCTTCGAAAAGATAAACGATTCGGTAAGGGAGGCACGTGGGATCATAAAAAGGAAGATCCGCGAAGACCCCTTTTTCGGCATAACCTACGACCCATATCCGCCGACCCCATCGGACGACCTCCTGATAAGGAGGATGTGCCTGGCGTCGGTATCCGCTGGAGTAGGGCCGATGGCGGCTGTTGCCGGCGCTGTCGCAACATACGTGATAGAAGCATTGATCGAATCAGGTTGCAAAGATGCGGTGATAGACAATGGCGGGGACATTGCATTGATATCAGAGAACGGAACGGTAATAAAGATATACTCCGGTAATGACGATACGGAAGGTATCGGCCTTAGGATACCGAATACCGAACATATATTGGGCATATGCACCTCTTCCGGAAGGATAGGACATTCCATATCGTTCGGGAATGCGGATGTCGCGACTGTGATATCTGAAGATCCGATACTCGCAGATGCTTGCGCCACGGCTCTCGGGAATATGATATCCGATGAATCGAACCTTTCATCTGCCGTCGAGAGAATATGCAGGATCGAGGGCGTCAAGGGTTGTTTCGCATTCATGGATGGTTCTGTGGCATCCTGCGGCGATGTACCTGAGTTCATAAGTTTGGAAAGGGAATGATGTCAATGAAGTATGGTGGATTGGATCCGAAGGAATTCGATAAGAGGGCGGTTGTTACCATACCGTTCTACAACGAGTTGCATGAGAATGTAATAGAGGTTATAAGCCATTCAGGAGTCACTCCCAATGTCTGGTTGGACACCGGATGCGGCACAGGGAAGCTTTTATCTCTTTCAATGGGGAGATTCAAGGATACGGAGTTCATAATGGCGGATCCGATGGAAGGGATGCTTGATATCGCCAAGGAGAGATCAGGCGAACGTCCAAAATACATCTGTTCTCCGACAGACGCATTGAAGATCCCCGATTCCAGCGTCGACGTCATAACGGCCGTGCTCTCCCACCATTATTATTCTCCCGAGGACAGGATGAAGGCTGAAAGTAATTGTTTCAGGATGCTCCGTCCAGGAGGAATCTTCGTCACTGTCGAGAATACGGCCCCATTGACGGATGTCGGATTGAATATGGGACTGGAAACATGGAAGGATAAGCAGATGTCGGCAGGAAGACCGGAATGCGAGGCCGACGAGCATATGAGGAGATACGGCACCGAATTCTTCCCGATAACCGCCCCTCAGCACATAGAGCAATTGAAAAAGATAGGATTCAGTGTAGTCGAGTTGTTCAGGTACACGTACATGCAGGCAGGGTTCTACGCAATAAAGTGAATCCTCTTATGCGATGTTTTTTCTCGTCGTACGTCGATATGGACTCATGGCAGTGAAACAGGTCAACAAGCTCGTGCGTGACAAGATACCCGCTATAATAATGGAGTCGGGGGCTTTCCCGGATTTCAGGATATTGAATGAGGAAGAGTTCTTCAAGGCATTGGAGGACAAGCTCTTCGAAGAGGTGGAGGAGTACAGGAAAGACAGAACTCTGGAAGAATTGGCGGACATATATCAGATGGTCGTCTGTTTGGCAGAGGTCCTGGGCGGAGGACGGAGGGAATTGGAATACATCGCAGACGAGAAAAGGATACAGCGTGGAAAATTCGATGCACGCATATTCTTGGAATCCGTTTCTGATTGATTCATGAATTCTGATGCGGGGAGGCCATCATCCTGAAGGCGTTACCATGGTCGGTGTAGAAATCCTCCAGGAACTCCGTCTCGATGAATCCTCTCCTCTTGTAGAACATTATGGTCTCTGGATCTGTATCCCTGACCTCCAGTTGGATCATGGAGCATCCTCTCACCACGGATGCTATCTTGAATTCCTTCAGCAATTCGTTGCCCACTCCCATGCCCCTGTGCTGCTCATCTACGGCGAAAAGGGAGATAGTGGCCCGGTTGTTCTCCAACAATGCACCGCATATGTATCCGATGACCCTGCCGGTCAGATCGCATGAGACCAATTGTCCGTTCGGCCATTGGGCTATGAAGAAACTGAATACCTCAGGGACATAATACTGGTCTAGACTGGCGCATGTTATCCTATATACGGCGCCCGCATCCTCGTTCCTCATCCTTCTGATCATATGGAAATCAACCGTTCCTTCTCTTGATCGCAACCAATGTGCCGACGATGGCGATGGCCACAGCGGAGATGCCTGCCAAGAGACCTTTGCCATCCGACAGAAGATCGCCATCAGATCCGTTCTGTGCATCGCTGACGGTGAATGAGCAATAGGTCGTATTTATGGTATCCTGTATGCTGACCTTCATCTTATGCTCACCCGGGGGCAATCCATTCAGTGCAAGTCTCGGTATATCGGTCGTGATAGATTCTCCGTCATCAAGTGACCAGATATATGTAAGCGATCCTGGGGCATTCACGGCGAATATATAGAAACCTTCGAAATCCGATGTACCTTTTTCGACAGTTATCTCGATATCATCCAGTTCTGCGGTGTTATTGTCCTTCCAATCCTTCATGAAATATCCTGTGAAGAATCCATTCACCTCCGTTGAGTAGATCACGACTGCCGTCTCACGATTGTCAAGGAATGAAGTCTCAGTCCAATTGACGGAGCCGACCCATGTGATGTCACCATCGATGAGCACACCTTTGTTATGCGTGGTCTGGAATCCATCTCCGCCGTCTATCGAACAGGCCTTCACATCTGTAGTTGTGTTGATCAGATTTATCATCGGGGAGACATCATCAATGGAGCCGTCGAGTATGAATCTGCATTGAACTCCTCTGTTGGCAGCGTCATTCATCCATGAGATCGGAGAATCATCATCTATCTTCGAGTATGAATTTCCAAGGTCCAGTTGTTCTGAGGATATGCTATGGTCGGCTCCCTCCATCAGTTCCTTCAATGCATCGTAGGAGTTATCAGGCGATAATATAGGCACTACTTCGGATTGATAATGGCCCATTTCGTATTCTTTTGCCGGCGAGGTGTAGGAAAGGTCTCCACGGTAAGGTTTCAAGTCAGGGAATCTTTCCATGAGCGGGACCGCATCTCCATACGAGGCATCATGGTCATTCTCCCATATATCCATCATATATTGGGCATATTCATCGCTTTCGATCATCACGCCCCATCCACGATTTGCATATCTGGATCCGCTCATGTTGTCTGTGGTCCAATTCTCTGAAGTGATTATGACTTTATCTCCATCAATGATCGCGTATTTGTTGTGGAAAAAGGAGAATCTCTCATAGTTCCCTGATTCAGGCGTATTTATGGTCCAAACTTCTCCGCCTGACATGACTATGGATCCCATCAACGATAGTTCGGTGCTCATATCATAGTTCAGAGGATCCCCTTCGATGATGATTTTAACATCCACATGTTCATCCCCCGTTCTTTCTTCCAGGTCTATCAAAAGCCCTACAAGATTCTTGCTGGTCAGTTGATATATGGAGATCAATACCTCATCATCGGCCTGTTCTATCGCCCTGTATATCGGTATGCCCTCTGATTCGGGGAATGTGAATGGTGACACAATGCAGTCCATGGGCTCATCAGGGTCAAATTCACGGTTGGTCAGTCCGGGTTTCGTCTTTATCCAGTCAGCTGAGGTGTCAGTATCCAACACGCCTGTTCTTAATATGTAGGAATTCGATGAGATAGGCACAGGGGATCCTGACCAGCCAATGGAGGCGGTCTTGTTTCCATAGCATACGGAATCCATCAACATCGAATCTGATGACAATGTGACATCATCGCCAGAGTTGTTCAATATGAAACTACCTGTTTTGGTTACACCGTTGGTGTTCACATGGATAACTGGATCCCTCGATGAGAACCAATCATCATCGGCGTCCCCTATCACGACCGTAAGACGTGAACGAGAGGCTATCGTCAACGACTTCGTGAACGAGATCGTCCCTTCACCGTCCGTGACCTTCATTCCAAGCAGATCCACGTCGGTGGAACCATAATTGTAAAGTGAGAATCCTTCGTTACCATATGGGTCCACCTCATAGATCCTCACGAGACAGGTAGAATCGCCATCAGAATAATCGATGAATAAAGGTATGGAAAAGATGCATGATGCGATTATGATGAGGATGGATGCCTTTCGGACGATGTTCGATCCGATCATCGAGCGTAAGGCCATCCGATCACTCAAATGTATTTCACAAGGTCAAGTATGGTTGCGCGTGGGTCTTTCGATTTAATAACGCCGGATGCCAAAAGCACTCCGTCCACACCAAGCTCCAATGCAACCTTTACATCTTGTCCTGTTTTGATGCCGGCACCGCATAGGACCGATATCTTACCATTTACTGATTTCACCGACTCGACGGTATTCTCTACAATTTGAGGGTTTGCAGAGGTCACCGAGATGTCACCGCCAATAAGTTCCGGCGGTTCTACGGCGATGAAATCAGGATGATGGTGTGCGATCTGTGTCGCTGCCAGTACAGTATTTGCACATACAACTGTCACAAGTTCGCATCCTTTGGCAAGTTCCAGGCATTCTTCGATGGCACTTATGGATATCTGATGCTCAGAATGGTTTATCAACGTACCCACTGCACCAGTGGCCTTTACCATCGATGGGGTTACCCATCCTGTGGAAGAACCAGGTGCGCGGGGGTCTATGTTCTGTGAAAGGACAGGGATGTTAACTTCCCTGGCTATCATTCCGAGCTCTACCATCGGAGGGCATACGGAGATCCTTATCCCCGATTCTTCTGAGACGGATTCGCAGATCTTCGCTATCTCTAGCGATCTCTGGCCATCGACCTCATGATAGGCCTTGAAATTCACTATTATGGCCGGCTTGGATATCGGTCTGTTGTTCAAGGTTTCGCCCCGATCACTCAACATCTTTATTCTTGCAGCAACATTTCTTCGGCTGTTCGGAATCAAGGTCTACGAACCTGTCTTTGAGTTCCCTCAATACTTCTGGTCTTGATGTGTATTCCATCTCTTCTGCACCGAGGATCGAAGGCACGAATGGTCCTTGCGATCTCATGAACTTGCTTGCTTTTATCGAATTGCTGCGGGCAAGGTCGAATGTGGGAGATCCGAAGAAGTCGACCGGTATGTGTTCTCCGCCTTTGGAGTTCATAGGTTCAAGTCCCTGCAAATGTCCGTTGTTCAATTGGAATCCGAGACAGCATATTCTTGGAGGTCCATCGAAGTACGTGGGATCGGAATCCTCTGGTGAGCACGGGTACAATGCACCGATGTGCGACCCTCTCATCCATCCTGCCACCAGCATTGTTTGGTTTATGAAAGGCTGTGTGTATTCCCCTACTGATGGAAGTCCACTCTGGCACCTGCATATGCATACAGGATCATCCTTTCCGATGTATTTTCCTGCAGTGAGGTTGAGCTTATCTGTGGATACCACGCATGCAGGGCCGACACCAGATCTTGCAATAACTCTTTTGATAGCGTATCTTGAGGTGTCACCTAGGAGCGAGAGTATGCTCCAGGATTCCTCAGGTGCTGACATAACTACCTTTTTGTTGTCCATCACATCTTGGATCTCGATATCGAATCCCAGTTTAGCTCTGGCATCGATAACGAGGCCAGTCGTAGTGAATGGATCTAGGAACACCCTTGAAAGAGGTAATGAGTATGCGGACGGCTCTGTTTTGTCTGCCATAAAGAAGAGAAGAGGTTCAGATCCCCTTTCGACAAATGACATCTCAGCAGAACCTGGGCCTGCACCTTTGACATTACCGGAGAAGGCATCCGTGAGGATATCTTGTCCTGCAGCGTAGAGTTTCATGGATTTTGCGATCTTGGTAGCTTTCTGGAAACATTCCCAGGCAGCGCCGTGAACCTCTTTGTTGTTCTCGCCTTTGTAATGAGTCATGTAAAGATTGATGTCATCTCCAACACGCGTCACATAGAAATCCTCTATGACTCCGGCCTTCTGCTGTTCCTTTAGGACATCCATCGATGCCTGAAGCATGGATGGGTGAGGTCTGGAGTGTCCGACAACGGACCCGACATCTGCTTTTATTATTGATACAGTGACTTTTTCTGCAGCCATGAATTCACCATTGTTTTATTGGGTGTCGGTTAGCGTTGTGAATTATAATAATGTTTTTCATACAGTTATTAGAAAATCCATCAGATCCATCATATGGCGTCGGTAGAACAAAATATCGGGACGTTATATGTCCACATATTGGGACGCACAGCGTCCGGATGTGATTGACATGATGGAGAACATGAAGGCCAAAATGGTAGAAAAATGGTCCAAAGAGAAGACAAAAAAAGAGAAGAACTATACGCTCCACGTAATAGGCGCGATAGTCGTCATAGCTCTGGTCATCACAGCATTGAGTTATTGGTTCCCCCTCAACTGATTCTTTATTAACGGCGTGTCCTGCAGATGTAGGTTTTATATTAGAGGCAGGACTACGTCTGTTAGTTTAACATGACAGCCATTAGAGACTCTAGTAATATTGCGGTGACCGATGGTACGGCGACCGTCAAAGGTTGGGTCCAGGACATCAGGAATCTGGGGGGAATTTCCTTCTTGACACTGAGGGACAGGTTCGGGACCATTCAGGTTACGATGCCGAAGAAAAAGATAGATCCTGTTCTTTTTGACAGTATAACGAGACTTTCTAGAGAATCCGTGATATCCGTAACAGGCGAGGTAAAGGCGAGCAATCAGACAGCTCTGGGTCTTGAGTTGATACCCATATCCTTCGAAGTATATTCCGAGGCAGCGGTACCTCTCCCGATGGGAGTGATAGATAAGGTGAATGTCGAGATGGACACTCGTCTAAACAACAGATTCATGGACCTAAGGAAACCTGAGATAAAGGCAATTTTTGAGCTCAGGTCAATGATGGTCGCTCTGATCAACGAGGTAATGCAGGCAAAGGGATTCACATGTGTCAGCACACCAAAGATCGTAGCATCGGGTGCAGAGGGGGGTTCCACATTGTTCAGTGTGGATTATTTCGGAAGACCTGCATATTTGGCACAGAGCCCTCAGTTGTACAAGCAGATACTCATGTCTACAGGTCTTGACAGGGTCTACGAGTTGGGCCCAGCATTCCGTGCAGAGCACTCCAACACCAACCGCCATGTGACAGAGTTCATATCATTCGATGGTGAGATGTGCTGGATAGAGAAGGAGGAGGATGTGATGGCGATGATCGAGAGCATCATCGACCATGTCCTGAAAGGATTGAAGGACAGGGGCAGTAAACAGCTCGCGGTACTGGGGAAAGAGATCAATGTACCGGCATTACCATATCCGATATTGACATATTCCGATTGCCTGAAAATGGTCCAGGACTCTGGAATGCCTTTGAAGAATGGCGACGACCTTGGTACGGAGGGCGAGAAGGTCATAGGCGATATAATGGCCGAGAAAGGATACGACCTCTATTTCATAGCCGAATACCCAGAAGAGGCCAAACCATTCTACATCATGGAGAAGGACGGTACTGAACACTCATTCTCGTTCGATCTCGACTACAGAGGTCAGGAGATATCTTCGGGCGGTCAGAGAGAGCACAGGTATGAAAGACTTGTCGCCAGAATGGAAAAGAAAGGGTTGAATCCAGATGATTTCGGTTTCTATCTCGATGCATTCAAATACGGCATACCTCCGCATGGTGGATGGGGAATAGGCATCGACAGGTTGATCGTTAAGATGCTGGATCTTCCCAATGTCAGGGAAGCGATACTCTTCCCAAGGGACATGAGTAGATTATCGCCTTGATGATTTTAAATCAATGGGGGTCAGATTCGGTCATTTTCGGGTGACCCCCTGATTCGTTTTAATATACTCAGGCAATCCATTGTTCATGGCGGCATCAGGTGACATCTATGAGAGGGAATTGAAGTACTTGCTCACAGGGGATCGGAAGACAATTGCCAAGATGGTAAAGACATGCAATGCTAACGAAAATCAGGCGTACAGCACGATGCTATCGGACCCATTCATGGTCGTTAGGGCAGCCGGTTCTTTGGGCGTGGACCTTGTCGCATTGAGATGGGATTTTTCATTTCCGATAGAGGTAAAGAGTTCAGGGGAGGAAGTGATGCATTTCAGTAAGAATCCCAGGCTCGGAGAGCAGGCGGAGAAGATGAGATGTGAATGCGCCACATGCCATGTCATACCGATATACGCATACAGGTTGAAGAGCATCAGGGGAGACCCTTGGAGGATATTCACGATCCCTTCGGACACAAAGTTGAAAGGCCGTAATGCTTTGTTGAAGAGAAGGATACCTGAATTCGAGATAACATCCAATGGGAATTACATCATGAGATGGGGCGAAGGCATGAAGCTTAGCGAATTCATATCATACATGGGCATGAGTGAATTCGACAGCGAGTGAGACGACCGTCAGTACTCATAGGGTTCATCATGAATCAGCCGAATAATCTCTTCATCCGGTCAAGTCTCAAGCGTTAATGGTAATTTTACATAAAAGTATGGTGGGTGTTCAAGACCATTCGATGCACCTTATTTTTTCTTTCCGCGCGTGGTTTAGCTAAATATATAACCGAGTAGTGGATTCGAAAAAACATGTCGTGGAAGCAAGTCGACGAGAATTTTTGGAAAGATAATCGTGCATCAAAAGTTGATTCAGTCATCGATACCGTTCAAGGTATAATCGACCAGGTCAGCAAGGATGGAGATAAGGCTCTGATAGAGCTTACGAAGAAGTTCGATAAGATCGACCTAAAGTCCTTGGCTGTCACCAGAGATGACATAGACGAGGCATATGATAAGGTAGACCAGGACCTTGTAGACGAGTTAGAAGAGGCAGCATACCGCATCGAGCGCTTCCATGAGATGCAGGTGCCGCCAGACCTATGGACCCGCGAGGTCGAACCAGGAATAACCCTGGGCGTCAAGAGCACCCCCTTCTCCAGAGTAGGTTGTTACATTCCAGGCGGCAGGGCGTCATATCCTTCGACCGCCCTCATGTGCGTCATACCCGCTCGCGTCGCCGGTGTGGATGAGATCGTATGTTGCACACCAGCACCGATAAACCCGATAACGCTTGTAGCACTCGACATAGCAGGGGTCGATGAGATATACATGGTCGGAGGCGCACAGGCGATAGCCGCAATGGCACTGGGCACAGAGTCCATCGAACCGGTTCAGAAGATAGTCGGACCGGGTAACGTGTATGTCACCGCTGCAAAGACTATATTGAGGAAGAACGTCGAGATAGACTTCCCCGCAGGTCCAAGCGAGATAGGCGTATTGGCAGATTCCTCCGCGAATCCATTGTTCGTGGCATCGGACCTCATCGCACAGGCTGAGCACGATCCCTCCTCCGCATGTCTCCTAATAACGGATGATCCGAAATTCCCTGACAGGGTGTGGAAGGAGATGGAAGCCATGATCAAGGTGGCATCAAGGAAAGGCATCATCGAGAAGGCCTTGAACAATTCAGGGTACATCATTGTCGAGGATATGGAACTGGGCATAGAGATGATGAACACCATAGCCCCCGAGCACCTTTCAATACAGACCAGGGACACCTTCGATACGTTGTCGAAGATCACCAACGCAGGGTCCATATTCATAGGCCCGTACACACCCGTGGCCGCAGGGGATTACGCATCAGGCACCAATCATGTATTGCCGACCGCAGGGCACGCGGCCACATCATCGGGATTGAACGTGGCCCATTTCCGCAAGACATCCACTGTGCAGATATTGACGAAGCAGGGGCTTTCGACACTCGCTCCAACGATCGAGATGATAGCTACCGCGGAAGGTCTCGATGCGCACAGTGAGTCGGTTAAAGTAAGGGAATCCGAAGAAGAAGAGTGAGGCCAATGTCCGACCCCATCGATCTCTACGACCATTCGTTGTACATCAACAGGGAGCTATCCTGGTTGGAGTTCAATAGACGCTGTCTCCTTGAGGCCGAGGACAAGACCAATCCTTTGTTGGATAGGGTGAAGTTCCTTGCCATAGCATATGGTAACATGGATGAATTCTTCATGATACGCATCCCAGGCATGATCTCCAGGGAGATCATGGATGCGATGGCATCCGCCGGTCCGGATTCATATGACAATCACGATGACTTCGTGAAGGATGTGAATAAGAAGGTGGAGTCCCTCGTCTCAGGTTACGATACATGTTGGAACGATCTCAATGCGGACCTATACGAGAAGAACATACGCATACGCACCATCGATTCCTTAAACAAGATCCAGAGGAGCTGGGTGGATGATTACTATAAACAGAGGGTCCATGCATTGCTGACCCCTCTTGCATTGGATGTGTCGCATCCGTTCCCCTTCATATCCAACAACTCATTGAATCTGGCCGTGAAGGTGAGGAAGAACGAGGACGAGTTCCTATACGCCAGGGTGAAGGTGCCGACCAGCATATTGCCGAGGTTCGTCAAGATACCCTCGGACAAGGCAGGGGTCGACTTCATCCTGATGGAGAATATAATCAAGGCCAATATGAAGGAGCTTTTCCCCGGGATCGATGTCGTCGGGGTCTACAATTTCCGGGTCACAAGGAATGCGGATGTTAAGGTCACTATCGATGAGGCGTGCGACCTCATGTCCGCAGTCGAGACATCATTGGATTCACGTGACATGGGATTCCCAGTCAGGATGATGGTGGAGGAGGACATGCCGCAGGAGATGATCGATCTTTTCGGTCGCAACCTGAAGCTCACGGGATACCAGATACACAAGGTATCAGTCGGAGGGATGATGCTCACCGATCTTTGGGAAGTAGCAGGATTGAACTATCCGAAGCTCAAGGAGAAACCGTTCCTCCCGTTCTGCCCACCGGAATTCGGGGAGGACGCATCCATCTTCAATACTCTGAGGGAGAAGGATTGGATACTTTTCCACCCCTACGAGTCGTTCGACGCAATAATACATTTCCTCAACGAGGCCGCCGACGATCCCAAGGTCCAGAGCATAAAGATCTGCCTCTACAGGATAGGTAAGGACCCGTCGATAATACGCGCGTTGATGAGGGCGAAGGAGAAGGGAAAGGCAGTATCGGTGCTCATGGAGCTCCGTGCGAAGTTCGATGAGACCAACAACATCCATCTTGCGAGGGAATTGGAGAAGATGGGGGTGCATGTGGTATACGGACCGGTCGAGCTCAAGGTCCATTCCAAGCTGCTGCAGGTCGTCAGACTGGAGGGGGAGCATCTGATGAGATACACCCATCTCAGTTCAGGAAATTACAATACCAGCACCGCCAAGCAGTACGGAGACATATCGTACTTCACAGCGAACCAGACGATAGGCAAGGACGTGGGGGAGCTCTTCAACGCGCTAACAGGATTCTTCGGACCGAGGGATTACACGTATCTCCTGGTCGCACCCCTCACATTGAAGAGCGAGGTGCTCCGCAAGATAAGGCGCGAGGCGGACAACCAGCGCGCAGGCAAGACAGGTTACATAGCGATCAAGGTCAACGGTCTTGTGGATTCGGACATAATCGCGGAACTCTACAGGGCCTCTCAGGCAGGCGTGAAGATAGACCTGATCATAAGGGGACTCTGCTGTCTGCGTCCAGGCATACCGGGGGTATCGGACAACATACGCGTAACCAGCGTGGTGGACATGTTCCTGGAGCATTCTAGGATATACTATTTCGAGAACGGAGGGGACCCGGAGATGTACATGGGGTCCTCGGATATGATGCCCCGCAATCTCATCGCAAGAGTGGAGGTCCTTTTCCCAATATTGGACAAGGAGATGATGGTCAGCATAAGGGACAACATATTGAACATACATCTGAACGACAACGTGAAGGCCAAGATCCTGAACTCATCTGGCGAGTACATCCCAGTGGTCAGGAAGAGCAGGGCTAAGAAGCTCCGTTCTCAGAAATGGTTCATAGAGCACAGAGGTGTCTGGCATGGACAACATTGACGGAGAGGTAGTCGGGTTCATAGATGTCGGCACAAATTCGGTGCATGTACTCGTGGTGAAATATTACGAGGGTTCGATGGGAACGACGATATTCCAGGACAAGGAGGTGATACGCCTAGGCCAGAATCTCTATTCCAACGGGTATATCGATAAGGACACCATAGAGAAGGCGCGTCTGGTGATCTCCAATTTCACAGAGACTGCCAGGAACATGGGCGCTGACAAGGTCATAGCGATGGCCACATGCGCGGCGAGGGAGGCGAACAACAAGAAGGAACTTCTCGACGCGATAAGGTCGGACGGCGTGGATGTGAGCATCATCCCAGGTTACGAGGAGGCAAGGCTCATACGTCTGGGGTTGTTCGGGCCCGTCGCGCCGAAGGAGAACACTCTCGCGATAGACATCGGCGGAGGAAGCACAGAGATAATACTGTGCCGTGAGAAGGAGGACATATACCTGGACAGCCTCAGCATGGGGGCCGTGAGGTTCGCATACGGATGCGGGATACCCCCGGACAAGGCGTTGTCCTTCTCGGAGTACGATCAGCTGAGAAGGGAGGTCGACATGAGGTCGAGCCATACCTGCAGGAAGATAAGGGAATACGGTTTCATCCACGCCTATGGCTCTTCCGGCACCATGATCGCACTGGCAGAGATGTGTGCGGCAAAAAGGGGGGACAGCGATTCGTCGTACATGATGTACTACGAGCTCGTGGCCCTCATGAAGGAACTCTACACCAAGGACATCAAGGGCAGATGCACAGTGCCGGGCATGAACCCCTCCAGAGCGGACATAATAGTCAGCGGGGGAGCGATAGTGGAGGAGTTGATGTATCTGCTCAACATAGATCGCATAGAGATAAGCTTCAATGGTCTGAAGCAGGGGATGCAGATAGATTACATGATGAAACACGGGTATTCCGATTTCAATGTGAGGGAATCGTCCGTGAGGGGTCTCGCGGGCAGATGCCAATACGATAAGCAGCATGCGGATTTCGTTCGCAAGTACGCGCTATATCTCTTCGATAGGATGAAGGAACAGAACGTGCACAGGATGGATGAGGAGATGAGGGAGCTGCTTGCATATGCATGCACCTTGCATGATATCGGGGAATTCATAAATTATCCAAAACATCACATACATTCTTTCATAATAATAACCAATTCGAACCTCGGAGGTTTCACGACCGATGAGCTGAGGATAATGGGGCTCATCGCAAGGTTCCATCACAAGAAGTTCCCAGAGAGGGACTCCAAGGTGTTCGGCGACATGTTACCCAAGCAGATCAACAACATACGCGAATGCGCGCTGATGCTGAAGATGGCGGACATATTCGATAGACGCCATGGTTCTTCCATCGAAGATGTGAAGGTCGATGTGGATGGGGACATATTGATGCTGGACCTAAAATCTGAATTGGACATAAGCATGGAGACGTGGAAGCTGGCATCGATCGAGATCGATATCCTCGATGTTTTCGGTCTGAGGCTCAAGACGATAAAATCTTAATGGGAGGATAGATGCGAGGAATCGCAGAACGGCATATTCTTGGACCTTCCGCACCTGCATAGTGCGATGCGATTCCTCACTTCATATCCCTTACCTTCGGGCGAGACCACGGGTATGCCGCCTCTTACCCATATGGGGCCGACCGTGTGGACATCGTTGGTGATGGAGATCTCCTTCCTGAGCGCAGGTTCGTATTTCACACCGCCGATGACAAGTGTAAGACTGCCGCCAGGGCAGTTATCGCACTGTTCACGTGCCTCATCCAGGTATTTTTCTTTCTTTATAGATTGCTCTATCTTCCTACCGGAGTGACAGAATCCTGCACCAGTGCATAATATCGGCCTCTGCATCAACTCCACGTTTTCGCACCCTTTCGTAATCGTGACATTCTCATCATAGAGATCAGGTTCTGCGATCTTATGATCCCTGAAGCCTGCATCCATATGCGTTCCGTCACAGAATGGCGTCGATGTCGTCTTTCCGCATCTGCACAGGGCATATATGTCGTCCGTGCGGTACTCTTTGTCCTTCGTCCAACCTATGGGTTTGCCCATGGGATCTACTTTGACGGATATCTCATTCAAAGGGATGTTCCCGTGGACCATGTAAGGTCCGTCCCTCATAACATTGATCCTTTGTTCATCCGTCATTCGATCCCAACTATCATTATCTCATTTAGCAATATATAAAGGCTTTTGAAATTTAGTTTAGACTAAATGATATTCTTCAAATCCAACAGCATCTTGAAGGATATGCCAGATATCATATGGAATAATGCGAAATATCACAAATCTGATATTTCTATTCGTAACAAAATAAGTGATTTTTTAATCAAAGACGTAAAAAAGTACCTAGTTTTTTATATTCAAATATAGATGCAGGATTTATAGCAGGAATCAACCCCTTGCACATGGTTTCGACCTGTTGATTCCTGCTGAACACCTATCAATACCAATGTTTTTGTCATATCATGTCTTACAATGGAACGATGTCCGGTACAAGCTTCTTCGACGACATGGCCGCATATAACAAGGCCCCCACAGAAACGGGGTTGTGTTCGATATGCAAGGGATCTAGGAGGCTTTGTGGTAAGGACAGATGTCCCCTTATGATAAAATTCTATTCTCAGCAGAGGACAATGCCATTGATAAATGTCAAGGACCTCGCAGGATGCAGTCCCCCGGCGGTCTTCGTTGGAAGATACGGGTATCCAAAGGTTGACATCGGCCCGCTCCTGCCTCCTGAGTTCGGGGATACCTCCATCATGGACAAACCCGAACTTTGGGTTGGGAAATCGATAGATGAGATCGTGGATATGAGGTTCAGACTTGTCCGCGGCAAATACAGGATAGACGCTACCAACTTCAAGGCAGCCGGCAGGATAGTCGACAGCGTTCAGGAACTCGCGCTAACGGAGAAGCCGGTCGAGATAGAGGCGAATTTCAGACAGAAGCCTAGCGGAAGGGTGATATTGGACGACGAGGTCCAGCCATTCGGACCCTCTGCACGCATGGATGACATGAAGATGGGCAATGGAAGATTCGAAAGGAATCTAGAGAAGTCATATTACGACACCGACCTAAATGCCACCGGGGCTGTGATAAATGCCTACAAGAACGGGACCTTCATCTCCGAGATCCAAAAGGCATTCTCAGTAGGCACAATGGGCGTCGACAAGAGAAGACGGTTCGTCCCCACCAGATGGAGCATAACCGCAGTGGACGACATAATCGGGAAGGACCTTCTCAAGACCACGAAATTCTTCGATACGATAGATGATTTCAGGATATACCATTGGGAGCAATTGGACAACAGGTGGTGCATACTCATGATGCCAACCACCTGGAGGTACGAGCTGATCGAGGCTTGGTACCCCAACACAACATGGAATCCTACGGGAAAACAGATAGACATAATATCCGATTGCGAGTTCTTCGACGGTCGCTCGGAATACGCGCACATAGGCGGCTGTTACTATGCCGCAAGGATGGCGGTCAACGAACTCCTGACGAAGGAGAGGAGGACCGCAGGCGTGGTGATAATGAGGGAGGCGCATCCCGGATATGTCATGCCGGTGGGTGTCTGGAATGTCAGGGAGAATGTAAGGGCCGCATTGGGTCAGACAGTCCCCCACCATTTCGAAGGATTGGACCAGGCCCTCTCTTTCGTGGACGGCGTCATGGACATAAAGCATCGCACATGGATACAGAATTCCGGGATCTTGAACGATTATCTCACGCAGAGGAGGATCGATGACTATTACTGACCTCTCCGAGTACAGCAATGTCGACGAGTGGGACGGACCATACAGGATCATCGAATGCAAACGAGCCCTCTCATCATCTGGACTTCCGGGGATAAACTATGCGCTCAATCCTTACGGGGGATGTGAGCATGGCTGCATATACTGTTATGCGCCAGAGGTGCTTCATACGAATTGGAGGGATTGGAGGGTCGTCAAGGTCCGCTCCAATATAGTGGAGAGGTTGGCCATGGAATTGCCGCATCTCTCGGGGACTGTAGGGATAGGGACTGTAACGGACCCGTATCAAGGGGCGGAGAGGAGATTCATGTTGACCAGGCACTGTCTCGAGGAGTTGAAGGGGCACGATATCAGGGTACACATACATACGAAATCCGATCTGGTCCTCCGCGACATAGGATTGATCGCGCCAATGAGAGGCGAGATAGGGATAACGATAACAGGATTGGATGAAAGGCGTTCGAAGATGACCGAACCGGGTGCACCTATGCCTGCCAAGAGATTGATGGCATTGAAGGAATTGACAGAGGCGGGGATCGACACATATGCATTGATCGGCCCTGTATTGGATCATCTGGAAGGGAATGAGCGTGAATTCGTCGACGCCATCATCGCTACAGGTGTTAAGAGGGCAGTGATCGATTCTTTGAATCTGAGGCCTCAATTGGGAGACCGCCTCGAGAGGATGAACATACACGGGTCCGACAAGGCGAGGGACAGGATCAGACAGATGCTGCGCGAGTCAGGACTCGGCGTGGAGAATGTATTCTGATCAATTCTTGCTGTAGAGCCTCAGCCACGCTTCAGCCACATACAGCTTGTTGCGCATCATGATGAGCTCCTTCTTGTCGACGTTCGGAGCATTCCTTCTTTTCAGTATGGACGATGATTCCCATTTCATCTTGAGGACCGACGATAGCTTGTCTATGCTGGAAAGGTAGGCATCTGTGAATTCATTGTATGCCATGCATATGGCGCATCCGTTCTCCACCTTGGAGATCGATTCCTTCAGTTCTTCCCAGGTGTTCTTCGTCGCCTCATAGGGTATGGACCCCACACGATGACAGAACTCATTCGTGTCATTGGCATATTTGGCTCTGCAGTCACGGAATTTATCTCCGTATCTCATGAAGCGGGTCTGCATAGATTCCTTAATCCTTTGTATATCCGATGCTTCCGTGATCTTCTCGTGATTGAGTTCTTCAACAATGTCGTTCATGGTCTTCTCGACATCGCTGTCCGTATCAATCCTGTCGGTGCTCAGAAGCCTTATCCAGACAAGACTGTTCTTGACCTTCAATCCGCAATAGACGCAAAAACCTTCCTTCCATTGCTCCTCTAGTTTTACTTGCCCGCCGCATTTTGGACATTTATGTACAACTAGTGTCAAGTGATCACTAACATACGTGATTATTTTTTGAAGTATTAATAGTAATGGGGGCAAATGCCCCCTGAGTAATAACGAAAACGAATGAGGTCCCTGCTGGAAAATCATCTGTTGTTCTTTTTCATAATCGAATGCATCATCTCGATCGTACCGAATAGAAGGATGAGTATGGAACCAAGGATCGAGAGCCATATCCCTATGCCTGCATTGTCGAATATCTCGCCTACATATTTCGTGTCCCATACACCGAATATTATGGTCGTTATCAATATGACCAGACCAAGCACCGGTATCAGGATTTCCAATCTGGTCATTTTATCAGGCAATGCGACCTTGATCGATATAAGCAAAGTTCCGACCAGGGACATGAGGAATACCGCGATCGGTATGTATCTCTGCATATCGTCAAGACCGAACTGGCCCACATTGTCCGAGGTTGTAAGGTACCAGCCCGATATCCCAAGTACTGCATCGTTGAAACTGATGCTGATCCAAAGGGTGAAAAGACTCACTAGTCCCATGAGGAATCCGGCTATTATGAAAAATTGATTTATGGAGATTTTTGGCTCTGTAATCGCTCTCATTTGAACATCAAGGTCGATACCGTCATGATTCATATTTATCTTTTTTAATATCCATAGGTCGATGTAAGATGAACAGTTTTAATACGGTCATAAAAATGTGTGGGTGTCATCGTTTAATGGTATTTTCTAAGGTCTTTACAATGTCATCAAATTATGGTCAATCTAGATAAGTTAATATAGAAGAACAAAATTACTGTAACTAATCAATTAGGAGGAAAATCCTATGTACGGAAATTCAAACCAGCCAATTATTGTGCTAAGAGAAGGCACCGAGAGAACAAAGGACAAGGAGGCTCAGTACAACAATATTGCAGCCGCCAAAGCCGTTGCTGATGCAGTGAGGTCAACGTTAGGACCTAAAGGTATGGACAAGATGCTAGTCAACACGATCGGTGATGTAGTCATCACAAATGATGGTGTTACCATTCTGAAAGAGATCGATGTTCAGCACCCCGCAGCCAAGATGGTAGTGGAGGTCGCAAAGACCCAGGATGCAGAGTGCGGTGACGGTACGACAACTGCCGTAATACTAGCAGGAGAACTTTTGAAACAGTCTGAGGAATTGATCAATTCCAATGTTCACCCAACAGTGATCACGAACGGATTCAACATGGCAGCTGTCAAGGCAAACGAGATACTCAACAGCATCGCAATAGATGCATCCAAAGACGAGGTCCTCAAGAAAGTAGCTACAACTTCACTCACCGGTAAATCTGTCGGAGAGGAAGAGGGTAAGCTTTCAGACATAGTCGTAAAGGCTTGCAAGACAGTATCGGACAATGGAAAGGTAGAGACCAAGAACATACGCATCCAGAAGAAAGTCGGTGGCGTCATCGGTGACACCTACATGATCCAGGGTGTAGTAATCGACAAAGAGTCCGTCCACTCCCGCATGCCAAAGAAGGTCGAGAAGGCCAAGATCGCTCTGTTCGAGTGCTCGTTAGAGGTCAAGAAGACCGAGTTCGATGCACAGATCCAGATAACCGACCCAACAAAGATGGCATCCTTCCTCGCAGAGGAAGAGAGGTCCATGAAGGTCATAGTCGACAATATAAAGAAGACAGGTGCAAACGTCGTCTTCTGCTCCAAAGGAGTAGATGAGCTCGTTCAGCATTATATGGCAAAGGAAGGCATCCTCGGATACAGGAGATGCAAGCAGAGTGACCTAGAGGCAGTCTCCAAGGCAACTGGTGCAAACATAGTCGGCGGAGCGATGGAGCTCACAAAGGACGACCTTGGAACAGCAGGATGTGTAGAGGAGAAGCTCGTCGGAGAGGATGGAATGGCATTCATAACTGGATGTAAGAACCCTAAGGCGATCACCATATTCGTCCGCGGCGGAACAGAGCATGTTCTCGAAGAGGTCGAGAGAGCCCTCAATGATGCAATCCGCACAGTAGGAGTCACAATCGAGGATGGAAAGGTAGTTGCAGGTGCAGGTGCACCTGAGATAGAGCTCGCACAGAGACTCAGAGAGTACGCCTCATCCGTAGGTGGAAGGGAACAGCTCGCAATAGAGAAGTTCTCAAAAGCCATGGAGATCATCCCATGGACCCTTGCTGAGAATGCAGGTATCGATCCAATCGATAGCATAATCAAGCTCAAGAACGCCCATGACAAGAAGAAGGACGGAAAGTACTACGGTATCGATCTGAACACCGGAGAGGCCGTCGATATGTACAAGGCGAACGTCATAGAGCCTTTGAGAGTAAAGACCCAGGCAATCAACTCTGCAAACGAGGTTGCCAACATGATCCTCAGGATCGATGACGTCATTGCATCCCGCAGGTCCGCACCCCCACAGGGAGCCGGTGGCGGAATGCCCGGAATGGGCGGAATGCCCGGAATGATGTAAATCTTAAACAATCAGGGGGTATACACCCCCTATAAATTTTTCATATCGATTTTTCTTACACAATATTTTCATACTTGCTATTACGATTGGCCTTCATGGACGCGAGTATCAGCTGTTGCGGTGTGGATTGTTCCAGGTGCGAGCATCATCTGAAGAGTTGTAACGGTTGTACCGCTCAAAAGGGGCAGGTATTCTGGACAGAGCAGATATCTTTGAAGGTATGTCCGATATACGGGTGCTGCAGACAGAAGAAGCAGATGGATCATTGTGGACTTTGCAAGCAGATACCTTGTACTATATTCACAGAGATGAAGGACCCTTCATGGACCGACGAAAAGCATCAGGAAAGTATACGTTCCAGGGTGGATTTTTTAAAACGCATCTAAGCTCTTCGAGTCCAAAGAATCGGACATTCCCTGTTCAAATCGAGGAATACGAATTTCGATGTAAGGATGTATATATGGATAGACGCATCATTAGACTGTGATTTTCAGGTCATCGCTAATTGCTGTTAAGAATATAGATGCATCGAAAAAATTTTATCATGATATCCTGGATCAAGAGGTGGTCGTAGATCTTGGTGCCAATGTAACACTCAGTGGAGGTATCGCATTGCAACAGGATTTTGATAGATTACTGGGAATAACTGAGGATTCGATCAAGTATCATGGTAACGATGCGGAATTGTATTTCGAGACCGAGGACATAGATTCTTTTTTAAAAAAGATAGAATCCTTGGATATCCATCTTGTGCACCCTCCAAAAAGACACGAATGGGGGCAAATGGTCGTTAGATTTTACGACCCAGACGGACACATTATTGAGGTGGGGGAGAATATCGTCATAGTTGCAAAGCGTATATTCTCTCAATGTGGTTCAGAAGAAGAAACGGCGATTTTGATGGATTGTCCTCTAGATGTGATCAAAGTTTGGTTGGATTCATAAGTTTCTGCAATGGTCAGAAGATTTTTTCATGTCTGATTATGAGGATGTGCATAAAAAATAGATATTGTTCCATCTGGATTCAAATATGCCTATATTTTTAAACAAGTAGGATGATACGAGAGGTGGATGGGGATCCAATGAGGGCAGCACTCTACGTGAGGGTGTCGACTGAAGACCAGGCAAACGAAGGTTTCTCTCTCGACGCTCAGACAAAGAGATTGAAGGCATACTGCAATGTGCGTGGTTGGGAGATAGCTGACACATATCGTGACGAGGGTTTTTCAGGCCGCAGGGCGGACCGTCCCGAGTATCAGCGCATGATGAGGGAATCCGATAGATGGGATGTCCTTTTGGTCCTCAAGATGGATAGGATACACAGGAACAGCGTTAATTTTACGTTGATGATGGACGACCTTCGCAGGAAGGGAAAGGAGTTCAATTCTGTCCAAGAGAAATTTGACACCACGACCGCGATGGGCAGATTCGTCATGGATATAATGCAAAGGATCGCTCAATTAGAGAGTGAGCAGATAGGCGAAAGAGTGAAGATAGGCATGACGCGCAAGGCTCAATGCGGCACAGGCTATCTTGGTTCGGGTCATCCGTTCGGATACGTATACAGCAAAGGCACGTTACTGGTCGTAGAGAATGAGGCCGAGGTTGTAAGGGAGATATATTCCATGTATGGTCACGGAATGTCCATGTCATTGATAGCCGATGATCTGAACAATAGGATGGTTCCTGCCAAACGTAGCGGAAGATGGAATAAGCAATCCGTATGCAATATACTGCACAATCCGTTGTATACGGGATACATCGAATGGGACGGCATAATCCGTAAAGGCGATCACGAACCGATCCTAGATAAGGATTCATTCGAGGCTGTAAACGGTCCATTAAAGGTGTGAGATGAGGGCCGCCATCTATGTCAGGGTATCCACCGAGGAGCAGGCCTTAGAAGGTTATTCTCTGGATGCTCAGACAGCTATGCTCAATGATTATTGCGTGTCCGAGGACTGGGAAGTGGCGGACATCTATCGCGATGATGGTTATTCGGGTACGAATGTCAAGCGTCCCGCTTATCAGAGGATGATGGCAGAATCGGAGAAGTGGGATGTCCTTTTGGTCCTCAAGATGGATAGGATACACAGGAACAGTCGTAATTTCATGAATATGATGGATGAGCTCAACAAGAAAGATAAGAAGTTCGTCTCATGCATGGAATCACTCGATACCACAAATGCCCTTGGAAGATTCGTTGTGGACATGATCCAAAGACTTGCCCAGTTGGAAAGTGAGCAGATAGGTGAAAGGACCTACATGGGCATGAAAGAGAAGGCCGAGACCCTGCAGAACACGCCTGAGGTGAATAAGACCTTGGGATTCAACCCTCCTTTCGGATATCGTTTGACAGACGGGATATTGTTCTCCACGCCGGAGGAGCTCGAGATCGTCAAGATGATATTCGATTCATATTATTCGGGAGACACCCTCGATGATATTGCATTCAGCCTTAATAGGAGAGGCACATCGACCAGGAATGGGAACGACTGGAATGCATACAATCTGAGGAACATACTGCACAACCCAATATATGCTGGATATATGAGGTGGGATGACGTCTTGATAAGGCATTTCGCTCAGAATGCCATCAATCCTCAGCAGTATAACCAAATACAGAGATTGATGGCCTCCAAGGTACAGGATGAGAAGAAGAAAAGAATTGTATTGGTGCCTGAGGATGAATTCTGGTGATTCATCGGTCGGGTACAGACATTAATATTTATAATTACCGTAAGAGTAACAACATCTGGAAGTATTCCATTTTTATCATCCAGTATTAAAAATGTAATTTAGTCATTTAATGTTAAACATCCATCCATCCAACGATTAATATTTATATTGTTGAACGACAATGCTAACCCGAGGTATATACCTCATTGGAGGAAAAAAACATGGTAGAATGTCAAAAATGTCTGGACCCAACGGCGTTCGGACTTTTCTTGGTCGCAGTGGTATCGTTACCCCTTGCGATTTACAGCTTTAAAAATGAGACCGGCCCCTCTGCAGCGTTTTTTGAAGTTTTGGGAATACTGATCATCATCGTGGCCTTGCTTGCATACAGGTCGGAAAGCAATTTCGGATTCATTGTTTTCGGTCTAGTCGGTGCAGGAGTGGCTCTTTGTGGATTTGGAATGGGCGGATGGGAATTAATAACATTCGGCATAGCCTTTATTCTAGCGATCATCTGGTCTGTTTTGATAAAGACCTATAAGGCATTGTCTTTGATATTGGTTACAACGGCTTTGGTTTTCTTGACAGTAGGAATCGGAGTCGTATACGATATGCCTAGCTATTGGCACAACGTCATCGGTATAGTCGCACTTTTCAACTTCTTGTTCAACATATACTTGGCATACGCACTCGCATTGGAAGGCAAGATTCCAACATACTGATCGTATGTGTGAACAGAGTTATCAAACCATTTAAACAACTTCTTTTATGTGTCATTTAGATTTATAATTGTCAAATGATGATTTTTTATCGATATATGTGATTGATTTTTTTTGAATTCATCATATATGGTGGAAATTATTGGCATTTGGTAATCGGTACAGTTTCGCTTCTGCTTTTTGTTTTCAGCGTATATCTGTCATTCGCACTTGTATTGGAGGGAAAGGTCCGCATTGTTTGATACATAAATAAATTCAATCATACAATTTAACAAAATTCTTTTTTTTCGCAATCTTTAATAACATCATATTCTTAACTGGGCATTAATGAATAAGGATCGTAAGAAGAAGCTGATGGCATGGTTCATGGTCTTGATCATGGTAGCTGTCATTTTCGTAGTGGCCGCGGCATGGATAGCAGAGAATCTTTGATCGATCCATACGATCAAGATTCGTTTTCAGTAATTCTGCATCAGGAGAAGTAGTCCCTTCCAGCATCCATTATCTTTATGAATTTTGAAGGGTCCTCGTCCTTCGATGCATTTTTTATGTCCTCTACAGCTATAGAGAATTCTTTCCACATCCTATCGCGGAATGCGTTAGAATGCTGTATCTCGTAATACAGTATCGGGTCCTCCAGGGCTACAGATTCATTCGTCTCCATGTTCTTGCGGAATGTGGTCGATGCTACAGTGCACATATCCTTGTAGGTTATGCCGCTCCTATCCAATACAGTGAAGAAGGCGATGTTCACAGCATGGCTCAATCCGAGGACGTAGGACATGTACTTGTCATGGTCATCGAGAGCCATGATGCGTATGTCTCCGCCTTTGTTCTTGAAAAGTCCTTCTGCTTCTGTAACGGCATCTGTGTTTCCGCAATTGCAGATTATGAGATTCCTCCCGTACATTGATTTCGCAGATGGTCCGAACATCGGATGCAGGGAGCATATCTTTCTTCTTTTTGCCAATTCCCTGAGGTCATGCGAGATGGGGGTCTTCAGTGATGTGAGATCGAATATCAGTGCATCCTTCTTACAGACCTCGTCAGTCCTTTTCAGGACGTTCTCCGTCATTTCTATGGGCACAGATATTATAACAACGTCCGCTGAGGCTGCGTCCTCGATCGTAAGGCCGTTATCAAGGCGCGGGTCTATCGCTTTGATGGTGTGCCCGTCTATCTTCAACAGATCGGACATCCATTTGCCCATCTTTCCTCCGCCGCCGATTATCGCGATCTCTTTCCTCATGGAATCATGTGATGGCACCTGTGCTTCCCTGTCGACAGCCTCTTGTATCAAGGCCCGGGCTACCTTCTCCAAGGTATCGGGATTTATGCCGCTGCTCTCGGCCGCATCCCTGTATCTTTTGACGACCTTCTCCTCCACGGCGATGTTCCTTATCGGGAGGCCGTTCTCCACTTTGTTGCGCCCCACCTGTTCGGCTAGGTCCGTTCTTCTCGATATGAGGTCTATTATCTCTATATCCGTGCGCAATATCTCTTC
Source organism: uncultured Candidatus Methanogranum sp. (assembly GCA_963676045.1). GTDB lineage: Archaea > Thermoplasmatota > Thermoplasmata > Methanomassiliicoccales > Methanomethylophilaceae > Methanogranum. Next base: position 267,498 of record OY780938.1, read on the forward strand.
TCTGAGCAGCTCTAGGTCCATGTGTCCCCCTCTTTTTTCGTCAGGCGTACATATTAATTAATTTTTGAGATGTTTCGCCGCCTCTTCAACGGTGGCCTGATGGAGCACTATATCCGATACTGCACTCATAATGCCTTTGACGTCCTTATGCTGGAATATGTTCCTTCCTATGGAAACACCGTGGCCTCCAGCTTCCAGAGAATCATATACCATCTGCAAGATATCAAGGTCCGAATTCGTCTTTGGACCTCCGGCTATGACCACAGGTACCATTGCACCCTTCACGACATTCTTGAAAGAGTCGATATCGCCCGTGTAATTGCATTTCACGATGTCCGCACCGAGTTCCATGGCCACCCTTGCGGCATGGGCCACGGCGGTGGGGTCGAATGAATTCTTTATAGTGGGGCCGCGGGCGTATGCCATCACTATCAACGGCATTCCCCATTCCATGCATTGGAACGACACCATTCCCAGGTCCTTCATCATCTGTGGTTCGCTCTCTGCCCCCACATTGATATGCATCGAGACGGCATCCGCACCTAGTTTCAATGCTTCTTCGACCGTTGCGACCAGGACCTTGTTGTTTGAGTTCACACCAATGTCAGTGGATGCAGAGAGGTGTAATATGAGGCCGACATCATGTCCGCTCGTCCTATGTCCTTGAGGGACCATTCCCTTATGCATCAATACAGCGGTGGCTCCACCATCAACCACATCGCTGACCGTTTTCTTCATATCTATCAGGCCGGGTATGGGGCCGATGCTGATCCCATGGTCCATGGGCACTATGACCGCATTGCCGCTTTCCCTATCGATTATCCTTTCTATTCTGATGTTTTTGCCGAACATCTAATTCACCGTGTCACGTGTTAGCACGGAACATGTATATATATTTATGTTAAATTTAAAAATTATTAATAATATACAATATAAATATTAATAAAATTGATACAATATATTGATAATTATATAATAAAATGAATAATATCTATTTCAAGGCATCATTCGATTCAAATCAGGAGTAAGGTTACAAAAAGGGAAGAGGTTCAATTAGTTCCAAATACTAAAATCACATTCAGATTATTAGGAATACCTAAACAATGAGAATCCAATCTAGCGAGAAATATCCGCAATCGATCTCGGATGATTCGCATTGAAGTTCTTTTGCAGTCAAAGTAAAAAATTAACATTGAAAAATGGTTTAGAGTGAGTATAAATGATGGATGGGTTGATGATAATAGGGGCATTCATTATTGCTTCTGTAGCAATAATCGTGGCGCTCATATATCCTAGTAAGGGAAGTTGTACGGTACGTATGGATGACAGGGTCAAAGATGAAGGGGTCACGCAGTTAATCGATAAAAAGGAAATGAAGTGACCGGACCCCTGTTCAGTGTGGATTTTGGATCCTATAAAACGTCTTATTCTTCTCATTATGTGCATCTTTACGTGAATTCAAGATTGCTTTATTTTGGACAATCAGAAAATAATCGACCCATCATAATCGATGGATGTCCTTCTCGTTGTGATATTAATAAATATTCGAAATGAGACAATCGGCCATGACAGGAGAGAAGCTGTTCACACGAAATTTCATGATATTGATTGTCATGGGATTTTGTTTCTCCTTCTCATTCTTGGCGATCTACATATGCATGGCGGACTACGTCGAAGATGAGTTCGGCGGGAATTCCTCATGGGGAGGGTTCGCAGCATGTATCTTCGTCCTCGGGTCGTTCATATCACGTATATTCGTTGCAAGATATGTGGACGTCATCGGCAGGAAGAGGTCCCTTCTGATATCCGTTGTGATGTTGATTGTAGCAAATTGTCTCTACCTCTTCGTTCCTGATTTCCTGTCATTATGTATTCTGAGGATATTCAACGGATTCTTCTACGGGTTTGGAATGTTGGCGATAAACAGCATGGTCGCAACGTCAGTTCCCGCATCGCGTCGCAGCGAAGGTATAGGGTATTACATGCTGTCATACACGTTGGCATCTGCGATAGGGCCGTATCTGAGCATCCATTTCATGTACAGTGGAGGATACAGCTCGATGTACCTGATGAGCACACTGGTGATGGTACTCCCTTTGATCATAATAGGGTTCCTCAAGGTAGAGAGAAGGACAGTGTCATCGGAGGAGCGCGAGCACCTTCACGAATTGAAGATGGACAACCTCATAGAAAGATCGGCCTTGAAGATATCATTGGTGGTGATGATATTCTTCTTCGCCTATTCCAGTGTGCTTACTTTCATCTCGCAATATGGAAACAGCATAGGCCTTGTCGTGGCAACATCTTATTTCTTCCTTGTGATAGCCCTCTCCACATTCATATCGAGGGTATTTGTCGGAAGGCAGGCAGACATCCGCGGCGAGAACATAGTGCTGATACCGTGTTTCATACTTTTCATAATGGCCATGGTGCTGCTCAGTTATGCCGATTCGGCACTAATGCTTTTGATATCCGCATTCATGATCGGTTTCGGTGTCGCACTGGTCAATTCAGTAGGTCAATCGATCGTCATACGCCAGTCGAGACCAGAACGCTATCCAATATGCATGTCCACATTCCAGATATTCATGGATATGTCCAGTGGTTTCGGTCCATTCGTTTTCGGTACTTTGATCGTGATGTACGGGTTCCATGACACATACATGATAGCTGCCGGTCTGGGAGTGGTTGCTTTGGTCCTATACATGTATCTGCATGGGTTCAAAATGATGAAGAAGGATAAAAAAGGCGAGATCCCCAGATCGTGAAAATGCAATTGTATTTGTAATCAAAAATCAATATCGGCTCGCATGTACGAAGTACTCTTGATATCATCTGACGAGGTCTTGCTGCAACAGGCCCAGAGATTCATCACGAATATCAACAGTATGATCAAAGTGCACATCCACAGCGACCTTTCTACGTTGAATGCTACACTGAGGACGCTCTCGAATCTAGATGTAATAGTGTGTGATCACGATCCTCCGAATATCAACGCCATTGGAATATTCAACGATATGAATCGCATGAATTATCTCCGCCCTTTCATCATAATGACCAATAAGGCAGACGGTAACGTTGCGATAAAGGCATTCGAATTGAAGATGGACTATTACGTGAGTCGTGATAATACGATGAATTTCTACATGGACCTGTCATCGAAGATAATATTGTGTGCGGAGAAGTTCAAGATAGAATCATACAGGCAACTCAGTGAGAAGAGGATGAACGCACTCCTTTCAATGGCCACGATGCATGACAAGGAGTTCAGTGAGATCCTGAACTACGCATTGGAATCCAGCGTCAAGCTCACGAACAGTACGATGGGATACATCGCGATGTACGAGGAAGATACCAAGAAGCTCAAGATGGCAGCATGGTCCTTGGGAGGACCTGAAGAATGCAAGATGAAGAACAGGCAGATAACCTACGATTTCGATTCCACAGGTGTCTGGGGAGAGCCGATAAGACATAGGAAACCGATAATGGTCAATGATTATCCAAGCGATTCCGATTATCATAAGAACGGGCTGCCTTCGGGGCATGTCCAATTGAAGCGCCTTCTTATGATACCCATTTTCCATAACGGCCGCATTCTAGCTACCGCAGGTGTTGGTAACAAGGTCCTAGAATATACCGAGGATGATACTGTTCAGTTCACCCTTCTGATGGAAGGTCTGATATCCATCTATCATGAAAGGATGTTGGAAGAGGAGAACGTCAAGAGCGAACGCAAATTGAGAGAGGTCATGCTCAACGCACCTGTCGGGATAATGATAGTGGACAGCAATCTTTCGGTATTGGAAAGCAACGAGTATGCAAGGTCTCTCATGACGTCCCATTCGTTATGTTTGTCCAAAGAGCCTTTGAAATCATTCTCCAACGACCTTTCTCGCATGATATCATCCGATATAGACCAAGTGCGTGAGTCCGGGGAATCCAAGGAGTTCAGACATTCCATAGATAAGAATGGTAACGACACCGTATTCAAGATAAATGTTGCAAAGGTCATCGGAAAGAGTGATGAGATCACAGGATTCATCGTGATAATCGATGACATAACAGAGATAGCACATGCGGAGAAAGCACTCCGTCAGACCATTGAAAGGATGAATGTGCTGGATTCCCTCATCAACGACGACATAAAGAAATCGTTGAAAGGATTGAGGTTCGAGATAGAGAGGCTTTCAGATTCTTCGGATAAAGAGGATATGCTGGCAATGATCGATGGTCTCGACGATGTGATAAGATTCGTCAAGGAATATCACGACGTTGGTATCGTGGATCCGAAATGGCAGAATCTGGATGACATCCTCGATGTGGCGATAAGGTCTAATCGTGTCAGTCCGGATTTCATGGATTGCAGCGTCAAGGGAGTGAAGATACTCGCCGACCCCGCATTCTATAACGTATTCTCGAACATGTTGATGTATTCGATCACGCAAGGTGTGCGTGTGACAAGATGTTCCGTGAAATGCAGGATAGAGAACGGCAGTCTCGTGATGGTCTATTCAGATGATGGTGTGGGCATACCATATGACAAGAAGGCCTCCTTTGCATCTGGGGCCTCCATGGAATATGGAAGGGGGGCATATCTGGCGTTCAACATATTGAGGGCCTCAGGATTCCGTTCGAGGGAAGTCGGAGTTCCTGGAAGAGGGATGACGGTAGAGATGATAGTGCCAGTTTCGAATTATTCTATCAACTGGGAATGAGCTCAGACCATCTGTTGGGGTTTTCCAGTCGCTATTACGGATACGGTTATGTCCAATATCGCTTCGGCGCCTTCGACATCATATCTCCTTTCTTTCACATCATATCTGATATCGGTGGAATATGCGCCTGCCTGTTTCGCGATATCACCGGCGAACTTCCCGCCTTCTGATTTCGCATATTCCATGCCAATCTCTATGGTATCGAAATTCATCTTTCCGAGTTTCGAGAACACGGTGCAAGGTCCGGAATAATCCATGCATGTCCCTTTAGGTTCTATCAGGATGTCGATCGATTCGATTATGCAGCCAGATATCGCGCCTATCGCATTTCCGACCATTGAATCAGGAGGGGCGATGAAATCCGTATGCAGTCTCTTCGCAACATCAGGCAGCCATGCGCATACCGGTGCCCCTATTCCCACAATGGGCTTGTTCAATATTATGGCACAACTGAAGTCCCTTCCTGGCATGCCTGTGATGGCCTTACCAAGAAGGTCCCTGCAGATCTTGCAATCATTCGACTCGCAGGTCTCATCGAATATCAATTTCATGATTATCTCATGTGTTATCTTCTCGTAGACCATCTCTTTGATCCTTCTTATCAGCTCATCCTTGTCGACCCTCAATTTCCTGCAAGCGTAATCGACTCCCAATCTGGAAGCTTGCGCATCATATTGTATGTAGCTTCCTTCGGCATGAAGTATATCCGTAGGTGTGAGGCCAATACGTTGTATCAATCCGTGTTCCTCCATGCCATCGATGTCGAAGTCGAGAGGATGCACGTTCAATATGGAGGCGGCTCTTGTGAGGGTCAGAGGACGTTGTTTTATAAGACCTAGGAATTCGCGGTCAAGTGATGACAAGGACTCGGTCGAGGTCTGCCTGGATATCGTGAAGAACTCTATGTCCAAGACCACATTCTTATCTTCAAAGGCCCTATGATGTGTGATCGGTCTATCCATGGCATCCTTCAGATCAGAGATTATCTCAGGATGCTTGTACGCAGCGATGCAGAGAGGTACAACGCGCTGTGGCTTAAGGTAGATGTCATCGCCATTCAATACGATGCGGCTATCCCCTCCTATCCCGGATGTCGATATCTCTGCTGCAAGCACATGCGTCTTGTGACCGCCGATGGTTGCACCATTCGAATTTATCGTTGGAAAGCCGTTCCTCAGTATCCCTATGTCTGTCGTGGTTCCACCGACATCCACAACAATGGCATCTTTGAGGCCAGTCAATACTTTAGCGCCTGTGAGGCTCGCGGCAGGGCCGCATAATATCGTCTCTACAGGGCGTCTTTCGGCCATTTCCATGTTCATTATCGATCCGTCGCCTTTCACGATCATTATCGGTGCATCGATCTCATGATCGCCCATCACCTTTTTCACAGAGGAGATAAGGTCTTTAATCACTGGTATCAGCCTTGCATTCATTATCGCTGTCCTGGCCCGTTCGTTGAATCCAAGAGTTGATGAGAGCTGATATCCGCATACCGTAGGCTTGTCGATGATGGCCTTCACCAGTTTCTCTGCCTCGATCTCGTGTTCAGGATTCCTAACGCTTAGATAGCCGGTTATTGCGATGCAATCGACCTTGCTCTTAACATTGTTCAAGAATCTTCTTATCGAATCCGTATCGAGTGTTTCCGTTTCTTTTCCGTTGAGGTCGTGACGACCGTTGATCTTGATGTATTCATCCACTCTCACGGAATTATCGTACTCTCTTCCGATGCAGATGAGTCCGATCCTGCATCCCCTTCCTTCTACTATGGAGTTGGTCGCAAGGGTCGATGACAATGATATGATTGATACCTTGGAAAGCAGGCCCCCATCCAGATTCTTCAGGGCATTCTCAATTCCGATAACAAGATTCTCCTTGGTGGTCAACGCCTTCGCTTTTCCAAGGACAATGCTGCTCCTAAGGTCAAGTATCACTGCATCGGTGTACGTTCCTCCGGTATCCAATCCCAATCCTATGTCCATCGGATCACCTGTTGTATGTGCGTATCCCGAGACCATCATAGTGCTGGTTCACAACGTTGGAGATGTGGTCAGCGACCGCTCTCTGCTGTTCCTTGCCATGTATCTCAGGGGTCTCGTTGATGAAGAATTCGCAATCACATTTCGCACATCTGACCTTAGGGCACCCTCTTACCGCTTCTGAGCATCCTTGGCATGCGAATGTGCGTGCATATACAAGAGAAAAGTTAAAATTGCAATTCGGGCAATTGAACTTTCTCACCGAAGCTGTCGTCTCGTAGGAGAATCCTTTACTTCTCATCGTTTCATAGAAACCGTTCATAAGATCACCAGGTCTTTCATTTGTGGAGGAAGACGGACCGGAACGCCGCAAGAGGACCCTCATCTTTCGATGATCGCATTCCGATCCGTCCATGGTAAAAGGTTTAGCATAAGTTCTGGGAGGGTCCATTCCATCCATCCCATCGTTTTGTAAGCGGTTTCGTTCAACACTCCATCTTTCCGTACTTCTTGGTAGCCTCTACGACGGCCGCTATGTTCTCCAGTTTACAGGATATATCTGGCGGCACCTCGCATCCGGAGGCGATGCAGTATCTTGATTTTAGACCGCGCTTGCATAGGGCGGTCTTCACTTCATGACACAGGTCCTTGGTCGTATTGGTTATCTGTTCTACAGTACCTCTGATGAACAACTGCGGGTCTATCTGTCCTGCAATGAGACATTTGTCCGCATATCCATCACCTATGACCTTGGTCGGGGATGGAGAGCCCTCGATCAGCGGATAGTAGGCCATCGAGTATATCGACGGTTTGTATTCTTTGATCTGGGTATTTAGGTGCGGCAGGTCTGCGCAATTATGTATCGCCATGGCCATCCCGTTTTTGAGGACCAGTTTGTTGAGTTTCTCTGCGTATTTAGCTTCGAACTCCTTGTATTCCTGGTCTCCGAGCACGGAATAATTTCCCCAGAGATAGTCCCACATCAATGCATTGATGCCTGTACGGCCCATCGCCTCTACGATCTGCGAATCGTATTCGGTCATGGTCTTCAAGGCCTTGTGCACCGGTGCAGGATCGGTGAACATATCCATGAAAAGCCTTTCAGCTCCAACTGTCTGGGACAATGCAAGCAATGGTCCCTCTACGAACGATGATGTTATCACCTTCCCATTGAGTCCATCGGCAATCTCTTTCGAACCCCTAATCAGAACATCAGTTCTTCCCTTTTTGATATCTGGAACTTTGAAATTCTCATAATCCTCAGGTCCGTTGTTGACATGTTGATCGACGAAAGGAGTGTTCTGCTCATCCATCCTGACATGAGCGCCAAGGTCTCCCGCCATGACAGATAGGTCCATCAACCCGACCGCGAAGTCGAATCCGAACCTCTTCTGCCCTTCCACGAATGCCTGTCCGAATAGTTTCGGGTCGCTGCACCATTCGCGATATGTGAGTTTTCCATCACCTATGAGCTTTCTACAGACACCGCATGCGATGGGGTAGACGGTCAATCTGTCCACCTTCTCGTCGTTGAGTGCGGCAGTCGCTCTTTCAACTGGTGTCATATCGGTCATTTACAACTCCTCCTTGAGCCAGTTGACGCAATCCTGTGCGTTGCTATCCCTGTGGTCTGCCCCTATCTCCTTTGCGAATCCTGGGGAAGTAGGTGGCCCGCCTATCGTTACGATGACCTTGGAACGATATCCTGTCTCTTTCAGCACATCGATGGTCTTCTTCATGTTGTCCATGGTAGGGGTCATAAGCGTGCTGAGGCAAAGGCAATGTATGCCATCGTTCTCGGCCTTTTTCACTATCTCCTCGGGAGATATGTCCTTTCCATAATCTGTCACGATGTATCCGCCAGCGGTAAGCATGGTCTTCACGATATTCTTCCCTATGTCATGCACATCTCCCTCTACGACTGCGGCTGCGCATCTTTTGGAATGTTCAAGTTGTGATTTCGGGATCGCTGGTAGAAGGATATCCAGTCCAGCATACATGCAGCGAGCTGACACCAATACCTGTGGAAGATACACCTTGTGGTTCGCATAGTTCTCTCCGACTATGCTCATTCCCTTTACAAGGCCCCCATTGATCGCTTCAATGGGGTCGATACCTTTATCGAGCGCTTCCTTCGCGGCAGATTTTGCCAGGTCGAGCTTATAATTAACGACCGAGTCGCTAAGTTTTCTCAGTATTTCCTCTTTTGACATTTTACCACTCCGATTCTTTTCACCTTGCAAAGCTTATTCTTTTAATTTCCTCCATCAATATTTATACCTATTACATGGTTGGATTATATAGCCCTAGATAATTAGATTAGTTACTTATTTTTTGGTTGATTAGTATTTAAAGAAACATAATTTAACGCCTATTAAACAATTTATTGGTTGGATATAACTTATAAAAAATAAATTATATTGATTTTTTAAGTTAATTTATATATAAACATATCCATATCATTTTGATAAAATGAGTTCAACAGTGGTAGTACATATGAACACATGTGGCAAGTTAAACAAGGTCACAGCGGAGTTGCAGGAAGATGGGACCATACGCGTGAAGATAGTTTCCGACTGTCCAAACGTTCAGGCATACGCTGAGAGATTGGGAAACATAACCGTTGAGGATGTCACAAACTACGAGGGAAGCAAGGTCGTGGATTCGGAAGTCAGGGCGACATTATCCGTCCCATGCCTCACTCCCATCGCAGTCTTCGATGCGGCATGGATGGAATTGGGATTGCTTTCAAAGAATCGTGCAAAGGATGTGGGAAACAACAACGTTTCATTCGAGATGTGCGATAAGGCCCGATAAACATCGCACCCTCTTACAGATCAATCGCATTTTTTAACAAGTATTAATGTTCAATATCAATGCAATCTCATTTGATAATTGAAAAATGCATCAGAGATTCATAATTGTCTAGGCCTTTTTCCTATCGCGCCGTATATCACGATCAATATTGCAATAACAAAGAATACGATTATGGCCCCACTAGGTACTTGAGGTCCGTTTTGTTGATTTGATACAGATAAGAACATGAAGAACATGACCATTATGATGATCAAAGAAAATATCGTTGACATCCTTCTATTCATTGACACTTCTATTAATTATGGATATAAATCAATTGTGGGAATTCAATGTGATTTATGCGATATCGTTTTGATATTCAGGTCAGATAATACAAATATTTTTTTTATCACAATATAAAATTCGATTGTTTTCATTTCTTCACAAATAATATACTGAATGATTCAGAAGGAGGACAATCGAATATTCAAGTTGGCAATGGAATTAGAAGATCGATTCAAATTTTTTCGATATATATCAAAATATAGAATATAGAGTCTATGTCGAATCTTTTTAAATCCTCGATAATCGGTTCTGATGATCATCGATATCATTTCACGGAGTGCGTAATAATATGGAGCATAGGGGACCAATCATTGCAATATCTGTCGCGGTTGTTGTATTGGCGGCGGTCATAGTATCGGTCATCGTCATCGCTGATCAGAAGGATGGCGATGAAAATGGATTGGATGGGAAGTACTTCTACATAGCGTGTGGAACCTTTGAGGACGATTCGATAGAGTACACGAAGCTCATCGGATACAATGGCAATTGGGAAATCGGATTGGATGGGGGTGTGGTTACATGTTACCCTCGGACGCTGAATACGACAGCCAACACATCATACACCAACATAGAGGTGGCCTCCGACCTTGTATTTCGTCATAATGCTGATTATGCAGGTGTGATGTCGGAGAAGAACGGCCTGATAAAGGGCGCCGAATATATCGGAGATACGGTAATAGATTCCACATATTATGGTGCATTGGAGACATCGGTCTTTGTCAATGGGGATAGTACATATTACGTTGGTGAGAACGGAGTGGTATACAGGGCCATATTCGAGGATGACAATCTTACAGATGAAGATGTCCCCGTGGTCTATGAGTTGATATCTGTGATAGGCGATATTTGAAGTAAATATCGATAATTCTCATTTTTTTAGATAATCCTCTTAGATCTTGTCTTTCTAAGGTATCTTTTTTAAATACATACGTCGATAATAAATCATGACCGTATTGGATAAAACAAAGATCTCGTACGCTCTCGTGGGGAATCGCAGTTATGAACTGGATGAGAGCTTTTCTTCAAACCTCAAAAATTATTTGAAGGTCGAGAACAAACCTACTGCATATGGTATCGAGAAGGTCTCTGAAGGGTATTGCGACCTTGAGCACGTCGTATATAGTTTGATCATGCAGTCCAATAATCGTAAGGATGTGCATCTCAGATTTTCCGAGGACCCTAATGAGTATCTTATAAGGAATGTCTGCAACGAGTTGAAGCTTTACATCAATGGGAATGTTTTTGCTCCTTATAACTGGTCATGGGAAGGATTTAGTTATGATTGATCTTTGACACGTTTCAATGATGGCTTTTCTTTAATTTAATAAATAATATTTGTATTATAATTTAATAGATCCATCCCCGATAGTTGATATTTACATGATATGGACATACCATGGGGATGGATTGTTGTAGAGATTTATTTTTTTTCTTTGAAATGCTTGAACGCATCTTCCAATAGACTGGGTGCCAGGTAGTTGTTGGTATTGAATTCCGGTTTATCTTTAGGATGATATTTCTCTATCAGTTCGATGTAGTATGACTTGAAATCACTGAATTCCAATGATTCTTCATCCACCATCATCTTCACCAATTCGCGTCTGATCTTATACGATGTGAGTTCAGGATTGAGGTATCCTAGGTTGGCATATCCGATGTATTCCAAGAATTCCTTCATTTCCTTCATATCAGAGAATTTATTTTTCTTTGTCAATGATCTCACCTTGATGATATGAATCAAGGTATATGTTTTAAAACATTATCGAATATAGACTATATATGAATATATCTAATTTATATAAGATATATTTACAGTAGTTGTATATAGTCTATTTAGATAGGTATTATCATCCTTTCAAAAAGATGATGTTCATGATCATTTCAGCAATGTATATCTTGTCACCCATCACATTTATGTCATAGAGGTCCAAGAGTTTTTGGCCAGTTCTCGATCAATTTGAGATAGTCTCTTGTCATCTTACGGGGGAATCTTATCTCGGTCATGCTGTCTTTTCCTTCTTTAGTTCGACTTAGTTAGCTAGCTAGCCTTTCGGATTCTTTTTCTTTGTAGAATTTAAGATGGGCGTCATCGGTTGTTCGATCCGTATAATATTTTTTTTGCAGAAAAGCAAATTTGAACCGCGTTTTGTCTTCTCGATATTTTCTCGACGGTCCATATCCATCCGACCATCCTGTTCATCAATGTCCTAGTTTTTATTTTTTCATGGATTTTGGATAACAATCAAATATTTTCTTTTCGATATCTGTGCATAGTTCAAAGTACATCTTAGGAGGAAGGATATGAGTAAAACGATGAAAGTTGCAGGGGTCTCGATCTTATTGATGATGGTAGCAATATCATTCTTGCCTATGATCTCAACGGATGCTGGTTCTGAGACGGTATATCCTGACGAAGGCATAGTTTTCCCGTTTGTGGACGTCGCTCAGGATACGCCGAGCAGCATCGACCTCAGGGACTATGGATTGGTGACATCCGTGAAGGACCAAGGCGGCAATGGCACATGCTGGTCATTTGCGGCATCAAGTGTGATAGAGACAGCGATGCTGAAGAAGAGATTGGCGACATTGGATGGGCTGGAGGTCGCACCTTTGCAGCTGGCCTATTTCAATGCTAACAAGACCACCGATCTGGACGGAGGCACTGCTGGGGATCGGATAATACCTACAGATGAGAGGTCATATCTGGACCTCGGAGGGGAGGCCCTTCTGACAACAATGGAGTATGCGACATGGATGGGGCCGGTCACCACCTATAATTTGGATTATCCGTATTCGGAGGCCACAGCCACGACGACATTCGATGACAGTCTTGAATACAGTTCAGATTGCGCGCATCTTGTGGATGCCAAATGGGTCAATGCCAACGATATCGCTTCCATAAGGTATCTGGTATCCCAAGGCAATTCCGCAGTCATCGGTTTCTATTTCGAGAGTGACAACATGGGGATGATCACATCTCAGACGGAGGGAACGAACCTCACATATTACGGATCGGATGATGTTATACCGAATCACGATGTCACTATAATCGGATACGATGACAACTATCCCGCATCCAATTTCGTCAATACACCAGCAGGCAACGGTGCCTGGTTATGCAAGAACAGCTGGGGTGCATATGCAGGCAACGATGGCTGTTTCTGGTTGTCATATCATGATGAATCCGTTAGATTCGCAGTATTCTTCTTCGTCGAATCAGCTGACAATTACGATCACAATTACGAATATGACGGTGGAGGGTCGACCAACAACAACATCACGTTGGGTCCTGAATGCTACATGGCCAATGTTTTCACAGCTTCCGGCGATCAGTCGTTGAAGGCAGTATCGTTCTTCATGATGCAGAATTCAAATGTCGATTACACGGTAAAGATCTATAAGGATCTGAAGGATCCAAACGACCCCACCAGCGGAAGTGTCGTGAGCACCATATCAGGCAGAACAGACTATGCAGGTTACTATACATTGCCTTTGACAACAACAGTGGATCTCGACAAGGGCGATAGCTTCTCTGTTGTCGTGTACGGAGCTTCCGGTGGCGAGGACCTTTACATCCCGATAGATACGGACGAGATCCGTTTGATGAGTGGTCTGCCTTGGGTGACGTATGATACTTCTGCATCTGCAGGTCAGAGTTTCATCAGCAGCGATGGTTCAGATTGGACGGACATAGGGTCCGATGGTTCCTCGAATTTGAGGATCAAGGCATTCACAGAGGATTCTCCTGATCAGAATTCAAATAATCTGTATGTCTGGGGATTCGCGATAGTCATCATCATAATACTCATAGTGGCAGTAGCTTGGATATTGCATTTCAGGAAACATATGGATCGCCCATGATCGAACGTCCGAGTCTATCGAAGGAGATGGAGTACGATGAATTCGTCCAGTACTACTATCTGAAGGAGGAATTGATCGCGTTCTGCAGGGAGAACGGGATCCCAACTGTCGGTAGCAAGAAGGAATTGAATGAGAGGGTCGGGTGCTTCCTGAGGACAGGTGAGATATTACGCCCTGTGGTCTCCAGGAAACCGATCAAGGGAGGCCATGGCACCCTGTCATTGGAAAGTGCGATCGAGAAGGATTTTGTCTGCTCGGAGGATCACAGGGCCTTCTTCAGATCGGAGATCGGCGATTCCTTCTCATTCAATGTGACCTTCCAGAGATATCTCAAGGACAATCCCGGTAAGACGTATTCCGAGGCTATCGATGAATGGTACCGGATAGATGCAGATAGGAAGAGAAACAAGGGGAAGTCGATAATAGGAGATCAGTTCGAATATAACACGTATATCCGTGATTTCTTCAACGACAACAAAGGCCTCACACTGAAGGATGCCATCGAATGCTGGAAATTCAAGAAGGGGTCGTCTGGACACAACAGATATGAAAGGCAGGACCTTGTCGCACTTAAAAGATGACCTTCATATAGTGTATATACACTATAATTTATATAGTTACATTTGTATAGTAACTTTATGACGTCCGGGGTCCTCGGTATAATCGCATGTCCGATGTTGGAAGACGAGTTGATACATCTCATCAGAACAGATGATGAGAGCAAGGTCCTGTATGTCATATTGAACGATCATTCCAAGAGTCTGAGGAACAAGCTGGACCTTTCAAATATCAGATATTCGCTGGTCAGCGAAAAAGAGTTCTTCTCAGGCAATACAAAGATGGATAGATCGAGATTCAACATCGTCATCTACATGAACAATCTAGGATTGCATGCCGAGCCTAAGGACTTGAAGGTGAAGATCGAGGAAGAGGTCAGAGAGATACAGGCGCATGTCGATGCGATCGGACTGTATTACGGATTATGCGGCAATTACGGTTGGGACATCACTTCCTGGTGCAAGGAAAACGGATTCAAGCCGACAGAGGTCTTCCGCGACAAGGAAGGACGGGTATGCGACGATTGCGTGGGCGTCTGCGTCGGAGGAGGACCGAGGTATCTGGAGCTAGAGAAGACATACACAGGGATGCTGTATGTCACGCCTGCGATAGCCTCCAACTGGTTGGATTTCCTTTCAGCGGGGGACATGATGAAGGGCATAGAATCCATGAACAAGATAGAGTCCCTGAGGGAACTCGGCATAAGGACGCCTGATGATTACATGAGGTGGATGTTCGAGATGTGCGGATACAAGAACATGGTCCAGATAGACAGCGGTCTCGGGAACAGGAAGGAATTCGACCTATCGACCGAGGACATGTCCAGAAGGCTGAATCTCAAGATATTGCAGGCAGAGCCCGGGTGGGCGACATTGCAACCTGCGGAAGATCTCTATGCGGCATGCAAGAGGAATCTCTGTCAGTGATCTTCAGGTCAATCTCATTTGCAGATGTCCTCTATCTTGGACATCATCTCCGAGAGCGATCCCAGGTCGGATTCTCCAAGCGAGGACCGTATGTATTCCTGCGCCTGCGACCATAATATCTCCGCATCATCCAGTTTCTCCCTGCCTAGTGGTGTCAGTATAAGTTGTCTTTTCCTGGAGCCTTCCTCAGAGATGTCGGATACGTATCCTCTCTCCTCAAGTGTTTTGAGGTTCCTCACCAAGGTCGTCCTGTCGAGTTGGCATTGCAATGCCAATTCGCTGACCGTCACAGGACCTAGTTTCGAGATATGCTCCATGACCGAGAATTGAGAGACGCCGATGCCGCTCGGAGTGAGATACTTGTCGTATGTCTTGGTGATGGCATTGGATGCCCTGCGGACCTTCAGACAATGACATATGTTATCTTCCATGTGATGCCCCTTCATTCAATAGGTCATGTTCAGATGCACAAGTGACGGCGTATGCAACAGATGGCCCATGCCATAGTTATCGGACAGATGATATTTCAAAATTATCGATTCAGAAGAGTTTGGGTTTTAAAAGGTTTATAGAATCTGACGATCAACTTATCTTTTCTCTTTGAAGTGCTTGAAAGCATTGTCGAGAAGATCCGGCGATACATACATCCCGCTATGGAAATCAGGGGCGTCGTTCGGATGGTGTTTCTCCATCAGCTCCTTGTAGTGCATCTTGAGGTCGCTGAGGTCGGTCGATTCATCCTCGATCATAAGGTTGAGCAGTTCGTGTCTGACCTTGCAGGATACCAGACCCGGGTCGAGATAGCTTAGGTCAGCGTATCCGATGTAATCCAAGAACTCCTTCATCTCCTCCATATCGGAGAATCTTTCTCTCTTTGCCATAATATCATCCCATCATCGTCCCGTAGGACCACAGGGGCTATGGATGTGTGTGTTTTAAAAGGTTTAGTGAAGACGGATATTCAATCTTCATATCTGACGATATGTTGCTATTCAATTTAATTTAGGATAATTCGGGCATCAGTATGAAAAGACTTCTTAGATGTTCATTCGATCATCAAGATCCTTTCAATTATTTTGTACAAGTCAGGTTCTTTTTCGCAGTTAGATCACAGGGACGATTCCATATCTCTATGTTTCGATAATGCAGTAGGGTCAGATCAATCCCATCGATCGATGCATGAAGTAGAATCTGCAATGTGCGACATATGCATAATCATCCAATAAAAAGCCACATAGCTTATTAAGCTCACATCTGCATCTTTTCAGCACAGAGGAAAAACATGTATTACTCAAGCGGTAACTATGAAGCCTTTGCCCGTCCTTTGAAACCGGAGAATGTGGATGACAAATCCGCATACATCGTCGGTTCTGGATTGGGTGCCCTGTCAGCAGCCTTCTTCTTGATCCGTGACGGACAGATGAAGGGTGATCGCATCCACATCCTGGAAAAGGACCCGATACCGGGCGGAGCGTGCGATGGATATCACTATGATGGTCGCGGATACGTTATACGCGGCGGACGCGAGATGGAGACCCATTTCGAATGCATGTGGGATATGTTCCGTTCCGTGCCATCGATCGAGACCGAGGGGATAAGCGTTCTCGACGAGTACTATTGGCTCAACAAGAGGGACCCGTCAGGGTCCTTGATGCGCGCCACCGTCAACCGTGGCGAGAGCGCTCACACCGATGGGAAATTCGGTCTGAACGAGAAGGCCACCAAGGAGATCATGGAGCTGTTCTTCACACCAGATGAAGAGTTATACAACAAGCGCATCGACGAGTATTTCGGCAAGGATGTCCTAGAATCCAATTTCTGGATGTACTGGCGTACCATGTTCGCATTCGAGAACTGGCATTCCGCTCTCGAGATGAAGCTCTATCTAAGGCGTTTCATACACCATGTCGGCGGCATGCCCAATCTCAGCACATTGCGCTACACGAGGTACAATCAGTACGAATCATTGATATTGCCCCTGGTCAAATATCTGGAATCCAACGGGGTCAAATTCCAATACAGCACGAAGGTCATCAATGTGGAATTCCAGATTCACGGGGAGAGGAAGATCGCCAAGCGCATATGCATTCTGAAGGATGGCAAGAAGGACAAGATCGCCCTCACAGAGAACGACTTCCTGTTCGTGACCAATGGAGGATGCGTGGAGAATTCCACCCTCGGAAGCCATAATTCGCCTGCTATCTTCGATAGCGAGATAAAGGAAGGCAGCGGCTGGGACCTCTGGCGCAAGATAGCGGCACAGGACCCCTCCTTCGGACATCCCGATAAGTTCTGCTATGATCCTGAGAAGAGCAGCTGGATGAGCGGGACGATCACCACGCTCGATGATAAGATACCCCCATACATAGAGAAGATATGCCAGCGCGATCCCTTCTCCGGTAAGGTCGTCACAGGCGGAATAGTGACGGTCAAGGATTCAAACTGGTTGATGAGCTGGACGTTCAACCGTCAGCCTCATTTCCGTTCTCAGCCCAAGGACCAGCTCGTGGGTTGGATGTACGGTCTCTTCACCGACAGGCCAGGTAATTACGTCAAGAAGACCATGAGGGAATGCACCGGGAAAGAGATAGCGATGGAATGGCTCTACCATATGGGTGTGCCGGAGTCGGAGATACCCGAGCTCGCCGAGAAGAGCGTGAACCTGGTCCCGTGCATGATGCCGTACATAACGGCTTTCTTCATGCCGAGGGAGAAAGGAGACCGTCCAGAGGTAGTTCCGCAGGGCGCCGTCAATTTCGCATTCCTGGGTCAGTTCGCCGAGACCACTCGCGACACGATATTCACCACTGAGTATTCGGTCCGTACTGGCATGGAGGCAGCTTACAAGCTGTTGAACATAGACCGTGGTGTACCCGAAGTTTGGGGCAGTGTATACGATATCCGCGATCTCTTGGATTCAACCTTCAAGCTGTCCGATGGAAAGAAGCTGTCAGACACAGAACTCAGTTTCAAGGAGAAATTGGTCTTGAAAGGTGTAATGAAGAAGATCAAGGGCACTGACATCGAGAAGCTGTTGAAGGAATATCACGAGATCTGATGATCGAGTTCAAGATACCATAAACTGGGATGGGCCTGATGGCTCATTCCTCATTATTCTTTTAATTTTTTATTATGGTTCTGTAATCATATTTAATAAATGATCGATATACCTCGAAAGAAGGTCTTATATGAGCAAGATAGTCGTAATAAATGGGAGCCATAATAAAAGAGAGAACTCATATACGGCAGCTTTCGTCGAGGAATTCCTGAAGGTCGTCAGGAAGAAGTACCTGGACATCGAATGCGAGCATATAATGCTGAATGAGAAGGACATAGGGCTTTGCCATGGTTGCCTATCTTGTACAAAGACCGGAAAATGCATCATTGACGATGATGTTCAATCTATATTGGATAGCATGCAGAAGGCCGATCTGATAATAATGTGCACCCCGGTGCATATATCCCAGGTCAGCACGGTCCTCAAGAACTTCCTAGACAGGATATTCGTCAAGATGCATGTGTTCGAGTTCCTAGGCAAACCATGCATCAACATGGTGACCACCAACGGCAGCGGAGAGAAGGAGACCCTCAGATACATGAGACACGTGTCCAATCTGCTTGGAATGATAGAGATAGGGAGTATATTCAAGTCCAGGAATGACAAGTTCCATCAGAGGGGCATGGATAAGTTAGTGGGCAAGACCGTGAAGGTATTGTCAGAACCCTCAAGTGTGAAGCCGAGTCTTATGAACAAACTCTATTTCAATTCTATGAGGAAGATAATCAGGGATAATCCAGGGTATTTCGAGTATGAGAACAGATACTGGGACGAGAATCATTGGATGGAAATGAGATTCATGCAGATCTTCAAGAAGAAGAGGACAGACCGTTCGTCGTGATCTGGGTAATATCACATAATGCGGCCTATTCAAAAGGAGAGTGCGTCTACGAGTTACAGATACGAATTCGATTCCAAGTTCTGCAATGTGAGGTATATCGATGAGGACGATATTGTACTTCTGAGATGGAAAGGATTCGCAAGGTCCGAAGATTACAGGGAACCGACATCATTCGCATTGAGATTGTTGGAACAGAATCCAGGAAGTAATTTCGTCGTAGATGCGAGGAATGGTTTCGAGGATGACCCAGATGACGTAATATGGGGTTTCTCGGTGCTTCTTCCTGCGATGGCGAAGACCGATTGCAAGTACGTCGCATTTATTATGGATGATGCCACAGACATCGAGAAAGAGATGAATATGTGGACAAGGGAATTTGGAAAGTATTTTTCAGTCATAATCGCAGATTCCTATGAAAAGGCTGTAAGTAATATACGTTCTACTTGAGATCTAGAAGACAATGGTCTTTTTTATATGCATATTAAGTAGTGTTACATTCATTTAATATATGTTAAATGTCCATTTTAAGAATGAATGATGTCGCTCGATCCATGATCCGTGTATCCCATCCGACCATCTGGAACGATGGATGGCTCGATTTCAGGTGAGCGGCTATCTTCAAGATCGATCAAGGAGGCCAATGGCATCATGACGGATATGAAATGCATCGAACAGGCGAAGGCGATCGCAGAGACCATCAGGAAGAACGAGTACAGGCACTACGGCATACACATCCTGCATCTGGATGAACATTATTCCGAGGGAGATATCGCGAAGGTGTCACGGAAGGGAGGTCTGAAGGAGGACGGCAAAGGTCTCGACACAGGTACTTATACTATATCGATACCCGCAGCCCCGAGCATCGATGATATCTTGGAGACCTTGGACAGAGCAAGGATGTACGGCAATAAGTTCGTACTCTTGGGATGTCTCGAAGGAAAGGGAGGCTATGACCCAGATGAGATATGCATGAAGGATGCAATGGTACTTATGATTCTGTGAGAAGGTAATAAGGACATCGAAAAGCAAGAAGTGTCTTTTATGATTCGTCATATATTTTGGATACCGTTATAGTGGTAGGTTATAAAAACCATCATAATAAGGAATTCTCAGGAATTAGAGTGTTTTATGAGGTATATTATAAACAACATGGGAATCTCTCTTAGATGAGGAATATCTCGGAGAGCGGGAAAATTGATTTTTGACCCATGTTCATCCGATGGTGGTCGCTTTCACAGATTCCGATTCATCACTTTTTCTACGTTTTATGAGGATTATGATCCTTATTGGTTAAAATAAGAATGATAGGGTTATAGATATTGTGGCCGATATGATCAAGATGCATTGATAGGTCACATTCTTGAATATATTCTTGTTCTCTTGATCCATCATTATATTTATACCTGCATAATCAGGGGTAGGATTCTCACTGTTTTCGAGAGATACCTGTATCCTTGTATTAATTATTGATACAAATCCATATATCGAAGATACAAATGTAAAGATCAGTGCAAATCCAACGCACCAATGGGCTCCTGTGGTCTGACTATTGCTGAGTAAGAACAATGTCAGTCCGAAAAATAACAATATCGAGAGGAATGTCATCGCGGTGTTCTGCCTGATGTTCCGGGTGTAGTTATCGTTCATTATGGCGTATGTTTCGCCAGATGACAATGATCGGATTATGTAGTTCTTCGCATTCATTATATCATTCTCATCAATTATGAGGTATAATACTTGAATGCATTTTATTAATAATTTCCTATTGATCAATGGAAGTTAGTTGTTTGTGATTTGAATTTATTTTTTGGTTATTGATTTTAATCGCAGATGAATGATATTGCTTTATCTTCCTAACAGGATATGTG
The DNA here is from genome assembly GCA_963676045.1 of uncultured Candidatus Methanogranum sp. Classification (GTDB taxonomy): domain Archaea; phylum Thermoplasmatota; class Thermoplasmata; order Methanomassiliicoccales; family Methanomethylophilaceae; genus Methanogranum. The sequence goes on from OY780938.1 coordinate 288,448, forward strand.
AGATATGGTCGTAATAGATCATATCAATGTCGATATTGATTTCACAGATGATACGCCGCATTCACAGTCAGGAAATCGATTATGTTGACGATCCTTATGCCATCTATGTTCTTGACGGGATATTTGTCAAGTGTGATTATCGTCTTCGGATGATTATCCGGTATGGCCCTTAATGCTCTGAGTTCCCTTTCCTTCGTTGTTTCATCCATTATACTTACGGTCACTTGATAGTATTCGATGTTTTCACCGTCAGTAGTCATGAAATCGATCTCACGGCCATCGATGGAGCATACAGATACATTCCTGTGCCTTACCATCAATTCCATGAACACTATGTTCTCCAATATACCGTCGATGTCCCCGTCGTGGAATCCGACCCTCTCGTTCCTTATCCCGAGGTCACTTACGTAATATTTGTCGGATGTGCGCAGATACTCTTTTGTCTGGGTGTCGAATCTTCTCGCCCTATAGAACAAGAATGCCGATTCCAGGAATCCGATGTAGTTGTCCACTGTCTCTGCGGACGTCTTCACTTTTTTACTGGCTAGATATCCTACGACGTTCTTTACAGAAGTGCGGTCGCCTATGTTCTTCATCAAAAAGCGCGCTATGTTGGAGAGAAGTGGGGCGTTCCTGACCTCGTTCCTTTCGATCACGTCCTTCTCGTACACCGTGCTGTATATTCCTGATAAGAGGATCGACACGAGGTCCCGTCTCTCTCCTGCCATTATTGCTACTGCTGGCAATCCGCCATAGCGGATGTATTCCCTGAATTTCGATTCGATCGACGTCTCCGGTCCGTATGTATCTCTGAACATGAGGTATTCGGAGAATGTCAGCGGATAGACAGGTACCTCCAAGCATCTCCCTGATAGTTTGGTGGCGATCTCTGAGGACAGCATCCTCGAGTTGGAACCGGTTATGTACACGTCCGCACCAGAGATGTAGAACGATTCGATGGCCCTCTCCCATTCAGGGATGTTCTGGACCTCATCGATGAATATGTATGTGCCTTTTGCAGGTTTCAGCGAATTTTTGACGATGTCAATGAGTTGACGGTATGTCTCGACGGCGATATCCATCTCATCGTCCAGATTGATATAGAAAATCATATCACGCGGGATGCCGGATGCTGAGATCTCAGCTCTGATCATCTCCATGAGGGTAGATTTCCCGCACCTTCTCATGCCTGTGATGACCTTGATAATCGGCATGTCGCGGGCGGAACGGAGGATGTTCAGATAATGCTCCCTTGGGATGCGGATATCTTCCATAATTATAAGTTATAACTTAATTAGTATTTAAATAAATCAATTTTATCAAGTTATAGCTTATCATTTTTATTCTCAAACATAAAGTGCAGGATGTCTTGTGACATATCGAGGGCCATTTTCATTAAGATCATGTGTGAAAGTTGTAGTCGAATGTTGAGAATTTACACATTGTGATACGGAATCTCAAATATCGATTAATTTTAACTCTAATTCGGCAATTTCAGATAGATATGCCCAACATTACCGAGTTAGAGTTTTAACACATAGCTATTTAATGTTATCAGAGCCATATTTAAATGAATGGGATAATGGAGAAATAAATGGATAATGGATTACCAGAGATAATATCGGTCGAGTGCCTCAGAGTTCCGCCTAAAAGTTTGAAACCAGAAGAGATCGATCAAAAGGTACAGGACAGGACGCTTGACAAATCCAGTCAGGATGTCCTCAGGAAGACCATGAAGGAAGGAACGGATACCGTATGGGACCGTTACGAGAGACAACAGCCTCCGTGCAAGTTCTGTACCGAAGGCATATCATGTCAACGTTGTTCGATGGGACCTTGCAGATTGATGGGAGGTGACAGGATCAGAGGCGTATGTGGAGCTGATGCGGATACGATGGTATCGCGTAATCTTTTGGATACAATTGCTACAGGGGCCGCGGCCCATTCCGATCACGGCAGGGAGGTCGTGGAGACACTTCTCAGAGCATCCAGGGGAGAGGCTCCTGGTTATGGTGTTAAAGATGAGAAGAAGCTCAGAAAGTTGGCTGAAGAGTACGGGATAGAAGCTGGCATGTCTGTAGAGAAGACAGGTGAAGCGTTAGCCTTGGCAATGCTGGATGAGTATGGTACGATCAAAGGCGAGCTCCAGATGATAAAGAGAGCGCCCGAGGAGGATCTTGCGTTATGGAAAAAGGAAAAGATCCTTCCCAGGAGCATCGATCGTGAGATCGTGGAGGCCATGCATCGCATACACATGGGCGTAGGTGCCGATTATAGGGGTTTCATATCTCAGGGTATTAGGGCCTCCATGGGTGACGGATGGGGAGGTTCCATGGTCGGGACTGAGATATCTGATGTATTATTCGGTACTCCGCATATCAATAGGTCCCAGGTTAACCTAGGGGTTTTGAAGCATGATATGGTCAATATATCGGTGCACGGCCACAATCCAGTACTTTCAGAGATGATAGTCAAGGTATCCGAGTTGCCTGAGATGACGGAAAGGGCCAAGAAGGCAGGTGCCCAGGGAGTGAATCTTGTAGGTCTATGCTGCACAGGCAATGAGCTGTTGATGCGTCACGGGATACATCAGGCAGGGAATCATATGGACCAAGAGCTAGTTATAACCACAGGAGCGTTGGAGGCGATGATCGTCGATTACCAATGCATATTCCCTACGTTGTCAAACACAGCCGCATGCTATCATACCAAGCTGTTCTCTACATCCCCTAAGGCGAGCATATCCGGTAGTTATTACATGGAGATCACGCCCGAGAACGCCTATGAACAGTGCAGGAAGATAATCATAACAGCCATAGACAATTATCCGAACAGGGTCCCAGGGCGTGTGCTGATTCCAGACAAGCCAATGGATGCGATGGTAGGATTCTCTTTGGAATCGATAAAGGATGCTTTCGGAGGAAGTCTCAAGCCTCTGCTCGACGTCATAATATCGGGTAAGATAAGGGGATGTGCCGCCATAGTAGGTTGCAACAATCCGCATATCAAGCAGGATTATGGGCATGTGACGCTGGCCAGGGAGCTCATAAAGAAGAACATCCTATGCGTGGAGACCGGATGCGCATCAATCGCATGCGCAAAGGCCGGACTCATGCAGCCCGAGTCCGCCGAACTGGCTGGAAGCGGGCTCAGGGAATTCTGTACATCAGCTGGTATTCCGCCGGTCCTTCATATGGGGTCCTGCGTGGACAACACTCGTGTACTGAACCTGGTCGCTGAATTGGCCAGGCTGGCATCCGTACGTATCGATCAACTGCCGGTCGCAGGAGCGGCCCCGGAATGGTATTCTCCAAAGGCCGTGACGATAGGAACCTATTTCGTAGGCAGCGGTGTGAGCGTCGTGCTTGGCGTAATGCCGCACATAGCAGGTAGTGCAAAGGTGGTTAAAGCATTGACAGAGGACCTGGAAGAGTCGATAAATGCGAAGTTCTGGGTGGAACCGAATCCGAAGAATGCGGCGGCTCTGATATTCGATCATATAGAAATGAAGAGGAAAGCCATCGGGATCTGAGGACGAATGATCCAACGATGCGATCGCATCGTTGTCATTTTTCCTCAAATCTTTTTTATTTATAGCATTTCAATGAAATAGAATTCAGGAAGCAATTTCATCGTTGATGCAAGAACTGGATCGTAAGACGATCTAGAAGATGTAAAATGTGTATTCTTGGGGCATCTCTCGAATATGGCGAAATGAACATGTGATTGTCAAAATCTTTCCAATTTTATGTACATGATTATTTTATGGTGTATGCGGATATTCATCCGTGGAAAACCTAAAAGAGAAGAGGATGGCCATTCTGATCGATGCGGACAATGTCTGTTCCAAATACATCAAGACGATATTGGACGAGGCGTCATCTTTCGGCACCGTCAATGTCAAGCGCATCTACGGGGACTAGACGAAGCCCCAGCTGAGGCCTTGGACGGAGGTGCTGCTTCCCAACTCCATACGCCAGGTCCAGCAGCCCAACTATACCACAGGCAAGAACTCCACCGATTCGGGCATGATAATCGATGCCATGGACCTCTTCTATTCAGGTGCGGTAGATGGTTTCTGCCTTGTATCCTCCGACAGCGATTTCACGGGATTGGCGATGCGTCTGAGGGAATCGGGCATGTTCATAGTCGGAATGGGCATGAGGAATACGCCCGAGCCCATGGTGGCCGCATGCAACTCATTCAAGTTCCTAGATGTCATAGATCCGGATGCGGGCGTGAATAAGGTCGTCGGTCCGAAAAGCGAGGTCGTATCCGAGATACCTGTCAAACCGAGGTCTATGTCAAAGGACATAAAGGAACTGACGAAGATCATAAAGGACATCATCGACCTGAATTCGGATGATGACGGCTGGATGATGCTCAGCGAGCTTCAGCCGGACCTGATAAAGAGGAAGCCCGAGTTCGATACTAGGAATTATGGTTTCAAGAAGATGCTGTCTCTTGTGGAATCCTTGAAGGGATTCGAGATAAAGAAGGAGAACGAGGTCACGAATCCTCAGAATCCGGATGCTCATATAGTTTTCATCAAAAACAAGTGAGAGCTATGGTCATCTTCAAAGATATCTAATGAATCGACTCGGAGGAATGATGTACTTCCTGAAAGATATTTATTCAATTTGACTCTATGGAAAACCTTCTATTAAATAGAAGGAAATCCTTCTATATCCAATGACGCTCACTCCATTAGGATATAAGCCCAGACTGATCGATGATCATATCGAAAGGATGTTGAGTACATTCGGTGCTGTGAGTATCGAGGGTCCGAAATGGTGCGGGAAGACATGGACGGCAGAGAATCATTCCAACAGTGAAATGAAGGTCGCTGATAGTACAGGTCCGATAAAGAATAAGGACCTCATCCTGATGGATGTCAGAAGAGCATTATCTGGCGAAAACCCGCATCTTATAGATGAATGGCAGGAGGTACCTCAGATATGGGATTCTGTTCGTAGTGATATCGATAATAATCCAAAGAAAGGAAGATTCATCTTGACAGGTTCATCGGTACCCAAAAGAGAATCGTATATCCATAGCGGTGCTGGACGCATTGGTATGGTAAGAATGCGTACGATGTCATTATACGAGACGGGCGATTCTGAAGGTAAGGTCTCGTTAAAGAACATAATTGAAGGAAGAATGGAGATCACCGAATGCAGAGAGGCCTCGTTGGACGATCTGATCGATCTTACGATCCGTGGAGGATGGCCGGGGTCCTTGGGCATAGATCGGGATAATGTGGGCCTTATTCCCCAAGGATATGTCGATCTTGCTGTGGATGATGCCAGCAGGCTGGATGGTAAGGTTAGGCAATCCAATAAGATGAAGATGCTGCTAAGGTCCTTATCGCGTAATGAAAGTACATTGGCCAGCGATGCTACGGTCATGAAGGATATGAAGAGATATGATGATGAGACCATCGCGATAGAGACATTCTATGATTACATCGATTGTCTGGACAGGATCCATATGATCGATGAGACACCTAGCTTCAGACCCAACGTGAGATCGGATCTTCGTATAGGTAAGACGCCGAAACGTCATCTTACCGATGTTTCTTTGGCGATAGCTGCGCTTGGACTTAATCATGAGGCCTTGAAGAATGATCTGAATACCTTTGGATTCATGTTCGAGGCTCTATGTGAGCATGATCTTCAGATATATTCTGAATCGATAGGTGGAAAATTGTTCCATTATCGTGATGGCAGAGGAAGGGAGATCGATGCTGTTATCGAGACATCTGATGGAAGATGGGGAGCTTTTGAGATCAAGCTCGGACCAGGACAGATCGATGAGGCGGCTAAGAATCTGCTTTCTTTGAAAAATTTGTTTGAAAAGGAGAACAAACAACCATCGAGCCTTTGTGTCATTTGCGGAATGACCAATTATGCATACAAGCGTCCAGACGGGGTATTTGTAATACCTATAACTTCATTGAGACCTTGATAGGTCCGATAACGATATCATAGATTCTCCGTATGGATCTGTTCAAAGCCCAAATCAGACTCGATCTCATGAAGCAATGCCCTAAGGCCATCCAGGTCGATGGTCTCCACAGCCAACCTATGGCGGTATTCCCTGCATCCGTGGCAGCCGATTATGAACTTCGGGGCGATGCCGCGTAACACATTCATCGCCAATTCCTCTCCCTTCTCCTGGATGAGGGCATCGGCGAGCGATAGGCACCAATCCACCTGTTGGGATATCGTCGGATTGGGAAGGGCCTCTCCTGTGCGGTAATAATGGTCGATCTGAGTGATGAGGTAGGGATTACCGACGCCTCCGCGCGCCACCATGACGCCAGAGGCACCTGTGATATCAAGAGCATTGATGGCGTCATCGAGGGAATATATGTTGCCGGAGATTACAAGCGGCACGGACATCTCCGATTGTAGGTCCTCGATGAGTTCGAAATGGGGCACTCCCGTGTAGCGCTCCTCCTTGGTCCTAGCATGCAAAGCGATGGCATCCGCGCCGGCATCCGTGAGTTCATCCACGACCTCTCTGAAATTGATGTTCTTGTCGCTTCCCAGGCGTATCTTCGCTGTTACCGGCACATCAACTGTCTCTTTGATCCGGCGGACTATGTCGCCGCATCTCTTCGGGTCCTCCATGAGGGCGGAACCCGAACCGTTGCTCACCACCTTGGATACGGGGCATCCCATGTTGATGTCGAAGAAATCTATGTTCGGATTGTATTCTATCGCGCCCTTCGCGGCTTTGGCAAGGTTATCGGGGTCGTTGCCGAAGAGCTGGAGGCCGGTGGGGTAGTTGCGTCTGAATCTGACATATGCCATGGACCTTTGAAGGCCGTGCACTATCCCGTTGTCGGATGTCATCTCGCTGACGGAGACAGCCACTCCGAAGGGCTTCATGAAGTCCCTGTAGCTGCTGCATGTTATGCCTGACATGGGACCTAGGACCACGCGTCCATCGATTCTCAGACCGCCTATATTCCACATTAGGATTGGGACCATAATGCGCGTGTTTATCAGGTTTATGTTGAAGAGGATTTTATTTTGTTATAATCTCACTTGTTTTTCTAAAGTAATGGTGTATTCTTTTCGAAAGGGTGTCTTTCCTGTTATTTGTTTTTGATCTTTCCATATCTTCTTTTATTGTGTTTCCTGTCAAGGTTCCTCACCTGTTCTCATGTGATATGATGTATACTGAGAGGGGAGGGCGATCCATTGGAGGATGAACGGGGCCTTCCTGTCGATCTTTAGAAAACAGCCATGTCTTTTTCGGCAGGGAATTATGCCTCGCTTGTGCCCATGTGGTTATCAATCAATCGCTCATGGCTCAGCGATTTGCTGTTTTTACAACTGTTGCAGTTGCATAGCAGTATTAGATTTGAATCATCTTTAATTGTTGCTACCATGTAACAGCAACAATATAATATTAATCGGTTACAGTTTCTTATCTGTAATGAGTCTTCAATATGAAGAATTCAGCCCCGATGCGCGTGTTTTGGATATGCTTTTAGAGAAAGGTCCAATGAAAAGACGTACTTTTCAGGAATCGGGAATAAATTACAATACAGCGATCAATGCGCTTCGTCGTCTTGAGACAGTCGGACTTACTGAATGGGAAGATCTAGAAGATAGATATGGCACGATGATATGGAGACTTACTCCAAAAGGTGAAGAAGCTGCCAAAAAGATACGCGAACTTGATAGATTTATAACTAAGTGATTTTTTTTTATGTAGTTTAACAATGATATTTGAGATTTGAATTTTAAATTTTTTATTTAATGTTGAATCTTGTTGACATCATTGAAAAAATTAAATGATGCGAGTCACGATCATAGATATAATTGTTTAAACAAGATTATGTTTTTCTAATTATTATAAAAAAATAAAAATTAAAAAAAGTTAATTAGTATTTTCATTTTTTGATTCATCTAATTCTAAACAATAGAATGCACAATTAAACGAATCTTGTACAGTTATATGTTCAGAGTCAACTTTGAAACCTTTTTCTTTTAAGTATAATTCAAAAGAATTACGTGAATATTTTGAACTCCATAATAATATAAGATCTTCAGCGCCATCATTAATTTTACTTCTTTCAAAGACAATTTGAACAGTTGTACTATTGGGTATAGAAGATATTGGCCCATTATTTACTGCATATTGATTTGAATTCGTTACTAAACGAGAGTGAATATATTCTTTAGCAATATCAAAACTTGGTGCAATTTTTGGAAGATGAACGCTATAAGCATTATATGCAAACTTTTTTAAAAGTTCATCATCATATATTTCGCATAATTTTTTATTTACATTTTCGTTAATTTTACTTATAAATTGAACATCGATCAATAATTTTGATTTGTTACCTGTTGATTTATTTAATGTTTTCATTAATTTAGAAATATTATCAAAAAATTTATTTTCTTCAAAATTGCCAATAGTATTACCTAAGCAAGCGATTATTGTATTTTGTGTATTGTTACATAATAATATTGTAGATAAATTGTATGCATTTAATACAGAAATATCTCCTAACATTGGTATGGTGTGAATATTAACTTTTTTCTTTCCATTATTTATATGATCATCGAATCTACATACATTTTCAAATAATAATTTTGGAGAAATATCAAGAGGATAATAATATATGGTGCCGTTATCTTCTATTTCTTTTGATATTTCAGATATAATGTCTTTATCTTTCTCTATATTTCCCACACCAAGATTTAGGTAATTTATTGCAGTATTTTTATTGACAATGTGTAATCTTTTTTCTCTATCAGACAGATGCATGTGCGCGATATATTTTAATTCTTTACAGAGAATATAATCTCCATCTGAATTTTCAACTATTTTTTCCCACAGATGTGCTGAACAGTCTGATAGATACCATAATTTTTCATCAATAATTTTAGAATCAGTATTGAGTATCTGATCATTTATTCTTCTATCATAATACATTTTTTGTAGTCTCTCAAATTGAATTTTTTCACTTTTAACTTCATTTTTTAATTTAAGATGTGTCGACAGTTCTTCTGAATTTAAAACATCATAACAATATTGGACGGCATTATTTGCTGCAGTATTTTGTATTTCTTTTTTTTGTTCTGGAGTTATATCTTTATTTTTATTGGCACCCCAATCTGATATTCCTTTAACAACAATCCAATTTGAATTATCTTCAGCTGACATTTCTGAAGCAAGTGCACCACTCTCCATATCCCCTCCAATAATTTTATCTTGAGTAGAATGTCTTTTTTGATATTTTTTTACAATATAGTCTCTAAATTCTAAATTATCTACTAAAACGCTACCCGATAATAGTACTCCGAATTTTATTTTAAAATTATATTTATTACTGGTATTTTCTACCATTTTTTCAAATATATTTAAAATATGTTCGTTTGGATGGTATGTTTTGTTACGGTCTTCTATGGGGTCTTCATTATTTTCATTGATTTTTATATCTGTATATTGTTGAATGTGTTTGGATACGAGTACATCTCCGATAGTTGTATTATTGTCTGGGTATCCCCACGCTATACCTATCATTAAAATAAATTTGGGTTTAAAGCCCATATATATTTTTGGTAACATATTTTGTATGGATGTTGGTTTTTCGGTACCTTGAGAACTAAAGTGAAAATGCGCTACAGGATATTTTCCGAAGATACCAGTTTTATATTCTTGATTTTCAAATCTTTTTTTAATTAAGTTTTCATTACCTGGAGAAGGTTTCATTTTGCACTCTACTTGTCTTTTTTCATTTATATTCGCAGTGATAATAATAATTTTAAATCTGCATTCATTTTTCATGTGAGTGTTATTTCTTGTAACAATAATATATGTTTCTATATATCGTAATATATTTTGTAAACAGAAATATTCAGATTTTTTCATATCTCTATTTATTGTTTTTATTGTTGTTTTTATTTAATACTATAGGGGGTAAAGGATGAGCGTGGCTTCTTCTATAGATTATAGAAAATAGTCATGTATTTTTTGACGAGGATTGCACTCTGATTGCGCATATTTGGTTGTAAAAAGATCCACCACGATTTAGTGATTTGCTTTTTTTTTGTTTTTATTAACAAATATGATCCTAGTAATAATGTATGTCGAAGATGATGGACTTGGAACTAAAGTAGAGATTCTAATAGCATTGTTAGACAATGGTCCAATGAATCGTAGTGCATTAACAAAAATCATAAACTATGATTCTGCTGTGAAGATTCTGCGTTGCCTTCAATCAGCAGGCCTTACAGATTCACAATAACTCGGAGACCGTAGAGATATAGTTATTTGGCGGTTGACTCCTAAGGGAGAGAGTAGCTAAGATGTTAAAAGAAGTAGAACAAGTCATTAAGGAAAAATAAAAGCAGTTAAAATATTGATTTTAATAATACTCCATTATCCTTAGTTTTACATATCTACATGTTGTTCTAAATTTATGTGTGATAAAAGCAATCAAAATAAGGATGATAATTGGAATATTAAAAAAATCGTTTATTTTGATGAGAGAGCCGCCACTGATCTGATACTAATTCGAAATAAAGGAATGCCAGAGTCTTTAATTACCAGTATAAAAGAAAAAGAAAGAACCAGTACTGCAGATGCAGAAGTTACCGGATGGGGTAAATTAGGTCTGTTGTTTGCAGGAATTTCTGGTTATGGAAAATTATCTTCTGAATTTTCAGTTGGGCAATCAGAAATAATATCATATACAATTTCTGGAACAATTTTGTCAGAATATTTGAAAATAGTGAAAGAATCTCAAATAAAGATAATAAGTAATTGTCATGTTTCAATTATTCCTAATTCGATGGCTGAATTAAAATTAATCACGCCTTATTTGATTATGATTGAAGGTTCTGGAGATGTAAATAATGAATTTAAGTTTAACATAGCAAATATTGACAAAGCATTAGAAAATGGTAAGGGATATTATGAACTATTAGGAAAAGATGAGGGTAGTGACATAATACTTAGATTTAACATAAAGGCTTTTTGGAACAAATACACAATTTCAGATGTAATTAATACTGATTTATTGATTCATTGTGTCAAAATTGGTAAAGTTGCAGTTGAAAACATATCGTTTAAGAACATTTTAAAAATAGATGATAAAATAACAAACGATCCTCATAGAATAATGGATGGAAAAAAATCAGACACATTTGAAGAGTTAGATGTTTATGATGTAATATTTGCAGGCGTATAATATGGTCCGCACAATATTTTATGGGCCTTTATCAGAATTTCAGAAAATAATTGATATAAGTGATTCAAAAACGATAGCAGATTTAGCTATTGATTATGATAAAATAAATCGTATGATACGTATAGAAGGTCGGTCTCCTGAGGTTAAAATACCAAAAATAAAAAATCTGATTGCATACTCAGATAATTATTCCTCGATATCTGAAAGTGCAATAGGGGATCCAATCACATTCATTTCTAGTTTTGAAATAGAAAATATGTTTTTCCAAAATCCGCCAGATATAATAATTAAAAAATTAAAGAAATATTATCCTGATTTTGAAGAAAAGTATCATGAATATCCACATTTGAATGAAAATGAAATAAAAAATTTTTATGTGGATTATAGTAATACAATAATCGGTCAAGACGATATTAAAGATAAAATTGCCATTTCTTTATATTCTTCATTAAATATTATCAAAATAAAGCCTTTAGTTATTTTATTTTATGGCCCTACAGGTGTTGGTAAAACTGAAACGGCCAAATTACTTAGTAAAAGTTTGGATACAGAACTTTTAAGAAAAGAGTTTTCAATGTTGCAGAATAATGATTTTAGTGAATACATATTTGGTGCTAAGCATAATCAAAGTAGTCTTGCAAAAGACCTTCTTGACAGAGAATCCAGGGTAATATTGTTTGATGAATTCGATAAGTGCGCACCTATATTCCATTCTGCTTTTTACAAATTATTCGATGAGGGCATTTTTGAAGATAAAAATTATTCAGTAAAAGTAAAAGATACAATTTTGATTTGTACTTCAAATTATACCTCCGAATCAGATATAAAAAAGAATCTAGGAAATTCCCTTTATTCAAGATTTGATCTTGTTGTAGGATATCATAATTTTCAAAGAAAAGATATTTTGAAATTAATCGAAAATGAATTTAATATAATTATGGGGGAATTAGTTCAGGATCAAAAAGATATAATTGAAAGTAAAAATGTCAGAGATAACTTGAGGCGTAATGCTAGTTATTGTAATGCAAGAGAAATAAAGAAGGGAGTTAGAGAGGTAGTATATTACTGCCTATTAGAACAATATTTAGATAAATCTGATTAAATGGTTCTATATAATGTATAGATGTCAGATCATGTAGTGAATTTTATTAGATATTGAGATGAAATTGACATTAATAATTAAACCTTATTTTATATCTTTGAAAATGAATATAAGGTCGACAATATGTAGGGGTTTTTTCCTGTTCCAGGTCCAATAGACTTTTCAGGTCTCAAAGAAAGAGTTGTAGGGTATCTTGATGTATTGGGATATAGTGGTAAAGTATGTGATGAAAAAACAGTACATTCTTTTTATGATGAGCTGACTAGTGCTATAAAGGAAACAAAAGAACACATTCAACAAAATGGGTATTTACGTGTCAAATTAGTACTATATACAGATAATATTGTGATTATCGGCGATTATCCGATGGATAATAGTGTTTACTCGGCCCTACCTTTTCTAACAACCATAATGGCAACATGTTATATTCAGAAAATATTGCTAGTTAAATATAAGATACTTACAAGGGGGGCACTAGCGATTGGAAAGTTATCTTATGAATCGGATTTTCTGTATGGTCCATTGATGGTAACGTTGAATAATTTGGAAAAAGAGGCTAAATATCCGCGTATCGTGGTTCACAGTTCTATAGATGATTTTATAGATGGGTCTAATCCATGTGATGAGTTGGCGATATTGTGCAAGGCATATAATTTCTTTTTTGAAGATCAATCAGATCAAAAGTGTTTGAATTATTTGGGATTTACAATGCCATCTAATGTTCCAGGAACACCATATCAAATGCTTCCAACTTTTTCCGAGGTCTCGAATCATAAAATTGTTATCACTGATTTAATAAATGAGCATTATAAGAATAAGGATCAAATTAATAGTCAGGATTGGAAAAAAATAATGGAAAAATACCTGTGGGTTATTCATTATCATAATGATTTTTGTAATTTATATAACGTTAATGATTATGTAATTGATACAAAATTGTAAGATATCAATTTGTTGTGAATATATGTAATTTTTATTTTATGCAATTGCTGGCAATATCAAAAGAAATATTATTTCTTTTTGATTTCAGTATACATATTGAGGTATGCTTCGTACAAACGGTCGTATCCCAATAAAATCATTTTAAAATCTATTTTATCTAGGGCTAATATTCTTTTTTGGAAGAAAAATTTCTTGGTTTCATTAGTAAATCTGGATGCATATAAGAGTAGCACAGGTATACAATTTTCATGTTCAATTTCAAATCTATTTATCATTTCTTCAATGTCTATTTTTCTAATCCAATAGTCAGGATATTTTTTAATCTCAAAATAAAACCAGATGTTATTTTTTGATATGATGTAATCAGCTCTAATTTCATCTTTTGTGAGTGATAATGATTTTAATTTATATCCCATTTTTATCATTATAGCAGTAAGTGTGTTTGTGATATTTGGCTCACGGAAATATGATTTGACCTCATATGGGAATAGGCGATCAAAACAAGTATTGAGATTTTCTAATTTTATTTTTATGTATGCTGTAGAATTTAAAAATTTGTTATAATTGCCTGGCTTCCAGTCCATACCTATGAAAATATTATCAATTATATTGAAACGGCCATGTGCAATAGAATTCCTAAGGTGGATTAAAAATGTCATTGGTAGTGTCGTATCTTTTTTTCTTATCAGTATTAGTTTTTGGCATTCTGTGCAAGGATTATTGCACAATTCTTCAATCGAAACATTAAACTCTTTTTCGCGTAATATGACCTCTTCATCAGATAATTTCATGCTTTCTGTCATCATTTTAAAGACATTTTCTGAAAGGTCTTTATTTGTGAATAAATCATTTTCTTTATATTGCAGACTACTATTCGTTGAATACAATACTAAATATTTGAAAAACTGATTAGTTTTAGGGTCTAATCGAAGTGCGTTTCCATTATGCATTATTCCCTTTGAACTTAATTTTGGATTTGAACAGCATGAATTTTTCAATTTTTTAATTATTGATTCATCTGTATCCTCCATATGGCCCTATTTGAGTATTAGATAAAAAACATATTGAATGTAATTTGTGATTCTGATGTAAATTTTATTTCTTCATATGATTACATCCGTAAATTTGTATTTTTCATCTGCTTTTATCATATTGTAATTATGGTCATAAATTGATTCTTGATTTTCATGGAAGTAGTATAACTGTATCAATTAGGATAAAACTATGAATGAAAAATTTGTAGCATTCATGATATTGGAAAAAGCAAAGTCGATAAGTGAAAGGATTTATGGACTGGTCGAAGAGTATGACGAGGACTTCGAGGTCTGGGAAGAGATCTTGTTGTGCCTTGTAGGGGATCACACAGTCAACGTACCGGCAGAGGAATGGGTAGGGAATCATCCAAGTTCAAAGAGGATCTAGATCGTTACGGGGGGTCGTTTTTTAAAATCCTATGAGATTTCAAATATACGCGGAGAGATAAATTTGAAACTTTTTATTTTTTTATTTAAATTGGATGGTTTTTAATTAAAGATCAGTAAAATTATATGTATGGTGGTAAACTCAGAGGATTCTCTATTCCTTCTATGTAACAATTTATCTGTTCTATGAAATAATCGTCATAGTTCCATTCTGCTTCTTTGATGTCTTCTTTAAAAACATCTGTGCATAAGGAGTTGAAAAATAATTCCAGTCTGGACAGTAATTCGAATATCAATTCTTCACTCAATCTTACATAATTAAGGGAGTATCCTCCTTTGAATTCATCATTAATGAGGATCTCGGGATATGTTGTTTTCAAATTTTTATACGAAGACTTAGAGTTATGTTTTAGAAAATTCCAAAGAGCATAGAATTTATCATATTCTTGGTAATTTTCTACAGTCTTGATTTCTAAGCCATCATACTGTTCCTTCAGTTTTTTCTTAAGGATTTTTCTGTTTAAGTATACAAACTTTAATCCCACGGATTCAAAGGCCATTATCTGTGCATGTTCGATTATACTTGCCATCAGATGTATGAATTGAGCATAGATCATTTGAATGGCCCTATCATATGATGCAGTACGTTGACGTGTTACCCGTGACCTAACCGAGAGACACTCCTCTGGATCCATTATGCCATCAGATACATTACTGCCATATGCAAGGTCTCCTGCTTTTTCTGGAGTTGTCAATCCATCTATCGCATGGCACAGATCCTTCAACCAGATCGTCTTAATCTCATGTATTGCATCGACGAAGATGTTTATCGTGTATTCATTGCGTTTTTTCATTTTAGGAAAGAAATAGGCAGTATTTCTGGGCATAGAATTGACTTTTTCTAGTAATTCAATTGGGAACGGTTGTTCGTCTTTTAATATAGACAGTCTTTTTACATCTATTCTCAGTTTATCATTTTTAATGAATATACCATAATATTCCTTTTCAAATTCATTATATCTGGAATAATCCTTTAATTTTCTATTCCTTTCCTTTTTCATGGATCCTCTGCCCTTCACCACTCTATCCTTGTCATTATGTGATCAATATTGATTATAGGCGATATTATCGATACTTCTATAATACTGGGCAACAAATGTTATGATGTGCGTCTTAAAATGTTTTCTTATCGGAAATTCATATTTTTAATTTAAGTGATTATTCTTTCTTCATGCAAGGGCATCTGCAATTCTGTATCTCTATCCCCAGCTGCTCCGATATCATCTTGTAGTTATGGTCATGGATCGTATCCCTGAGGTCTCTTATAGCCTGGACCACCGGGCAGTCGTGACATACATCGTCGGAGATGCTGTCGGTTATCGCGGTGTACAGAGAGTCGATGATCTTCTCGGTCCTTATGTCGTCATTCATGGATTCGTTGATAGACGAATTTTGAATATTAAGCTAACAGGGGGATGTCCGAAAGTGGAATTCGGACGTTAGTTTTATGTTCTGGAATGTCGTGCTTTATATTAGAAACCTGTAAAAATAGTGATATTTATTTATGTTCGGCGAGTGTGATAAAATTTATGTTTAAAAATATGACTATGATTTTATAAACAATATTTTTGAAATTACTCTGATTTATTCATTTCGTCAATTACAAGAATTGTAATTATGTTTGCAAAGCCAACTAATAAGGTTATTTCGTTGGATCCGATGTTCATTTCATCTATAACATATTTTGTTACACAATCCGTAATTGCTATGACAGTAATACACCGGCCTTTTTCCTTTAATATTTGATCAGTAAGTTTTAAAACTACAGGTTTAATTTTTTTTATGAATCTTTCTACTAGATCTTTTGATTCATCAAGTCTAAATGAAATTTCAGGATTAGATATTATAATATCTTTGCATAATTCGGAGTTTTCTTCTACCGATTCAATTATAGCGTTAAAAATAAGTGTGTTTTTATATTCTACCTTTTTGTCTATGCAAATTTCATAATATATATTTTTTATTTCAAAAGCTGATTCCGAGTAGTCCAAATTACAATATATCAAATAATCACTCCAATTTATTCAAAATCATATTTGTTTCTATCCATTTACACGAATCGCTTAAATGGAATAAATCATAAAAATCACAAGGATTGTCTGTTCTTGATATTATCGTATATGTTAATTTTAGCATTTCTCCTTCGTAGAACGCTTTTAAAAGTAAGTCCTTATCATTTTTAAAGAGTTTTTGTATAATGCGCCTTTCAAAATAGTATACAGAAGATTTTACGTCATCATCCTCTCTGTTCAACATAGTATTTACGAAGATTATACCAAGGTGTTCTGCCATTCCCTCATCCAATGAGTATCCTATATCGGAAAAGATTAAATCTTTTTTCTTCTCAAAATTGATTTCTTCAAACTTTTTTCCAGATCTATAAAGTGACTTAACTCTCAAACCAGATAGAAAAGTATCTGCATTTTCATAAATAAACAATATGGCGGTTGTTTCAATTATTTTGTTTGCACGTTGCAAAATAAGATGTTTAATAAATTCAAGATAAGTATATTCGGAAATAATTGAAGTAAATCTTTGAAATTTTTTGCGTTCCTCTTTGTTTTTATAATTAATCAATTTAAACACAGTTGATAATTCCGTGTCGTAGTTATCAGGTTTTAAAAATAATTTTTGAAGATTCTTAATATCTGAAAAGCACTCATCCAACTGATTCCAGTCTTTTAGATTTTTTTGTGATATATTAAGAGGCTCAAATAATAAACGCATTATCTTATTCGAATTTTCTTTGTTGTTACTTTCATATTTAGACTTACAATACTTACATCCTAATAATGCGTATTGCAAAGTCAAATTATTTGTTTCGACAGCATCCATAAAAATTTTTTTAATACAACTTTCTTTCATTTAATTAAAAATTAAACCGGTGTACAATTATTTAAAATCATATAGGAAAAGTATAAAATTGAGCTAATTTGGATTGTGTATGAATGTGAAATTTAGGCGTTAGTTTTATGTTGTGGAATGCCGTGCTTCATTTTTGTGATTTGAGTAGAGTTATGAATTTTATTTTCAATTCATATTGAGAGTATGTGTCATAGTCCAGATAAAACAGAGAATGTGATGTGCCGATGGATCAGGAATTATACAAACAGATTTTGTTCAAAGATTGCAATCTGAATGATCCATTTTTTAACTCCTTGAAAGAAGATTATCGTGAATTTGAAACTTGGTTCAATAATAAATCATCTTCAGGAGAAAAAACCTATGTTTCAAAAGATATCTCTGGAAATATAAGGGCATTTCTGTACATAAAGGAAAACGATAATGAATCGATCGGCTCACTACCTGCAGTAAACCGTATGAAGATAGGCACTCTTAAGGTCGATTCTGAGCATGAAGGTCAACGTCTAGGCGAAGGGGCCATAGGCATAGCATTATGGAAATGGCAGTTGTCACCACATGATCAGATCTATGTTACAGTGTTTCCGAAACATGAAGATATCATTGGCATCTTGATAAAATACGGATTCAAACATGAAACAGATAATAGTAGGGGTGAATGTGTATTTGTTAAAGATAAGACCGATCTTCATTATGACGATCATGGATTCAGTTCATTTCCTTACATCAGACCGAATTTCAGAGGTGGAAAGTATGTACCTATTGAGGCGGCGTATCATGATCAGATGTTTCCATATTCCACTGTAATGCATACAAATCAAGACTCGAACTATACGCCTGTATCAAATGGTATTGTTAAGAATTACATTGCGACCCCAGGCGGAACAATAGTCTATAGGCCAGGGGATGTTGCTTTGATCTATAGGAAATCTCTAGATCATCCGGGTATTAAATCGGTGATTACTTCTTTCTGTACGATATCTTCTGTAACATGGGTAAAAAAGGATAATGAGATCAAAATGAGTTATGAGGATTTCGTTAAAAAGATCGGTAATAAGACCGTGTACACTGATAAAGAATTAAAGGACAAATATAGTAAAAAGAACGTTTTCATCATAGAACTCATATATAACGGGTACTTAGGTGCAGGAAATAACGTTAATTATACTTGGTTAAAATCCAGAGATCTGTTTGAAGATCATCCATATAAGATAAATCTTACTCATGATCAGGTATTAATGATTTTAAATGAGGGTGGGAAAAATGAGAACGATATTATTATCAATAAATCCGGAACATGTAACGAAGATATTCAACAATACAAAGAAGTATGAGTTCCGTAAGATCAAATGTAAATCGGATGTATCCACGATTCTGATCTACTGTACATGCCCCGTGAAAAAGGTCGTCGGCGAAGCTCATGTAAAAGAAGTGATCGTTGATTCTCCCGAGGCTCTCTGGGAGAAGACAAACAAGGATGCTGGAATAAATAAGAAGTTCTATGATTCGTATTTTAACGGACGTAACAGAGCAGTGGCCTTTGAACTCGTTGATGTCAAGGAGTATGATGATGCGAAGGACCTTTCTGATTACGGAGTGAAGAGTGCGCCGCAATCTTTTGTGTATGTGGATGATTAATCACAAATAGAAATGCTCATTATGACATAATCGGGGTCCAATCCACTGAATTTTTCAAGTATGTAGTCGACGTTACAGCGGGCATTTCTTCCAGAATAATTCTTTCCGTCCCATTCACGTAGTACTAGTATATCTCCGACACAGAATCCACGATCGTTCTTCCTTAATTCGAATTTTTTACGACCAGATATCAAAGCATCAAAATATTCTGGAAGGATCTTCAATTCATGTTCCATACTATCTGTTTCATCCCATGTACTATTGATTTATAGAGTTTTACTAAAATCCTTATCGAACCATTATAGATCTAATTGAACCTACACGAGGAGTCTTTTTTCTAATTCTTCCTTTGTACCAAGATGTATGACACGGTGGCATGTAGGACATACGCAGATCATCTTCCTCGGATCATCTATCTTTGTCTTTGAAAGTTCTTCGATATGATGTGCTTCGGCGTATCTGATGCCGTCTGGTTTCATGAATCCGAGCTCGCCGCATATTTGGCATCTGTATCCGTCTCTTTCTTTTACCAATCTTACGAATGTAGGATTGCGTGAAAGTACTGAAGCGTATTTAGCACGTCCCTTTACCGGTGTGGTCGCGATCTCATCGGAGAGGTCATCCAATATAATCTGTGCTTCTTCTGGAGTCTTGGGATGTCCATTACTAAATGCTCTTTTCAATATTTTCTCTTTTTCTTCAGAGCTGATCTTTATATCATCTGTTTCTAAAGAGATTCCAGGGAGCATATCTAGTGTAATTCTGAGTTCTTCGACCTTTTCTTTATCATTTTTCAACATATTGGTGCCCTGAACATCATAATTTTCATTGTATCCGAGATCTTCAGGTTTACACGTTATGTCTATTTCTTCTCCATCTTTTATGAAGTATAATAATTCCCATGGGAGTCCTTGAGGATTTGATCCCCATAATTCTTCGGCCAAAGAAGTGTTTTGTTCCTTGTCGATTATCACGCCCTTGAAGAATAGTTTATTTTTTCCATAGAATAGGATGATATCGTTCGGTTGTATCTTCTTCCAGGTTCCAAAGTTCTTTTTGCTGCTATTTACCATGCCCCAGATTCTGACCATGGGGCCATTCTCATTCAGTGTCGCTATCAATTCAGAAGTTATTTTGTTTTCCAATTCATAGATCGGTATGCCCTCAACCACAGTGGACCTATAACGATCCATTGGAGCATTACCAGAACAAGATTGCAGGATGATGTTTGTCATTAGTAATTATGATGATGTGTAATTCTATATTATTTATTGAAGACTATTCATAAAATAGTTATTTCTATTCTCTTTTTTAGGAGTTCATTTAGTTCTTCAAGATCGCTCCATAGTACTATTGATTGTTGTGCTATATCGAAATGAGGTCTATTTTCACCATTGAATATGTCTTTATTGCAAGTAATTATGACTTCGATATTTGCCCCTCTTGCTATTCCTGCTTCATAGTAGGCGCCATAATTCGGATATGTCACATCCATAACGAGAAATCTGCTTTTACGAATCTGGTGAAATATCTCTGGAACTATCTGATTATTATGTTCAAGATGGTCTATACGAACTGGTACGAATTCACAATTTTTAATACAATTTTCAATAACTTTGGATATTTCTTGAGTTTCTTCTCCAAATTTCAATGCAATGAACCCTTGGTTCCTGTTAGAACGATCTTCAAGGAGTTCTTTAATTTTAAGCCATCCGTTTTTTGATATACAATACTTGTATGAATCGGTCTGATCAATTAATTTTATGTAATCAAAATCAACGAGTTGAGATTTTTTGAGTTTAAGATCACAATCTTTTCCATTACACATAAGTGCACGAGTTATTATTGTATTTGACCTCAAATAAAATACATCTTTTTTATACAAGTAGTACAAATTCAAAAGAATTTGGTCCATTTCATCAATGAACAATATCGGATGAGTTCTTTGAAGTTTATTGATGTAGATTATTTCAATGTCTAGCCCATCAGGCAAAATTGGATTTTCAGAATTTGTATAATATAGAGGTTTAGAAACAATCTCTTTTCTTCTGATTATATCTGAAAAAATTAGATTTCGAATGTGTCTAAGTTCTTTATCTTTATCCCTGTACAGTTCTTTATCGATTATTAGTTTTTTTATAAAAGGGCAATCAAAAATTAACAGATTATACTTTGTATATGTGTGTGAGCTGCATGCCTTATCACATAATTCACAATTATGCTCTCTAAGAAAAGCTATCATTCCAAACTTTGTATTAAATTCATCCATGTACTCACCTGATTTCGAAAAAGTTAGTTTTTGATTTGTAATTTAGCCTTAGTAATGGAAATTCAATGAATACTATTTCTACTTCCAAGGAACTTGTCTCCGTTCAAGTGTATCATGTGGTCAGGAATTTCTGATATCCAGACATCTGTTTCCCACGCCAGTGAATCTACGAATTTCTTATAGGTTTTTTTATCTGGAAAAGCTGTGACAAATATCATGTCCAATTTACAATCGGCAGACATATTTCTTATCTCTTCTACACGCTTTAAAGACATAGGGCCCACACTGGTCACAGCTTCAATGAATATTATCCAGTGTTTATCAGGGCTATACAATATCAAATCTGGTAATTTATCATGATCTGTCAGGATAATTCCTAATTCTCTGAGTTTATCAGCTTTCTTTACAAGATCTTTCTTTTCAGTATCTCCAACGTAAAGCATTTCTGATTTAGGTACAAATGTGGGTATGAATTTCTCGATTATTTCGCGTTGAAGCTCGTTATGTGCTCCAGAACTGAACGAGTATTCCAGTCCATTAATCTCGGTTGATATCCGATCAGTATCGCGTCTTTGTCTATATTTTTCGCGAAGTGTTCCATTTTTTAATATGAAATTATCGACTGAGGTCTGCCATTCTTTGTTGTGAGTTGAATCATATTTTTTAATGAGGTTTAGCATTTCGGCTGTCAAACAGTATCTATATTTGGGACTATTCGTTGGAACATTGCCTGTTTGGTTTCTTTCGGCAATGGCACTTTCTACAAATTGATGGAGTGTATCTTTCCTAAGTGTTTCCCTTGTATTTTCTTTGTAATCTTTTTTATAAGATTCATTTATGAATTCTATTATGTCATGGATTCTTAGATCTTCATCTGATGCTGTCGTCCATAGACTTTCTTCTTTAATCCCTGCTAGAGCTAATAAAACGAGTGCACTTCTATCATTGGATTGTTTGTCTGGCATTCCAACACATTTTAGAATGTCTTTGGCTTCTTCTAATTTTCCCATATTTCTTCACCGCGATAATGATTATTTTGTTCAGTAAATTTGTATAATGTCTCTATGATGTCATCACACGTTTTTTCATCCAAATGTGAAATGTTTAAATTTCTGGCATTTCTCCCAAGTTCGATTATCTTATCCATCGGTGGCATGGGAATGGAATTTATTTCTGTTGCATTGACTTGCGTAGATCCATTTAAAATGCGGTAATAACGATCTACATAGGTCGAGTTCATTATGACAAAGAGACCGTACAATTCATCTGGTGTCATTTCTCCACTGTCTTTTGATATGACATTTAAATGGTTTTCTGCGCATATTGTATCATATTCTGGATAATTATCCTTTAAATGGATGGCACACTGGAGTCTACGCTTTTCTTCTTTTGTTGTAAATCTTTTTACAATCAGATAATTTGAATTTGGAATTTGCAATCTTTTTGTTTCAGAACATTTTTTCAAATATTGTGGTTTTCCATTTACGAGTACTGGTAAGTGTGTAAAATTTTCATCTATATTGTATGACCACAACATCGGAATTGCATTATTTCTTTCAATAGATAGCCATTCCGTCTCACGAAAATCCACAACGGTTCCAGTTTTCATATGAAATCCATTTTTTGAAAGTGTAGATTCCCATTGTTTTACATAATTTATTATTTTTAGATCAGATAGAGAGGATGGGATGAAAATGTAATTTTTTTCTGTACAACCAATACATGAATTATAAGGTACCAAAAATGATCTCGATGAGGTCATATCATCATGTCTATTGGACACAGAAATAGTAAAATTATCTGGTTTTTCAGTTGAGTTCCTCGCCTTTAGTATAATGGTTTCTTGAAGAACTTCATCTGAAAATATTTGATCCCTAGAGGAAAAAATATGTATATGATCTATTGCAACTTCGTTTAGCATCCATTTTCTAAATCTGTTAAAGTATAGGCCACTTGTAAAACTTCTTGGCGTAATGAATATTAACTCTCCTTGATCTTTAACGAGTTTTGACGCCATTGCCATGAATAAGAAATATAGATTGGGTTGACCGAATACGATATCATTCATTACTTTTGATTGGATCGATTCTTTCATTATTTTTTGATAAGGTGGGTTAGAAATTACGATATCGTACTCTGGACATTTTTCTAATTCGCACCATATTTTTGAATTGGACTCAATAAAATCTTTCTCTATTATATTGTATTGAAATTCGATATTTTTAATATTTAATTCGTTTTTTATCCAATCCATATTATTTTTTAGTATAGGTATTACTTCTTTACCGGTTTCGTATTGATCGACAATTATCTTTTTTGTTGTTTTTGAAATTAAAACATCGATCAAAGCGGCAGTTAGTATTCCGGTTCCTGCTCCGGCATCCAGTATGTGCACTTCATGCTCATTCAAGGTGGAAAGACCGCCCATATATTCAGCAATAATTCTTGGAGTAAAAAATTGACCGACATTCTTTCTTGTCTCTTTGGAGGATTTTTTCAAATACATTGTTGTATTTTTTTCAATCATTTCTGTAAAATTCATTTTTCCTCCAGTACGGGCGTATATAACTCGGACAATATCTATCTTGCTTTTTATGTTTGGTTTTTTGCCTTCAGCAATCAAGTAATTAGTGACATTAATTTCTTTATAATCTGTTCTCGAGTAAAACACCGCATCACAGATTTCATAGGATCGAAATAAACAGAATTTTTTAACATAATTGGTTATGTTGTCAATAATGCATTGAAAAGGCTCTGTCTCACACACAATTAGAGAGTATGACAAAATCTTAATGTGTTTTGGTTAAGGCCATCTGGCTCTTGATAAAAAGGAGAACTGAACAAATCCTTCCCCTTCGAGTAGTATAACTGTACTGCTCGGGGTATATATGGACGAAAAAGGTCAAGTATTCATGATATCAGATAAAGCGAGATCGATAAGCGAGAGGGTTTACGAACTGGTTGAAGAGTACGACGAGGACTTCGAGGTCTGGGATGAGATCCTGTTGTGCCTCGTCGGAGATCACATAGTCAACGTACCGGCTGAAGAATGGGACCGGAAATCGGCTAAGTTCAAGGAAGATCTAGATCAATACGTGGGATCGTTCATGAAGATCTAAACGATTTACGTTTCTCCTTCAAACATCTTTGATTTCATTTTTAACTTCATAGGCTTCCATTATGTCATAATGAATGGATTGATCCAATATGTATGGGGCATTGTTAATTCCAGTAGTTCTTCCTTGTGAAATATAATTGTATATAAAGCAGATTAATAAATTAAAACTCTCTGCAGTTTTTAAAAATACAGGCTGGTTGGACCATAAAGCACTTAGGCCTATGGTCTTGTTTTTATGGTACGCTAAAACATCGCCTTCTGTTGAGAAAATTGCGTTGTAATAATTGCAGTCATCTATTAGGATTTCTTCGGCTTTCTCAAATATTGCAATATGTTTTACTTTTAAAGATTTACAAAACAAGAATGTAAAGATCTGATCAAATGCTTTTTCGTCTTGGTTGTATTTATCAGAATTTATGGTACAGAATACTGATGGTGAATTATATAATCTGTATGAATTTTCGCCATCATCTCTTCTGCGTAATTCGCGAACGCTTTTAATTTTTTTAAAAGCATCTTCAATTTCAGCAATAGTAACGTCCGATTTCACTTCTCCCGCTGCGATTACGCATTCACAATTGTAATATGTATTCGGATTATCATCATTGATCTTTATTTGCATAGCATAATTCTTTTCATAAATTATGATATCACACTGACGGGATGTGCGTCCATACGAATCGATAATAAATCCACTTCCTACGCCTATTCCGATAGGTAGAACGCTTTCGATTTTTTTCCTTATGGAGTTTTCACGTGCAGATCCGACACAAACAGGTGTGGTTCCCATAGAGGCCTTTTCAAATTCATGTACCAACTCATTGCCTAATTTTTTAATGAACTCTTTAGAATCGAATGTCCCTTCCATATCTCTCTATGTTGTATCTGTTAGTCATGATAAAACACATTGCATCCGTATATTTCAAATGAGGACTGAAGAATAAAACGTAAAATATGATGGCAATTGTCATCATGGCAGAATGCCCCAAAGGTTAGTTAACCGGTTTCGTCCAATCATTAATCTCTTGAATCCAACTGAGATTCTGTTTGAATCCAATATTAGGGTTTAATAGACGGTGCATCTCATAATTGTCGATGGTAACCCTACCATCTATGTCGGATCCGAACGCGAAATATTTATCGGCCTCATTGATTGTAAGCCTGTTAAGATATTCAGTCCATTCCAGACTCAGATCTATAACAGGATATACGTATTTATCATCTGGACTTTTATTAGTATCTATCAAGTTTGCCAACTCTGCCATAGAAGTTGCTTTCATCAATTGATCGGATTGGTATTTTGATATACATGGTACAAAGTTTTTCTGGATGAATCTAGAATGAAGATCAATTTCATCATTCATCCATCTGAAAAAGTCAGGGTCCTGTTTCGTCACCAATTCTCCGTGTTCTAAACAGAGGATGTAAGCATTCCTGGACTTCATCATGATTACCCACAGTTGTTCAATAGTTATTATCCCAAAATGAGATGATATTGGATAGAATGTGAAATTATCGTACCATTGGTGTGTTTGAATATCTTGCTCAATCTGCTCATCGGTGGCATCAGGAATACGTGATAACAGCGAATCCTTCAAGAGTTTTTTGAATTCAGTATTTTGACTATAATTGGTCCATTCCTGCCTTTCTGTGACTAGGCCTAGATCGTTCATGACAAATTCATGGCCCGATCTAACGAATAGAGTCATGGTCCCGTTGATACCCCTTGCATTATTTTGCACTTCATCCTCTTTAGAATGCAACAGTTCCTCCCATGAATGATCCAGAATGTGATGCATCATGTTGTAGACGTGTTCCTTGTATGTATGGCCTTCTTTTTCATACATCTTGTTGTAACCAAGCATATCTCCTTTATATTCCGGGCTATAACTGGATATGTTTGTGGGGTTACGATACTGTTGGATCAGCAGATACTTTTTCATCTTCTCCAGTTCATCGCGTGTCAATGTGACAAACTCTTTGGAATTGTACACCTTGTCGAATACCTTCATTCCAGGCCCCTCAACCTTTGAATTGAGTTCTATTTCCAAGTCATCAGAATAGAGTCCTTCCTCATAGAATGCGGTTTCGACATTCCTGCTTCCGATACGTTTTCTCTTCAGATCTACCAGAGTGAGCTTGTAATGTTTCCCTTCATGTCTTGCGAAGTGCTTTTGGAGTTCTTGCTGATTATAGTGATTTTTGACCATTTCCCTAGACCTTCATATCATATAATGTCATATTCTTTGTTATGCTTATAATTTGCATTGATTCTGTTTGATGTGATGTAATATTATTATTGAGTCAATTGTAATAATTATTTATGTATCGAACAGCTGCCATTATTTCTTTATGTAAGGGCATCTGCAATTCTGTATCTCTATCCCCAGCTGCTCCGATATGATCTTGTAGTTATGGTCATGGATTGTATCCCTGAGGTCTCTTATCGCCTGAACCACCGGACAGTCATGACATACGTCGTCGGAGATGCTGTCCGTTATCGCGGTGTAGAGAGCATCGATTATCTTCTCGGTCCTTATGTCGTCGTTCATGGATTCGTTGGAAGACGAATTTTGAATATTAATTTAACAGGGATGTCTGAAAGTGGGGTTTAGACGTTAGTTTTATGTTCCAGTTATTGGTACTGAGTATAGCAAGATATAGATCATAATCGAGAATAGACCTCTCCGATGTATTCGCCTAGTTCGGTCCCGATTACATTGTCGCCTTTCTGAGAATAGTGCAAGTTATCGTCGAGCATGGTCCCATCATCTATCGAGAATGAGTCGGATGCAGTGGATGCTAGATGGATGGTCTTGCATTCTTCTGCCAATCGGACCTGTGCGATCGAACTGTTGACCCCCTCGGCTGAACGCACCTTGCTTATGAATCCGCAATCGAAATCATACGGGGAGAACTGTATATCCCCTATCCCCAGCAGGGACTGATGGATCTCCATGAAGGACCGTTTGTATGTTTCTACGTCGGTATCCGAATCGGATTCGCCTTGTATCCATATGTACGATCTCACGGTGAGGTCATAGTGTGCGGTATCTATCGTCAGGAGTGCATCGGAGAACACGGTCTGTGCGTAATCATAGGATATCCCTCCGGGGAGATACGTGCTTATGGGGGCCCCTCCGATGGCCCCGTTGATCGTGAGGACCTTGTGTCCCGTCCTTTTGCTGTATGCGGCTGAGGGTGCCTCTATGTTGCCTATGTGGGCTACGTTGGGGCTCTCCGTCATGCTATGCATTCCGTAATCATTGACCGAGCGGTCATAGAATATGTTGGATACGGGGTCGTCGGGTGTGCCGTAATAGTAGGCGGTGCCTAATGGAGGGACGGGGGATGCGGCAGATGGGTTGGAAGAGTAACGGTACATCGCGTTGCTTTGACCAAGGATCAGGAATACGTCGAGCTGTGCCTTTTCGACGATTATCGTTTCTTTGTTTCCGTTGGAGTATGTGATTATTCCTTTGCCTACGTCGCACGCGCGTAGATAGTCGGCGTTATTGATTGTGATAACTTCTAATGCTCCTGTCACAGAGGATATGATCAGATCATTAGATACCCTTGTCAATTTTGAGATTTCGACGTAATCATCGTAGTATGTGATTGAATCATTCATATTTAGTTTTAGAATGGTGTTTCTCTTGTTTACTTTTTTCTTGAGGCATCTTATAAATCCTATCAAAGAATTTGATCGATCGTATTCATTTTTGAATAATGGCACCAAACTTGTCAATGTATTTGAGTAAACAGATAATGTTTAGTTACTATACAAAATATGTATAGTTTAAATAGTTATTATGAGTTATAGGATTATGCGGGAAAAAATGAGAGATATGGACCTTCGTGTCACAGAGTTATCTG
The DNA here is from genome assembly GCA_963676045.1 of uncultured Candidatus Methanogranum sp. Lineage (GTDB taxonomy): Archaea > Thermoplasmatota > Thermoplasmata > Methanomassiliicoccales > Methanomethylophilaceae > Methanogranum. The sequence continues at coordinate 316,954 of OY780938.1, forward strand.
AGTATCTTCATATCTCTCGTGCTACTATATACAAGTATATTGACTTATATGAAAGTGGAAAGACCCGAGGAATTGATGACAGGGTCAAGAAGCTTTTCGATTATATTGAAAATACGCCAAATATCGGTAAAAAAAATGTAATGAGTTACATAATGGTCAATTTGGTAGATTCAGATCAAAGCGGAACCGTGGAGATTGTAAAAAGATACAGTCAAAGTGATTCTTGTTCAGAAGAAAAAATGATCTTTCTTCGTAATGTTTGCGAAAGATCAGATCTTGATGGTATTATTCCATACCTCAACATATGTTTTGGTTTATTGTCAAAAAAAGACCTGAATGAAGAAGAATATTCTCAATTGAGCAAATTGATATTATTCAGAGATGAGGTTCAAAGGAATAAAACAGTATCATCTGTCAAAATCAAGGAAACAATTAGAATAATGATGGAGGGAAAACAATGATCAATGCTAATGGATTGAAAAAAAATTCAAATGTAAGAAAGATAGTAATTAGTAATTTTAGAAATGTTGGAATAACATATGATAAAGATGATAAGCCTGCAGAACTGATTATAAATCGTAGTATAGAGCCTGATGATATCGGGGACCTGGTTTTTTTGGTCGGCCCCAATAATTCTGGGAAATCAAATGCACTCTCAGCAATAGAAGTACTTTCGACAGGGAAGCTAGAACCTCACGATACGCCAGATTTTATGTATTCTGATAAACAGCCCATGATTTCGATGCAGATAATAAAAGGAGATAAGAAAAGTATCAGGGATCTCTCTTTTGTCAAGAAAGATAATGCAGAGAGATTGAATATTGAATCTGAAATAAAAAGGTTAGAAGAAGAATACAATCTAATGGAAAAAGATGTTTTGTATTTAAGAAGTCAGAGTCTTGAATTGAATTCAGAAATATTATCATTCGATAAAGTAATTTTTACTGACGATGAAATGCTTTTTCTTAAAGATAGTCGTAATTATGGTTCAAATAGCCTTTATGATTATTCTGATGAGAAATTAAATAAAATAAATCTCAAAGGATATGGAAATAAAGATCAAGATTCGATTAAAAAGCTGATCAAAAATAGAATGCAAGATCGTGAATTATCTGTAAAAAAGCAAAAATTAAAAGATACATCAAAAAAACTTAAAGATATAAATGATAGACAAAAAGAGATCGATTTAGAATTGATGAAAAAAAGAGATAAATTTAAAGAAAAAAGTGATCCTTCCAATCAGAATGTTGTAACTAATAAATTGAATTCAAAAGAATTGAATGATTATGAATATTTATTGACATCAAAAGTGGTCAGGTATAGACAAAATTCGATATCGCAGACAGATCTTAGCTGTAAACCGGAAAACGTTACGGATTTTGTAAGGAATATACTTTTGATAATGGGCAGGAAATCAGATGCCTTGGAAAATATATACGCAAAGTATGAAGCTAAGAATCAAAAGGCATATCTTAAGAAATTTGCCGAGGAATTGAATAAGGAATTGCCCGGTAAGATAACAGATCGTTTCAATGATATGTATTTCTGCAATGAAGGTGAGAAATACAGGTTCGATTTCGACTTGGATTCCGATAGAGTATATGTGAGCGTATACAGGGGAGATGTCCCGCTGGATCTTGATAAACAGTCCACTGGATTCAGATGGTTCTTTGATTTCTTCTTCAATTTCGTTCATAAAGAGGATCTGAAGCCAGGCGACATCATAATAATGGATGAACCCGCAACAAACATACATGTTTCCGGACAATTGGAATTAAGGAAATATCTGAAACAACTGTCGAAGAAGATGAGAATAACCTTCATAATTAGCACTCATTCGCCTTTCCTGGTAAGTTGTGATTATCTTGATGAATTGCGTCTGATGACACGTGATGACCGCGGACACGTCCAGATAGAGGACAAATTCGATATCGTCAGCGATAATGCGGATAAATTAGATCCGGTGTTAAATGGTCTTACTATCGGGAGACACATACTCATAGGGCCTAAACAGAAGGTCATATTCACAGAAGGAATAACAGATTATGATTACCTCACTGCTTTCAAGATATTATTCAGTGCAGACGATCCAAAATACGAGAGATTGGCGTTCTTACCTGTCGGAGGTGTGAAGAATGACAAATTATTGGATATCCTCTCAAGTATAGATGATAGTCCTACCCTTCTCGTGGATTCCGATGAGGCTGGGAATCGTATAAAAGAAAAAGCTAAAGATACACGTGTCAGTGTTGTTAGTTTATCGGATATCGATGAAGTAAAACAATACAAGACCATTGAGGGGTTATTCACGTTAGAAGATAGGAATAAGTTCAATCTTTATGATAAGGAGTGGAATTCCGCTGCGATATTCAAAAGGAACATACACGAAAATTCAACTTCTTTATCGGATACGACTAAAAAAAGGTTCAAAGATACATTGGACAAATTATTGGATGTATGAGATAAAAGAGATAATAATCAACTAGCATTCGTGGGATATACCACGAATGCTTCATATTTATTCAATGATCATTTTATGATAATTGAGATTATTATTGATTGTTTCAAATTTAATATGATTTGGCTCGAATGAAAATATGGAATATGAATGATGCAAAACTAACTACATTGTATGATCAAAACATATTTTTCAAAAATTAAAAAAGATTGATTGAAATTTGTGATATAAAGATGTCAGAAGAAACAAAGACGATGAGGCAGCATTTTGTGCCGAGAGAACATCTAAGAAGATTCGAGAAAGATGGAAAAATCATTGTATATTTATATGATGAAAATAAGAAAATGAGGCATTTCACATCATCAGCTGCTAAGGAATGTAATTTTGTCAATTACTATGATGATGATCCATATTTGGAAGGCTCTATCGAGAAGATGTTGAAACATATGGAAGACGAATGTCAGCATGAGATCGATATTGCAGAGAACAATATCACGGAAGCCGATCGTCAGATCCTGGTAAAATATGTCAGCATGCTCATGAACAGATCAATACTTCTTGGTATGATAACTGACAAGGAAGCTAAATCGAGTAGAGCACTTGGTGTAAATGGAAAAGCCATACAAGGCTATTCAATACAAAAATCAAATGAATCGAGCATGTTTGACAATCTAGATCAAATGAATTGCATATGGTTGACATCCTATGGCAGGGAGTTTATTACTGCAAATGTTCCCGTGACATCGTTGAATCTTCACGAATTTAAAGAATTGCCGCCTCATATCAAATATATTATTGAAAACGCTATGAATCCAGAGATATATCTAAATGTAGATTTATCAGAATGCCGTAAGGCTTTAGCTGAACAGCAAAGGTATGTAGTTCATATATGTCCCATATCAAGTTCAAAATGTTTGTTAGCCTATAGGAAGGATTATTCGAATTTTTTTAAGGATTTTGCTATGAAAATGGGGCCAGATCCTGTATTGTCAGTTAATAGGTTAATTGTTTATTCTTCATTTGGAAGAGTATATTCCAGTGGTGATAAGGATAAGGAAATTTCAGAAATATTGAGATCCTCACCACAGATAACTGGAGGTCAATTAGAATTCACGAAAGAGTTAAAGAGAATACAGCGTAATGGTAGATAAATTGATTTCGAATTAAAAAAATATTACTATTTTGTGTGCTCCTCATATTATATGTTGATTATTGCTATCTAATCGAGTAGTATGACCTCGAAAAGTAAAGACGTGAGAATCAAGCGTTCGACTGCAGACAGGCTTGTCAATGAGATTCAAGAACACATACTGGAAATAAATTCTAATGATGAATTAGCATATAAGGTCACACGTGCAGTGTTATTCGGGTCTTATGTCAATTCTGATTGTGAAACGTTAAGTGATATTGATCTCGGAATTATGATTGAGCCGAGATTTACTGATAAAGAAAAACAACATTTACTTAAGGAAGAACGTTCAAAAAAGTGCAAATCAGGAGATTGGTTTGTTGTTATGGCATATCCTACCACTGAAATATATCGCATTATAAGAGGAAGTAGTAAGTATATTTCCATTCATGATTTCGATGTTGATCATGAAGCCATTTTTGATAAAAAGACAATGGAACTTCATGTTTGAATTATAATTATGTTTTGACACTTTCAGTGATTGATACCATGATGCATAATTATGATTAACAAGGTTCAAAAAATATATATTCATTATACTAAAAATGCCATTATTATTAAGGTCAATCCAATCATAAGGGCGCATATCATTTTGAAATTCATTTTTCCTATCTCATAATTGGTAGAATTTTCGCTCATCAAATATTGAAATCTTTCTGGGGCGGATTCATGTAATACATCTGAATAATCCAGATGAAAACCAAGATAATTTCCAGTCATGCGATCGAATATCGGTCTTTCAAGTATATGGTGTCTGCATACAAACAATATCGTGATACAACCCATGATGCAGCATAGGAAGATCAAACACATTCCACCTATCAGCAGATTGTTATCAAAGTTATTTAGATATGCATTATCATTGTAATATAGCAGCATCTCAATAAATATCAAAGATGAAAAACCAATTATTATGCTTGTAAGTTGAATAAGAACATTGCGTGAAGATTGAAGATTTTCAATTTTTTTGTCAATTCTGTTTGACATATCATAATCCATATTGACGAGGTCTTTGGGTTCAATCTCTTTTTTTGTATTGCAATATATCAGATATGCTGCTTCTGCATATTGCTTGCATCTTTCCTCTGTGTTTTTCTTTTCCATTTGAGAGTATGTATTGAGGTCGTATGCAATTTGAGAATTCGAGATCTTATCATGAGTGGGAATTGTAAATGCAGAAGAAAATCTAGATGCGCCAAATGTAAATAATATTCCAAAGGCTAACCAGGATTCTACTATGTATTTATCTCCCAATAATGCCCAAATTATACACATTACAGATGCTATCCAGCAAAAAATACAGTAATTTAAGTCAACACGTCTTTCATTTTCAAAAAATGAGTCACCATATGTTTTAGAATTCTTCTCACCTTTGCCATCTTCTTTATGTTCTGTCATATTACTTCAACATCTACATTTTATGTTTATGATTATTTTGGTTTTTATAGGAATACGTTGATAGATAATGTTTATTTTTATTTTAGTTTAGAAATTTTTATGTAAAGTATTTCATCAAATTATCTATCAGTTTTCAATATCTGTTCTTTAAAATCAATATAAACAAGTTTTAGTCTATAGTTTTATTCAGATCTTTCATGTAAGTATCCAATGTACGTCCGTCCTCTGTCTTCCATTCCACCCAGCCATTCGTATTATAGCCGATGACTACAGATGATGCCGCGGAATAGCTTGAGAACAAGACATCGCGAGTGAATATTCCACCCTCATCAACAGATCCATTCTCGATCAGCGATGCCCTCAGGGCCGCATAAGCGTATTTCTCATATCCTGTCTCCATTATGGATCCTTTGAGTACTACGAATCCATCGGCGACGATGATGCCGGTCGCATTGGGGCTGTCCTTGTTCTTGTGCTTTATGTAGAACAATTCGATATTCTTCTCTTTTTTATGAGGTACTATGGGCTCGAACACTTTGATGCCCATTGCTCCGGTGAGTAGGCATAGATTGTCGATGAATTCTTCCATCTCCGAGACATCCCCTTCGGAGAGAGATGCGAATGCAGGCACTGTGTTGTTGATGACAGAGTATCTATTGCATCCCACGGCTATCTTGTAAAGTCTGTTCTCTAGGTATTTTATCTTGGCCTTGTTGAGGTTGTCGTCCTTGTTGACGAACGCTAAGCACTCGGTCCATTCCTTCCATTCATACTTGTTGATGGCTAGGTGTTGATAGAGTCTATTGTATACGTTCTCGGCCTCGCCTATGTAGACCATGTCTGTCATGCCATCCTCCGATCTTCCCAGGAGCATGTATATTCCGGCGGATGAGAGGTCGGTGCGGTCGTTGCTTGAGGAGACCATGTTGCGTGGTATGCGATAGGCGACGCCTGTCCAGTTGGAAATCTCGCATTTCCATCTCTTATTGGATTCGCTTTCGATGAGGAAGATCTTGATCTGACGGCCTGAGACCATGTTTTTGTATCGTTGGCATAGTATTTATTCGATTATAATGGGTGGATCATTGCAACTGCGTGTAGTTCGTTTTGAACAATTTCGATCAAATTCAGTGTATTCTTGTTCATATTAAGATGATGGGTAATCTGTTCTTACGTCAATATGTAAAATTCTGATATTAAACTAAAAGTAGTATTTTTGAAAGTATAATCGAGACATGGATCGGTTTGTAAACGATCGGTAAGAAAAAACATTCCTTACCGAGAAATCTCGTTTATTTCGTCAATAGAACGATTCCATCTTCAAAAAGATCGTCGATATCGAAAGAGGTTCCAAATTCCTTGCTGGAGCTTCCTGCTTCCTTGACAATGAATGTCAGGTCGTCCAGTTTGTAGATGACATACTTCACCCTATCGGAAGTTGTAAGTTCCATGGGTACTTTACGATCGATGGCATTTTTTAGATCCTCGATGGTATCTTCATGATCGATGGATGTGCATTCATCTTCGAAACGAACACTCGAACGTCCTTCTTGAGGTCTGTATTCTTTTATTACGATCTTTTCGCACTTCTTTATCGATCCATTCTCAAAACGATAATCGGTTGAAACGATATATTTCTCGCCGATCTTACGTTGTTCGAAGAGTTCTATCGAAACAAAGTCTTTCTTGTGCAATTTGGTCTTTTCCATATTTATTTTCTAGACAAAATTCGTCCAAATATGAATGCATTTGAGAAGTATAAAAGCAAAAGAGACGTTTTCAGTAATTTCAGACGCATATTTGATTTATTTTTGTAACGACATTTTATTGAGATTAGGTTTAATGTTTTTAATAAGCGGATTGAGATATAGCTTAACAGAAGAAGGAAGAGAAGCGGTGGAGAATCTTGAGAGATACAGAGATTGCGTAAGCCCATCTGGGAATATTGGAAGAACATCTACGACGAGTATTAAGTATCGTGCGACCTAAAATGAATATTTTAAGTAAAAGATCAGGAAATGAGATGTATGCAGGATTCAAAAGAATTAGAACAATTATTAAAAATTAGTAGAAATAATCCCATAGATACATTAGAAAATGATCTTTTAGATAGGTTAGAAATCGTAAAAAATATATCTAATCTCATTAAAAGTGATGAAAGTCATGAAAGTATTACAATAGGAATTTGTGGTAGATGGGGTTGTGGAAAAACTTCATTAATAAAAATGATAAAAAGTGAGATTGAAAAAAATAATTTGATTTATATAGTAGATTTTAAACCCATTTTATATAAAAGCGATGAATATTTAATTGGAAAATTTTTTAATGTCTTCACATCTGAATTAGGAGTTATAAGAAAGAAAGATAAGAAATTGATAATCCGTAGAAAATATGATAAATATCAAATTTTAAAAACATCTATTAAGGCACTTAAAAATATCTCTTCGATGGATCTTTTAGGAATAGCCGAAAATATAGACGAATACAGCGAATCTATCAAACATCCTGAATACTATAAATCGTTAGAAGAAATTAAAATGGATATTTCTAAAAGATTAACAAGTGCTAACTGTAAAATCTTAGTGATCATTGATGATATTGACCGTTTAGATAAAAATGAAGTTCTTCAAGTTTTAAAGCTTGTACGTTCAATAGCAGATTTTGAAAATGTTTTTTATATTTTAGCATATGACGAAGAAAGAGTTGTAAAACAATTAGAGTATGAAGGTGGAAAAGATTTTCTTCAAAAATTTATACAACTTCCAATACACTTACCAGAAATTAATGAAATAAAATTGGAAGAAATTTTGAAAACTGAATTTTATAATGTTTTAAAGAACAAAGATGAATTCTCTGAAGATCATTTTAAAGAAGGTCTGGAATTAATTGAAGTTAATACAATACGTGACATAAACATGTTGTTAAACAGATTCAAAATAAAATACAGGCTTTGTATATACGAAACATGTCCTATCGATTTGTTGATTTTAACTTATCTTGAAATAGTAAATTTGGATGCTTATATCTGGATATATAAAAATAGACATGTTTTATGTGATCCTTCGTTAAATTATTTGATGAATAGAAATCCAAGATTTAATTTAAAAAATATTGAAGAAATATTTGATTCAGAAATATCAGATGTCAATTTAAAACCAATTTTAAATTTTCTTTTTTCATATTTTTCAAATCAGAATAATAATAATAATTCTAATAAAACTATAATATCTAAAGAAAATAGAATATCTGATCCGCTTTCTTGTGATCGCTATTTTAGATTGACTTTATCAAATACTTTGTTTTCATCTTCATATTTAGATGAAATTGCTAATAATTTATGTTATGAAGATATTGTACAGATATTTGTTTCTGAGATAAAAAATAAAAGAATAGATGCTTTTCTTGATAAATTGAGACATAAAATTGAAAAATCTAAAGAAAATAGAAAAAAATTGTTTGTTAGTGTTTTATTTGGCTGTGAGGATATTGTAAAAGCACAAGTTGAAGAATCTTCTTTTATAAATTTTACATATTCGTGGAATATTGTAGATAATTTTATGTATTGTATTAAAGAAGAAGATAGGGTCTCAGAATTTTTAGATTGTTCTTTAAAAGATAATGTATTTCATATAAGTTATATAATAACTCAGGTAGATAAATTATTAATGACTCGTCTAAATAATCCAAATATTAGTTATTCTTTGAGTGTGGAGGATTTGAAAAAAATAAAAAAAGAAATGATTGAGCGTTTGATTTCAAATTTAGAAAATATTAATGATGTTGCATGTAGATTTAAAGAATTTAGAAAAGTCTTATCACAATTATCTATTGATAACTCTGAAAAATCAAAGTTAATTTTTGACAAAATAATTAAAAATGACGATCAACTGGTGGAATATCTGTTTAATGCAAACCAATCTGATTTTGAGGATATATTTGTAATGGAATTGGAAGGTTATGCAGATATGGATTGCATTAAAAAATTATCTGAAATGTCAGAGTTAGATAAAGAAAAAAAGGTTGTACTTAGTAAATTAGTATTATGTTATAATGAAATAAAAAGGCATAGAGATGCGATAGAACTCGGGAAGAAATTTATGAATACATCGATATCGCAATTATAAATAGAGTTGATATTGGTGACATTAAAAATTACAAAAGATATTTTTAGAGACGGATTGGAAAAGGTCGTAGATCAATTACTGACAACACATAATATAACCCGAGGTTGACATTTACGTGAAATAATGGACTGGCTTTCGCTGAGGATTATCGTCTTGTTACATCTGGTTCGCGTTCTTACTTAACGTCAGTAACCGTTTATCGTGGTCTGTCCGGGTGCCTTCGGCACAGGGACAGACGCTTTTCCGTACCAAAGACGTTTAATGATGCGTCCGAAACTGCTGAAAACACGCCCATTTTGCTCTCTATCCACGACCAATATCGTAAGTGAGAACGAGGACAGTTCCTCAGAGATGGATTCCGCCGTCTTCCCTCTGAACTCGGGATACAGGAAACGATCATCGACATGCAGAACAATGCCAGGAATGATATCAGGATGCGCCCCCTTATGGCATTTTCCAAAGTACATCTGGTCGGTCTCCAATCTATCCCGTGCTTGAGATCCTTGAACATCGTCTCGATATCTTTCCTCGACCTGTACAGCTCAAGGATCTCGGAAGCTGTCTACGGACGGTTCGAGACGAGCACGAACAATTGCCGTCCACGGTCCTTTCGACGGCCCCATCCTTTCCCTGCCCCCGAGCGGGAACAGGTACGACAGCCTCGTATCGACGAAACAGTTCGAATTGCGGTACTTCTTGCGCGGCCTCTTGCCGGAATCGATGTTCCTGCGTATCGTTTGCATCTCCTCCCAGTCGCATTCAGCCTTGCTATGGTAACGGCGGATGATGTCTGACCTGAACTTAGTGTTCCTCAAGGTATACCTCGTTCGGCCGAGGTTGCCCTTGATCCGCATGAAGGAGACGTCATCGTCGATCCGGACCTAGTCGTCGATGTGCTCTTTCACGAATCTATCGTCCGATGTGTTCAGCTGCAACCTGGTGACGAAACCAAGACCGCTGGAATCCAGCAGCTTCGAGATCGTCGATGAACTCTTCCATCTCCGAGACATCCCCTTCGAAGAGGGATGCGAATGCGGGCACGGTACTGTTGATGACGGGTATCTATTGCATCCGGCGATTATCATGTATAGTCTGTTCTCAAGGTATTTTATCTTGACCTTGTTGAGGTTGTCGTCCTTGCTGACGAATGCCAGGCATTCGATCCATTCGTACTTGTTGATGGCAAGGTGTTAGCAGAGTCTGTTGTACACGTTCTCGGCCTCTCCAATGTAGACAATGTCGGTCATGCCGCCCTCCGATCTCCCCAGGAGTATGTACATGCCGGCGGACGAGAGGTCCGTACGGTCTTGCTCGATGAGACCATGTTGCGCGGTATGCGATAGACTACGCCTGTCCAGTTGGAGATTTATGATTTTTATTTCTTTTTAATACAATCAAGATTATAACGTTAGCTTTATGTTCTTATATGATGTTGTACATTCATGTTGGAATAAGAATTGTGGAAAGTAATATTGGAACTGTGATATGTAATTCTGATTAGTAACTTGTGTTCAAAGAGGAAAGATATGGATTTAAAGTTGCATCCTATATATGATGAAAAGATTAATTGTCGTTCTTTTGAGATTAAGATAGATGGAAAGTTAATAAAAACTCCTAATAAAACTGTAGAGAAGATTTTCCCATCGGGAGAAATCAATGAATTCGCTCCAATATTTACAAACGATAAGATAAAGCAGGACTTATCTGGAAATTATGGATTAGATAGTAACGGGTATAGAAAAAAAAGTAATAGTATATCGGGTCCAGTGTTAAATTCTAAACGTGTTGTTGGAGCTTTGAATGTTATGATTCCAACATATACAGACATTACAATAGGCCCAAAGGAAATGTCAAAGATGGAGACATTGCAGCATACTCATTCAGATGTGATGGTTGTTCCGAGGTGGGAAGGTCTTTTAAAATCCGGAAAGACAGATTATGTTGATAGGATTATGGAAATAACAAAATCATACATTGAATGTACTTCAAAAGATAAGATAATTTTTGGAAATATTCCTAGAACTTTAAGTTTTAATGATATTTCTAGAATGATGGATATGTATTATGAGTTAGACGTTACTTCATTTGTTATTGATTGTTGTAATCGTGGATACAGAACAAATTTAGATGTTCAGAGAGATATACAAAAGAAATTAAAAAAAGATAATTACCTTGACAATTCAATCCTATATTCAATTAATGTAAAGAGAACTACGACAAGATCGGCTGATGTAATACCCGCTGATGATTTCCTTATGTTTGGTTTTGGAATGGACATAATTGGTAACATGCATATTGCTCCAAAGGGAGGAGACCCTGAGTTTAAGTCAGCTAGGCATTTTAAATCTGATACATACACATATGAAAAAAAAGATGGATTAACTCAATATGATGTCGATTTAATGCGTGCTGAAAATGAAGTAATTCAAAATAATGAAGCTAAAATTATAAGAGAAAAAATAATCGAATGTGGGACTTCATATAAACTATTAAATACTAAGGATGGAGCAAAAGTCAGTCTTGAAAGTATGTTAAGAGAGAGTAGACAAAGAAATTTAGATAGTTTGTTTTAATAATTTTTCTAATGCGTAAATATCTGAAATTTTTGTTGGTTTAAGATCATCAATTATATTTTTTAATGTATTTTTATCTATTCTATTGGTTTTAAATAAATATATAATGAAATCAACAGGTTTTATTATCGTAATTTCCTTAATTTTAGGAAATCTTTTTAAGAATTCGTCTTGTTTTCTTATGCTATCAAATTTTACAAGAGCTTTTTTATCATCTGTAATTAGGATTATTTGATCATCCTCTATTTCATTTAAATATGATGCCATAACAAATGATGCAATTTCTCCAGAACCAAGTCCGGGAAATATATTTTTCAATTTGAAATACATCTTATCGGAGTCAATCATATCTAAATCAATGATATTTTCTTTAACAAGTGAAGGAATCTCTTTTATGAGTTCATTTATTACTTTGTTTGATGTCGGCATCCCATAATTGCAGAATATCTGGCACATATCGAATGACACTATATCGTTAAAAAATGTGATACAACAACATGTATCAAGTATCTTTTGTGTCATTTTATCGCCTAGATGTATTTTCATCGTTTATTCTATCAATGAATTCGAAAATAGAGATGTTTGCAAGTTCTGCACCAACTGTTTTTGTGATTTTATTTTTTTTATAAAGTTCTAGTGCTACTTCAATTCTATTTTCTAAAACTTCTTTTAATATTTTTGATTCCACTGTATATTCGGGGTATCTTACATATGTAAGTAATAATATCTCTTCTCTTGTAATTCCGTTTGAGAAATTAGCAATTTCTTTAATGATATATTTGTCGAATTCACTTTTTGGAGCGATATCATCAATTTTATTTTTTATTTCACTGTTGACTTTTAAGCCATCTTCATTATGTATCAAAAAGCCATCTTCAAGGAGTGAATCTTCTGTTTCTTTAATGGAAATGCTATATGGCCCATAATTGTGAGGATAAAATCCAAGATTTTTTGGATCAATTCCTAATGCATTTGATGTCAAAAAAATTAATTTATGAAGATGCGTATCTGTTTTTACTCCTTCTTTTGTTTGACCTAGCGTATATAGTATGAGTTTGTCATAACTTCCAAGGTCTTTTATTGAATTTGTCAGCATTCCACATCCTTTTATTTATTTGGATGTACGCTGTATAATGGTATTTTGTATTTTAATTTATTATAATCTTCAATATATGATTTATTTTATACGGATGTGTTTTCATCATTATTGGACATTTTATTGGTCATTATAATCCAAATAATCCATTTTAGTTCGATTTTTATAATTAAATATTGTGCTTGAGATATTACATTATATCAAATATTTAAAAAATTTTCACACAATTCAAAGTATAATCGACTTGATAATTATGTCTTTATTGTAATTACCATTAAATCCAGTAAATCCATTCAGCGGTCATGGATTCTGTGGTTCGATATTCAGCTGCAATGCCGGCAGCACCATTCGTATTTTCAGAAACTAAGATAGTTGCCAAGATGATGCTGGATTCTTATGATAGGGACCAAATCAAGCAAGTCGTTCATGATGGCAATCTTTTTCAGGTAAAGACTGAAAGCAATGAGCAAAAGATCTTCAATTATGCATATAATAGGATGAATATTATCTCTGACTCTTTAAAACGAATCATTGTTTATGGAGACGAGACTGATGGAAGATTTGTAAATTTCATTTCAATAATGAAATACGATGATCTTTTTAGAGAATTTGTGGTCGATGTTTATTTTGAAAGATTGACCAACAGGAATCCTATCACAGATTATGACATAATGTCATTCTTTGAGAGGAAAGGACGTGAGGATCAGAATGTTGCCTCTTGGAAATATGTTACTGTTTTTAAGTTGAGAAGACTCTACATGCGCGTATTATTTGAATCAGGGTTATTGAAAACATCGTCTGGCAATAGGATCGTATGTACGCCTTATATCAGTCGTTCTATTGTAGAGACATTGTTAAAAGAAGGATATGAAAATTATATCGATGCAACGCTGGGACACAGATGAAGATACTTGACGTAAGTGAGAGATTGAACCGGATCAAGGATGTGATAATACACGATCCTTTCTTCGGAGGAAAATCGTTGAGCAGCGGTACTGGAGGGTATATCTTTGATTATGATCCAGAAGATGAACTTGTGGTCAGGGAATTCATAGACAATTTTAGTGGAAGAAAGGATCTCGGATTCGATGTGCAGGTGTTCGATCTATTCGATATAATGATCGGTTATCTAAAAGAACAGGGCTATCTTGAATCCGCATTCGATGTAGAAGCGGATTGTAGAAATGAGCCAGAGGGCATAGAATATATGATACGTGCTATGGTGGATGTTGTTCAGTCAGATAGTCAGAACGATATTTTTGTCGATTATATCCAGAAACATGCAATACCTGGAAATGTGATATTCATAATCGGTGTAGGTAAGTGTCATCCATTCATACGTTCCCATAAGATCTTGAATAATTTTGATAGCAAACTTAATGGCGTCAAAACAGTTCTGTTCTATCCTGGAACATATAATTCAGATGAGTTAATATTATTTGGAACGATACCGAGTGAGAATTATTATCGTTCTATGAAACTTGTAGAGAGGAGTGAATAACAATGTCGATAATCGGAGAGATGTTCGAGAAGGATATCAACAGACCTATGAATCCTGTCATCAAGGTCAGCGATCAGAATGATGATGCAGTGATATTTCAAGAACTTGATGAATATGTTGTGACACAGGAGATCGACGAAAATTTAGAGAAATTCTATAAGGATGTCATAGAAGGTATTAAGAAGAGAACCGATGCGGTCGGTGTATGGATATCTGGAGATTTTGGAAGTGGGAAATCTCATTTTTTGAAGATCATATCATTTCTGCTTAAAAACAGTCTCATATCTGGAAAGGAAGCGACTGGGTATCTTCAGAATAAGGTTTCAGAATCGGTTTATCCGTATATGCAAGCCATTGGTCGGAAAGATGTGGAGACGATACTTTTTGACATTGATGCAGAAAGTAAAGATGGGCAGAATGCGGATAGTCTCGTGCAGATATATCTAATGGTTTTCAATAGAATGCTGGGACTTAGTACCGTTGCATCTGTTGCAGATATGGAGCGCCATATGATCGCCGAAGGCAAGTACGATCTTTTTAAGTCAAAATATCAAGAGGTCTCTAATAAGGCCTGGGAATTAGACAGGACGAAACCTGCATTCAATAAGGGTAAGATAGAAGCTGCTCTGATGAATGCACAGATATTTGATGAGGAAAATGCCAAGCTCGTTGCTAAGAAGGCCACTGAGAAGCATGAGATCACCGTGAAGGAATTTGCTGCTTTGGTAAAGGAGCATTGCGACAGTAAAGGAGACGATTATGTATTGTTCTTCTTGGTCGATGAGGTAGGACAGTTCATATCCGGCAATACGCAACTAATGCTTAAGCTTCAGACGATAACTGAAGAACTGGGTGTTGCTTGTCATGGTCATGTATGGAATGTAGTTACGAGTCAGGAAGACATGGATCTTATCGTATCCGGAGTCAATATCAAGGATTACTCAAAGATCCAGGGGCGTTTCAATATCAGGATAAAGATGTCCTCATCTGATGTGAAGGAAGTAATCGAAAAAAGGATACTTCTAAAGAAGAGAAATTATGTAGATGAGTTGCAAGCATATTATGAGACCAATCGTGATGCGATACACAATAAACTCAATTTTGATAATAATGTGAATATTAGACTCTACAAGAATAAGGAGGAGTATTCCAATACGTATCCGTTCGTTCCGTATCAGTATCAGATGCTCCAGACCATGCTCACACAGCTCAGGAACAAGAGTAGGGCAGGCAAGAACATAAGTAACGCGGCTCGTTCTATGCTGAAGACGTTCAGAGACACAGTCGTTGCATATAAGGATAAGGATTCCAAATGTTTGATCCCAATGTATGCATTCTACGACGCTCTAACTCCTGAATTGGATAGTCCGACATTGCAGGTCTTCTACAATGCAAGTAAAAATGAGGCTTTGGATGTTAATTTTGATATCAATGTCCTCAAGGCTCTTTTCCTTGTGAAATACTATGATGGTTTGACAACATCCATTACGAACGTAACCGCTATGATGGTGTCCTCTTTCGAAGATAATAGGATAACTTTGAAAAATAAGGTTGAGGGGGCACTTGAGCGTCTAGTTACACAGAATCTTGTACAAAGGAATGGAGATACGTATATTTTCCTTACAAATGAGGAACAAGAGGTCAATCTTGAGATAAAGAGGGAAACTGTTGATGTCGGCAAACGTATTCAGGAGATCGCACGTACTGCCTTTGGAGAGATCTTGAATCTCAGTGGGAAATACAAGTATGATGGCGACCATTCTTATTCATTCAACAGGATAGTCGACGGTGAGAATGTTGAAGGCACCAATCATGAGCTTAGTCTGGCAATATCTACTCCCAGTAGGAAGATCGATAGTTCATCTTTGGCCATGGAATCCACTAATTCGGTGATCTTCGAACTGCCTTTGGATGATAGAGTGATCCTTCAATGCAATGAATATATCTCGACTGAAAGTTACATTCGTAAGAATATGAGTTCTGACCTTCCGAATAGGAAAAGGGTCATTTTGGAAACTAAAGAATCTGAGCTCAGAGAGATGAAGGAGCGTTTCAAAGCCTTACTTTCAGATGCCCTTCAATCAGCCAAGATCTATGTCAATGGTTCATTGATGAATATTGCCGAGTCCAAACCGGAATTGCGTGTACAAAAGGCCATGGAAACACTGATAATTGCAGTTTATAGTAAAATGGACTATATGCGGAATCCGAAGAATAAGACTCATATAGAACAGATCTTTAAGAATAGGTCGATCACGACCTTCGATGATTGCTGTGGGAGTGAGAAAAATGCCATAGATTCTGTATTGGAATTCTTATCTTTGCAGCAAAGGACGAATGCCACTGTGAGGATATATAATATCATGGAAAAATTCCGTAAGAGGCCTTACGGATTCAATGATTATGATATATCATGGATCATTGCTTTGTTATTCAAACATAACAAGATCGCACTTGTTTTCGAAGGAGTTCAATATGATGGAAAAAATATTGATCCGGATCGTGGGATCGATCTTGTTCTAAAATCTAAGAATTTTGATAGGGTTGAGGTTAGAATACGGGAGAATGTTTCTTCTGGATCAATAAACAGGGCTGCAGATATATTCAAGGCAATATCATCCAAAGCGATGCAACTCGATGAGAGTGCACTGGTTAATATTATCAACGATAGTTCAAAGGAGCTCATCATCGAGATTGATAAGTATTTGGTGCAAATAGATCTAAACTCAAAATATCCTGGAAGGGAAGATCTTGAGAAGATGCGTTCCATATTAAACGATACAGCAAGTCTCGGTTCTCCAGATATTTTTGCATATATAGATCGTAATGAAGATAGCTTAAGGCATCTTCGTGGAGATCTTGATGATCAAAGAAGTTTCTTTGCTTCAGACAGTCCTAGAAGAAGACTTTTTGATAGAGGACTGAAGTGTTTAGCAGAATATGAGAAAGATGAAAACTACTTGTCGGGTGATATCGTAGACATAAGGAGATCAATAGAATCCGTCGTGGGATCGGAAGGTCTGAAAGATCTGCCCAAACTGAATTCATTGTGCGAATCTTTTGATCGTTCGTTGAATATAATAGTGAATAATAACAAAGTATGCGAGATTGAAAAATTGGACAGTCTGTTTAGTAAATATCAGTTGGATTTTTCATTAAATCCAAATCTGATAGGGGAATTAAATGGATATTATGATGAAGCGATGTTAAAGATGGGATTAGTATGTTCTGTTTCTGAAATGCATAACATTCCTAATGGTTTTGACGTCAAGGCTAGATCTTTGTTGAGTAGGATTCCAAAGGTATCTACAGACAAGACACACGGACTTGCAAATGATGTGCACAAAGATGTTAAGAGAGATCAGCGTGGAGTTCTTTATTCACAGACATTGTTCGTGAAGACAGATATCAATTCAGAAGAAGATATCGAAGTTATTTTGAAAAATATGAATATTAAACTTAAAAAAATGTTAGATAAAGGTCCATTCGACATTAAATGGTGATATGATGGACAAAAGTGCAATTGAGAAATTCGCCATAAATGCAAGAATAAAACTAAGGCAGTCAGTGGAAGAGCGGATGTCTGTTCTGGGTATAAGCTCAAATGGTGTTCCAGATAAAGTACAGGTGATTGGTGACATTGTCATAATCAATCTTTCTAATGGAATGGAAACACGTTTGACCAAAGAAGAGTCAAACTATCGCGATCAATTGATAAAAGAGGTCAAAAGACAGGGATATAACAATATTGTTGAATCAGTTGCATACACATGGTTCAACAGACTTATTGCCATTAGATACATGGAGGTCAATGATTACCTTCCGACTCATGTCCGTGTTCTTTCTTCAATAGTCCTAGGGAAGAAGGAACCAGATATCATATCACAATGTATATCGGTAGATCTGAATTTTTTTCAGGATGAGAAGAATCGTATAATAGAATTAAAAAATAATGAGGATCTGGATAGGCTATTCGGAATGATGTTCTTGATCCAGTGCAGAGAGTTGAACAGGATACTTCCGGAACTATTCACTATTACTAAACCATATGAGAATATACTTTTGAAACTTTCATATACCAATCCTGACAGCGTCGTTAGAGATCTTGTCGATAATATCTCAGAAGAAGATTTCAAGGATGCGGTCCAAATCATCGGTTGGATGTACCAGTATTATAATTCGGAGTTGAAGGACGATACATTTGCAAAGTTGAAAAAGAATGTGAAAGTATCAAAGGAACGTATACCGGCAGCTACTCAATTGTTCACTCCTGATTGGATAGTAAGGTATATGGTTGAAAATTCTGTTGGAAGGGTTTGGCTTGAGGGACATTCCAATGATATCCTGAGATCTTCCTGGAAATATTATATTGATGAAGCTGAACAGGAATCTGAAGTTATTAGGCAGCTTGATGAAATCAGATCAGAAAGAAAAAATATGCTTCCAGAAGACATCAAGATCATCGATCCGTGTATGGGGAGTGGACACATTCTTGTTTATGCTTTTGATGTTTTGATGCAGATATACGAATCATATGGATATAGCAAATCTGATTCGGCTACATTAATTGTTGAAAAGAACTTGTATGGGCTAGATATTGACGATCGTGCTTATCAGTTGGCATATTTTGCTGTAATGATGAAGGCACGTCAATATGATAGTAATGTATTTGATCGTATGATCAAGAACAATATACATTCAATTGTAGAATCAGATATCATCGAAGAGAGTGTATTCAATGGATATGGTATCAAGATGGGTTCAATGGATCGCTATCTTGCATTATCAGATATCAAATATCTTGTAAGTCAATTTTATAAAGGTAAATTATATGGTTCATTGATCGAATTGAGAGGCGTAAGATGGGACCTTATAGAGGCATTCATCAATGATCGTTCAATCTCGGTTTATAATACGCCTGAGATCGATGAAAGGCTGAAAGAGATAGTTGAGGTTTCTAAAGTTCTTTCTAAGAAGTATGATGTTGTTGTCACCAATCCCCCATATATGGGGGGATCAGGTATGGATTCTGAACTTTCTAAGTTCGTTAAGGATAATTATCCTGATACAAAATCTGATATGAGTACTTGTTTTATGGAAAAAGCGTTTAAAATGTGTAATAAAACAGGTTTTTCTTCTATGATTAATATACCTGTTTGGATGTTTATATCTAGCTATAAATCTTTACGTAATACAATTATTTCAAAGAAAACTTGTGTGAATATGGTGCATCCAGGACGTGGGATTTTTGGATCGGATTTTGGTACAACTTCTTTTGTAATTCAAAATCAACATTATCGTAATTATGTTGGTACATATTGTAAATTATATCAAAAACAAGGTTCTGTTGATTCAATAGATGAAAAAGAAAGGGTATTTCTGTCTAGAAAAAATCGTTATTATGTGAAACAAGAAATATTTGATAAAATTCCAGGTAGCCCTATTGCTTATTGGGTGAGTGAAAATTTTGTGAGAGCATTCATCGAATTTAGTAATTTTAATAATTTAACCGAGTGTGCAGCTGGTGTTTCTTCGGGTAATAATGATAAATATCTTAGGTTGTGGTTCGAAGTTGATTATAGTGAGATTGCTTTTCACTGTAAATCGAATAAAGAATTTCAAGAATCTACATTTTTATATGCTCCTTGTAATAAAGGTGGATTTTATAGAAAGTGGTATGGGAATAATGAATATGTTGCCAGATGGAAAAAATTTGAAGAATTTCATAGGAACGGATCAACATATAAACATCTGTTATTCAAAGAAGGTATGACGTGGTCTGCAATTACTTCATCAAAATTTAATTCTAGGTATTATTCATCTGGTTTTATCTTTGATCATGCATCGCCTAGTATGTTTACTATGGATCAATCATCATTACTATATCTAATTGGTTTTTCGAATTCTAATGTATTTGAAAGATTTATTAATGTAATCAATCCGACAATCAATACTGGTGCAGATTCACTAAGAAAAATTCCGGTTGACAAATCATTTCCAGATAAGGAATTAATTGTAGAACTTGTTAAAGAGAACATCGGTTGTAGTATGAATGAATGGGATTCATATGAACTTAGTTGGGATTTTAAGAGACATCCGTTTGTTTGTGGTGTTACAAAAATAAGTGAAGCATATAGCATGTGGCAACAATCATCTGAATCACGTTATTATGTTGTTCATGCAAATGAAGAAATATTAAATCAATATTTCATTGAAAAATACAAATTATCTGATGAATTAAAAAATACGGATAATGTAATTGTGTCTCTTAGAATTGCGTGTGTTCAAAGAGATGTTAAAAATTTTCTATCATATGCGGTCGGGTGTATATTTGGAAGATATTCTCTCGATGTTCCGGGTTTAATTTATGCGGGTGGAATGTGGGATAGTTTAAAATATAGTCAATATGAGGTAAGTTTCGATAATATCGTCATAATAAATGAAGATGAATATTTTGGTGACGATATTGTTAAAAAATTCGTTGAATTTGTTAAAGTAGTGTTTGGCGAGAGCACACTTGAAGAAAATCTTAAATTTATCGTAGAATCGTTAGAGATCAAAGGTTCAGGTTCATCTCGTGATAAAATTCGCATGTATTTTTTGAAGGATTTTTACAAAGATCATCTTAAAATGTATAGTACCCTTCCAATTTATTGGTTATTCGATAGCGGAAAGGAGAATGGATTCAAAGCTCTGATTTATATGCATAGGTATAATGAGAATCTCGTCGGAAAGATGCGTCAGAATTACCTTCTTCCTATGCAACGTAGGTATGCAGATCAGATCAACAGGGAGAAGGATCAGGTCAAACGTAGCTCTATTCAGAAGAAACTTGATGAGATTGAACGTTATGATTTAGCAATGGAATTGTATTCCTCCAATCCCGTTTCTATCGATCTTGATGATGGCATTAAGTTTAATTATGCTAAATTCCAGAATATTGAAAATAGTAAGTCTTCCAAAGATAGGATAAATTTACTTTATAAGATCTGAGTGTGAATAATGTGGCGCAGGATAGTATTGTAGATAGGATAAGAAGCCGCTTTGATTCTATAAAGAAGTTTGAAACAAAGGGTCAAAGGGTAATTTTTTGGATAGATGAAACAGGAGAGTTCAAGGATTCAATTGACGGTCTAGATCTTGATGATATCAAGATACTGAAATTGAATGGATACAATAGTTTCAAGGTCAAATATTTACTAGAATGCGAAGATACCGAATCAAGATATCTCGTTTATTTGCCGTATCCTGTGCCCAAAGATATTGATAATATTCTTGCGGATACAATGCATTACTGCGATCCGCCGTTCTGTGCCGATAAGCCTTCTCTATTGTGCATGGATATGGGAATTCCTGTTAAAAATGTCGAGGTTATAAGGAAATATTTTAAATTCTTTAGCAATGGAGATAGAAGAAAAAGATTTCAGCGTTTCGATGTTGACTATAATGACAGCAATTCCATCATTCTTGGGATGATGGCCGTTGTTCTGGATTCCGATTCTCCTGAGTTCAATCACATTTTAAAAAATGTTCTCCGTTTATACTCTGAATCTGTAGATTCAGATGACAGTTCGTCTGTTTTACAGATGATGGAATCATATGACCTCGTCGATTCTTTTTGGTATATGTGCAAAAAAGAGTATGGTATAGAAGATAGAACACTAGGAGGGCTCGTTCGCACTCTTTTCATTTCATATGCATCTTGCAAGATCGAATTAAGGAAGATGGCAAAGGTCGACCCATATACTTCTACGAAGGGCGGTCGCATTTCTACTTTTATTAATGGTTTGTATAACGATGCTGATTACTTTGTAACTGCAGAAGTACTATCTGATTGGGTCTCTAACAAAATGAAGCTGAAGGAATATTTTGAGCTTTACGATTCAAAGACGCTTGCCGAATCTGATGCATTCAGATGTATAGATGAGATAATAATAGGTCGTTTGATTGGGCAGATGATCAGTACCTGTAAGCCGTTGGATAGCTCTGACGTATCAATATTGCGGAAGAGAGAAACACTTCATTTTTCCGATATATACGGGCCGCACTATAGCATGATAGAATTCGGACTTTACTTGCTTCAAGAGTTATCAAATTTTTCCGTTATTCTTTCAAGCATAAAATCACCTAAGTCGCTTATCGATAATTATGCATCGAAATGGTATGCTATCGATCGCTATTACCGCGGATTCATATTCAATATAGATAGGATCAATGACAAAAGCAGAGATATGGAGCAGTTTATAGATTTCATTGAAAATACGTATAATAATAGATTCCTCAACGAGTTATCTGAAAAACTTTGTTCTATGGTTAGATCATATAATGATCTTCCAGATCCGAAGCAGATAGACTTTTACAATAAATACGTTCAGAAATCAGATCAAGCCACAGTCGTTATCATATCCGATGCATTCAGATACGAGTGTGCTGCAGAACTGTCTGAAGATATTGACAAATCATCTAGAATCAAGGAACAGAAACTTGAGTACATGATATCTACACTTCCATCCATAACAAAATTTGGAATGGCCGCATTGCTTCCGAACAATGGTTTGCAAGTGTATCATGATGAAGAATATACCGTTAAGATAAATGGTATGGACACTGACATGGACGATCGTGAAGGTGTTTTGAGAGCAAGGAATCCAGAGTCAGCAGTTCTTAGATATAAACAGGCAGTATCGATGAAAATAGCAGAGCTAAGGGAGATGTGCAGAGGTAAACGGGTCGTTTACATCTATCACAATGCCGTAGATGCTACCGGAGATAATCCTCAGACGGAAATGAATACATTCGTTGCTTGCAATAATGCGATAGATGAGATCAAAAGACTGATAGAAAAAATAACCAACGGTTTGAGTTATACGCGGTTTATAATAACTTCCGATCATGGTTTCATATATAGAAGGCGGAAGATCGAAGAGATCGATAAGATCCAACTTCCAGAGCGGGTATTTGCTGAAAAACGTTATTTGTTAAGCGATATGCCATGTGGATTTGTACAATCTGTGGAGATGTCCCTTGAATACTTGGGTAAAATGAATGGAGAGTTCTACGTTTCAGTTCCTGCATCGAGTGGCATATTCAAAGTTGCTGGGGCAGGTCAAAATTTTGTTCATGGTGGGATGTCTCCTCAGGAGATCGTCATCCCTGTGTTAACTGTTTATACAAATAAGGGAAAGGTCACAGAGGAATACGTTGGGCTCAAGGCATCCTCGAAACCAGTTATAAAGAAGAGTAGGCAAAACATCGGACTTTGGCAAGAGAACAGTGTTTCGGATAAATATCGTGAAGCGGTATACGATCTGTGGTTCGAAGATGAGAATGGACACCGTGTTTCAGACATTCAGAGTGTAATCGCCAATAGAGTTGAAGGTCAAGAAATGGAGCACCGTATACATTTCACGATAAGTATGACAAAAGGTACGGCATATCTCAACATCAAGAATAAAACTGATGAGGATGTACCAATTGTAAAAGAAGAATATCAGGTGCAGATAATGTTCACAGATCTGGGAGGGATATGAATTGACCAAAATTGAATCGAATCGTTTGATGGATGCTTACAATGGGTGCATTGTTCGTAAAGATTTGACAAAGAAGGTCAAAGAAGGAGCCAATGTGCCTATTTTCGTACTTGAGTATCTTCTAGGAATGTATTGTTCTTCTAATGATGAGGCAGAGATCAGTGAAGGTCTAAAGACCGTTAAGGAAAAGCTATCTAGATTATATATCAGGCCAGATGAGGCTGAACGTGTCAAGTCTAATATCCGTGAGGCAGGGGAAGGTTATGCCATAATCGATAAAGTGTCGGTCACATTGGATTATAAGAAAGATTTGTATGTTGCAACTTTTCTTAGTCTTGGATTGAAAAATGTACCAATAGATCAGGGAATGGTGGTTTCCAATCCAAGATTATTATCTGGTGGGATATGGTGCATAATAACATTCAATTATTCTTTTTTAGAAAATGATAAGGTCATCAATCCTTTCAAGATCACACGCCTTAGTCCTATACAGATGCCGTTGGTCGATTTGAATGAATATATTCACCAGCGTAGGAATTTTAACAAAGAAGAATGGATATCATTGATGCTTAGATCCACAGGCATTGAACCAGATAGTCTCAGTGAACGTACAAAGTGGTTGCTTCTCGCACGTATGATGCCTCTTGTCGAAAATAACATCAACCTCTGTGAGCTTGGACCTCGGAGTACAGGTAAATCACACATCTACAAGGAGATTTCTCCGAGTAGCATATTGGTCTCTGGAGGTCAGGCATCAGTTGCAAGTTTGTTTTACAATGTCTCTTCTCACACGCCGGGATTAGTATGTAATTGGGATGTAGTGGCATTCGATGAGGTAGCTGAGATCAAGTTCAAAGATAAGGATGCTATAACGATCATGAAGGACTACATGGCCTCCGGATCCTTTTCAAGGGGCGGAGAGCAACTTGAGGGAAAGGCCTCAATGGTATTTGTTGGAAATATCAATGAAAGTGTAGATGCACTCCTTTTACAGGCTAGTTTATTCAAGCCATTTCCAATCGGAATGAACGAGGATACTGCATTCCTTGATAGGATACATTGTTACATCCCTGGTTGGGAGATCGAACCATTCTCACCAAAATCTTTCACAGATGATTATGGATTCATATGTGATTATTTTGCAGAAATATCAAGAGAATTGAGGAAGATGCAATATTCCAACATCATTGATATGTACTTTAGATTGGATGATAGTTTGAAACAGAGAGATGTTACTGCAATAAAAAAGATGGTCTCTGCGTTGGTCAAGATCATTTATCCAAATGGGCAGATAGATAAATCTAGCGTACGTGAGATTCTTGAATTTGCGATGGAGTTGAGATCAAGAGTCAAAGAACAACTCAAGCGCATTCAACCAGATGGAGAATTTTCAGATGCTAGGTTTATTTATCATGATTTGGAGACAAATGAATCGAGAGAAGTTCTTGTTCCTGAGTGTGTAAAATTGAATCTAAGACAAAATGTTGGTTGATTTAACAACCAACCAACATTTGTGATTTATTCTGATTAAGAATACGATTAAAAAATATTTTACTGATTGGCCATAATGTTATTGCAATCATGAAATATATTAGGGCATAAGAGTAGTCAATAATGTGAGTTTTTTTAAAAATCAATATTAATGGTTAATGTGCTTTCCTTTCAGGGTCTTATCGCTTTCTTGATCCTTTTATTTCTCTTTTCAATAAACTCCAATTCATTATTGATGAAGAGCAGGTATTCATCAACGGATGTCGGTAAAGGACCATTCTTGAAATCGTCATTATCAAGCCAAATTATTACGGATCTGTAATTTGGGTCTACACAATCCTGTAGATGGAAGAAATCGATATAGCCTTTGAAATCCACGAACAGATCGAAGAACACCTTGTCTTTCTGAAGCATCTCATATAACGGACTTGGAGTCCCCTCGTAATATCTCCTTATGCATTCCAATGTGAGGTCCCATCTGTCCTTTATGAGTTGATTGCATCCTCTGGACTGATTTATGCCCTGCATCCTTTTTGGGAATATGATCTCTCCGCCGATGGTGTAGGATCTTCTGATGTAATCCTCGACGAAGGCATGCCAGTCGGACATCGAATCTGCGACCTGTTCAATCATATGGCGATAATTTTTGTATCTGAAAAAAGTGGTTATCGAATCGCTTCCGAATCTGAGATCCTTCCACGTGAGGTAGTTGGATCCCAGTCCTGTAACAAGGTCCATATATTCTCCATCGGGCAGTTCTTTGCTCCACAGGGCCTTGTGATAGGATTGCAAGACATTGCTGGCGATATCTGGATCTTTTTTCGTTCTGCCTAATATCTGATCATCGTTCCAAAAACCATCCCAATAGTGTGGCGTATCTTTTGTGAAATCGATATTTACGTCCACATCATTTAGATCCATGTGCAAGCAATCTAATTCCAGAGATAAAGTGATATCTTTGGAACTTACGAATTTGATTACTAGGTGATGATTTTACTTATCTAGGATCTTGCAGCAATCAACGATTTGCATCAGGTTGTGTTAAGGCCAGAATATGTTGTTATTGAGGTCTATAAACAAGTTTATTATTCATTATGTAATTAGTTAAGCTAATATCTTAATTTAAGTTATTATTTCTGTTGGCTGTATGAATTATGTTAAATTGAATATATTTAATGTAATAGCTTAACAACATATTTTATTTGCAATATGTCAATTTTCATTTTCTACATTCAATATTATTTTAGTATTTATCTTAACTAACATTATTTATTGCAATGTATAGTCATATTTGTTTTAGTTCAATAATAATTTAGTTAATAGCTTAATCGAATAAATAAATTCCATATTGCAATTATTTTTAAGGTTTATAGTAAAAAATTTAATTATTGTTGTAAAAATTCGATCAAATACCATAAAACTTGAAAAATCACTAAGATAATATGCATTTTCTAGATTTTAGTCTCAAAAATCATGGATATTTAACGTAAAAACAGTCTAATTAAGTTGATATTCGGGAGTCCGTCGTGGACGGGATAAATGTGATTTTACATAAGAAAATGATATTTTTCATTAAAAATTTTATAAAATCTTAATTTTTCACATAATTTATCACAGTTTACTCTATATTTTTTATTTTTTACTCATTTTAAAATTAATTAAGCTAATTACATTAGTATTATTATTTTTATTAATGTAGTGCCTTAAAAATTGAGTATTAAAAATAATGTTGTAAGTTAAGTTATTAGCTTAATAAATATTTGTTATATGTTATTTTGATTATTATTTGTATATTTATTATAAATTTATTGTTAAGTCTAATAATTATATTATATATAGTTATCAGCTTAATTAATAATGGATAATTACATTTCACAATTCTTTATGGAGATTATCTAATAAAAATTAATATTATAATGCAATCAACTTAATTAATATCAAATGTAAAAAATAGTTGGTATTTTTCGTGATATTAATAAATAATATCGAAATCAGAAACATTCGTAAAATATGGGGATAAGGGTCCCTTGGTGTCATATCGAAAGAGGGCCCCATCCTCAAATGCACTCGATCTCTAATAAAGACAAAATAATCATCGTCAGAATCATTTAAAGGATTTTTTTCTCTATTTCTTTTCTGATCTCTTTAAATGGATCCTTTAAACGATATCTTGTGGCCCTCGTATTCCCTTCTTTTTCCAATATGCCATAGGAGACCAATTGATTCAATTTAGAACGAACAGTTTGATCTTGAACCGTCGGGACCCAACTATTTGCATCAGCTACAGAAAAATTCCTGAATGATTTCGATCTTTTAGCTATTGTTTTCGTCACTTCATCCAGATCTTTCAATCTATCTTTCGCTTCGAATAACTTCACTGCCTCTTCATACGATCTCAACAACGCTTCTGCCACATACATGATGAACGGAGTGTAATTCATCGTAGCATCGGTATATGCCAGCAATGTATAGTAGATCTCAGTCTCCTTCAATAATTCAAGATCGAACTTGCATAGTTTGGAATTCTTCAATCCGCGTTCTTGAAGCAAAATCTGAAGCAGGGTCCTTCCTGCACGTCCATTGCCATCCGAGAACGGATGGATGCTTTCGAATTCATGGAAAAATAAAACCGATGTACATACCGGATCGAACGGCGAATATTCCAACCAGCTAAGCAACGAATTTAATTCGGGCACAATATGTTTTGGCGGGCATGCGATGAAATATTCAAAACCATCCTCTCCTTTTACGCAGGCTTCATGCTCTCTCAATTCTCCTGGGATGACCTTCGGGTCCACTCCCATCATCAGTGTTTTATGCACTGAAACGATCGTTTCCAATGTCCAAGGTAGCTGAAAGGTATCTTTTACGATGAATGAATAGAGATGGTTCAATATCTCCTGGGTAGGGCCGTTTCTGACCTCATTTCCATATTGACCTTCAGTGAATCTCTTCGTGATCCTTTTTACTTCTTCAAGCGGTAGGTTATTCCCTTCAATCTTTACAGACCAATGGATATTCGTTGAATATGCATCTGTGACCAAACTCAAATAATCCCGATCACTGAGTATCATTTCATCTAGCCTTGAATCAAGGAAACGTATTCTATCCACCATTTCATGGTATTCTCTACTTAGCATCAGATCTGGTTTGAAAGGGTCCTTTTTCTTATGTTTGACCGGATATCCTTCAACAGTGTATTTCGAATAATCTATTTTTTTATTATTAATGGACATCGTTATTTTAAATTAAAGAATTAATAGTATATAATTATATGTTTATTGATATGTTTAATTATATTAATTCAATATTGCTATATCAAATCCCATCGTTTGCATTCTTAAAATATGTATTAATTATGAGTTTGACACACGGTCTTGGAATCAAGATGTTAGGAAAAAGTGAATAAAGGGTTTATATTGAAAATAATGAATATTATTAAGATATCAGCTTAATTAATATCAATCAATTATACGGAATCCTGATTCGTCGCCACGGACCTCGAATTTTACATGCCTGTCCTTCAATATCGCCATGATGGTCTTAGGGTGCACACCGAGCCCCACATTCATGAATTGGTTCTCTACGACCCTCTGTCCGTTCGTTTCCACGGTAGGTTGGAAACCAAGGGGGAAATGGGCCGTCTGCACCTGCAATCCATAGAGGTTGCAATCTTTGTCGAATATCGGACCTCCGGACTGTCCTTTCAGACCAGGCGTGGATGTTTCCACATAGAGCAGATCGTAATCTCCGTCCTTGCTCTTGCCGTTCAATATGTTCCTGGTGTGTATCCCGTCATTGGGGAACAAAGGTAACGGCAGCACTCCCTTCTTTATGCGGAATGCATTCTGGGCCTCTGAGAATTCCGACTCCACGTGTGCGAACGGGAATCCCAGACGGCAAAGGCTCGTACCTGGGCGCATGGTCGCTGGGTCCCTGAACTTGGGGTAGTATTTGATCCATTGAGGGTTGAAAGGTTCCAGTCTTCCGACGGCTATGTCTATTTGACGGTTGACATATGCATCGACAAGCCTCACGCCGTCCCATGCCCACCAGAATGAATGGTTCGTAAGCCAATTCGGGTCCGTCCTTATGGAGCTCTCAGGGGAACCAGGGGCCCTCAGTTTGTTGTTGTTGATCGCATCGACTTCCTTGATCTTATTCTGATCCGCTTGGAATTTCACGAATGAATCGAACATATGTGCTGCGGTAAGGATCCAGCCCTGGTCGTTCAGAACAATGAACGAACCGCAGCTGGCGTTTACTGTACCATCGACTGCCCTTGTTGATACGATGACAGGGCGGGTGAACATCGCTGCTTTTTCACAAGCATCTGCGAACATATCGGCGCTATGTAGATTTTACTATAAAATTGACTCCATATCGTGCCACCCTCTTATGGGACGATGATGGATGCGGTGTATGATGCACGGACAGTAGGAGAATAAGAAAGAGATATCGATGGCCATCAGGATGGTCCATTTCAGAAGTATATGTAAGATGTTTGTTTAAGGATAGGGGATGACCCCTAGTTTCACTGCTGATCGCTCAGTGCCTTCAATATCTCAGGAGAGTCAAGTATGGCATTGCCGAGCGTTATGACGATCCTCTCATCATCCATCATCATATCGATGATGTTCTGGTCGACGAGAGCCATTCTTCCGATGTGGAGCACATATGCCTTTGCAAGGTCCATTGCGTACTTTGCCTTGAGCTCCATCGCAAGGTCTTCTTCCTCGCGGTCTAACTCTGAAAGGCTGGGCAGATAGAAATCCATGTAGAGGTGCGCGAGTTCCGATGGCAGGGATGCTATGTCGTAGAGATTGCCTGTCAGGTCGTTGCTGCCGTCTTTCAGATCCTCCACGATTGTCTTGTATCCCGCGACATCATTCTTCAGGAATGTTATCATGTCGAGGTATTTCTCAGACTCTTCCCCTGTGGCCTGTGCTGCCATTTTTTCAAAGTAATCCATCTCAATAACTTTACGGCCGATCACGGCACGCATCAGTTTTACCTGTTCTTTGATTTCCATGTTCCCATCCATGATGTTCACCTATGCGGCGATGATATCGCCTGCCAATCTGTATATCTTTGTTAGCATATAGTTTTTTTCACAATATGCTGATTACTGGTACCATCATGTGTTCCACAGGCAAATCTATGCATGATTAGATTTGATTGGATGCAACAGATCAGTATTTCTTATCCCTTGGGACCCTTCTTACGGATTTCCCGCAGAATGGGCATTTGTTGATGGGCAGGTCGTTGCCGTTCTCATCTTCTCCGATGAGCTGCGGTCCTTGGTATGTGTCCATGACCACGATCGTCTCTTCGATCATCGCATCGAACATGGGTTTGCAACATGCCGCCATGACATCGACATCTGATATCTCCAGGTTTAGGATGGGTCTGCTCTTCAGGTCCTTGATCCTCTTCTCGGTGATCATCTCGTTGATCCTCTCGGCATCGATGTCCGCTCCCGGATAATACGTGCTTGCCGCATAGGCTAGGAGTTTCACGGCCTCGTAAAGGTCCTTCTCGGTCCCGATGCCCTTCTCGTACATCAATGCGAGATGGTACATCGCGTTGGGGTCCAATGCGTGAGCGGCCTCGGAAAGGAGCGCATACGCCTTCTTCGGGTCGGTCTTGACACCGTCGCCTGTGATGTACATTATACCCAATTCGCGTTTAGCAGGAAGGAAATCCTGGTCGACGGCCTTTTGGAACCATTCAGCGGCCTTGGCGTAATCCACCGGATGCCCGTCCTCTCCGAGGCAGTAGGCTATCCCGAGCTTGTACTGCGATTCAGCATCGCCTTCGTTCGCATTCTTCAACAATGATCCTGATGCCATGTTCATTCCTCCTCTTCCTCATCATCCACGCTTTCGGGGTTCTTGAGCTTATCGAGGAGCATCTCCGCAGAGTAGCATCCGTTGTCCTTCGCGAGGTTCAGCCATTTCATTCCCTCTTCCTCGTTCTTCTCCACGCCGAAGCCGTCCATGTAGTAGCATCCGAGGCAGTACATGGATTCAGAATATCCTTCAAGTGCGGCCTTCATGAACCATTCGAAGGATCCCTTGGGGTCCTGCGGGAGGTCCTTCGATTCGTTGTAATACAGTATGCCGAGCCTGTCCATGGCATAGACGTCCCCTTTCTCGGCGGCCATCTTGTAATATTCAGCGGCCTTGGCCCTGTCGATCTCGGTACCGAGGCCGACCTCGTAGCAGCACGCGGTCTGATACATGGCGTTGACGCTGTCCTTGGCCGCGGCCTGCCTGTAGAGCTTGAATGCCTTGTTCTCATCCTTCTCAACGCCGAGACCTTCCTGGTATAGGTAGGCCAGCGAGTTCCTGGCCTCGGCGAATCCCTTGTTGGAGGAGTTCCTGAGCCATTTGGCGGCCTGTTCGTAATCCTGTTCCACGGATATGCCATCGAGATACATCACGCCGAGGTAGAACTGTGCCTCGGGGATACCTGCCTTGGAGGCCTTTTTCGAATATTCGAATGCCTTCTCCTCGGTCATCCCGGTGTAATCCTCTGTGAACAGCATCTTGACCAACAGGGTCATGGCATCCACGTGTCCAGCCTCAGCGGCCTTCTCGAGGTACTCGTATCCTTTTTCGACGTCCTGTTCGATCTCCCAACCATAGAGATAGGACATCCCCAATGCATATTGTCCGTCCATGTTACCTTCGGCTGCAAGGGCCATTATCTCATCGATATCGGCCTCCGTGTTGCCGTCCTCGGTCTCGAGCACGAATTTTTTCTCAGGCATGGACGAGGGGATTCATTATGTGTATTTATTATTGGAGATTGGGAGCACTATTCGTAAAACATGCAGGCATCGTCGGCGAATGCCTCAGACGTTCTTTTTCAATTCTGTCAGGAAACGTTCGCATTCCTTCCTGCCAGGATAGTCCCTTTCCATCGTCTTGAAATCGCGGTCATGGGAACGTTGGAATGGACGGTATCCCTGCCTCAGATGCAGGGTCTCATGGAAAACGACGTAGTCCAGGACGTTCTCTGGTACCTTGGGGTCGTCGAGCGCGCAGGATACCGCTACGGTGCGCACGAGGGGGGAGCAGTATCCGACCTTGCGGTAATTCGGCCTGTCCGTCCAGGTATAATACGAATTATCGATGTCGGAGGGGGAGACCAATCCCGAGTCCAACAGTCTCTGGACGGAGTCCATGAGGTCATAGTGGTCTCCGACGTGCGCCCGCGAGAGGTTCTTGCTCCTCTGGACGAACAGTTTGCGCTTGCTCTTTATGAATTGGTCGCTGGTGATCCATTCCATGTATGCGGGCATCTCCGGGGCCTTCTTACCGTTGGCCACCTGGATGACGGCCTCGGTGAATTCCAATATCGCCTCGTCGGGTGCATCCGTGAGATAATCGGATATGGAGATGTCCAACGAGTTGAATCTCACCTGCCAGGATGCGGAAAGGTCCCTCGTGGATTTGAAATGGGCCTGGAATCCGTTGTATCTGTGCCTCTTCGCCAGGGGCATGAGGAGCTGGGTGAGCTCCTCGTCATTTCTTTGCCGCATTCTTCCTCCCCGCGGGATTCAGTATGACGTCCTTCTGCCTCTGTTTCATCTGCATCGAGTGCTCCGATCTGATGTCGCATGTGTCGTTGATGTCCCTGTGGGCGTAGTACATCATGGTCGACAGGGTGGAAGGCGTCGGGGTGAATATCTGCACTTGTTCTGGATTCGTCCTCAGTTCCTCGTGGACGAAGACGTTGAGGTCCTCCATGTCGTTCATGGAGCATCCGGGGTGTGCCGCCATCAAGTAGTAGGTGAGGAATTGCTCCTTCCCCATCCTCTCGTTGGCATCGTCGAACATGTCCTTGAAGTCCAGAAGGACGTTGCAATCGGGTTTCCCCATCAGGTCCAGGACGTTCTTCGACGTGTGCTCCGGTGCGATCTTCATCTGTCCGGATATGTGGTCCCTGACCACGCAATCCAGGTATCTGTTCCCGGAGACCCTGTCGTGGACGATCATGTCGTATCTTATCCCGGAGGTCACGAAGACCTTCTTCACACCGGGTATGGAGGACACCTTCTCCAGCAGGTCGATCTGCTTCTTATGGTTGAGAGGAAGGTTGGGGCAAGGTTTGGGGTATATGCATTTCCTGTCCTTGCATCCGCCGTGCGTCGCCTTCTTGCTGCATTCGATGCCGTACATGTTCGCGGTCGGCCCTCCGAGATCGTATATTATCCCGTTGAAGTCCTTCGAGGACGCGATCCTGTTGGCCTCCTTGACGATGGACCCCTCAGTCCTGGAGACGACGGTCCGGCCTTGATGCATGGTTATCGCACAGAAGGAGCATTCGCCGTAGCATCCTCTGTGTGTCGTTATGGAATTCTTTATCGTGTCCATGGCCTTCACATGCCCTTGCATCGCATAGTACGGATGCACGGCGTTCTCGTAATCGGACGAGTACACCCCGTCCAATTCCTCCGGACTCAGATTCCTCTGGGGAGGATTCTGAACAAGGTATCTGTTGGCGTGTTGCTGCACGAGCCCCTTGGCGTTGGCGGGGTCGCAGTTCTCGTAGAATGTCCTGAACATCGTCACGAAGTCGTGGTTCCAATCCACCTTCATGCTCACCCTTTCGTATGATGGGAGCTCCAGGTATCCTTTGGGCTTATCCGAGGACATGTAGCATATCCCCCTGATGTCCTTCCAGTCCTTTCCGTCGCGGATCGCTTGGGCCAATTGGAGATTGGACAGTTCCGCCATTCCGTACGTTATGATGTCCGCCTTCGAATCCAGGAGTATGGACCTCCTGACGGAATCGGACCACACGTCGTAGTGGGCTATCCTCCTCAGGCTCGCCTCTATGCCGCCTAGCACGATGGGCTTTCCCTTGCAATGCTTCTTTATCAGATTGGTGTAGGCGATGCAGGCCCTGTCGGGACGTCTGTTGTTCTCTCCGCCTGGAGTGAAATCGTCGTCCTTCCTGAATTTGTTCGTGGGGGTGTAGTTGGCCACCATCGAGTCGACGCATCCGGCAGTGACGGACCAGAAGAGGTCAGGTTGACCGAGACGCGAGATATCGATGCCAGAGGAGGTATCTGGCTGGCATATGATGCCTACTTTGAATCCGTGGTCGATGAGGTAGTGACCGATGACGGCGGCTCCGTTGTATGACGAATCGATGTACGTGTCGCCGGAGACTATTATGATATCCAGGGAATTCCAGCCCCTATCTTTGACCTCTTTTGCGGTAGTTGGTATGAACATCGGATCCCTCAGTATTTGTATTCGTAGATATGGTCATCCATGATGAAACCATCGCCGATGTCCTTCTTGACATCCTTCTCTATCGTGAAACCGTTCCTCTCGTATGCTTTGCATGCCAGTGCGTTGTTGACATTAACAGTGAGATAGGCCCGCCTCATGCCAAGGCTCTTCCCGAGATCCAGTATATCCTCGATCGCTTCCGATCCAAGCCCCTTCCCTCTTTCATCCTTGTATATGTAGATCTTGCTTATGAAAAGCGAATCACCTTCCGGATGCACGGCGAAATAGCCTATCTTTCTGTCGCCATCGAATATGAAGCCGTATTGATATCCCGAGTCCATCTGTTCGAGTATCTTCCTTTCCGTTTGGAATCTCATCAGCATGTATTCCGTCTGTTCCTGGCCTATTATACTTTTGAAATATTCGTGCCAGATCTCGTTTGCCATCTTGGAGATCTCCCTTGCCTCGGCCTTATTGGCGAATGATAGGGACATGTCAAAGACCCATGTCCTTCAGCAGTTTGGGTATGCCCATCTCGAAGTTCACACCGAATCTTATGTCAGTGCCGGCATTCCTCGTCCTGACGATGCTCTCGGCGGTGAAATCGACCGCCAGTTCATTCGCCCTTTTGAGGCTCAGGCCGTTAACCAGAGAGGAGACAACGACGGAGCCGAAGACATCGCCCGTGCCGTGATAGTATCCAGGGATTATATCGTGAAATGCGTAGTCGATCTTCCCCGTTGCTACATCGTATGCCGCCGCTCCGAGATTCTTCTCGTCGAAGAACACGCCTGTCAGCACGACCCTCTTCGCGCCAAGGTCCCCCAGGCGTTTCAAGAGGTCCTCTATCCATTCCGTGGTATATGGGCCGGGGATGTATTCCTTGCCAACCATGAGGCATGCCTCGGTGATGTTCGGCAGTATCACATCCGCCTTATGGCATAGTTTCTTCATGCCCTGCGGGAAGTTCTTGGGGAATATCTTGTAGAGTTCCCCGTTATCGGCCATGACGGGGTCCACGACTATCAGCGTGTTTCTGCTCTTCAGCTCGTCGAATATCTCCGATACTATGTCTATCTGCTCGAAAGAGCCAAGGAAGCCCGTGTATATCGAATCGAACTGAAGGCCGAGTGTCTTCCAATGTTTGACTATCGGCCTCATGTCCTCTGTGAGGTCGCGGTATGTGAATCCTGTGAATCCGCCAGTATGTGTGGACAGAACCGCTGTCGGCATGACCGCGCATTCTAAGCCAGTAGCGGATATTATGGGCAACGCCACCGTCAATGAGCATCTTCCGAAGCAGGAGATGTCATGTATCGCGAGGACACGTTTCTGATGCATGAAATGGGATTATGTGTTCAGGATAATAAATTTGTCCATAGATTGTTAAATGTGGAAATGCATTCGTGCGCATGGATAAGGACACGCGCCTATACGCATCATTGTTGGCGGTCTCAACGATCTTGCCGCTGATATCCTTGTTGTTGAACAAAGGCAATCTCACATCAGGTCTTTCGATATGGATCGGCGTCATAATGGTGCTCATATTCGTGCCTTTGATACTCATGGGCGTGTACATGGCGGTCACAGGCAAGGGCCAATCGCTCATATCTGGATACAATATGATGTCGAAGGATCAGAGGTCCCTTTTCAAAGGCAAAGAACTCGCCAAGGCAGTCGGATGGGTCGTTCTGATAATATGCGTGCCCATCTTGATAGGCATGATAGCGATGTTCTTCTTCGTAGATTACATCACTATGTTCCTATCCATCGTCCTGGGCCTCATACTGATCGTGGTCATGTTGATCTACATGAACACCGGAGGAAGGTATCTCAAGGACCCGAATGTGAAACCGAGGTCTTCGATATCGAAGAAGGGCAAGATCGGGATATGCGTTGCAGTGGTGATAATAGCCATCGTCTCGATATGCGGGATATACATGCTCACGCAATATGGTTCCGTGAATGCCAGCCTCGACGAGGATAGCCTCCACGTGGACGCACCCATGCTGGATGAGAACATATCATACACGGACATAGATTACATAGAATTGACCGAGGATCTGGATCTGGGCTATCGCGCATCGGGATTCGCAGGCTCCCATGTGCTATCTGGGTTATATCATAACGACCTATACGGGGATTACCATCTCGGAGTGTACAAATCCGTGAATATCTACATCGTCGTGCATCATGGAGGGGACGTCTTGGTATTCAACTGCGATTCCACCGAGGACACTGCAGCTTTCTATGTTGAGCTGTTCAACAAGGTACCCGCGTGATATTTATCATCGTAGGACATAGGTCGTGTTATGGCGCCATCATCGGACGAACATCTGGAAACTGCTCTTAAGGAATACAACGACAAGGTCAGCAGACTCGAGTTCGAAGGAGGCAGCGAAGAGGAGTTCCTTGATGCCTACATCAACAGGGGATGTATACTTTCGATGATGGAGTATTACGTCTCTGCGATATCCGATTTCGATGATGCCGTGGAGATAATGGCGCACCTCGAAGCTTCGGGTAAGAGAATAGATGCTGGAACATTCGTGAAGACATTCATATCCAGAGGGGAGATCTGCGGCGGGGAGGACCTCAGGCCGATGGCCGATGACTACGCTGTCGCAGCCACGAGATTGAAGGACCTAAAGGAAGATTCCAAATATTACAGCAGGAAGAAGATCGTGATCATGTGCATCGGATGCGTGGAGGACCTCGTCGATGAAGGGTTCCCAGCAGAGGTCGAGCCGTTCCTCAACAAGGCCTGGTCCATGCTTTTGAACAAGGATGACCCGTGGTCAAAGAACCGCTATATGGAGATGTTGAATCTCAAAGGCCAATCGGAGATCGACATGGAGATCAAGGACGAGGCGATGGAATCCTTCTCGGATGCAATATCTGTCGGTACGGAGCTGCTCGAGATAGGGGTCTTGGATGACATGATGTCTTTGGTCTTCGCATTCGTATCGAGAGGCGACATAGAGCAGGAGAAGGGCCTCTTGGAACAGTACATCAAGGACAGGAAATCGGCGATAGTCCTGTTGGAGCAGATGATGGAGGTCAACAAGCTCGACGATGTCCACATCCTATCCCAGTTGCATCAGGACCTCGCGAACACGTACCTCACCCTCAACAACGTGAAGGAGGCTGAGGAGCATCTCATGCGCGAAGTCGCATTGGACATGAATGGCGCAAAGGAATACATACAGAATTTTGTCAACCGCCCGATAGTCCCCAAATGAGCTGAAACAGTTGCGGTGCATACTATGAGCGTCAAGATAACGGTGGTCCACGGGCAGATGCACAAGGGTACGACCTATCACGTGACCCAGATGTTGATCGGGAAGGCATTCGACGATCCCGAGGTCGTCGAGTTCTTCCTTCCCGATGATGGTCCCGGATATTGTTGCGGTTGCAATACATGCTTTTTCAAAGGGGAGGACAAATGCCCTCATTTCGACAAGGTCGGACCGATAGTCGAATCGATGATCGCCTCGGATGTGATAATATTCGATTCCCCCACATATTGCATGGGGGTTTCGGGCCAGATGAAGACCCTGATGGATCATCTGGAATACATGTGGATGGCGCACAGGCCGGACCCCTCCATGTTCAAGAAGATCGGGATAGCCGTCTCATCCTGCGCAGGCAGGGGTTCCGATGACACGGTGGGATTCATAAGGGAACAGATGACCATGATAGGCATACCCAGGACCTTCGGGGTCGCAGTGGTATCCGGTGCGGATCGTTTTGAGAATGTATCGGAGGAGAATATGGTCAAGATATCATCGAAGGCGTCCAAATCATCGCAAAAGATACGTCGGTCGAAGGCAGGACCGGGCCTGAAGTTCAAGATGATATATGGATTCATGAGGAAGAACCAGGAGAGGAACGACTGGAACGAACTGGACAAAGGCCATTGGGCGTCGAATGGTTGGCTGGACGGAAAGCGCCCTTGGAAATGATGCACTTTCGACATATTCGGACCACCTCCGGATAATGTTATATCCGAAGGTACACTGGGGTATCTTATGCAAGCGCGGTTCTGTAGATATTGTAACAGCCTTATGATACCGGGCAGTGAACGTTGCAGAAAATGCGGCAGGGAATTGACAGAGGATTCCGAGAGCAGCCAGTCCAGTCTGATGGGTTACACCAATGCCAGACAGACGCAGAAGGTCACATATCAGGCCAACAAGGATGCCCCTTACATGCCTTATTCTCCGAGAGAGGGGCAGATACAGATAATATCGGACATAAGGTCCGCATTGGACGATCACAGGCACATTGTCATTGAATCAGGCACCGGTACCGGGAAGACCATCGTATCATTGGCGGCAGGTCTGGAACATTCCAAGAAGGCCGGTAAGAAGGTCATATACCTCACAAGGACCATATCCCAGAGCGACCAGGTGATGAAGGAGCTCAAGGCCATATCCTCGGTGAAGGATGTGTGCGGCATCACCCTGACAGGAAGGAACAAGGCATGTCCGCTCTTCAGAGGGGAGGAGTACGACAACCTCCAACCCAATGTCCTGTCCTTGATGTGCGAGGATAAGAAATCTAAGAGCACCAGGGGTTCCGCGGGCGGATGCAGGTATTACGACAGGACCAAGCAGATGCTTTCCGACATAGAGTCCTATTGCAGGACGTCATTCCCAACATCGGATGAACTGGATAGATATTGCATACAGCAGGGGGCCTGTCCATACGAGACAAGGAAGGCATTGATGAAGGATTTCGATGTCGTTGTCGCACCATACATCCATATCCTATCCGAGGACATAAGGACGAATTTCCTCACCAATCTCGGAGGGGAGAGCATATCCATACTCCTGATAGTCGATGAGGCCCACAATCTGATAGATGCGGCAAGGCAGCAGGAGAGCTATTCGATCTCAATGCACATGGTCGAGGCGGCCATCGACGAATGCAGTTCCTTCAGAAGGCCCGAGCTCTATGATGGCGTCATAATGGATGATTTCGTGAATTTCATCAAGGTCATAATAAGGCAGCTCGCAGTCAGATATCTGACGCTGGGTATGAACGAATGCAAATTGCCTGACGATTCGGTGGAAGAGGTACTGTGCAAGAAATTCAAGTTGGACCATAAGACCCTCGATATGGCCGTGAACAAGATGATCGAACTGGGCGAGGACAGGATGGACGTACTCTTGGACAAAGGGGAGAAGGACATGTCCCCGATATACGCCCTGGGGGTGGCGTTAAAGAACTGGACATCCTCAGAGGGCGAGAGATATGTCAAATCGATAAAGACGCGCGACGATGGGGAGTATCTGTCCGCGGCATGCATCGATCCATCCGACATAGTCAGGTTCATGCAAGGTCTGGATGGTGCCATACACATGTCTGGAACATTGCAGCCTCTGGAGCAGTATTACAAGATAATGGGGCTTCCGAGGAACACATTGGCAAGGACCTATCCGTCGCCATTCCCGCCTGAGAATAAATCCGTGATATACGTCGACGACCTCACGACAAAATACGATGTGATGAGCAAGGACCCAGCGATGTCGACCAAGATAGAGCGGAAGATAGTTTCCCTATGCAATGCCGTCAACAAGAACACTTTGATATTCTTCCCTTCTTACAAGATGATGAACAGCATGCGCCCGTTCCTCGAGAGGGATATAGATCGCACATTGTTCTGGGAGGAGCCGGGGCATCAGGGCAAGACCATGAGGTCGCTCGATGTGTTCAGGAAGGGGAACGACGGCGTCTTCTGCTGCGTCATCGGCGGCTCTGTCGCAGAAGGGATAGATTTTCCAGGCGATGAGCTATGTTTCGCGATATTGGTGGGGATACAGTTCCCGCCGCCTTCCTTGGAATTGAAGGCCATGAGCGACATGTACGACCAGCGTTACGGTCAGGGCATGGGATGGAAGTACCTTCAGGAGACGCCTGCGATAAGGAAGATGAGGCAGGCGATCGGGCGTCTCATAAGGACGGAGACGGACAGGGGGATGGCAGTAATACTGGATTCCCGTGCATCCAGATACGAGAGGCCGCTCGAGGCGAAGCTATCGGACGATCCCGTGAGGGATGTCGTGCAGTTCTTCTCCAAGCATTGAAACTGATATATATGTCCTTCAAAATTGTTATATCATGGCACTATTGAATGTTCTGACCAACGTCAGGTATTGGATATTGGCAGGTGTGATATGTGCCTTCCTCATAGGTTCGGTGGGTGAGATAGCATCCACGTTGTTGATAATCGTCCTGATAGTCCAGATGTCTCTTTCCATGGATGGACTGACCATTCGGACAAAGGACATTTCCGATAATTCTAAAGGGATAATCCTGTCACTGATATCCTGTTTCGTCATCAGCACGGGTTCCGCTCTAATCATGGGGCTCTTGTTCAGGTCCGCATATCCTGACATATGGAGCGGATGGGTGATGCTGGCAGCTACGCCATGCGCCGTGTCCGTCATAACGTTCACCCTCTATCTCAAGGGCAACATGAAGCTCTCGATACTGGCTACGACGGTCGTCTACTTGTGCGCACTGGTATTGACTCCTCTGATGACCTTCGTGTTCGCCGGCGATGCGGTGAATCCTCTGCAGATCCTGAAGTATGTCGTGCTCTTCATCGTGATACCTCTGGTGGCCACATATCCTTTGAAGAGATTGCATCTGAACAGGAGCGCGAAGGTAGTAGGGATCAACATGATGATGTTCATGATGGTCCTGTTGTCTGTGGGTTACAACAGGGATTATTTCTTCAGCGAACCGAGGATCGTTATTCTGATCGCGATAGCGTGCTTCATCAGGATATTCGTCCTCAGCCTTGTGATGTTCAATCTGATGAAGAGGGCCGAGGTCGAGAGGGACAAGGCTTTCGTCTACCTAGGCATGGCCGTATGGAAGAATTCAGGTCTGGCATCGACATTGTGCATACTTCTGCTGGTAGATGCTCCCGAGGCGGTGCTTCCTTGTGTGATCTCCTTGTTGATGGAGACGATTTGGTTCGGGGGATTGAGCGGATATTTCAATAAGAGATGGCCTAATGAATCGAAGGATGATATTAATTCCTCAGCAATATGAATGATATCGATGCCTTTTTTCATAAGCGCTGTGTCTTTAAATATTATGATATATTAAGGGATTGACAAGCGGAGATAGCTAAGCCTGGCCCACGGCGCCGGTCTTGAAAACCGGTGGTGTCTCACCTCGGGAGTTCGAATCTCCCTCTCCGCGCCAGTTTTTATCTGGCATTTGAAATTTTGAGATTCAAATTTTCTGTTAATATATTACAAACAATTCTTTTCGTTGATGTTTTTCTACATTTTAATGTTTTATGGGTTGTTTTCATCATTCAATGAAGAATAGATCGTGAACATGATGTCCAAAACAATTAATATTGCGCCAATAATTGTCAATACTTTTCCGATGTCTGGCAATGAATCCATCGCATAAAAGGCATCTCTATGTTGCATATATGGATATGATGTCGATGGAGATGATTCCAATAGCCAAAATATCGCAGAACCAACATACATTATTAGCCCCCCAATCAATAAAGTCGAGCCTAACGGCATCAACTTATCTTTTATAATATTCAAATCTGTCATTTTCACACAACCTAATGAGTCATATTGTTCATCAAATGTTCAGATATGCAGAAATCCTGCAATATCGCTCATAATGGTATTGTATCTATCATAAATATAACTCTATATGAGATGGTATTGCAAAATTATAATATTTTTGAAAATCTAAAGTCATTAAAGATCAATCTCTGTATTCTATTAAAATAATCATTGCTTTTTATTTGCTGTATTATTCATGCAAGGGCATCTGCAATTCCGTATCTCTATCCCAAGCTGCTCCGATATGATCTTGTAGTTATGGTCATGGATTGTGTCCCTGAGGTCCCTTATCGCCTGTACTACATAATTCATCGAAGAAATCTTAAATATGCTGTCCATTTAGCGCATTCTGTGATCAGATGGGCAACGATGTCAAGATGAAGACAATGGAGACGATGAATGTCAAGGGCATCGGATTTGACTACACTGTGACGAATGTGAATCCGGTGCTCGGAGGGGAAGCCTTCCTCTTTGTGTCCGAGAACACCGCGTTCCTCTACGATTCAGGATTTGCGTTCAGCGGGAATCAGATCGTCAACAATATCAAGAAGATACTCGGCGACAGGCCACTGGATTATGTCCTCCTGACGCACTCCCACTATGATCATGCGCTTGGTGCACCCTACTGCGTTAGAAAATGGAAGGGTGTCAAGGTAGTCGCCAGTAGGCACGCCTCGAAGGTCTTCGAGAAGGATTCAGCGAAGAGGGTCATGAGGGAGCTCAACGCCGAGGCCGCGAAAGTTAATGATGTCATGGAATTCGAGGACCTTATAGACGACCTCCATGTGGACATCGCTGTCGGGGAAGGCGATGTCCTCGATCTCGGTGACTTTGTGTTCACGGTGCACGAGTACCCGGGACACACCAGATGCTCGATAGGGTTCTACTGCCCAGGGGAGAAGCTCCTCCTGTCCTGCGAGACGTTGGGTGTTTATATCGGCGATGGATCGATGTATCCTGTGTACCTCGTCGGATATCAAATGACTTTGGACTCGATCTCCAGGGCGATGGGTCTCGACATCTGGTACATGCTCCTGCCTCACATAGGGATGGTATTCGGCAATGACTGCAGGATGCTCATGGCCAACGCAAGGGAGATGGCAATATCTGGTGCGGAGGAGGTCATGAGGGAATACCGCGCAGGCAAGACGTTGAATGAACTAGTCGAGATCCTTAGAAGGGATTATTACACCGATCTCATCAAGACACTCCAGCCGGAGGCTGCATTCCTTCTGAATTCCAGGATAATGATCACAACGATCATCAAGGAGCTCGGTTGAAGGCGTTCCAGTGATCAATATTGATTATTGGCTATTATCGATACTTACATAATATTGGTCAATAATTGTTATGATATGTGACTTAAAACGTTCTTATTTGAATCTATATTTTTATCTGACTGATCACAGTTTCTTCATGCAGGGCATCTGCAATTCCGTATCTCTATCCCAAGCTGCTACGATATGATCTTTGTCGGAATAGAAAGGATGAAGATTCCATCTGATGATATTGAGGAAGATAATGATTATCGCGAACATCATATGATGAAAGGAATGATGCCTGGATATATTCAGAGAAAATATATCAAAACAAAAACTTGGTACCTATATTCCGCATTTTTCACATTTTCATTGATCATCTGTCTCATAGGATTGGTTGGGTTATCGATCCATTCCGCCGGACATCAGATGGACATAGATTTCGTCCTATCCATGTTCGGTTTGACAATGGTGCTCTATATCGAGGTCCTATCCTTGCTTATCGCCAATGAGTATTGCAACATGTTAGGTCTGCCG
The DNA here is from genome assembly GCA_963676045.1 of uncultured Candidatus Methanogranum sp. GTDB lineage: Archaea > Thermoplasmatota > Thermoplasmata > Methanomassiliicoccales > Methanomethylophilaceae > Methanogranum. The sequence goes on from OY780938.1 coordinate 360,974, forward strand.
CACAATGGAGGGCCGTTCGAGATGAAGGTCAAGAGGACCAAGTTATGCATTCGGATCTTGAACCCGTGTTCATTTCCGATATTCGTGATGTTCATAATTCCTGAAGATGACGTGAAGGTATTTTCACAATGACGAAAAGAAGTGACGTGATGTCTGTCTTTCAAGATCATCAGATTAAAAAAAAGATTCTCCCTACCATCGCTGATAGGTATATTGGCGAGTTCAATAAGCTCTCGGCAATCTTAGAAGACCATCTATCTCGGCCGTCTTATCTGGCTCGGATATGACATATCTCTCTTTTCCACTGCTGACCGCGGCCAGGTATGGATAGTTCGGAGGAAGATAGACCCTTATGGATTTCGGGGATTCCAATATATGATCGTAGATCACTTCTTTCTTGTAGAATATATTGTTGCTTAGACATATTTGGTCTATTTCCCATTCTTTGTTAGATGAATGACATTTTGGTTTCATCTTGATTTTTGTTGCATAATATGTCATGCTCACTCCAAGCCCGCTAAGTATATAAGGTGGACTCTTAGAAATTATTCCCATCACTGATTTTAGATCATCTTTTGATCGGACCTGATCGAAAGATCACGTGCCGAGTCCGAAAAAGAATTGTAAGGGCGTGCTCAGATGACCCTTGGCAACATCAACAGATTGTCCTGCGCCGTATCATCCTGTTCTGATTTGAGGTATTTGACCTTCATCTTCATCGCAGGTATCAAGAATGGATAATTAGGTGCTTTGCGCACTCTTATGGTGTTGGGGTATTTCAAAACCTGATTGTAGATATCTTCCCTTGGATGGAATCTGTTGTTGTCGAGACATATCCCTTCTATGTCCCAAGTATTGTTGGAATCATCAAATCCTTGTTTCATTTTGATCTATGTCACGTAATGGGTCATTCTTGTATATAGACCGTTAAGTATTTAAGGGACATTAAACAAATAATATATTTATCAACTTTTTCAGCGATTTTAATATCATTATGCATTCGTTTGTAAGGCCTTCATTCTACAGAAACGGACTCATTCTTCCTTCAATATGTCCTTAAGTTCGAGAGGGCCCTCATGTGAACGCAGGGTGCTTTCCAGTCTTTTCAATTTCTCCACATTCTGTCCATCATTGTCGATGTTGATGCACATGCGTTCTATGACCTGCAAGCATTTCCTGACGTCGTCGTCCGGTATGCCTTCGAAGAAGATGTCTATGTCGGAGTCTATCTCTTTTTTTAGGTATTCGAGCACATTTCTCCCTCTGGGAGTCAAGAACACATTGTATTTCCGGCTATTGGCCGAGATACGGTCATCGGTAACGTATCCCATCGACCTCAACGACGATATTATCCGGGTGGTGTTGGCCTTATTGAAAAAGAGGCACTCGGAAAGTTCCTTCAATGTCCACTTCCCGGTGTCCAATATCAAGATGTATCTTATGTGGATGGATGAGATCCCAAATAGTTCCCTCAATTCATCGTCGTGTCTCTGGCCATTCCTCTCCAGGACCTTTATCGCCACAGGAACGAACAACTTCCAATGCTTTTTGAGATCTTCATCCATCTTTCATCACTCTTTCACATTACTTACCTCTTCCAGTATCACATTCTCCTTACATTCTTTTTTCGGTTTTATGAACAGGCCAACGAACACCAATCCCAACATTATCATCCCTCCGCAGAGGAATGCGAAATCTACGCTGTTCGCAAACGCGGTGATCACCCCGTCATAGGCGCCTTGTCCGAATTCCACCAGTATGCGGTAGAGTTCATTCAGCACGCCGGTGTCGTGCGGTATCTGGGAATATACGTCCGCCGGGAGGTTGGATTGGAGTTCGGACGATATCTTCTGAGTGATCAGCATCGAGAATATCGCCGTACCGGAGGTCGAACCTATCGAACGCATGAGGTTCACAGAGGATGTGGTCATGCCCATCTCATTGGGTTTGGCGCAATTCTGAGCCGCCACCATCACTATCGACATCATGCATCCCAATCCCAATCCCAGAAGGAACAGGCATACCACCATCTCGCTTACACTTCCGCCGTATTTCAGTCCGGACATCATCCACATCGACAGGGCCGTGATTATGGGACCAGCGATCAGCCAAGGTCTGTACCCTGTGCGATTGAGCAGGCTGCCGCTTGCGAGGGATGTGATCATCATACCTGCCACCAGGGCGATCATCACCTCTCCAGCTTCGAGGGTGGTCAATCCGTAGACGTATATGTTGAACATCGAGGCATATGTCATCGCACCTATCAGGCCTATTCCGAAAAGCAGCATGAATATGGCGCATGCCAGCAAGGTCCTGTTCTTGAATATGCGCAGGGCCAGTACGGGATCATCCGCCTTCCGTTCCACTTTCACGAAGGCCAGCAAAAGTACCATCGCCGCAGCGATCATCGCGAACGATTCGATGCTCACCCAAGCGACCTCGTCACCGCCCCATTCCAGGAACATTAGGACATCGAGCAGAAGCGCGGAAAGTATGGTCATGCCCTTGTAATCGATCTTGTGGAGCTTGTTGACATCTATCTTGGGGAATTTCTTCACTGTCAATATTATCGATATTATCGCAAGAGGCACGTTTATGTAGAACACCCAGCGCCAATCGGCATATTCTGCGATGTATCCGCCCAGGAGGGGGCCTATGGCGCTCCCTAGGCCGAAGACCGCACCGAGAACACCTTGCATCTTGCCTCTCTTCTCAGGAGGGTAGAAATCAGCGACGGCGGCCGTTGCTACCGGTATCAATATGCCTCCGCCCAGACCTTGTATCGCACGGAATGCAATGAGCTGTTCCATGGACGTCGACATGCCTGCGAGTATCGAACCGCCGACGAACAATCCCAGTCCGATCAGGAACAGGGGTTTCCTTCCATAGTGGTCCGACATCTTTCCGCTTATCGGGATCATTATGGTCTCACATAACATATACGCGGTGATCATCCAAGCATACAGTTCGGTGCCATCAAGGTCCGCTGCGATGACCGGACCGCACGTACTCACTATCGTGCCGTCCAGGCATGCGATAAGCATCGCGAATATCAATCCTATCATAGAAAGATTGCGTATTTTAGGGTCGATGGATGCCCAAGTCGAGTTGTTTTCCATTCTATCTTCCTGTTGTACATGATCATGAGCATTTGGTCATCGATTATGTTGACAACGCAACGAGTCAATATGAACGGCCTATAAATATTTGTTGATAACGCAACATAAATGTCAATTATTATATGTAATCGACCTATGATCTAAAGGTTCTAGATCAGTATAAAATCAAGTTATTTCGATCATTGGAAGATTTTCTGTTGATAGTCTTTATATAGTTTATAAATGGATTTTTAATTATGTCTTCCCTTTCCAATAAAGGTCTATCCATAGGTAATGATTCGAAGGATCACAGAACATTGTTCAATCTCTATTATGCGAATGACGCAAAGGCTGTCAAGATAGCCATGTTGATAAACGACAAGGTATTGGATGCGGTCTCTGAGAAGAATGAAAAGAGCGTAACAGGCTCCTTCGGCGGCAAGGTGGGGATATCATCGCTGATCGGTGTCGACGGAAGCGTATCAGGCACCAGGGCCTTGGAGATCACTAACACATTCAAAGTGAGTAGCGCGATATCCGTGACCTTGAGACCGATATACGATAGTGCGATACCTTACAACGGGAATAACAAGGTAAGGCCTGGCGACATAGTCAGGATAGAGGACATCGACCTCAAGGTGGAGAACAATCTGTATGCGTTCTTGGCGAAGGCGCTCATCAACAAGAGGGTGGAGAGTTTCAAGCATCTCGAGGTCAATCCCAAGGAAGAAGAGGGGAAGACCAACAAGAAGGCGATCAGGATAGGTCCGGTCGCGGAGATATTCCTGAAGAATTACACTTATGTGATATCCAGCAAGGATGCGGATGGGAACACATTGGTCATGCGCATACCGATAGAATCGGATAGGGATAAGTACGAGATGGAGGACCAATACGACATAAAAGAACTCGAGATATCGAGATTCACCGTTCTCGGCATATACAGAGGGCCGATATCCAAGGATGATTACGAAGGGATGAAGAAATTCGACGAGGATGTTTTGAAGGCGATCGCAGAGGGCGATGTGAAGCTGATCAAGGAGAGGTCTGAAGTCCAATCCATAGATAATTCAGCGGCATCAGATAACAAATTCAGTTCCTGGTCCCCTGACATAATAAGGCAGCCAGAGATACGCTATGTGGATCTTATAGCCATATTGCAGGAAGTGAACATAAGGCCCGAGGGCAGATCTTCGCACCATGATCTTTGATGACAGCGCATCCGAGGTCTATGGATACTGGTGAAGTTCGAGCGATATGGTGCTGCAGTCTAGCATTAGATCTTTACGTAAGTTTTATTTTCTGACACGCCGTGTTTCGACCTATTGATGCTGCGATCGAACAGAGGGCGCATAGATCAATCGGAATTGAGCTGAGGATATGGAAAGGAAACAGTTGATCATGGTCATGTCTGCAGTCCTGATAGTTTCCGTTGTCGCGGTCACAGCGGTGTATGTGGAGGTCTTGGACAAAGCGGATGTGAACATAGAGGTCACGGACGGAGGGTCGGTGACCGGAGCAGGAACATATTCCAAGGGGGCCTCTGTCATCCTAACGGCCACACCCGATTATGGTTATCATTTCAACGGCTGGTATATGGATGGGAACTTGTTGTCCGATAGTTCGGATTATACGATATCTGTCGGGGATTCGAACGATATCAAGGCGGTCTTCGAGAGGGAGACATACACTCTGGAATTGTCGCAGAATTACGATGGCGGCACCGTGAATGGTTCTGGCAGCTACACTTACGAATCCGAGGTCATGATATCTACCACAGTGGATGAAGGATACACATTCGTCGGATGGACGGAGGACGGGAGCGTGATATCCGATGAGACATCATTCCCATACAGTCTAACAAGATGCTCGACGATAGTCGCGAACTACTCCATAATACACGATGCATCGTTTGTCGTTTCCATGACGTCCACGACCGCCCCATCCACATTGACGATATCGTCCACATACAATGTGGAGGTCAAGAACAGGACATGGACAATATCTGATGGCATGACAGAAGGGCCGTTGTACGGCTCCGGGAACCCAGATATATCGTCTTTCAAATATTCAGTGAGCTCATGCAAGATGTTGAATGTGACGCAGACGATAACCTATTCCGATGGTCAGGAGAGCACAAGCATCCAGAAGGTCATCGTGGATGGGACGGAGAGCATATCCTTCACATGGAAGTACCAATCCGATGATGCCCTGGTGAAGCACCTTGCAACGAATGACGAGAGTGCGACATTGCAATTGTCACCCTTGTTCTCCTGGTATTATGGATACGCCTCGGACGACATCCCGCGCGGTTATCAGAAGGCCATAGACCGTTTGTCGGATTATACCTATCCAGACGAATATATCGATTCCATCGCCAATTCGTTGATGGAATTGACATCTGGCATGTCTGACATAGGCAGTGTCAATTGCGTCCTGAAATTCGTTCAGAGCATAGAATACCAATACGACATCGATGGCAAGGGCGTGAGGGAGTATTACAAATATCCTGGAGAGACAATATGGGAGCAGAATGGCGATTGTGAGGACCATTCCATAATGTTCACGTCCTTGATGAGGGCGATGGGCTACGATGTGGTCATGGTCAATTGCGTCGGCCATATGACTGCGGCAGTGAATGTCGCAGGGGGATCAGGGAATTACATCACGTACGATGGCGAGAACTACTACTATTGCGAGTCGACCTACATCGTCGGAAATGAGACGGTCAATTATGGCAATGTAGGTTATTCGTTCCAGAACCTTCAGATAAGGGCGGTCATAGATTTCTGATGGGTATGATCTCGATCACGGATGGTCGAGTTCCTTCATGTTCCCAAGGCATGTAAAATAGCTACGAATAGGTTTATAATTCGATACTTAAGTATGTTAACTCGTGGCAATCAAGAACAGACCCAAATTCGCTGCGCAGGTAGCAACGACCATAGTATCGATCGCATTGGCAGTATTCTTGATAACAGCATTCATGCCTCTGGCAAACGGCGGGCTTAAGATAAACGAGAACGCCTCCGATGTGACATGGGAGATCGACGGCATGGAGCTCAATACCGAAGGAGGTTTTGAGATAACCTCGGATCTGCCTTATGACATGAACGATGTCGGCATAAGGCTTCTGGTAGATGCCGACGATATGGATCTGGTGATGATCGACGAGACAACGACGATCTCAAAGAATTCCACGGTCTACATGTCCTTGTCAGGGAGCACATCACTGATCGATGTCATGCTAATGGTAGCGTATTACAACAATGGTTCCAGTGAGAAGGGCATAGTCATGCCAATGAACATGGACCTTCAGGGATATTATCTGTATTCCTTGGTTGGTGTCCAGGCACATGTGGGCATGGAGATGGACCTTTCAGATGAGGGTAAGCTGAATTACGATTTCAGTGACCCTGACATGCTTCTTGTGGACACCACAGGTGTTGAGAACGGCAGCATGATATCCGATCTGGACCCGTTCACAGCAGCAGTGGACGGAACCGGAATAACCATGGAGCTCGTGAAGTATGGGAACGACCTCCTCTTCAGCATCGAGACATCGAGTTCCGAAGGCATAATCTCCGAATTGAAGGAATGTGCAGAGGACAATCATGGTACAATAACGATAACCTCCGCAGGTACTGCTTACGTCCTCGATGAGGACGAGACATCCATACTGATAGGGCTTCTCGAATCGATGTACGGAGGTGCATGAGATGGGCGAATTCAGTTTCGACAAGGGGTCCAAGAAGGACGGAATCAAAGGCCTCATTGGTAGCATCGTCATATTCGTCGTGATACCGGTCGTAGGCTTCATTCTGCTGAACTATCTACAGGGAATGATATTGTCCGGCATCTCCAATGATGATGACAAGGATGGAGTGATCAGTCTTTTCAACGCGATGAGGGCCGTATTGATATTGTATCTTGTATTCGGAATACCTGCTATCGTGTTCAGGACGCTAGGCAAATTCTATCCGGCAGGCAACCGTGCGAGACTGACGTTCAAGCTCGCCTACGGCATCTATCTCGTGATATGGCTGTTGATAATAACCGCTGGAGGGGTCATACATGTGGACATGAGTTCATTGGCATCATCCATGGCAGGTAGCGATTCCGATTATGCGATATCCAAATTGGATATCGTGCTCGATATAAGCGGTTTGATGATAATCATAGTGTTGATCGCCTTGTTCAAGAATATAGTGCCGATAGCGGAGTACAAGGGCGCACGCAAGGAATATCTGGAAGATCTGAACAATCCGAAGGATGAACCGGAGAAAGTTTGATCTCATCTGCGGATCGATTAAAAAATATAATTCAGAGCACTGGCCGATATGGTCAGTGCTCTTTTCTATTAATATCGGTTTATGTCACGTCAATGAATACACTGGAGTAGACCTTGAAGTTCCTGAAGTCCTTGTATCCGAACAGCCAGTGTTTGCAGAACTGTGCTTGGAAACTATCGTTCGACTGATACTCATCGTCGAGTCTGACATCGAATTTCGAGATCTTTCCAGGTTCTGCGGTATACACGCTGGTCCCCACACCGCTGGATTCGCTTATGTCATGTCTTATGTCAACAATGCCGCTTCCGATGTTCGAATAGTTCATCACATTGACGTTCTGTATCGCATAATTCCATGCCAATCCACCTGTGAGGGTCAATCCGTTCGTTCCCATCGTGTATCCGAGATTGACACTGGCAAGGCTCTGTCCAGAGACTGCGTATGGGCCGTAGGCCATCGTGACACCTTTGACCTCTTTGGCGTATATGTCGAGTCCCGAATTGTAATTTCCGGAGTTAGGGGCCAATATCGTCGTGTAACGTGCGATGTAGTAGTTGTATGTGGGATTCGTGTCGAGGATCTCATAATACACGGTCCTAAGATACATGTATCCGTAGCCGGCACATGATACCGAGTAGAACGCTTCCACTTCCTGTCCTAGGTTGGAGCCTGTTCCAGCGATGACCTTGTCCTCTTCTGTGACCTCTTCAGCCCATGAATATGTCTTCTGAACCGCTTCGGAGTAACAATCGGTTATCGCACCGAAACAATATGTCTTGTTATCCTCTTTGTATATGGATGTGAGATCGGAGTCCTTCGAGGAGACCACAGTGGTCTTGAGTGCACTCCATGATATGTTGTTGTTCTTGGTGACGGTGACTATGTCTCCCGAATTGATCAGGTTCCTTATCGTGCTAGTGGCCACCTTGCTGGTGTTATTCTCGAACCAGGAGTCTGTGAAGAGGTACATGCTCACTTCATCTGACGAATCATATGAGGATGTGTCATCATCGGACAGATTCGCATTGAATATCGACGTGGATATCAAATTGACATTGGATGTGCAGGATTCCAGATCGCTTGAGATCTGATCGTATTCCGCATCGTTGCCGAAAACGATGACGGACCTGTCTGTTTTCACCGTATCATTGAGCTTGTCGAGATCATATCCTATCGAATCATCCACGTCCGAATTCGATGTAGTGGATGTTGGATAGAGTACAATTGAAAATGCAGGTATCACTACCAAACCAATGATAACGAGCGATAATATGCTTTTTATTTTTTTAATTTTAACACCTCGTTTGTATGTTACGATATTTGAACGGCTTTAATCTTTTTTAAAGATGTTCATTCAAATGGAATATAAATACCGACCATATGGGAAAAAATCCAGTCGATCATCGAGATTTGAAGATCATGGAATGGGATCGATTCCGATACGATAACATGGCCATATCTAGGAATTTGTACGGATGGTGCATGTGATGCCATCATTCATCAATCAATTTTTTAATGTAAAAAGGATAGTTGAAGAATCCGATCGGATTTTTATCATTTTTATCTAATATCGGATTTCATAAAGGTCCTGATTCTGTACAACAGTGTCCATTGTGTTTGTTATTCGCACATATATGTTTCATATAGTATCATATAACAAATAGTATATACCCGGCCTATGTCTGAGACGGTCTACGCGGATAGGAAGCATATTTTGATCCTTTTCGTGATAGCCTTCGTCGCTCTCATCGATGGGATGGATGGCAGCATTGTGAACATCGCCCTGCCTACATTGGCTGCGGACATGGGCACGGATACCGGGACGATATCATGGGTGACGGTCATCTATTTCATGATGGTCGCAGGAACGATATTGTTGTTCGGAAGGATCGCCAGCAATGGTGCGATCAAGAAGGTCCTTCTGATGGGGTTACTACTTTTCACAGTCGGTTCCTTGATATGCGGCATGTCGGTCAATCTGCCCATGTTATTCATCGCCAGGGCGATACAGGGTATCGGTGCCGCCATGATGGGGGCCGCCGCCCCGATGATATGCGTCGAGCATCTCCCAACCAACAAGCTTGCATTGGGATTCGGGGTGATAACCTTGGGATCATCCATCGGATATACGCTAGGTCCAGCTATCGGAGGGATAATAATAGACGCGCTGTCCTGGCACTGGACGTTCCTGATCAACATACCCATCGCGTTATTGGTGCTGCCGATAATGCTGATGGCCATACCAAAGGACGGCATAGGGACCAAGAAGCATCTGGACATGGGCGGAGCCTTGACGTTCCTGCTCATGATGTTCTTCGGCATATATGCCCTTCAGAGATTCAGTTATGAAGGCGAGTTCCTGATCTCGACCATCGCCGCATTCCTGTTCGTCATAATGCTGGTGTCGTTCATATACCTGGAGTTGAAGAAGAAGACGCCATTGTTGAATGTGCGTGTGTTCAAGAACAGGGATTTCATCTTCGTTTTCTTCGCGTTCTTGATAGTGAATCTCGTCTACATGGGGATACTGTACCTCATACCATTCTATCTGGACATAAACATGGGAATGTCATCCTCTATAAGCGGCCTGTATCTACTGATACCTTCAGTGGTGACTTTGATCCTCGTCATACCCTTCTCAAAGAAGTCCGATGTCGTAGGAAGAAGGATATTCAGCATAATCTCGTGTTCGATGCTGCTGTTGGCATCCATCATATGGGCCCTGTTCTCATCTATGGAGGCGATCATACCATTGATAATCGCATTCATATTGATGGGGCTTACATGGGCCACATGCGGAGGTGCCATGGCCAGCCGCATAGTCGATAAGACCGTCAACGAGAGTCGTGAGATGGGTTCTTCACTGATGAGCGAGGCGGTCTACATCGGATGCGCCGTAGGTACGGCACTATATGCGATGCTGTTCGTTCTATACACCGGATCGGGCAGTATAGATTTCGTCGACCTTCCGCCAGACGTATTCCTGAGCGGTTTCACGTTCACATTGATCGTATCCATGGTTCTATGCGTGGTCGCATTGGTAATGTCCGCGGTTGTGAAGGATAATAAGCAATGATGGGCGATCATCAGAATGACCTGTGATGCGCTCCTTGTTTTCTATCATCATGATGCATATTTATGGTTTTTATCAAATTAGGTAATAGTTAAGTATTGACCTGCAATATCTGGTGTAAGCATAATCCATAGTGATGTCGTCATTGTCATTTTTGATAGGAACGGCAGATTCTAATTTGCAACCGATGGGCATTCAGCCCCATCGATGAGTATAAGGGAGTGAGGCCGTGGAGACCATAGTCGCAGAGAAGCTATCAAAGAGTTATGGGGATAATCTAGCGGTCAATTCCCTCTCCCTATCTATTGGTCCTGAGATATACGGCCTCTTAGGTCCGAATGGTTCTGGTAAGACGACGACGGTCAATATGTTGACGACCATGTTAAAACCAACTTCCGGTGATGCATGCATCTGCGGCCATGACATAAGGACCGAACAGAGACGCATAAGGGAGTGCATGAGCTATGTGCCCCAATACATTGCTGCGGATACAAAACTGACAGGGAGGGAGAATGTAAACCTCTATGCCAAACTATACGGTCTGAGAGACAAGGCTGAAAGGAAATCCAAGGTGGAGGAGGTCCTATCGATCATGGGCCTCCTAGAGCGTGCCGACGACCTCACGAAAACGTATTCCGGCGGAATGCACAGGAGGCTCGAGATAGCGCAGGCATTGGTACATGATCCGCAGGTCCTATTCCTCGATGAGCCGACAGTGGGCCTCGATGTTTCAGGTAGAAGGTCCATATGGGAGCATATAATAAAACTGAAGCACAATGGTATGACCATCTTCGTCACCACGCATCAGATGGAGGAGGCAGAGAGATATTGCGATCACGTGGGAATAATGAAGCTCGGCAATCTCATGAGGGAGGGAAGGCCTTCGGAGTTGACATCCTCGGTGAAATCCATGATATCCATCGGTGCCGAGGGAACCGTTCCTGAATCGCTCAGGGATAAGATAAGATTGATAAAGAACGAGAATGGCGAGGCGACCTTCCTTTCAGAGGATACTGTAGATCTTGACGACATATTATCCGCATATGAGAAGGAAGGGAAGAGGGTGTTCTCATCATCGATAAGGAAACCGACGCTCGAGGACATCTATCTCCTTTCGATCGATAAAGGCACAGAGGACATAGGCTCCTTCAATCGTGGCCAATTCAACAACATGATGAGGAGGAGATAAGGATGTATCGGATGTTCGCCTACATCGAACGCGACCTCATAAGGTGGGGCCGTTCCCCTTTGAACATCATAGCGACCTTGGCAATGCCCGCGGCCTGGTTGATCTTCGTGGGGTTGGTATTGCCTGTCAAATACGACAATTATCTGGATTTCGTGACCCCCGGTGTCCTGATCCTCACGATGATGACGGCGGGTCTCGCTGCCGGTTCCTCCATAATGTTCGATAAGACCCTAGGTTATCTCAATAAATTCTTGGCATTGCCCGCTCCGAGGGAGAGCATCTTGGCAGGAAAGATAATATTCATAACATTGAGGGGCCTGCTTCAGACCACGGTCATACTGGTGATATCCATACTCATCGGTGCGACGGTCCAGTCCTTCGTCTGTTATCTGGGGATATATTTCGTCCTGTTCCTTTTCGGTGTCATGATGTCCGCATTGGGTTCCACAGTGGCGTTATATCTCAACGACCATGACACATACGCTGCATTCCAGGGAATGGTGTCCATGCCTCTGTATTTCGCATCCACGGCATTGATACCTTACGATCAGATGCCGGAAGCATTGAAGGTGATATCCACATTGAATCCTTTGACGTATGCCATCGATGCGATAAGGGACATTTCAGCAGGTGAGTTTCCCCTGATGGATATAGGGATCCTCTCGTTGTTGTCGATCATCATCGTCTTGATATGTGCTCACAAGTTCCGCAAAGTGACGATACAGTGACCTTCGGATTCGGACAAGGTCTCAATCCACAAATGATAGGTCAAGGTTGTCTCGTTCTTTTGTGATTCATCCTCTTCTCTATCTTGGAAGCTATATCGGACATGCTATCATTCCATCCATCGACATCTTTCGAGTTGACGATATCGATGTTCCCTCCCTGATATTCGCCTTCTCCGGCGAGGTCCTCCATCCATGATTCGATCTCCAGATAGTTCTCCTTGAGTTCTTCGAGCACCTTCTCGTCGGAGTTCCAAAGTCCGCGCTGATTCGCTTCAAGCATCCGTCTAGCTATCTCCTCCAATGCGTACGGGTTGTTATCTTGGAAGAACCGCCTCATCTCCGGGTCGTTGACAAACGTGGAGGTGATATCATCGAATATCCAATCGTCCACCTCCTGTGTGGAGGCTTCCCACCCATATACGCGGGATATGCGTTTCATTATGTCTGCCGCACCCTTGTATCCGTGTGCTTTCTCCCCTTCTATCCATTGGGGATTGAGCAGTTTTGTCCTGACAGTCCTACGTATCTCATCCGCGAGGGTGTGCACATTGATATCCTTGGGTTCGCGGGTATCCCCGTAATACGATCTGACATCCTTGCCTGAAAGCTGTTTGGATGCCACTGTCATACCGCCTTGGTTGCTGAAATACGAACAGCATCCAAGGATATCGTGCTCATCTGTGGCGGTCTTATTGTAGGTTATGCTGACGGTAGAAAGGTTGTTTGCGAATTGGCCGTGCATGGCCTTTCCATCCCTTCCGCCGCCGTATGCGTATCCGTTGGATGCTATGTATATGTCCGAAAGGTCCTTCTCTGTCTTCCAAGAACTAGAGAACACGGCAAGATTGAGTCCCGAAGTATACGATCCAGGAGGTGCGCAGAAGAATCTCGCGGTCGCCTCCTCGATATCCGTTCCATCAATCAATGATTCTTGCGTATGTTTCCTTATGAAGTTCATATCTTCGGGTTCATCCAATTGGGATAATTCGCGTACCGCTGAATCGATCAGGTCTACGCAATTCATGAAATTATCCCTCAATATGCCTGTCGTCCTGACGGTTATGTCGATGCGTGGGTGTTTCATCTCTTCCAATGGGATTATCCTGTAACCGTGCACCTGTCCGTTCTGTCCCCATTGAGGTTCAATCCCCATCAAAGACATCATCTGGGACATCATCTCTCCGTCTGTGGTCAGGAGGTCGCCGCACATCCAGAAGAAAGCTATGTTCTCAGGTATCTCGCCGGTTTCATCGAGGTATTTTTTTATTATCCCGTCTGCCAATATCATCCCTACTTTCCAGGCAGTGCTCGATGGCAATCTGCGAGGATCGAGCGAATAGAAGTTCCTGCCGGTCGGCAAGATGTCCGGTCTTCCCCTGGTGATGGATCCAGATGGGCCAGGGGGTATGTATCCTCCTGAAAAGCCGTTCAACAGGGATCCGATCTCATGCGAGGCATCTATGCGATCTGAGATGTCCATTATCATCTCCCTATATCTTTCAAGTTCTGATATCTGGGTATCGTTAGCGTCAAGGCAAAGGACATTCAATGCATCCTCTGCACTCTTCCCTGATATGATCTCGCCTATCATGTGCTTCGATTTCTTTCCTACCAGTTCTATAACGGCACCGTTGGACAATTTGAGATCGTAGTCGTATCCAGTCTGATCCTCGTACATCCTATCAAGGTCAATGTCCATGATGTCAGCCATAAGGTCCCTGATGGAGCCAGACCCAGCATCATATCTGAGTATCGAATTGATGAATTCCACCCTCATCTCGCCCTCTGGGACCGTCCCCACGATGTGCATTCCCAGGTTCATCTGGGAATTGCGTATCCTGGATAATGCCTCATGGCATGATCTCACGCATTCATCCAAAGGAGTATCGTGGGTTATGCCGAGTTCTGTAAGATTGGCTCTTTCCGCCGCATGCAATATTAGGTGCCTCAGTTGATGCGAGTGCGAGGGGTCGTTACGTGCATTCTCGTACTGTGCCAGGAGGTCATCCAATTCAGCGAATTCATCGTATAGCGAACTTCCCACCATCACGCATTGCATATGGTCCACCAATGTGGCACAGGACCTCCTCTTGGCAATGGTACCTTCGGGAGGGTTGTCTGAATTGTAGATGTAGAAGTGGGGAGTCCTTCCTATGCCGATCATGGGATAGCAGTCAGTGCTGACACCAGCTGTCTTACCTGGCAGGAATTCAAGGTTCCCATGGGTCCCTACATGCACCACCGCATCCGCCCCCCATACTTCTTCGTAATAAAAATAGGTCGCAAGATACTGATGAGTAGGAGGACAAAGCGGGTCATGCAATATCTTGCATACTTCTCCATCGCATCTGGAGCCATAACATCCGCGTTTAGGTTGTACGGCCACGATGGCATTCCCGTATGAAACACCTGTTATCAGTATCTCATCGTTCAGTACCATGCTCTTTCCAGGAGGTTCACCCCATGTCTCGATTACCTTTTTCTTGACCTCGGACGTGAGTCTTTCGAAATAGGCGTTGTATTCCTCTACGGACATGCGGTAGATCACACCGCCGCACCTGTCTATCTCCTGTACGGTCGTCCATCTGAACTCGGATATGGCCTTGCGGTCCATTATCATCTTTATCAATTCCTTGCCATTTTCTGGCGGATCGACCGAATAGCCTTCGTCCCTCATCGCTTTCAGTATGTTAGCCATGCTCTCATGGGTGTCCAAATGGGATGCCCCACCTACATTAGCTTCCACGCTGGCACAAGGGTTGTTGTTGAGGAAGAATATCACTTTTCTATCCTTGACGGGTTTTATGCCCATCCTTATTCTTTTCATCACACGTTCGGCTAGTATCTTGCTGCTTTCAGGTATCAAGGTGCGTTCGTAGTCCGTTTGTTCGTTTGGACGGGACGCTGCGAGCATGATCGGTTCGATCATACCTTCAAATTCAGGGAATGCGACCATCCATGCGATATCACTTGTCAAACCTGGTGAGTTCCTCCATTTTTCTATGGATTGATGGGTGGTCATGACTGGTTGGATCACCGGTATATTCATCTCTTTGAGCAGGTCAACTCCCGATATCGCGGCAAATCTCTGATCGTCGCCGCTCTTCGAGAAACCTATCAAGAAGGATGCCAGTTTGACGATTATCGATATTCTTGGTTTGTGGTCATCAATGAAATATCTTCTTATCCCGTCAGCTATGTTGATGGTCCCCTTCTCATCATTGCGTGTGGACATGGAATAGAACATTATGACATTGGCCCCATGCCCTTCTATATCGCGCAACACGGGGAATTCTATGCTGGAACATCCGTCAGACACCCATGCGGAACGTGTCGCTATTATGCCCACCCATGGTTTCTTCGGATCGTATTCATACCATTCGAGATATTCTTCCGTACTGGAGAACACACGTCCTTTGGCATCGGGATGTATTATTCCTTGCCAGGGTATGTCCAATGGTGGTTGGATGATGCAATTCGAGCCCATCAGTTTGTTTTCGAGATATCTCATAAGGCGGTCGCAGTTCTCCTGACCATTGTTCATCAGGTATCTGTATGCCTCTATCGCAACATCGTGGTCGATGTTCGTCAAGGCCCAATATGTCGGGTCACTGCCAACAGAGATGATTTTCTTATCAGATGAATATCTATCCGCTATCTCATCCATCCAGTCCCAGAAAGGTTGATTTGATTTGTAGTAGACAATTATGTCAGCATTGATGATGGCTGTTTCAAGACGAGACATGGCAGAGGGGTCGTTCTCGGCCTCATGATGATTCAGTATGAAGAGATCGACATATGCATTATCCGCTGCCTTCTTCATCATAGAGCCGTATATGTCCCACATAACCATGACGATCTTGGTCTTTCTATGCATTGTTGATCACCTGAGGTCTCGTTTCAAATTAAGATGTTTCAGTCATATATGTTTTTTCGATTTTCAGTGAATGTCATTTGACAATCGGATCGGGTCATATCGACGAGGAGAACATGTTAACCGCCGTTGAAATAGTCTCTGTACGAAGGTCATCCAACTTGAGATAATTGGCATTCATCTTATCTGCCAGTCTTTTTGCGAATCCCAATGTCAACATACCGGTCTCCGAATCTAGCACCAGTACAGGGTATCTGCTTTCTTTGATTACCACGCAAATCTTCTCGATCTCTTCCATCGGTTTTGATCCAGATATTGACACATTTCCTCTGCCGTCGGAAAGGAGGACCATCATCGGTCTGATCTTAGCGTTCTTCGACATCTCTTTGACTATTAGCTCATGGGCCTTGATGAGCCCATCCCCCAAAGGCGTCTTGCCTCCGGTGGGCATCTTGTCCATGGTCTTTTTGGCCAGCACTATGCTGTTGGTCGGAGGAAGGACGACCTCTGCGGCATTCCCTCTGAAGACGACCAGGGATACAGTGTCCCTTTTCTGATATGCGTCGGTGAGGATCGAAGATATCGCCCCTTTCACAGCCATCATCCTCTGCTGTGCGCCCATGCTCCCGCTGGCGTCCACTACGAAGACGATGAGATTCCCGATCTTGCTTTCCTTCACCTTTTCCCTTATATCCTGTTCATCGATATTCAGGGCCAGACCGACCTTCTTTTCATTTTGATGGATCGCCGCCGCCCTTATAGTGGCATCCAATGCGATGCTCTTAGGCTTCCCATGAGGCATCTGATACCCTATGTAACGTCCGTTGGTAGATTCTGTATCGGTCCTTCTTCCATCGCTTTCACGGATTATGTTGTCCGCTCTGTTCTCATTCTTCAGGGAATTAGGTCTGATGGAGTATTCTTCTCCTGTATCGAATTGCCTTGTCGTCGAGGAATCGGAGCTTCCAGGGTTAGGGTCATCCTCATGATGATGATCGGAGTCCTTTTCTTCATGCTCTTGACTGTGGGGCGTCTTCTCCTGATTTTTCTCATCCTCGTCTCCTTGTTCATCATCCAAGTCTGGGTCATCATCAGGTGATGAATATTGAGGAGGGTCTTTCGCGCGATGTGCGAGCACCAGGACCGCTGCAAGCTTCACGTCTCTTTCTTCGACCTCTTTCCTTCCGTCATAAGCAGCTATCGCTTTAGAGGTCTTGAGCATCGCGATGTCCCCACGATGCCCCTCCACATTCGCCACGATGCATATGTCGATGATGGATCTCAGCATAGGATCCGATATCTTGGTGTCATGAAGCGTGGTTTTGGCTTTGGAGATCCTATCGGAGATGATCTCGTCCTTTTTTCTCCATTTATCCATGAATCCAATGGGGTCCGAAGAATGATCCATTATCCTTTGTATTATCGTCATGCGGTCTTCTGCATCGTCTATCGCTTCAATGTTGACGCATAGCCCGAACCTGTCCAGCAATTGGGGCCTTAGATCGCCCTCTTCCGGATTCATCGTTCCTATGAGTATGAATTTGGCAGGATGTGAGAAGGATATGCCCTCTCTTTCAACTGTGTTCAATCCCATCGCGGCCGAGTCTAACAGGATGTCGATGATATGATCGTTGAGGAGGTTCACCTCGTCCACATAGAGGATGTTCCTGTTGGCCTCTGCCAGTATGCCGGGTTCGAACTTCTTGTCGCCGCTTTTGATGGCCGCACTTATGTCCAATGTTCCGACCACTTTGTCTTCTGTCGCGGACACCGGGAGTTCTATCACTTTCATCTTTGTTGAATATGAGATGCGATCCGTGTTGTTGCGGCAGCTGAGGCACATCGTATCAGGTCGATCCGGATCGCAGTTGTAAGGGCATCCCATGATAACATTTTGTGTTGGTAACAAGGTTGCGAGCGATCTCACCGCTGTGGATTTGGCCGTGCCGCGTTCGCCCCTTATGAGCACGCCGCCTATCTCTGGGTCTATGGCATTCAGAATCAATGCCTTCTTTAGGAGATTTTGACCAACAATCGCTGAGAATGGATAATTGTTGGAGTCATTCCTTCTGCCCATATACGACGATATCACTTATTGATAAATAATGTTACTCAGAACATACTTTAGTTTTTATAATATGTCCACATATGCTAGAATGTAAGGTGATTTGGACCTATTATAGGTTCACAGATATGGAACAATCAATTGTTGCATATATGAAACACGCTCATCGGATGTGAATTTATGAGTGAGAAGCATGAACGTATCCTGTATCCGTTTTCTGCCATTGTAGGTCAGGAAAAGATGAAGACCGCATTGATACTAAATGCTGTCAATCCCTCCATCGGCGGTGTTTTGATAAGAGGCGAACGTGGTACGGCAAAATCCACTGCGGTAAGGTCCTTGGCCACTCTTCTTCCAGAACAGGATATGGTCGTAGGCTGTCCATTCGGTTGCGATCCGAACGATCCCGATTCTATGTGTGAAGCATGCAGGTCGAAGAAGGAGAATCTTCAAAGGATAAAGCAGAGGATGCGTGTTGTGGAATTGCCAGTTTCCGCGACAGAAGACAAAGTGGTCGGAACATTGGACATAAGTGCGGCCATCAAAAGCGGCGACAAGAAGTTCGAACCCGGCATATTGGCAGAGGCCAACAGGAACATCCTCTATGTGGACGAGGTGAACCTCCTCAACGATCATATCGTGGATGTGTTGTTGGATTCCGCGGCCATGGGGATAAACACTGTCGAAAGGGAGGGCATATCATTCTCCCATCCTGCCAAATTCATACTGATAGGCACGATGAATCCGGAAGAGGGCGATCTAAGGCCCCAATTGCTGGACAGGTTCGGGCTATGCGTCAACATCGAAGGCATCAACGATCCGGACATCCGTCTTGAGATATTGAAACGCAAGATGGATTTCGACGATGACCCTATCAAATTCAGAAAGGATTGGGCGGCCGATGAGAAGAAGATAGAGGATGACATCATAAGGACGAAGAATGCACTTCCGGATGTGATCATAGACAACCATATGCTTAGAAAGATCGTCGAGATATGCATAGCATTGGACGTGGATGGGCATCGTGGCGACATAGCTATGATGAAGGTCTCGAAGACATTGGCCGCATATGATGGAAGGACCAAAGTAGACGTGAATGACATAAAGAGGTCTGCGGAGATGGTCCTCTTGCACAGGATGAGGAAGACCCCGTTCTCCGATGTGAAACTCGACGGTTCTATCATCGACAGCGTTTTGAGCAAGTGATTATCGGATCCGAGTGTAGGATCTTCATAATCATCGTTATATCTTAAAATGTGATTTTGTTACTCAAAGGGATCATCATGGATAAAAATGTAAGCGATTCGTTCAAGGTTTTCATGGCAGAAGCATCGGAATATTCCGAGATATGGATGAGGACGGTCAAGGACCTTGATTCCGTCAGCTCTTTGGACAAGAAGACCGAGGAGATAGCATACATATCTGTAATGGCGGCCGTAGGTCTGGAAAGCGGCATACCATTCCATGTAAAGTCCGCGAAGAGCCATGGTGCTACGCGCGACGAGATAAAGAGCGCCGTCTTATTGGGGCTTCCAGCGGTTGGTAACAAGGTCATAAGGTCATTACCGATCGCCCTGAATGCTTATGATGAACAATAAAATTATGAGTATAATATTGAGTCACGAGGTTATATAATGAATTTCATTTTATTTTTCGTAGTTATTGCAATCTGTTTATCTTATGCAATAATTGGCGGTATAATAAGATGGAAACCAAAACATAAGCCATAATATAGAAAAATTTAACATTCTTTAAAATCATCAATTACTAATCTTTTTTAATCCAATGTTTTTAAAAAAATTAAACGGTGTGGAGATATAATTTCTGATTTTGAATTGGGCATGATTGTGGGCGGCATTACGGCCATCGTTGCATTTGCTGTAGTACTTATGTTTCTTAAACATAGAGGGGTTTTTTTAGATTTTTCAAAGCTATCAGACCGTAATGATAAAAAGGAAAATTAAAACAGAAAGTGTGTAAGTGGTTTTAGGAAATCCTTGTCATTTGCATCAAAGACATCTGTTATTTGATATGGCCTCTTTCATCTCTTTGACATAATCGCCGACATACGGTGCCGAATCCTTCCCATGTTCAGCGACGATCTTTATTATCGCGCTTCCAACGATCGCTCCATCGCTCAATCTAGCCATCTTCGCGGCTTGATTAGGTGTGGATATCCCGAATCCTACCGCACAGGGTATGTCAGTGCTCTCCCTGACGAGCCTGACCATCGATGAGATGTCTGTGGTGATCTCCTTTCTCGTTCCTGTCACACCGAGCGAGGATACGATGTATACGAATCCGCTGGCCTCTTTCGCGATCATAGATATCCTATCTTCGGAAGTGGGAGCTATGAGGGATATCAGGTCGATGCCGTATTTTTTGCATATCGGGTCGAACTCATCCTTCTCTTCGAACGGTATGTCCGGCAATATGAGGCCGTCGATCCCTATCGTTTTGCATCTGGAGATGAATCTTTCCGAGCCATAGGAGAAGACGACGTTAGCATATGTCATGAAAACCATCGGCACATGCACATCATTGCGCAATCTGACGACCATATCGAATATCTTGTCCGTGGTGATGCAATTCGAAAGGGCACGTACGTTGGCAGCCTGTATCACGGGTCCCTCGGCCGTGGGGTCGGAGAAGGGTATGCCCAATTCTATTAGGTCCGCACCGTTCTCCGCCATTATCCTGACGATCTTCTCAGTGGTCCCGATATCAGGGTCCCCGCATGTGATGAAGGGTATGAACGCCTTGCCGTTGGCGAATGCCTCAGCTATCCTGCTCATTCGTCGATCACCTCTCCTCTGTACTTTGCAATGGCAGCGCAATCCTTGTCGCCGCGCCCTGAGAGCGTTATGACGATTATGTCGTCAGTGCTCATTCCGGGTGCGATTTTCATCGCGTATGCCACGGCATGAGCTGATTCTATGGCAGGTATGATGCCCTCGGTCTTGGATAGGTATTCGAATGCTTGTACCGCTTCCTCATCGGTTATCGGCACGTATTCGGCCCTTTTCATATCGTGCAACCAGGAATGCTCCGGCCCTATGCCCGGATAGTCGAGTCCCGCGGAGATGGAATAGACTGGGGCTATCTGCCCGTACTCATCCTGGCAGAAGTATGATTTCATACCATGGAATATCCCGAGGCGTCCGGTGCTGATTGTCGCCGCGGTCTCGGGCGTGTCTATCCCGCGTCCTGCGGCCTCGCAGCCGATCAGACGGACTTCCTTGTCGTCTATGAAATTGTAGAACGACCCTATCGCATTCGATCCGCCTCCGACGCACGCTATCACTGCTGTGGGGAGTCTGCCTTCCTTTTCCAGGATCTGTTCCTTTATCTCCTTGGATATCACGCTTTGGAAGTCGCGTACTATGGTGGGGAACGGATGCGGGCCCATGACCGAACCCAGACAGTAGTGGGTGTCATCTATGCGGTTGGTCCATTCGCGGAACGCCTCCGAGACAGCATCCTTGAGTGTGGACGTCCCCGACCTGACAGGTACGACCTTGGCTCCAAGCAGCCTCATCCTGTAGACGTTGAGTGCCTGGCGTCTGGTGTCCTCCTCTCCCATGAAAATGACGCATTCCATTCCCATGAGGGCGGCTGCGGTGGCTGTTGCCACACCATGCTGACCGGCCCCGGTCTCTGCTATCAGACGGGTCTTGCCCATCTTCTTAGCCAACAGGGCCTGGCCCAATACATTGTTGATCTTGTGTGCACCTGTGTGGTTGAGGTCCTCGCGTTTGAGATATATCTTCGCACCTCCGAGGTCCTTGGTCATCCTATCCGCCAGATACAATCTGCTTGGCCTTCCAGCATATTCGTTCAGTAGCGTCTCCAGTTCGTGTTTGAAGTCAGGATCGTTCTTGTAATGGTCGTATGCCTTTTCCAGTTCGATCACGGCGTTCATCAATGTCTCGGGGATGTACTGTCCGCCATGCACCCCGAACCTTCCTTTCTTAGTCATCTTCAATTCTTCCTTGTCTTGTTCTATGATCCTTTCCATCAGCTGTGATATCTTGGACCCGTCCTTTCTTCCGTCGGTCTCTACGCCGGAGCTGACATCGACCGCGAACGGGTGCGATGTGCGTATCGCTTCGGATACGTTATCGGGTCCCAAGCCTCCTGCCATGAAGAAAGGCCTCCCGATGTTCTCGATGAGCGACCAGTCGAATGCAATTCCAGTTCCGCCTTTGCCGTTGTCAAGCATGATAATGTCCGCTTTTGACGACCTCGCCTTCTCCAGGTCCTCCATGTTCGCGATACTGAACGCCTTTATGACCGGGGCATCCGTTCTCATATGTATGAATCCTATGAATTCATCGTTCTCCTGGCCATGCAATTGGATTATCCCGATGGTGCCATCCTCGATCAAGGACAGGATAAGGTCGATCGGTTGGTCTACGAAGACGCCGACGCTCACGATGTCCTCGTTCAACATCGTGCGGAGCATCTTCGCATCATCTGGACTCACATTCCTGCGGCTCCCTTTCGCGAACACGAATCCCGCATAATCCGGTTTGTTCTGATTCACATAGGCCACATCATTCGATGTTTTTAATCCGCAGATCTTGATCTTTGTCATGGCAGTCCCCTGAGCTCATCCAAAGCGGCCTTCTTGTCCTCGGCGTGCATCAACGTCTCCCCTATCAATATTCCATCGACGTCGGCTTTCCTGAGGGCATCCACATCATGCCTGTTCCTTATTCCGCTCTCAGCGATGAACAGGATATCGTCAGGTACGATATCTCTCAATCTTATGCTATTTTGAAGATCTATGGTGAAATCCTTGAGGTTCCTGTTGTTGACCCCTATCATCCTTGCACCAGCGCGCAAGGCAGACGATATCTCCTTCTCATCATGCACCTCGACCAATGCAGAGATCCCGAGCTCATCACACACCTTGATGTATCTTCTTATCGTATCTGAATTAGATATGGAGCATATCAGCAGGACCGCTGATGCACCGAGTGTCTTAGCCTGGTATATCATGTATTCGTCCACGGTGAAATCTTTTCTAAGGCATGGTATGTCCACATTCTTACTTATGGTCCTTAGATGAGAATCATCGCCCAGGAACCATCTAGGTTCCGTCAAGACGGATATACAGGATGCGCCAGCGGATTCGTATTCTTTTGCTATCTCCAAGAAAGGGTATTCGTCCACTATGCGGCCCTTCGAAGGCGATGCCTGTTTGCATTCGCATATGAATCCTATGTCCTTTTTGGACAGCGCATCTTCGAAAGGGAATCCCGTATCGCAATCCATCGAAAATGCCATTTCCATGATCATCTCTTGAGGGAGAGCGATCTTGGACATCTCTACGCGTGTCCTTGAATTGTCGGCTATCTCATTCAATATGTCATTCATGGATCGCACTCAGCTGTTGGAGGAGGTTATGAATTCTTCCAGTTTAGCATAGGCGCTGCCATCGTCGATCGTCTTCCTAGCAAGGTCCATGCCTTTGCCAATGTCT
The DNA here is from genome assembly GCA_963676045.1 of uncultured Candidatus Methanogranum sp. GTDB lineage: Archaea > Thermoplasmatota > Thermoplasmata > Methanomassiliicoccales > Methanomethylophilaceae > Methanogranum. The sequence continues at coordinate 384,781 of OY780938.1, forward strand.
GTTGCTTTTCCAGCGATGTATAGCGCGGAACCTGCATTCAAGAGCACGGCATCGCGGCATGGCCCCATGTCGCCATTCAGAACGGAACGGGTGATTGCGGCGTTGTTCATCGGAGAACCGCCGACGAGGTCTTCCTTTTTGCATCTGCCCAATCCGAAATCCTCAGGGCGCATGATGAATGACCTGTAATATCCTTCCTTTATCTCGCATACGCTCGTAGGTGCGCTCAATGAGATCTCGTCGAGTTTATCTTGTCCGTATACAACGAATCCGCGTTGTATCCCCATGTTGTTCAGTACCTTGGCCAACGGCTCCACAAGGGATTCGCTGTACACGCCCATCAGTTGCATCGAAGGGGATGCTGGATTGGTGAGTGGGCCGAGTATGTTGAACACTGTGCGGAATCCGAGTTCCTTGCGAATGAGAGCCACGTATTTCATCGATGCATGGTATTTCTGCGCATAGATGAAGCATATCCCCACATCATTCAGCAGTTCTATGCATTTCTCCGGTTCCAGATCGATCTTGACGCCTAAAGCTTCCAGGCAATCGGCGGTCCCACATCTGGATGATGCTGCCCTGTTGCCGTGTTTCGCTATCTTCACACCAGCGGCCGCCACCACCAATGCCGAGGTGGTGGAGATGTTGAAGCTCTGCGATCCATCGCCTCCAGTGCCTACTATGTCCATGACCTTCATGTCATGGTCTATCTTGGTCGCGTGTTCGCGCATCGCGGCTGCACAGCCCGAGATCTCATCGATGGTCTCCGCATTGGTGCTCTTCGTCGATAGTGCCGCTAAGAAGGCCGCGTTCTGCACCTGAGTGGTCTGACCGGTCATGATCTCATTCATGACCTGGTACGCCTCATCGTACGTCAGGTCCTTCTTGTCAACTATCTTGACTATCGCCTCTCTTATCATTTCGATCTCCTAACTATGTTGAGGAAGTTGTGCATTATCCTTTCGCCTTCAGGGGTCATTATGGACTCCGGATGGAACTGCACCCCGTACACGTCATAGCTTCTGTGGCATACCGCCATAACTTCCCCGTCATCGCTCTTGGCGATGGTCCTAAGGCACGAGGGCAAGGTGTCCTGCAAGGCGGCCAGGGAATGATAGCGTGCCACCTGTATCTTCTCGGGGCATCCTCTGAATATGGGACTCTCCGTGTACACCTTGACCATGGATTGCTTACCGTGCATCTGCTTCTTGGCATATGACACCGTCGCACCGTAGGCCTCGCATATGGCCTGATGCCCTAGGCACACTCCGAAGATCGGGACCTTTCCACCCAGTTCGCGCACAAGTTCCACGCACACGCCCGCATCCTCCGGCCTTCCAGGTCCGGGGGATATGACTATCGCGCTCGGATGGAGGTCGGATATCTCTTCGATGGTCATCTGATCGTTCCTGATCACCATCACATCGGGGTCTATGCCTCCTATCAGCTGGTACAGGTTGTACGAGAAGCTGTCGTAGTTGTCGATGAGCAGTATCATTCCGATCCCTCCGCCATCTTCAACGCCTTCACTACTGCGGCCGCCTTGTTGATGCATTCTTGATGTTCCTTTTCAGGTACTGAATCTGCGACTATGCCGGCGCCCGTCCTGATGAAGACCTTCCCATTCTTCTTATATGCTATCCTTATGGCGATGCAGGTGTCCAGGTTGCCTGTGAAATCGATATACCCTATGGCCCCGCCATAGATCCCGCGTTTGTTGTTCTCTATGTCGTTTATCAATTGGCATGCTCTGATCTTAGGCGCTCCGGAAAGGGTGCCTGCGGGCAGTATGGCATCGATCGCATCCAATGCATCGAATCCCTCTCTTATTTCCCCACGCACTGTGGACCCTATGTGCATGACGTGCGAGAAGCGCTCTATGCTGTGATACTTCTCCACTTTGACAGTGCCGAATTTGCTGATCTTCCCTATATCGTTCCTGCCGAGGTCCACCAGCATGTTGTGCTCCGCGAGCTCCTTCTCATCGGAAAGCAGGTCCCTCTCGAATTCGAGGTCCTCCTCTTTCGTCCTTCCCCTCGGGCGGGTACCTGCCAGGGGGAATGTGTGTAGGACGCCGTTCTCCAGTTTCACAAGCGTCTCAGGTGATGCACCCGCGACCTCCATGTCCGATCCGGAGAAGTAGAACATATACGGGGATGGGTTGAGTTCTCTCAATCTGCAATAGGTGTTGATCAGTCCGCCCTCGTAATCGGCCTCCAAGCGGTTGGATAGCACTATCTGGAAGACGTCGCCTTCCTTGATGTGGTGTTTCGCTTTTTCCACCATTTTACAATATGTCTCCTCGTCGAAGAGGGGCTTAAGATCGGTGATCATCCTTCCAGGCATCTCGTTCTTCTGCTTTCCATTCTTTATGAGGTCGCTCATGTTATGCAGGTCCATGACGGCCTTGTTGTAGTTCGTCTCCGCATCTGAGAGGTCGATGTTAGCGATCAGGATGATCTTGTGTTCGATGTTATCGAATGCTATGACCTTGTCGAAGAGCATGATATCGACATCGTTGAACCCTTCCGTGTCCTCAGCATCCAGCTTCAGTGTCGGTTCTGAATATTTCAGATAATCGTATGAGAAATATCCGACGAGGCCTCCCGTGAATGGCGGTAGGTATTCGAGGCGGGGGCTCTTGTATCTGTCCAATATCTGCCTTATGTACTTCCCGGGGTCATCGGTCTTGAATGACAGCGAATCGACCTTCATGTCCCCGTTCACGCATGTGATCGATACCTTGGGATCATAGCCCAGGAATGTGTATCTGCCCCAGGTGGCGTCCTCTTCCACCGATTCCAATATGTAGCAGTGGCTGGAGATATTCTTCAGGATACGAAGGACCTCTATCGGGGTCCTCACGTCTGATGGGATTTCCATGCTTACAGGAGCTGTCTTGTATATGCCTCCTGCAGCGATCTTCCCTATCTCTTCGAGGTTGGGGCGTATCATATATTCACATCCTTGCAATTTGATTTTGATCTCATGTTGCTATTGCCCTTAGATGGAAATGAGTTATAAATTTATCTACATCAATGTATATTATTATACATCATTGATTTTAAATTATTATTGATGTTATATTGCATCAATCATTTTCATTCAATATTGCGAAATGTTCCACCGGGATGTATATGTCATCCATAGTCATGTTTATGTCATCATAATGTATTAACGGCCCTTAAGGTGATTAAATGAAGATAGCTATCACATATGAGGGCGGAGAGGTCTTTCAACATTTTGGAAGGACTGAGAATTTCAAGATCTACGATATCGAGAACGGGAGGGTCGTCTCTTCACATGTGGTCGGAAATGATGGCATGTCGCACGGCGGTCTTGTGAACATACTCATTGCCAACAAGGTCGACGCATTGATCTGCGGAGGGATCGGAGGAGGGGCGAAGGATATCCTCGGCTCCCAGGGGATAAAGATATACCCGGGCGCATCAGGCAATGCTGACAGATGCGTTGAGAGGTTGATAGCTGGAGACCTTGTCTTCGATCCAGATACAGAATGCCACAGTCATGAAGAACATGGGAGCGAAGGGCATACATGCACCTGCGGGCACGGATCGCATTGAATCGGGGCCTTGCGGCCCCTTTGTTTTTTAAAAGAGATCGAAGACCAAATCCGAATATTCGACTGTGTTCTCCAAAGGCAGTCCAGATATGATCACGGCTTGCGAGTACATGATCTTGGACATCTTTGCAGCCTTATCCTTATCGCTGTCGAACGCATCGGATAGTGCTTTGAACGCGGGATGATCCGCATTCAATTCCAGGACGCGTCTTGCTTTGACCTTCTGCTCATCGCCTCCGGGAATGCTCATGAAATACTTCTCCATCTCTATGCTGACCTGTCCCTCTGAGGTGAGCAGGACGGCATGGTTCTTGAGTTTGCGCGATAGCCTTACAGCGGATACCTTGTCCCCAAGGGTTTCCTTGACGAACGATAAGAGGTCCTTGCACTCTTCCGATTTCGTATCGGCCTCTTTCTTCTCATCCTCGGATTCGAGGCCGAGGTCATCTGTGGTGACATTGCAGAGTTTCTTCTCGCCGTATGTCTGTATGGTGTTCATGACGAACTCATCGACATCCTCTGTGAGGCACAGTATGTCGTATCCCTTTTCTTTCAGAGGCTCGGTCTGAGGAAGGGATTTGGCATGTTCGAAGGTGTCAGACGATACGAAGTATATGCGGTCCTGGCCTTCCGGCATCGATCTCACATAGTCATCGAAGGTTATCATCTTCCCAGTATTGGCGGAGTGGAACATCAGGAGGTCCTTGAGTAGGTCCTTGTGCATCCCATATTCCTCTACGACCCCGTATTCTATCTGGCGTCCGAAGCTCTTGTAGAATGTCTCATAGGTCTCGCGGTCATCTTTCAATATATGCTCGAGTTCCGTTTTGACCTTCTTGGTGAGGTTGGATTCTATCGCTTTCAACTGACGGTCGTGCTGAAGCACTTCTCTGGAGATGTTCAATGAGAAGTCCGGAGAGTCGACCACACCACGGACGAACCTGAAGCAGAACGGGAGGAGGTCGTCACATTTCTCCATTATCATGACTCCGTTCGAATACAGCTGCAATCCGGGTTTGAAATCGCGGGTGTAGAAGTCGTATGGGGCTTTCTGCGGTATGAACAGCATCGCCTTGTAGCTCACATTGCCTTCTGCGTTTATGCGTATGACGGATATAGGCTCATCAAAATCACGGAATTTGTTTTTGTAGAATTCAAAGCATTCCTTGTCGGAGACCTCCGATTTGCTTTTCTGCCATACGGGCACCATGCTGTTGAGTATCTTATCCTTGGTCTCGGTCACATAGTCCTTTTTCGGATTTCCGTTCTCATCCATTTCCCCGGTCTCTTCATAATCCCCGGATTCTACATCCATGTGGATGGGCCAGCGTATGTAGTCTGAGTATTTCTTGACGAGATCTTCTATGGAATATGCATCCATGTACTGACTGTAATCGTCATTCTCGCTGTCGGATTTCATATGCATGATGACATCCGTACCGAAACCATCCTTCTCACATTCTTTGATGGTGTATCCTTCGATACCATCGCTTTCCCATTTGTATGCCTGGTCCGAACCGAATGCCTTCGATATGACCGTCACCTTGTCGGAGACCATGAATGTGGAGTAGAATCCAACACCGAATTGTCCGATTATGTTATTTTCAGTGCTTTCTCCGAGTTCTGCTTTGAAATCAAGTGAACCGCTGTGTGCGATCACTCCAAGATATTTGTCCATCTCGTCCTTGTTCATTCCGATACCGTTATCCGATACCGTTATGGTCCTGGAATCCTGATCGACCTTTATCTGTATCTTGAGGTCTTCCTTCTTAATGCCCATTGATGGGTCCGTCATCGATCTGTAGTTCAGTTTGTCTATCGCATCCGACGCATTCGATATGACCTCACGCAAGAATATCTCCTTATGCGTGTATATGGAATTGGCCATGAGGTCAAGAAGGCGTTTCGATTCTGCTTTAAACTGTTTCTTCGACATTTATTTCACTCCTGTGGCTAATGCCATTTTGTAAATGATTGTTTGTCCTTCTATATAAATATATTTACAATACCACAACGATATGAAATAAGACGAAGCAATGATGGAAACATTGCAGTCATCTTGATTTATGCGGAAAATATCATATCAGTGAGAAAGACGGACATTCGGTCCAGATTGTCATTGGATTCTGTACGCAATATAAAATATCTGAGTAGGCGATTACTGATGGATGCTGGGTTACGAGTACATATCAAATTCATTGACCGGAATGACGATGTTGGAATGGATATTCGTATTCGTGACCATCGCGTATGTGCCATTCGGGATATACCAGGCCCATCTCGCCGTTGTTGCCACATTCATCACGGACGATAAGTATTTCAAAACAAAGAAAAGGTTGGAAAAACCGAACAACACGATCGTGACGATCACCACGAACGGCATGGCAACCGACGTGGTCGAGAAGATCATTGCGATAATCAATGGATACGACCTGCCTGTTGAGATATACGTCATAAAAGAGTATCGCGATAGTTTCAAGTACAGTTGCAAGGAGATCGTGGTCCCGAAAGAATTCGTATGTCCGAACAAGTCAAGGAACAAGATGCGCGCACTGCAATATGGGAACATCTGGTTACATGATCATGGTTATGGAAAGGAGACCTACGTGATCCATTTGGACGATGATAGCATAGTGGATAGGGATTATGTCGAATATGTGAGGAATTATCTCACAGCAGAAGGTGCTCAGGGGTGCATAAGGCTCAGAGCCTTCGGAAGACATACAATGTCCTCGCTGGCCGATGTCGTCAGGATAGCGAATTGCGAGGCCTGGTGCAAACGCCGCAACAAGGTCAACAAACCGCAGTTCGTCCATGGCGAAGGCGTCGTCATAAGGGCCGATATCGAATACGAGATCGGTTGGGATTACGGCACATACGGGGCCGAGGACCTCATAATGGGTCTTAAGATATCGAAGAAATACATATTCGATCACATTCCGATGGGTAATGTGTTCATCGCACCGCCAACAACGGCGAGGGATTATTACAAACAGAGAAGAAGGTGGTTCTGGTCCGTCATACGCAGCGACGGTATGATCTGGGACCTGAGCCATGTAACATTCATTGTTTACATATACATGTACATAGTCGGCATATTGGGCGTCATAAGCCTGTGCTTGTTCCCCATTCTATTCTTCACGCTGGTATATCTGAGTCCGATCGTGATCGTTCTGTGCGTGATCAACATAGTCTGTTTCTTTGGATATTATCAGTTCGGGGCTTCATTCTTGAATTCCCCGAAAGTGTCGTTCTCGCTATTCCTTCTGCAGATACCGATAGCATTCTACGAAGGATTGACGGTTTTATACTCCTTGATATGGAAGCCTGATTTCAGCACATTCGAGACCATCAAGAAGGTATGATCGGTCAATTCCCTTTGTAGTATTTTTCAAAGGAATCTGGTATGGATAATGGGCGTCTGCAATTAGCTGAAGTGCATGTTAGTTTTTCATAGAGCAGGCTTCCGAAACCTAACACTATGCTGATCAGCATGAAGACGGTGAGGGAATAAGCGATAACCCAGAGTCCATTTTGACAGAAAATATAGCTGTCGAATGTAAGGATTAAGATGATGGCGAAAATGAAATTTGGAACGACCAGCATTGTGAATTTTTTCTTATTCTCCATATTTCATTCCGCCTTTTTCAAATTCATATGATATCGAATGACATAAGATATGCCGCTACAGTACTTATCACGAATACTGCCAAAACGATCAACATCAGGAAGAACATCCTTTTTGTCGGTGAGTCATGAGGGTCTACCTTGTACATCTTATGATATTCATAAGTGAATACCGCCAGTACTATTGTTGCAAATGAACAAATTATCGGTGTTATGAATGATACTGCCATCGGTCATCATCTCTTCATCAGTATATCATTTGACTGGTGCGCTCAGTGAATTCCCTCTGATGAAATTCACGAATAACTTGAGTATGCTCTGCAGGTAGGCATCCAGGTTTTGATTCTCATATGGTGGGTTCATCCATCTTTTCACTAATTCGATCAATTCTACGTTTGTGCATCCATCGGGGTGCTCTGAAGCGAAATTTTTCCACTGGGACATTCCTACACGGAATCCCATGGTCTCTTTGAGTTCCATGATCTCCGAGTTAGTGATATGGTATGTTTCCATGATAATGGTTAGCGAGGAGGACCCTATATTAAGTTATCCACTGTAACTACGTTAAAGTTCTTCAAATCTTGATCTATCCACAATAGGGTGCTCAATATTGTATGAACATTATCGTGTAGCACATTGATAAAAAAACTAAGATGGAATATGATGAGCTGGTTCAAGATGACGGAGTTCATCGTATTGCCGTAGGTCTTGAACCTTTCATATCAGGCACTCATTCATATTCCTGGTGTTTCACTTTGATGCTCTTAGGCTCCAGTGCATATATCTTATCGATTATCTGTATATATTCCTCGATCGCCTTTTGTTGATCGAGTATCATCTGACGTACAAGGTAAACGTTCTTCAGTATAGGGTCAGCATTTGAGAACTTTCCATTCTCGGGCTCATTTATGATCATGTTTACGACAATGGATTTTACTGATTTTGTACCGGACATGGCATCCTGACATTCTACCAATGCCTGGAGTGCGGGTGCACCGTAGGTCGTGGCATTCACATAATCCATCGCAGCTTCGCATAGTTCTTGATACGATCCGAAATCCACAGATTCGACGAGGCGGCTCATGCTCACCAGTAGTTTGTCCTGATAATATTGGTAAACTTCTATCTTCGACTTTCCAACGTCTGATACCAGAGTCGATGGCCCATACATGTCCTTGAGGTCGCACATCCTGAAATTGGTGTTTATCTGGAATTTTTTCAAGGTCATCTCATTGGGAGTTATCACCATGTTCTTTCTGGCAAGATACATGTCGATCATCGGTTGTATTATCCTGTTATGTCTGATCAATGTCCCGCGTTCATCGTGTTCTTTTCTTTTCTCATTGCTGAAAAGAGTCACCGTATCCAAGAAAATGAGTACTATGGCTGCGGCGATGAGAGTATCCATCGTACTGTTGACGTGAGTTTGCCAAGTACCTACTCCGTTACCGAAAATGCATAGTATGATGCCCATCAATGCGATCAGAACGAATATCACGAACAGGGAGTAGATCGTTATCATCGATAGGTGGATCTTCTGGCTTCTCGCAGCGCGGCCTATCTTCAATTTTTTGGGCTTTTTTTTGCACGAGCCGTCTTTATTAATGACTGGCGCTTCCTGGGTGTTCGATTTTTTCGAAGGGATATGTATCATGGAGGGCACTTTCCAATTATCTTATTTATGAGGTCCTGGGTATTTTCTGGTGTTCCAGTGGTGTTCACCATGTGCACATCACACGAATCCAGGAAACTCTTTAGGAATTCGGTCCTGATCCTCATCTTGCGTTCGGATCTAACTATTTGGTGAGGATTGCAAAGGTCATTTATTAACATATAGTGCAAGGCTTCTTCTGATGACAACTTTGTGTGTTTGGACGGGTCTGACGGGTCGCGTTTCATCAATATCACATATCTTATTGTCGTGCATGTCATGATGGAGTCATTTCCAGCGATCCATCTGATGTTCGCTATCCCTCTTCCATCCTTGTCGAATCTCACATTCCTGATCAGAGGTCTGAACTCTTCCCATACGTCAGCTATGTCCGCATCGATGTAACAATTCTTCTCGGATCCATATGCCATGGGTCTTGTTTTGCCGAGACTTACAAAGTACCAGTCATCCGATATCAGATGCGAGTTCATATTTCTCAGAAGCCCCCAAGATTGTGTTGTCTTACCGGTTTTCGATGGGGCGATCAGTGTAACGCCTATGCCATCGATGTTAAGTGTCGCTCCATGTATGGAAAATATATCCTGGGTCTCTTCGAGTATATTGCCTGTGATCCCGAGGGCTATGCTTTTCACCCATCCATAGTAATCTATGTTGATGAGGAATGCAGTATTGGTGATAGGTTCGAAGAGGACCTTCGCATCCTCATCTGGGTCGTCGATGCAGAACAGTCTTGCATGCGGTACCGTATGATCGGACATCGCATAGAAATTATCTGTCCACATCTCGATGTGTTCCCTACAGGAGGTACATAATTCCACGCATGCGCCTGCGATATCGGCCTTTGCAGAGAATAGGATGTTGGAACAATATTTTCCTCTGCACCCGTCACATGCTTCCTGGCATATCAACTCGACTGGATAACCCATTATTATCGATAGTGGTAAGCATCCAATATAAATCATCCTTTGTATGGATCACCAGGTCAACATGTTCTTTTGATGTTGGTGTCTATGTTCTCGTCGAACGTGACCATGTTGATGAAGATGTTATCCAATGCCCATTTGGCCAATTCGCCTAATATGGGCGCCAGGCTCATGCCGCGTTCAGTTATGCCATACACGACACGTACTGGAACTTCAGCATAGACCGTCCTGCTAATAAGGCCGTCCCTTTCCAACTCACGGAGTTGATTGGTAAGCACCTTGGGGGATACAGTGGGCATCTGGGATAATAGCTCGGAGAACCTCATGTCGCCTTTCATGATAAGTTTGCAAAGTACAGTGGATTTCCACTTGCCTTCGATAAGGGACATCGTGGCATCTACTGCGCAATCCATACGCGGTGCGTTGTCCTTATTGAGCATAGTTACCTCTAGGGTATATTGGTATTTTAAAATTCCCAATAACCCTTTTATATTCTTACTTACTTTTGGTAAGTGGTGATTCAATGTCAATCGTGGCAGTAATATCAAGTCCAAGGAAAGGCGGTAATTGTGATACGGTCGTCAACGCGATAGCAGATTCAGCGAAGGCGAATGGAAAGGATGTAAATGTATTCTACCTGAATCCAATGACGAACAGGAAAGGATGTCAGGCATGCAACGGATGCAAGAAGGCAGGAAAGTGCGTTGTCCATGACGATCTCACGGTCGTGTTGGACGCGATAAGGGATTCCGAAGGGGTCATACTCTCATCACCTGTCTATTTCAGGGAGGCATGCGGGCAGTACAGGCTCTTAGAAGACAGGTTCTATTCATTTATGAATGCTGATTTCAGCCTCAACATAAAGCCTGGAAAGAAAGTGGCTATTGTGACATCATGCGGCGGTGCAGGAGCTCAAGAACTCGCAGACAAGATCGAAGGGGTCATGGGAGGGTTCATGAAATTCGAATCTATAGGCAAGATAGCCATCACCGGCGGCAATTCTTTGGATACAGCGAAGAACAACAAAGAGATAATGTCGATGGCAAAGGAGATCGGCAAGAAATTCTGATTTTCAATACTGGGGGCCCGCCCCCTACTAAACATTTTTCTACTGAGTCATCATATTTATCATTATGGCGTCCAGTGTGGAGATAGAGGTCCATACCATCGATTTTGGTATGATGGACATAACGAACGATGTCCTAGACGTGATCTCGAAAAGTGATTTTAAAAGCGGTATCGTAGTTGTTTATTCCACTCATACATCTGCAGGAATAACAGTCAATGAGAATGCAGACCCTGATGTAAGGGATGATATAATGTTCGGATTCAAGGAATCATTTCCAGATAGGTTCGAGTTCAAACACACGGAGGGGAACTCGCGCGCTCATCTGATGACCTCTGTCGTCGGGTCATCCGCCACATTCATCGTTGATGATGGTGAATTGAGATTGGGCCTTTGGCAAGGCATATTTTTATGTGAGTTCGATGGACCGAAGACCAGAAAAGTGCTTGTTAAAATGATACCGGATTGAAGATGTTGCATAATTCTTATTAATGTGTATTTTCATTCACTTATTAAGGATGGATATGCAACCTACAATTGCAGTAATATATGCTTCCAGTTTTACTGGAAAAACGAAAAAGACAGGAAAATACATCGCAGATGCCTTGAAAGCGGATAGTTTCGATCTTGGTAAACAGACCAAGATAGATATCAAGGGATACAAGCAGATCGTTTTTGGAACAGGGATACACGCAGGAAAGCCATACAAGGACCTTGTGAAGTTCCTGGCCGATAATAAGGCAGAGATCGCAAACAAAAAGATCTCGCTTTACATCTGCTGCATGTTCGATGACGAGAAGGGAGAGAAGCAGTGTGCAAGCGTATCAACCACGCTCGGCATACCAGATGCCACGTTCTTCTGCGGCAAAGGCGAGAAGAATGAGACGGGTTTCGAGAAGAAGGTCGACGATTTCATCGCAAAGCAGCGTGCTTGAATGGTTTTGAGCACGGCTCTAATCGTATTCCTCACCGCATACTTCATTGTGAACCTAGCAGCTTTCATAATGTATGGTGTGGACAAACGAAGGGCCATAAAGGAAGAATGGAGGATATCAGAGGCTTCTCTGCTCACAGCGTCATTCTTTGGCGCTGTGGGCGCCTTGGCCGGTATGAAGGCATTTAGACATAAGACCCAAAAGAGAAAGTTCAAGGTCGTCTACCTGTTCCTCATATTAAATCTGATAGCTGTCGGTTATCTGTTAATAAAACTTTAAAGATCTTAAGAATAATGTTTACCGATGTCCGTGTCGATATCTTCTGGACCCAGGAGTACGACACGGCTATCGGGTCTTTCTTTTATCAATTTCATCCCGACAAGATCGCCGAGTTGCAACGAGAAGTCCCTTATCTCTTCGAACGAGGGCATGTTCGTGAGGGACAGCCTTTCTCTCGAACCTCCTACGAAGACATATCCTTTGGGTTCTATCAGGTCAGGTTGAGCGATCATATCCAGTTTCGCATATTCGTCCACCCATCCGAAGTTCAGGTCCTTGACCAGAGTATGCCTTATAACGGTCCTGGTATCGAGGGACGGGAACAGTTCGAGGGTCCTCATCAATCTTTCCCATCCATCCTTTATCTTAGGGCGACAGACCCTTCTGTATATTTCCTCGTTCGGTGCAGCCACGGTGACATATAGCTGTCTGGGCAAGGTGTCCAATGAACTTATCTGGTCGGGATATGTGCCGTTCGTCACAAGGAATGTCGTCATCCCGCGGCTATGGCATTCCTTGAGGAATTCCGAGAGATACGGGTATGTTATTGGTTCTCCCGCCAGCGATATAGCGACCTGATTCGGGTTGCATGCTTCCTCGAACATCTTCTTATCGCATCTCGGGTCTCCCTTGAATCCCGATATCAGGAGCCTCTGCTGAGCGATCAGTGCATCGAGCATATCCTTGGGTTCTGCCCAGTCGGTGACCTCGAAGTCCCTTCCTTCCACCCTCCAGCAGAATGTGCACTGGTGGCTGCATTCGTTGATGGCAGGGGTCATCTGTAGGCATCTGTGGCTCTTTATACCGTAGAAATCCTGTTTGTAGCAGTGCCTCTCATGAAGCATGCTCTCCTTCATCCAATGGCAGAGCTTGACGGCCGCATGGTCATTATATATCCTGTATTGTTGGCGTATCAAGAGTTCACGGTAGGATTCGTCCATATGATCACTTAGAAATCGAATAATTTGCGTTGATTCTTCTTGTTGTCAGGCTTGACCTGCGTTTCGACAACAGTCTCTTTCTTCAAGGGTTCGACGATCGGCTCAACTATGGGTGCGACCTTGATTGGAACCTGGGCCTCTTCATGTTCTTTGGTCATCGGTGCATCGTTCTTTTGAGGCGATGCCTTTTGGAAGGCGGCCTTGACGGCATCCGAATCAATCTTCTTATCCATGAGATACCCTAGTTCCTCTGGTTCTAGCATGGCCGCTTTGACGATCATTATACGATAGTCCTCGGAATTCTTACATAGGGCCTTGACATTGGGCAAGATATCGAATTCGACCCTTTTTGTAGATGTATGGTTCAATACGGCCAGTTTGTAGCACAAGGAATCTTTGACGGCCCGCATGCTTTTGGAACTGGACATCTTTGAAAGATATGAAGGGAAACGTATCCTGTCATGAGAGACGAGACTGTTCATCCTCGCTGTGGCAACACCCATCGTCATCATGTCGTTGGCATATGCCCAGAATCTGTAATATTGACGTCTGTGGACCCTTCCGAGATACAGGTCCGCACGGGACAGCCTCTCGTATCCCCTTACAAGATCGCCAGGTTCCCGATACTCGTAGGGGAGATTCTCGTCGATCCATAGTATGGCGGTCTCAGGGTCCGCATCGGTCTTCGATAGCATGGTCCTTGCAGATCCAGGGTCGTTCTTTCTGAATATCGCATCGATGACCGCATACATGTCCTTCCTCTGGTTCCTTTCAGATATCTGATCTGCGGAATCCATGGATATCTTCTTCGATCCAAGGCCGAGCGATTCCAGGTCCCTTATGGCCGCACGCATGTCACCGTTGGTGTTGGATGCTATCTTCTCGAGCACGCCGACGTCGACGGATATGTTCTCTTTTTTCGCGATCGATGCCAGTGTTGCGATCACAGCCCTGGCGGTCGGCTTTCTGAATGTTATCTGTATGGTATCGGTCTTTATGGCCGAACTTTTTTTGGAAAGTGCGTAAAAGTCGTTGACGATCAATACGACAGGTTGCTTGGTATTCTTTATGAGCTCGTTTATGGCTGGAAGCGCGCCCTTGTCCACCGAGCCGAAAAGATTGTCGGCTTCATCCAGGATTATGAGTTTCCTGCCTTTGTCCTTTGTGTCGAGGTATTTGCCCTCATCGTTGAATGTATTGAAGGATGAACCCCTTATGGCGACGTCCCTGATGACATCTCCGGTTCTTTGGTCGGAGGCATTCATCTCGACGACCCCCCAGCCCATGTCATTGGCAAGTGCCTGCGCCGAGGTGGTCTTGCCGACGCCAGGTGTTCCGATGAGCACCACAGCTCTTTTTTCAGGTGTCTTTATGTCCCAAGATCTCGCCCATGCTATCAGCTCATTGGTGGCAGAGGGGTTACCGATGACATCTTTCAGGGTCTTCGGTCTGTATTTCTCGGTCCAATCTTCAGACATTTCACTCCTTTTTAGTTTTCTTCTGTTGCACAGGCATGAATGCCAGTGTGAAGGCCTCCATTGCCTGTATGAAATAGATGAATAGGCTCGTAATGAATAGTATTGTGCTGTAATACGATGTCAATTCTGCAAAGTATGTCAGATAGAACAAAGGTATCGATACGATCAGATACAGCGCGGCTCTTTTGTATCTCTTGAACCACAGGTGGCCCAGGCCGAATATGTTGACGAATCCAGGACCAAGGGCTAGGGCTATCCCGATCCATCCGTTCTTCGCCATCTTCGGTTTAAATGTCGTGACCATCTGGTCTTTTGTTATCGCGGTACCGCAGTGTTGACAGAACAGGTCCTTTGGACTTATCTCGCATCCACAGGTCTTGCATATGTTGTTTCCCTGTAAGACATTCCCTTTCTCATCGATCTTGATCGCATCTTTATTAGAGCGCCCGCAATTGTAACAGAATTTCGAATCGTCTGGTATTTCATTCCCGCATTCAGGACATATCGTTTTCATCTTTTTCCTTCCTTATATCAAATGCATGCGATATATGCCGTTAGTACATTCGACTTTAATAGGTTCGCCGTATACTTCGCTGACTGTATCGGAGTTCAACAATTTTGTCTTTTTGCCATCTGCAAATATCTTTCCATCTTTCAACATTATTATCCTATCCACACAAAGCGGTATGTCGGTCAGGTCATGGGTTATCATGATGATGCTGATCCCACGTTCTATCAGGATATCGAACATCCTTCTGAATTTGGAGTTCATCACTATATCAAGGCCCGTCATGGGCTCATCCAATATCAGGACCTTTGGATCGGTCACAAGTGCTCTGGCTATCAGTGTGCGCCTCATCTCTCCGAGCGATAGGAATTCTATTGGTCTCTCTAAAAGGTCCTCTATGCCCATCATCGTGGCCATTTCATATGTCTTTTTTATCATGTCCTCTTCGAGTTCCATGTTCCTGAAGACATCGAGGCTTCCGAAGTAGCCGGATACGATCACTTCGAACACCTTCGTGTTCGAGCGGAATTGATTCTGCAGGTCCATGGAAACTATGCCCATCATGTTCCTGAGTTCGAAGATGTTCCAATCCGATCTTCCGAATATCTTGATGGTAGAGGGTCTATCAGTATTGTAAAAGGGGAGTATGTCCCCCCTTAGAAGTTTAAGCAATGTGGTCTTTCCCGAACCATTGAGTCCGATTATGGCGACATTCTCGCACTGGTCTATGTCGAGGTCTATATTGTCAAGGATGCATTTGCCGTCGCGAACGACAGACACGCCCTTCAACTCTAGAGCATTACCAGCCATACGACTGCATGCGTGTCGCCATTTTAAATGTTCTTCATTCCGTTGATGTCTCCTGTTCTACGGATATGCTCTCCTCTTCCGGTCCATCGTTCTGCGCTGTGCCTTTTCTGAAAAGGAGGACGAAAACCATGGTCAGTATGGATATCGGCAATGCGATTATCACTGGATCGACATACATTATGCTGGAATTCATGAACAATACCTGACTGCCAGTCAATATCTTGCATATCGGCAGGAATATGGATGTGCTCTTGCAGATGAAGAGCGCCCATACCAGATACGTCACGGTACCGGTTATTATGCTTGCGATGGCAGCATCTTTCCTTGGATGTTTCGAATACAGCCCATGCGCATATGTAGGAAGCAATGTGACCGCGGTCATACCCATGAAAAGGGATGTCGCCTTGGCGATGATGTCCGAAGGCATCATGTAACAATATAACACCACAAGCACCATCATTATCGCTGTAACACTGCGGTTGATCCTTATCGATTTTGAATCCACTATGTTGTCCTTGTTCTTCTTGCTGAATATGCCGTACAGGTCATGTCCTCCGGCCGCACCGATGGTATGCATGAGTGCACTTATCGTCGATATCGCCGCACATAGCAAAGCCATCAGGAACAAGGATACGAAGATGTTACCGAACGTCACATCAGCGAATATGTCCATGATGAATGTGGGTATTATGTAATCCACACCGAGGGTAACATGCTGGTATGCTATCTGTCCGTATTCATTGTAGAAGTATACGTTGCTCAATGCACCACAGGTGTATGCGGCCCCAACTATCACGAATATGAATATTGCACCTATTATCATCGACTTATCTAGCGTCTTGTCATCCTTGGCGGACATGTATCTTACTGCTAGCTGTGGTTGTGTCAAGACTCCGATACCCACTCCGAGTAGGAAAGTGGTGACGACCAACAGCCACTCGTTGGATCCGAAGTCGGAGAATGAGGTCCATCCTTCGAACCCTGTCAATGTGCCTGTGCTGCTCCATACATTCTGGTCCCATAGGTTCGTCAATGCGGTGTTGGCTTCAGTGACACCGCCCAGTGTGACGTATGTGGCGATCAATATGATTGCCATTCCAACGAACATTATGACCGCTTGGAGGGCATCGTTGTACATGACGGCGATTATACCTCCATAGACCACATAGATACCAACTATTACGGCCAATCCTACCAATATGAGGTCATAGTATTCCGTGAGCCCTGTAATGACAGCAAGGGAATTTACACCACCTTTGAGGACGGCAGCGCAGTAGATAGGCATCATGACGATGATCACCACGGCCGTGAATCCCCTTATCCCCTTGGAATTGTATATCTTTCCTAGAAGGTCTGCGAAAGTCGAGGCTTTGAGTTTCCTGCCAAGCCTTCTCGTGCGTTTTCCAAAAACGGCAAACGCCACGAAGACACCGATGAACATGTTAAGGAAGCATAACCACAAAAGGGACATGCCGTGTATGGCAGCTTGCCCTCCGAAACCTATTATGGCAGAGGCACTCAGGAATGTAGCACCATAGGATAGAGCGATGATGAAAGCATTACTCTTATTCCTCCCCAAGAGGTAATCCTGGTTGCTTTTGGTATTCTTATATCCATAATATCCTAGGCCGATTGTAATAGCGACGAATATGACCATCATGGCAAGGAATATGGGCATCGAGACCGATGTTTCACTCATTTTCACCATCTTCCTTATCTTTTTGGTACATGTAGACTACGATACATAGTATGACGCATGCGAAACATGCGACATATGCTCCCCAGATCCATGGGTCGGTCAATCCAAAGAAACTCATTCTTTTCTCCCCTTGTCACGTGCTAACATTTAGCACGGCTAAATAAATCCACCCATATATAATTATTTATGCGCTGAATATTGGTCGATCGATCAATAACCAGAAGATGTTATATATCGACAAACAATAGCCCTCGTGTTAGGCTTGACCGGGGAGCTTGGCGTGCCCTACCACTCGCAATCGTCAATAGCGAGGGTGACAGCAGGGGGCGGCAACGCTGAACGCTCAAGCTCACAAAGTGACTATGATATCTTGTCCTGTAGAGTCGGTGTGCGTGTGTGCGATAACCGGAGGGTTGTTTGCTATATGCTAATCGGGGGGACCGGGTCAGGCCCTGACGGGAGCAGCCTTACTCTGAACTACTGACGTTTGCGGGTAAACAGGGTTGAGGATCGATGTGATAAACTTGTATCGGGATGTGGTGTCCACCCCTGTGGCCTAACGCTTTCATTTCTTTGGTACGCATCCGGTTATTATGTCGCTTTTGAAGTCGAAAAGGACCTTGGTCTTGTTCTGGTATGTGAGCTTCAATTCTTTGCTGTCGTCGATCTTGCCCACTACCGCACCGGTGCATGCGACCTGTTCGAACAGTTCGATGACCTTTCCGGAATTCTCAGGAGGACAGGCGAAGACGAACCCGCATCCCTGATAGGAAAGGATCCACTGTATGAGTTCCACGCCATTTGGTATCGGTATCATGTCGATGTCCACCGTACCGCCTTTTTGTGAGCTTTCAAGCATCATCCCCAATGTGCCTATGCAACCAGGATTGCTCATGTCTTTTCCTGAATGTACCAGATGCAGGGATGCGATCTTCGTCATCATATCCATCTGGTCCTGTACGAGTTTGTCATCCTTGTTCATTGTTGTGTCCCAAGCATACTTGAGCCCGTCTGGATAGTATCCATCCAGGTCCATTACGAAAACGATGTCATCTCCGTCCTTCGCCTTGGAACTAAGGATTATATCGTCCTTCGGAACCCTTCCGATTATCGCGATATCGATCGCATTGTAATTGGAATCGGGGTGAGTATGGCCTCCCACAATGGGAACATTGAATTTTTTGACTGCTGTACTCATCCCATTCAATATCTGACCGCAAACCCTGTTCTTCGACAACGACATGACATCCACCATCGCCATGGCCTTCCCTCCCATGGCAGCGATGTCATTCACATTCACCAATACGGCATAGTATCCTGCGAAGTATGGGTCTGTGTTGACCAAAGATTCCATGATTCCATCTGCAGCGAAAAGGATGTACTCGTCACCATAATCGATGGCTGCCGCGTCCTCCCCCTCATAGGCTGCGACCTGAGGGAATCCGGAGACGGGGAATTTTTCAACGATGCTGTGGATCGGTTTTTTCCTTGTGACTCCCGGGAAGTTTCTTATTGCTCCAATAATGGTATCCAAGGTCATGTCCCTGCAATGAAAGTATAGGATAAAAAGAATGTTGTCATTATATGAGTTTGGTTTGTTTTGTTTCCATCACTAAATGTTTCGAGTCTTTGGATTCGAGCAGTATATCGGATAGGACATCGGAATATATCTCGGGATATTCGAAGGTGGGCTCATATGCTAGTTCGGTGGGGATGATGTTGCCGTTGCGTTTCATTATCTTTTTGCATTCCGCCATCATCTGGCCATCCACAGGTTTGGCATTTACCCTAGATACGCCTGCGAGTTTTAGTTCCGACTCGAACACAGGTCTTTTGAACAGACGATAAAGAACGTACAATATGGCCTCGTTGGGCTGATCGGATATCTTTCTTACTGATTTTTCTACAGACTGGTATATTGTATCATTTCCGGATTTTACTGGGATATAGATCTTCGAAGGAGGGACGTCTTTTTCTTTCAACATATTGATATCAGTCAACGCACGCAGGTATCCTGTCAAAATCAAGCGATGATGTTTGATGCCCTGTGATTCCAATTCTTTTGAAAGTGCGCTAATGGATTTGCCATCTTTTCCCAAAGCTTCTATGACCTTACGATTGAAGTCCTTCTCCGGGTTGAACATATCCTATCGATTGTCTTTGTAGTTAATATTGATATGTATTATCAAAAAATCTGTTGTTTTTTATTTTTTTTATAGTCTGGCTATGATATATATTAACAAATATGGTAACAAATATGGTAATATACAATAGTTAATATTTTACCATATCGGGTTCAAAAATTACTATATATCTGTGGGGAGTAGATGGGGTTGTAAGCCAGCCAACCCTAAGGGTGTCACGGATGGGAATCATACACCGGAGACCGCGCTTGCACAGCATATGATCGACTGCACTGAAGAATATACCGCGTTTTCTTTGGGCTACCAATCCCTCAGTTCGATCGAAGGTCTCCATACATTTCATCAGATTACTATCGATATTATCACTAGTATGAATGCCATCCACACTATCATCGATACGTAGCTGCCTATCTTGTCTGCAAGCGCCTCACGTCTTTGACGATCCTTTATGCCCAATTTCTCTATCAGCCAATCGATACCGCCAATGAATATGAATCCACCATCGAACGGTACTGCTGGGATAGCATTGGAGACTCCCAATATTATATCGAGCCAGAATATCCAATATAGCAATGTGCAGATCCACCAGAACACGGCCGCATCGCCCGGAACATCATACCACCATTGGCACGATGATGGCATAGGAGAGAATCCATCGAATGGTCCGGAGATGTAGCTCAATGACGAGGTCGCATAATCTGTCAACGTCTCATCGCCGTAGAACGGATTCCTGGAGATATCGAGTATCTCGTCTGGGGTCTTGAAGCTCATACCTGATGTGGTGGTGCTGATCCCGAGATATCCGACGGACCCATTCGAGCTGAGTACGACAGAAACTGTTTCTATTTCGCCCTCTGACGTCATGTATTCGATCATCACAGTTTCTCCAGGGCTGGTGGATCTCATGTAATCGCTGAATTGATTCGCCGAGTACAATGGCGTTGATAGGCCATCGCTATTCGTGATCGAAAGGAGATAGTCTGTGGATTGCAATCCTATGCTATCTGCAGGAGAACCGCTTACGACCTTTTCGATGTAAACGCCCCAAGTTATCGTGGCAGTACCTGTCGAATTCTCTGTTATATAATGTACTATCACTTCATCTCCTGGGTTCCAGGAGTATGTGATATCGTAGTCGTAAAGGATGAACTCCTGTATGACGCCTTCATATTCGACGGACTCTACAATGGCTCCTGCAGGTATCCCATTCTCATATGCTTCTGAGTTGCTTGTCACACCATATACAGCGGCCTGATCGCCGTACGGCGATGATATTCCGCCCAGCATAACGACCGCGAACAACATGAATGCGATGATGCCGACGATGAAGTTCGTTGCTATGCCTGCCGCATAAAGATGCAGTTTGACCTTGCGTGACGCTTTCTTCACGTCTTCTTCGTTCGGCTCTACGAATGCCCCCATAGGCACTACGAGATGAAGGACACCGGTGGAGTCCACGCGCATGTCGTTGGAGGCTGTTTGCATGCCGTGTGCCAATTCATGAAGGCATACGGCGACGATCAATCCGATTATACCGAATCCAATGGGAAGCAGTGGATTGATACCAGGTATGGCAAGTGCATATTGAATCCCCAATCCATCGGAATTCAGGGTCGAAGGCAGATTCAAAATGCCCACGATCAGGATGTACACGATGGTGACCATCAGTATGAAGGACAGTACGATCGATAATGCTCCGAAGAATCTCCAGAATCTCCTGTATTTTGAGTATCTGTCGATTATCTTAGTCCCTAGTTTGGTCCTCAACATTATCGCAGGACCATATTTTCTAAGGCCGTATTTCTCCGCCTTGGGAGAATATCTCACCCAAAAATAGAACGGCACATAGATTATGGCCAAGATGAGCAAAATTATGTACGCTAATTCCATTTCTCCCATTCCTGTTGATTGGGATGGTGTTTACCCTATAAAATGATTCAGGGTTTTATTATTTCTACACCAGCGTTATTGTATTCGTAGATTATCTTTTTGGCCCACATCAGTTTCTTCAATTTCTTCGATGGATCGGAATTGAATTTATGGCTCGGATTCTCAAAGTCGAATCCCTCCAAAAGGATCTTCTTGGCACCGAAGTGCCTTGCTAGACAGACAGCGCGGTCCCCGTCGGTGAATCCTCCGAAATTGAACACGGTCACATCTGGTTTCGATTGCGTGGTCAATATTATAGGGCCTTTGAATCTAGATGCATACATAAGGATCGATGTGTGATTGTCGCCGTGTGCATGTATCAACGATATCGCACCATCCTCGCTTGCTTCTATCTGAGGCTTTATGTCCCCATCCAGATCGGTGACGATGATATCCGGTATTATCTTCAGGCGAAGCAGTTTGGATACCGATGAACCAGAGGCGATCAGTATGCCGATTGGTTTGTTCTTCTCTATATCGGCCTCAAGACTTGGTGAATTCCCGAATACGGTCACCTCGCTGCCGATTACCTTGGCGAGGTCCTCCTCATCGATGAGGTTGGAGTTGACCGTGACCATTTTAAGTATCCTCACAGAGGTCTCATCCGAGCCTCTGTCATAGCCCATGTCCTCGAGGATCCGGACGTATATAGGCTCCCATTCATTGAATTGCATTCTCTCCCGACCTATTATCCCTAGTATATGCTTGTTTTACACGACGTAGTATCGCAGTGCCGATAAACGCTATCATCACACCCAATACGATCTCTAATGTGTATGAGGTCGGTGTCACAGACCCGATGTTGAGATAGTTCAACAGGATGTCCAAGGCACCCATGCATATCAATCCTATCGCTGCGAGATTTATGCACGATGTGAAGTGGCTTATCTTTATGGAATTATTACGTATGTATGAATCCAGCATGTCTCCCGCTATGTATACCATCATGCCGAATATTATGAACCACATCACAGAATAGATGTACCATATGATGGTCTGTGATATGCGGTATATGTAAACAGAGTCTAGTGCGAAATATCCGTAGATGGCGCCAGAGGCCATTATTATGATGGATATGATCGTGAATGTGACCGATATGCTTCCGGATCTGAATCTGCTCATCCATTTCTTATGCCAGTTGGATATCCAATCCGGTATGTTGTACGCATAGAGCATGAAGAAGAATCCGATCAGGAACACCACCAAGGGCGTCGTTATCGTGAACACGTCCGATTCTTTCATGTAAACCGAGAATAGGCTCGGGATGAGGTATACAAGCGATATCAAGACCACGATCCAACCTATCGGTGCAAGGAATCTCTTTTTCTTGGCAGGGTCATTCAATATCTTCGAGAATATGTATACCGTGCCTTCAAGTCCAGGTGCCTGTTTAACGTAGACCTTCCTGACGGAATCGATCCTTATGCGCGATGAGACTATCGGATACACATATTCATCCTCTGCTCCATCACCAACAAGGATCACACGATCTGGTTTTATCTTCTCCAGAACATATTCCAATTCCTCAACGATGGCGGCATCCGATCTGTATCCGACTTTTTGATTTCCGCATATCAGCGCGACCTCAACATCACTATTCCTATCATTATGCAGGTCTTTGTAGATGTTTATGGCAGCATATAAGGCATTGATATCTGAATCCTCGGGGTCAGCTATGCCTAACGCAGTAGCTGCAACGGAACAATTCTGGACGCCTATGACGGGAGATTCCACTCCCCCTTTGCATCCAAAGTCGTCGTCCCTGTCCACAACGAGGATCAATGTCTTCTTCATTAATTTTTACATCACTTCATTGGTATTTAAGTTTCATTCTGTTATACCATTCCGAGTTGCAGTTTTGTGGCTCCATTATATTCGGAGCTTCGAGTCAATTTCAATTCCCATATGATGTTTGAAAATACATCCAGCAGTATATTTTCGACTTTAGATAAACTATATTTACCGTATCACTCATAAAGATATCATGGACGTAATCTGGCACGGGCATTCATGTTTTGAACTGCACGGTGAGCGAATCACGGTAGTGTTGGATCCCCATGACGGAAAATCCATTGGAATAAAACCCCCTTTGTGTTCAGCCGATGTCGTGTTGATGTCGCATGGGCATTCGGATCATTGTTCTGCAAAGATCATAAAGGGCAATCATGCTGACATATTGGGTCAGGTCGGGGATTTCGAAGTCAAAGGCCTAAAGGTAAAGGGTTACTCTTCATATCACGACGAAGAATTGGGTGCAGAACGTGGCCCCAATACGATATATAAGTTCAAAATGGAAGGCATGACATTTTGCCACTGCGGAGATATCGGGGATATTCCTGCGAAGGCGGTCATCGACGATCTCCAGGATGTAGATATCCTTTTTGTGCCGGTAGGTGAGGTGTTCACGATCAGTCTGTTGAAATTGGACAGATTCATCAAAATGATAAATCCCAAGATCATCGTTCCCATGCATTATCGCTTTGGAGGATTGACGATGCCAATCGACACCATAGATGATTTTCTAAGTATGATCGATAAAGATTCTATAATATTCGTTGGAAATGAGGTCGATCTCACATCCGAGGATGTGAGTGAGTTCATGGGCTGTTGGGTCTTCGATCGTTAAATCAGAAGAGATTCAACCCGTCCTCTATCTTTCCCATTTCAATCGGTGTAGTGTCATCACCGATCAATGCACCTTTGCTGTTCGTTAGTATCCCTGCACCAAGATATCTGATACCATGGTTGACCGAAGCTCTTCTTGCTTCGACCTTCAGGACATCATGTATAAGTGCCATCTCTTCGTCTGTAGCATCAGGGTTGCAAACGCATCCCTTGTTGTTGGCACGACATACAGAACCGACCGTTGTGCATCCCGCGATGGAGGCTTTGACGACCTCCACTCTGAAGATGTCGGCTATTGTCTTCTCTGCTTTCTTGCCGATGTCAGGACTAACTATGGCACCATAGTCATTCACCAAGATGTTGTTACCTGCAGCATTCATCTTATCTTCGATGGTGTCCACCGGTATGTGTTCCCTGATGATGGAAAGTTCCTTCTCTTCTGTGAGATTGGAAACTATTGCACCATAAGAGTTCATGGCGACCAATGAACCGACAACGAATGAACCGGCCACGGTCGTCATGAATGTTTCAACCTGCAATATCTCTTCAAGGTCCTTTATGAATTCTTGTGAGGCATCGCAGGCGACGAAACCGAGGCTCTCATTCACTACCGCGAATACCCCTATGTTGGGATTGCCCGCATATCTTGAGAGTCTCATCATCCGCATCACTCTGCCAGCGAAACTTCGACAAGTCCATCGTCGAATTTGACGGCCTTGATGGTCACTTTGGATGGAGGGTTACGGATTCCGTTCTCCCATATCTTCTCATTGAGGGAAGCGTCAATCCAGACGTTCTCCTCATCTACTTTCATGTGTCTCATGACGAATTCTTTAACTTCCTTTATTGCACGAGCTGATCTCTTTGTGCGTGGGGCCTGTTTTGTCTTCCTCAGGGGGACGACCATGATTCTCTCTATCTCATCAGCCATATTTTTCCCTCCTCTCATTCTTTCAATTTGCCTATGCGCCATGACCTTCTCTTAGGGTGGCGAAGGAATTGTCTGTTTGTTCTGAGCATTACCCATGCTGGGACGCGGCGGTTCTGCTTTATTTTCTTGTTAAGCCTGCCTTTCATGGCTGGCGGTTTAGTGCTTGACATGTTTATCTCCTCTCTATCTTGATCTCTCTCTTTTGAGGTACGATCTTCTGAAGAATCTCTCTTAGCATGGCATCTGTTATGACCCCTTGCAACCTGCCGCTCTGTGCGATCTGTATAAGCTGCATCTCTAAGGCATTGGCCTGTTCTGGATTGGCAAGCTTTATGTTCGCAAGTCTGTCCCTCGCCTCGGGGGTGAGGATCTGTCTGAGCACGGCCTGCTTCTGCATCTCAAACTGTTTGGCCCTATCCTCCTGTGCAGCTTGATTGCTACCGCTCTGCTGCTGTTGGATCTCTGCCATCCTTCTTTGTCTAAGTGCTTCTAATTCAGGGTCTTCCATGTGAGTTCACCTTCAGTTCTTTTTATTCATTTCGTCAAATACCTCTTTTGCAGTGTTGTCAAGTAGTGACTGTCCTGCGGGGCTGATTGCACGTCCCTGTTTGTCTTTGGATACCAGATATCCGGCCGATTCGAGCTGCATCATGCATTTTCTTGCGATGTTGCGGCTTCCCTTAACTGCCTTGTTTGGCATGCAGCCGTTGTCTGCGAAACCACCGTATTCGGCGGCCAATTTGCTTGATCCCATTGGGCCCTTTACATAGAGCTTTCTTAGGATGGAGGCGGCCCTTGTGTACCACCAATCATCCTGTGTTGGTGCTCTCTCCGTGTGCCTGCCTGTCTTTGCATACTCTGCCCACTCAGGAGGTACGATCTTACCGTTCTCCTTGAGCTTCTGAGCTGTTTTGAGTATGAGTTGCTCAGCAGGAACATCATAGACTGTTACCATTGTAATTCCTCTTTTTTGAATTACCCTGGCTCGCATCGATCGATGCCAGACCTGAGTAATAACGAACAAAGGTATTATAGATTACATATAAAAGCATTGCTAATGGTAATATCAAAAACCTCAAATTCCGCACGTTCAGCTCACGCTCCCGTACGGCCTGCAGGAGAAAATCCTGCCACGGCAAAGATCGAATAAGGACTCGATCCCTGACATCCGTGATATCATCCATAGCATGATAGTATTTCAATTCATCGACTGAATCATCCTTTAGTGTAAAATAGATGTAATTCATTTTACTTAACATGGAAGGAAGTAAATATTGCACGCAATGCGGTGCGAATTTAAAAGATGATGATACCTTCTGTTCGGAATGCGGCTATCCTGTGGGAGGGTCTACCGAGAATACAGAACAGTATGAAAAGAGCAAGAAGTCGATGGCGGCCTCGAATGCTAAAGGGTACATAATAGCAATAGTTCTATTGTGTATCGCGTGGGGAGTGCTTGCGATCTACAATGGTATGGACTTGGTGTTCAACATCAATTCGATCATTGACCAGTTGAAGCAATCCGATATGTGGGACACTGTCTTGCAGTACATGACCGAGCAGCAGTTCAGGAACATCATGGCTGCAATGGGATATGTTCTTGTAGCTAGCGGTGTGTTGGCTTTGGTCACTGCATTGCTGGTATACCTCAAGAAGAACTACAAGATCGCACTCATAATGTGTATCTTGTCATCGATATTGGCGCTTGTGTTCGTAATAGGTATCTTTGGATTTATCGTGGTGTATCTCATCACAAAGACCAAGGACGCATTCACGAGTTGAGAATAAAATATCTTAAGGCCCCCTCTGGGGCCTAAATTGTTTTTATCACCAGTTTTTGGCGCGTATCTCGAAGAACGACTGTGGGTGTTTGCACACCGGGCATACCGCTGGCGCTTCCGTACCTACGTGCAAGTATCCGCAGTTCTTGCATTTCCACACGGCCACATGGTCCTTTTTGAATATCTTGCATTCTTGTAGATTCTTCAGTAGGTCGAGGTATCTTTCCTCATGGACCTTCTCGATGTCTGCCACTGCTTGGAAGAGGGTGGCTATCTGAATGAATCCTTCGGCTTTCGCGGTCTCTGCGAAATGTTTGTACATGTCTGTGTACTCGTAGTTCTCTCCCGCCGCTGCATCTTTCAGATTCTCTGCCGTCTCCGGTATGCATCCGTCGTGGAGGGCCTTGAACCAGAGTTTCGCATGCTCTTTCTCATTCTCGGCGGTCTCGAGGAAGATATCGGCTATCTGCTCATATCCTTCTTTCCTGGCTTGCGAGGAGTAATAGGTGTACTTTGTCCTTGCCTGACATTCTCCTGCGAACGCGGTCAATAGATTTGCCTCTGTCTTCGATCCTTTCAATTCCGTATTAATCACCTTTTTATTTTTCATTCTATTGAATATGTTTAGCTTCATTTTAGATGGGAAAGCAATCCCTTCTTGAGATTTCCGTTCTTATCGAACTTCTTCTTCATCAGGACGTCATAGTTGTCCTTGGCAGACCTGTTGCCAGGATCTAGCCTCAGTACATCTTCGAGTTCCTTCTTCGCCTTCTCGAAGTCCTTCAAGTCCAACAATAACAGCACTGCATAGTTCTGATGATACTCGTATCTGTCAGGGGCCATCGTTATCGCCTTCTCATAATACTCTGCGGACTTCTTGAAATCCAGGAATTGGTTCCTCTGGAATCTTGCATATTCGTTGTATATCTCCGCGCTAGGCTCGATCTCCATTATCCTTATGTAGAGTCCATCTGCCTTATCGCGGTCCTTCTTGTCCTTCGAGAGTATCGTCGTCGAGGCCTTTAGTGCCTCGAGATTGTTAGGTTCCAGGTCTAGGATGATCTCCATCTGCATATCGCCGTATTTCTTATCATCCATATCGAAATAGGCTATCTTCGCCAACAGGAGCCTCGGTTTCGTGTTGTGCGGGTCCTTCTCAAGATATGACTCTAGGGTCGTGATCGCACCTTTGGCGTTTGCACTTTCGACCTGTCTCTTGGCCTTCGACATCGCATCGTATGCTGGGTCGCTCATGCGGACGTATCGCGTCCTATCGGGTTAATATGTTTGTATAAGTGGTTTCACGGGTTCTTGATCAGAACGCATTCTCATTTCTTCTTATTGAAGCATAGGAACCAGTCGAGACAATACATATTGGGATTCTTGCTCTCGACCCTCTCCTTCGCAGTCCCGCACGATCCCGCTGTGGGTATTATGGTGTCATCGCCGGGAACCCATCCGCATGGTGTGGCGCAAGTTTCCTTGTCCGCTGTCTGAAGCGCATGCAGGACCCTCTTCATCTCGTCGAAGTTCCTTCCGCATGACAAAGGATAATACATGATCAGTCTTATCGTTCCTTTAGGATCGATGAAGAAGACAGCCCTCACGGCCTGCGTGTTAGATTGTCCAGGTTGTATCATCCCGTATTTATTGGCAACATCCATCCGGATGTCTTCGATCAATGGGAATTTCACCTCTACGTTCTTCATCCCGTTCCATTCTATTTCCTGTATCCTTCTCAGCCATGCGATGTGGGCATAGATCGAGTCCACCGACAATCCTACGAGTTCGCAATTCATTTCCCTCAGTTCGTTGGACCTATGTGCGAATGTCATGAATTCGGTGGTACACACAGGCGTGAAATCGGCCGGATGTGAGAACAGTATCACCCATTTGCCTTTGTAGTCGTTCGGGAAGTGTATCTCTCCTTGCGTGGTCATAGCCTTGAACTCAGGTGCCTTGTCCCCGATCAAAGGCATGGTGTTGCATTCTTCACTCATGTTTTTACCTCCATTATCCTTCAAAGGATATTCTGGTATGGTTTTGTTCAATATATAAGTATTGGCTTAATTAAAATTTAAACGGGATTACGTATCGACTCTGTCCGGTGGCATCTCTTGCAGTCATCGCAACATATGCAATCCTTACAGCGCTTATCTGAACGACAAATGCAACGTTTCTTCAAGGAGCAATTCTCCAATGTCGGGTCGCATGGTATCCTTTCGATGTTCGTCAACGAACTGAAGTATCTCGCGATCTCATTCAACTTATCGCGATTCACCTCGTATTGGATGAAATATCCGCATTTGTCGCCTTTTACCAGATTGCATTCACGCAATATCTTCAGATGTTGTGATACGGCGGCCTCGGAGATATCGAGTCTCTTTGATATCGCCCATGCACAGAAACTATATCTCAGAAGAAGTTCGATGATCGATCTGCGGGTCTCGTCTGACAGCGCTTTTAGGCATTGATCAAGGTCGTCCAATCTATCACCAACATAATATCGGATCAGAGTTAAATATTGATTGCCTCAGTCCTTATCGTTGCTGCGATACTTGCGTTCGTAATAACTCGTCACTATGCCATTCTTGAAGCCAGTGTAGAAATGGTTGACATAGATGTAGGACGTCAATGCCGAGATCAGGCCCATAAACAGGACATAACCGATATATGTGACTATTATGCGCGAGAAGTCCATGCCAAGGTATGCGGAGAGCATGAGTATCATCATTATGAAGGTTATCGCGAAGAACCCCTGATAGAGCCTGCTCTTCATCCCCTTCCATAGGTAATACGGCCTTGCCTGTGACTTAACATATGCTCCGACGGATTTCATTATGCTCCAGGGGATCACCAGGGTGGATAGGAAGAAAGAAAGCATTACGGCTATGACGAGCATCTCGTCCAGGGGCATCTCTGTGAGGAAGAATGGATTGAGGAATATGTATGAGCATATGACAAGGCCCAATGCGAAAAGGCTCATGAATACGCTGAAGAACAATTCTCTGTTGAATTTATCATCGTCCATCTGGGGTTCCAGATCGACCCCTTCCACATCGATGATGTCTGGAATGCGGAAGAACTCGTATGTGAATCTCTTTTTCTTCGAGTCCATCTCTTTAGAGGACTCGATATATCTGAATATGCGGTAAAGGTAGCTTCTGAAATATCCCGCTATGACAGAGATTATGCCAATGCTGACGAGATATATCGCTATGAACAAAGAGTACGTGGCCACTATTATGCTCGTCAAGGTCACCCCACCGCCGAATATGTCGAAGAACTTTATCAGGAAGATATTGGGATAGAACCCTTCACCTGCTATGAACAACATGTAGCCTATTATCAGCGGTGCCGTGATGAAGACCAAAGCATTTACCTTGTAGTTCGTGACCCCTCTATCCATCAGGAAGAAACATATGGCCCCCAGTATGCAGAATCCTACTACGAATCCCAGGCATATGGCATATACGAATTGGGTCAAGGTCGTTGAATTTGTGAAAAACGCCAGGAGTATTATTATGGCTATGTCCAGTGCAAAGAATTTAGGAAAATGCTTGATTATGAAATAATCCATGCGGTCCTGCTTGGAGATCGTCTCGTGCGATATATTGGTCTTCGATCTGATACTGAACGGAATGTTCGCAGTATAACGAAGTTTTATCCTGTTCTTATCCATCAAGCCCTCATAGGGTTCCCTTTTTATTAGTTTGTTCCTTTCGATAATTATAATATCGTTGAATCGATGTCGATGTATGGCTGAGCAGAAGGGTCTGAAGAACAGGGGCTATCTCCACGCAGATGTCGACGAAAGACGTCACGCCGTTGAGAACCTCACAGGGACCAGTCTTGAGAGCATCTCCAAATATTGTTTCAGTTCGGAGAAGGCCTCGAAAAATATCGAGAACATGATAGGGGCGACACAGATACCGCTAGGCTTTGCCGGACCCATAAAGGTGAACGGTGATTTCGCAAAGGGTGATTTCATAATACCTCTGGCCACTACTGAAGGTGCTTTGGTGGCCTCCATATCGAGAGGAATGTCCGTCATAAACGATGGTGGTGGAGTGAATGCCATGGTCCTCCAGGACCTGATGACAAGGGCCCCGGTCTTCCGTGTCCGCGACATAAGGCATGCCAAAGATACAGTGGACTGGATAGAATCAAATCTGAATCTGTTAGATGATGCCGTTTCAAGCACGACCCGCCATGGTAAGCTTTATGGGATAGAGCCTTTGATCGACGGAAGGAGCCTTTATCTTAGATTTTCATTCAGCACAGGGGATGCGATGGGCATGAACATGGCCACGATCGCGACCGAAGCTGCTTGTGAGGTGATAGAGAAGAACACCGGTGCGGAGATGGTATCTGTATCGGGCAATCTTTGCAGCGATAAGAAGCCTGCAGCGATAAATCTCATAAGGGGGCGCGGCAAGATAGTCGTCGCCGAGGCGAGGATACCAAGGTCGGTGGTCGAGAACAGACTCCATGCGACCACGGATCTTATCGTGGAGACCAATTACAGGAAGAATCTGGTCGGTAGCATATTGGCAGGCACATTGGGAGCGAACGCACACGCCGCCAACATGGTGGCAGCAATATATCTGGCCACAGGACAGGACCTTGCGCAGGTCGTAGGAGGAAGCATGTCCATAACCACATGCGAGAATGTGGATGGCGACCTCTACATGTGCGTCAGGATGTCCACCGTAGAGGTCGGCACCGTTGGAGGAGGGACCTCCCTGCCATGTCAGTCCGAGGCATTGAGGATAATGGATTGCCTCGGGGATGGGAGATCGAAGAAACTTTCTGAACTTGTAGCGGCCACAGTACTTGCGGGAGAACTTTCAACCCTTGCAGCACAGGCCTCTGGTCAACTTGGAAAGGCACATAAGGAACTTGGACGCTGATACGATGCCGGTAATCAATTTCAAATATGACGATCTATGCGATCTGATCGGAAAGAAGGTGCCTCAGAAGACACTTGTTGACAGGATACCGATGATCGGTGCTGATATGCACGATACTGAGGGAAACGAGAATGAGATGTCGGTAGAGTTCTTCCCAGACCGTCCCGACCTTTTCTGCGTCGAAGGACTGGCGAGAGGCATGAGGGCCTTCCTGGACATAGATCCAGGGTTGACCAGGTATCAGGTCAACAATACAAATATAGAAGTTGTCACCGACACAAAGGTCCTGAAGGTCAGGCCCTATTTCCTATGTGCCGTCGTATTGGATGTGGACATAACCGACGACCTCCTGAGGTCCATGATGGAACTTCAGGAGAAGTTGCACATAACGATAGGAAGGAAAAGGAGCAAATTCGCGATCGGGATACACGATCTGGACAAGGTAGAGCAGCCATTCAGATACACCACATCGAGACCGCATGATACTGAGTTCGTACCATTGGCGAAGACGGAGAAGATGGACCTTGCAAGTATACTAACCGATCATGAGAAAGGGGTAGCATATGCCCATCTCCTCGATGGATTGGATGAATATCCGATAATATTCGATAGGAACAACGAGGTCCTCTCGTTCCCTCCGATAATAAACGGCGCGCTGACAACGGTCACGACCAAAACGCACAACCTTTTCATAGATGTCACAGGAATGGACAGGAAGGCCGTCAAAGGGGCATTGGATATAGTCGTTACCGCACTGGCAGAGCGCGGGGGGGTCGTAGGTTCTGTCCACATGACAGGAAACGAGGACTGCGTCTCGCCGAATCTCGAACCCATCACAAGGGTCATATCGTCATCTGCGTGTCAAAGGTTCATAGGCGTGAGGATCGGCAACGAAGGCATCATAACCGCCCTTAGAAGGATGGGCATGGATGCGGAAGAAGGTCCCAAGGATCACGATTCCATAATCGTCAGATATTCCACGACCAGATTGGACATCATGCACGATGTGGACATATACGAAGATGTCGCCACAGGATACGGATTCGAGAGATTTGGTGGGAAATACCACGTAGGCCAGACCATCGGACATCTCAGTTCGGAGACTACATTCTCCGAGAGCATAAAGGATGCGATGATCGGTCTGGGTTTCACAGAGGTCACTACATTGACCTTGAGCAACGAGGAAGATGAGTTCCGCATATCGGGCCTTCCTGCGATGGATGTCGTTAGAGTAACGAACCCAATTACAGAGGAACATACCTGTCTGAGGTCTTATCTGATGCCGAGCCTCATGAGGATATTGAGACATAACAAGCACAGGGACCTGCCACAGAGGATATTCGAAGTGGGCTATGTGA
The DNA here is from genome assembly GCA_963676045.1 of uncultured Candidatus Methanogranum sp. GTDB lineage: Archaea > Thermoplasmatota > Thermoplasmata > Methanomassiliicoccales > Methanomethylophilaceae > Methanogranum. The sequence goes on from OY780938.1 coordinate 417,983, forward strand.
TAAGGGACAACAAGACGGTCCTGCATATATGCGCTCTGGCCACGGCATCCAAGGTGTCCTTCACGGAGATCAAATCCATCGCTGAGTCCATGATGAGGGAGATGTCTACAGAATACACATTATCTGCATGCGATTATCCGACCTTCATTAAGGGCAGGGGCGCGTCGATCCTCGTAGATGGGAGATCCATCGGAGTGTTCGGTGAGGTGTCTCCGAAGGTAGTCACAGGTTTCGACATAACGCATCCTGTGATAATGTTCGAGTTGGACCTCTCTCCGATAATATTAAAGAAGGCAGGAAAGCTATTCTGATATCATGGAAATAGGCGATAAGTTCCCGCATTTCATCCTCAAGGATGAGGATGGACAAGAAGTGGATAGCAACTCCTTGCAAGGCATACGCTATGTCATATACTTCTATTCAAGGGATGGCACCGCAGGTTGCACGAAGGAGGCCTTGGATTTCACTGCGGATTATGCCAAGTTCATGTTCAGGAACATCGCCGTATTCGGGGTAAGCAAAGATGCATCGGATGCACATAAGAGATTCAAGGAGAAGAATTCCCTAAAGGTTAAATTGTTGAGCGACCCCGAGCATCTCCTCATGGAAGAGGTGGGTGCTTGGGGCACCAAGAACATGTACGGTAAGATCACAGAGGGTGCAATAAGATCGACCTTCATAGTTGGAAAGGATGGAAGGATCGAGGCTGCATGGAAAAATGTCAAGGTGGATGGTCATGCGGACAAGGTGCTTGAAAAAGCGCTCTCGTTGTATAAGACCTCATGAACCTAGTTGTCTATCTAGTTCCATCAGTATCTGATTCGCATCCCCTACGATGAATTCGTCGCAGACATCCTTTATGGGGGCGTCCGGATCCATATTAATGGCGATGATCCTCTTTGCAGAGGATATCCCCGCTTTATGCTGTATCGAACCGGAGATCCCAAATGCTATGTATAGATCGGGTGCGACATTGCGTCCAGATTGTCCAACTTGTTTGTTCTGCGGCATCCATCCTTTTTCTACAAGGGCGCGCGAGCATGATACGGAGCCGCCGATCTTCGATGCTATATCCTCTGCGATCGCAATGGATTCTTTTTTGATCCCCTTTCCTAAAGATATTAGGATCTTGGCCTTCGATATGTCGGATTCCACGGTCTCAATATGTTTAGATGAGATGATGTCTTTCAAGCACTTGCAATCGGTTTGACGATAGATCACTGTTCCCTTTCTTCCGATCTCCGGTTCAGGTATGCTGAAGATACCAGGGCGGATAGTGGCCATTTGAGGGAATGTATCGCAAGAGATCGTGGCTATTATGTTACCGCCGAACGCGGGCCTCGTCATTAGCAATTTTCTGCCATCCATCCTGAGTTCGGTGCAATCCGCGGTAAGGCCCGTTGAAAGTATCGCAGCCACTCTGGGTGCGACCTCTCTTCCTCTTGTCGTGCCTCCAATCAATATCATCGCGGGATTTATGCGATTCGCTACATCGGCTATGGCATTTGAATAGGCCTCGGGATGATACCTCGCCAGGTCCCTGTCCTTTACATGATAAAGGGTGTCAACGCCATATGAGAATATCTTGTCGTACAGGGCTTTGACATCGTTATCCCCGATTATGATGCCGAATACCCTGGAGTCGCTCATCTGTCTTATCTTGCCTATGAGCTCCAATGATACGTCTGCTATCCTGGTTCCAAGATCATCCTTTATGACCTCTATCCAAACGACGTTTCCTTCTGCAGTGGATTGGTTGAGATTGTATTGCTGCAACATTCCAGGAGGAAGATCGCCATCTCCTTTGTTCGCGCTGCACGAGCCATTGGAACAACTGCTGCAATCGCTCATCTAATGGCCTCCATTATCTTTTTGGCTGCCACGGACGGATCGGTGCCATCGATCATGATGCAACGGCGTTCAGATTTGGGCGAGTATGAAGAGACGATCCTGGTTTTTGATCCCCTGAGCCCTACGGAGAAATTGCCCAATCCCAGAGATATGCGATCAAGCATCTTGATATCCTTATTCGATGCGAGGAGGAATTCCTCCATCGAGGGCAGATAGCGATTCGTGTCTCCTTTGGAAACAGATATCAGAGCCCTGTCTGGAAGCTTGCAGACCCTAAGTTCATCCCCATAGTTCTGCTCCACGTAAAGATGACCTTCATTCTGCGATATGTTCTCAACGTAGTAGAATTGCTGAAGGCACAGCATCGAGGATACTTCCGCTGGTACCTGTGAGGTATCTCCATCTGCGGCTTGTTTTCCGCACAATATGAGATCGAAATCAGGAACGATCTTCGTTACGAAGTTCGTCAGGGCCCTGGAAGTAGCATATGTATCGGCCCCTGCGAATGCTGGGTCCGTGAGGAGATGGGCCTCGTCGGCACCGATCTCCAGGCATCTCAATAGCGCATCCTTTGCTTGCGGAGGACCCATTGTAACGGCTATTACGATGTCGCCCTCTTTCTTTATCCTCCTTATGAGGTCGAATGCATATTCGCAATATGGGTCGAGTATGGAAGGGACCCCTGCCCTTATGAGATTGCCATTATCATCGATGCTTACCATCGTGGTATCTGGGACCTGCTTGATCATTACGACGAACTTCATCTTACCACCATGTTTCCCGGGTTGAGCATCCATTCTGGATCTAATGCATCTTTGATGTTTTTTATCTCATCTGTGCCTTTCTGACCATACATGAGCTGTATGTATTCCGTCTTGAGTTTCCCTATGCCGTGTTCAGCACTGGGCGACCCGCCAAGTTCGATTGCTTTGATGGCCAGTTCACGATATGCTTTTTTTGCACGCGAAACATCGTCCATGTCCTTCAATATGATCTCCACATGAAGATGGCCGTTACCGATATGTCCGAATATCACATATTCAAGATCATATCTGGATAATGTGGATCTGTAATTATCCATCATCTCGTCCAAGTTCTTCAGAGGCACTGACATATCGGTGCCCATCTTGTGTATGCCTGGGTTTCCACCTTTCAAGGTCGCGACATAATCGAATATCGATTGCGGTACGGAATGTCTGAACGAGAAGAATCTCTGTCTGTCCTTCAATTCATGTCCGCACCAACTAAGTTTCAATGACCCAGAATGTCTATTTGCAATGTTTTCTATCTTCTGGTACCTTGTCTGAATGTGCTGATCGTATGGCAGGTCGAAGAAGACTGCCGATCCTGCGTACTCGGGAAGATCGGGCATACCTGTGAATCTTGGGTCCCTTATCCTGGACCTTCTTATCAGGTTCAATGACCCAGTATCGAAGAATTCAAGAAATTCCGGATCGATGTCGGAATTCACTACATCTTTAACGAAATCATACGCACTCTGATCATCTGGGAAGAACATTATATTGGACATCAGGGGATGCCATGGGGCCAGATATACTTCGGCCTCGCTTATGACTCCGAATATCCCCTCGCTTCCTATGAAGATATCGATCGCATCCACATCATCAGATGTCATTATCCCAGTTGCATTCTTTATGCCGTATCTGAAATCATACGTGGGTACTTTTATCTGGATCCCATCGGCGAGTTTTAGAACTCCGTTCACAGCCTTTGTTTCGCCACGTTCTATGTCCAGGACCTTCCCTGTAGGAAGAACCACCCTGATCCTCTTGATCCAGTTCCTTGTAGGTCCATACTTATACGTTCTGGGTCCCGATGCATTAGTCGATATGTTGCCTCCTATCGAACCGTTGAGTTCAGTAGGGTCGATAGGATAGAACAATGAGGCGTCCTTCGCTGCAGATATCGCCCCTTCGGATATCTCAAGTAGGCCTTCGTATGATCTTTTTCTTATCAGATCGTTAAGTTGATTGACAGTGACGGCAGGTTGGACCCTGATGTAAAAACCTTTTTCATCTTTACCTATGCCAAGGACCTTGTTCATTTTTTCAAGGGTCATCACATCGCTATCGATAGGTACCGCGCCTCCGCAAACACCGGTGCGCATGGCGGATATCGTTATGCGGACCCCTCTTTGGGATGCATCCTCCATGATCTCCAATATCTGGGATTCATTCTCCGGAATATGCAGTGTTTTGGCGTCCCCGGTCATCTTGGACTCATCCGTGAGATACGGAGAGGAGGGATCCAGCATCCTTGATGGGTGCATCTTTCACTCCTCCGATAGACGTGGGATCATCGCAGCCGTCACAGATTGTTCTGTCAATGTCTTTCTGTCGATCAGCCCTTTGCTAAGTAGGCCGATGGCACCTTGCTTAGTTCCGATGTCGTCATTGCCGTATATCGCACGGACGGCCTCCCCTACCGTGGAACCCTTCCTCACGAGGTCGGCTATCTTGTTCGGATATCTGAATCCCATGCCCGTGCCTATCGTCAATCTGCCTTTACGGTCCAGTATCGCACAATATTGAAAATCATAGAGTCCGTCAGGCATCTCGAAGACCCCTGCCTCTATGCCTACGGACATGTCATGCGAGCCAAGTGCATCATTCGCCCTGTTTATGGCCCCTTGCCTTGTCTCCATCTCAAAAGGCTGGGATGGGACACCGCTATCTGCCGATACCGCAGTTATCCTTACATCTCCGAATATGCGTTCCATGACCGAACGTACGGCCTCCACCTTCACATGATTCGTTGAACCGACTGCGATGTCTGGAACATCGTTCTTTCCATTTCTAGCATATTTTCCGTTGAGTATGTCGCGAGCATTGATCTTTTCGCCATCGAATGCATTGAGGAGGCCTACGACCGAGATCTCCAACGGTTCGATCCCTTTGGAGACCCTGTTCTCGTTGATCCTCTTAGCATTCGGTAGTGTCTCGGTGGAAACCACCAATACATCTATCGTGTCCATCTCCTTCGGCCCATAGATGTCATCTATGACTTCGATGGAATACGGTTTTCCGAAAGTATCAAGATAGTTTTCCAGATTTTTCCTTCTTATATACAATGGGACTATGTCGTCCCTTTCCTGTGATGCCATCTTGTCCGATGTTATCCCAACTAGCACGTATTCGCCTACTTCAAAAGCCTGGGCTATCAATCTCATATGGCCATCATGAAGGACGTTGAATGTACCGGCCACAGCCGATCTCATGATATCACAATCCGATTATTACTATCGCAGCGACCGTTATCATCACGATCACGATCCAAACGATCATCAGCTTTCTGAGCTTCTTCTTGGCCTCTGCTCCTGCGGATCCTTTGCATTCATCTGAGCAGAAATGGCCATCACCGACGAATGCTTTGCCGCAGACCTCACAATGTCTGTGCTGGGGGAGCTTGTCCGAGTAAACGCCTGTCATAATCAGTTATCACCGTTCAGATTAAAAATTTTGGTCAGGCAATCTTCTGTCCATCTCATTTTGCACGATGATCATGCAATGGTCTGCATGAAGGCTGTATGGCCCTATGCATATCTTGTCTGGATCCTTTGCCATCAAGGACCTTTCCTCATCTTCAGTGAGGTCCTTATTATCACCCAATACGAATACTGGGTCCTTAGGGAAATCATATTCCCTGCAGTCTATACCGTCCTCTTTGAGGTATACGAATGAACCTTTCGAAGAGAGATGCTCCAAAACGTCATCGAATGACATCTTGGAAATATAGACTCCGGGTGAGGATCTGATCTCTTCCTTTTCATTGATCTTCTTCAACAACGCATTCCTGATGAGTGATGAGGTGCTCCTCTCATCCGGATTCAGATATCTCATCTCCGCACCACAGAATCTTACGGTCTTTGGAGCGGCATTCCCGCCTTCGAGCACCAGGAATATGTCCACGTCCTTTCGGAGGTCGTGACTTAAGAAGAATGCTGAATTGACGCATCTGCATAGGATGTCAAGTCTCCCAGCTCCTCCGGCTATGTCATCGAGCTTGAAATCACCCGTGGTGACGGCCTTATGGCCTGTAATGACGAAATATTTCATCGTTTCACTCCGCATCTTTGAACTCGTCGAGGTCTATTCCGCCGAATTGTTTCATCATCTTCTTGCGCATCTTACGATCTTTTCCGAACGATCCCATCATCTTCTTGCTCTGATTGTATTGTTTTAGAAGTTCACGGACATCGTGACCGGAAACTCCAGACCCCATCGCGATCCTTTCGATGCGTTTTCCTTTTATCAGATTGGGTTCATCCTTCTCTTGTTTCGTCATGGAATCCATTATGACCCTGTATTTTGCAAGTTTCGCCTGAGAGGCCTCATAATCTATCTTGTCTTCCATGTTGCTCATGCCGGGGATCATGGACATGACCTTTTGCAGAGGCCCCATCTTGGTGACGGCCTGCATCTGCTGATACATGTCAGTAAGTGTGAATCTTCCCGATAGCATGTTCCTTGCCACTTGCTCGAGCGCTTCGTCCTCGCCTATCTCCTCCTTGGCGATCCTGACCAGCGAAGCGAGGTCTCCCATCCCCAAGAGCCTTGATATGAATCTGTCTGCATCGAATGGCTCCAGGTCGCGTATATGCTCGCCCACTCCGATGAAAACTATCCTTGCCTTCGTTTTGGCAACTGCGGATAATGCACCACCACCTTTTGCGGTACCATCCATCTTGGTCAATATCACCCCTGTGACACCGACCGCGTTATGGAATGCATCTGCTTGCGGTCCAGCTTGCTGTCCGACCTGTGAGTCGAGGACCAATATCCTCTCATCCGGCTTAGAGATGGCGGAAATGTCCTTGATCTCCTGTATGAGGTCCGTTTCCAAGGCGTGACGCCCCGATGTATCGATGATGATTATCTTCTTGTCGGAGAATTTCTTCATCCCATGCTCGACTATGAGGGCGGCATCTGTCTGTCCAGGCTCTCCATAGACCTCGGCATTGACCTTCTCTCCAAGCTGTTTGAGTTGATCCAATGCTGCAGGCCTGTAAACGTCAGCTCCGATCAAACCGACACTGAATCCCTTTTTCACGAAATAATTGGCGAGTTTTCCGGTAGTGGTGGTCTTACCCTGTCCGTATAGACCAACCATCATTATGGTCTGAGGTTTTAAGGCGAGTCCGTCCCCGTTATCGAGGAGAGCGACCAATTCCTCATAGATTATCCTCGTCACATGGTCTTTGGGGCTCTTTCCAGCAGGAGGGGCTTCGTTGAGTGCGCGGTCCTGTATCTTATTGGTGATCTGCAATACGAGTTGGACATTAACATCCGCCTGCAAGAGCGCACGCTGCAGCTCCCTGGTGATGTCCTTGACGAGGTCCTCATCGATTACCGATGAGCTGTTGACGCGTCCGAGGATGTCCCTTAAAGATTTTCCCAATCCGTCCAGTACCATATGATCGACCTGTGATATCCTTGATATTATTTATTGGAATTGATGGAAAAACATAGAATTAGAAAGGTACGGGAATCGGCCAGCCAGTCAGAAGGGATGGGATGCACTCTACAAAACTGACCTTTTCCCTGCTAGACTTATCAGTTAGTAGGATATATAAATGTTTGTTAAGGGAAATGCTAGCATCACGCATAGCAATCGGGTTTAAATCCCTTTAATCTAAGCGAGTTCAATACGACCGAAATGGATGAGCATGACATCGCCAATGCGGCTATCATCGGCATCTCGTAAAGGGTGGAAAATCCGAACAGATACGGTAATCCAGCAGCGATGGGTATACATATGACGTTATAGCAGAATGCGAAGAAGAGATTCTGCTTTATGTTCTTCAGAGTGGCCTTCCCTATCGAGAATGTCGCAGGTATGTTCCTTATGTCGTCATTCATGAGGATGACATCTGCAGAATCTATCGCTATATCAGTACCGGAACCTATCGCGATCCCTATGTCTGCTTGTGTAAGTGCGGGAGAGTCGTTTATGCCGTCTCCCACCATGGCGACATCCTTGCCCTTCGCTTGCATCCTCTTTATGGCATTAATCTTATCCTCGGGCAGTGCTTTGGAGACATAATTCTCTATTCCTGTTTGTTTTGCCACCTTTTTTGCCGTGGATTCTGAATCGCCTGTGATCATAGTCACGTTTATGTCCATGTCCTTTAGCGATTTTATTGCAGATTTGGAAGTGGTCCTCACGGGGTCTTCAAGTGATATGGACCCGGCGTATCGGACGTCTATTGCGACGTATATCCTGGTCATGCCCTCGTCGTTGTCGTTCGCGATGCTCAGTCCATTGTCGTTCATCATCTTCTCGTTACCGATGATGACCTTCCTGTTGTTGACGGTGCACATCAATCCCATTCCCGTCATCGATATGAATTCTGCAGGTTGATACAATCTCAGGCCATGTTCATTCGCATACGATACTATGGACTTTCCAAGTGGATGTTCAGAGAGTGATTCGGCAGATGCCACATATGTTATGAACTCCTCTTCATCCATGTCTGTGGATATCTTACCTACCTTTGGCATGCCTTCGGTCAATGTCCCTGTTTTATCCAGTACTATGTCCGATATCTTACCTGAACGTTCCAGGGAGGCCGCATCTTTGAACAGTATCCCATATTCGGCCGCTCTTCCTGTGCCCACGGTTATAGCAAGAGGGGTGGCGAGGCCCAATGCGCAGGGACATGATATCACCAATACAGAGATCAGCACTATCAATGAGAATTCCAATCCTTTTCCTGATATCATCCAAAGGGATGCAGATATCACGGCGATCAATATCACTACAGGGACAAAGACCGCCGCTACTCTGTCCGCTATCCTTGCAACAGGTGCCTTAGTGCTCTGTGCATCCCTTATCATACGGACTATCTTGTTGAGTGCGGTATCGTTACCAATGCGTGTGACCTTTGCCCTGATGGACCCTGTGGTATTAGTGGTGCCGCTGTATATCTCGGATCCGACGGTCTTCTTCACAGGCATACTTTCCCCTGTGAGCATGGATTCATCTATGTATGAGGTCCCATCTATGACGGTGCCGTCTATCGAGACCTTTTGACCAGGTCTTATTATCGCAATATCTCCCAACACGATCTGTTCCGTCGGGATTATGATCGTCTTGCCGTCTCTCTCGACTTCAGCGGTCGGGGGTGCAAGATCGATGAGGCCTTTCACAGCATCGTTCGTTCTTACTTTGGACCTGGATTCCAGATATTTACCGACAGATACAAGCGTGATGATCATCGCTGCAGAATCGAAAAAGAGGGAATGCATCCCCATGTCATTCCCTTGGAATATCGTTACCATGCTGTATATGCTGTAGACCATGGCCGCGATGGTCCCCAGCGCTATCAGCGTGTCCATCGTAGGGCTTCCACGAAGCAATGTCGGTATCCCTCTTGTGTAAAATCTCCTTCCAGATATTATCACAGGTATGCAGAGTATCAATTGTATCGTGGAATATATCTCGGAATTATCGTGAAGGGGTATTTCCAGACCCAACATCGGCCCCATGGCCATGATCATCAGTATGGTCGTGAATATGACTGATACTATGAGGTCCCTCTTCAGGGAGAGGGATTCCTTCCTCTCTTTTTCCATGATGGCATCGTCATCCCCTTCCAGGACATCGTATCCTGCCTTTCTGATGGAAGCGCGAATCGGATCCAATGAGGTCTTATCTGTTTCGTATTCAACGAATACTGTGTTCTCTGAGAAATTCGCATTGACCGATACGACGCCGTTCAATCTTCCAACGGACCGTTCTATCTTGGAAGAGCATGAGGCACATGACATGCCGCTGGTCCTCAATATCGCTTTTTCCTTCATTTGAATAGACCGTGTTTGACCTTGGCCTTGAATCCAGCATCCAGGACCGCCATGACGATTTCCTCTTCGGAAGCACCATCATTTTCGACTGTGGCCGTACCTTTTTTGAGGTCCACTTCCACATTCTTGACCCCTTTGACCTTGGATATGCTTTCACTGACGGTTTTAACACATGACTCGCACATCATGCCTTCAATCTTAATCGTGATCCTGCTCATGATTGGTCTATCTTAAAACGACTAACGTCTATATAACATTGACAACAAAATAGGAAAATTGGTAAAAGGAAAATGTTTGATGAGCCCAATGATGGGCTGTTTGAATCTCAGAGGTATCCAGACTTCTGAAGCATCATGAGGTCTTCCGTGGACAGTTTGTCTCCAGATTTGAAGCGGTCGAATATCTCTTTCGCTTCTTTCTTGGATTCGTTGTCCACTCTCTTTTTCTTGACGGCATTCTTCTTGTTCTTTATGCCGGCAACATCTTTATCCATCTCGTGGACGGATTTGATCTGCTCGATGTGCTTCTTGTGTTCCTCATCCGCAGCCTGCTTGCATTCTACGAATTTGGCCTGTGCGACATCTGCCTCTTTCCTGAGTGTGTCTGCCTCTTCATAGAGTTTGAGCATCTTATCGTGAGCTGTCTGTGCGGCCTCAGCGTACTCTGACACCTGGCGGTGGCAGGCCTCTGCCTGTACTTTCGCATCTCTTAGCTGCTGGATGATCTCTTTTACTTCGCCGTTCTGCTCGAGTACCTTCTCTTTCTCCTCGATCTGGCGGGCGATCACTGAGATCTGTTTTACGATCTCGTTCTCTTTATCTTTTCCAAGTGATTTTGTCTGTTGGGTATACTCTAGGTCCTGGAGCTGCTTTTTGAGCTGTTTGACTGAAACCTCGCCTTTGTCCTCTGCGGACTTCTCAGGCCTGAGTGCGGAAATCTGCTCTTTGAGTGCCGATACTTTCTGGTTCCACTCATCCCTCACTACTTTGGTCTCTCTTACCTTCTGGTTGAAGGCATCACGCTCTTCCCTGCACTTTCCTGCCTCATCGACCAGTTCACGGACCTTTCCGTTGAGAGTATCTCTCTTTGCCTTCCAATCCTTGGTCTGGCTGTTCAACTCGTCCCTTAGGCGTCTGTGCTTCTCGGCATCGTTGTTGACGATGCTGCGTTTCTGTTCGATCTCCTCTAGATTCTCCACTGACACTTCTGTCTCAGTAGAGTCCTCGACCTGTGCGTCCTGTTCTGCAAGAACCTCGGCTGCTTTTTCGGCTGCCGGTTGCTGCTCTTCCGAATCAATCTGCTGTATTTCCTCCACAAACTTATCCATAAAAATCACTCAATTGTTCAACTTGGCCATAATCGAAAGCATGGCCCACTTTTCGAATCCCTTTATATGGATGGTGTTTATAATTGTTTCTACAAAACACATCGAATTTACTGTTTTATCGCTGATCCAATACGCGCATCACATCGTTAAGATATAAATACAGTAATTCAATCCAACATTCGATCCAAATGAACGATGATATCTGTCCTCTCGATTATAGGTACGGCCGTAAGGAGATGAAATCCATCTTTACTGAGAAGGCCCGCATACAGTATCAGATGAATGTGGAGGCCGCATTGGCCAGGGCACATGCCTCTCTCGGAACGATATCCAAGGATAGCGCCGAAGAGATAAGCCGCATATCGAATCTCGATATTGTCAGCGTGGAGAGGATCAAGGAGATAGAGAAAGAGACGAATCACGATCTGATGGCAATGGTAAAGGCCATGACAGAGCAATGCAAAGGGGATGCGGGTAAATACGTGCATCTCGGAGCAACTTCCAATGATATCGTCGATACCGCCACAGCACTGCAGATCAAGGCTGGACTTGAGATAATAATGGACGATATCGATGCTTTGCTCTACACATTCGCAAAGATCGCAAAGAGGGAGAGAGATACGATAGAGATCGGCAGGACGCATGCTCAGTATGCGATACCGATAACATTCGGATTCAAGGTCTCAGGATACATCGCAGAGATGCTGAGGCACAGGGAGAGGGTCATAGAGATAATGCCAAGGGCATGCGCTGGAAAGATGGCAGGAGCGGTCGGGACAGGCGCAGCACTCGGCAAGAACTTCCAAAAGATACAGATAAGTGTCATGAAGGACCTAGAATTGACCTACGAACCAGCGGCCACGCAGGTCGTAGGGCGCGACAGATACACAGAGTTGATATGCCTCATGGCCAACATGGCGACGTCCTTGGAAAGATTCGCTACAGAGGTTAGGAATCTTCAGAGGTCCGAGATAAAAGAGGTCGAAGAGGCATTCGATGCAGCCAAACAGGTAGGCAGTTCTACGATGGCCCAGAAGAGGAATCCGATAAATTCCGAGAACATATGCGGCCTTGCAAGGGTGCTCAGGGGATTCCTCATACCTACATTCGAGAATCAGGTCCTATGGCATGAGAGGGACCTTTCCAACTCCTCGTCGGAGAGATTCACACTCCCCCATGTATTCATAATATTGGACTACATCCTTTACAAGACCCGCGTGGTATGGGAAGGATTGGAGATACACAGGGAAAGGATGCTGAAGAACATAGAGGCATCACAAGGACTGGTAATGGCAGAGCCAGTGATGATGAAATTGACTGAAAAGGGCATCGGAAGGCAGGACGCACATGAGATCGTCCGCGAAGCATCGATGGTCGCTGTCGAAAAGGACATACATTTAAGAGATGCCCTGTTGCAGAGGGCGGATATCAAGAAATACCTGACCGAGGAAGAGATAAAGGACGTCATGGATGCATCGAATTACATCGGAGCTTCCAAGGAGATAACAGATAAGATGGTTTCCGCGGTCGAGGACGTCATAGGGAAGAAGGTGTGATCATGAAGGAAATGTCACCTCAGAAAAGAATACGTGTTAGACAGGGAGCGATATTGGGGCTAGTCGTGGGTGTATTCATATTCATCTTCTTCTTCCTCGTAGCTGGTAAGCTATTCTACCTGATGTTCATACCGATCGCATGCGCCATGGGCGCAGCGGTGCAATATGTCAAGGATGAGTCCGAAGAGGACGATGATTGATTTTGAAAAAATGATGGACGGATTTTATCCGTCCATCTGATCAGATCTTTTTACCGGCATTCGGCCCGGGCGTTATATAGAAAATATCTGTGACCTTCAATTTCAATAGATTCTTGGCAGGGTACGTCTCCTTTTTTGCATGTGCGAAGGCGACCGCTTCTTCGTAATCCTTACCTGAATTCTCGATCGCGACCTTGCATTTTATCTGATAGCCATTAGGGAATTCTGGATTCCACACGTAGAACGATGCGTAAGGATTCTCCTTGAGGTTCACGAGCGTCTTGTTCATGTAGTTATCCACTATCCAGATGGTCTCATCGTCTTTCACGATCAACATTCCGACCGGTGCCACGTTCGGCATCCCCGTCTTCGATGCTGTCGCTAATGCGAACGGCTTTGTCTTGGCCAATACTTCTTTCACTTCTGCGGTCATTTTCATTTTTATCCGATGGAAATTCACTTGTCCGTATTTACCATATTCTATGCTTGAAAATTATTTTGAAAAACAATGTCATTTTTCAGATAATCCTCATATAGTGAACCTCTATGGATTGCGATCTTTTCAACAAGTTTATATCCTATACATCATTCAGCGTTATAGACCAGAAATGGGCAAGTAGATCAGCCCGGTTAGATCGCATCGTTCGCAACGATGAGGCCGCGAGTTCGAATCTCGCCTTGTCCACTCAATATTATTGAAGTAGTCGTGGGCTGCTTCAATTTATTATAATATTGTTCTGATATTATAGAGAGGCTGACCTGAATGGATTTCATCACCATATTCCTGATCGCGGTGGGCGTATCCATGGATGCTTTCGCGGTAGCCCTCTGCAAAGGACTGGCCGTAAAGAAGATCACGTTCAGGGACGCGATGATAGTCGGAATATGGTTCGGAGGATTCCAGGTCATAATGCCTGCAGTAGGTTATCTTTTGGGAACTCAGTTCCAAGAGAGCATATCCTCTATTGATCATTGGATCGCATTCATCCTGTTGAGTTTGATCGGACTCAATATGATAAGGGAATCACTTTCCGATGATGAGGACGATCTTGATGGCTCTTTGGGATTCAAGATAATGTTATTGTTGGCACTGGCCACAAGCATCGATGCGCTCGCGGTCGGGATATCTTTTGCCTTCCTCAGCATCGACATAATACCTGCACTCATCATAATAGGGGTGACAACATTCACTTTCTCAGTTGTAGGAATGTTCATAGGAGGATCCTTCGGTGTAAAATACAAATCCAAGGCAGAATTCGCCGGAGGGCTCATATTGATCCTGCTTGGAATCGAGATCCTCCTCGAGCATCTCAGCATATTATGAGTCGGATACGATCTGCGAATTCGATCTTCTAAATCCATATTTATTTATCGATAGCATGCGAATATCTCAACATGGAATCCAAGACCAGTGAGCATCATTTGACCGACAATGAATCCATACTATTGCTTGAGAGTGAAAGCATAGGCATATTCGCTACGATGAATTCAGATGATTCACCATACGCCATTCCGATGCACTATCTATTTGCCAACAACAGGATATACATGCAGACAAGGCCATATGGTCAGAAGATATCCAATATCCAGAGGGATCCAAGATGCAGCTTCGCAGTTCTTGATACAGAGGGTCCGAATGCTGAGAGGAGGGTCTGTTTTGAGAGTTCGGTCATAAAAGGAAAAGCGAAGATGATCACAGATGAAAATGAGAAGATGCGCATTCTGAAGGACCTCAACAAGAAATACAAGAGGAACGAGGAGATGACACTCGATAAGGCAAGGTCGATAGGCGTCATCGAAATAGTGCCAGATATCATAACCGGAAAGCAACGGTGCATGATCTGAGCAGTCCAATATGATTTGGGAGGCGTTCTCAATCCTCTTCAAGTTTTGGAACAAACCCCTCATCGGCTGGCGAGACTGCACGTCTGATTCCCCTGAGCAACAATATGTGTGCAGTGACTCCGATCCCTACTGATATAACGATGACGATCATCAAGATGTTATCGCGCATAAGGTACATCGATATCGATAAAAGTGACCATAGGAACAATATGCTGAGGACCTTTGTCCTTTTTGATACCCCTGTCTTTTTCTGATAATTATTTATGAATTCCCCGAAATAGGGGGACTTTGACAACCAGTTGTACATGCGTTCACTGCTGCTGCTGAAACAAATTGCCGCCGCCAGTATGAAAGGGGTCGTTGGCAGAAGAGGGAGGAATATCCCTATAGCGCCCAGCGCAGTGCATATCAAACCCAAGAATAACATGATCGCTTTCTTGATCCCCATATCTCACCTTTCAATGGCCAGCGGATCATATGCCTCAAGATCGTCGATCGAACACGATAGCATCGAACTCATTGATTATAGGTACCAAGAAGTGATGATTTAATGCTTTTTGATCGGTCCGATATTATTCTTGATACGAACCATCCAAAATCCAAAAATGTTCTAATTTAAGATTTGTACATTGTTAATTCAGATATTGTTCAAGTATTGCATGGCCTTCCATAATGATTTAATTATCTGAGATGATATTATCGATCATGGAGCCTAGGATGAAGAAGTACAGTCTGACCAAAATAGATTCGGAATTGCTGCTGATCAGATCCGAAACCGGTGTAATCGCCACTCTGAACGATGATGGCAGTCCATATGCATTACCGGTCAATTACATCTATCTCGAAGGAAAGATCTACATCCACGGACGTGCCAAAGGACAAAAGATATCCAATATCGTTAAGGACCCTAGATGCAGTTTTACTGTCTTCAATGAAGAGGGATATAATTACGAAGGGGAAACGGCCTGCGATACGGAAACGGATTTCGAGAGCGTCGTGGTGCAAGGTACGGCCCGCATCTTGGAGGACCATCAGATGAAATCCATTGTCCTCAGAGCAATAGCTGACAAGTATGGAAGAGAGGGCGTAGAAATGCCGATAGAAAGGGTTGCCATGACAGGAGTGGTGGAGATGACCCCGTTGTCCATCACAGGCAAATATCATCAAGGTCCATGAACGTGGAAATTTTTTTCCCATGGCCTCTCGTCATTCTTTGTGATAAGCGGCCATCTATGATTCCATAGGCTTACGGCCATAGCCGCTCAACACATCATTATTGTCAAGTTTGAAATCTGGACCATATGCCACTTCCCAATAATGGTTGTCTGGATCCGAGAAATATGAACGATGTACTTCCCAAAATACGTTTTGATGTTCTTTCTCCATCTTCGCCAGTCTTTCTAACCCTTCCAACGAAGTACTTGACCTATCCTCATCCTTCGCCATATGCTCAAGTGTGACATCATCCAAAATATGATGATTCTGATTTTTGATGTGGGTTTATATCAATAAATTGGTGGTTTTTTATCGTTTGGCAACTGTAATATACTGACAAAGCATAGATACATCCGGTGGATTGAATGGATCAAAGCTTATTATTGGTCATAGCGGTCCTTGTCATAGTCGCAGTCATCGTATCCGCATTCAGCGGTGTCAAGATCGTGCAGCCTTATGAACAAGCGATATACATGAGATTGGGAAAATTCGTTCGCGTACTCAACCAAGGTCTGAACATCGTATGTCCATTGATCAACAAGGTCGTGAAACTGGACCTTCGTACGGAGGTCATGGATGTACCGAAGCAGGAGGTCATCACCAAAGATAATTCCCCTGTGAACGTGGATGCGGTCATATACATAAAGGTAACAGACCCCAAGAGCGCATTCTTCGAGGTAACTGATTACCGTCTCGCAACCGTCAATCTCGCACAGACGACACTTCGTTCTGTGATCGGAGAGATGGAACTCGATGAGATACTCTCAAGCAGAGAGAGGATAAACATACAGCTGAGAGACACGCTGGATGAGAGCACGGACAAATGGGGCGTGAGGGTCGAGACCGTGGAGATCAAAGAGGTCGACCCCGCATTGAAGGTAAAAGCATCCATGGAGGACCAGACGTCCGCTGAAAGGAAGAGGCGCGCCGCGATATTGGAGGCCGACGGTCTCAAAAGGGCCGCGATATTGGAAGCTGAAGGTAAGAAGAAATCGAGGATACTCGAGGCCGAAGGTCTCAGACAATCGATGATACTGGAAGCTGAAGGTAAGAGATTGGCCACGATATTGGAGGGTCAAGGAGAGGCTCAGAGGTTGCGTATAATGTCAGTAGGTGCCGCCACAATGGATTCCAAGGCATTATCAGTACTTTCAATGGAGACCTTGCAGAAGATAGGCCAGGGAGAGTCCTCGAAGATATTCTTCCCGATGGAGCTCACCAGATTGGTAGACGGCATATCGGATTACATCGGATCTGCTCAAAAGGTCCCCGACAGACAGATCTCGGATACAGATAGCATAAGGAGGGATATCGGCGACCCTGACGACATATTGGGTCCGATACCCAATCAGGAAGATATCAGACGTGAGACGGAGGAGATCAAGAAGAACGTAGAGAACGAGATCTCCGAATCCAACAGCATAGCGCAATCTGTGAAGACCACGAAGTCATAATTCTGACATCAATAAACCTCTTTCCCCATTATTTAAGTATCTCGTCAATGATTAAGGAACATGGACCCCGTCGATCTAGCTTTGATATTGGTCATAATCGGAATAGTTCTGATCATAGTCGAGGCTCTTAGTCCGGGTATATATATGATAATACCAGGTACCGTATTGCTTGTGTTGGGTCTGATCGGCTGGGCATTCCCTGATTTCTTGATGACATGGAAGTCGCCTTTGGTAGCTTTGGTCGTGGCTGTGCCGATAACGATCCTGACCGTATGGGGTTATAGATATCTTGGTAGACCAGAACCACCTTCCACGACGGTCATGGATTCATTGATCGGAAGGACTGGAAAGGTAACGGTGGCCATCGTTCCAGGAAGCATGAAGGGCAAAGTGAGGATAAGTTCCGATGTCTGGAGTGCTGAGGCCGACGAGGAGATCCCGATAGGTGAAGAAATCATTGTGGATTCAAGTTCAGGCGTTCATGTTCATGTGAAGAGGAAATGAGTTCGGGTCTATAGACCGTGCACATTTCAATAGTTAGTTTTATTTCCTCTGAAGTTCGTACTTCAATATGCCTATGGATAAATCGTAGAAGAGGCCAAGGCATCTCCATTACAGATCCATAGACGGGGGCATATATGAAATGGAAATGTACTGTATGTGGTCATATTCACGAAGGCGATGAGCCGCCTGAGCAATGCCCTGTATGTGGTTCACCAAAAGATGTGTTCATACAGGTATCGGATGATTATGTCGAGGGATCGGAGTCTTCCATCATTTCAAAGGATGCTATCGAAGAAGCCGATGTATTGGTGGTCGGTAGCGGTGCAGCAGGTCTGACAGCTGCCATAACGGCCAGGTCGAAAGGTGATACTGTGATCGTCCTCGAGAAGGCCAAGTTCGTGGGAGGCACAACAATACGTTCGGGAGGTGGATTCTGGATACCGAACAACAGATTCCAGAGAGCTGCCGGAATAAAAGATTCGAAGGCAGATGCACTAAGATATATTGCACATTACTCCTTCCCACATCTTTACGATCCTGAAAGCCCTACCTTGGGACTTCCGATACACGATTTCGATCTTTTGGATGCATACTGTGATAATGCCTCGGAGATGGTCGAATTCATCGAAGGGATAGGCGCGCTGCAGACCATCAATGAAATTAATTGGACAGGAAGGATGCAGGTGGATTACCAAGATCACATGCCGGAGAACAAGGGGATCCGCGGACGTGTATTGTACTCATGCAATCCTGATGGAAAGAAGAGCTATGGTTTCGAATTGATGAGGCAGTATCAAGACTGGTGCCGTGAGAACGACATCGAGATATTGACGGATCATCGTGTGATAAGGATACTTGTCGATAAAGACAGGGCGGTCATCGGACTCATGGTCAAGATCGGGAACATATCGCGCACCTTCAAAGCCCGCAAGGCTGTGATTTTCTGCAGCGGAGGATATTCCCATAATCCCGATATGGTCCTTCGTTTTCAAAGAGGCCCAATGTTCGGAGGATGCGCAGCGCCAACGAATACAGGGGATTTCATAACAATGGGTACAGAGATCGGCACCAGCATCGGAAATATGGCTGGCGCCTTCCGTGCAGAGACGATATTCGAGAATACAATCTCCAATCCAGATGGATCGAACAGTGTGTTCTACATTCCAGGAGACAGTGTGCTGGAGGTGAACAAATACGGGCATCGTTTTGTCGATGAGAAAAGGAATTACAACGACAGGGCCATGACGCACTTCGTATGGGACCCCCAACATGCTGAATGGATGCAAATGCTTACCTTCATGATCTTCGATCATAGGACAGCCTCCCTTTGGCAAGGATTCCCGCCATATCCTGTACAAGGCAAGGGACTCCCGCCATACATCATAACGGGAGATACGTTGGACCTGCTATCAAGCAGCATCTCGGAGCATCTGGATGCTCTGAGGCATCATACCGGAGGCTTCTCGCTTTCGTCCGATTTCTCAGAGGTTCTGAAGAGGACAGTGATACGTTTCAACGATCTTGCAAGAAAGGGTCATGACGATGATTTCAAACGTGGGGATTATCTTTATGATAGGGAATGGACCACATTCCCTCCCACTGTTCCTGGCCAAGATTGGCCTCCGAAGAACAGCAGGAATCCCACTATGTATCCATTAAGTGAAAAAGGTCCGTATTATGCCGTGATATTAGGGTCTGGAACATTGGATACGAACGGGGGTCCGATCGTCAATTCCAGAGCACAGGTGCTGAATTCGAGAGGAGAGATCATAAAGGGCCTCTATGGGGCAGGCAACTGTATCGCGTCACCGACCGCCAATGCATATTGGGGAGCAGGTAGCACAATAGGGCCTGCGATGACATTCGGATACATAGCAGCCAAGAATGCAGTGATGGAGAAATATAAGAAAAAATGATAAGGAAAGCATATCTGCGATCGATTCCAAAACATCCTTTAAATCTTTTTCAATTCATTTTCATATATTCATGAGGTCCACTCGGAGTATCATCTGTTCTCAAAGCAGACCTTATAATCTGTCCCTGTTAGTTCTTTTAAGCCAGACCTTATCATACCTTCATAAAATGAAAGTACATGCCTGTATTCTGTATTCCCTAGATCTCTTCTATCCACAGATATCTTGAGAGGAATGTGCGATATCACCTTCGCATCTATCCCATAACTGATATCTATCCCGCATATTTTTGATATGAAATTTTCCGGTTCTATGTTCGGCTCATGTGCTATGAGGGCCTTGGCGAAATTCGATCCAGTCCTATACATCAATCCAGTGCCGTCTATGCCAGTCATCCTCAGTGCACATGTGACGTACCTGAATGCGCATCTGTAGTAATTCGAGGGGTCCTCCGCCAACGATGAGAACATCTCCTCTATCAGGCGCACGCATCCTTTTTCCGATCTGATCGGGACGAGCATCGGTAGGGCATTGATGTAGTAGTAGACGTATTTCGAGCGAGTGTCGCTGTCAGAACATATCGCACCGATCTCCATCAACTTAGCGATATTCATATGGACTGTGACAGGCGGTATCTCCAGATCCTCAGACAACTGCTTCAGGGATCTCTTGTCGCTCATCAGGGCATCCAAGATCCTCATCTGCGTGATGTTGCCGAAAAGTATGGACCTGTCCCCTAAGAAATATATCGCATACGGGTTGTCTTCCCTGGTATCTTCAGATGCTATGTCGTATCTCCGCTTCTTGAAACAATTCTCATATGGCTTGAAGATCATAACTGTAGTGCCATCATCCTCGAGCATGGAATCCAGACGATACAGGTCGCCTGTCCTTTCCATCATCGATTGGCACAATGAACCTATTATCAGACGAGTCGATATCAACGATTCCACCAACATATCGTCGTTATGATGCAACTTGGCCACAAGGATACCATTTTGGAGTTCCATCTCCACAGGCGGGAATGAAGCCCCCTTGTAGATATTCTTCATATTCTCGATGAACGCATCATCATCCATCTTGCCCATTACTTTCAAGATATAGTGTGCTGAAAGTCTGCCGCATCTCTCAAGCAGAGGATCTACGCTTATCCCTACGCTCAAAGGCATTATGCTTGTCAGCATCAATAAGGCGCTGTCATGTCCTTCCCTATTTGTCACTATCCTATCGAGTATGTCCTTTTCCATCCTGAGGACCTCTGGCTTGACATCAACTGACTCGATGCACTTGAATGAGGACGGATAATAGATGACTCGTCTTTTATCATCGTTATCCTGATACGAATCCACCAACTGCATTCTTGAGAGCTTCATCATGTTGGACTGTATCGATGATTTTGATAGATCGAGCTCCAATGCTATATCCGAGGAAGTCATCAAAGAATGTTGCAACATATCCATTATCTTTATACTGACGGGGTTGGTGAGATATCTCACCCCTCCTTCAGTTACGAATATCGCGTAGTGGTCACTGTATTCAATGTCTGCCATGCAATCAAGACCGATGTATTCATATTGAGTTGACGGATATAATATTTTTGAGTTCGCATATCTCGTGCTATCGTATCAATTACCTCAGAATCGATTATATTATTGAACTTACATGATGTGTCATGATATTGTGCTTCAGCGGTACGGGTAACAGCATGTACGCAGCCAAATGCATATCCAAATCCATCGGAGATCAGATAATCAATATAAACGACATGCTCAGATCGGAAGGAATGGGGGATCTGAGGTCAGACAGACCCTGGGTCCTTGTATGCCCAGTATATGCTTGGAGGATACCCCGTGTGGTCGAGAAATTCATACGCGATAGCACATTCATAGGTGATCGCAGGATGTATTTCCTTTTGACATGCGATTCTGAACCCGGTTCCTCGGATATGTACATAAAAAGGCTATGCAAGGAAAAGGGATTCGTCTACATGGGAACGTCGTCCGTCAGGATGCCGGAGAACCTCATAACGATGTATTCGGCACCCAGTGAGAAGGAATGCGAAGCGATGATGCATCGCGCAGACAAGAGAATCAAAGGTCTGGCACAATTGGTAGATTCAGAAGTGATATTCACCGACGACAAGCCCAAAGGATTGTTCAAGAGCGTTGTATTGAATCCTCTCTTCTACAAACACTATGTGAAGCCTGAAGGATTTCACACAACTGATAAATGCAATTCCTGTGGTTCGTGCGTATCCAATTGTCCTTTGGACAACATAATGCTAGTGAACGGAGTACCGGAATGGGGTAAAAATTGTACTTTCTGCATGTCATGCATATGCAGGTGCCCCACCGAGGCGATAGAGTTCAAGGAAAAGACAAAGGATAAAAGGAGATACGTCTGCAAGGACTTCGAATGAATCTCCATCAATATGTTCCACATAGATGAGATTCGATGATCGACAAAGATGTCCGATCATATCTTCAAAATATAGTGAGTTGTAAAAAATGTACGACCTCACATGCATAGCATGGTTGATAATCGGAGGCCTCCTCGAACCGGTCTGGCTCTTGGCATTGAAGAGGTCGGATAATTTCAAGAACAGAGGATATGGAGCACTGGCGGTAATCGTTATGTTCGCAAGTCCTCTTTGTCTATCATTTGCAATGAAGGGCATACCCATTGGAATTGCTTATGCGGTGTGGACGGGCATAGGCACGGTCTGTGCCGTTTGCATCGGATTCATGTTCTTCAAAGAGAAGATAAACAAAGCGGTTGCACTATATACGATTCTTATAATCTGCGGAACAATCGGTTTGGCATTGGTGGGTGGTGCATGATGAATCCGTGGTACTATGTGCTTTTGGGCGGTGTATTCGAGACCGGTTGGGCTATAACGATGAAGCTGTCGGATGGTTTCACAGAGGTGCTATGGATAATACCGACTGTGATATTGATCATGATAAGTACCCTGCTGCTGAACAGAGGATTGACAGCCAAATTACCAACTGGGTCTGCTTATTCGGTCTGGGTGGGAATAGGTGCAGTGGGCAGTCTGATATCTGGTACCATGCTGTTCGGAGATTCGATGACCATTATAAAATTGGCCTTTGTGATGATGATAATCGTAGGCGTTATCGGCATCGAACATGAACACGGCAAAGAATTCTCGAAATTGGTAGAAGAGATCGAGACTAAGTGATGCGGATCAATATGACCTGTGGATCATTTCCTGTTTTACATCCCATAATCTCTTTGAAAGATCCACATAATATATGTGAGGATTGGAGAAACGCTTGACCTCTTCCCAAAGCGTATCTATCTGTTCGAGACAATATTTCCTCACATGTTCCAGAGAGGGGATATCATACACCAATTCTCCTTCTTTGAATATTGGTATCAAGAGTTCTCTTACATTATAATCAATTAGCGTCTTTTTCTTCCATACGGCCTCGGGATCAAAAATCTCCAGAGGTTTGGAGAAATCCACATCCTCATCATGGATGCATATTTGATCCGCTATGGCCATCCCATCTTTATCAAAAAGCCTATAGACCTTTTTGAAATGCGGGGTCGTTATCTTATCCGTATTTTCAGATATCTTGATCTTCGGGATTATATTGCCTTCCTCATCCTCTATGGCTACCAATTTATAAACTCCGTTGAACACTGGTTCGCTGTGAGCGGTTATCAATTTGTCACCAACTCCGAATGAATCTATGCATGCTCCCTGTTCTAGCAGGTCACGTATCAACCATTCATCGAGCGCATTGGATACGAATATCTTGCAGTCATTCAGGCCTGCATCATCCAACATCATCCTCGCTTTACGGGTAAGGAATGAAAAATCACCTGAATCGAGACGTATGGCACATTTGGTTATGCCTTTTGGCAAGAGAACCTCTTTGAATGCCTTGATGGCATTAGGTACTCCGCATTTCAAGGTGTTATAGGTATCTACCAATAACGTGGCATTATTCGGATACAATTCGCAGAAGGCCTTGAATGCCTCGAATTCGGTATCGAACATCTGTACCCAGGAATGCGCCATCGTGCCGCTAGCAGGCACACCGTACCACTTCTCCGACACTGTGCACGCTGTGCCTCCGCATCCTGCTATGTATGCCGCCCTCGCGCCCAAAATGGCGGCATCTGTCCCCTGCGCCCTTCTGGAACCGAATTCCATGACTGTCCTGCCCTCTGCCGCCCTTACTATACGGTTGGCCTTGGTAGCTATAAGTGTCTGATGGTTTATCGTTAGAAGTGCGAACGTCTCCAATATCTGCGCTTGTATAGCATTCGCCCTTATCGATACGATCGGTTCACCTGGAAAAACCGGCGTTCCTTCGGGTACTGCGTAAATGTCGCCTGTGAAATGGAAATCCTTTAGATAATCCAAGAATCTGTCGCCGAAAACACCTTTCGAACGTAAGAAATCGATATCGCTATCGGAGAAACGAAGGTTCATGACATAATCTATAAGTTGTTCGAGGCCAGCCGCGATAGCGAAACCGCCCTTATCTGGAACGCGCCTGTAGAAGATGTCAAAGTAGACGATCCTGTCCTGCATATTCATCTCCATGTAACCATTGCCCATGGTGTATTCGTAATAGTCACAAAGAAGCGATATGTTCCTATCGTTCATCGATCGACGATATGTCTGAATCAATATAAGTAAAATGGTACATCGATAAAATTCGTACTATTGTCGATGTGATGATAATTGAAACACCGTAAGAATTAAAGTTGAGCAATCAATATTACATGTATGGCATACAAGGTGGCAACATATTTTGTGATCGCAGTGCTAGTCGCATCTGTGTTGCTTCTCGGGGTCGTCTACGTTCAAGGGTCCGAAAGATACGAGAACAAATGGACGATGGTCGATGGGTCGTCTGTGAGCATCAGCGGATTGACCGGAGATATGACCCCAGATTCAGACTTTGATATTGTCGTCATCTCTCAGAATGACAATCTCTTCTATGGTAAGTATGGTGAGACGAACATATCCGGAGAGATATCCAATAGCAACCTGTGGTTCTTTTCACAATTTCCCACATCGGAGATAGAGTTCTTTGGTTATATAACAAACAATAAAATGACCGCTCAAGTAATAATAACTGACGACACTGGCCTCATTAAGTCGTATAGTCTGATATATACGAACGATGGCACATATGCGACGTCTGATTTCGAGAGCATCTCTGGACTTTCAATATCATGCTACAAAGCCACGATGGGATATGGCAAGAATAATTTCAGAGATATCTGGTATGAAGGTTCAGGCCTTAAGGTAACATATCAGACAGGTGGCGCTTTCAAGGGTGTGATGGATCAGGGCGTAAATGGGAACGAAGTGAAGGTCGCCTTCGTCGGTTCTTTACTGCCAACCAAGAGCGATGGCAGTTATACTGCGGAATGCTGTGATGCCAACGGCAGATACTGGTCGATGAATTTCTACTCTAACGGGGAATGCATGACGATGACAGGATGTTTCAGGTCCGTATTCGATGGAGGTTATCTCAACCCTATGACGGTGGAAAGGGTTTACTTCACGGGGACGCCCGATTACTCGTTGATACCGACTCCGATGGACATCGGGGATTCAGTATGGACTGCTGATGAGAAGTATGTGATGGACTCAGAGGGTAACTTCTCGGTGGACGACAGGGATTGTTCGATGATATTCTACCTACAAAACAATGAGCTGACCTATGCATATGCGAATTTAGGCTCCACAGAGGACGCCTCGATGATGGCTTGCATGACCTATTATTTCAATTACGGAAATTATTTCATCGGTATGATGGACAAGGGCACATCAACAGTATATGTGTTGGGGATCTTTGAAGACAATGATACATTGACTTTCTATTATACCATTTCAAATGCAGATCAATGCAATACCACCAAAGTGACCTTTACGAGAAGCGCAGATTGAGCTGCGGTCATTGCATGACATCATCCTTATTGAAGAATCTCATAACACCCATGCTTGTCATTATCTCCTTGGTGAACATGCCTGCCAGAACGAATCCGTAAACGATGAAGAAACAGACCTCCTCGATGATACCGAAAGGATCGAGCTCGAATGCGGAATCGATGAAATCAGAGATGTTGAGGAGCACTGAAGCCGTGAAGGATGCCACTATTGTACACCATATTATCGAATCCAACAGTGACCCCGATCTCCTGTTCAGAGAACGGATCATCAGCAAAGACAACACCGTCGCAATAAGCGATAATATCATTGTGAGCAATTCATCGTCCAATTCCTCCTTTTCAACAATGGCGAATAGGGCACTAGAAAATACATCTATAAGTATGATCAGAGCAGATATTGTGATGTATTCGCATATTATCTCCCTTTTTTCGGCATGAGACCTGTAGATCATGGCCCCATCCCATAGTTCAAGAGATCCGGCAAGGGTTGAGAATGCACAGATTATGAACATCCCTTTGAGCTCCGACCATATCGAGGGATCTGACAGGATAGCGATCAAGAATATCAAAGGTAGGAATAACGACATGATTCCTAAGATTATCAAGGCCAATCCTGCATTCTTGTTACTATCGAATATCATCCTTCCTAGAATGTAGTATTCATTAAAAATATATTAGCATCAAAAAAGCATCAAAGAAGCTTGACTGATGAAAAATAATCTGATGAACCCAAATGTATTTATCATGCTGATAATATACAAATTAGAACATTGGACCATACGTCCAATTGGTGAGTATTATGGATGAAAAAAATAAGAAATATCTAACGATAGGGATAGTTGCGATAGTTGTAATTGCAGCTGTTGGAATCGGAGCATATTATCTTACAAAAGATGATAAAAATAGTGATTTGACCGTCAATTTCCTTGTAGAAGACAATCAAGGCGTGTATTTCTGGGTTCAAGGTACTACCTCTTCTGACGGTACAGTCATGGATGCTTGGGAGAATGCAGTAGATACGTATGGCTTCCTTTCAAGTTTTGAGAAGAGTACTAGCACAGAAGGAGATGGAATTCAATCATTGTATGAGCTAGAGACAAAACAAGTAGGTGGTAACTGGTACTGGTGGGGTCAATTCACATGGACCAACAATGCATGGACTATTTCCAACTCTTTGATGAGTAATATGAAGGCATCCGATTGCAAATATTTCGGTATGATCTACGGCGATGGTACCAATACACTTTCAGCCGACCCCAATGAGTACAAGGTACTTTCGAGTGAACTCTCCGGATATAAGTTCCTCATAGAATCTACATCTGGATTATATTTTGAAGCAAGCGCAAACGGTACTAATGCATATAATGCAATAATGAGCGTGTGTGAAGAATATCACATGGAGTATTCCATGAGTGGCAGTTACCTCTCTGAACTCTTCGGACTCGGATATGATGGTACCAACTTCTGGGTATTATCCACATTCAGCAATAATGCTTGGGCAATATCCGATCTGTATCTCGAATCGATAACAAGTACATCTGATTTCATTGGCCTTTACTTCTCTGATTTTGCTGCGCCTACAGTAACCCCTTAATCAATTCTTTTCGACCGTAGAGATACGGTCTTTATTTTTTCATTATTCATTTCATTAAAACCCTATTTGAAAATTCAATAAATGATAAACCTTAACTTGAGAAATTGTTCATGTTATATGCGATATTTTTCTTTTATTTCCATCATACATAATATATAAATACGATTTAGACTTATCAACCATAATGGATTATACATCCAATATTGCATCATAAGTTCGAACGCTGAATTGATGACCACGATATTTTATTGAAATGAGGGTGTGAATAAGTGCTAAGATCTACTTTGTTCAAAAAAAGAAAAGATCCCGATCAAGTACAAAATCAATCAACACCTAAAGATTCTCATTCTGGAAAGATAACACAGCTGAAAGTCATATTGACTGTGGCAGTGATCCTATCTGGAGCATTCATCACATTGGCCGTTAGCGGTCTGGGTTCCAATGCATACCAATCTCAAACAGAGGGGATTGTGTTGGATTTCGGAGATTACAATACTGTTTGGACCGATGCAGATTACAATGAGGTGTCCTCTGCAATTGGCCTTCTTGGATATGCATGTGATACTAATGACTACACTTACACCTTAGATGATGGAATATTGATCGAAGTCAATGGAATATACAATACCGACACTTCAACGTGGGGATTATGGTATGTTGCGAAAGGAAATACGGATTTCACCGAGACCGATGAATATTCCTTAGAAGCATCGAATTATTCTGGAGTAGTATGGGCGTATTGCGAAGAAGGCAACGAACCTAGTGTGATAGTGGATGCATCGGGCACGAACATCTACGGATATTCACAAGCCAATAGGATAGTGTCCTTATCGCCCGTATCTACCGAGATACTGGGTTCTTTGAACGCCATAAATGCGGTCGTTGGCACCGACCTGTACAGCGATTATCCTTCTTCTGTGGTCACAGGCAAGGCGGATGGTAGCATATCCGTTGTCGGAACATACACGAATCCCAGTTACGAGTCCATAATGAGCACCACACCCGATATGGTGATATGCGATGGCTCGCAATACAACCAGATACAGATGCTGAGCATCATGCGTAACTCTAACGTGAATGCGATCCTGCTTTACAGCGGCGAAAGCATAGACACGATACTCGACAACATATTCATCGTTGGAATAGCGATAGGATATGACATTCGCGCACAGAAGGTGTTGGTGGACCTCGATTATGCGGTGGATGAGATAGAGGATGCCTTGAGCAGCGGTGAATTTTCCGATATAGATACGATGATTTCATTGTCATCGGACCCATCACCGTACGTGGCTGGCGGATACACATATGCCAACAACATATTGGTAAATGTGATGGGCCTTAACATATTCCATTCGATAGATGGATGGGTCCATATCAATTCGGAATACATCTCTGAATACAATCCTTCTGTGATAATAATATATTCTTTGGAATACTCTGCCACGCAGAGCGATTATGACCTCATGCTTTCCAATCTTTCTGCAGAATGGAAAAGCACGGATGCATACAAATCAGGGAACATCTATCTCTTTGCAGACGAACTAGGAGAGATGGCCCAGCGTGCAGGGCCCAGATTCGCACAATTGATGGAACTGACTGCTAGGATATTGCACCCGGATGCATTCGGCGATGGTATTGTGATACCGAAATACCTCGGCGATAACTACGAGGATTATCTTACTATAACAAAGGATTTGGGGTTCGATAGCTGATGCACATGAATAAGATCAGAATCATCATTCCTATTTTGATAATCGGGATGCTCTTGCTATCTCCCGTTTCCTCTTTGGTCTCTGCTACATCAGATGAATCCGATGGACCTGAACTGCTGTTGGATGAGGGAAATGGAAATACGGAATGGATAGACCTTGTCGCATCCGATACCTATGCAGATACTATCATTGCGACACTGGAAGGAGCGGGGCATACATGCATAGTCTCTGATTCCACTATAACCGTCGATGATGAGACGTCCGAGACCATAGGCTCCAACGATTCTGGAGGAACATTCATAACATCTGGCACCACAGGGGTCATAGTGACTTCCAATTGGGTGCTTTATCAATGGGATTCTATCATCGGTGAATGGAAAACAATATCTGACCTCCAAGGCGCATATGATGGGTCATCATATCTCGCCGTAGGATTTTATCCGGAAGGATATTCTCCAGTTGAGACCCCGGAGGATCCTTCCTCTTGGACATGCATAGCGGGAGATGCCGAGAACTCCTGCAGTCAAACTGCCGACATATCAAGCGAAACTGGAACGACCTCTTGGTCTTACGAAGATGTCGATGGGGTTACCGGATCGTACTCTTCAGTTCTGGTGGCTGGGGGCCTTGCATTCGTTAAATATGGTTATTCCTCCGATTCCAGAGCGGTGGTCGTATGTTACGATCTCTCTTCCGGCGATGAGGTCTGGGAATTCTGGTATAAGGGCACAACCGGATATGAGTTGACGACAGATCTGATAGTCGGGGAGTTCATATTCGTACAATCATCAAATGGCCAGATATACAAATTCAATTGGAAGGAAGGGCCCGGAGATGACAATTCCAATGTCAGAACATTCAACGGTGAATCCTGGGGTAGCACCACATCGATACCAAGCAGCACCGGTGCCGTGCTGACCGGAATGACGATCGGGGATGGGCCCGGCTCAATGGTATGTGATTCTGGAGCGATATACATGCAATCTTCCAATGGAATGATATACTGTTTCGATCTAGATCTGAATCTTATCTGGTCATATCAGACCGGAGGGCCTGGTTATTTCATTGCACCGACCGTGTATGGGGATTACGTTTCTGTTGGTATGTACAATGGCCATCTGTACATATTGGACAAGACTACCGGAGGCCTCATCGTAGATGAAGAGGTATACACGACCACATATCATGGAAACATATATGGTTCAGCAACAGCGCCTTGTTTTATCAAAAATGACGATGGATATACCGTATTCGTATCATATGATGATGGAAGAGGGATGAGTTCCATGTCGTTCGGTGTTGCGATATACTCCTTCGATGGAGATAAGTTAACAACTGTTGCAAAATATACGAATGATTTTGGCGGTAAGACCTCGGTCTATCTCTGTCCTTACGAAGATTCGAATTTTACGGGCATATATTTCGTCTCTGAAAAAGGGATATACAGGATGGATGAAAAAGGCAATTATGAATTGTTGAATGGCACGTTCACTCAATCGTACAGCATACGTGCACCGCTTATGATGGTCAATGACGAATATATCTTCGTACCTTGCTATCAAGCAAAATACGGCCTTTATCAACTAGACCTCGATGGGAACATCGTCGGCAGTTTCAAATCCACATTCAATAATTATTGCATGTGCCCAATAACGATAATCGATGGGAATTTCGTATCAGGTAACGACACAGGTGTGTTCGCGATCGAAGGCGGTTTAGATCCGTATTCGCCACCTTCGAATGATTCAAGCATGCCGCTTTGGGAGAAGATTGCGATTGCATTAGCGATCATATTTGCAATATTGGCAGTATTATGGGCCACATTGAAATATGCTTTGAAATGGGACAGGCCGTTCGTCCACATAAAAAATTCAATATTGCATTTCTTCCTCGGTGAAGAGTATACGCATAATACGAAGAGCAGGCATCGTCTTTGGGCGGTAATGTCAATAGGAATACTTTTGACATTCATGCTTGCAATAGCATCACTATGCATAGGTTCGGATACGACGCTTTCCGTCGGAGAGATGTTCAATGCATTGGTATCGTCCATCCAGAAAGGAGGGCAGGATCTGACCTACAACGAGATGCTGATCTACAATTCTAGATTGCCTCGTGTGCTGGCCGCAATAGGTGTAGGTATAGGGCTTTCCATCGCAGGTGCGATGTACCAGGCTATAATCAGGAATCCTCTGGTAGATCCGTATATCATGGGGGTCTCTGCCGGAGCCGGTACTGCAGCGATCGCAGTGATAGCATTCGACTTCACATTCTTCGGCCTCTTTGCGTTGCATTCGATATATCTTACGGCATTCGCGGCAATAATCGGCGGTCTGGTCGCTTTCTCGTTCACGATGATACTGGCAGAGAAGGCAGGGGGCACATCGATCAACTATGTATTGGCTGGAATAATCGTGGGATTGGTATTCTCTGCGATACAGACCTTGCTGATGATATTTGCGGGGAACGATATCGCTAGCGCACTCACATGGCTATACGGTTCATTCTCGACCATAACATGGAATCAAGTGTGGTTGGTGCTGGTACCTGCCATAGCAATATCCTTGATACCTTTCATATGGGCAAAGGAATTCAACCTCGTGCTTCTCGGAGAGGACCAAGCGAAACAAATGGGGCTAAATGTCAGATGGTTCAACAGGATAATGTTGATATTGGCATCAATATTGACATCATTCTGCGTCGCTTTCGTCGGAATAATCGGATTCGTAGGGCTTGTGATACCGCATATGTGCCGCATGATATTGGGAGGCGACCATAGGCTCGTACTCCCTGCATCGATAGCGTTCGGAGGGGCCCTCATGATAGCCGCCGACCTCATGTCGAGAGTGCTGCTTACAGGGTATGAGTTGCCTGTCGGAGCGATAACAACGATAATCGGTGTCCCGGTCTTCGCTTATCTATTGATAAAGAGGGGGAAGATGTATGAAGGATGATAAAGGATCAGGATACATCAGACCATACGATGCGCAAATCAAATTGAAAAGGAGTGATTGATATGATCTGGACATATCTTATTATTCTTTTCTTGATCCTGATGGCACTCTATCTGATCTCGTATGCATTCAAAAAGGATTATTTGGATATAGATACGAAATTCTCGAAATGGTTCAATGGGGATTCCACCTATCACTCAGACACCAAGAGACATAAGATGAAGATAGTCATTCTGATCGGTGGACTCCTTCTATTCGTGGTATTCACTGCCTCACTGTGCATCGGACCTACCAAGATCCTTTCGGTACCGGAGATGTACTCGTCGTTGATATCTGCGATTTCAAAAGGTGGAAATGATCTTACATATAACGAGATGCTCGTTTACGATTCGAGACTTCCACGTACTATCGCGGCGATAGGTGTCGGAATTGGGCTTTCGATAGCGGGTGCTATGTACCAGGCGATGATCAGGAATCCTCTGGTCGATCCATATATCATGGGAGTCTCCGCAGGAGCGGGTACCGCGGCCATTGCAGTTATTGCATTCAACTTCACATTCTTCGGCCTATTTGCTTTGAATTCGATATACCTCACTGCATTCACCGCCATAATCGGCGGTCTTGTCGCATTCGCATGCACGATGGTATTGGCTGAGAAGGCAGGAGGTACGAACAACAGCTATGTGCTTTCCGGAGTTGTGGTGGGAATGATCTTCTCCGCAGTACAGACAATCATGCTCGTGTTCGCTGGTTCACAGGTGACAAGCGCTCTGCTTTGGTTGTTTGGATCGTTCTCAAACGTTACATGGGGACAAGTATGGTTGATATTCATACCTGTGATGATATTGTCTATCATAGGCCTTCGCCGGGCGAAGGAATTCAACCTTGTATTGCTGGGAGCCGATCAAGCAAGGCAGATGGGACTCAATGTGAAAAGATTCAATCGCATAATGTTGGTACTCGCCTCAGTCATCACATCATTCTGTGTAGCCTTCGTCGGCATAATCGGATTTGTTGGACTTGTGATACCCCATCTGTGTCGTATGATATTCGGAGGCGACCATAGGCTTGTATTGCCCGCCTCGATGGCATTTGGAGGCGCTTTGATGTTAGTGACGGACATAGTATCAAGAACAATATTGCCTGGACAGGAATTACCTGTAGGGGCTATAACTACTTTGATCGGCATACCAGTGTTTGCATATTTATTGATAAAAAGGGGGAAGATGTATGAAGGATGACGTTCCATTGCTTGAAATCAAAGGTCTGAACAAGGTATACGAGAACGGTTATCATGCGGTCAATGATGTTTCTTACTCTCTTCCATCTGGATTGTTGGTAGGACTCATTGGTCCAAACGGATGCGGCAAGACCACCATGATGAAATGCATTAACAGGATGCATGAGCCCACGTCCGGAGAGATACTTATCGACGGGGAATCCGTTTTGAAAAAGACGCCTGCAGAAGTAGCGAGAATAGTTTCAAACGTACCTGCAGAACTGAAAGCTTCGTTCGGGCTGACCGTATTCGAGACGGTGATGCTTGGAAGATACCCCCACCTTCGCAATGTATGGTGGGAGAGCCACGAAGATGAATCGTTGGTGATGGACACATTGAAAAAATTTGGTGTACTCCATCTTCAGGACCGTTCGCTTAACATGCTATCCTCTGGAGAAAGGCAGAGAGTCCTGATCGCAAAGGCCTATGTTCAGAATCCGAGGCTGATGCTTGTCGATGAACCTACCTCACATCTCGATATGAAATACAAATTGGATGTCATGGAATACCTCAGGGCGATGGTCAAGCAGGACATGACAATACTGGTCGCAGAACACGACATATCATTGATGGCGAGATATTGTGATCTTTGCGTCATAATGAAAAAAGGTAAGATCGTGACGATAGGGGACCCGAAGAAGGTCATCACAGAAGATCTGATGCAAGAAGTGTACGAGGTCAGCGCATCCGTAGGCTTCGATCAAGATGGGGAGCTGTTTGTGCTTCCGAAAAGATATGTCGGACAGCATCATCTTTGATCCTTCAATATATCAGATAGAAATATCCTACGCATAAGGAAAGGACGACCAAAGTGATAGGCAGTCCTATCTTCAGAGCTTGCCAGAATTCGAGTTTTATATCGTATTTCTCCGACTCTTCTGCAACTATTATGTTCGCCGCCGCACCCATCAACGTGGCATTACCTGCAAGCGTAGAAGATGCAGCGAGCACGAGCCATAATACATCCTGCGATGCTGGCATCATCCCTCCTATCAACATCACCGCAGGTACATTGCTTATAAGATTGGATAACACCGCTGAAAATGCAGCTATCCCCAATATGCTGGGCGTCTCTCCTTCTCCGAAGCCCGGGAACAATGCGGCTATCTCGTTGATGAGGCCTGTGCTCACAACTCCCCCCATCAATATGAAAAGACCGATGAAGAATAATATTATGGACCAATCAACGCGTTTCATCATCCATATCGCTTTGTCTGTTCCCTTCGTCAGACCGACGATCAATGCTGCTGTTCCGGATATCAAGGCGATCACATAAATCGAAACGCCGATCAGGTCTGAAAACGCGAACAGTACCATGGTAACGACGAGCAGACAAAGCATGAAGGTCAATCTTGGCCTGTCGATGACCACTCCTTTACCATCATCCTTTATTGTGTACTCAACCTCCTTATTCAATTCTTTCTTGAAGAATACCACCATCATCAATATTGCCACTGTCAAAGCCATCAACATCAAAGGTATCGTTATTATCGAAAATTCAATGAAACCTATGCCGGCCTTTGTTGCAACGTATGCGTTCTGCGGGTTCCCTATGGCCGTAGCAACACTGCCTATATTCGATGAGATGAAAAGGCCTATCAGATAGGGTATCGGGTTCGCCTTGAGATTACGACAGCACTTTATGACGACAGGGGTCATGAGCAGAACCACCGCATCGTTGAGCATTATCGCAGAGAGGAATGCGGACAAGAGCATCAGATAGATCATGAATTTTATATGCGACGGCTTTCCCGCAATAAGCTTGCTCACGAGTATGTTGAAGAACCCCGATAGTTCGAGACCTGCCACCAGCAACATCATCCCGAAAAGGAGGAGCAGAAGGTCATAATTGAGATATTTTGGAATGTCTGTGAAGCTGAGAAGGCCGAGGACCAGCATCGTGGCCCCTCCTATCAGCGCGATACCTGCACGCCCTATCTTCGTACCTGGTATCCTGTGCATCGCTATCAATGCATATGTGATGAGGAATACCAATAAGGCGAGCAGACATTCAAAAGTCATTCTATCCCCATTCAGCATTATCTATTTATTAGCTTATCCTATCTTTAAAATAGAGAGAAGCAATTTCGCCCCATGGAGATTCCACATGATATGGACGCCATGATCGCCCCAAGAGCGATCAAGACATACATAGATAAGAGAATGAATCTCAAGATGACAGGCCTAGGCTTGACCGCCTCCAGCGTACCTTTCCTTTTTGAAATAGGAAATCACCAAGGGGTAAACCTCAAAGACATAACATCCAAACTCTCTGTCGATAAGGCCTTGACCACAAGGGCCGTCAAACAATTGATCGAAAAAGGCTTTGCAGAGGACATAAGCGATAGCAAACGTTCATGCAAGATCGTACTTACCCAGAAGGGGCTGGAAACTGTAAAGGAGATAAATCATTTTGTGATGGAAGTCCACAATGAGATATTCACATACATATCAAGAGAAGAATATCAGACAATGATGATCGTGATGGACAAAGTGTATCGCAGGATACGCGAAAAAGAAAAGGATATGAATTGAAATGATATTGAAATATCTCAAGACCAAAGAATGGCTGCTCGTCGCTATATGTATACTGCTCATATCTGTCCAAGTATACTTCGATCTTGAGATACCTGCGTATATGTCCTCCATAACGACGATAATATCCACAGGGGGGACAACCGATCAGGTCATGGATGATGGGATCGGAATGGCGTTATGTGCGTTTGGAAGCCTCATCGCTGCCATAACGACCGGATACATCGCAGCATACATCGCCGCTTCTCTTTCCGTAAGACTTCGTGAATTGCAATTCGAAAAGGTATTATCCTATTCCACGAAGGAGATGAATGATTTTTCAACTGCAAGCCTTATAACGCGTTCTACCAACGATGTGAATCAGATACAGGTCATAGTCGCGATGGGGCTTCAGATCGTCATAAAAGCACCCATATTGGCGGTATGGGCGATGGTGAAGATCGCGGACAATAGTTGGCAATGGAGCGCCGCGACCGCTTTGGCTATAATCGCTGTAATGGCGATAATATCGATATTCATGATATTCATCGTACCTCGCTTCAGAAAGGTCCAATGGTTGACAGACAATCTGAACCGTGTGACAGGCGAGAACCTTTCCGGTGTACGTGTCATACGCGCATATAATGCGGAAGAGTATCAAGAGGGGAAATTCGATAAAGCGAATGAAGAATTGACATCGAACAATCTGTTCACAAGCCGTTCAATGGCACTGATGATGCCAAGTATGAGCTTGATAATGAGCCTTCTATCTCTTTCCATATATTGGATCGGTGCGATATTGATCAATGCATTGAACGGAGACCAATCAGCACAACTCACGACTTTCACCGATATGATAGTATTCTCCTCGTATGCCATGCAGATAGTCATGGCCTTCATCATGACGATATACATAATAATGTTCCTACCACGTGCCCTTGTGGCATCCAAACGTGTACAGGATGTTATAGAGAAGGACCCATCGATAAAAGATGGACATGTATCGGACGACACCGAAATGGAAGGGAAGATATCTTTCGAGAATGTATCTTTCAGATATTCGGATACAGCAGATTATGTGCTCAAAGATATAAACCTGGATATAAAGAAGGGTGAGACGGTGGCATTCATCGGCTCTACAGGAAGCGGTAAAAGTACACTGATAAATCTGATACTCCGTTCATATGACATTACAGAAGGCAAGATATTGGTCGATGGGGTCGATGTCAGAGAATATAAACTCGAGACCCTGCACAAAAAGATGGGATATGTACCGCAGAAAGCAGTCATCTTTACTGGAACGGTCGAATCGAATGTCAGATATGGCAGTTCATCAGAGAGTTGCACCGACGAGGACATGAAGAAGTCCATAGCCATATCACAAGGAAGGGAATTCATTGAAAATATGGATGGTACCTATAAGGCAGAACTTTCTCGTGATGGTACCAATCTATCAGGCGGACAGAAACAACGTATCTCCATTGCCCGTGCAGTATGTAAAAAACCAGAATTCTATCTGTTCGACGATTCTTTTTCTGCTTTGGATTATAAAACAGACCGTATTCTGAGGGAAAATCTCAAAAAAGAAACGATAGGCGTCACATGCATAATTGTCGCACAGAGGATAGGCACGATAATGGAGGCCGACCAGATCATCGTCCTAGATGAGGGACGCATCGTAGGCATAGGCAAGCACAAAGACCTTCTAAGGAGCTGCCCCGTCTATCACGATATCGCATCGTCTCAACTTTCTCCGGAGGAGCTGGGATTATGAATTCCACATCTGAAAGTGGAAGAAGGAAGGGACCGATGGGGCCTGGACATTTCACTCCTAAAGAGAAACCAAGTGATTTTAAGAGTTCGTTGTCGAAATTATTCGCATATCTTGGATTCTATCGGAAATATGTGATCATGGCGATATTCTTGGCCATATTAGGTACGATCCTGACACTTTTTGGACCTAATATGATAGGTGAGATAACTGATGCAATAACCGAAGGAATAACCTCCGGCAATATGGATATGGATAAGATAACCAGCATAGGCATCTTCCTGATAGTCCTATATTCCATCGGCTCACTCCTAACTTATTTCCAAAATTATATACTGGCAACAATATCTCAAAAGACAGCCAAGAAGCTACGTACCGAGATATCGGAAAAGATAAACAGATTGCCTCTGAAATATCTCGACAAGGCATCTAACGGGGATGTGCTCAGTCGTGTGACCAACGACGTCGATACCTTGGGCCATTCGATGAGCTTCAGCATGAGCACCATCGTCACCGGAACCACAATGCTCGTCGGCTCGCTTGTGATGATGGCTTATACGAACATCACAATGATGGCCGCAGCTGTATTGTCTACGATCTTTGGATTCGTTCTCATGATAGTCATAATATCCAGATCACAGAAATACTTCAGCCGTCAACAGAAGAACCTCGGTCTGATGAATGGTCATGTGGAGGAGATATATTCTGCACATAACATCGTCAAAGCATACAACGGTGAGAAAAAGGCTAAAGAGGATTTCGATACCATCAATAAAGAACTTTTCGATAGTTCGTTGAAATCCCAATTCTTTTCAGGCCTTATGATGCCTCTGATGACATTTATTGGCAATATAGGGTATGTGGTCGTATGTGTGGTTGGTGCCATACTCGTAATGGATGGAAGCATATCATTCGGCATCATCGTTGCTTTCATGATATACATAAGGCTCTTCACACAGCCATTGTCCCAGATAGCCCAAGCTTTCACAAGTCTACAATCAGTTGCGGCAGCATCCGAACGTATATTCGCATTCATAGACGAAGAGGAACAGGAAGACGAGAGCGGAAAGATGGAAAGGTTGAAAGATGTCAAGGGAGACGTGGAATTCAAAAATGTATGTTTTGGATATGTTCCAGATAAAGAGATCATACATGAATTCTCAGTAAAGGTCTCAGCCGGTCAAAAGGTCGCCATAGTTGGACCAACTGGCGCAGGAAAGACCACGATCGTTAATCTGCTTATGCGTTTCTATGACATCAAAAGCGGCGAGATATTGATCGACGGCGTATCGATAGATGATGTTCCACGCGAGAACGTTCATGAACAATTCTGCATGGTGCTGCAGGACACTTGGCTCTTCAATGGCACCATAAGAGAGAATGTCGCTTATTGTAAAGAGGGCACAACCAATGAACAGATCGAGGATGCATGCAAAATGGTTGGCATACATCATTTCATAATGACATTGCCGAATGGTTATGAAACCTTATTGGATGAGAAGACAAATCTTTCGATGGGACAGAGACAGCAACTCACGATAGCGCGTGCAATGATCCAGGATTCTCCTTTACTTATATTGGATGAAGCGACGAGTTCGGTGGATACGAGAACCGAAAAGGTCATACAGGAAGCGATGGACAATCTCACAAAGAACAAGACCTCTTTCGTGATCGCCCATCGTCTGTCAACGATCAAGAATTCAGATCTGATCCTGGTGATGAAGAATGGTAGCATAATCGAGAAGGGGACGCACGCCGAGCTGCTTCAAAGGAACGGAGTGTACCGCGAACTATACGATAGCCAGTTCGAGAATGTCGAGATCGAATGATCCCGTCAATGCTTCTTCGTTTTCGGACTTGTACGAAGATATTTCAAAAGGTCCGCATCCTTTTCCGTCCATTCTGGCGTATATCCATTCACTACGTATTCCTTATACCAATCAATGGCCTCTTGCATCTTATCTTTGATATCGGGCATTTTACTAATAACAAAAAGGTACGTATTCTCTTTCGAAGGTTTCCACCTCGAAGGCCATCTATAGTCCTCCTCCTCGAGGAAACCTATCAAGAAAACAATGCGATCCAAATGCGAAAGTTCCGCGTATAATGAGGCTTGCATCAAATAAGACCCAGGTATGGATGTGAGCTCCCCGTTATCATCGAACCACTTTTCTTTGGACCCGGATGTCTTGATCTCCAATATGGAATCCCTTTTGCCATTTATCGTTATATATCCATCCACCATCCCACCGAACATGTCGTTGTCGTGGAAATGATCGTACTGACAATATTCCTTCTCCACTGGAGGTTCGACCGCGATCTTGGAATCGTCTCCTATGTTCAATACATCTGTAAGCATCCTTGTAGCACTGTGGCCCAAATAATCTCTGAGTACGGGCTCTAGTATATTTCCTGCATCGATATACTTGTTCGGTGGGTCCCCAGGGTATATGCGTGCTAATTCACATGCTACCTTGAATGGTGTCGAGAACTCACTCAATCCGAATATACCTCCTATCTTTGCACCGGTTATCTTCTTAGGCTTCCAAGTCTCGAAATATACCGTTCTTTCATCATCGTTGATCTCGATGATATTCATCCTTCCATCGAATGCCAAAAATTCACCTCAAAGAAAAAGCGAAGAGTACTCTGGTCTCGGTATAGATAACTCCCATTGACCACATCTGGGTCTTTATGTCCTTGTATGCTACGCCATCGTTCCCGACCCATACGGTCTCACTTCCTCCGCAACGGTCGGAAACAAAGACATCTGTGAGTATGTTTCCAGACATGAGGTGATATTCCTCTGTCCTATCCTTTCTCAAACGGCTGTGATCGAATATTCCGCTTGCATATGTGGTATTTCCTTCAAATGGATCCTTATGATCGAAATTCTCACGAAAATCGAATTTGAGATCTTTTCCGTTCTTGGAGACCAGTTCATATCTCTCGTTGAATTCACGGACTATACCCATATCCGACCTTTCAATTGTTACCTCATATTCGAACCAAGTACCGATCTCCATATATGGTAATCGCAGTACGATTTAAAGATATGATAGATTGTCACTCACAAAAAGACCTTATGTATCTGGACAATTCTTCGAACCTTGTCTTATTCAAAATGTAGATATGACTATCTCCTTCTCTTTTTGAACATATGAGCCCCACGTTTGAAAGCGATACAATGCATTCGGTCATCTTTTTTTCAGACAATCCAAAATTACCTTTATTGAATTGGGATCTTATGCCTTCCTTTGACAATCCTCTCACCAAATCGAGCACATCTTTATTTGCCAACACTTTCAACATGTCCAATTCTGGATTGTCAGAAATATTGAAGATCTTGTTATTACAGAGACAAAGATGTTCATTTTCTTTGAATTCGTTTTCTTTTGCCATATTCCCTTTATCGAAGATCTTAAATTTAAGTATTCCTAAATTATAAATACAATCCTTAGGCTAAAATACAACAAATCCAATAAAGAGTCGATGGTCTACTTAACAAATCTATTCTTCGATTTTCTGGACGTCATTTCCATATTCGTTTGGTTGGTTGTAATTATAGATATCGTCGCGATATTCGTATTGCTTTTCCTGGAGAGGATGGACCCGCGGTCCTTTGTGGCTTGGCTGGTCATATTCATATTCCTGCCTTTCTTAGGAGTGGTGTTATACTTATTCATTGGATGCACGCTGTACAAAAAACAAGCATTTGCTTTGAAAGAAATAGAAGATGAGAAGCTATCGGAGATGTATCTCAAAGAGATGGACCGCATAGATAACGATAAGGAAGCAGATGATATCGACCCGAGCATACGTGTTTTTGCAAAGGCCATCAAAAATGCCGGTGGTTGGGGATATTCAAGAAATAACGATATAGAGCTCATCACAGAAGGCCAGAAGAAGATGGACATGCTCTTCATGGACCTCAAACAGGCTAAAAAATTCATTCTCTTCCAATACTATATATTGCGTGATGATGAGGTCGGCAATGAATTGATGGATATATTGACCCAAAAAGTAAAAGAAGGATTGGATGTCTATCTTCTCACAGATGCCTTTGGAAATGGTAACGGACCTAAAAAAGGCATTAAGAGATTCAAGGCCGCAGGCGGTCATTTCGCATTATTCCATAGACCTGCGAACTTAATACTGAGCCCTAAGAAGAATCACAGGAATCATCGCAAGATCGCGATCATCGATGGCGAGATCTCATATTGCGGCGGTTACAACATAGGAAAGGAATACGTGCATCATGGAAAATTTGGTTATTGGAGAGATGCATCCGTAAGGATAATGGGCGAAGCGATAATCCCATTGACGTTGAGGGTCATAGCAGATTGGAACTACACTGCGAAAAAGGATAAGATCTCGGATCCGAAAAAATATCTTTCGGATGCCCCTTATAAAAACAAAGGAACAGAAAGAGCACAAGTCGTGTCCGGTGGTCCAGATACACACAAGAATAATCCCATAAGATCGCAATATCTGCAAATGATCAGACAAGCGAAGAAGACACTTTACATAACAACGCCCTATCTTACTCCCGACGAAACATTGGCAGAATGCATAAAATGTGCTGCCATGGCCGGAGTAGATACAAGGATAATAGTGCCTGCGGTGGGAGACCATATATTCGTACATTGGAACACTCTTTCTGCAGCTAACGATCTGATGAAACACGGCGTAAAAGTATATTTGCATCAAAACGGATTCAATCATGCAAAAACGATAATCTGCGATGATGTTTTCCTATCCGTCGGATCTGCCAATATGGATGACCGTTCCCTGAATCTCAACTTTGAAACAAATGTGATGATATACTCTCCAGATGTGAGGAATCAGATGTATGAGATGTTCATCCATGACCTGAAATATTGCTCCGAATATTCTTGCGAAGAATATGACAACATGCCTTTCAAATATAGGGTCAGAACAAAAATATCCTATTTCTTCAAATTGATATGCTGATCTGATCATATGATAGGTTTATATATGACCTCATAGTGACGATATTCAAAGGGATCCCATGAAGGGCGTTAAGTCAGGATTGTTAATTACTACAACTCTTATATTTATCATGGGAATTGCCACAATGTCCTTAGCTATAGATGATGCTGATGCAAAATCATTCGTGGAATATTCAGACATAAATTCATCTGATTTCTATAATATCATCGCATCAGACATCGTTGGCAAAACCGAGACTGAATATAATCTTGATTCGTCTCTGTTTACCTCGACAAATACGATCGTACCTTCTTCTTTGATCGCTGCCTTATATGACAACGAAGTATTGTTGAAATTCAATGTTTATTCCAATGATACAATCGAATACATATACGTAATCGATTCTTCAATCAAAAATATAGAATCTTCTGATTATATTGATTATATCATAGATTTGAATTTGAGTTTTTCATTATCTGGCAATGATGACTCCGTTATCCTTAATATGGAGGGGGAGGGAATACAGCCGTTTGAAACCATACTTTACCTGAACCTCGAATCATTGAGCGATGATAGTACTTCGGAAAGTAATTACACTATGGCCCTTGATTCGACCGACATAAGTACACTTACAATAGGCGATACCGATTATCTTGTCCTCAAACTCGATGAAGCGAAGACATATACATTCGATATTTCTGAACAATTTGGATCGGTTTACAGTGAAGACTCCAAGTTGGAAAGGATCCTGATCAGTATGGCTGTGACAACAACATTCATCATCGGCATATTGCTAGTATTCAGATATTATTGAATGCTTTCATATGTCTCGTATATTTCCTTCCTCACGATATTATCTATCCGTCTCT
Source organism: uncultured Candidatus Methanogranum sp. (assembly GCA_963676045.1). GTDB lineage: Archaea > Thermoplasmatota > Thermoplasmata > Methanomassiliicoccales > Methanomethylophilaceae > Methanogranum. Next base: position 461,260 of record OY780938.1, read on the forward strand.
GAACATTTACTGTACTATGTACCTAACTGGATCAGTATATCGATCGCAATGAGTTCTTAAGATCACATGTCTCGAAGTAGTATGCATATTCGTTGAGATGCGCAATTGCACCTGCACGATTATTAGTGACTAATACAATTTTGATATTCATCATATCATGACATACAAGTGATATAAAATATGAAAACCGGGGAAATACCCCGTAAATAGTTTATAACATAAAGTTTACGACTTACAAGCCGTAGTTCTTCATGTTGAAGTTGGGTACAAGGCCAGTGAACTCTTTCACAGCGTACTCGACGAACTTGTGCTCATCGGTTGGGAGTGCCTCGAACTTCTTGATGATGTCCTTGAGGGTATCCAACTGTTTGTTGGTGAGTGCAAGCTCTTTTGTCTCGTATCCCTTGAGTACGATCTTTGCACCGGTGATTCCAGCTGCGAGAGCCCTGTTGTAAAGGTGCTCTCCCTCTGCTGCAATCGCCTTTCCGACCTCGAATGCGTGGTCGTATGCAAGGACGTATGCCTCGGGTCCTCTGGTCCTGTCTGCGAACATGTACAAGTCCCTGAGGGTCTTCTCCTGTTTCATCTGGAGAGCTGTGTTCATCAAAGCGGACTCGTATCCAATGGATCCGAACCAGCACTGGACGGAGGTTCCACCGAATTCTGGGTGGTACTCGACAGACTCGTTGGACCACAGGTCACAGCACTGTGCCATCAGGTTACCCTGGAGATCGCAGTGTGCGCACTGGCAGTTCTTTCCTTCCTGAGCGGTTGGCTTTCCTGCTATGGATTTTACTATTGGTCCTTCGTAACCGCAGTCCTTATCTGGTCCTACTGCACCAGACTCCCATGCTGCAAGTGTCCTTGCTGCAGAGATGCACCTTGTGACAGCTGAGAATGTTCTCTGAACATCGTTGTCCTGCATTCCGCCGGCCATGAACATAGAGACATTTGCTCCGGAGCAGTTTGTGTCTCCTCCTGCAATGCACTTGTGCTTCTTTGCGATGGATGTGAACTCCTGCCAGATGTATGTCATGTCAATGGTTCCAAGGTATCCGACACCGAAGAGGAATGCAACGATGTCTCCGTTTGTAACCGCATAATCTGCGAATTCTTTTCCACCGACGCTCTCACATGAGAGATTGTCTGCACCGTTCTCACAAGCGATCTCAGCACACTCGAAGAGTTTCTCTGGGTATGCGTGGAGCTTGTCGACTCCGGGCCTGAGTCCGTGGTCGGCCTCACGCTGGTCGGGGATTGTCTGCCTTACACCGCAGTTTACTCCGTATTCCTCATGGTATTTCTCGCACATTGCCTTCTGGCCTGCGACCACGGGTGCGGAAAGTTTTGCCTGGTTCATCTGTGATACCCACTCGGTCTCGAGCTGGACATCTGGGAATCCGACGGTTATTGCCCTGTCGAGGATATCCTTTGTGATGTAGTCTACGTATTCCTTTCTGAGTTTCTCAGGGTCTTTCTCTGTTCCGGGCCTTGGTGCGTAGTTGATCTCAGGGACAACTTTGCCTGCTCCGAGTTTGAGTCCGAATCCGTATGAAACTGGGTGAATTGCACGTCCGAAGACCATGTCGTCAGCACTTGCATATTCCATCTTTGTGTATCTCTTTACTGCCATGTTTACTGACCCCCTATGATTGAGTCCCACTCTTCTCTAACTTTCTTCCAGGTGTATCCCTGACGGATCTTCTCTGCGATGATGGGCGTCTGGGGTGCCTTCTCGGAGTAGATTCCGAGATCGTAGGAATTGGCGTAATCTCTGTTGACTGCACCGCCACATCCCATGAGGGGTGTGTGCATTCCTTTGTGGACGAGTAACTTTGCCTCTGCTGGGAAAGCGGACATTGTTGTTGTCATGAGTGCTGTTCCACTTGCAAAGAGAGGCTTGACCTCCTCGACCTTTGCAACGAAATCTGCGACTGGAACGTCACGTCCCATGTCGATGACTGTGTATCCGCTGGATCTTACCATGACGGCTGCAATGTTCTTTCCGATGTCGTGGGGGTCTCCCTCTGCTGCATGCATGACGACTGTTCCTTTTGTCTCCCTTCCTCCGGGTACCTGCTTCTCAGCGATGGCTATTCCGATCTCCATGGTCTTTGCGGCCATCATGATCTCAGGAAGGTAGTATACGTGCTCTGCGTACAGTTTTGCAACGACTTCCATACCAGCTACGAGTCCGTTGTTGATGACATCCAATGGGTTCCTGTGTTTGAGGGCATCCATAACGACTGGTCCGACGGTCTTGAATCTCATGTAGAGTACTTCTTCTGCGACCTTCTTGAAGACCTCGTCCTTGGGCAACATCTTTTTAGCCATTTCTTCGGGGGTTGCGACGACCTGACCTTCAACGTCATATCTCTTCACAACAACCGAGAAATCTGCTCCATTTGTGCTTAGCATGTTTATTTCTCCAATTTGTTCAGCGTTTTCACGCTTGCGACCTAAATTTTCGAAATAATATTTAGGTGATTTTGTGGTTGGATGAGTCATCAATGTCATATAATAAAAACAATTATATAGTATTGAACATAGATAATTCCAACTGTCCATATATGCCCATATGTTGTAATGTTTGACGTAGTCAAACATTATATATTATGTAAAAACGGCCGGATATAAAGGTTGGATTCATCCAATGGATATGGGTGATCGCATCTATCGAAGAGAAAATCTTATAAGTACATGGCTGAAAAACATGTAAAAGTAAGAAAAAGGTAAAAAGTTTAGTTTATCCTCAATATGAAGACACGCTACTTCAGAGTGCGTAATTCTTCTTGTTGTAGTTGGGGATGAGCTCGGAGTACTTCTTGTCGCAGTACTCAAAGAACTTGTGCTCCTCGGTTGGGAGGGCTTCGAGTTCCTTGATTATGTTCAAGAGGACATCTTTCTGCTTGTTGGTAAGAGCGAGTTCTTTCGATTCGTTGCTTGCCTTTATGATGTGGGCTGCCTCGAGACCGGCTGCTTTCGCACGGAGGTAATAGTTGTTACCTTCCTTTGTGATTGCCTCTCCGATCTTGTATGCATTGTCGTAAGCAAGGATGTGTCCTTCTGGGCCACGGGTACGGTCAGAGATCATGTACAGGTCTCTGAGGGTCTTCTCTTGGCCGGTTGCGATTGCAGTGTTCATCAGGGACACCTCGTATCCGAGGGATCCGAGCCAGCACTGGACAGATGTTCCACCGAATTCTGGGTGGTACTCGACGGACTCGTTGGACCACAGGTCACATATCTGTGCCATCAGGTTACCCTGAAGATCGCAGTGTGCGCACTGGCAGTTCTTTCCTTCCTGAGCGGTTGGCTTTCCTGCTATGGATTTGCATATTGGTCCCTCGTAGCCGCAGTCCTTATCTGGTCCTGCTGCTCCGCATTCCCATGCAACCAATGTCCTTGCAGATGCGATTGCCCTTGTGACTGCAGAGTATGTTCTCTGAACATCGTTGTCAAGGAATCCGCCTGCCATGAACATGGAGGTGTTGGCTCCTGCACAGTTGGTATCTCCACCAGCTACTGTCTTGTTCTTCTTTGCGATGTTGACGAACTCAGACCATACATATTCCATGTCGATGGATCCAAGGTATCCGATACCGAAGAGGAATGCGACTATGTCTCCGTTTGTTGTGGCGTAGTCAGCGATCTCTTTTCCACCCATTGTCTCACATGACAATACATCTGCTCCGTTCTCACATGCAACGTCTGCGCATCCGAAAAGGTGCTCAGGGTATGCGTGTGATCCCTTCATTCCGACCCTCAATCCCTGCTCTGCTTCACGCTGGTCAGGTATTGTGTGCCTTACTGCACAGTTGATTCCATATTCCTCATGGTATTTCTCACAGATTGCCTTCTGTCCTGCGACAACAGGCTGTGACATTTTTGGCTGTCCCATCTGTGAAACCCATTCTGTCTCAAGCTGGACATCTGGGAATCCGACTGTTACTGCTCTGTCGAGAACATCCTTTGAAATGTAGTCGACGTATTCCTTCTTGAGCCTGGCTGCATCTTTCTCAGATCCTGGCCTTGGCGCATAGTTGAGCTCAGGGATGACCCTTCCAGCTCCGACCTTGATACCGAATCCGTAGGAAACGGGTGATTTTGCGGTACCGAAGACCATGTCATCGGCATGTGCGTATGCCATTTTTGTGTATTTTGTGGTTGCCATTATCACTCACCTCCAACAATTTTTTCCCATTCAGCCCTTATCTTCTTCCAGTCATAGCCGGCTCTTACTTTGTCTGCTATTGGTGGGGTCTGGGGTGCTTTCTCGGAGTATATTCCGAGGTCGAAGGACTCAGCGAAGTCCCTGTTGACTGCTCCGCCTGCTGCCATGAAAGGTATGTTGATTCCATCTTTCACAAGCATTGCTGCTGCGTGGGGGAATGCGGTCATTGTTGTTGTCATGAGTGCCGTTCCAGTGACCATCATTGGCTTGGCTTTCTTGACTTCTGCAACAACATCCACAACTGCAACATCCTTACCCATGTCGATTATTGTGTATCCGGTCGACCTGAGCATAACTGCTGCAATGTTCTTTCCGATGTCGTGGGGGTCTCCCTCTGCTGCATGCATGACGACTGTTCCTTTTGTCTCCCTTCCTCCGGGGATCTGCTTCTCTGCGATTGCGATTCCGATCTCCATGGTCTTTGCGGCCATCATGATCTCTGGAAGGTAATAGATGTGCTCAGCGTACAGCTTTGCAACGACTTCCATACCAACTACAAGTCCATCATTGATGACTGCGAGAGGTGCTTTTGTTTTAAGGGCCTCTGTAACAGCTGGTCCAACCTCTTTGAATTTCATGTACAAAACGCATTCCGCGACTTTCTTAAAAGTTGCATCCGACGGGAGCATCTTTTTAGCAATACTCTCAGGGGTTGCTTCGTTCTGGGCCTCAATGTCGTAACGTTTGAGGATCTTTCCGTAGTCCACTCCTTTGTAACTTACCATGTTTTTTCCTCCAATGTGTCTCACCGTAATGGACCGGTGCGACAGCAAACCTCTTAAATGTGTGGTTAGTATTTAATGAATTTCGCGGTTGGATGTTATATCCATGAATTTATATATTAATAGAAATCTTTATATAACAGTGATTAAAACTATATGATTTATTACAATTTTTTATGGATACGGATTATATCCATCGATATAGAGAGGTACATATTACTCCATAGATGAAGATGGAAGGATGATCCATGAAAAAAACAATTAAGGGACTGATTAATTGTAAAGACTAAATATGAACTAGTGGATGTACTCTCACTATGTACGTATATATCCTGGGTGGCTTCCTTGGAAGCGGAAAGACCACTTTACTGATGAAAATCGCTACGATGTATAGCAAGATGGGAGAGAAAGTTGCGATCGTCGAGAATGAATCTGGAGAGATCGGCGTCGACGGTGCGACTTTGAGAGCAGAAGGATATGATGCCATCGAATTGCCCGAAGGTTGCATATGCTGCTCACTTTCAGGCACTCTACAGAACGCGTTGAAGAATATTAAAAAAGATATCGATCCTGATATAATCATCATCGAACCCACGGGACTTGCACTTCCTCACAAGGTAAAGGACCTGGTGCGCATATCGATGATCGATCCTGACGACACCATGATAATTGGCATAGCGGATATACAGAGATTTGATGACCTAATAAAAAGAAAAGAAGAGTTCTTTAAAAGACAGATGCAAGGGTCAGATTTCATATTGATCAACAAGTGCGATATCTCCACCCCTGAGAAGATCGCCGATGCAACGGCATGGCTGCATAAGGAATTCCCTGATAAGGAAGTAATACCTGTTTCAAACAAGACAAATCAAAATCTCGAAAGAGTCTACGAGTTGATGAAAAAATGATCGGACATAAACACGATGAGACTTGCCATTGCCAAGAGTGCGAAGAAAAGAAGGATGGCAAAGAGAAGACATCCATTGAAGAAGCCGGAGGTGTGGCGGTCGGAATGACAGGGCACATACACGGATTCAATGCAGATGTCGAAGCGAGGCTCGATAAAGCGATGATGCGCACCGGAGAATACGTGCAAAAGGAATCTGGTTCATTGCTAGGTCATGTCAAAGTGGCAATATATCTCGATGATGGCAAAGGGATCACACTGAACCTCACCGATCTGGAAACTGGCGTCGAACATCACGGCGTATTGGAACCATGCGAGAAAGTCAACTTCAATTTCATGGCAGCTGTCCTGGACGTCGACAAGCATGAATTGGAACACGAGATGATGCACATACTCGAGGATACTGGAATAGACTACCATCTGGAATCTGGCCACCACCATCATGATGACGGGGATGGCCATGAGGAGTGTCATTGCCACGATCACCATCATCATGATGGCGAGCATCACTGTCACGACCACAATCATGATGACGAGGAAGATCATGATGGGGAGTGTCACTGCAAGGCATGCGAGGACCGTCGCACAGAAGAGGCGGAATCCGCAGATAAGCCTAAAAAATCGTTTTTCAGTAAGTTTAGGAGGAAAACCGAATGAGCTACGGAATATCTTTGGATATGGGGACCAGCGGAACAAGGGCCCATGCTGTCGATCTGTCGGATGGAAAAATACTTTCGACGTCAGTCACAGAATGCCACCCATTGCCAGGTGCAAATATAATGGACCATCTGACATTCTGCATAAACATTGGAACAGACATCGCCCATGAAATCGTCATGGATACAGTGAACAAAGTCATCAAGACCCTTGATATAGATCTGAAAAAAGTAGAAAGGGTCAGCATATGCGGAAATCCGATCCAACTCTCTCTTTTCCAAGGTATTCCAATTGACGACCTTGCATTCGCTGGAGAGAACGCCCATAAGGCGAGAGGGATCAAAAAACAAGACAGGAATGCAGGGGTATTCTCTGCAGTGGATGTCGGAATGGACGTCCCCGACGGAACAGAACTTTACGTTCCACCATCCATAAGGCACGAAATCGGTGCCGATGCACTTGCGATGATGTACAAGAGCGGCTTCCTTGAGCAAAAAGAGAACTGCATGGTCACAGATTATGGTACCAATGCCGAGATGGCATTGAAGGTCGGAGACAACATCTATACTGGATCGGCCGCGGCAGGACCTGCCATGGAAGGGCAATCCATAAGATGCGGAATGCTGGCCGGGCCTGGTGCGATAAGCGACTTGGAATATGATTTCGCGTGGAGATGCAAGGTCCTAGATGATCAGATCACACCACAAAATGGCGACTTGATAGATTTTGGTCTCAATAGAATAATGGAAGAGGGCCCGATGCATGGAAAGGCAAAAGGCATAACAGGTACTGGTGTCATCGCAGCTGTCGCAGTGGCCCTGGATAATCATCTTTGGAGGAAGGGCAAACTCAACACAGAAGATGGCAGGATGAATTTCCAAGATGGCATATATGTCGATACCAAGGACATATCGGAGGCTGCAAAAGCTATAGGCGCCATGAGGGCGGGACATTTCACACTTTTAGAACATGCGGGCATCAAGTTCGATGAGATGAACATAATGTACATGTGCGGAGCATCTGGAACATATGTGGATGCCGTCAAGGCCAGAGAGGTCGGACTTGTTCCGCCTTCTTCGACGACCATCTACCAATATGGTAATACATCGCTCGCACTGGCGACCGACATTCTTAAGAATCCTGAACTTTTGGATGAGCTCCAGACCGTTGCAGATGGTATAAGGTCCAATCACGTCATGTTCGCACAGGACAAGACCTTCGAACAGATCTACATGCAGGAACTCGCATATTGGGACGAGGGCATGTCCATGGATATGTACAACGATAACAACGCCATGGTAGGAATACAGCCGCTTCCTAAAGTGAGCGGAAAGACTACCGTGCATCGCATGGTCACACGTGACATACCCGATCTTGGACCCAGAGGGCTCCGCATCATACACGACATCGGTACCGAACTCGTCGGTAAGATGGAAGGATGCACCGGATGCAAAAGATGCGAAAAGGAGTGTCCCGAAAGGGCACTTACCGTTGGACCTGACAAGACCATACATGTCAAGACCAAGAACTGCCTTGGTACAGCGTGCTACAGATGTCAGTTCATCTGTCCTGAAAAGGTCTACAAGTATGATACACTCAGATTGGCAAAACCCTGAGGGGGATTCCCCCCTCTATTTTAATTAAAACTGGACCGCATCAGCTGTCCATTACATTTTCCTTTTCCAATTCTTCCAATATGTTCTTTCTCAATGCCACGAATTCAGGATCGGAACGATCCCTCGGTCTCGGCCATGTTAGGTCCAATATCTGCTTTATGACGGCGGGACGCTTAGTGAGTATTATCACCCTGTCAGAAAGGAAAAGTGCCTCATCCACGGAATGGGTGACGAATATTATCGTCTGCTCCGTATTCTGCAGTATCTTCAGCAATTGGGTCTGCATGATGTTCCTTGTCTGCGCATCCAATGCTCCGAACGGTTCATCCATCAGAGTGACCTCGGGATGATTGACGAATGCCCTTGCGATACCGACACGCTGCTTCATTCCACCGGACAGTTCGTGGACGCGTGCATCGGCGAATTTCTCGAGACCTACTATCTTTATGTATTTCTCGGCCCTCTCACGACGCTCATCCTTTGGAATGCCTGCTACCTCCATTCCGAATTCGACGTTCTTCCTGACGGACCTCCATGGGAATAGCGCAAAATCCTGGAACACCATTCCCCTATCGGAACCTGGTCCCTTGCATTGTCTTCCGCCTATCTCGATGGTCCCGCTAGTGGGTTCCAATAGACCGGCGATCGCCCTCAATATTGTGGTCTTGCCGCATCCTGACGGCCCCACTATCGAGATGAGCTCGCCCTTCTTCACATCTAGTGTGAAATCATCTATTGCCACAACCTCTTTGTCATCGGTCCTAAAAACAACCCTGAGGTCCTTGATGCTCATCAGTATCTGGCCCTCATGGATGTCGTTGTATAGGTCTGCATGTTCCTTTGTCTTGTTTGCTTCCAAAAAATCAGACCTCCATTCCCATCCTCTTGGATACGAACCTGTGTATGTAATCTGCGACACCAGTGGTCAATAGCCCCAATATGGCGATAACTACGATTCCAGCATAAGCTCCTGGCCAATAGCCCGCGGTAGCCTGTTCGGCGAGATAGAATCCAATACCTCCGAGCGGGGTCGCATATAGCTCTGCTGCAACGATACACATCCAGCCTATACCTAGGCCGATCTTTATTCCATTCATGACATATGGTACGGTAGATGGCACCAACACCTTCACGAATGTCTGAGTCTGAGATGCGCCCAATGTTCTGGCAGCATCTACCAGTTGTGGGTCCATCTTCTTCACACCGAACACCACGTTGGTCAAAAGCGGGAAGAATATACCAACAAAGACTACAAGCATCGGTCCGGTGCTGTAATTTATCGCCAACATGAATATGGGAGCCCATGCGATCGGTGCGATCGGTCTCAATACCTCGATGACGGGTGTGGCAAATTCATTCAACGTCTTGAAAGTTCCAAGCACTAGGCCCAAAGGAACTGCCACTACCAAAGCCAGCAAGAATCCCTTTATGAATGTGGTCATACTCGACTGGATGTATGTGCCCAGGGAGATACCTGTCATGGTATCGCCGTTCTGTATCAAGTCTATGAGCGCATTCCAAGTCTGTAAAGGAGTTGGTATGGCGGGAGTGTGTGCCAATATGGACACCTCCCACCATATTATTATGAACGCAACCAATGAGATGATGGTTATAAGTACGGTCCTTCCGAACCTGTGGTACTTGTTATGTTTGTCATACTTGAATTCCATCATCTCCGTCAACTGTTTACGCCTTAATAAGCTCACTGTTGATGGTTGTGATCGTCGCAGGTGGCGCCCCCATGAGGCCGAAGTCCACAGTACCGTTCTGAAGTGCTACTGCTACTCCTGCACCATTAGTTGCTCCGGAGAGGGCTATTGTTATCCCATACTCGCTGAAGAATCCCTGTTCGATCGCGGCGTGCAATGCGATCTGATGAAGATCACCAGTTATGACTGCCACAGAGACCGTCACATTAGATGTTGACTTGCTTACACCCTGCAGTGCATTTGCCAAGTAGCTCCCATCAACGAACGCATTAGCGAAATCGGTGGAATTTGCAAAACCGAGGTCCTGTACGGTGTGCTTCAACGATCCGAGTTCCTTCAAGCTATCCGTTAGAGAAGCCACATCTGCTACCAATGACGCCAAAGGTGTGCTGTCATCACTTCCATAGGTGTATGTGACGGTCGCCAATGATTCTTCGATCTCTTCTGTCGTCAACCCGCTGGTCTTCTGAACGCAAAGAGCTACGAGGTCGTTGTATTCTGCAGATCCAGGATTCGCAAGTGCATCTTGCACCCAGTCTACGCCTTCAACATAAGCTGCCAAAAATCTCTCTGTGACGTCAGAATGCGAAGTTATGTATGATGTCGAACCTGCTAATACGCAGCATGTGTGACCAGGGAATATATTATTGGTCAATGCGAGGGCTGTATAGACATCAGATGTATCGTCTATTATCGCCTGATATTGTGGCTGCCACAATATCCCTGCGTTGATTATTGTATTTCCGAGTGCTGCTGTGGCATTCGCCACACTTGCAACATAATAGACGCTATCTGAGCTTATTGTCATGCCCTGCTGATATAGTACAAACTTAAGACCGAGATTCTCCTCGACTATCGTCTGAAGTTGAATGCTTTGTATCGATGTGGTACCAGGGGTGCCGAATATCAGACCGCCCCATGCCGTGGCATTCGCTTCTGTGATTATGTAATTTCCTTCATCGTTGATGGAATAGAACTCCTCTACTCCGCCTCTCTCTTCCAATACAGTGGCTTTGATGTAAAGACCGGAACCTTCCGTGTTCACCCTGGCGATCAGAGTGTAGGAGGGGGTCGCGTCATCATTGTTATTATTCTTCACAATGGCAAAGACACCAACGCTTGCTATGACTATCACCGCAACTATTGCGATGACGATTATTTTCTTGTCCATGTTGGAACCTCTTGTGAATGAAAGAAATTGTGAAGTATATTATCCTATTGGATAATTATCTCCATAATAGGATAAAATTTGTTATTTTAATAACTTTTGTAAAATGAGAAGATTAACCGATAACAGTGATGAATCCTCGATGAATCTGAATGCATTTGATGATACCAGCGTATCGATCATCATCGGTGGTCCGCATCATCCAACAATAAACATAAACTGGTGACGGTCTTCCAATTCCTAACCGTAACAGAAACAGATCCCTTCATTATATTGGAGTACATCTTCGAGATACGTATGCTTTGATCGCATAGGAGATAGATCTCTTTCTCTCCTATGCTGATCATATCCTTTCCCGAATGGACATTTTCCAATTTCTCTATGAATTCATGTTTAACCTGATCATCGAAGAGACAAACGTACAAATGTTCGATGCCATCGGAATCCTTTATCGATGCCGATTCCACGAATTCTGATGGGACTCCATGAAATACTGACCTCATCTCATCCTCATCCCTCATTGTGACCTCGCTTTTGAATCCAAATCTGTCAAAGAATCCTTTTGATATGTTCTTTCTAATGACCTCTCCACTTAGATCGGTATCAAAAATGACATTTCCGCTCTGTAGATAGGTCTTTACATCTTGGAATCCGAGATCGATGAACAATTGCCTTAGCTCTGACATCTTGACGATGTTCTTTCCACCCACATTGATCCCTTTGAAGAATACCACGTATCTCATTCTGCACCAACCCGATGAAATTGGAAGTCGTGAACCTTGATGAGGGTGCAGCAAAATAAACATGGTGCAGGGGAGGGGATTTGAACCCCCGGAACACTAAGTACAGGATCCTAAGTCCTGCGCCTTTTCCTGGCTCGGCAACCCCTGCTTTACTGCCCGTACCAACTTCAGATTATTATTGTTTGTCATCGCCTTCGAAAGATAATATAAATGCTCAGCAGATACACCACATATTAGAGGAATCACATGACTGATATTCTGGCAAAAGACGGTCAACAGTTACTCCTTGGTAACGAGGCGATCACCAGAGGACTTGTAGAGGCGGGAGTGAAATTCGCCGCCACATATCCCGGTACCCCTTCTTCGGAGATAGGCAACATACTTGAGACGATGGCCCACGAGACCGGGATGTATTTCGAATTCTCATCGAATGAGAAAGTGGCGTTGGAGGCAGCGGCAGCGGCCGCATCAGCCGGCGTAAGGTCATTCACGTTCATGAAGCACGTCGGACTGAACGTCGCGGCCGACCCGATGATGACGCTTGCGTATTCAGGTGTGAGAGCTGGTATGCTCATCCTGTCCGCTGACGACCCTTCGGCCCACAGCTCACAGAACGAACAGGACAACAGGTACTACGCCACCTTGTCATTGCTGCCGATGATGGAACCGTCCACGCCACAAGAGGCCAAGGATATGATCGTCGATGCTTACAAGGTATCCGAGGAACTCACCGTGCCATTGATATTCAGGACGACCACGAGGGTCAATCATGCCCGCTCCATCGTGAGATTCGGACAAGTGTCGGATTCTCCTGCGATCGGTCATTTCGATAAGGACGACAGGAGATTCGTCAACATACCTGCGTTCGCTAAGCTCAACAGGGTGAAGCTCCTGGAGATCAACAAGAGGGCACAAGAGCTCTCAGAGGCTTCGCATCTCAATTTCGAAGAGGGCTCTGGAGATGTGGGCATAATAACATCTGGGGTGTCATACACTTATGTCAAGGAATACACCTCCGGCGCATCTATACTCAAACTCGGATTCACGAATCCCCTTCCTGAGAAGAAGATAGCTTCCTTCATCAAGAACAAAAGATGCATCATTGTCGTCGAGGAGCTAGAACCGTTCCTGGAGGACCAAGTTCTGAGGATATGCGCCCAGAACAGACTAGACGTCCCTGTATTCGGAAAGAGGTCCGGACATCTTCCAAGGCAATGGGAATTCTCTCCGGATACGATGAAGAATCTGTCAGACCTTGTGAAGGTCGAGGTCATGCCGGTGCCACTTGGACAATGCGACATCAAGCTTCCTGGAAGGCCGCCGACACTGTGTGCAGGATGCCCGCACAGGGGGATATATGCCGCCACTAAGAAGGCCATGGGCAACAGACCCCATGTGTATTGTTCTGACATCGGATGCTACACCCTCGGAGTTCAGGAACCGTTCAATGCAGCGGATTTCATAATTTGCATGGGCGGAGGAGCCGGTGCTGCAGGAGGTTTCGCACAGGCGACAGACCAGAAGGCAGTGGCATTCCTCGGGGATTCCACGTTCTTCCACGCAGGCATACCCCCGCTTACATCCGCCATATTCAATGACCACAAGATCGTGATGGTCATACTGGACAATAGGACCACGGCCATGACTGGGCATCAACCCAATCCTGGTACTGGCAGGGCCTTCGGAAATGTGAACACTGAGGCGATCGACATAGAGTCCATGGTCAAGGGAGTCGGCGTGAAATTCGTGAAAACGGTCGATCCCTATGACGTCAAGGAATCCACAAAGGTCATGAAGGAGGCCATCGAATTCGACGGAGTGGCAGTGGTGATATCCAAGAGGGCATGTCCGCTGGAGCTCAAGAAACAGAAAGTGCTCATAGCCAAACAATTCGCTGTGGACAAGGACAAATGCATCAAATGTTACACATGCTTGAAGATGATAGCCTGTCCCGCCCTCATAAAGGAGAAGGACATGACGCTCACTGTCGACAAGACGCAATGCATAGGATGCGGGATGTGCGCGAATGTCTGCCCGAAAGGGGCCATCACAGAGGTGAAACAATGAAGTATACCGTACAGATCGTCGGTGTGGGAGGACAAGGGGTACTGCTCGCATCGATGGTGCTTGGAAATGCCGCGATGCACTGTGGATACAAAGTGTCCATGAGCGAGGTCCATGGGATGGCGCAGAGGGGCGGTAGCGTACTATCGACGTTGCGTTTCGGGGATGATATCATCAGTCCGCTTGAATCCACTGGTGGCGCAGATCTCATAATGGGATTCGAACCGGTCGAGACCTGCAGGTCCCTTGCACTTGGGAACAAGGACACGAAGATACTGATGAATCTGGATCCGGTGTACCCTTCGATGGTGGCCGCTGGTTTCGAAGAGTATCCCGATGTCGAAGAGCTCGTGAAATGCGTAAAAGGCATAAGCGGCCATGTTTCAACGATCGAGGCAACCAAGATAGCCATAAACGCAGGAAAGGCCGTTGCTGCCAACGCAGTGATGATCGGTGCGGTGGCGGCAACCAAAGGGTTCCCGATATCGAAGGACATGCTCAAAGAAACGCTCATGGAGACGGTACCTGAAAAATTCAAGGACCTGAATTCGAAAGCTTTCGATATGGGCTATGACTCGATGAAGCATCAATAAAGCTCAATATATTCTTAAAAATCAATTAGAATATGGATCTTGGGGCATAAAGCCCCAAATGATCTATATGTTGTGTCGAACCGACTCAAATATCCTGAACGACCGAAGACCTTATCTCCGTGATCTCTTGGAAACCTGTCTGTTCCTTCTTTTGGCTCATCATCGCTGCGACGGCCTCTACCTCTTCCTTCAAGAAAGTCGGTATCTTATCAACAGTGGCCATTATGACCTTCCGGATACATGCATTTACCTCTGCCATTGCCTTCTCGAACGTCAATTCAGGCATCTGCTCGATCATACGATCGTTCTGGAACCTGAATACGTTCATGCAAACGGCCCTCAATGCTCTGAGTCCCTCTGCTGCTGCTGACATCCTCGATCCCTCGAATGTGAACGGATCGATGACTATCGCAAATGTCATGACATTCAGACGATCGCATATCTCTGCGACCACCGATACTGCTCCAGTCCCTGTACCTCCTCCGAGTCCAGCAACTATGAACACTGCGTCATGACCGACTAGTGCCTGTCTTATCTCTTCCTCATGGACCTGCGCACACTTCTTTCCAAGTCTCGCATCCCCATGAGTCCCTTCCCCCCTGGTAACCTCCTTACAAATGTAGATCTTCTTGTCGGCCGATGTCGAAAGAAGCGCCACTTTGTTGGTATTGACAGCTACGGTGTCCACTGGAGCCAGAGAACAGTAAAGATCGTTCACAACGTTGCATCCAGCTCCGCCTACACCGATCACAGCAATATGCGGCTCCAAGGATATTTCCATACCCGCCTCAACCGTACATACCATTAGTGCATCCCCCATCCCTAAATCGTTTCACCGATCATCTGACAGGATACGCGTTAGCGTTCCCATCCACCCTATCAGATGACCAAACTCCCATCCCTTCTTACTTGAGCTGCGAAGCCATCTGCGCTGCCTTGACAGCGCGTGCAATGACGTCTTCCTGGATACTTGCAGGTACAATGACATCCAAGATGCATTTCCTTGCAAATTCCTCAGCGGAGATCGAGCAAGTCCCATCCATTTCGATCCCCCTGAGGATACCAAGCTGTACGTCACTGAGGCGAACGAAGATCCCACCTTCAGTTCCCGTACCAGTTGCACCAACCTTTTTCATGATGATGTAACTGACTATGGCTTCACGGATAAAATCTGACCTGTTCCCAATACCATGATCAGCCATAAAGTCTTCCATATTCTGGATTTCCTCAGGTCCCATCCTGATCGTGATCTTTGTTCCCTCATCGGCCATATTTATCACCGTATTTTTTGCTCGTGGGTCTTATCTGACTCACAATATCAAATATGTCTTACATCGTATATATAGTTTGTCAGACAAACGTCTTACAACGTCTTACAAGAATGATGAAAAATTATAATCATCCTTTCAATTTAATCATTAAATATTGTAGTAAATATATAAACATATCAATTGGAAAGAACATAAATCGAAGTTTTGAAAAACCATGTCGGACATTTATTTTTGCGTGTCATACATCACGGTCATACAATGTATGACAAAATGATTGGGTTGATTTTTGGGAAATTATATATTAAGTGTAAATATACACGCGGACATAGCTCTGAAAGGGAATCCCAATGGCATACGATTACAACGAAATGGAGAAGAAATGGCAATCGAAATGGATTGAACATGGCCTGAACCTTGCTGAAAGGGACGAGAAGAAACCGAAATTCATGATGATATTCGCGTATCCTGGAGTCACAGGTTATCTTCATGTCGGACACCTTAGAGGATACACGTACACGGATGCAATTGGAAGATACAAACGTATGACTGGATACAATGTCCTTTTTCCAGTAGGTACACATGCCACTGGAAATGGTGCGATCAGCCTATCGGCCAGGGTGAGTAAGAATGACGAGGAGTTCATAGATTATCTCATTAGGAACGGATGCCCAGAGGACAAATTGGAACAACTGAAGGACCCGATGGGCGTTGTGAATTACTTCAATAATGTATACGTAGAGGACTATTGGAAGAAATTCGGATTCCTTGCAGATTGGAGAAGATTCACATGCACACTCTTCCCAGATTATGGGAAGTTCATACAATGGCAATTCAGGAAACTGAATGAGAAGGGGCTGCTCATGCAGAAGCCATATTTCGCACCAGCATGTCCCGATTGCGGACCAGTGGCCGTAGATGCTTCCGAGACGGACATCTCGAAAGGCGGGAACGCGGAGACGCAGGAATACACTCTCCTGAAATTCAAATGCAAGGATGCATATCTTATCGCAGCGACCCTGAGACCTGAGACCGTGTATGGACAGGTGTGTTTCTGGGTCAACCCTGATGTGGAATACAAGAAGATATCCAAGAATGGAGAGACCTGGATAGTCTCGCCGCAAGCGGCAGAGAAACTGCAACTGCAGAAAGATGGCATAAAGGTCATCGGTTCGATAGCAGGCAAGGACATGATCGGCTGGATGTGCGAAGCACCGATGATACGCCGCGAGATACCTGTGTTCCCTGCGACGTTCTGCGATCCCGCTGTGGGAACAGGACTGGTGACCTCGGTACCTTCTGATGCGCCAGATGACTGGATCTCATTGGATGCTGTGAAGAACGATCATGAGATGATCAATAAATACGGATTATCCAAGAAAATTGTGGATTCCGTCGTTCCGATATCCATAATCAGTATGGAAGGTTACGGGGATTTCCCGGCCAAGGACATGATAGAGAGGCTCGGCATAACACAACCTGGAGACCCTAAGCTGGTCGAGGCCAAGAAACAGGTATACAAAGATGGATACCACATGGGCAAGATGAAGGATACCTGCGGACCTTTCGCAGGAATGCGCGTCGAAGAGGCTAAAGACAAGATGAAGAAGGCCATGATCGACTCTGGTGAGGCAGAATTGTTCTACGACCTCACCGAAGAAGTGATATGCAGATGCGGACAACCGGTGCACATAAGAAGGATCGATGATCAATGGTTCATAAAATACGGGGACCAGAAACTCACCGACGAGACGAGTGAGCACTGCAAGGATATGCAGATATACCCTTCGGAATACTATGATAACGTCCACGGTGTGCTGAACTGGTTCAGAGAGAGGGCCTGCGTAAGACAGGGCAACTGGCTTGGTACGAAATTCCCATTCGATGAGAAATGGATCATCGAAGCGATATCTGATTCCACGCTTTATCCGATCTATTACATAATATCCCTTTACGCCAATGAAGGCAAGATAAAACCAGAGAATATGACCGAGGAATTCTTCGACTATGTTATATTGGACAGGGGAGACCTCGAAAAAGTATCAAAGGACACCGGTGTGAAGAAGGATCTCCTGGTGAAGATCAACAAGGATGTCCATTATTGGTATCCTCTGGATGTCAACCTCGGCGGTAAAGAGCATATGACCGTGCACTTCCCGGTATTCCTGATGAATCACAGGGCCATATTGCCCGACGACATGCAACCCAGAGGCATCCTCGTGAACTGGTACATCACAGGGAAGAAGAGCAAGATCTCTAAATCCAAAGGCGGTGCGCAACCGATACCTGGCGCTGCAACCAAATTCGGTGTCGATGCGATGAGATTGTACTATGCGCATGTGGCGTCGATGTTCGTCGATGTAGAATGGGACGAGGACATTGTCATGACCTATCGTCAGAGACTCGACAAGATAATAGGCACTGTCGAGGAGATCGTGGCATCCGAATCAGTTTCACCCAAGAGCGATATCGATGATTGGCTGCTCTCAAGGTTCAACACACATATCTCGGAGATACGCACTGCGATGGAGAAATTCGACCTCAGGATAATGGCCACCATCGCATACTATGAGATGCTCAACGACCTCAAATGGTATAACAGGAGAGGCGGCAAGAACAAGGATACGATCAACGAGGCCCTGAGGATATGGATGATGAGCATGATGCCCATCACGCCTCATGTTGCTGAGGAACTGTGGTCTATCGCTGGTTTCAAGGGCCTTGTTTCCTCGTCACAATTCCCGGAGGCCAAACAGGCCTCCATCGATGCTGAATACGGCGAAGATTTCATAAAGAACGTCATGTCAGATGTGGCGCAGATCAGGAAGGTAGCAGACCTGGAACCGAAACGCATCGTGATATACACTACTCCCGCCTGGAAATCAGAGGTCATGGGATTCGCTCTGAAGATGATGGAAGAGGGAACATTGGACATACCTTCGCTCACGAAAAGATGCATGGAAGACGAGAACATGAGGAAGAATGGAAAAGCCGTCTCTGAATTCGCTAAGAAGACAGCTACGGAATTCTCGAGATCGACGATCGAGGCCAAGAGGCCCATCGTGGAATTGGATGAGACCAGACTCCTCAGGTCATGCGAGGACTTCCTGTCATCAGAGCTGGGGACCGTCGTAAAGGTCTATAGCGCAGATGAAAAGGAACTGTACGACCCTCAGAACAAATCAAAGGTCGCTGTCCCTGGGAGACCAGCCATATTGTTGGAATGAGGTCATTCCCATTTTCTATACAAGGTGTTTTGGACCCCGGCACGGTCCAGGCACCTTCCAACAATGAAATCGACCATGTCGTCGATGGTCTTTGGTCCTGAATAGAATCCAGGATTGGCATCCATTATTACGGCACCGACCCTGGCAAGCTTCAGTTCGTTTTCCAACATGATGACGCTCTTCGGCGTCTCTCTTACGACCAATATGAGTTTCCTTCCTTCTTTGATACATACGGAAACGGCCCTTGATATCAAGGTGTCCGCTATCCCGCATGCGTATTTGGCAACAGAGGATTCACTGCAAGGAGCGACGAACATGCAATCATATTCGTACGATCCCGATGATATGGATGCGAAGAGATCGTCGTCCTCGAACACCTTGTCCGCCATCGCATATACATCCTCCACGGAATATCCTGTCTCCGCAGTTATGATCTTCTTGGCGACATCGGATATCACCAATATCTTCTCTCCAGAAAGTTCCTGCAAGAGCCTTATGCCGTATATGCTGCCGGATGCCCCTGTTATGGCCACTACGTATCTCATCTCATACCTTACCTTAGCCTTATTGTCTCCAGATTCAAAGGCGCCTTGGTCTCTATATTGAATTTCTTGTATATAGAAGAAGCAAGGTCCGTACATTTCCTATCCTCGCCGTGACCGATTATGATCTTGTCGGGCTTCGGTTCCAAGGAGGCTATGTATTTCATGAGCTGCTTTCTGTCCGAGTGACCTGAGAAACCATCTACGGTCACTATGTTCATCTTTATCTGCAGGTCGATGGTCTTACCCTTGGAGTTCAAGGATATCTCCGCCCTTCCCTTTTGGATCGTGCGCCCTATGCTCCCTTCAGACTGATAACCGACGAAGAGAAGTGAATTGGATTCATTGTCGCACCATTCCTTGAAATATTCCATTACAGGGCCCCCTGACATCATACCGCTGGTAGCCAGCACAATACATGGTTCTGGGGAATGACATATCTCTTCCCTCATCGATGATGTCTCGACGCGCTTGAATATTGGCGAAAGGAATGGATTCTCATTCTGCTGGAATATCTGCGCCCTCAACTGACTGTTGAGATACTCAGGATATGCGGTGTGTATGGCTGTCGCCTCCCATATCATACCATCCAGATATACGGGGACGGTGGGTATCCTGCCTGTGCGCATCAGCTCCTCTATGACCAACATGACCTCTTGGGACCTTCCCACTGCGAACACGGGTATCAATACCTTTCCAGTGTGTGATATCGCCTGGCCCAGCAATTCGCGCATCTCATCGGACGCATCCACACGGGATGGCTGCATATCGTTGTGCCCTCCGTATGTGGACTCTATGACCAATGTCTCCAATCTCGGGAACCTATTGTTCGCGGGATTGAACAGCCATGTCTTCTCATATTTGGTATCTCCACTGAATGCCACATTGTGGAGGCCGTCACCTATGTGGAAATGAGCGATCGCCGATCCGAGTATATGGCCTGCGTTGTGGAGTGTCAATCTTATGTCGGGTGCGATGTCCGTGGTCTCATTATACTTCAGAGGTATCGTGTGAAGGATCTCCTTCCTGACATGCTGTGCCTCGTAAAGTATCTTCTTCGCCTCACCGAATCCCAATTTTATGTTGTCGAGTTGCAATAATGCCATGAGGTCCCTGGTCGGGGGAGTGCAATACACCGGCCCCTCGTATCCGTACTTGAACAATGCAGGCAATGTACCGCAGTGATCCAAATGAGCATGGGTTATCACGACGGCATCTATATCGTTGAGAGGCTGTGCCTCGGGAATGGCGAAATACGGGGTGGCATCGCTGCCAGGGTCCAGACCGCAGTCGATGAGGACCTTCGATTCCCTCGTTGTCAGGAGCGTTGCCGACCTTCCTACCTGCCTGAATCCGCCCATCGTGGTCATCCTGACCCATTGCTCTCCTTCAAGTCTTGGTCTGGCGAGCTTCCTAGCCACATTCTTTAACATGGCCCTCCTCTCGTCCTGCTCGTGGCGCAGATACCCCCTGACATCGGACACGGTCTTTGAAGGTATGGGCGGTGCGCGTATGACCTTCACATTCCATCCAGACTCTTTCTTTAGATCGGCAAGGAGCTTGCCTTCTTTACCTACGACCTCGTTGGGATTGACAGCCTCTATAATGGCCTCTCCGGTCTCAGGTATAAAATTCACATCGAACAATTCTGCGGTCTTGGGGATCATCGAACGTATCTTCTCATCGACCTCGTTCACATCCTCGAGCATCGATGGGTCTGGCCTTATGTCAACTCTCCTTCTGAGGGTTTGAGCGAGGACCTTCGCTACATCGTTGTTCTCAGTATATTTTTCATATTCTCTTGTATATATCGCTATTATCGGGCCTTCAAATTCGATGCCAGAGATGTTCATATCTGCAGGAACATTCTTCTTGACCTCCTCTCTGAGGCTGTCGAACAATCTATCGGGGTTCATGTGAAATCCAGCTTAAAGAATGGGTTTAAAAGATTTGAGAAAACACTGAAGAGATCAGTTAGGATAGTTGAATCCTATCTCGACGCAGCGGTTCTTTATCTGGTCCTGAGGTATCCATTCGAAACCTTTCGGGCCTATATATGCTATCAACATGCCATCGCCTGTACAGTTATCTCTCTTTCTTGCAGAATTGAGAGCTGTGATTGCCACATCGATACCATCTTTCTTTGTGAGGTCTAGTTTGAATGCCGCCTCGAGAGCTCCAAGGGCGAATACCGATCCAGAACCTACGGATATGTAGTTATCTTCGATGCATCCACCAGCACCATCGATGCTGTAGACGTGTCCTCCGGTCTGATCATATCCTCCGACGATGAGGCCGAGGTAGAATCCCTGACGGATGACGGAACCGACAAGGGTGGCTGCGGTCTGAACGGACATCTGTCCGCCCTTTTTCATTGAGTAAATTGATATCTCGCTCTGCATGTACCTGACCATCAGTTGAGCGTCTCCAACGACCCCCGCTATGGTCATTCCGAGGTTGTCAGATAGAGGGTATACCTTCTGGACAGAACTTGATGCGATCAGGTTGCCCATTGTAGCTCTCTGATCAGATGCGATGATGACACCTTCTTTCAGTTTAAGTCCGATTGTCGTTGTACCCGTCTTTAGAACATTCTCGTCAGTCATGTCTTTCCCTTCGAAATCAATTAAAATGCATTTCGCGTAAACGAATGCTGACAATAGCGATTGATTCATAGGTTATAAGGATTACTACTAATGAAAGAAAATAAGAAGGGCTATCGTGAATCGTGTCCGTGCCTTTCGACGCGTTTTATTATTCCGAATAGAATATTCGCCTATCAATATGACATTGGATTATACATACATCCATACAATCGAACAGAGAATATGCAGTCTTGGAAACTCTTTGAAAAAATACAAGATATACGATTGCCAGCAAATAAAAGACAAAACCACATGGGAATATAATTTCCATATTGTCGTATCATATCAAAACACACTAAAAGAGCGAATATCGCATTCTACCGCTAATCTATCCAGTGTGACAAATTTTTATAATGGCTCAAGATCATGAGGTGCCTGGAAGGGAAATATATGGAAATCGAGCAGTGGCTTGGCGATGATAACCAACTCGGTATTGATATCTGGCAGAAGAAATATTGTTACAACGGAGAAACGTTCGACCAGTGGCTCGACCGTGTCAGCAATGGCGATTCAGCCATTAAGGACATGATAATCCAGAAAAAATTCCTTTTCGGAGGAAGGATCCTCGCGAACAGGGGACTTCATAAGACCGGCATCAAGGTCACATTATCGAATTGCTATGTCGTGACCCCTCCTGAGGATTCGATAGAGTCCATATTCGAGACGGCTGGTAAATTGGCAAGGACCTTCAGTTATGGGGGCGGGGTCGGTATCGATCTTTCAAAACTAGCCCCGAGGGGCGCCAAGATCAACAATACCGCATCCGAGACATCCGGTGCCGTATCTTTCACCGACCTGTATTCGATGGTCACGGGCCTAATAGGACAACACGGCAGGAGAGGCGCATTGATGCTGACCTTGTCATGTGAGCATCCGGACCTTGAGGAATTCATGTCTGTCAAGATGGATGTTGATAGGGTAACCAAGGCCAATATGTCGATCAGGATGACAGACAAATTCATGAATGCCGTCAAGAACAAGGAGATGTTCGAACAGACATTCAGCCGTCCAGAGACCGAATCGAAGACGATCAGACAACTCAACGCATATGAATTCTTCAAGAAGATGTGCTATGCGAATTGGGACTATGGAGAACCTGGATGCCTATTCTGGGACAGGATAGAATCCTGGAATTTACTGAGTGAGTTCCCCGACTATCATTACGCTGGTACGAATCCGTGTGCCGAGGAACCGCTTCCAGCCGGAGGAAGTTGCCTTCTTGGCAGCATAAACCTCGCGGCGTTCGTGAAGGACAAGAATTTCGATGAGAGCGAATTCAGAGAGGCCGTCGATATATGCGTCAGAGGACTCAACGATGTACTGGAAGAAGGGCTTCCGCTACATCCCCTGCAGGAACAGAGGGAATCGGTAAGGGACTGGAGACAGATAGGGTTGGGCATAATGGGATTGGCAGACATGCTGATCAAATTGGAGCTCACCTATGGTTCAAAATCTGCAATGAACTTCTGTGACAAGATCGGCTCGATAATGGCCGACGAGGCGATAAGGATGTCCGCGCTCCTTGCAAAGGAGAGGGGCATGTTCCCCAAGTGCAATGTGGAAAACATAATGGAATCCCCGTATTTCCAATACAATGTGACCCCGAGCACGAAGGAACTTGTCCAGAAATATGGATTGAGGAACTCCCAACTACTGACGATAGCACCCACAGGCACACTGTCCACCATGCTTGGGATCTCTGGAGGCATAGAGCCCATATTTGCGAATTACTATGAGAGGAGGACAGTATCCCTTTCCGGTCATGACGAATATTACAGGGTGTACACCCCTGTCGTCAAGGAATACATGGAGTCGCACGGAATCACCGACGACGCGAGACTGCCTGAGTTCTTCGTAACCGCTCAGAATCTCGATTACAAGCAGCGCCTCAATCAACAGGGGACCTGGCAGATGCATATCGATGCATCCATCAGCTCCACCGTGAATCTTCCGAACACATTCTCTGAGAATGAGGTCTTCGAACTCTACATCTATGCTTGGGAGATAGGAAGCAAAGGCGTTACCGTCTTCAGGGATGGATGCAAACGCCTCGGCATACTCTCACCGAAGGAAAAGGAAGACAAGACTGGAAAAGTAGAGCCTATGGATGAAGAACCAAGGGAAAAACCAAAAAGAGGATTCGTCGAAAATGTTGCAGACGATGTCGTAGGCAAGAAGAGGAAGCTCATGACTGGCTGTGGAAGCCTTCACTGCACCGCATTCTTCGATCCGCACACCGGCGAGCTCCTCGAGGCGTATCTCAACAAAGGTTCCACTGGAGGATGCAACAATTTCATGATCGGTCTTTCCAGGATGATATCGCTCGCCGCGAGGAGTGGATGCGACATCAACGCCATCGTCGATCAGCTGAAAAGCTGCGGATCGTGTCCCTCGTATGCTGTTCGTAATTTCACAAAACACGACACCAGCAAAGGGTCCTGCTGTCCGATGGCTGTAGGATATGCGCTGATAGACATGTATCAAGAGATGCAGAGAGAGGTCCACGGGATACCGTTCGAACCTACGAAGAAAGAGCAGAAACCGAAGGTGGTGCTGAATCCGTGCCCCAAATGTGGAGACGAATTGCAGTTCCAAGGTGGATGCAACATCTGCAAATCGTGCGGATGGACCAAGTGCGAATGACCCTTGAAAAACCACTTACCCTTTATCATCCATGCCGAACTCATGCGTGGAATAGGCCCATATCAGCGTGCCTATGCCCACGCCTGCCATTATCCCCGTTATCACCCTCAGGTCCTGTGAATCATATCCGAAAAATCCTTCGGATAACCATTCCAAGACCATTATGGATATCAATGCCAAAGAAGACAAAAGGACGATCCTGTCGGTCGGGTCCACACGTCTTCTGATGAACTCCCATGAAAACAGACCAACGATCATGCCGATGAATATGGAAACATCCCTCGAACAAAATGGCATCTGTGATCCATTGATGATGAACGATCTTGCTTGTTCCTGATGGCAGAAAAGATCCCCGAGACCATATATGAATGCCGTCACCGGATCTGTGGACCTCCAAAGGTCGAGATGATCGAACTTTCCAGCAACACCGTCCAGCCCCAGATAGGTACCGGCATCGTGCATCATTGGCACAATGATGCAAAGGGCCAATAGCAATATCATGAACGCCAAGGCCCCCCTGCACAAAGAACATACGTTCACATTGCATAAATGTCCTTATCGAATAAAAGATGATCGAATTGAAAAGCATTCAAAACAACTATATAAAAGACAAAACAATCTGATATCATGATGGAGGAGTCGGACCGTAAGCATACAAGCCCTAATGTAGCAGCTAAAAGAGAAAGGGTGAAGAGAAAGATTGCATCCCAGGTCATACCTGTATTCCTTGAGAAGGGTTACGAGAACACCACCATAAAGGACATAGAGAATGTGACCGGACTCAAGGCTGGAAGTATCTACAATCTCTTCGAGGATAAATATGACATATTGAAAGAATGCTTCATACTGATATATGGATCGGCATTCGAACTTTCACGTCAGAACTTCAAAGAGGACACGAATGTCATCGAGTCGATCGCATTCCCATTGGCACTTGAACTATATGCAGCATCTAGCGACAGCACGATAGCACAATTGATCGATGACGGCTATCGTTCGAGACTGATAATGGAAGAGATCGTGAAGATGAAGACCGAATGGATAACCGCCTTCACGGATATGACCTCGACCCCGATCGAAAGCACCATGGTAAGACATAACATGCTTGCCGTTGTCGGTGCCATATCCAATTTCACATCGGAATACCGCTATAATCCACACAAGGGATATAGTATAGAATTACGCTCTGTTCTCAAAATATTCTGCACGCTCTTCGGTCTTGAATGTGATAACATTGATGAGGTCGTCAAAAAAACCACACGGAAATTAGGTAACGGTGATTTCAGCATCGAAATAATACAGAATTGCTTGGATATAACAGATAAAAAATGAAAGGGGATTTTTCCCCCCCCCCCTTAGAAAGAGATCATCGAACTGAGGTGGAAGACGATCAATGAAATGGGCATCATCATACCGATGCGCCAGATTATATGCTTACGATCCGTGTTGCCACTCAGATATGCTGTAAGGAAGGCCATGAGAACACACAATTCCACCACATATGCAAGTAATATCGATCTTGTATCTGTGAGGTCCCCTCCCACCATTTCAGATATCGGCATCATCATCGATAGGCTCATTCCCAGAACGAGAGGTGCAAAGAACACCGCTGTGCCTGTCATCATATCGACCATGCTTTTCAGTTTGTTGTTTATGCTCTTCCTCACTACTTCTTGGTCCTGGATCTGCCGACCTACGGATATGGCCAAGCGGCCAGCATCCCTTATGTTCTTTTGAGCGCATGCAGAGATGTCGCACAGTATATCTGATATCGACATGGATATCCTCCCCACTGACATCCTTATGGCCGAGCGATTATCGCCTCTGCAAAGGACCATCTCCGTTTTCAAGGACTCCGATATCTCCGAACATTCGTTCCTGGTGCCTATAGCCGAGATCAACGCGTTCTCATAATTATCGCCCGATATCAGTCTGTTACCTAGCTCAAATATCGAATCTTTCAAATGGGCCTCCTGTCTGGACCTTTTCACTTCTTTCCTGTTCGCATCATAAGTAGATGCGAACATCATCAGACCCGCGATGGAAGATGCAATGACCGCGGACAGGCCGATATCTATGCCGCACTCGATGGAGATTGCCAGTATAGGCAATACCGTGAACAACGGCCAAACATCCTGGACCTTCAACCTATCGGAATCATCGGATATGAATGGATTCCTGTCCCTTATGGAAAGTATGACTATCACCACGATGGAAGGTATGCCTAACAAGGTTACCAAAGTCACCAATGTGGGGTCGATGGCCGAACCTCCGAATATCCCTCCCATGGACAGCATGGGCAATATCGACATCAATATCATCGGGACCATTATGCCTAGGCCGAACACCACCATGCACGGGGTATTCAACGATGAGCTGTATGTCTCCCCCGCCTCTTTGAGACCGGATATCGCCAGATCGGAGGCATCCTTCAAGATCCTGGCCCTTTCGTTCTTATCATTGGATTCCGAGGCCGCTATCACCAGATGGATGGAACGTCTGAGGACAGATGACGATGCGGGCAACGATGACAGAACCGATATCAACCCCGTCTTTATATCCGGGGTCTGTCTGGTGTCCGCATCACACACAACGGACCCGAATATCTTCCTTATGTTGACCGGTCCATTCTTCGCGATGTCCCTGACCGCAGTGTCCAGTGAACCTCCAGCGTTTATTACGACCGACATCATGCCGATCGCTGTGGGCCCCTCGTTCATCAACGATATGGGATTCTTCACATGAGCCTTGATAGGACTTCCTTTGACCGACATGTCATTCACCGACCCCGGAGATCGAATTGAACTTCACCTTGAATGACCTCAGCATCTCCTCTGCCGTTCCTCCTCTGTTTTTCAAAATGTGTTCATTCGACATCGATATCCATTCTGGTCCGAAGAATCTGTCACCGTTTTGATTTCCCATCTCTGCCAGGAATGCCCTGATCATACCCCTTGCCCTTATCTCCTTCATGGCTTCCGACCTCGATAATTGTGATGTCGAGAGCGCCCTGCGCATTACTGGGGATTCGAATAGCATATCATTGCCAGTTATATCCAAGAAATCACCAGGGTCGCTTCCGGTGGCGACGACCTCTCTCAACCTCCTTATCTGATTGCCTGTGCGCCTTTCCCTTATGGTTCCAAGCGTCACAAGGACCTCTGTGGACATGAATGCCTCAGGAGATATGTTCATGTCGTGTACGACACGCTCGTAGACCGTTCTCGCAGAATCTCCGTGTATGGTCCCCATTATTGAACTGCCAGCACGGCCGGTCCTCATGCTCTGGTATAATGTCTTGGCCTCTTCCCCCCTTACCTCTCCGAGTATTATGGCCGATTCCCCCATCCTGAGGGATACCCTCAATGCCTCATCGGCCTTTGAGAGTTCGTCTCCTTCCATCCTTCCGTCGATGAGCAAGGATTGTATCTTGTATCCCATCCTCCGCATCATATCGCTCGGAAGTTCCATCGTATCCTCGATTGTTAGTATCCTTTGCGACATCGGGAATTCGAACATCAATGCCGCCAGCATCGAACTCTTACCTGAACCCCTTGGGCCGCAGATGAGGAATGTCGCACGGTTGTCGACCAGGAATGATAGCAATCCCGCGATCTTCGGGTCCAATGTCCCGTTGGCTATCAGCCTTGTGAGCGTCCACGGACGTGTAGAGCGTTTGCGTATGGCGACCGCATCCCCGTTAGGACTCATCGGATATCCGATGACCGTCGCTCTGGCATCATAATTCCTCATATCCGTCTCCAGGATGGGATTGGACTCGCAGAACGGCAATCCGCTCTCCCTTTTCAACACATTGATGAGATTCATCACCTCTTTCCTATCGACGATCAGATTCGTCCTACAACGCATGTGCGAGTTGAGGCCCTCGATGCCATTCATTGTCACATGTATGCGGTTCGCATCACATGGTGCATCGATGTATATGTCCTCCAATCTATTATCCGAGATCAATACCTCGAATATCCCCAGGCCTATCGTATATCTGTAAATAACGTCTGACATCTCTTTGATGACCGTCTCAATATCATATGGGTCGTTTCCGTAGATGGCCTCGATGGTTCCGGAATTATCGATGAGCGTAGATCTAGCCATCGTCATAACGGCTATCTTATCCATCCTGCCCTGTCCTTTCCTGAACCATTCCTTTATACTGTCGATAGCTTCAGATATTATCGCATTCAACGAATCAGGATATCCATACTCATTTGGAATGAGATTGTATTCGATCTCCCCATCCGAAGCTATGCCTATCAAGACCTTGCCATTTGAAGTATCATATTCTGCCATGGTCTCGAGGT
Organism: uncultured Candidatus Methanogranum sp.; assembly: GCA_963676045.1. Classification (GTDB taxonomy): domain Archaea; phylum Thermoplasmatota; class Thermoplasmata; order Methanomassiliicoccales; family Methanomethylophilaceae; genus Methanogranum. The sequence continues at coordinate 490,317 of OY780938.1, forward strand.
CCGATCTTTTGCCGACCAACCAGCAATCCGAATAGGTGGGCTTTACTCGTACATCCTCGGTTATGTGCTCGAGATTCTCCATGAATGCCCCTACTGAAGGTATCTTTCTGTGTACCTTGGTCTGATAGATGTTGGTTCCGCATCGATCTTGAAGATCGGCCGCATATTCGCATGCGTCCTCTTTTGCATCATGGTCTTTGATCAGAGGCCTGTCAAAGGTCTCTTCTTTCTGTGCCATTTGTTGAGGCGGCGCGGACTGGTCCTTCCTTCTCCTCTTATCTCTGTGATGCTCCCTCTTCTCTGCGTCACTGTAATCGGTGATTATCAATTTCCCATCATGACTGGTATATTGGGTGCTTTCTATGCGCGGCCTATCGCTGCAATGAATGAATTCCTTTAATGCAGGCAATATGCGGGGCATCAGATGCCCCCATCCATATAGGTGGCCACTACCTTTCTTTGAAGTTCCCTGATCTCCAATTCGACCTGGTCAAGAGCACGATATGTCCTTCCCAGACAACTCACGCACTCTTTATCCTCGGCCCGGAATCCTATTAGGGACTTCCTTGCTGCATCGAAATATGGGTCCGGAAATCCCTGCCATGCGATATCGAATACCTTGACGCACGAATGTTCACATGCAGCACATGAACGCATCCTGTCCGCAGACCGCAGATTCTTCACAGATGTCTCGATCTGCGACAATTCACAAAGGACCTTGACCGCCTTGTCGCACAATTCTATGTCGTTGAAGGTCCTTAATCTGATCCGCCCTCCACATCCATGAGTGGAAATATTTCGTACCACGCACCTGATGCACTCTTTAGTCCTCATCTCGGGGACCCGAGCGCAACCTTTGCAATCTATTATCAAGATCCCATCTTTCGTAAGGACGACCGGGTTTGTTTGTTTATTCGACTCCATCCTGTTGGAAATCGCCTTAATTATATCCATGGATGAAAAGATATACTTGGCCCATATGAATTCAATAAATTAATTGTAATATAACCGACATCGAAAGATATCGATGATCACACTTCAAAATGATGGATTTGATCCTCTTTTTGTTAAAATCCATAGTTATGTATTTAAACTACCATATCTTATATTAAGGCGCATGTGGGCAAATAACGACTATATCCTAATGGTAAAGAACCTAAGCGAGATAAGGAAGCTATTCTATCAGAGAGAATACGCTAAATGCCTTCAACTCGTAAATGAGAATATAGTCATTCACGAGAACTGTCCTGACCTGTGGATGGTAAAAGCTATTCTTTTAAAATCCAATCCGCAGATCTATAATTACTGTCTTATTAAAGCCAAATCGTTATTAGCGGATAAGATATGCCTACTCACATTCAAGCCTGAAGAATTAAAAATGATGAAATTCGAAATGCCCGATAATTGGCTGATGACTCATAGAGATACAATTGACTAATCATACATTTATTCATGATACAGATATATAGTAAAAATATATATTTTAATATGAATAAATATATAAATATTAGTTTAATATCCATTTGTATGTTCACATCTGAGACCTACCTTGAATTCTTGAATGAGCTTCTGGGTCTCAAATCGTTATTGGAAAAGGGACATTACGATGAATGCATGAACAAGGTAAATGTCTTGATGGGCTGCGATGTCAATTGCCCTGACCTGTGGATCATGAAAGCCATGCTGACGCGTTCGGACGAGAAGATGTACAATTTCTGTTTGATGAAGGCAAGGTCCCTCGTTAGACAGAATGTAAAACTCATTGTATTCACCAATTCGGAATTGAATTGCTTGAAGCTCGAGAAACACGATCTGAAAACTGTCATCGCGTAACAGAACCTTTAAATCATATATGCAATAGACCACTCATGGAGATTCTATCGCCCGCTGGTTCACCCGAAGGACTTGTCGCTTCCATCAAAGGTGGTTGTGATGCCGTTTATCTAGGAGGCAAGATGTTTGGTGCCAGAGCATTCGCGGATAACTTCTCCGACAAGGAATTACAAGGTGCCATAGAATACTGCCACGACAACGGCATAAAGGCATATGTCACCGTAAATACGATCATAAAGGATGTGGAGATGGAGGATGCGATCGGCTACGTCAGATTCCTGAGGGACATAGATGCCGATGCCATACTCATACAGGACCTCGGACTTCTGAAGAACATCTCGCGGTATGACATCGCTAAACACGCATCGACCCAAATGGGCGTACATAATGCCGCAGGTCTTCGCTGGTGCTCCAAACACGGCATAGATCGTGCGGTCCTTTCGAGAGAACTCACGTTCGATGAGCTCTCCGAAGTGATAAAGGATTCACCGATAGAGACCGAGGTCTTCGTACAGGGTGCGATGTGCTACTGCATTTCCGGCGGATGTCTCTTCTCCAGTCTTGTTGGTGGAAGAAGTGGCAATCGTGGTCAATGCGCACAACCTTGCAGAAAAAAATACTTCATGGACGACAAGGAAGGATACCTTTTGAGCAACGCGGACATATATGGCGTTGACTGGATCAAGAGATTGGAATCCATAGGGATCACATCTGTCAAGATAGAAGGAAGGATGAGGAGCCAGGCCTATGCCTATCTGGCCACCAAAGTATATTCCATGATGCGTGATGGCGCATCATTCGAAGAGATGAAAGAGTACGATGATCTCCTTAAGACAGTTTTCAACAGAGGATTTGGCCCAGGATATCTGGATGGCGTGAAATCGCCCGTACAATACAAATTTGCCGATAACAGAGGATATTACCTCGGAAAGGTATCGATATCTGATCGCAGATTCAATACCAATGACCTCAACAGCATCGTGCATGTCAAGGATGGCATTTCGATATTCAAAGGAGACACCAAAGTAGGTGGATTCAAACTTACAAATGTAGGAAAGGTAGCTTCGCCGTTCAAGATCAATGATGGAGAATATGATATCTATAGGACATATGACCCAGAGATAGATAAGATCAAGAACCTTGTAGGTGACGCCCCTAAGTTTATGGGGGACAAGATCAAGTATTCAGTGGATATTGAAAGAAAGGATGTGGATCGCCCGAGGAAGAAACCAGAGTTCTCATTCTATGTCAATTCCTTAAAGACCTTGGATACTGTCCTTCCCTATGCAGACCGTGTGTATTTCGATATGAATGAGAATCTCGAGACAGCGAGGAAGATGTGCAGCAAAACGAATATCGAATGCGTCACAAACATCCCGAGATTCTATCCGCTGGGCAAAGCCGATGGCACATCCTTTATGATACACACACCTGGACAGATCGACTACGGAAAGGAAGACCGTGTCTATGGAAGCTATTTCATGAATGCGTTCAACAGCAATTTCGAAGCGGGATTGTTCCAGACCACCCTATCAGTCGAGCTTTCAAAGCTAGAGATGGACAACATAGCAAAACACTATCCTGGCAGATTGGAGGTCATGGTGTTCGGAAGAACTGAGCTCATGTGCACAAGGGATCCGAATATGAACAATGGCATACTCAAGGATGAGAAAGAATTCGAATTCCCCGTATACAAGGATTCACATGGACTTTCACATATATTGAACTCGTCCGATCTGTTCTTACTGCCCTACATGAGAGAGATCCAGAACATGGGGATCGAATCAGTGGGCATCGATCTTAGGAAGAGACCCTCTAATCTGGCCAAGGTCGTCGCAGAAGCATACACTACTCAAGATGTGTCCCTGAAAGGAAAGATAACGGAGATGTGCGTAGGCATAAACTACGGAACATATCTAAAAGCTATCAACTGATTAGTCTAATTGTACGGCCTTCATTATAATCAGCATCCTCTGATTGACATCCATGAGATTGGACAAAAAAGGAGACCTTGGCTTTCCTGAGGCCATCCTAGCCGTCATGATAGTCACTTTAGTACTCATGATCTATCTAGGGGCCTTTGTAATTCAGACCGGCACCGAGTATGTGGAAGACCCCGAATTGGATGACGATATATTATCTGGAATCTCGATCCGCGATAATGAATTCATAGCGGACATCGATGATGGGCTCTACAAATTCTTGGAAAGGAACAATTATAAGGGAATCGAGATCGAATGCTGGACACCTGGAAACTTGATAGAATCGCATTATTCTCATCTGATAGGGACCATGGATGGGACAATCCAAGAGGAACATTATCTCAAGACAATACCATCGGATGACGGGCGTATGATACCTGTTATTTTTGAGGTGGCCATATGCGTGTGAAAAAAGACCGTAAGGGACTCACTGGGATAATGGATGCCGTGATATTCATGGTCTTGATATCCATGGCGTTTTCTGCGTTGTATGTATATGATGCGGGGAATAACGACTTCCGTGACGCTTCTGATATATCTGATGAGATACTCTCCGCGAAGTTCAGTTTGAACGAAATAACAGATCACGAAGATTCAAAAATCGTATGCTTTACCGATCTGCTTGCTGTCACGACCGTATCAAATGACGAACGTGTCCTGGAATATCTTGTCTCCCTCCTGGATTCCACGACTGGCATGCCCGGGTCATATAAAATGACCATAACGTATATGGAGAATTCATTCACTGTGGGAACTGGATCGGGCATCCCGAGATCGTCCTGCGTCAGGGCCACACCTGTTACATACGGAGATTCAGTGATAACACAGATAGAACTATTCTAAACGTCAAAGTAATAATATCCGAGGACATACACCAATGTATAGGACCACGTCCAAAAGAGTGATTTGAATGAAATTGGTGCTTATCAGACACGGAGAGAGCATTTGGAACAAAGAGAACCTTTTCACTGGATGGACCGATGTGGATCTTTCTGAAAAAGGAAAGACAGAGGCCATGGATGCAGGCAAGGCTCTGAAGGAGAATGGTTACGATTTTGATGTGTGCTATACATCGTATCTCAAAAGAGCCATACACACCCAGAATATTGCATTGGAGCAGATGGACCGCGAATGGCTGCCTATCTACAAGACCTGGAAACTCAATGAAAGACACTATGGTGCACTTCAAGGATTGAACAAATCCGAGACGGCTGAAAGATATGGCGAAGATCAGGTAAAACTTTGGAGACGCTCCTATGACATACAGCCTCCGAGTCTATCTAACGAAGACCCACGCAACCCGAAATACTCCCCCATGTTCCGTGATATGAAGGATACGGACCTTCCTTTGACAGAAAGCCTCAAAGATACCGTGGCCCGCGTCGTACCTTTCTATGAGACTGAGATATTCCCGCAGATGAAGGGCGGTAAGCGTGTCCTGATCACCGCACATGGTAATTCGTTGCGCGCCCTTGTGAAATATTTCGATAAGATATCAGACGAAGATATTGTGAATCTCAACATACCCACAGGTGTGCCATTGGTCTATGAATTCGATGAAATGTTCAATGTCAAGAAGAAATATTATCTCGGCGACCAAAATGCCGTATCGGCTAAGATAAACGGCGTTGCAGATCAAGCAAAGAAAAAATGATTTGGATTGGAATATGCATGTCCTAGACTTGCATATTCCATCATGAGTTCAATTTCTTCAATGCCCACGCCATATTTTGACCCAATGTTATCATTGTCTGAATCCCCTCATCGTCTTTCTCATAATCGTCTTTGGCTACAGAAAGACTCATGTTCCAATACGATGAACTGACAAGTATCATCTCGTTTATCGTGAAGAAATGATTTATCGAATCGAGAACATGAATTGACCCAGCACGCCTAGCGGCGCATACTGATGTACCTACCTTCCTCTTCAGAGGGTTGTCATTAGACCTTGCGACGTATCCGCACCTGTCTATCAACGCCTTTGCCTCGGCGGTAAGATCCGCGAAATATGTTGGCGACCCTATGATTATCCCGTCCGCCTCGACCATCTTCCAATAGCATTCGTTCAAGATATCCTCGGAGAACACACATTTCCCATCTTTGTTCCTACGACAACCACCACATCCTCTGCATCCGTGCAGATCATGTCCACCCACCTGAACTATCTCAGTTTCTATGCCTTCCTTCTGAATAACGTCCAATACTGTCTTTATCATGTGATATGTATTGCCCTCTTTTCTAGGACTGCAATTGAAAGCTACGACCTTCATTTCCTCACCAAACGCTATATCACGTACCGACATTAATATGATGCGGAATTGAGTTAGATATTTGTATCCGCTCTGAATTCTCATAATCATGCCAAAAGCAGACATCAATGGGATAAGATACAATTATGAGGTCGTCGGAAACGGAGAGCCCATTGTATTGATCTGTGGTTTTGGAGGGAGCTTGCATTTTTGGAAAAAAGCAACAGAATACCTAGCTCAGCATTATACTGTCATCTCGGTCGATAACAGGGGATCTGGTCTCACAGAATGCGACTTGCATTTCTCAATTGATGATATGGCAGATGATGTCGCAGGATTGCTGGATCATCTGTCGATTGAATCCGCCCATATTGTAGGATGGTCACTCGGATCGAATGTAGCGCAGATGGTCGCCATAAGGCATCCTGAGAAAATAAAGACGTTGATATTGATGTCCACATACCTTTACAGGCCTTCACGCTCCGCGTATCTTCTTGACACGGCATTGTTTATAGTAGAAAATGGAGGGCCAGAAGAATCTTTTGGACGCATACTCAACGGATTGACATATACGGAAAGCTTCTTCAGAATGAAAGAAGAGGATGGTATGCCGATAAAGACAGTGGAGATAGATGATATCAAAAAACTAAGGGCGCAGCTGAATGCCGTGGACCTGTTCGACACCTCTTCATCCGCATCTAGCATCCTAGCCCCCACACTGTGCATACACGGTACCGAAGACATAATGGTCGAACCCATAGAAGGGAGAAGGACCTGCGATGCCATACCTAACTGCCAACTACTGGAATTAAAAGACGAAGGGCATTACCTGCCTTCAAAACTGTATGTCACTGGCATTAGGGACTTCATTGAGTGCCACAAATGACCTTTCTCTCCTTGCGTGCGTTGCCGACCTTTTCGATTATCGAGGACCTTATTACAACTGTGCAAGGCCAGGTGTCATCCATATAATCGATTAATTTCAGAATGTCCGCATCGTCGTTTACTATCGCGAGATACACCCTACTCATGAACATTGAGACAGAATATGGAAAATCATCGCATATCTCCGGCCTGTCCTTCCATATCTTGCAACGATTGTCGCTTCCAAGGAAAGCGCAGGGGTCGGTCCTCTTGAATAGCATCCTTCCGTCGGATGTCTGGACCAGATAATCCCTCATGAAATCATAAAGAGGGATGCGCGCTGCCGATGAGATCCTGTCCACCTCATGAGGCTGAACGATTATGTGTGGTTGATGGCAACATCTTCCGCACATGTGACAGGGGAAATCCACCTTGTAGCTCATGCAGATTTCATAGGCCAGGTCAAGGTCCTTTTCCATCTCCGGAGATATCGTCCCCAAGCCATCCAAGATGTATTTTCCCCTGTATTTTGCCATTTACTCACAATCCGGCTGCAAATCCGTAGATGAATCCGACCATTGAGAGCATGAGGCCGATACCTGCGGCCGCTACCAACATCTTCCACCTCGGATCCTTCCTTGAACGGTTGGCATAATTCACAGCATATCCTCCAAGTATCAATCCGACCGCACCAGCGATCGCTCCAGCGATATACTGTGACACAGCCAAGCTCAATGCGACGGATATTATACCTATGATGAGGCTCAACATGCTTATTCCGAGTGGATTGCGTGCGGATTTACCCAATACGTTATCCTCTAAACTGTCCATTTTGATTACTCCTGCGAAGACAATGGCGTCCTGTATTAAGATTCTTTGTAAAACCTCACCGATGCCTTTGGAATATGCATTCCACCCTCACCCTGACACCGCCGAATCTCATCTTATCCTCGATCGTCTCAGCCATTATGATGTCCATATCAGAGAACAGGCGTTTTATCAGATCCAGTGTGAAATACCTGTATTTTATGCCATTACCTCTTACATTGGACTCCTCTCCTGAGGCCCTCATGTCGTTGATTGCGAATGCCCTGACCATGATCTTACCTCCGGGAGATAGGACCCTCTTGACCTCTGACACGGTCATCGATAACTGCTCGTCATCGAGATGCTCCAGGACATGGACCATTGTCACAATGTCAAAACTCCCATCTTCAAAAGGAAGCTCAGAACAATCTGAGACCGTGAATCTGGCCTTATTTCCGAAGGTCTTGTTGCAATAGGATATCGCTTCCTCTGAGAAATCCAATCCAGTCACTTGAGCCCCGCTTTGCAACAATGCTGAAACCGTTTTCCCATTGCCACATCCTAGGTCCAATGCCCTGTCCCCTTTCGATATCTCCAGGCCATCTATCTTTCCTACACCCCTCCAAGGACGATCGTTATCATGATAGAAACGATCCCAATGTTCCCTTTGATCGTCTCTTTCTAAAGTGGGGTCGGACATGTACAAGACAAGTAAAGAACTCCATAAATAATATGACCTCGTTGAACCACCTATCTCATTCAGATGATAAAGGGGACAATGAAATGTTTTGGAATCCGAGAATGGAATGCATGCCGAGAGAGGAACTCGATAAGATGCAATATACAGAATTGAAAAAGCTTGTGAACAATCTTTACAGCTTCAACCAATTCTACCACAACAGGATGAAAAAAGAAGGGGTCCATCCAGATGACATCGGGTCTCTTGAGGATATCAGGAAATTGCCATTCATGTACAAGCAGGACCTTAGGGACAATTACCCTACGAAGATGTTCACTGTTCCGAATAATGAGATCGTAAGGTATCATGTTTCATCAGGTACCAGCGGGAAACCTACCTTGGTAGGCTATACAAGGAACGATCTAGAATACTGGAGCGATGCGCTCGCAAGGTCATTCACTTCCATCGGCATCGGCCCGGAGGACACGATGCAGATATCCTATGGATATGGATTGTTCACAGGCGGGCTAGGCGCCCATTACGGTGCGGAAAAAGTAGGTGCCACCGTATTACCTACAGGCACTGGTAACACCGAAAGACAATTGGAATTGATGCAGGACCTGGGGGTCACGGTCATCGCCTGCACCCCCTCGTATCTCGTCCATATGATCGATGTATCGAGGAAGATGGGCATAGACTTCAGAAGGGATACGAAACTTAGAAAAGCGGTGCTTGGTGCAGAACCTTGGTCAGAGAGCATGAGGAATCACATCGAGGATGCTACAGGCATAAGGGCCTATGACATATACGGCACATCCGAAATGGCAGGCCCCATGTACACCGAATGCGATGAAAGGAACGGCATACACATCCCTGCGGACATAATGTACGTGGAGATCATAGACCCTGACACTGGAGAGCCATGCAACGATGGGGACAAAGGAGAGATGGTCGTCACCATGCTTAAAAAAGAAGCGATGCCTCTGATAAGATTCCGCATCAAGGATGTTTGCAGCATAACGCACGAACCCTGCGAATGCGGAAGGACCTCCCCCAGGATATCGAGGATCTCTGGAAGGGCAGACGACATGCTGATCATACGCGGAATAAACGTATTCCCTTCACAGATAGAGTACACCCTGTTGCAGATACCGCAAGTGGGCGACCAATACATGATCTACATAAACCGTATCGATTCACTGGACAACATGATACTTCAGGTGGAGATAAAACCTGAAGCATTCAGCGATAGGATCGAGGACATGATAAAATTAAGAGCGCACATAGAGTCCGAACTTAAAAAATACCTAAACATCGCTGTTACAGTTGAATTGAAAGCCCCCGGAGAACTTCCAAGGTTCGAAGGCAAGGCCAAGAGAGTTATTGATAAGAGGGTGTTCTAATGACAAACGACAAGATAATCAAGCAGCTTTCAATATTCGTCAACAATGAACCAGGTCGTCTGGCCGCAGTGGCCAACATATTGAAGGAATGCGGCGTCAACATGAAAGCCTGCAATCTTGCAGAATCGACTGAATTCGGCATCCTCAGAGCCATCGTGGATAACCCTGACGAAGCCTATGAGAAGATCAAGGCGAAAGGGGTCATAGTGAAGAAGACCGACATAATAGGGATTGCGATAGGCAATGTTCCAGGTTCACTCTTTCAAGCCGCAGATGTCCTAGGGAAGGCTAACATCAACATCGAATACGGCTATGCATATGCATCCAAGGACCGCGAGGGACTTTTCATAAGGGTGGATGACCCAGAAAAAGCGATCTCGGTCTTGACAGCCGCAGGAATAAAGATAATCAAGGGATCGGAGATCTAAATGGGAAACCTTAACATAGCAGTCGTAGGAGCAAAGGACTTTGCAGGGCAGGTAGGAAAGAAGGGCACCGTTACAGACATGACCTTTTTCGAAATTAAGAAGGGCAATGACTCTGTGACATTGATAGAACCCTCAAAATACCCAGACAAGCTATCATCCTTGTTCTATTCTATAGGGATGTCAGAATTCGTCATACTGATAGTTGACAAGATAGATGCGCAACTCGGCGAATCCATCGTCATGATAGACCTCTTCGGTATAAAGAACGGATGGATAATCCTCAGGAACTACATACAGCCTGAACAGCTAAAGCCGATTCTTGCTGGAACATCCCTGGAAGGATATACCGTGATTCCAGAGGACACCGTGAAGGTCCGTGAGGAATTGATAGCAATGGCCTGTGCAGAAGGGAGGAAAGCTGGAGAAGGCACATGTGGATCATGCCCGATCGACAGCCATTTCAACGTCAAAGGGGTCGGTACCGTTGTACTTGGTTCGGTGATAGACGGTCATTTCAAGAAACACGACAAGATGACGATATTCCCGATAAAGAAAGAGATAGTATTGAAATCCATACAGAAGCACGACATAGATGCCGAAGATGGTGTAAAAGGAGACCACGTGGGACTTGCGCTCAGAGGTGTTGAATCCGAAGAACTTGACAGAGGATTCGTGGTGACCACGGACCCATCTATAAAGATGACCCGTAACCTAACCGGACAGGTCAGATTGGTGAAATATTGGCCTGCTCCTTTAAAAGAAGGGATGGTCGTGCATCTGGGGCACTGGATGCAGATGGTACCTTGCAGGATATCTGCCGTGGATAACGGCTCTGATTTCAGGTCCGCGAAGGTATCTTTCGAGATCGAGAACGACGTGATACACAAGCCAGGCGACAAAGGTATCATCATGTATCTCGAAGGCGGAAAACTAAGGGTAGTCGGATCTGTCATACTGCCTTAAACCATTTCATCCCTTTTCATTTTAATAACCTATATATGCAATGGTACGTTTCATGAGTGTAGCGTGCCAACCATTAGCACGATTATCGGTGATAAGATGGCGTTCAGGAACAGAGAGATCGAGACCATGCCCCGTGAGGAGCTCCAAAAGCTTCAACTTTCCCTCCTTAGGAAACAGGTCCGTACCATGTACGACTCTTCACAGTTCTTCCATGATAAGATGAAAGAAGCTGGTCTTACACCTGATGACATAAAGAGCTTCGATGATTTCAGAAAGGTCCCATTCATGAAGAAAACGGACCTCAGGGACAATTATCCAGACAAGTTATTCGTAAAGCCCTATGAGGACATAGTGAGAGTGCATGTATCATCAGGTACAACCGGCCGTCCGACAATCGTAAGCTATACGCAGAAGGACCTGGATGATTGGTCCGAATGTCTTGCAAGGGGCATGGTTTCCTTCGGCATGACAAAGAAGGACATGCTGCAGAATTTCCACGGATACGGACTTTTCACAGGTGGATTGGGCGTCCATTATGGAGCCGAACGCATAGGCGCCACCGTACTCCCTATAGGTACAGGCAACACCGACAGACAGATACAGATGATGCATGACCTGCCTGTAACAGTGATAGCTGGTACCCCGTCATACATGTTCCATGTGGCCGATGTCTGCGAAAGCAGGGGGATCAATATAAATCGCGATACGAAGGTGAGACTTGCCATCGCAGGCGGCGAGCCTTGGTCAGAGAGCATGAGGAAGAAATTACAGGACCGCACCCAGGTGAAGGTCCACAACTGCTATGGCGCCAGCGAGTTCTACGGTCCATGCTTTTTGGAATGCGACCACCAATGTGGATCGCACGTGTGGGCGGACTATTGTTACATGGAGATACTTGACAAGAACGGAGAACCCTGTGCCGATGGAGAAGAAGGGGACCTGGTGGTCACGATGCTACAGAAGGAGGCTTTCCCCCTCATAAGATACAAGATAGGGGATGTCACCTCGCTCACATGGGAGAAATGCGGATGCGGAAGAACGCACCCCAGGATAGGGAGGATATCCGGAAGATCGGACGATATGCTAGTGATAAGGGGCATCAATGTCTTCCCTTCGCAGGTAGAGGCCGTCATCGGCGAATTCAAATTCCTAAGTCCATTCTATCACATAACACTGACAAATGTGAATTATATGGACGATATCGTGATAGAGATAGAGTTAGAGGAGAAGTATCTCACAGATGACATGGTTGAGCTCAATACAATGTCAAAACAAGTCGAATCAAGACTCAAAGACATATTGAATCTCAAGACCAGTGTGAAACTCGTACTCCCTGGAACACTTGAAAGATTTGAAGGAAAAGCGAAGCATGTGACTGACAAGAGAAGCTACGACTGAGGACCTCGACAAGTCAAAGGGACTTGTCGACGAATGCCCTCACAGCCTTCTCATACTTGCCTTCCATTATCTCAGCCCTCTTTGCATAGGGGACCCTGACCATCCCGCGGTAATCCATATTGTAATATTCGCAGAAGTCGACTATTCCTGATATCGCACTGTCTGCGCATTCGGAACCGTCGCCCATCGTCATCGCGAGCGCCAATCTCTTACCTTCGACATGATTGTATGATTCAGACTGCAATGCGTGGATGCGATTCAAGAATGCCAATGTACAAGGTGTCAATTGCCACATATAGATCGGACTTGCTATTATCACGAGTTCTGAATTTAGAAGAACCCCGTAGATCTCGGACATGTCATCCTTGATTGTGCAATGACCGCTTATCTCTGATCTTTGACAGCTTCCACAGTTCGAACATCCTTTTATGTTCTTGTCAAAAAGCGTGACGATCTTGGGATCTGCGTTGTATGACCTAAGTTCCTTCGTTATCTGATCGATCAATGCGGCCGTGTTGCCTTCTTTTCTCGGAGAACCGTTGAAGATCGTTACATTCATGAATCAAAAAATGACGTTAGCGTATAAATTTGTAAGTGTTCTAAGCCCGGCTATCGCCGGGCGATGAATGTTTAGATGTCCCTGAAACAGATGGCGTACTGCATCTTTTTTGCGCCGAAGTACTTTTTAACATACTCTGCGGTTTTCTCTGGAGGGAACTGCTTGCATGAGAATACATCTATGAATGCCCTGTTTGTATCCTCTGCGAAGTGACCGGATATCTGAGATGTCTCTATCAGCTGGACAAGCGAGTACCCCTGTACCTTTGGCTCGTCGCCGAAGAAGACGACCATCGGTTCTCCGTATCTCTTCATATCTATGTATTTCGCCAGATCGATCGCGAACTGTGTTATGTGCTCTTTGGATGAGATCTTATCATGATCGCACTCGCCTAGATCGATACTGACCGCGAGGCCCCATAGTTTCTCACCTGTGTATTTTTTCATTGCCGCCTCATCTGACATGAGGGCACCTGCAAAGGGACTCATTGTGTACATTGATTCCACCTCACAAGAAAAATTCTTGCTAAGATTGTGATTTAATAGCAGTATTTCAAACATTCCATCCGATGTATGTGGATTTGTCTCATACTGGATAAATCAATATTGAAATTGTCTCATATAGGATTTGAGTCCACAAGATCGATGAATATGGTTGTTCCCCCACATCGGTTTAATACTAACAGCGAGATTCTTTTTAAGGCGTTATGATGGATTCCAAGGTATACTTCACCGATATGCATGCCGAGTTCAACGACAGTCTACTGAAGAAACTGGACAGGGTCATCAGGAAGGCTGGTCTTGAGAACATCGACATGGAAAGGAAATTAGTAGCTATAAAGCTGCATTTTGGTGAATATGGTAACCTTGCATATCTAAGGCCCAATTATGTCAAGGTCATAGGTGACCTGGTGAAGGAGAAAGGCGGAATGCCATTCATGACCGATTGCAGCACTTTGTACGTGGGCATGAGAAAGAATGGAGTAGAACACCTCAGGAACGCGGAGCTGAATGGCTTCAACTCCGTCACCACTGGATGCCAGACCATCATAGGGGATGGCCTGAAAGGCACGGATGATCTGGAAATACCCGTCAAGAATGGAGTATATATCAAAAAAGCCAAGATCGGACATGTCGTGGCAGATGCAGACATCATCATCTCCCTCAATCATTTCAAATGCCATGAACTCACGGGCATAGGCGGTGCGATCAAGAACATCGGCATGGGATGCGCCTCTCGCAGAGGGAAGATGGAACTGCACTCCTCGGGAAAACCGAGTGTCGATCAGATAAACTGCATCGGATGCAAGAAATGCATCTCCGTATGCGCCCAGGATGCGATAGAATTTGCAAATGGCGTATCTAAGATAATCCACAGCAAGTGCGTTGGATGCGGGAGATGCATGGCCATATGCCCGTTCGATGCCATCGATGTGATCAATGACGATAATTCTGACCTGGTCAACTATAAGATAGTCGAGTATTCTAAAGCCGTTTTAGATGGGAAACCGAATTTCCACGTATCGATAGTTACCGACGTGTCCCCGTATTGCGATTGCCATGCAGAGAACGATATGCCAATAATACCGAATCTCGGGATATTTGCCTCGATGGACCCGATCGCCATTGATCGGGCATGCATCGACATGGCGCAGAAACAACCGATCATTCAGGGTAGCAAATTAGACATTGCTTGCAATGGGAAGAAACCTGGCGACATCTTCGCAGTGACCAACCCGAATACACGCTGGCAATCCAACTTCGAACATGCTGAGAGAATAGGCATAGGTAAAGGGGATTATGAGCTCATTAGGGTGAAATGATGCTTGAGTCGGGACTGCTCCAATCAGGAGTGCTGGAGGTTTGCATGCTACTTTGTTTTGCAGCTGCCTGGCCGGTTTCGATCAATAAGTCATGGCATGTCCGCACCGCTAAAGGAAAAAGCCTTGCATTCATGCTTATCCTGGAAGTTGGATATCTGTTTGGCATAGCGAACAAATTCGTGACCGATCAAGTTGGTTACATTGTTTGCTTCTATGTGCTCAATATAACGCTGGTGTCCATCGATGTCATGCTTTGGTTCAGGAACCACAACTATGATGCTCTTAGGGAAGAAGGAAAGATCGTGGACTGAGCGGAAACCCAACCAACAACGAAGATATTATAATAAATAGACGAATAAGGGAAAGATATGTCGGTTCCGAAAGATATCATCGATAGGGCCAATGACGGCGACATCAACTCGTGTTTTGAGCTGGGTCAGATATATGCATTGGGCAAAAATACGGAAATCGATGAGAATGAGGCCTTCAAATGGTATATGAAGGCAGCGACACTTGGACACACCCTATCTGAATATATTATCGGAAAATGCTATGAGAATGGCATCTCCGTAAAGAAAGATGTCCATGAGGCGATAATATGGTATTCGAAGGCAGCAATGAAATCCAATCAGGATTCCATGTCCGCCCTTGAGAGGATGTTAGAGGATTCCTCGATACCCACTGACAAGAGGCTTTTCAACTACTATAGGAAAAAAGCCGAAGATGGATGCCCCAGCTCAAAATACATGCTCGGGATATTTTACAACGTGGGGATAGGTACAGATTTCAATGCCAAAGAAGCATTCAAGATGTTCTCTGAATCCTCCGAGATGGGGAACGTCGATGCCCTATACATGAAGGGCCTCTGTCTGATAAGAGGCACAGGGACAGAACGCGACAGGGAATCTGGATTCAGATTGATATTGGAAGCAGCTGAAAAAGGCTCCATAAACGCCAAATGTGAACTTGGAAAATGCTATGAGCACGGTATCGGTGTGGAAAAAAGCTCCGCCAAGGCATTTGATACCTATATGAAAATGGCAGACAAAGGAGTTTCCATCGGACAATATCATCTCGGCAGATGCTATATGGATGGCATATCTGTCCTATCCGATCCGATCTACGCACACAGCTGGTACTCTGTTTCTATGAATGGCAACTGCACGTACGGGGAATTCGGAATGGCCAGATGTTACATGGGTGGCATCGGCGTCGAAAGAGATAAGAAAAAGGGATTGGAGCTTCTGCAATCAGCATCTGAAAAAGGATGCACTGATGCGATGATAATGCTTGCACAACTCTATTTCAAAGGAAAGGCCATAAAGAAAGACGACAAGGCCTCGGCGGAATGGTTCAAAAAGGCAGCCGATCTTGGCGACCCATATGCTGAATACATGACCGGGGAGAATTATCTGAACGGCAACGGTCTGAGGACGAATCCGTCAAAGGCCGCATATTACTACGAGAGAGCAGCGGAACACGGGAATTCAGTATCTTGCCATATGATTGGCAACATGTACCTTTCAGGCAATGGCGTGGAAAAGGATGAGGCCAAAGGATTCTCATGGTGCCTGCGTTCCATGGAAGACGGCTATAACAAATCACAATTCATCATCGCTGAATGCTATGCTAAGGGCAAAGGGGTGAAGAGGGACCTCAGGAAGGCGTTCGAGATACATTCCACACTTGGCGAGAAAGGATATGCCAAATCACAACTCTTCGTGGCAGATTGCTACATGGAAGGCAAATCTGTCGATAAGAATGAGAAGAAGGCGTTCGAATGGTACATGAAGGGCGCGGAGAACGAGAACGTGATCTGCCAATATTTCGTAGGCTACTGTTACGCGAACGGCATAGGCACCAAACCTGATGAGCAGAAGGCCATAATATGGTATACCCGGGCCGCTGAAAGAGGCCATACTGTCTCCAAGGAGATCGTCGAGAACTATACAGGGAGGAAAGTGGTCGTCAAAGGTGACGGCACTCCTTTCGAATCCTATATGTTCTCCGCAGAGAACGGCGACCCCGAATCCATGTTCATAATAGCTAGATATTACGAAGAGGGAATAAGCACACAGAAGAACATGCATGAAGCCAAAAGATGGTATAATAAAGCCGCGTCCATGGGACACTTCGGTGCAAAAAAGGCACTCCTACGCCTGAGAACATCCAAATCGTGAATATTGACCTTGGAACAAGGTAAGGGGTTTACTTCATCATGAAGTAGGTGATTGCCATCGCGGCTACCACCAGAATGAAGGCGATCGCAGGGAATGCGGAAACGAATTTCTCCTCCCCTGTCTTCGTCTTGATCTTATCTGCCATGATTGAGGGGAATATCTGAATAGAATATAAACTTAGAGTATATCCCATATTCGTGGACATGCGAATATTCATTTCTGTACCGATACCAGTGACAGATGGACTGAGGGAGATATTTAACCTCATTAAGGGGATCGACGGCATAAAGATCACCTCTACAACACAGATCCATATGACCCTTTGCTTCATCGGCGACATGGATGAAAAGAGAATAATGGATGTCAGGGATGTCGTTGAGAGATCGTTGAAAGATTCGTACCGCTCACAGATAAACATCAAAGGGATCGGTGCATTCCCTGACGCGAAAGATCCGAAGGTCATATGGGCAGGCATCGAATCGGACATACCGTTCAAAGAGATCTCCGATGATATCGGCAAGGAACTGGACCTTTTGAAAATAGGTCATGATCGCAAACCGTTCAAACCGCATATAACCCTTGGAAGGGCATCAGGCCACTCCGATGTCTCCTCTGTGGTGAAAGAATACGATGGCCGTTCATTTGGGGTCATTGATTGCGACCATGTGATGATCATGAAGAGCGAGCTGCTGCCATCTGGTGCAAAGCACACGCCCCTCTGTTCGATACCGCTCGGAAGATTAGACTAACTGTACATTTTTCAATTTATACTCCGTTGATGGGAATCCGTATTCATGAAAAGGATAAGACATCCGAAGAGATTGAATAATAACCGGAAAGGAAGCATAGAGGGCCTGCCCCTCCAATTGATGATCGTCATACTGGTAGCCACGATGGGCACCGGGATACTGCTGGGATGGATGAATAGCATCGACACTCCCGATTCCATAGGATCGGTAGATGTGGTATCGAGCGATATCGACATGGATGGCGAATATCGTATCACCGATGGCCACATAGAGATATTTGTTACCGACCAGGACGGAAATCCCCTTAAAGGCGCCACCGTGGTCCTGTCGGGACTCGGTGTATGCGACAAGAACGGCGGCACCGCGTACGGGACCACTGATTCCACCGGCTACATATCGTTCAGCGACCTATCTATCACCATGAGGGGGTCCACAGTCGGTTTCATCACCGTCAACGTATCGATGTCGGATTATGGGGAGAACAATTCTGCTAGAGTAGCAGTGATAGCATGATCAAAGACAAGAAGGGGATAATAGGTCTGCCAATGAGATTGGCGATCGCCTTCCTGATCCTATCGATATCTGTACCTGCGATATATGGAATGGCCAACGATATCGAAGATAAGGACCATCTGATGTCAGCGACTAAGGAAGCGGAAAGAGTGTCCGAAACGATAACAAAGGCGTATTATGCCGGGATAGGCGGAAAATACGCACTTGATGTGAATATAACCTCCGAGTGCCATCTGAGCATCGGAGGAGAAGGCACCCAATCGTACACGATAGGGATATTCCTTGATGACATTGAAAAGGGACGCATATATCTGGAAAGACCTACGGTCTGCATCTTCGGAGATGGTCTGGACATATACGGTTATGCAACCATCTACATCGAATGCGTTGAACTGAATGGCATCTACGGCATCGGGGTGAGTTTGGTTGATTGAGTTCACTTTGTCCCGCGTATCGATGATGATATGCGGAATGATCTTGCTGACCGCCATATTGGTCCCTGTCTCCAACGCATACGAATCGATGGAGGATGAGGACCTGAATGATGTATCGGACGGCATCTCTTCCATGATGGATTCCTTTTGGGATTCCGAAGCGGAGATCATGTACCTCCGTGGATGGGAAATACTTCCGGGTCCAGAATGTGGACTCGTCTTCGATGGGAATTACGTCATATTGACGAAGGACGGGAATGAATACCGCTCCCTCATGCAGCACACATCGGAAAGATTCACGATGTCATACAACGATGTGCTGGAGATAGGACGCTTCGAGGATACGATCTGGATCGCATATCAGTGATCGCCGAACTGCTCGGAGATGCTCTTTACAGCAGTTACGAATCTTGATATGTCCTCGTCGTTGTTGTATATGTATGTGGATGCCCTCGCGCTTCCGGTGATCCCGTGTGATTCGAAGAACGGGTGCGCACAATGCATCCCCGATCTTATCATTATGCCGTCCATGTTGTCCAGCATCATCGCTATATCATGGGACAGTAACCCTTTGATGTTGAAGGAGAATATACCGCATCTCCTGCCGGGTGCCGTAGGGCCGACTATCTCAAGTCCCTTCACATCCTCCAATCCATTGAAAATGGACCTCATAAGGCCCTTCTCATGACGAGTTATCTCATCGAATCCGATGCGATCTATGTAATTCAACGCCGCATTGGTGCCGAATATCCCCGCATAATCTTGGAGTCCGGCCTCGAAACGTTCTGGAACAGGAGCGAGGTCGACATGATCGTAAGTCGTACGTCCGACCGCGCCGCCACCGAATATCAACGGGCGCAGCTTTTCCAGACTTTCCCTCTTCCCGTATAAGACTCCCATTCCAGACGGCCCTAGCATCTTGTGTATCGACATCGCGTAGAAATCCACATCCAACCTCTTCAGGTCCACCTTCATGTGCGGCGCTGCCTGCGAACCATCTATCAATACCATGGCACCGTGATCGTGGGCGACCTCCACGACCTCCTTCACGGGAACGACGCAACCTGTGACGTTGCTGCAATGCTGTATGGATACGAGTCTGACATCGCGGCACATCTGTTCCATGTAGGAATCCATATCGAATTCCCCATCATCCCGCGAATGGGCGATCCTCCTCTTAAGGCCGAATGAATCCGACATCACGATCCAGGGAACATTGTTGGAATTGTGTTCCGTATCCGATGTGACCACTACATCCCCTTTCTTCAATCCGACACCACACGCGACTGTGTTTATCGCCTCGGTACAATTCTTTGTGAAAACAAAACAATCAGGATCGTCGGTCCCGAAAAACGATGATAATCTCTCCCTCGTCTCATCTATCCTAGCAGATACGACGGTGGCCATATTGTGCACACTGCGCCCTCCGCATGTTGGATATTCAGTATAATACTCCATGATAGCATCGATGACGCTATCTGGCCTCAAAGATTGACAAGCACTGTCCAGATATACGCCCTTTCCCTTCCTCATCGTTGGAAAATCATTACGGACATCGGAGATTCTCATTATAACCTCTCATACCTTGGAAGTATTTTAATCAGTTATGTGATATGGGGGTCGTTATGACACTCGAGACCTCCATAGGAAAAATAGAATTGAAAAGACCGGGGATGGTCGCCTCAGGGATCATGGACGAGACAGGACCCTCGATGGTGCGCATGATCGAATCTGGAGCCGGGGCAGTGGTAACCAAATCCATAGGATCGGAACCGAAGGCCGGACATGCCAATCCGTGCTTCACTGAGATAAAGAGCGGTTTCGTGAATGCGATGGGACTTCCCAATCCCGGAATAGAGTTGTTCAAGGAAGAGATGGAGATCGCGGTGAAAGCGGGACCCATAATCGGTTCCATATATGGTGCCAGCCCAGAAGAGTTCTCAAGATTGGCAGGCAAGATGGAGGATTACGGTGCAAAGGCCATAGAATTGAATCTTTCATGCCCTCATGCAAAAGGATACGGCATGGAACTGGGCACCGATCCTGAGATAGTGAAGAAGATAGTCAAGGCCGTGAAGGATTCTGTTGAGATCCCGGTCTGGTCAAAACTAACGCCCAATATACAATCCATAGCCAGCATAGGCCTGGCAGTACAAGACGCGGGAGGGGATGCAGTGGTCGCCATCAACACGCTGAAGGCGATGGTCATATCCCCGGAGATGAGGAGGCCGGTGCTCAGCAATAAATTCGGAGGGCTCTCTGGTCCTGCGGTCAGAGCAGTGGGGGTGAGGGCCGTCTACGACCTTTATGCCGCGATAGACATACCGATAATAGGCGTGGGCGGGATATACGATGCCCATGATGCATTGCAGTACATAATGGCAGGGGCCAGCGCCTTCCAGATAGGCAGCGCCATAGCAAAGAACGGCCCCAAGGTGTTCGACCAGATAAACAAGGACCTTGAAAGGTTCATGATCGATTACGATTACAGGTCCATAAAGGAAATGGTAGGTGTTGCCAATGAGTAACTATGCAAAGATCGTGGGCATTAACATGGAATCCTATGACACGAAGACACTAGAATTCCAATGGGATGAGAAAGCGCAACCTGGCCAGTTCGCGATGATATGGATGCCAGGCATGGAGGAGATCCCCATGTCATTATCGAAGACAGGAAGGATCAAGAGCATAACCGTGAAGAATATCGGACCGTCCACCAACAAGCTGCACGAACTCTCGATCGGCGACACGCTCAGGCTCAGAGGACCGTACGGCAACGGATACGACCTGAAGAAAGGAAGGAAATACCTGATCGTGGGAGGAGGTGTCGGAGTCGCATCAATCTTGCCAGCTGTCAAAGAGACGGGAGCCGACGTCATCATAGGCGCACGCACTGACAAAGATATCATCATGGATGACGTGGCCCACAAATATTCATCGAACGTTTGGATCTCCACCGATGACGGAAGCAGAGGGTTCCACGGAAATGCAGTTCAATTGATGAGAGAGAAATGCAAGGACAACAAGTACGACTGCGTCATCGGCTGTGGACCTGAGATCATGCTTTACTATCTATACAAAGCATGTAAGGAATTGGGTATCGATTGCCAGCTATCGTTGGAGAGACACATGAAATGCGGATCTGGCGTTTGCGGATGCTGCATGATCGACGACCAACGTGTTTGCAAGGATGGCCCTGTTTTCACAATGGAACAGATCTCGAAGATGAATGATTTCGGGATGTGCAAGAGGGACGAATGCGGTCGCATCGTCAAGTTCAGATGACCATAGATAGGCCACCTGACAGATATATTGCAATAAACCATGGTAAGCTCAATGTGAAGGTCCCCATGAACCTGTTCAAGGGGACCGCTGGTACCTTGGATGAGGAAAGGACATCCAGATTCAAAAAGACCTTGATGGAGAGATATCCTTGGCTGACAGAGAATTCCCTCGACGTCCTTATGAGGAAAGCTAAAGAGGAATACATAAGGACCATAGACAATGAATCGAAGGGCCGTCTCATCGCAAGGGACCTGGAAAGCAAAGGCAAGGATGAGGAAGCTATCCAACATCTGAAAAGACATCTGGAGAAGGATCCCAACGATGCAGACTCCTGGTATGCATTGGGGGACCTCCTTTGCAAGATGGGGCGTGCTGAGGAAGGATACAAGGCGTATTCCCGCGGGCGCCAATTATTCTGAGAACATATCGTTTATCGCATTCACGATCTCTGGAACGGTCGCCCCCCATGGAACGATCACAAGATTCCCTTTTCTAACATGCCCCTCCTTCACCTTGCAACATTTCACGATCGTCTTTACATCGTCCCTCGGAACACCATCCATCGGACAGACGTTGATGAAATCCTTACATGGACCATACAGCGAATCGTATATGCGTTTCGAAAGGTCGCATCCTATCAATGTGACCTCATGACCGAGCTTCGGCGCCTCATCCAAAAAATAGAATGGCATATTCGCCTTCATATTGGATACCCTGCATGGGAACATTACGGCGTCTGTACGGACATCCTTTATGCGATCGGTCATGTCGATATCGACCTCTTCCAGTATTATAGGATGCTCCACAAAACCCGAGGCCAGTGCCAATTTGACCAGCACTCCCAATTTGGAAGGCGAGGGCGGTATGTTGTCGATCGCCCTCAGCCTCTGAGGCTCGATCCCTTTTATGAAGTTGATATGCGAGAACATGCCGCATACCACCACTGTCTTGCCCGGATGCAGCATTTGGACACTTGCCAAAGCAGGTACGTTGAGGACATCCAATCCTGCATCCTCGTGATAGACAGTATCCTCTGGCAGAGATAGGATCTCATAGGATGACAGACTTTGGAAGAGGTCCGGGCCGTTGATCCTCTCGATCTTCACCACAGCCAAATCCTTGCCGCTACGAAGGACGATGTATCCTGTCCTCTTGTATGCTTTCCATCCTTCCATAAGATCAGATATGCCCTCTATCGTCAGAGGTACCGCCACATCACGGATGGATACGTCCTTGCAATGCATGATTGATGGAATGCATTGTTTCCTATAATTGTGTTGAGGGCAGAACATGAAGGGTGGATTTGCAAACCGCATCTCAAGGATCTCGCTCATCGCAAATACCGCCAGACGACACGTGGTTATTCGCATAACCCTAAATCTTTTAATATAGCCAATCTATCGGGTAGACTAAGTCGGGATAACACAGAGGCTATGTGGCGGACTGCAGATCCGCATACGGGGGTTCGATCCCCTCTCCCGACTCCATTCTTCTTATTTCTATATCTGATCGCCAATATAGCACGAATTTGCAATTGTACTACCTGTGAAAAAAGTGTCGGTTTTCTTCATAAACGGACCATAATATACATCACTTTTCAAAAGCTTTATAAAGGATATATAAATAAACCCTTTCGGTGAAACGTTGGCTAAAATGAATATCGAGAATGTTGTTGCTTCCACATCCCTTGGACAAGAACTTAACCTCAATGCAATTGAGGATGCCCTTGATGGAGCGGAATACAACCCTCAACAATTCCCTGGACTTGTATACAGACTCAAAGAACCAAAAACTGCGACACTTCTATTCAGAAGTGGAAAGGTCGTCTGCACAGGTGCCAAGAGCCTTGACGATGTCAAAGTTGCCATAAGCAAAGTTGCAAAGGACCTTGAAAAGGCCAACATCAAGATCAGCATAGAACCGAAGATCGAAGTGCAGAACATTGTTGCTTCGTCTGACCTTGAACAGGAGATCAACCTTAACACGGTCGCGATCACACTGGGATTGGAAAAGGTAGAATATGAGCCCGAGCAATTCCCTGGCCTAGTGTACAGATTGGATGACCCCAAGGTGGTCGTGCTTCTGTTCGGTTCCGGTAAGATGGTATGCACAGGTGCCAAAGTACCTGAGGACGTCGTACGTGCTGTCGATAAGATCGCAGCCGAGCTCAGATCCGCATCTTTGATGGCATAAGATCGGATCAAACCCCTTAACTTTAACCCTCTTTTAGATTCGCATTCCTTTTCCAAATTATTTAATCTTAAATACAAAATTATTATCGATAGTCGATAAATATCACAATTAGGAAAATTTTTTTAAAATAGGATAAAAGCCTTTATATCCCTAAATTTACATCGTCAAATTATGTTTTGCCCGAGATGCGGAAAGCATATAGAAAGAGATGGAGTGAAATTCTGTACTGAGTGCGGATATCAGCTGCCGTTCATCCCTGCTTCACAAAGCACGACCCCGGATGGACAAAGCGATACCTATACTGAGCATCAGGAATCAATCCGTATCGGCGATTCATATACGAACCAATCGTCCATAGACGAATGGTCAGAACGCAATAACGTCTCAGGATATGCTGCGTCCAGGCCATACTATTCAACACCTAAGAAAAAAGAATCGAGAAAGAAAACAGGCGCAATACTTGTAGCGATCTTGATGATATTGACCGCAGCGGTTGTCGTTATCATCGATAATGAATCTAACAACACAAAGAGCGGCGGTAGCAGCACAACCGTCACAGGTCAATCTATTGACGATTTCGAAGTCTCATACAGCGGAGCATTCACCTCAGGGATCTTCACATACGAAGAAACCACACATGACATGGATAGCGATGGGGATCTGGAAGACTGCCTCGTGATCACATTGTCCGATAGTTATGCATCAGAATATTCCTATTTCGTATGGACCGTTTACGATGAAAGCAGTACGAGCTATATCGCATACGTCTATACTTCAGATGGTTGGACGCAGTATATGTACTACAATTCAAGTTATACGTATACATTTTCCGCTTACGACGGATCTACAGTGGCCAAGAGCGAAGCATGCCTATACTGGAGCGGTTACATCGCAGGAGACTATACCATATCGGTCACATGCTATGAATCTGAAAGCGATTATGAGAACTCCACAAATAGCGCGAGTTCATCAGGAACAACTTACAGTGGAGAACTGCGCCTAGATGGCGACATAATAACGGATTATGAATGGACCTACGATGGCAATACCTACACCATAGAGATATCATACACATATGCTGAATTCGAATACTATCACGAACTTGAGACCACTAGAGATTCTTCTGGCTCTGAAGGCAGTGGGAACGTTGTCAACTTTGTGGAGATAAATGATACAATATCGGAGATCGCAGAAAAGCTTCAAGAACTATACGCTGAAGAATACGGATCTGATGCAAGTTTGACTGGACAATCATTTGCTAACTTCATACTTGCATTCGTACAATGCTGTTATTACTACCCTGCATTCAGCAGCAATTCCGCTTCTGATCTGTGTTACGCAGATTATGTTGTATACGGTGAGGAAGAATATTTCGCATACCCTATGGAGACAATATACTATGGAATGGGCGATTGCGAAGACACATCAATACTTGCGGCGGCGATATACGAAGCATGCGGATATGATGCAGCAATTGGATTATTGCCCGGACATGCTATCGTCGGTGTGGCGTTAGATGAATACGATACTCCCACATACACCTCTAGTACATACGAGATATTGTATCAGAATGTAGATGGCAAAACATACTATGGAGGAGAAACTACTGTAGATTCGTTCCAATCCCTTGGTGTGATCCGTTACTACGAATATGATGAACATACTCATCAATACACGATGTTCTCGGAATATATCGGTAAGGGCTCTTATAGATTCTATGAGATAGATTCCTGATTAAAATCTTTCAAAACTATTTTCCTTTTATTTACATCTTCTTGAAACCACGGAATATCCATTCACTTATAGATTTACTAGCGTACCTGACAGTGGCCAATTTGCCTCTGCTGCTACTGCCGACCTTCACATGATTTTCCATCATGTATCTAACGACTTCTTGCCATGTCTTCAGATCATCAGGGAATTCTGTGTATCCAGACCCTATCCTTGGAGGAGAATGGGCATCACTGCCAGCAGATACGGGCTTACCTATCTTGGATGCAAGCCTCTCGGATAACATGTTGGCCCCTTTGACAGACCTTGCATTCCTCGCCTCTACGCCATCGAAATTGTACTTCAAGGTGTTCTTCTCGCCTAGTCCGGACCACCATCTGTATGGATGGGCCGCGAATGCATATCCTCCTGCCTCGTGTATGGCATCGATGGTGTCTTGTATGCTTAGACCACGCGGTATTTCTCTATCTATACCGAATGCGAGGATGTGCCCCTCTTTGGAGGACACCTCCTCGCCCGGTATTATTATGACCTTGCCATTGTCCTTGACATCGAAATATGCCTTGAAACTATTGTGATCGGTTATGGCGATACAACCGAGGCCTATCTCCACCGCCTTATCCACTATCTCCTGAGGGGTGGACTTCCCATCATTCGAATACGAAGAATGGACATGGAGATCGGCTTTCATCTCACACCTGCGCCGTCTAATATTTCTCTCTCGACAGTGGCTACACAGTCCTTTCCATCGCTCAATGGGATTATGAGGCTGCCGTCTATGACCGCTGCGACACGTTTAGGCGCATGCGAGGGCAATTCGATCGCGTTATTGGATGCCATATATGTGCCCTTCTCCACAACGGAGACCTTCATGCATACCTTCTGGAAATCCTTGTATTCTATTATCGATGATGAGTTCTCCAAACCGCAATTCATCTTTGTACCTACAGGGACTTCCTTTGAAGGTTTCAATAGCAGCACTGTATTTCCGCCGATCTCCTCATCATCCGCCGCCAAAAGCATGCCGGATGACATGATACCACGTAATTTTGCGGGTTTCAGATTTGAAACGACGAATACCTTGCGGTTCAACATCTGGTCTCTGGAATAGAATGCCTTGAGGCCTGCCACTATCTGTCTAGGCTCATCCTCGCCTATGTCCACCTTTAGAAGATACAGCTTATCCGCATCTGGATGGTCGTTGACGCTTACGATCTCGCCGACACGCAGGTCCAACGCACGGAACGATGAGAATGGCCCCTCTATGCTTTTCGGAGTGTCTGCTTTCTTATCCTCCTTCTTCTCGATCTCTTCCTTGGGTATCTCGACCTTCTTGTAGACCGGCAAAGGCTCAATCAATGACTGACCCACTGGCAATGGGGCAAGTACATCGAATCCTGCCTCCTCTATGCTTCCTTCGTATCCCAGATATCCCCATATCTTCTGTGAGGATGTAGGCATGAATGGCCAGCACATGATTGATAGCGCCTTGACCACCCTTAACAGATTGTTCATCACCCTTCCGCATTGGTCCTTGTCCTGTTTTATCAACGCCCACGGCTTCATGGCATCGAAATACCTGTTACCGAACCTGGCCAACTCCATTGCGGCCTTCAATCCTTTCTTGAAATCACATCCCGATATGCATCCATCGTACTCATCGAATGCAGACCTTATGGCCTCTGTGACCTCTTTCTCCTCTTCTTGGGATAACGCCTCGGGTATGGAACCGAAATTCTTCTGGGTGAAACTCAAGCATCTGTGGTAGTAATTACCCAGTGCAGCGACCAACTCCGAATTGATCTTTATCTGGAAATCATCCCAGGAGAATTCAGAATCATGTGTATCTGGCATATTGATGGAAAGATAATACCTTACAGAATCGACATCGTATTTCTGAAGCACTGACGGCACATCTATCGCACCTCCGCGGCTCTTTGATAGCTTTCCGCCGTTGAACATGAGATACTCGTTAGCGGGTATGTCATACGGAAGATTCATCTTCCCTACACCCATCAGAATTGCAGGCCATATTATAGAATGGAATGGGATGTTATCCTTGCCTATGAAGTAGTAATGTTTGACATCTGGGTCTTGCCAGTATTCCTTCCAAAGGTCCGGCTTGCCTATCATCTTCGAATATTCGACCGATGCGCTGAGATATCCTATGACCGCTTCGAACCATACATAGATGACCTTGTCATCCCAACCCTTCACGGGTATTGGTATGCCCCATGACATGTCCCTTGTGATGGCACGGTCGTTAAGACCGTCCTTCAACCAATTGGTCGTGAATGTCTTCACATTCGATCTCCAGTAGTCCTTATCCTCAAGATAGGCCAGTAACTGTTTCTCGAACGCGCTCAATCTCAGGAAATACTGTCTCGATGGCCTGACCTCCGGTTCAGACCCGCAGTGTATGCAATGGGCCTTCAGAAGGTCCCCAGGTTCGAACGTGGTACCGCAACTGTCGCATTGGTCGCTGCGCACCTTTTCGGCCGCACATTTTGGACATGTTCCCTCCACATATCTGTCTGGGAGGAACCTTTGACATTTAGGACAATAATACTGCTCTGTGTCCTTCACATAAAGATAGTCCTTATTCAGAAGGTCCTTGAATATCTTCTGCACGACCTCTTGATGCGTATCGCAATGGGTCTTGTTGAACAAAGAATACTCGATGTTGAGATCCTCTATCGCCTTTTTGTTTATTTTGTGATATCTTTCAGCTATGACCTCTGGCGTCACTCCCTCTCTTTCAGCTGTTACGGTTATAGGCGTGCCGTGTTGATCGGAACCTCCGACCATGAGCACTTCATTGCCTTTAAGACGGTTGTACCTGCTGAATATGTCTGGTGGAAGAAGAGAACCTGCCACATGTCCCAGATGTATGGGGCCGTTGGCATATGGCCATGCGATGTTGATACAGACTTTTGACATTTAAACCATTGACTTGATAGTGGATTGCAGTAATAAAAGTATTGAATAAAAAATCAGATGACCTTGGATAATTCGATCTATGTAAGTAATCCCAGATGCATATCGTGTCCATATAATTCTTACATCTTATTGAGATATCGATACGTACGGCTTATCCCTTGGCTGAAGGCTTTTTATCGCAACATATGCCAGATACCACATCAGGGCACCTCCGAATATCTCGACGAATGTCAGAACCCACCACAACCCTGTCAGGCTACCTATCGTATATGTAACTATTACGAATGCGATGGAAAGCGTGAGATTCCTTATTAAAGCGGACCACATAGAGACAATCGAACGCCCTATTGCCTGAAGCACCGATGACCCGATGAATATCATTCCCATTATCGGAAGACAGATGAACAATATGCGTGTCAGATTGACCATCTCGCCATGGAACTCCTGCATATCCGGCGCATATGTGAACAGTGTGGATATCGGTTCTGCGAATATTATCACAACTATGGCAAGCACGGTCAAAACCATTATCGAGAGTTTACTCGAATGATAGAAAGCTTGCTTGATCATGTCGTACCTTCTCATACCGAACTCTGCAGAGCAAGCTGATACCATGGCACCTCCGAAAGCCTGAGCTGGTATGAGTGCCAGATACATTATCCTCCATACGGCCGTGTATATCGCGATCACACCTGATGAGGACACTGCCATTATGCAAATATTGTAGACGATATTAAACAATGACATCAGACAGAGTTCAGCGGACTGGGGTATCCCCACCACCAGGATGTCATGCATGCGCATCGCACTGAACTTGAGGTCCTTCAACCTCATTGTTAGATATGTGCCCTTTTGCGCTATGAACCAGTACATTCCCACCAAGATGGATACGGCGTATGCAATTATCGTCGCCCATGCCGCACCTGCGACACCCATGTTCAGAACATATATTAGGATAGGATCGAGAACCATGTTTATGACTGCTGCAAGGACTTGGATGTACATCGATCTCTTTGCGGCGCCCTCGCCCCTCAGGATTCCAGACATCATGCAGCTCATGAGTATCACAAAACAGCAGAGGTATATCGGTATCGCATAATCCATCGATTCATCGATCGTTCCAGATGCGCCTATTAGCATGAGGACCGGCTTAGCTGTTATCAAAAGCAACGGGGTCAATATCGCCGACATTATCATGACGAGCAGGATTCCTTGCATAGCTAGAGATTCTGCGTTCTCCTTACGTTTCATCCCTATATTGCGAGCTATGGCCGCGGAGGTTCCAATTGCCATTCCGTTACCAAGTCCGAATATCACGGAATATATCGGGCCAACAAGTCCCAGTGCTGCCATTGCACCAGAACCAAGGCCTGTGACCCAGAGGATATTAATTATGCTATTGCTTTGTTGAACGAAGAGAGTGACAGCGATTGGTATCGAAAGGTACTTTATCGCCTTTTTAGGATCGCCTAGCATTAGGTTTACATCCTTGTTCTCTGCCGCTCCCATGGTAGACGGTCATACTCGTACAATATAAGTTTTTATCTTTGCCCCTTCACCTTAAAAGTTAAATCGTATGTGAATATAGGCTGAATACATGAGGATAGCGGCGGTATTGCAAGACAGGTGTCAAAACAGGAAATGCAATCATGAATGCGAGAAATTCTGCCCATTGGTAAGGACAGGAATAGAATGCATAACCTGGGGGGAAAGAGGTAAACCCATAATCTCTGAGACGCTGTGTCAAGGATGCGGGATATGTATCAACAAATGCCAATTCGATGCTATCAAGATAATCGGCCTTGCCGACGAATTGAAGACGGAACTCATCCATCAGTATGGAGAGAACTCATTCCGCCTATACAGGCTTCCAATACCGAAGAAAGGCGTAATAACTGGAATACTGGGGCCCAACGGTATAGGTAAGACCACCGCAATAAAGATCCTGTCTGGAATAGAGATACCCAACCTTGGAAACTACAACAATCCTCCCTCCAAGGAAGAGGTCCTCAAATATTTCTCTGGAACAGACCTTCACGACTATCTCGCATATGTCTACAGCGGTAAGATCAAGATCGCTATGAAGCCTCAATACGTCGATAAGATGCCCCAATCCGTAAAAGGAGTTGTGAGGGACCTTCTAGGGAAGGTACAAGAAAGGATGACGCTCGATGAAGCGGCAAAGGCCTTCGACCTCACAGAAGTATTGGACAGGGAACTCGAGAAACTCTCCGGAGGAGAGCTTCAGAGGCTCGCGATGGCTGCAACAATGATGAAGGATGCGGATGTCTATTTCTTCGATGAGCCCACATCATATCTCGACATATATCAGAGGGTCAAGATGGCCAGACTCATAAAAGGCCTTGCCACCGATAAACAGGTCGTCGTGATTGAACACGACCTCGCCATATTGGACTACCTTGCAGACAACGTCAATGTGGTCTATGGTTCAGAAGGCGCATACGGTGTCTTCACACTCGCAAGACAGGTAAGGACTGCCATCAATGTATATCTTGATGGATACCTGCCCGAAGAGAATATCAGATTCAGAGACAGACCTATCGAATTCGAATCCTCACCGCCGAGAGGGGATTGGAATACCGGAGACCTGGTCGAGTTCGACCACATCAAGAAGGATTTCGGAGAATTCGAATTGGAGATCAACGAAGGTGCAGTGAAGATTGGTGAGTCCGTCGGTATAGTCGGACCTAATGCCACAGGTAAGACCACGTTCGTGAAAATGCTTGCAGGCGTGATAGAACCCGATGAGGGGAAACTCAACTCATTGCTGAAGGTCGCATACAAGCCGCAATACATATCCAATGATGTCGAGGGAACCGTACAGGACGTCCTTTACGCAAGCGCCTACGATACCGTCACAAGCAATTTCTTCCAAGGCGAAGTGATAACCCCCCTTGGCATAAAGAACCTCATGGAGAAGAACGTGAAGAGCCTTTCTGGAGGAGAACTTCAAAGGCTCTCGATAACACTCTGTTTAGCAAAGGAGGCGGACCTCTATCTGTTCGATGAACCTTCCGCATATCTCGACTCCAACCAGAGGATGAATGCTGCAAAGACCATCAGAAGGATGATGGAGAAATCAGGACGCAGTGCGATGATCGTGGACCACGACATCTATTTCTTGGACATGGTCTCGGATTCCATGATGGTCTTCGGAGGAGAACCCGGACATCATGGTGTGGGAGAAGGTCCCTTCGATATGAGGGTCGGAATGAACAAATTCCTTGCAGCTGTGGATATAACCTTCAGAAGGGATGCGGACACCAATAGGCCAAGGATCAACAAAACAGATTCAAGGCTAGACAGGGAACAGAAATCGAAGGGCGAGTACTACTACGCCTGATCACATCCGATCGAGGGAACCATACCAGTTACGGTTTTACACATCATAATGAGATTCATCTTTCGTTTAGATTTATATAGAATGACCGAAGTTTAAGGATATGGACTGCATCGGAAAAGCGGATACTCATGTTCATACGTATTATTCCGGATTCAGCCAACTAGGCGTTCTAAAATTCCCCGAATCTACGACACCTCCGGAAAAACAAGTGGACCGCGCAAGAAGGAACGGCATAAACGTATTGTGCATAACAGACCACAATGAGGTAGCCGGTGGATTCGTAGCTCAGAGATACGCGAAGAAATTCGATGACATCGAAGTAGTTGTAGGTAACGAGATCATGACCTCCGATGGAGAGATCATTGGTTTCGGGCTCACTGAGAATGTCAAGCCCTTCATGACGATAGAGGAGACAGTAGATGTCATCAGAGAACAGGGAGCCTTGACGATCGCACCACATCCCTTCAGTTTCCATGTGCGCGGACTAAAGGAAAGGATATTCGATATCGATCTCGACGCTTTCGAGGTCATAAACGGTGGACACCCCGACAAATACTCGAATCATTTTGCACAGATGGTCATGGATAGATTCCCTGGAAGATGGGCTCCCATCTCGGCCAGTGACGGACATTCCAATTTTACAGTAGGATACAACTGGACCGAATTCGAAGGAAACACAGCCGATGACCTTAGAAAGGCCATATTGAACAAGACCACTATACCGAGAGGCGCCCCTTCGCCTGTGCTCAGCGAGGTACAGTGGAGTTATGAGGTGGTGATGGGCGGTCAGAAACTCATGTCCAAAGCCCTCAGGGGAAAATTGGAACGCATGGACAACAATGCGCTCATCGACAAGGTACTGAGCCTACCAGACCTGAAGAAGGCCACAGGCATATTCGGAGGATTCCTCTACTGCATGCCACCGATACCATTCATAGCCACATTCCTTAGCACCGCATACTTGAAATTCGGTGCGATGAGGATGAATGCAGATGCTCAGGACAGACTGGAAGACATAGCCAAGATAATCGAAGGCATGGATGATACGGTCAAGAAAGCCCTTGACGGCAACAAAGGAACTGAATATGGCTCCTGATGCGGAATTCTATAAGATTTGCACTTACATCCCGAGGGAATATTCCGATATACTCATGGATGGCATAAACAAGATCGTGACCCCGATGTATCCTGGATATGACAGGACTTTTACTTTGATGGATGTCACAGGTACGTGGAGAGCATTGGAGGGTTCGAACCCTTACAATGGACACATAGGTAAGATAACGACCGCTGAAGAGGTCCGCATCGAATTCTCCATACATCCAAAGGACCTGAAGGCCGTAGTAGAGGCCATCCGCCGCATCCATCCATATGAAGAACCTGCGATTGACATACTGCCGATGATCGGCTGGAAGAACCTCACTGATCGTCCTTGACCTTTATCGCGTATATGCCGTCGAAGGTCCTCTGCAGTCTGAATATCTTATTGCTCTGTTTTCTGTATTCGAGATCTTCCTTTGATATCAGACCCATTTCGAAATAATCGTCCAATGCCTTATCGCCTGCATCATAATCGAAGAATATCCCCACAAGGACATTCATCTTGTAATTGCGACAATACATGTCAGATGGTATCTCGCCCTCTGAGCGCTTTAAAAGTTCTTTCTTCAACTTAGGGACCATCGAAAGGCCTTCTTCGCAAGCGGCGATGCATTCATCGTATTTCTTAGAATTATAATAGGCGACGATCAGCTTCTCGTTTATATCGTAATGCTGGATGTCGTTGAACCTTGTTGCCTTTCCCATCTCTCCGACGGTTATGACGAGACCGTAATTCTCATCCTTGATCGCCTGATCCATCACTGAGATGATGAATGAGAACTTAGAAGAAGGGTCCGCCCCATCTAGATATCTTCCCATCTTGACCTTGTTCTGATCGCTCAGCTCGGAATACCATTTACCGAGATCGACTGCCGCGACCTTTTGCGGAACATCCTTGTTCTTATTGAAAAGCATGAATGCGGTATTGCAAAGGTCCAATAAAAATTCACTTCTTTATTTCCTTTGTCAAATGCACATTGACGCCGCATACATGCTGTTTGCCCTGTATCAGATTGGTAACGTTCCATTCGATACAATGGACAAACTCTTCCTTCCTGTCTGCACATTCATTCCTACAATGACGGCAATTGAAACCCCCGCATGGCTCTGGAGACAATGTGAGGTCCACGGAAGTTCCGAACTTCGACCATATGGCCTCCATCAAGGCTGCCTTCTCTTCCTCTTCCTCTGTGATCGTCATGGATGCAGGTAATGTCACATGACAATCCATGTGCATCGTGCTTCCATACTTTATTACCCTGAGGTTGTGGATATCGATCCATCTGTCACTTCTTTTCTCATTCAGACATTCAACAACCTCTGAAAGGACATTCTCGTCTGCCTTATCCATTATACAATCCAAACTGGTCTTTATCACACGGGCACCGGTTACTATTATGACCACTCCGAAAACCAGCGCTAGAAGCGGGTCCATCCACCAAACGTCCAATCCATACAATGAACCTATGTAGACGATTGACAGACCAAGTACAATACCGATCGAAGAGTATGTATCGGAGCACAGATGCTTACCACTGGCCTGCAATGCAGGAGAGTGATTCTTCTTGCCTTTCCTGATAGCTATCATACCCGTCATGTAATTTACTGCCGCTGCGAATATTACAAGCAATATACCGATGTCAAGATCGGACAATGGTTTGGGGTCGATGAAATTCTTTATCGCCTCCATTATTATCAATGCACCAGCAACAGTTATCAATGTCCCTTCCACAGATGCGGATATCGTCTCGACCCTGCCATGACCATAAGGGTGGGACCTGTCAGCAGGTTGTGCAGAAATGTAAAGCGCGTAGAGGCCGATGAAACCTGCGACCACATTCACGATGCTCTCCATCGCATCCGTCAATATCGCGACCGAGGAGGTCATCATATACGCTAAGAATTTTATCGCCATGAGCGAAACGCCGACTATCACTACTATCTTTTGAAAACTGTAGTTCTCGCGGGCTGCCGGGCTCATTTCGGCGGACATGAAGCCGAATAATTCTCCAATCCTATTTTAACTTTATCATATGTGCCAGTATTAGGAATTCCTAATTCATTGGATGTCCTTCTGCACATCGTTTCCACGGAACCAAGATATGAATGTGCCTACGATGCACATTATCAAGCATATCGAAAATGCAGTCCTCATCACATTGATGAAGTCACCATATGTGGCAGGATTTATGTTCTCTGTGGAGCCCAATATCAAGGAGATGCAGCACATCGCTATACCCATGCTGGTCATCATACCTATCTGCCTCATCAATGATACTGATCCTGACGCTAGACTCCTATCTTTTGGAGACACGGAACTCATCAGTGCCGCGGTATTCGGTGCTGAGAATAGGCCATACCCTAGGCCCAACAATAGAAGCACTATCGCAACATACCAAAGGTTTACATTCACGCTCATGAACAGTATCATTAGAACGGAAATGGAAGTTATGGCCATACCCAAAGTAGGCAATACGCGTTTGTCCATGTGATCGGATAGACCTCCGGCCTTTGCTGTGAGAAGGACCTGCACCAAAGGTTGCAGAAACATGATCATCCCGGCTTCGGCGGCCGAAAGAGCACCGATCGTCTGAAGATAGAGAGCCAAGAAGAATGACACCGAATACGAGGATGCGTAATTCATGAACGCCGCTATTGCTGAACGTTTGAACACCTTGTTCTCGTAGACCTTGATATTCATTATCGGATGCTCTACAGCCTTGACATATGTAAGGAACGCGAAGAACAGTAGGCTGCCTATCGCCATCAGTATGAATGCCCACAATTGCGGCAGATTGATCATGCCGTACATGAGCGTGAATATCATGGCCATGTAGATCGCGGTGCCTTTGTAATCCATGTTGGAA
Source organism: uncultured Candidatus Methanogranum sp. (assembly GCA_963676045.1). Lineage (GTDB taxonomy): Archaea > Thermoplasmatota > Thermoplasmata > Methanomassiliicoccales > Methanomethylophilaceae > Methanogranum. The sequence continues at coordinate 526,661 of OY780938.1, forward strand.
GACTTGTCAAAGGTGATGTCCTCTTTGAAATGGCTTATCATTATCAGAGAAATTATCGAGATCGGCACCAAGATATAGAAAAGGAACCTCCATCCTAACAGATCCGTGACGACGCCACCCACTGTCGGGCCCAACGCAGTACCGACATATACCGCGGTGGTGTTTATGCCGATGGCCCATCCACGCTTACTGGCTGGGAATGCGTTAACTACCATCGTCACAGATGTCACGACCAGACATGCCGTACCGACACCTGTCAATGCCCTTGTCATTAGAAATATGGAAAAGGAAGGTGTCAAAGAAGCGATGATCGATGACACCAGCATTATCAGCACACCGACCTTGAATACCTTCTTGAGGCCGTATATGTCTGCGATCTTCGTCATTGGTACCATGAACATCACGGACGCCAAGAGGAATACCGTGTTGACCATTGCCAATGAATGGGAACCCACATCAAACTCGAGACCTATGGATACGAGCGATAGATTCAACATCGTACTAGTGAAAGGCGCCAAGAAAGTGCCTGCAGAAGTCGCGATCAAAAGGATCTTCAAGTCCCGATTTGAGTGTACTAAACTCTCCATTGTCATTTATCCACTGTTAGGTCATATAAATACTTATTAATCCTCATAAAAGAATGCACTACAAAATCATGTCTACTATCCCTGTCGAGATGAAAAAAGAACTAGGTTTGGTCCATGTATATACTGGCAACGGCAAAGGGAAGACCACTGCCTCATTAGGCTTGGCCTTTAGAGCGGCAGGCAGAGGATTAGAGGTCCTGATGATACAATTCTTGAAGCCCCCGGAGAACTACGGAGAGCATATCGCCGCGGAACATTTTGAGAACCTTACAATGATGCCTATGGGACTGGACCATATGGTGGGAAAGGTCCCCAAAGAAGAGGATATAAGGATTGCTAAGGAAACATTGGCAGAGGCCAAAAAACTCATCTATTCAAAAAAATACGATCTCGTGATCTTGGACGAATGCAATGTCGCGATGTCATGGGGATTGATAGACCCAAATGATGTCATAAAGATGTTGAGCGACCGTCCGGATAATATTGAGATCGTGCTCACTGGAAGGGGAGCTCCTCAGAAGATAATCGACTATGCTGACCTTGTGACCGAGATGAGAATGATAAAACATCCATTTGACAAGGGAATAAAGGCAAGAAAGGGAATAGAATACTGAATAACGTTAACAAGGTGCTATAATGGCAGTATACAACAATATCACAGAAACGATCGGAGAGACACCACTGGTCAGATTGAATAGGATCTCCCCGCCCGGAAGCCAAGTCTACGTAAAAGTAGAAAGGAGCAATCCAGGGGGATCCATAAAGGACCGCCCCGTACTGGCGATGCTAAACGATGCAGAGGCCAAGGGAATACTGAAGAAGGGAGGAACTATTGTAGAGCCGACATCTGGAAACACCGGTATAGCACTGGCTATGATAGCCGCCGCGAGAGGATACAACGCGATACTGGTGATGCCGGATACGATGTCCAAGGAAAGGGTTTCATACATGTCGGCCTTCGGTGCGGAGATCGTATTCACGCCCGGTGCTGACGGCATGCAGGGAGCAGTCAACAAAGCGAAGGACGTCGCGAAAGAAAGAGGAGGTTTCGTACTCGGGCAGTTCGACAATCTCTCGAATCAGGCATCCCACAGGGTTACGACCGGAAGAGAGATTCTTAGAGACATACCTGATGTTAGCTATATTGTCGCAGGTTTCGGCACAGGTGGAACAGCCACAGGCATAGCGATGGCATTGAGGGATGCTGGTTCTAATGCCGTTGTGATAGGGGTGGAACCTGCAGAGAGCCCCCTCGTAACCGAAGGGCATGCGGGACCTCACAGGATACAAGGGATCGGGGCCAACTTCGTACCAGGGAATCTCAACAAAGAGATAATGAAGATCGTGACCGTGAAAGGCGATGATGCTATATCCACTGCGAAGGAACTCGCCAAGAAGGAAGGGATATTCGCAGGCATATCGTCGGGAGCGGCCGTTTTCTACGCTCTGGAATTGGCCAAGATAGACAAGAGCAGCAGGATAGTCGCCATACTTCCAGATGGCGGCGAGAAGTACATGAGCATGGGAATATACAACTGAGGAAAAATGACTGAAATACAGGGATTCGCAGATGCACACCTTCATATGGTGGATGTGAAGAAGCAAGGAGGATATCCAGACATCGATAACGCCTCCCTGCTATTGACCTGTACATCATCATTCGACCAGTGGGATGAACAAAGACAGATAGACCTCAATGATGTCAGGACGTTCCCATTCTACGGGATACATCCTTGGTCGATATCCACAGCTCCTGCTGACTATGACGATAGATTGCATGAATTGCTTAAAAAAGAGAAGCGCGCAGGAATCGGCGAGATAGGCATAGACAAGACGCATCCTCAACTGGAGCTCCAGATGAAATACTTCGAAAGACAGATCGAGATCGCCAAGGAATTTAAGAGACCGGTGACCCTCCATATGGTCGGTACGGAGGCAGAGACGCTAAAGGCATTAAAGGATCACCGCATCGGGGTCCCTGTGATATTGCACTCCTACTCTGGCCCTGATAATTACGTAAATGCCTTTTCCGATGAGGACTGTTACTTCTCGATCTCTCCGAGAATACTTCAAAAGTCCGAGATCAAGATAATGCGCATACTTTCCACGATACCTGATGAAAGATTACTGGTAGAAACCGATGCTCCCATACGCAACCATCAATGCAATAGCATGGGTCAACTCATAAGCATACTGTCCGGATTCAAATCGATGACGACATCTGAATTCGTAAAGTTGACCCGCAACAATACGATGAGAGTGATCGGTTGAGCGACCTCAGATGCTCGAGGACCGAACTCATCATCGGGAAGGGTGGATTGGACCTGCTTTCATCCACACATGCGGTGGTCGCAGGTGCCGGGGCAGTAGGCGGATACGCCCTGGAGGGATTGGTACGAGCAGGCGTGGGACACATACGTGCGATCGACGGAGACGTTATCACAGAGAGCAATCTCAATCGTCAGATACTTGCGACATACGATTCCATCGGACGACCGAAAGCCATACTGGCAAAGGAGAGGGCTCTTTCCATAAACCCTGGCATCGAATTCGATGCGGTCCAACAACTTCTCACATCCGATACAGACTTCTCAGACCTCATAGGTCATCCCGATATATTGGTCGATGCCATAGATACAATTGGGAATAAATCCGCCATGTTGAGATATGCCTCTTTGAATAATATCAGGACATTCTCATCGATGGGCGCAGCACTTCATATGGACACCACGAAGATAAGGATAGCTACGCTTAAAGATACGAGAGTGTGTCCAATGGCCTCCAAACTAAGATCTAACTTGAGGGACCTGGATACATCGAACATGACATGCGTCTACTCCGAGGAATGCCCGGTCGTGACACCAACCACGAGAGACGAAAGAGGGAAGAGCGTTCTCGGCTCCCTTCCGACAGTACCTGCCGTGTTCGGCATGACGCTGGCCAATGAAGCCATTAGATATGTCCTCTCCAAATGAAAACACGCTTTTGACTTTAATTTCATATGACATAAATTATTCATATAATACCTATTTATGGCCTCATAATTATTCATATCAAACATTTTATTGGACAGATTAATATAATGCGAGGGCATTATATAATCTCACAGAACGGGGTGTGGAATATACCAATAAAGATACCTGACGACCTTCCAGCCGTATCGGCGTTGGAAGCTGAGAATATATTCGTAATGACCGAGAAGCGTGCGGTCTCGCAAGATATCCGTTCTTTAAAGATCCTCATCTTGAATCTCATGCCGACCAAAGTGGAAACCGAGATACAATTGTTGCGCTTGCTCAGCAATAGCCCGCTTCAGACCGATATCTATTTCCTACAGATGGCGACGCATAATTCAAAGAACATATCGCAAGAATATCTTAACAAGTTCTACTACACATTCGACGAGGTAAGGGATCAGAAATTCGACGGTCTGATAATAACCGGTGCACCGGTGGAAAACATCGAATTCGAAGATGTGGATTATTGGCCGGAACTGTGTGAGATCATGGAATGGTCGAAGAAGAACGTCTTCTCCACATTCCATATATGCTGGGGAGCTCAGGCTGGATTGTACCATCATTATGGCATACCCAAATATCCTCTCGATCAGAAGATGTCCGGTGTATTCGAACACTACGTACTGAACGCCCAAGAACCTCTCCTCAGAGGATTCGATGATGTGTTCAATATCCCGCACTCGAGACACACCGAAGTCCGTGCGAGTGACATTTATCACGTTCCACGTCTTCACATAGTTGCAGAATCGGAAAAAGCAGGGGTCGGCATAGTTGTATCCGAGAAATACGGACAGATATTCGTGCTGGGCCACGCGGAATACGACAAGACCACGTTGGCGAATGAATACGAACGTGACACCGACCGTAAGATGAACCCTCATATACCTGACAACTACTTCCCTAAAAATGACATTCATCATGACCCTGTGGTAAAATGGAGGAGCCATGCAACATTGCTGTTCACGAATTGGCTCAACTACTATGTCTATCAGGGAACGCCTTATGATCTGAATGAAATAGGAAAGGATGCTTGAAAATGCCCATCGAATCAATATCCACAGACAAAGCGCCCTTGGCGGCTGGCCCGTACTCCCAGGCCATTAGGATAAACGACATGGTCTTCACTGCAGGTCTGATACCGGTAAGTCCTAAGACAGGAAAGATACCCGAGAGTATCGATGATCAGACCAAACAAGTGATGGAGAACGTGATAGCTGTACTCGAAGCTGCTGGTGCAAAAAGCAAGAACATCGTGAAGACCACCATATACCTCACCGACATGAAAACGTTCAGTACGGTGAACAGCATATATTCACTATATCTGGAGCAGCCCTACCCAGTAAGGTCCTGCATAGAGGCGAAGAGCCTACCGAAGGGAGTCAACATAATGGTGGACGCGATCGCTTACATCGGTAAATGATCACAGATTGATGATCTTTGGATTCACAAGCTTACCGATGATAGCATCGCGAACGTATTTGTTGTACTGAGAAAGGTCTGGCTTATCTCTGAGTATGTGGTCAGATACATCCTTTATGTGACCGAATACGGCCTTGAATATTCTGCATGAATCCCCACCTGGATTTCCTATGCCGCATTGATAGAACGCATCGATGCTGCAACCCCCATTACAATTATCAAAGAATTCGCATTGGGACCTGCATATCGCCCTTCTCTCTATGGTTCCTATAAGTATACGTCTGAATCCTTCCGTCATGAAAACATCATTGATATGATCCACATCTTTGATATTGGTAAGACGGAAATCTTCAGGACATGACTTTGCACATGGATATATGTCCCCATTTGGGTAAATGCATATCCATTTTGTAAGACAGGAATCGTGCGCACAATCAGATTCTACTGATTCGCCCAGAGCGTTCAACAGGTAGAGATAATGTGGGATCAATGGCACATCCGAATCCTTATCGAACAACCATTCATCGAACATCTTGATGCTTTCTGAGATGTAATCATCCACATTCGGAACCAACAATCTGTCCTTCGCTGCACATCCTGACGGTATTACCGGAGAAAAAGAGATATTTATGTCCCTTTGTCTGAAATATCTGTACAGCTCAGTCTGCTTATCAACAGTATCGGAGGATATTGTTGAATTGACTGAGAACACGTGTTCCCTCTTTGAAAGATACTCCAGATTCTTATCTACGACCTCTGCCTTCTGCCTCAAGACATCATCATACGGGCCTTCGAACGACACACCGATGTTTATCTGATTGTCCCTACAGAAATTAGCGAATTTTCTATCGATGAGGGTCCCATTCGTCTGTATTGTGTTGCCCACTCTGTGAGCCCCTTTGCCAAAATATTTGTTCTGAAGTGAGATCGCATCCTTGTAGAACTGCAATGACAACAACATCGGCTCTCCTCCATGCCATATGAACCAAGCAGATTCATATTCTTGAGATACCAACCGAAACAATTTGTCCAATTTATCAGGTGTTATGCATCCAGAGATCCTCTCCTCCGGCTCGTGGTAACAATGCTTACAATCAAGATTGCAAGCCATTGTTGGTTTTATGACAACGGAGAGATAGGGGTTCATATCTTTTGGACGACATATTCGCGATGGGGGATCAGAACGGCCAGTATGTCCATACACCATTGAAGCCGTGCGTGCAATAACAGCAACATGCACAACATACCACTACGCCACCTACGATGGCCAAATGCCATCCCATTGAGTTACAGTATCCTTTTTCGCTGCAGCAGCTATAATTGCATTGCTCATCGCCGCCATGCTCAGCGGCATCCAAACGGTCGTTGTGGTCGTTCGGGGCTTTCGCATGCATGGCAATAGAAGTGAATGCTGCAGGAGACTGGCTCATATAAAGGGAGGTCAGTTCCTCAATCGATGAAGAGTTGTTGGACATGATTTCACCTGACCGACTGGCATCGGTATATTCACCGAAATCTATACGAATATATTAAAGGTTCGAACCATTTCCCAATAAATGCTGAGACATGTTCGGATATACGATACCAAAATACAACAAGATGTCATCTTTAGACCTTGGGACATATCAAAGATACTACTGTGAGACATGCCATCAATTGAAAGATGGATTCGGATTGATATCCACTGCAACTGTGAACTATGACATGGCCTTCAACACTATGATCCTGAATTCCATATCTGGTGATGTCCTTGATTTTGAAGGTACTAGAAGATCCCCTTTTTGCGTGTTCTTCGATCCAAAGGCAGATTCCGATCTGATGAGGAGGATGGCCGCTTACACAATACTCCTGACCAAATGGGAACTGGTCGATGATGATCTGGACGACCCCTCTATCAGAACGGACCTCATATCCCTTGCATTGGGAAAGGCCATAAACAAAGCAGAGCGGTTGTATCCAGAATATGATGAAACAGTTGGGAAGGGATTCGAAAAACTGCGTTCCCTAGAGAAGGAGAAATGCACCGATGTTATAAAGATGGGCAATGAGTTCGGAAGGGCCCTTTCCATTGCACTTAATGATTTTGCAAAAGACAAAGCGAATAAGCACCTAGAGGACCTGTTCGTCCAACTTACGACATTGATATACATCCTTGATGCGATAGATGATCTGGATGAGGATTTCATGAAGGACACATACAACCCTTATCTTATCGGATGTGATAGATTCTTGAATAAGAATGCCTACATCTCGAACAACATATACAAACTTACAGATACTGTAAACCAGGTCATCACAAACATGCAGAGCTCATACAATGATGTCAAGAAGGACATGCGCACTTGCATCGGAGCAACGGACAACATAGTATACTTCGGACTGCCGGAATCTGCAAAGAATGTGTTGTCTGGAACAAGTCAGGCCAAAGCCAGCGTCAAGAACGTATTGAAAGGCCATAAGGATCGCAATGCATCATATTGAGCGCCTTCCGCACGGATCGTAATTATCGCATACATCCAATGTGTCCACACCTTTATCTGTAATGGAACATGACGTCACACCAAGGTTTATCTTGAGTCTTCTGCAGTTCTCACATGATCCGGGACGATATCTTTCGCACGTTTCCTCTTTTTTCGTCCTCTCATCCCTCATCGTGCATAACCAGATTTCCTCGGAATGTATGCAGAATCTGCAGGTCTTACACTTGCGATAATTCTCATTCGTCATCCGATCTGTATGGTCATAATGATACATAAAACAGAAAGTAACAAAAACAAGATACATATACGGATGTCATATGAGGATCAGGATAAGCTACATGGGGATCCCGTTCTCCAATTCCGAAGAGGCCGCAAACAAATTCGCTGAATCCATGGGATGGAAGGATGTCGAATTTATCCCCGTCGTAACGTCAAAGGGCGTTGTGGACTCCATAACATCTGGAGAATCCGATTACGGAGTGGTAGCATCAAGCAACATCACAGCTGGAACCGTCATAGAGACCCAGATAGCCCTTCAAGGAAGAAACGACATAATCAAGATCAAGAATGATACCGTTCCCATACATCATTGCGTGTTTACAAAGAACGACCATGTCAAGATAAGGATCGTATCCTCGCATATACAGGCATTGCTCCAAACAAAGAAGAATCTCGATATCTTGTATCCCGGTACAAAAAGAGTTGAAGTAGAGGATACCGCCTATGCTGCAAAAATGCTAGCCGAGGGCAAATTCTCAGATGATACTGCAGTCGTTTGCAGAAAGAATGCCGGAGAATATTACGGCCTGTTCCTTGCACATGAGAACATAGAAGACCGTCATGATAACATGACCACATTCACACTTCTTAAACTGTCATGACATCCTTGCGCTCGATGCGCATCAATATGTAATGACGTGTATCATTTCTTTTCTGGCACATATCATCGAATTCCAGTACTCTCTTGAAATTCGACTTTTCCATGCATCTTCCTGATGCCTCGTTTTCAGAGTCGTAACGTGCCTGTATACACCGATAATTGGTATTCTGGAATATCCATGTGCATACAGCACGAAGCGCCTCTGTCATTATGCCTTCGTTCCAATGGTCCTTCGAGATGCAATATCCCAATTCACAATATCCTTTTTGAGGAAAATCTTGGACAGCGGATATACTGCCGATCGGCATGAAATCCTTCTTTAGAGTTATGCACCAATCCATAGAGCCGAAGGAGTACTCATTTATGCAAGATGCTATGTAATTGGCAGTTACCTCGATGTTGGCATGCGGACCCCATGTGAGGAACTCCGTGACATCTGGATCGGCCATCCAATTCTCATGACAGGAGAATACATCATTCATGCTGAAACGTCTGAGACAAAGACGTCTTGTGAGTATCGTTGGCGTCCTTTCCATACGATTAGATCCTTAAAGAGGAATTCTTATTGTTCTCACGTAATATGTTGAATATCACGCTGAAAGGTACCGAAGTTCTAACCGCTATTTGGGTGCAAGTCTCACCTTTCTTATAAGCTTCCAATACTGACTTTGTAAGTTCATAATCGTTGACAGATGTCGATCTCTTTGATTCAGGGACCTCCGCCTTCTGAATGCTCTTCTTCTCGGTATTCCAAGAAGTAGACCTGCACTTTGGACATCTCTTTGGAGGCCAATCCCTTTTAGCTGTCCATTTATGGGAACATCTGAGACAATCGTATGTCCTCGGCACCTCATTCCAATGGTATGTGCCACAACTAGGACATCTGCGCGGATCTTCACTTGTGGAGCCCCATTCATAATTGCATCTCGCACAGGTCTTTAATTCAAAGGGTTTCATCCATATCGTGGATCTGCATGATGGACAATTCCTAGGTACACTATCCGTTTTCCTAGGTTTCCAGTGATACGAACAACGCGAACAAACATAGTATTTAGGTATGACCGTTTCCACATTTTTTGAATTACCAGACAAGATCCTCAGATCCCCGATACCCGATATGCATCCAACTTAAAATATTATTCATCCATTCATCATTGAATGTTGATAGCGGTTGATAATCTACTTTAAATCATTGATATAAATACAAATTCAGATGTAGCGTCCATACTACATATAAATTCCCGTTGTTGGTCATATAGACTGAAATAATGGTATTATATTCGGGGCGTATGCACAACGCATACGGGATCGATAAAAAACATCTGTTGATCCTTTTTGTTGTTGCATTCGTATCATTGGTTGACGGGATGGATGGCAGTATCGTCAATATCGCCTTGCCGACATTGGCCAAGGAGATGAACACCGATACAGGTACCATCTCTTGGGTCACCATCACATATTACATGATGGTGGCAGGCACTATCCTGCTTTTCGCAAGGATGGCCAGTAATGGTGCCATTAAAAAAATTCTAATCGTAGGACTCATATCCTTTGCAGCTGGGTCACTCATGTGTGGCCTTTCAGATAATCTGACTATGCTTTTGGTTGCAAGGGTGATACAAGGCACTGGTGCGGCTATGATGGGGGCAACAGCACCTATGATATGCGTCGAGTACCTGCCGATAAACAAGCTTGCACTTGGATTCGGTATCATAACGCTTGGATTCTCCATGGGATATACCATAGGCCCGGCAATAGGTGGATTACTCATCGATGCACTTTCATGGCACTGGACATTCCTGATCAATATCCCATTATCGATAATCGTATTGCCCATAATGATGATAGCCATACCAAAGGACCAGCCCAGTAGAGGTAAGCATATCGACATAGAAGGTGCAGTAATGCTCATGCTGATGACTTTCTTCGGCATATATGCATTGCAGAGATGCTGTTATGACGGCGAATTCATGATGTCCATCATAGCTGCGATATTGTTTTTTGTATTCATGCTGCTGTTCATCTTCATAGAACCGAGAAAAAAGAATCCGATCCTCAACATACGTGTATTCAGGAACAAGGAATTCAACTTTGTTTTCTTGGCATTCGTAATAGTAAACCTTGTTTACATGGGAATTTTATATCTTGTTCCGTTCTATCTCCAAGTTAATCTTGGATTTTCATCTTCTACGAGCGGTATCTTCCTTCTGATACCTTCGATAGTCACACTCCTATTCGTGATGCCCCTGTCTAGAAGGGCGGACTTCGTTGGAAGAAGGACATTCAGCATCCTTTCTTGTGTTATGCTTTTGGTCGCATGTATAATCTGGTTGATATTCGCACCTATGAAGATGCTGCTTCCGCTGATAATCGGACTCATCTTGATGGGATTGACCTTGTCCACATGCGGAGGAGCTATGGCGAGCCGCATAGTTGATAAAACAAAAGGCGAAAGCCGTGAAATGGGATCCTCGCTGATGAATGAGGCCGATTATATCGGATGTGCGATCGGTACAGCATTCTATGCCATGATATTCATATCCTATACAGGTTCAGGAAATATCGACTTCTCTGAACTTTCCTCCAGTGTATTCCTCAGCGGATTCATGTTCACATTGATCATTTCCATTGTTCTGTGTGTTGCCGCGATGATAATGTCCACTATAGTAAAGGACAATGATTGATGACTTTCACCGAACGGTGTTTTTTATACTCTATAGATGAAAAACCGATAAAGAATGATGATCAAGAGTGTACTTGATATCAAAATCAAGGACCCATGAAATCGACGATCGTACAACCATCACAGAACTCTTCCATGTCAAATATGGCCGCACTTACCTTTTTGGTATCTCTCTTATTGCTATCCACGATGAATATCGAGTCGTCGGATTCGAAGATCACATATTTGAGATAATCATTTGAGAATCTTACCTCGACCGAGAACCCACCGTAAACCGCTTCTTTCATGTTGTCAAGCATCTGTTTAGATGTGCAATATCTGTACTCAGGAAGATCGTCCTCCACATTATATGCCATGGACTTGGTTCCTTCATTCTTGAATGCTATTATGTTATGTCTGATCTTTGAATCGTCAGATATCCTATAAACGCTGAATTCCGCATTTATCTTTCCGTCTATGACAGGATGATCGAAGACCCACAATTCTACTATGTCCTTGTTACAGAATTTTAACTCTCTCATATACATCCTGACCGATCGATCTGCAAACCCGAAAAGCGTTACTCGCATTTAATCATATCAAAATGGATTTATGATTACATACAATACGATTATAAATGATACAGACCGATATTTAATCATGAAACTTTGTGATTCCATTAAGTCCAAAGGCGTGGTATTGCCTCTAGCCATATTACGCATATTGATCGGTTTCATGTTATTATGGGCATTCTTCGATAAGATGTTCGGATTGGGCTTTGCAACCCCTTCTGGATCTGGAATGATCGATGGAGGTTCGCCAACTCACGGATTCCTATCCGGAAGCAATACCCTGAGTTTCCTTGCCGCTTATTCTAACATAACCGATGTCATCATAATGCTTGCATTCCTACTCATAGGCATCGCACTAATACTCGGGATAGGCATGAAGATAGCTACCATATCTGGGTCTTTGCTTTTCCTGCTTATGTATATCGCGTTGTTCCCACCGACGGATAATCCCATATTGGATGATCATATAATCTACATATTCGTTCTAATGGCGATATACATTGCGAATGCTGGCACATATCTCGGGTTCGGTAACTGGTGGAAAGAACATAATATAGTGAAAAGATTCCCGATACTCGAATGATGTCTTTATCTGAAACCATTTCCATATTTTCATCTATCGATGAGGTCGTTGTATCTAAAGGACATTCTTTTCTTACCGAAGGGGTCTATGAAGAATACAAGATAGACCCAATCCTTTACCCCTTTCTCCTTTGCATATGGGGGCGTGAACATCCTACGTACAAAGGGAGTGAACATGTATACGATGACCAACGCCATGATGACCATCATCCAGGTTGGATGAATGGCTATCGGACCGATGCTCATCTCGAGATCGAAAACGGAAAATGATATGACCATGCTCAAAGCAGATAGGAGGATGTACAATCCTGAGAGCCTCACTATGGATCCCCAAGCACTCCTGTTGCGCGATAAAAGCCAGAATGCCGCTATAAGATACCTGAAGTACATCCCTAGGAAGATGAGCATTATGAAGAAATAGATCGCGATCTCTGCGATCCTTCCCGTATCTATGACCTCATCCACTTCCAACATCGCCCTGTACAAGTAGACAGACGCCACGAACAGTGCTAATGCCATGACCACTAGCATGGATATTGGCGGTTTGTTGAGTTTATCCATGTATTCTTTCTTATCCAGAGAAGGGGCACATCGCTCCATGTAAGCGGATATCACGTTCATTTAAAATAATCTATTCCATTACAAGCACGATGGACAAAGAATTGGTGGATGCTACGGAGAAGGTCCTGAAGACCATACTCGGCCGCACGTGGACGGATCTCATATTTCGTCCATCTTTGGTGATAGTCGCTATCGCCTCCTACCTCATATTTGCCACATACTACATCCATCAGGTGCATACATTCACATTGCCATCCTCCGATCCAGATGTCCTGATCGGCGATACCTTCATATTGCTCATCGGATCATTGGTGATCGTATTGATAGTCCTGATACTCATTATCGGCAACAATGCCCATGAAAAACATGAGGCCGCGTTGAGAAAGGACATTATCGAATATCTGAAAATAAGACAACAGAGGGATGCCGATGATATCTCATCGATATTAGATGAACTCATCTCCATCGACGATAGCGTGAAAGATGATCCAGGCCAGAAGAGAGAAAAATACAATCTTCTGTTCATATTGCTGGTGGTATCCGTGTTCATCATACTGAGTCTCATACCGGACCTTGGGATATATCAAGAATTATTCATGATATTGAACTACGTTGTGACGATCGGTGTCGTGATGATCGCTGTGCCTTCGATAAGCACATTCATACTTAAACACGAAAAGGGCACTGTGAAATTCTGCGATAAGCTATGCGACCTGTCGGATGAACTGCAGCTCGGGATCGCTCCATTGGACCTCGAAGAGGTACATATGCCATTGAAAAGATACCGCATCTATACCGCTGTAACATTGGGCCTTTTCGGGGTTTACTGGCTTACACTTGTGTTTGCGATAAGGAACAGACATTACATGGAACAATGGTATTTCGAGGATTGCCTTTTCATCTCATTGGAAGAACATGTCCTAAATGAATGTTGAATCGAAGGGATAATATCTTTTGGATGCCATTCAAATTCATCCGATACAAATACGAACACCACAAGATTGGCCGATCTAGCTTTAATACGTTAAAAGTTAAGGCCAATCAACTTTCAAAAAGAGAGGTCTCATGAAAGCTTCGATGGATGATAACTCGTACAGCGCATTGCCTTTGAAACGAATGAATTTTGATTCGATCAGACCAAGAGACGAACGTGGAAGATTCACAAAAAAGAAAAAAATAGTTCTGATAGACGAATCCGGAGATATGGGTACCAATAGAGACTCTAGAAGATGGTTCGCCCTTACAGCCATGGTATCTGACCGCCCCGACATATTGGCTGATATCCCTAAAAGATATCCACCTAACACGAGGGAAAAACTATACGATAGAGGCGAGGAACTTAAATTTACAACCTCCTCCGATCTTACTCGCATTTCCATATTGAAGGAGATCGCACTCACGAGACCTCTTGTATTTGCTATCGAGACGGACAAATGGACAAAGGACCCTTACAGCACATGGCCTAAAACAGGTTCCAAATTATATGTCAAAAGCGTAGAATTCCTTATAGAACAGATTGCCTGCAATTCACAAGGAGAATTGCACATTATGTTCGATAGGAATACTGCGTTGCATCCGATGGATGCGATGAGAATATGCAAACAGATGAGCGAGAAACATAAGGTCCACCTGGTATGCCTCAATCCAGCAGTGAACTCGAGGTTCGAACCTCTGATGCAGACTAACGATTTTATAACAGGGTCCATCGGATTCAAAATGAACAGCTATGAAAAAGATAATGAAAGATTCTTCAGGATAATTGAGGATATCACAAAGGAAACGAGAATGTGAGTTGCGTGGGCCTGGCATATAGCCAGTGTCCCGCGACTATCCAAGAGCGTGGGCCTGGCATATAGCCAGTGTCCCGCGACTGAACTTGAACTTCATTTCATACTACTATTTAGTATAAAAATATTGGTCTTGAATAACCAAGACCGAAATTAAAAATATGATTACTGCTTGTTTTAATCTTCCCTCTTTCCTAATGACTTGTCTATCTCGAACAATATCGCCTTGTCCTTGCCAGCCGCCTCGAATAGATTCACTATGTCCCTTGTGTTCTCCTCTTCCTCGACCTGCTCGTCGATGAACCACTTCAAGAAGGAAGCAGATGCATGATCGGCCTCCTTGACCGAAAGATCGAATATCTTATCTATCGATGCCGAAACTTTCATCTCATGGGCGTATGCGGCCTTCGCTATATCCAATGGCGTCTTTCCTGCCAACTTTGGAGCCGCGATGTCTGTCAATACAGGTTCTGCCGCTCTGCTTTGAAGGAATCCAATGAACTTCTCCGCGTGCTTCAACTCCTCTTTGTATTGAACGAATAGCCACTTGGCATATCCCTTAAGATTCTGACTGTCCATCTCCACGGACATGCCCAGATAGATATATGCTGAAGCATACTCCATGTTCACCTGTTCACTCATAGCTTTTACTACTTTCTCAGAAATCATCATAATGCCTTCTGCAGAGATTTATCCGCAATTTACTACCACTTTATAGAATATTTAAATGAGCTACATAAATTACCAGTATCGATTGTCGCAATACATGTACATCTGAATCAGTATGCCTAATATCCGACTTATTACCACATCAAATGTTGTTTGTAAACAAAGAGTATATTATAACGATGTCATACCCTCTCAAAAAGTGGATATTATGTACTGCACGAAATGTGGAATGATGATCGACAACAATTCTAAATTCTGTCCTCATTGTGGAGAACAGGTCTTCAACCCCTGTCCCTACCAGTACAAAGGTTCATACAATCTGCCGAAGAAGGATGTCGGATTGACATTGATACTCTCCATTGTCGGAGGCCTGCTCATGTTCAATGGCATCGGACAGATATATGTCGAAAGGGTTGGAAGAGGTTTTGCCATCATGATAACAGGATGGGCACTTCTTGCATTATCATTGTTCTCATTGGTACTCATAAACGATAACAATGTCGCTTCCATATTCATCATAGGGATGATATTCGTCTTCTGCGAGATCGGTCTTTTCGTATGGCAAACTTATGATGCGTATATGCTTGCCAAGGAATACAACAAGAAGACCTGTGAGTCCGGACATCCTCCTTGGTGAATCACAGACGGGTGTCCTTCAAGAATCCTCTGACAACCGCCTTGTATATCTCAGGCTGTTCTATATGATGCATGTGGGCTGAATTTGGCATCACTGCCATGTGTGCATCCTTGAATGCCATTTGGAAATCTTTCACCGTCTTCACCGATGCCTCGTCATTATCGCCGCAAATCAATATGACTGGCACATCTATCTCCGAAAGCCTTGGGAAAAGATCGAAATCCTTTAGGTTCCCAGTGACTGTGAACTCGCTCGGTCCCCACATCTCAAGATATATGTCCACATTCATCGCACCCATGACCATCTTAAGATGCTCTGGCCATGGATCTAGCCTGCATACGAATCTCTTATAATATTCGCCTACAGCTTCCTGATATTCTGCACCATAATCTTTCAATATCTCGCATTTCTCGATCTTAAGCCTTATGGCCTCTGGCAATATCGCAATGTTGTCCCTCTGGTCCATCTCCCATATTGGTGAACTGAGCAGCGGACCTGACAATATCAGACCCTTTACTTTATTCGAACCTCTTTCAAGCATGTATGAACATACCAATCCACATCCCCATGACATTCCCAAAAGGACCACACTTTCAAATCCCAATCCTTCAAGGACCTCATCCAATTCATCAACGTAGTTCCCCACATTATAATGTCTGATGTCCTTCGCCTTATCCGATCTTCCGCATCCCAACTGATCGTAGAAACAGACCGGCCTATCGGCGGCCAGATCCCTTATGACCTCTGGCATGCTAGAAAAGCCCGGCCCTCCGTGAACTACCAATATGGGTGTTCCTTCCTTTCCTTCTCCATATGTCAGAGACCATATCTTTCCATTCTTTGTATCGATATATCTTTGTAGCATTTCACAACCTGAACCGATATGGGTTATATTGCGTGATGTCTTTAAATTATGATGATTGAAAATTCTAAATGAATGTGTATTAATAACGATATTATGTATGAACTGATTGGATTTTTTTATGACTCCGTTGTCGCCATACAGATAAATTGATTCCTGATCCGTCATTCTTGATCTGAATCAAAACTATGACTTGTGTGATATGATGGACCTAAAAATCGATGGCCCCTTTGATTGCCTGTATGAGCCACGAGTCTCTAAATTTAGATGACATTCAATAGAATAATAAACCCCTTCGTGTGTTCAGGATTAAGGCTCAAGCCTAATGGAGGTGAATTCATGGCAAAATCACCCGCTGACCAGAAATCGGACGCTAAAGACGCCCCGAACACAGCAAAGAAATGTGGAACTGGAAAGAAAGCAGAACAGAAGAACTGATTCTGATACCAGCTTAAAGAACTGAGGACAATATCCCCATCAACTATTCAAAATATAAAGATGGCATGTGGATCGATACGCATGCCATTTATTTTTATAAAATTCAAATTCACAAAAAACGCATGACCTCTACATGGTCGAACAATTACTATCATTTTTTAACTCCCAATTTAATATAATATCAGATTGTTAAGATAAAGTTGTAGACCATGCAATCCAAAAATGAAGAAATTCGCAATGCTCACCAAGGAGAATCGAAGATAACGATCCTTGCAGCCATAATAGCCAATATATTGATAGGTATAGTGAAATTCATAGCAGCCAGTATAACCGGTTCCGCCGCAATGGTGTCCGAGGGTATACACTCCATGGTCGATTCTGGAAATGGATTGCTGGTACTTCTAGGGATGAAACGCTCCAATAAAAAAGCAGATCTGGACCACCCGTTCGGATACGGGAAGGAGCTCTATTTCTGGACACTTGTTGTGTCCATCCTGATATTCTCCGTCGGAGGAGGATTGGCTATCTCACACGGATACGAGGCACTTGTAGAAGCAGGAAATGGCACACATGAATTGGGCGACCCGACGATCAACTACATCATACTTATCGTTGCCATGATAATAGAGGGAGCCTCACTGATCATTGCCATAAGGCACTTCAACCGCTCCCGCAAGGGGACCGGTATGACTGCTATGGAACAGATCCATGAGTCCAAGGACCCGAGCATATATACCGTCCTCCTTGAGGATACTGCCGCCGAGATAGGTCTGATCATAGCATTGGTCGCGACATATCTGGGTCATGCACTGCACAACCCCTTCTTCGACGGTGCGGCATCTGTGGCGATCGGTGTTGTGCTGATAATAGTGGCAGCGATAATAATGCGCGAAAGCATGGGTCTCCTTGTAGGCGAGGGGATGACCTCCAGAGAGGTACGTAAAGTAGAGAACATAGTGAGGGCTGATCCAGACATCTCGGAATGCGGAATGATACTCACCAACTATTTTGGCCCCTACAGCCTTATGATGAGCATCGATGTGACGTTCAAAGATAAACGCGACATCTGCCAGATAATGGATTCGATAGATCGTATAGAGACTGCGATCAAGAAGGAATTCCCGCAGACTACCCGCATATTCATAGAGGCAGAGTCGTTGGCGTGCGTTACGGGCCAGCGCAAGGTCGCTGAGAACATGTTCGATGAAGAAGAAAAAGATCAACATGAAAAAGACCACGACTCCGAATGATATGCCAATACATGACACTCTTGAATGCGTGATGAAATGAGCAGTGGTGTTTTCGTCTTCACTCCAAAGCCTTTGGTACTGGATGTTACAATCCAGGATCCAAAGGCGGAAGGAGGCAGACCCTTCAGATATCCTGATTGGGATATAGATGAATTGCACTATCAATATCCCATCGGAGAGATGTACGAGGGCATGTTCGATACTATAAAAGATGCATTGCCCAAGTACTGTTCTGAATTCAGTAGCAATAGATTCACCTATCTATCTGGTTGGAAAAAGGAAAAACCAACGAAATATAAAGAATCGATACGAGCGTTGACGAGACTTGCCGCATTCATAAGGATGAATGTCGGAGAGATGGGTGAATTGTGGTATATTAAACAATGGATAGAGACTCTGCCTGAAAGACCTGAAGACATCCGTATCATAGAAATGAACATCGACGACCTAGAATATGTAGGGGATGACGTCGACTCATTCAAATTCCAAGTGGATACATTTTACAGATTCATGAATATCTGATATTGATTATGATCACTTGATCTCCGTTAGAACCAATCTTATCAGTGACCCACCAGAATCTGGGTCCTTCGTCTCGATAAGGTCCCATGTACCCCTCTTTTTCAAATCCTCGAACTCTTCCTTCATGTCCGTGCGAGTCGGAACCACAGCCCCTGTACCATGTGTATCTTGAATCAAGAATTGATCCTCTGTATTCTCATTCCTGAATGCATATCTTGTTATCAGGATTAAATCGCATTCCGTACCATCTATGGTACTGAGAACATCTACCTGGCCATCACAGACCTTCCTAAGCAATACATCAAAATCAGAATCCTTAATGAACATGATGCTATAATTGCAGATAAATGACAAATAAATTTTCACATCTGTTTCATGGCGGTGATTTTGATATATAATGAGATTTAAAAAAATAAAAATGATTTGATTAAAAGGTTTCAGCTGTGGAATATCACCTATCTGTGCCTTCTGTTTCCCTAGAAGTGATCTCCACATTGCCGAAACGTCCATCGACAGTGTAGTTACCATCAGAGCCTGTGGCATTCGATACCTTGTATCTGTACCCTTCTAGGAGTGGCTTGATGACGACCGTTTCTCCCTTGCGTACCCTGGACCCTGTGACGATGGCGTCTCCTTCGATGGTTGTCACACTCACGTACTCGTTATCGAACAATACCTTCCTTCTGCTGAAAAGCAAGAATATCAGTAGCAACGCCACGATTATTGCCAACACTATCCCTCCCAAGAAGATATTGTCGGATGATGGGGAATCTGTGGGCACAGTTTCGTAATCGACCGTGATGGTCACATCTCCGGTGACGCTTTCAATGAATACAGTACCGGAGGTCAGAGACCCGCTCGAATAATGGAATGCATCTACGGTCTCACCGCCCATTGTTACTGTGACATATATTCCCTTCAAAGGCATAGTAGCCGATATCGATACCGATAGGACATCTCCGGCAATGATCGTGCCGCTTGTAGGCACCCCGCTCACAGATATGACGTCGCTGTCATAATCCACCAGAACATAATATATCGGATATGAGGCCACCATCACATCTCCGGTACCATCCACTGTGTATGTACCGTCGGAACCTGTCATGTTGGACACGTCGTACTGGTATCCCGGATAGGCTGTGACGACCACGACGTCCCCTGCATGGACGATGTCACCATCGACGGCTTGGACCCCATTGATCGTAACATTCACCTGGGTACTGTCGAAGGTTATTGTGTAATCTATTACCTCCCATACCGCATAGAGGTCGAGACCTCCAGCCGGCATGATGATAGAGTCACCGTCAAGATATGAAACTGTGGAAGATGCGCTTGATTTGGACCATCCCGAGAAACTGTAGCCTTGCTTCTCGAAATCATTTGCCGTCAAGGTCGCATGCGAACCTGTCTTTCCAAATATATCGTCCATTGCGCCAAGGCCGCCGTTGGAATTGAACGTTATAGCCTGCATATCTGCAGACCATTTCGCATACAAAGTGATGTCAGACGTCAAAGTGAATATCGAGGTCTCGTAGATCCTCTCGCCTCCATTGACGGAGGTGTACCATCCATTGAATGTGTATCCGTTCCATGAGGTCGTAGCCAAGGCTCCGTATTCAGAATCGTATGTCACCTGCTTGGTCAGAGGTGTCGCTGTTACTCCTCCGTTGGAATCGAAAGTGACGGCATAGACACCGGGATTTGCAACGAGCTCATAGGTCACCCAGGGCTTCTCTATCTCCCCATCGTTGTAAGCGTCTGCAGCCTTTGCCACTATCGTGACCGTGCCTACGCCGACCACGGTGACCTTACCTGTGTCCATATCCACTGTTGCAATGGATTCGTCTGTGGAGAACCATTTTACTATCGGCGACCCGTCATCGGCAGTGTCCTTGTTGATCTGTTCATCCACTATGCCCAGATAGGTGAATGAGTTATCATTCGTATCTGTGAAGCCGGCCGTCAGATATCCTTCATCGCCGACGTACCATGCGGATGTCCCTGCGATCTCTATCTTGTTGACCAGTGAAGTGAATAAGCAACTCTGGAATGTATCCTCGGTGGCATTAAGGACCAACGCAGACTTAGAGGAGCTGTATTCCGAATATGTGAGTCCGTTGGATGTTCCGTACAGATACTCATATGGGTCCGAGATCGATGTGAGCGGCACTATGCCTTCGATGACCTCTTGCATAGTGCATCCCTCGACCTCGTCGAAATCGATATTGAAGATGGAATAACGATCATTGATTGCAGGGAGCGTTATGCTGGACCCGGAACTGCTATCGAACAGGAGCATCTCTTTCGTGCGTATGTCATCGCCAATGTCCTCGACCGGTATGACATTGAGTTGAATGCTCTCCCAATATCCAGTATAATCGATTGAACCGGACTGGAATGCTGTCGAGACCTTTATCTCAGGAAGGCTCATCGACCCTATGCTGTCCCCGACCTCGTATTTTATGTTGTATTCCTCCGAGGATGTTGTGCCTTTCACCTTCTGAATGCATGCGATGGCATCCACTATGTTCTGGACCTGCTGCTGGTCGGTCAACGTGTCCCCGTCCTTCACTATGAAGGTATTGTCTTTCAGGTCGAATATCGCATATTGATTGACCGAAGATGGCATGTAACTTGAAATTGTGATGTACGAACTCGAGGAGGAACCGTTCTGATCCTTCACTTGTACATATCTATATATGTCGCTAGGGAAAGCGACCACATCGTACACATTATCCTGGATGTAGATCGTCTTCTCGATATCGGTCATATTCTCGAAATTCAACGTACCAGTGAAGAACACGGACATGTTTTCTAGACCTGTTGTGACCGTGGTCCCGTCTTCGACCTTTATGAAACCTTGTGCGTTATAGACGTCATCCAGATTCAGATCGTTGAAATAGACATTGTATGAAGAATTGTTCACCTGGAAAGGCGCATAACCTGGCTTGGAATTGCAATTCTGCAATGTCAGATTGTTGAAGACCACATTATATGAATTCAGGACATTGACCGCGACATTCCTCGAACTTATCTCTGATAGATTGTTGCCTGTGCCGATGTTCTCGATTATCACGTCATTGAAGACAACATTAGAGCATCCGGTCATATGGAAGTAATGCTGACCCATGGATGACTTGGTTATGTAGCGGAGGTCATGATTTCCCGCATCGAATGTTATATCGGAAACGTAAAAATTACTCTTCAACAGGTTGCGGGTATCATATTTCGATCCATTGCTTTCTACAAAGTATCCCATATCGAAGGTGACAGGGTGTTCGGTATCCCCGAGACCGATCAGCGAGAGATTCTCGTAGTAGAAACGGCAATAGTATCCATTCCCGTCTGATACCTTGTAGTCCCCTGGCTTGAAGAATATCGTCGTATTCTCACCGATTATGCCGTTGGGATTGTCACTGTTCAAGCCGTCATTCTTGTTCAATCCGTTAGTTCCGTCTAATTGATTACCGATGAACACGACGACGTTGGGATATGTTTGCCCATCATATACTACTGACACAACATCCCCCGCCACAACTCCATCGGCCGCTGCCGACGATGAATCAGGATAGACGACGTACCAATAGCTCACATTATCGCTGAATGACAATGTATCCAACAGATCGGCGACCGCCGCCTCATCGGAATCGGATGTTCCCCTTATGACGACATTCGGATTGCCCAATACACTCGATTCCGTTGATCCATACTCGATATCAGCAGATGTGGATGAAGAAAACGCTACCGCGAACAAGCTGACTGTTATTATCGCAAACACTAGCGCAACTGAAATGATTTTTGCTTTCAAGTAAAATTCTCCCTTTATGAAGATTAGAATGCAATGCAAACATTGCGATGCACTATATAAGGATTGATTGAATTTTTTTATCGTATGAAATAAAATTTAAATGACAACCTTCTCTTATATTGTATCATATGCTTCTTATTTTTCATTCTTTTTGAAGTATTTATTGATTTTATGCAAAAACTATATGACTTATACGGAGTGTACTCCAATAATAGCGTAGATACAAAAAGTATATATCATGTAGGATGGACGCAACATGGACCATTTTGTACTGTATGAATTTGAAAGCATTGATGAATTGTACTACATCATCGAAAATATGAAGCCTTACGTCGACCTCTGGGAATATGAAGGGCCGTTCTTGGGGGACCTTCCTTCGATAAATGATTTCGTAGCCACATATTTCAAGGAATTGAGGAAGATATAGGGCATCCCATCCATGGAATCCCGTAGAGGGATATTATACGGATCGACTGAACAGGTGTTGAAGAACATAAAGGAATACAGAGAATCGAAGTAATCATATTTTCTGATGAATAATGCGGATTTAACGAGTCACGCTCAGAAAGACCATCCTACCTCAAGAAAATGTTCTGAAGTCTGGCTTGAAAAAAAATATCCTTAACATCATTTCATAGACTCTGCATCCCTGATCTTCTTATCTTTTAACACGATCGAAAACACAAATGCAATGAAACACAGCACACAAGCAACAAAGAATGCCGGCCTGAATGCACTGACCATGCTACCATGCAATACAAATGACACGGCTATACTTGAAGTGAATACCGCACCGAGGATCGCGACACCGACAGAACTCCCTGCTTGTCTGAACATATTGATTATTGACGACATGGAGCCTTCTTCGTTATGTTCTGAGTATCCTAAGATGAGATTGGTTGTGGCAACCAAGCCCATTCCGATACCCGCTCCCATCAAAAATAATGTAAAGAGAATGTATATAATCGACGTATGTTCATCAAAACTGATCATCAATAAGAAACTGAATGCCGAGATCAAACAACCTATTGACGACATCCTGCTATTGATGCCTGTCTTGTCTGAGATCTTTCCTACTGTTGGACCTACCACCATCATACCTATCGAGGTCGCCACTAAGATCAGACCCATTTCGAATGTCGAATATCCCCTTACGGTCTCCAGATAATAAGGTAACAAGAAATAGGACCCGGAGAATGCGGCACAGATCAACAAGTTGACCGCATTACTGCCAACCACATCCTTTATCTTCATTATCCTGACCGATATTATCGGGCTGTCTACTTTCTGTTCCCACCATATCAACAATCCGGTGAATATGAACGCTGTTGATAGGATGGCGACATTCTTATCGGAAATCCACCCACTACTATTTGCCGTGTTTAAGTAGTAGATGAACGAGAACAACATTATAACCATGAAAACGACGCCTAAACCATCCAGTTTCTGCTTCTCCCCACGATCTTCCTTAATATTGGCCATACTCCTTACGGACAATAAAATGCAAAACAAGCCTATCGGAACATTTATGAAGAATATGAACGACCAATGGAACTGACAAAGAAAACCGCCAATGACTGGACCGAACGCCAATCCAACTGAAGATGCCAGCGTAATAGTTCCGACCGCCTTTCCTCGTATATTGGGAAGATATGATGATACCATGGCAAGTCCCATCGCCGTTATCATACCTGCACCTAGACCCTGCAACATTCTCAGCAGTATGATGACATTGAGGCCGCCGATTTTCAAAATTCCAAAAATCCCTATGTTCAACGACATTCCGACAAAAATAATTACACCAAAAAGAAAGAGTCTCTTGTAACCGTAATTCGTCCCCAATTTTCCCCACAACAAGATAAAACAACACAGTGACAGAGTGTATCCGATCAGTATCCATGACACATCACTAGCTGGACCGGAGACCGTAAAATCATGTTCTATGGTGGGCAACGCCACAGCGACTATCGTAACGTCCAAAGAAGCCATGAACGTTCCCAATACAATACTGATCAGGATCCATCTTTCTTTGGATGAACTTTTTGAAACGCTGAGATCATTACCCATATTGTGGTAATTTAGTGAATCGGTTTAATACTATTGTACAAAATATCGGAGTTAAACCCGAATTCGATAGTTAGTTACTCTATGTAAAGCCATTCGGTTGATTTTTTCCAAATAGAATGTGATATCTGGCAAAAGATCAAAGAGGCCTTTAGATCGTTCTCAATCACTAAATCCAAACAAAGCCGAAAGGCCATCCTTATCATCGGGATCGATTCTCTAATGTTGCGGTCCAGGTCTATCTGGGTTTGACGAGAAAATGAGTAATGAACTGAAAAAAAGCAGACTCCACGCAAAGATGGATCACCCTTACGGATCATTGACTATTACTAGAGCTGGTTGCACCGTCGCCGTGCTATTGGGCCACAGTTCGACTGTCACGACCAACAAATATTATGCGAAAATGAGACAGAAAAGGGCAGTCGAAACAGTGCTTGGAATGTGGAACACCGAACCCTTTGGTTCGTCATCGCCAGAAGAAAATAAGATAGATGAGAATGGCGAGCAGGAAGGCGGGCAATCTTCGGAGGAGCCGGATTCAGAAAAGGAACCTCCGGAGAATTATCAAAAATTAACATCGATTGTTGATCATATTGAGAGTTCAAATCTCTCGTCGATGAATAATAATTTTAAAAATTCAAAACTATTGAAACTGTTTTCAATTGTGTTTTTGTGTAGCTCGGAATCATCGGTTAGCTTTGGCTATGGAGGATTCAATTTCCTCGCCGATGCAAAAATAAACTGCACACTCACACACTCACACACACATTACGTGAATTGTGCCCCATGAATCAATCTTGAATTTTGACTGCTGGACAAGGAAAAACAGAAGGGCTGTTTAACAAAAATCGCCCATCTGACGCTTTCCTCGAACATCAGCCAAGACCAAGAATCGACGAGGGCGATTAGCGAACGCTATGTTGGGGCAGACTGTCAGTAAAGCTGACAGTCTGGCTCGACGCAGCCCTTGGAGATTGTGTGTGGTCGTGTGTGTGCATTTTATTCGCAAGCTTAGAAAAAAGAAAAAACTTCAGAGGATGAAAAAATGGGAAGAAAACAAGTAACGATCTATGATGCACTCGATGCACTGATATTAGAACAAGGAATATCGGAACAAATATACAATGAGGATATTTTCAACGATAAGAGAATGCTCTCCAAATCAGATTTCAACAGAATACTGATGGAACAGGGCGTTACACTAAGCCAACGTAAAATGGGCGAACTATTCAGTCTTCTCCACGATCTAGGAATTTTCAAGAAGGCCAATAAATCAGAATATTGCTTCATAATATATCCAAAATTGCAACAATTAATGAAAAAACGCAAAGGTATGAGTACCGAATCACAAATTAAATCACAAAGTGAACTCAAAAAAACACTTCCAGCATCCATAACGGAGGAGGTGACTGAATGATTGAGAGACACTTATTCACTACTGATGAGGAAGAATGCGAAGATACGAAAAATGGCCACGTTTCCGCAGTCAAGATCGAACTAGAACTCAGTGGAAGCGATCGCAATGCGTGGTTTGACTTCCTAATCAAAAAAGAAAGGAGTTTGATCTTAGAATTAGATTCTGATAAAATCTTAAGGCTGAAGAATGCAAAGGATGCGAATCCTATTGAAACGGTTGAGAAACTCCTTTTTGAGAGATATCAAAAATCCTATCTCGAAAAAATGGACGCCAATATGAAATCCAATCTGAAACTAGTTCTCGGAATGATCAACGATGCAGCCTCCAGAGGATTGACTGGATGTGGATTCGATGAAGAGACCACCGACGAGCTCGCACACATAATGAAGATCTGCTACGACCTGCAATTCAGAGAACGCAAGTACAGACAATCAATCGAGACCGAGAAGGAGGTCATCCAATGACCATAACACGCGAGACTGCAGATCGTGCGATACTTGCCTGGAAACAGGTCAAGGAAGGCAAAGAGCTCACGATCAAATGGGACCTCATATTGAATTCCGGTGAAGAGGCTTTGATACTATGTGAGCAGGAGAAACTCGTGCATTTGTTCGTCGAAACCGTGGGAGACATATTGTATCTCGATTCTCGTTACAATTACGATATTGTTGACATTCGCGACTATCAGCTCACACCTTATCATACGGAATGGGATTATCTTGAACCTGAGAGAGATCACCGTCTGCAATGGAAGGACGATATGCTGCATATCATCCTAGACAATGGCGATGAACTGGCATTCAAGATCGTAGAAGGTGGTCAGCAATGACACATCTCCTGACAATGGAAGAAGCGACCAACATCGTATCTCAAAATTGGATGTTCTTCATAAAAAAAGAAAAAGAAACGAACCCTCGTAGGTTTGGAAAGGACGGTATTGACCTTCATATAGGCAAGATCTGGTTTTATGGATTCGAGCCTGAACATGGTTATTGTGTAAGATTCTATGATTTTGGCGTTGTTTCAAGTGATAACGTCGTAAATTCAAGAATCATAGAATATGAAGGGAAGAAATACTTACAGTTGAGGTCTCCTTTCGATCGTAAGATTGTCATGCATCTGATAGAGGACGGTGGTCTGTAATGCCGTTCTTACTTTCCATCGATGCGACCTCGCGCTGTGATGTGTGCGGCCTCGAGGACGAATCAGGCAGTTTCAGTTCGGAATTAGAAGCAAAACAATATTTCGAAGGTCGTGGTTGGTACATAACCTCCTCCAGGTGCTATTGTGGTGACTGCATCTGTGAACTGGTGATCTCAAAGACAGCCAATCCGGAGGAATGCCGTCAATATCTGAAGCTTATGGCCAAATCCGGAGGCGATCAATAATGACTGAAATGATGCTTTCAATAAAGCCGTATTACGCAGATCTAGTACTGTCAGGGAAGAAGCCCTTGGAGCTCCGCAAGCAACTCATAAGATCTACACTTAAAGTACAAGGCTGCAAGACCTACCTGTATGCGAGTTCTCCGGTGAAGAAGGTCATCGGCGAATGCACGATCGTCTCGGAGAGATTCGATTTAAAGAGACAAAAAGAGCTTGAGTATTACCATGGCGATCAGTATTATGATAAGATCTGCAGTGATGCCTGTATCTCCTTCGAGGATTACATCGGAAAATACAAGAGGTATGAACATTACACAATACACCATCCCAGAAGATATCCGGTTCCTTTTGACCTTTCCAGTTTCGGGATCAATAGCCCTCCTCAGAGCTATTGTTATCTGAAGCATAGGGATCTTGGAAATTATTGGGGGATTCCATGTTATTCTTGCATATATTGCTTGAGTGGTCAATGCTTGATAAAAGATATTGACATAACTGGACAAGAAATAGATAAATTAGGAAATTACAGCTGCAACAATTATGCTGAAGGCAGCCATTATTCGAGCATCGAGGATGAGGACGAGGGACCTACCGGTGTTGTTTTCTCTTTCAACAATGGAAAGATGAGCATTGGTGATGCCAGGGGGCATGGCCAATGAATTCCGTATTTACTCAAACAGACAATGAGATCAGATGCATGGGGGACATATGCTGCAGAACATGCGACAGATTCGTTAGGGTGACGGATCGCTCTCGCGACTCGAGGACGGACCTGATTAAGACGATCCACACCCAGGGGTTCTGCTATGGCCTATGCAGAGGCGATCTCTCCTTGAGGACAAACGGATCTTGTGAGCATCATTCCGCCTCGAAATACAATTTCGAAACGTACACTATGGAGTCCAATATCTCTAAAATGATACACGACTACGAGGAATCCAAATTCGATAAGAGAAAAAGGATCTACAAAGATATAATCGCTTCAGACCCAAATTTCAGTCAGTTCCTAGAGGATTACGCCAAGGTCATGAATATCAAGATCGATGACGGTTTCTACGAATGGAGATTGAAATTCAAGAACACATGGGCGTTCTACGATCAGTTCGATAGCGCTGTGGATGCCTTTATATCGAAATACTGCAAAAATCAGATAGATTGGCTGAAAAACCGTAAGCATATGAAATACGAAGATTACAGGAATATGTGCAATTGTATCCAACTATACATCTCGGATCAAATGGAATTGACGATCAGGGAAAATCCAAATCCGGGTCTCGAGTCGGAGGCGAGCTCTCCATGAAGCCTGCCATATCTACGAAGATAGATAGAGATCTCCTCGAGGTCGTAGACGAGATCTGCGATCGCAAAAAGATTACTAGAAGCGACTTCCTCCTCAAGGCGATAAAGCACTATCTCGCATCATCCTCTTTGAACGGTATATCAAGTTTGGACCAACCAGACGAAGAAATGAAAGCATATATTTCAGAAAAAGAAAAACAGTTCGAAAAAGAGATACTCTTGCGGGAGAGGAGATCATGACAGCAGCACACCCCTACGAAGGAATGACCGCTGTTATCTACGTCAGATCATCCACCGATGAGAAAACACAAAGGCCTGAGATGCAAGTTGAAGACATTGAGAATTGGTGTAAGTACCAAGGCATCATCGTCCTCGACAGATTCATCGACGACGGTTACACCGGTGCGAACTTAGATCGTCCGGGTATGACCTCCATGATCGGATATATTGCACTTAAGTCCGTCAACATGATCGTAGCTCAGGATTGGACTAGGATTGCTAGATCCAATGACGAGATGGAAAAATTCCTCAAGATCATAAGAGGCTATGGTACCGTACTGCGGTATACAATGGCCAACATAACACCGGAGACGAGCATAGGTAAGACGATCAATTATTACAATACAAATCAAGGAGAGGAGTGGCGTTCGCAGCATTCAATAAAAGTTAGGAAGGGAATCAACTTCTCAAAAAATCATGGTACGAAATCGGGTAAACCGATAGGAAGGCCTGTTTGCGAGATCGATGTCAAGCTCGTCATGGAATGCGCCGACAAGAGTTATTCCCTATCGGAGACTGCAAGGATCCTCGGTTACAAGCGCACAACGTTAAGAGGATCTCTCAAGGAAAAAGGCCTGCTGCAAGAGTATTACAACAGATGTCAGAAAACACCCTTGACGGAAAACATAGTTTGCTTAAATATCGGAGAGCAAAAAAGCGATAATCCTAAAGTTGACGGAAAGGATATCTTAAACGTCAACGAAAAAGAGTTTTTCGACAGCAAAGAGGAGGGTTCACAATGACAACAGTTGTGATCTATTCTCATTCCGACTATGATGCAGATCAATTGCAGGCCCTGATAGAATCAGTTCGCGAGAGAGGTTATCAGATAATAGAAAAATTCGAGGACACCGCCGCTTCGGAGGATTATCCGGAACTCCACAAGATGTTAAATCTCGTCAAGGAGAAAAAGGCAGATCTTGTTATAACTCCAAGGTTTCAATATCTTGGCCAATCGATAATCAGCATTGCAGACGTTCTGAAGATATTGATGGAGAATCATACGGAAATATCCTTCACTGATCAACCAGTGGACATATGCACGATATGTGCAGCTGCAGATGTTGAGAGGACGCTTATCAGGAAACGGACATGTGAAGGCCTTAAGCGGGCTAAAAAAGATGGAAAGACTGGTGGACGTCCTGCAACCAAACTTTCAGAATTGCAAAAGAATAAGATTCAATCGATTTTGAAAGAAAACCCAAACATATCCAACAGGCAGCTAGCTGCACAGTTTATTGAAATTTCTTCAAATACTCTAATAAAATTGGCAAAAAAAGAAGGACTAATTTAAAAATCAATCATTTTATTATAATTATAGATAATTTGCATCATATTTTCTTCTTACCATCTGGAGATAAATCAAAAGAAATTGGTTGTTTTTCCAGTTTTTTTAAATTTAATTTACAAACTATTTCTTTTCTATATGAACTCGCATCATAACTTTTTAAATCATCTTTGTGACGATAAACGATTCCAACAACACCTATCTTATCTTTACTAGCTATCTTATGTCTTTCGAGTGAATTTGTTGTAAGCATGGCCATCATTGGATCTGCATAACTATTTATTAAGAACTTGAGTTTATTTTCAACATCCAATTTTTTATATTGCCTTAATGTATAAAATGAAAAGTTGTGAATTTTCCAATACTCCATCACGCATTTTGAATCAGAAACATTATTCGTTTCTTCTTCATTTTCTTCTTCAATTGATGCTGTTGTAAGATCTTTAAATTCTTCAAAAAATATTTCAAATGATGCTCCCGGACGAACATATTTTTTTACATATGTTGATCCTAAATATGTAACATATTTGTAAATTATTGTAACAGTAACCACATCAAGATATGCAGTTTCACCACCAACATTCGTCAATGTAACCTTTACTTTCCAGACTAATTTCTTATCTTTACTGTAAAAAACATCTAATTTAATGCTTTCTTTTTGAAAATCAGGAATGTTTCTTGACATAGACACATTGAGATTACGTTCATTTTGCTTTGACGTCTTGTGTAAAATATACACGCTCATGCAAGTCAACAAAATAGTTGAAATTACACCGCATATGGACCAAACACTTTCAGATGATACTAAATTAACAAATTTATTCCAAGTTACATAATCTGAATGAATAAAGAATAATACAACTGCACAAATAATAATTGATATTAGAATTACAATGGCAGAAATAATAGCAATCAAAAGTAGTGTAAATTTCTGCTGACGCCTTATAATTAATTTTGAAACAGCATCCATCTTTGCTTCGTCATAATCTTCAATGCTATCTTTTGAAGTCTCATCCATTAAATACCCACTAACAAAATTCTAATTTAAATAAATCTCTAAAAAATTTCATAGTTATTTTCAAAAATAACGAGGTTGACACTAGGTTATAAAATACTCATTTAAAACTCAAGTGTTCAAAAAACGTCCGTTTCTTTTTCATTTTTCATGCTATGGATATAAGATATGAGGCGTAATAGATCCATCGCAGACCGTTTAGACGATCGTCTGCAGGGTTGATAAACAATGGTTGATTGGATTCAGACTGTTACGACATTTCCGGGAATCATTCCGGCGATAATAGCAGTCATTGCAATTGCTGTAATGGTTATATGCGCATTAGCGCGCGTAGACCATTGGGCGGTTTATGTCATCGGAATAATTGTGGTGATCGTCTGCGTCGCGGTCATATGCCTTCAGGGATATGGGATCATGCAGCTTTGGCCATTCGAGTGGTACGGATTGAACGGAGCGGCAGAACCGCCTGTCATAGCGTGATACTATGGACATTTTCAAAGATAAAAAGAAACTTTTTACATTTTTCGCAATTGCTATGATCGCACTATGCGGTGCGTTCATTTTGTCATCTGAACACACTCAGGATTCCGCAGCCATCGGAGAAGACCTATCAGCAACTTACGGAACCCCGACTAACATAAGTCTCGCACCGGGATACTCGTGGACATATACCCCGACGTATCCAGCTGATCTTGCGAGTTACGTTACAACATCGCTTCAAGTCAACGATTCGTCGATAGGTAGCGTTTCATCCGGTGTCGTCACGGTCTTGGTACCATCCAATGCGACCGTAGGCACGGTTTACAACATCGTGATCAAGGCATACATGTCTTCACCAGTCGAACAGACCGCCTACCAGTACGTGAAAATAACTGTCACTTCCGGTCTGTCGATCACAGCGGGACAGGACATCGCCGATATCGTGAAAGGAACCGCCATAACATCACTCACACCTGCTGCGACATCGTCTATGGGAACCATCACATGGGCTGTAAAATCAGGTCAGAGTCTCCCTGCAGGCCTCACACTTTCCAGCGGAGTCGTCAGTGGTACACCTACTGTCGCAGGCACCAACACTGTCTATCTGACCGCATCATGTTCCGGACAGACCGCTGACCTTACAGTATCATTTGTCGTTTACAATGTGATCGTAGGAGGGTCTGCACAGACCATCTCATCATACAACACCACAGTCTCATCCACAACGATCACACAGACAGGTTCTGACCTCGGAGTCACATGGGCGGTCACATCAGGTACCATGCCTGCAGGATTCTCGCTCAATGCTTCGACAGGAGTCATCAGCGGATCATCTGCGGTGGTCAAGTCGACTGCGATCACCATCACAGGAACAACAGCCAACGGACCTACGCAGACAACGACCAAGGTCATCACAGTCAGATCCGAATCAACACTAACACTTTCCGGCGGAGCTGATATCACAACCTTCAAAAACAATGCAACGGCCAAGACATCTGCAATCACAGCTGGTGCGACGACATCGACCATCGCATGGACCATCACAGCTTACAGCGGTGTAACAGTCTCTGCAGCAGGAGTTGTATCGATCGTCAACTCGACAACAGCTAACATGGCTGGCAGTGTGACGGTCACAGCCACAACAGCTTACGGACAGGTAGTAACCAAAGTGGTCAATCTGCATGTCGAAGACACATTGACGATCTCCGGCAACACAACGCTCAGCGCGATCGCAGGCACAGCCAAATCCACAACGGCATTCACTGTTGTTGGAGGTTCTGGTAACACACTTGCTGCCTCTACCGGTGCTGTAGGTCTGAACCAGGCTATCGTCAGCGGTGCTTTACAAATCAACTCGGCATCACCCACCACAGGCAACACAGTAACGGTGACAGTGACATCAGCTGCAGGTCAGACGGCCACAGCGACAATCACAGTCAACGTCTACAACGTACTGACATTCAGCAGCTCTCCAAGCGGAGGAATAGTAGCTTACGCTGTGTGATCGCCATGACTGCGAATAAAAATCTGAAACTTCTTACGATATTTTCCTTAGTGCTACTAAGCTCGTGTATCGTGGGAATGGTTCTTACCGAAGACTCTGAAGATTCCGACGCCGCAGGTACCGTATATGAATTGAAGTCAGGTTCAACATCATATGCAGCTGTTGGTCAGGCTTATGCATGTAATATATCTACTACAACAACAAGTAGTAACGGCGGTGCATTCAACCCGACATTGTACAGCTATTCAGTGAATTGGACGTGTATATCTGCTTCTGCCTATCCGACATCTAACAATTCAGTGACATCTTTGAATGGAATGGCCGCAACAGGAAATGTCACCACAGCAGGCAGCAATACAGTTACAGTCATTGCTTTGACTTTGACAGGAACACCCACTGTCTCTGGGGATTGGTATATGACGACATCTGTCACATATACGAAGATATCCGACTCAACGACTACCACAGTCATGTACGGAGAGCATCTGGAGATCACAGCAGGCATCACACATACCCTTTCGTACAATGCGAACGGAGGCTCAGGAGCACCATCCACTCAGACTGTCACAAATGCGAGCAGTACAACGTCGATGACGATATCATCAACGGTGCCGACACGTTCTGGATATACCTTCTTGGGATGGGCCACATCATCATCGGCTACGACAGCGGACTATTCTTCTGGTGACACCATATCTGTTGGAAGTACTGCGGTCACACTGTATGCAGTATGGCAACAGATCACATACACGCACACTCTGTATTATAATGCGAACGGAGGCTCAGGTGGTCCATCTACAGCGACGGTCACAAACACCTCCCCTACATCTAATTTTACAGTTTCCAATAGCAAACCAATACGTTCCGGATATACCTTGCTTGGATGGTCCACATCATCGTCTGCAACAACAGCTAGCTATTTTGGAGGCGGCACGATATCCGTAGGAACTACCGCTAAAACACTCTATGCGGTCTGGCAGCAGTCTGTGATAACAGTATCAGGAACACCTGAAGATGCCATCTTAGTAGGGTCTTCTTACACCTACACTCCAACAATATCTGTCACTGGATGCACACTATCAATAGATGGCGCATCATGGATGACGACCTCGGACGGCACCTTGATAGGTACACCTACCGAGGCAGGAACATACACAATAACAATAACAGCATCACAGTCTGGGTATACATCCGGAACACAGACATTCACTGTGATAGTTGTATCTGTTTTAGAATTCACATCATCCCCGATAGGAGGTGTAGTGGCTTATGCAATATGATAAAAAAATGATAATTTATCCAGCATGCTTCGCATGTTTGATGGCGATCGTGGTGGCGACAGCCACGATGCCCACGGCAGACACTTCTGCCACAGAAGTCGACCAGGACCTAGGGCAGTTCTATTCATACACTGTCCAATTCATTTTCAACGGGTCTCAAGCTGAATCCATCTCATGGGATTTCGGGGACAGTTCAACAGCATCAACAGAATGGAATCCGAGACACGTATTCCCAGCTGTCGGTACATACTATGTGACCCAGACACTCACCAACTCATACAATGGAGGCTCAATAACAACTTCAGTGTACAAAGTTGAGATAATGGGTTTCCCTGTCATAACTTTCAACTCGAACGATGGAACATCGGTCAGCGAAATACACCAGACCGGATACAACCTCACTGCTACTCAGCCAGAGGCCCCTGTAAAGGAGGGTTACACCTTCATTGCATGGTATAAAGATGTCGAGCTGACCGTTCCTATGGATTGGTCTTCAGGGGTTACAAGATCAATGATACTTTATGCATCATGGATGGAGGAATCTCAGACGGTTTACAACACCGTATCCTTCGATGTCAACGGAGGGTCCATATCGATGTCTATGCAATCTGTCGAACAAGGCCTTTCTATCTCCGTTCCAGATTATGTTGGGATAAAAGAAGATTTCATCTTCATAGGATGGGAATCTAATGGGGTCATATTCTCTCCCGGTGACTCTTTAGCGGTCGATCAGGACATAGTGCTTACCGCAGTCTGGGAAACAGAACCAGAAGTAGTGTATTTCACGGTCACATTCGATGTGGGGGACCTTGCTTTGGATGCACCAGGCTCTCAGACAGTAATTTCTGGAAGCCACGCAACAGATCCTGAAGCGACATTGGACGGATACGTCCTGGTATGGCTTCTGGATGGCGAGACATATGATTTCTCCTCACCCGTGACCTCCAACATAACTCTGACACTCAGCGCAACAGAGGTCGGCGGTCATGACGATACTCCTGACAAGACAATTCTGACTATCATCATAGGGATAATACTTGTGATAGCAATCGTGCTCGGATTGATAGTTCTGAGCAAGGTCATCTGAATACCGACGGCCGGACAGCCGATTTATTTCAGTGATTAAAATGAGAACAAAAAGCAAGATGGCCATGGTCTTAGGGATTATTGCCATAATGATGGCCTGCACAGTGTCGGCGATTATTGCGGAGGATTCGCATGATGCCGATGCAGCAAGCAATGTGAATGAGCTTTCAACGAGTGATCAGGATTACACATGGGTAGGTCACGAATATCAATGGACATACTCTGTGATAACATCTAGCAGCAATGGAGGGGAATTCTCTCCCATCTATTACACATATCATATAAATTGGATATGTGTTTCCGGCTCGGCATATCAGACAAGTAACAATTCAATGACGTCATTGCATGGAATGAATGTTAACGGTACTATCGGTGGAAGCCAGAAATTTTATGTAAATATGCAGATGATCGGAACTGCAACGCAAGCCGGTGACTGGTATTCTTCGATGTCAGTGACATACACAAAGATATCTGACTCAAGCACGACGACAGTTCTCTATGGTACACATCTGTCTATCAGTTCAGGATATACATATGAGGCAGTATTGAATTATGGATCTTACAATAACGGAGTATATTCGCCATACACAAATGACACCAGTTCAGTAACGCAGGCCACTCATGGTGCTACAGGATCACACACGTTCACAGTTTCCAATTACACACCAACAAAAACAGGATACACATTCCTAGGATGGACAACGACTCCTGGTTCCAACACTGTAGAGTATGTATCAGGTGACACCGTTACAGTCAATTATGGTTCCTCAATTGGACTATACTCCGTATGGCAAGCAAATACGAATACATATTTCGCATATTTGACATACAGCGGCTATAAAACAGATTACTACACCATGACTGGTACCAGTGCGAGCGGCTCACACGCTTTCACGATCACATCTTACAAAGGGGCACATAATGACGGAAACAAGCAATATTCCATAGCAGGATGGGCCACTTCTCAGAACTCAACAGTGATAGCATACCATTCTGGTGACAGCATATCCGTTGCTTTCGGAAGCACTACTACATTGTACCCCGTATGGACATACACAACCGTATCATATACCATAGATTTCGATGCAAATGGCGGTACTGGAACAGTGGCAGATATAACCGACGATATGAATGAAGTAATCACTCTTCCATCTTCTGGTTTCACCAGATCGGGATATTCTCTTGCAGGATGGTCGTCATACTCAGTCGCTAGCACCGTGGAATATACCCTTGGAGGTTCATTCACACTGAACAGAGACATAACTCTGTATGCTGTATGGCGTGTCGTTACCGCACCTGTCGCATCTTTCACATATTCCGTCAATTCAAGCAATCAATATGCGATAGATTTCACAGACACCTCTATAGGTGCTGTTGTATGGCAGTGGACATTTGGTGATACGGTAACATCTACTTCCCAGAATCCAAGTCACACATATCAGGCATCAGGAT
Source organism: uncultured Candidatus Methanogranum sp. (assembly GCA_963676045.1). Taxonomy (GTDB): domain Archaea; phylum Thermoplasmatota; class Thermoplasmata; order Methanomassiliicoccales; family Methanomethylophilaceae; genus Methanogranum. Next base: position 563,943 of record OY780938.1, read on the forward strand.
CATACACAGTGACCTTGACAGTTACGAACTCAACGCAACAGACGAATACGTACAGTCTCATTGTGACCATCGGTGGCGATCCGAATGAAACCTACATCATAACATTCGATTATGGCGAAGGTTCCGGTACGATATCGGAATTGCAAGGCCTTTATCTCTCATATCTGTTGCTGCCTGACGCTACATATGCTGGACATACATTCACGGGCTGGTATCTGAATGGTGTATTCGTCGGTAATTGCGCATCAGAATACCAGGTTGCTGGCAATGTGACCCTTACGGCTCAGTATGAGGTTGGCAGCACTGAAGAGTTCAACGTTACATTCATAAGCGGAAACTCTACGATTGCGGTTCAGAAGGTAACATCGGGAGGATATGCTACTGCGATGAGAGGAGATGCCAACAGGGAATTGGTTGGCTGGTATGACTCTGATGGGAATCTTTTCAACTTCTCTACGCCGATCACATCTGATCTGACCCTTACTGCAAAATATACTGGTGGTTCAGACACTTCGTTCCCCGATATCGGAATGGTTGGATGGGCCATAATAGCAGCCATAATAATCATATGTGTAGGAGCAGCGATCAAATGGTTGAAGTGAAAACCAATAAGAAGAAGCTGATGGTCTGTGCTTTGGCCACCATCATGGTCGCTACTGCGATCATGCTTCCCTTTATGCATCAGGAGACAGAGGATTCGGATGCAAATGTATTCAATGACATAGAAGATGCTTTCAACTGCCTTACAGCTAAAAGCGGTTGGACGAAGGAATACTTCGGTGTAACTTTAGAATTGGGTACTTTTGCCGGGCTTCCCTATGTATATGTGGACGATGTGGGTTCATCCAATGATAATGATGCGACGAGTGTTGTCAATACGATAAATGCCGTTATCAATGCAATATATGCATTGGAACCATCCATATCATCGGGGATCAGTTTCTCATCCTCGTATTTCCAGCGCATGTGTGAGGTAGCAGCCGCAGAAACATGGTATGCAGGCGGAACGATAGATAACGATATCATATTGCTGAATTCCCAGACGTGTGATTTCGTCACCAAGGATATCATCAACTATACCACGCCCATAAGCAGTGAATTCGATTATTCGCTCAACGATAGCTCTCTCGGGCATTCGTTCAAGGTTGGAACATACACAATAACTCCCAAGAGCATAGATGTCAGCGATGACGACATAATCTCTTTCGGAATGGGGACCAATGTAACATCATCGTCTAACAATAAGGTCTATATCTATCCCGGAGAGAATGATAATTACGGATATATCTGGGTCTACGGCGGTTCAGCAACAATAACAGATTCAGACGGACATACCTACACTTTGGATCAGGGAAGGAATGACCTCAGCGGTCTCGACAAGGGAATATACACACTACAATCTGGAAGGACCTATGTAGGTTCTCTTTACTCCTCTTATGATTCTGGTGCAGCAACAGTCTATCCAGCATGTGTCATAAATGGATCGTCTGGATACTGTTATGTTTTAGAGACCGCCCATGGGAATTCAACCATCTTCTACAATGGTTCTGCAACAACTACAACATCGGAGGTCACCTACAAGATAGCCGACAGGGACAGCACATCTGAATGCAGCGTATCGAAGGTTTTCGATATAATGCGCAACCTCATGGCTGCAAACCAAGAGCTAATCAATGATTCATTGACCTCTGCTCAAACGGCTTGGATGGTATTCGACACTGCGGGGGAATCCTCGGTTTTCGTTTCTCCATCATCGCTTATTCCGAATCTCAAGAATCTTGATTTCACCTCATCTCAGGCGTATCTGATCTATATGTCCGCTTTGCAGCAGATGTCTGAAAAATTCAAAACTACAAGTGATAAATTCGAAGCATCTGATGTTCTGATATCTGAGGATTCCTTGGACCTCGTGTGTTACGGAACGATATATACCGTTTCGCAGGGAGGTTCGCGTACCGCTCTGGCGACTGATATTTATTTCACGCCGATGTGCTACGAACGCGATCAATCCATACTGATAGGGGAAACACCGTTCTTACAGCCAGGTCTTGCGATGACTTGGGTTTCTGACGGCAATGGCGGATTCACTCCTGGAAAACTGATAACTTTGCAATCCAGCATGGTATTGAGCATTTCCGCGATGATCTACAGAGGCACTGAATACACCAACGTAGGGGACGGTGTCACATTGCAGGTCAAGTCCTTACCTGAATTGGAAGGTTACGACCCTGAGCCTTGGGAACCGTCTAAGCAGTCAAATGTTGATTGGATAATAATATTGGCAATATGTGGAATAATATTGATCGCGTTGGGATGTATTTTTGAGTTCAACAAGGTCCTTATAATTTTCGGATTTGTCTGTATTACTATAGCTATAATATGGTATTTCTTGCCAGAAATAGAGAATTTCATAGGCTCTCTCAACCCCTTCATAATTTCATCGGAAGGAGGGCCTTGATGATACACGAAATAATATCTTTCGCGGCGGCCAACCCGCTCGTGATCATAATCCTGGTCTACGTTATCCAATTCCTCTCGATCGCCTATCTTTGGATTAAAGAAAAAAGAATCGGTGCAACGATAGATCTTGGAATACTCTTCACCAGGCTGTTCCTCAACTCGATGGGGGTGTGCATATGATAGATTACATCTCCATCGTGCTAGGATTATCTGCAGGATTGGTAGGAGTGGCCATGGGGCATGTGATGCGCAAAGCATCTCATGCTCTGCTATTCCTAAGAGACCCGTTCTTTGTGTTCTTCTGCTGCCTCGGATGGCTGGTCATGATAATCCTTGGAGAGTCTGGAAAGGTCCCGTTCTTCGCGACAGGCCTATGGAACATAATGATGCTCGCATTCGACCTGGGTTACATCGTAGGATACAGACTGTGCAATGCCAGGGACAAGATAGAGATTGACCTTCCGACGCCGGGTGTCGGATCTAATTCACTTCCTCTCGTGTACTACATCAAGAAGCAGAAGATCTTCATGATGCCTCAGAAGTTCGGGCCGATATGCAAAGCGGTCATCGGGGTAAGATATCCATTGGACATCAATCTCGATCAGGCGGCCAATGCGCGCATCGTCAGCACCAGCAACGGATTCAAGACCGTGAAGGTCGAGGCATATCCGATAGGTGCTGCGAAGAGTATGCCAATAACTGTAGGTAAAATCGCAATCAAACCAAGAAAGTACACGGACCCTACAACAGGTATAGAATTTACAGAGAAGAGATATCTTTTCAATTTCTACGCTGAAGAGCATTACATGAGGTTCGCCCAGGTGGTCATAGAGGATCACATCTCATTCTGGGGCATGGCAACGGCATACCTAGAAGCCAACGCTAATGCTGTGGAACAGAGGGCGGTCAACGTGAGACTGCAGATAGATCTCCAAACGATAAAATATGCGGCCGCCGGGGACATCGTACAGGGTGCGATAGACCTGAACATCGATGCTCCCAACTTCCAGACAAGACTGGACACTAGGATGCAGCAGGAGAGGGACAGGAGAAAGAAGACCGAAGATACAGGAATGCCAAAAGGTGATGATAACGGCCTATCAGCAGAACCTTAAGGTCTCCAATTTCACGAAGACGAAGATCGCGGTCGGTGTATCCGATGATGAGACATTGGCCTCATCATATTACGGTACCGCTCATCTCGAGACGACGATCGCCATATCCAATCTAGAGAAGATCAAGGGTGCCTGCAATGCAGAAATAGACGCTCTGATGTCATCGATAGACCTCACTCTCGGTAATTTTGTTCTCCGTGCATTCGCCGATATGATACCCTCTGACGAGGATATCAGTGTGAATGATGCCAGATTCATGTTGTATCAGGAGGTAAGATACGAAATACCAGAAAAAAAGCTCGAATCCCAAAAAGTGAAAGCAGGTATCATACAAGACCCTTCATTGGAGATCGTAGAGGCCTTAGAATATTTTTGGTCCATGAACAACAAGATGGAATGGTCAATAATTCCCGAATACATCGAGATAGATCCGCATTACATCATAGACATGGTCATGAGATGGCGCAAGATCCTACGTCTGATGCTTGGCATCGAACTTGTGGATTCTTGGATAATCGGAGTCAAGGAGAGCGGTAAGATCATCGGCATGGCCGAGCACTCTGTGCGCATACACGAAAGCGGAGACCTCGATGAGGTATACAAGATGGCCACGAACAGGTACAGGAGTGCCCAACAATGATCGACGACGTGTCATTGCCGGAGAACATATACCTCAACGTGGTCGCAAGGATCAATGAGGATTATGAGGAGCTTCTCGTCCATCTCAAACAGCTCGACCTCAGATGTTGCTATCTGAAGTCATTCGAGATCTCATTGAGTTCTGCTCTTCGTGAAAAACCGCTGTGGGAGATGGATGAATACCTGAAGCATAAGAAGGAATGCGCGATGCCATCGGATCCATATGAGTTCCTTACCTACGAGGAATTCCGCGGATGGCTTGAGGTATACGAGACCGTGATGAGGGCATCCGGATTGATAGGTACGAAAGAGGCCAAGATAATGTGCCAGGGGGGATATTAAATGGAATACTCCGAGATGGATATGTACATGCGTTCAAACCTATGCGCAGGTGCAACGATAATAATCAGCGGTAAGAGGGGAGGTGGAAAATCACACACTGCATTTTCGATCGTACAGAATGCGATCGAAGGGAAATTCCATCTCGATCTGCCAGTAGTATGCATAACCAACATGGTATGTGGACGTGTCACAGAAAATCTGCCCATTGAAGCATATCCGGATAAGGTGTATCACGAGGACGCACTTGCGGGGACATTACGCCGCATAGGACAGATAATAACCGAATACGGGTCTGGAAACGTGATAATCATATGGGTACTGGATGAAGCTCAGAACTTCATGTTGTCCGATATGAACGGCAGTAAGGAGAACCTGGCCCTTTTAAAATTCTTGGGAATAGCAAGGAAGTTCGACCTATGCAACATATTCCTAACGCCAGCATTGAATAACATGGTTCCGAGGATAAGATGCTTCCCAGAAGGAGATGAGAAGTCCGGGTATTGCAGCTGTCAGATGATCAAGGAAATCGAGACTGCAAAACATAAATACGGAGATAGGTGCGATCCGAAGAGCGTAACATTCCACCGTGAATCTGCAAATGCGAAATATCAGGCAATGACAATAAATTCTGGCTCCTGGACAAGAGGATTGTACAATGGAAAACTGAAGGTCGGTGAGTATTCATACGATACCAAATCAACAGCGACGTTCTCCATTGGTAAGAATCAAAACGGAGTCGAATTCAACCTATTGGAATTCGTGGAGACCACCTCCACAGGACTTTCACACGAGCTAGGAAAGAAGATAGGGGAATATTTCGACAGATGGGATTCGATGGGACTTGATGATGAGCTCCCTGGTGAGGATCCTGTGAAGATACGTCTGCATGAACAGAACATAAGGGTCGATAGAATGAGACAGCTAGGCATCAAGTGGGATGACATAGCACGCATAGAAGACACCATCAAGACCACTCTGCAGTCGAGATATAATAAATTCTGTCAGGAAGAAGGTTCGTCTAAAAATAATTCAGCCAGCAAAAAAACGAACGATGAAAATGGGGTCGTCCGCGAGCCCGTATATATACAACCTAATAAAGAGGAGGACGGGGTCGGCCCGGTCTCTTCGTTTTAAGAACCTCGGAAGGGGAAAGGGATGGAGGCAAGAGAGAAATGTGGGGATTGAAAAGGAAAGGGGACAGGATCAAGGTCGATGTCAAGACCGGAAAGACAAGGAGGACTGATACTAAGAAGGTTAAGGATGAAGGACAGAGGAACACGATCAAACAGACAGAGGAGTTCCGCTCCAGGCCAACTGTCTCGAAGACATCGAGCAGGGTCAGGAGCGATGTGCCTCTGCAAATAAAGAGAGAAACAGTGAGAGTCAACAAGATCACACCGGATAAGGTGGCCAAGGATTACAAGAAGGGAGGGAAGTAAATGTTCGGGATAGGCGGTAACAGCGAATTGAAGGAAGCCAAGCAACAGAGACAGATTCAGAAGCTCAAGAATAAAACAGAAAAGGAACAGGCAAAGTTAGAGAGATACCAGACCAACACAAAGATACAGGGACAGAATGGCGGAAGAGGGATATCGATGGGTGTGCACTATGCCGATGTACCAAAGACAGAAGATCCTAAGAAGAGGTCGTTCCTCGGAAGATCGTCAACAGGCAGCAAACCAAAAGCACCGTCGAAGGCACTCAACGGCAAGAGGAGGAAGTGAGGATCCATGGAGACGAGGATGGTCGCAGGTATGAGGATACCGGTAGGCACGGATGGGTTCGTCCCCGAGGCAGCACTACAGAAAAGATTCAAAACAGTCTATGATAAAAAGCAGCATGATTACGACTCCGAAAGAGCGATCAACCAGATGAACGGCGAAAAGACGTCAATGCCCAACATCAATCTGGCCAGAAGGGATTACATGAACTCTTCGGACAAGGTCATACCGCTGAGATGCACACCGGAGCAAGCTGCAGCGTGGTGGCAGGACCCCACGAAGATGGACATCGAGGACATCGATGCACCTGGAGCTCCAAAGGTCAATGTCCCCAGGAACATGACACCGCAGCAGAAGAGGGACCAGGGCCACATAAGGGTCGTATCCACACCGGGAGAGGAGCAGATGGTCAGGAGGACATTGGTCATGACCTTTGGCAATGACGATGTCCACAAGATCGCCCAGGGTAGGCCCACGGTCGTTGTGGCGCCCGAACCGGTAGGCAAGACCGGTATGTACTATCCTTCGAGGAAAAGGATGGAGTTGGACCGTTACAACGGCATCAACAAGGAGACGTTCGCCCATGAGGCCGGGCACCATCTGAGATATACGGACGGTTCCCGTTCGGATGTCATACTGAAGAGCAATCCCAATATCTGCATAGAGGAGAGCTGCACAGTGGCCGAGCAGATGGCTAGATCGGACAAGCCCGACTATTCCGGATACTACATGAGCGTCGCGGTCTACGATGCGGGCAAGCATGCATGGAGGAAGCCCACGGTCTACGAGGCGAGGAGGATGGCCGAGGAGGACCATAGTCTGTTCACGGAAGGCCGCAGAACAGGCCTTAAAGGGAACGATGCCACATCATCAGTGAAGAGGCATTGGTCGGAGTCGCACATCTCGAGGCTCAGGATAGAAGGAAACAAGATGGCCATAAACATCATGGCCGACAAGCACGGCAACGTCGACAGAGTTTCCATGGCGAAGACGGCGACCGCAAAAGAGAGAGCTCCGACGATCAATAACGCCACAGCAGGACGCCCCGGTGTAGCAGCTAACACAAGGCAGACAAGACTGTTCTCTAAATCGAGATGATCTCATGGCCAAGGAATCCCTTGTAGAATTCGGCAGCGACGGATCTCATTTCACGATGCATGTCCACAGGAAAAAGATGGCCATGTCCCTCGAAGATGCGCAGGGCCTGCATGAAGCCATGGGCAAGGGCATAGAGATGTATGTCGACAGTTTACTGCATCCGGAGAAGAGTAAATGAGCCCTTTTAGAAAGGGATCCTTTTCCAAAACCCCTTTAACAAGATCTCAAATGGCCGAGAGGCAACCTAGAGACAATCAGGGAAGATTCGCGAAATACAAGACGATGATGATCATCGACGAATTCGGGAACACGGGACCGTCCCATCCCCATGAGAGGAAGTTCGGCTATGCCGTCTCGGTCACGGATAAGCCTGACAGATTCGGCAGGATCACCGATGAGAACAGGAACAGATACAGCAAAGAGATCAAGGCACGCGACGACCGTGACAACCAAGACAAGATCACCAGGGAGATCTCCAAGCAAGGGGTCAAGACCTATGCGTACTATGTGGATAAGAAGAACCCGCCTGAAGGTTGGGACAACAAGGACCGCTCCAAGGTGATGATAGGTATGCTCGACTATTCGATCAATCACACTCTACCGAACACGAAGGGCAACGTCATGGTGGTAGTCGACAACCATAATGCATACAAGGGTTCCGTGAGGCCTTTGGTGGAATCCAAATCGAGAGTAGGAAGGAATGTCTACGGCGATGAATATGATTCTCATACCGGTATGTACTCGGAACAGCTGCAGACGCATGACTACGTCACGAATGCGGCGAGAGGATGTGTGGAGCTCGGCGATCCTAGCAGGACGAAGATCTTAGGAACGAAGATCGTCCATGTCGATAAGAACAGAAGCATCGTACAGAACAAAAGATGACCTAGTGTCCGGTGGTTGGTAGCATTCGCAGAACCTGACCATTCTTCCGGACTTCACCAGGGCGTCCGGTGGTTGGTAGCATTCGCAGAACCTGACCATTCTTCCGGACTTCGCATGATTTCCATAGGTTTGTCGATATTTAATCCTATTCACTACATGTATATTCATATGATTTTCAATTTTGATGTCGGTATACCACACATTTGACTAGCCAGATATACAAACGAAAGTATACCGCCCTAGAAACAATAATCGAGACCGCACCCAACCTTCCACACCTTTTCAAAAAAAAGAAACATCGTTTGACTTGTTTAAACCACTTCGTCGAGAAAAAAGTTAAGATGAGGGCCTTCAATAATGGCTCATGAAAGATAATATGAAATCAAAACATGATTCTTTTTACCGTACAAGGAAAAAAGAATAGGAAATAGAAAAGACATACCGTCTCTCAATAAAAGATATTTACAAAATGAGAGAATTTTGGGTTATTTATTGGGAAATATGTGAAAAACATCAAAAATGGTATGATGAATTAACAGATAAATGTAACATATATTCCAAAAGTATCAATGATTATAATGACCCTCAAATCAGAGATGCTTGTGATGATAAAACATACCAAGAAGGACAAAATATCAACGGGGATTGGAAAAATTTAAGAGAAGAAATAGAAAAGTATCTCGAGTCCAGGAATCTCCCTTTAAGATATGAAGAACGCTATTGGACAGCACCTACAATCGGTACAGAATCATATACCAGGAATGGGAAAGGCGACGTTGTACGCAAAGGGTTCGATCCTCCAATCGGAAGATGGTGCTCAACAACATTGAATGGCATGACATATGTTATTTACGAAAGAAGAAGAATACAAAGGATAGAATCATACACAAAATGGGGATTAATTATTGGATTTGCAGGATTTATTATCAGTTTAATAAGTATTTGCATCTCTGTTGTTTAAAATTGATTAAAAGGTTTAAGGAGAAACGTAAGTTGTTTAGAGTCTGACGAAGGATCCCACGTATTGATCTAAATCTTCTTTGAACTCGATCAGCTTCCGGTCCCTCTCCTCGAGGGATCTGTTAACGATGTTGTCGCCAACTAGGTACATCAGGATCTGATCCCAGACCTTGAACTCCTCATCTTGCTCCCCCACGAGCTCGAAGACCATCTCGCCAATCCTCTTTGCCTCATCCGATATTATCATACATCCCTCACGATTTTGATTCATATTTATACCTCAGACATTACATGTATATCCCCGAAGGGAAAGGGGTTTATCAGGTCATATTCAATAAATGTCTAAGTGTCGCGAACGTCTATTCAGTTACCATCAAAGTTTTTATTCAACGTATACTGTACATATATCATAGTTTAGGACGACCGACATATGAATACCAGCGATATAGATATAGGAAAAATAATTTCAGATGATTTCAAAGACCTATTTGAAAAAAATGACAACAACTCTCTCAAAAACGAGGATTTTACACGTGTATGGACAAACATTGTTATTATGCCTATGCTTCGTTTTTAGCAAGTAATATGTAAATCTCAACACACTTTGAAAGGATATGATTTTGATCAAGCTGTTATCTATGGTTTGATGATAAGAATATACAAATTCCTATGCTATAGTAGAAGAATCACATGCGCACGGTTGAATGTTCGTACTACTGCAGCAATCATTTCACGCAATATAATGGAGAGCAGCGTGAATCTTCAATATTTAATTAAGCATCCAGACAAATTAAATGAATATAGGAAATCGAGTTTGAAACCAGAAAAGGAATTTGAAGAATTAATCAAAAAAAACAGATCTAAAAGAACCAAGGAAGAAAATGAATTATATGCAGAGTATGAGAATAGAATATTGAGGTCTATAAGCGAAACATATCATGTTGCCAATATGAGCCCAGATGAAAAAATTCCAAAATTAGATACTATGCGCGATAGAATGGATGATATTGGACTGAGTGACCTTTATATTCCATATGGTAGTGATAGCCACTCCATACACGGCGATTGGGTTGATACTGAAAAATATTTTTTGAAAAAAGAAAACGAAAGATATTATCCGAATTTCGATGATTATGAGGTAGACATCAGACAATTGAATTCGATCACTATAGTTTGTTATGAATCATTGATTTATTTTCTCAATAATTATCCAGACCATGGAATCACAGACATAATGGTTGAAGACCTTGAAAAAGATATGCGAATCATCATGACTCTAGAACAATGGCATCAAAATTTTTTAAATCAAAGACCTTTAACTGATAAAAAGTTGTGATAAACCCGATTTAATTTATTGGTTGTCTCAATCAAAGGATACTGCCCTAGGAATGAGGAAAGGACTCGCACTCTACCCCACTCTAAAAAATTAACTGATATGCTAAAGAATTCTTGCTACACTATTTTGAATGAACTTTGATATTGCAATAGGTTTATACGTCCTCATATAGATTTATGACCAGCACGGATGGAACGTTGGAACCTCTAAGCAAACAATTGGACAGATCTACGATCTGTGAGCCGTCCGTGCTGAGTTTTCAAATTAATAAAAAATAGGCCTTGAAGTTATTAACTTCTTGTAAAACTTAAATTATGAATGCATGATATATTTAAAAATATGAATTTCCATCCAATGATGTGAGTATAAAAATCGGTAATGGGAATACCATAAATAAAAGCAAAATTGTTGAGGATAATAGCAGAAGTAAAGAAAATAATACCTCAAAGATACTTATTGGTATTATCATCACAGTTGTTGGTGGAATCATACTCATATTCGTTGGAAAGGTATTGTAAATTGAGATGGGATTATGGTCAAAAGCAAGATTTTTACAGATATATATGAAGGTAAGATTGATACATCTCAATTGATAAGAAGACTGAAGATTCTGATACACACTCTTGATCATCCTGAATTAAAACAATGGATAGAACATGAAATAAATGGATATTCAAAAAGTGACACCGTTCCGGAATATAGAAAGATGCGCGGTACAGTCATAGGAAGTTTTATGTGCGAATATCAGGTCTATAGTTCAGCTCCCATCCCCGTATCCTTAATGAAGAAAGAAGATTACGACTTATTAACAATCATGAATTATCGTAAGGGCATAGGGGAAATAGAAAGGTATCCAGAATCGGAACAAATTTATTTTTCATTGAATCATGCAATACCTATCATATTGTTTGAATTATCTGAAAAAACGACCATAACTTCAATAATCGAAGCTAACTTATCTATCAGTAGTTCAACTCTTAAAAATATACTATCTGTTCTACAAAATATAATTTTAGACATTTTACTAATCTTAGAAGATACATATGGTAATTTGGATGAAATTGATTTAACATTCAGTAAAGAAAACAATGAAAAAATAATACCCCAGGTCAATCAGATTTTAATAAACAATGGCGTTATAATGGGAAGTAACAACCAGATAACAAAGTCAGATATAATTGTCAAAGATACAGATTAATAATGTGTTTTTAAGAGGTTTAGGAGAAACGTAAAAGGTTTAGATCCTGATGAATGAATTGACGTATTGATCTAGATCCGCTTTGAACTTGGCCAATCTATCGTCCCACTCCTCTGCCGGAGCATTGACGACGTTATCGCCTACTAGGCATAACAGGATCTCATCCCAGACCTTGAACTCCTCGTCTTGCTTTTCTACCACGGTGTACACACTCTCGCTTATCGATCTCGCTTTTTCCGATATCATGATTACCTCACCTTTTTGATTCATATTTAAATCCCAAATACTACATGTAGCATGACCCCCGAAGGGGAAAGGGTTTACTCGGTCCTCTTGTTGACGAGGGACTTGATTGCAGTGGCCAAGGCGTATTCCGCCTTGTCGTATTCGCCGACCTCGATGTAATGCAAGGCCTTCTGTGTTTCTTCGATTGCATCCGCAATGTGCATATTGAAGAATTCTGGCTGTTTCGGTCTTGTCAGAATCTCTTCTGGATTGTACCCGTTGGCCATCAAGGATTGGATGACCTCGTCCGCGAGCATGATGCCCTTCGTCGTCAGTGTATAGGCCTTCATCTTGGACTTGTGCCCGATGATATGCGCCTGGGTGCATTCGAAAAGGTATGGTCTTTGTGACAGTACTATGGACACATGTGCGCGTGTCATTCCTACGGCATCCCCTATTCCCAATTGCGTTGTGGAATAAGGCATCTTCATCTTGTCTGCGTTGTTGCTATATCTCCTCAGATGGATGCATATCAAATCCGCATAGGTCAGATTGTTGGCAATCTTGATGCTTTTTACGTCGTTCATTGTTCCGTTTCTCCTTGTAAGTATTTCTTACAAGTATAGTAATGCTATACAACTATATAAATATGTGTAACAGTATTATACGTTATATTTATATAACGCAAAACAATACTACACATTATGAATCAGAACGGCGGCATTGCAGCCATGAGATATTGGACATGGACTGGGAAAGTCAGCCCAAGTAGATCCAAAAAAACATTATTCATTCCAGGGGAGGCGGTCAGGAAGATGGCCATAGATGTGGATACGTTGCTGCACATCACGATAAGAAAAGAGATGGCTGCAGAGGATGACGAGGTCTGGACCTGGACGTCCGGGTTGCTTACAAGAGGATCCAACTTCGTTATCGAGATCCCACAGGAAGCCATCGCAAAAATGAAGATTACAAATGAGGATTTTTTACATATTGAAATAAAAAATAGATGATATGTACGAAATCTGATTATTTCTCTATAATAATATTGCTCAGATAATATTCTTCATGAGTTTTAGCGAAATTCAATAATTGTCCGAAAATATTTATAAAGTTAATCAGTGGATTAAAATAAAGTTCAACTATTGTTTTAAAATACTCACTATCCAAATATCTGTCTTTGTTAAATATTGCTTCCTTTCTGGCCTTGCCAGTCTGATGTGCTTCAGGAGTCCTATATACATTATCAAAATTTTCCAGATTATCAAAATATTCCTTAATCATACTCCAAGCTTTACCGTCTTCGAATAACTCTTTAAATCTACCTTTTTTACTATCTGCACTTAAAAAATTACTATGTGTCTTTTCATCAAAATATACAAAGACCAGACATCCCATTATCTTATCCCATAATGCCCTATATCTGAATACAAAGTTCACAAATGTATCATGTGCCTGTATTTTATAGATTAAGATATTATTTGATTTAATATTTATAATCGCATTATTGATTTTCATAAATTCGTAATACAGATTCATGCATTCTACAAGTGTTATTTTCAAATCTAAAAGCATAGCAAATAACTTACCTGCACGCCGATCATCATTTCCTATATTGGCATAATCATAAAAATCATCCAAATTCCATTTATTTAGCTTGAAATTTTTATTTGTGAGAACATTGTCAATTATTTTTGGATCTTCATAAAAAATTTTATTTTTGAGTAAATATATATTGCGACCTATGTAAATGTCTAAGTTTTTATCAAATTCGATTGCCTCTTCTTTGCTCATCATGATATCATCTACCTCTTAATTCGCTCTTTTATTCATTTAGCAGTAGCCTCTCAAGAAGTCGAGAGGAGCTCCAATCCCATGCAGAGTCCGCATGATGTGCATGCCATGGCCAGGCTTTCACTTGCAGATATGAACCACGAATCATTTCCTTGAAGCAACTTTAAGCAATCCTACGTTAATTAATTCAAATTGTATTATCTTCTTCTGCAGATTGTTTTGGATATTTTCTTATTTCTCCAAATTTAACAGTACCTTGAAATCTTTTACGATCATCAATAACATGTGATTTATAATCAGATGTTTCACCGTTGCGTATCGCATCACGTATTGAATTCATTTCGACACTAGAAGAATAATGATCATGCAATATTGACACTCTATCCATGAACCTATCATCCATTATATCTTTCTCGATATTATATGCATATTTTTCGAGTATCTCTTTTTGAACTTTACCACGACATATTGGGCAATTGCAAAATGCATGATCGTGATCCATTGATTCCCAATAATTTCCATTTATATTTGCTTCTATTCCCACATTTGACCATTTGTAATATTTGATATCTTTAAGACCAATTGGTTTTCTTGGAGATGGCATAAATCTAGGTTGTCCTCTTTCGATAGATATAGAATCAAATCCTAACATTGTCAGATCGTATCTTCCGATACTTTTCATATAATTGCATATTTCTCCTAAATTTCTAGGTACTGATGAACAATGTAAAATTGCATTAATTTCCATACGTTGAGACCATAATGTTGAATATTGATGAGTATTCTGACCAAGATCTTTGTATACAAAATCTACCATTTTAATCTCACCAGTTTTTGATAGATTCTTAACCAATTCGAGTTTCTGTTCAAAAATTGGCAGAGATTCATCCATCGAAATTTGAGGCACGCAGTCCTTATCGTGTTCTTCTGCACATTCAGACCATCCTTTCAAATTTCTTTTGAATCCTTCCAAATCAGTATTTAAAACTGGCATACAGACTGCAGATAATGTTGGAATGTTGATTTGTTTTAACAATGTTGACATGGAGGCAGGATCTTTGGGATCGATTTTTTCCATTTGAAATGATGGAACATTGTATATGAATGATGTAGACTTGGAGTATGGAATCATGTTTTCATAAATTTTATTCAATTCTCCATTGCACTTACAATATTTAGAAAAAACATCTCCTTTAACATATAGAGGAAAAACAGCAAGGTCTCCGGGTAATACGCCTCTCAATTCGGGAGTATTTGACTTCGAAAATAACTCCTTATGGGATATTGTTTTCGTTGGTGTCATAAAAGAAGAACCATGTCTAGTTTGAACTCTGAGTGTTCTTGGACTGAACTCATCTGTATTTGGGTCCGTATATTCTATTTTTACGTCAGAAATTGTTCTTACCAAGAAATCACCTTTTTTTCAAATTTAGAGTCTTTACACGTATCTTGGATTCATTAGTATACTCTGGATAATAAGTATACACATACTTAAGAAGACCATCTTTTCCCCACTGTTGGTACTCTTTTCTCAATTGAATTAGCTTAACACGTTGATCTTCAGTAAGTTTATTAAAAGATTGCTCCGCTCTTTTTTTGCCCATAGGTGTTAAGATTAATGATTCAGTGCTTGCATTTTTTGTACCAGTCTTAGACACAAATTCATCTGATACTAGTATATCCATTGCATCTGCTATGCGATCATCGTAAGGCCCATAATCATATCCATAAAATCCTATATTTTCTGTTGGTATGTGCTCTTCTTGAGCAAATTCCATCATTAGAAGGAATATCTGCTTTTGAAGACTGGTTCTACCCGATATTGGTGAATCTGGAAGAGCATAGAATAATGCAAGTATCCAATCTTCCAAAAACATAAATTGATGTGCCTCAGAATACTCCATTAACTTTTGAAGTTGATCCATCGGATATATGACCTTACTACATTTGGGATTTTTACATTGGTAATAATAGTATGAAATTCCCATTCCTTCTGGGGATCTATCTACCCTCTCCCACTCATGTTCACAGTTTTTGGTCATGTCACCGGCTCCATGTTGGATACAACCCAACATTTTTCATCGCTGATTACAAATGGATCTAGTACTATGTTATACTTAACCTTCTTATGCATACTGCATATTCTTCTCGCATTTTTACGATGTGGTTTACCTGCACTAGAACCAGCAGGGATGGGATTTCTTATCATATCACATAATGTTATTGGTTGTATACATTGATAAATCATGTGTGATTTTGCATGATTACTAACAGCAATTCTTTTTCCATCTTTCTTACAAATACAGTCGAATTCATCCAATCCGTGTGCAATGCCTGGTTCAATAGACTTCAATAAATCACCCTAAATGAATTGTTAAATGTGAATAGCTACCAATAGATCTTTCAAATATCAGTATGTTTGGTTCCATTCGAAAATAATTTATTAATTGGTCATAAGTCTGATTTAAAATTTGTCTTTTTCCTATCATATTCTCACGGCCAATAATAATCAAAATGTGCCTGGACAAAATTACGTCCTTCCTTTCTCTGACGTCTCTCTTTTCTCTGGCTGATCGATCAGCATCTCACCTTGTCCACGCATCTGGTCGATGCGTATCTCCATGTACCTTTCAGCTGCAGCCTTTAACCATTCGTTCCTGGTACCATGGATGCTATAGGGGCCCTTGACATCTTCTTCGATGAATTGCAACAATCCCGGAGATATTCTAACTGAGAATTGTTCCGTCTTTCCCTCCCCGCTGATCTTTTTTGGCACGTATTCAAATCTGGTTATCTATGTATAACTATTTTGTAATTCAATTGAATCACAAGTGAAATTATATATATGAAATAAGCACTTGTCATTCATATGAAACCCACCAATACGATTGGAGTATCGGTTCGTGTTCTATCCCAAGATCTGCAATTCATAGATGAACTAGCAGAAAAGGGATCGATAGTAACAAGGGCCGAGTTCATTAGACAAGCAGTTAGCGAAAAGGTCCAGAAGATAAGAATGGAGGCCTGAAAAGGCAGAATAAA
This sequence comes from uncultured Candidatus Methanogranum sp., assembly GCA_963676045.1. Lineage (GTDB taxonomy): Archaea > Thermoplasmatota > Thermoplasmata > Methanomassiliicoccales > Methanomethylophilaceae > Methanogranum. Next base: position 580,758 of record OY780938.1, read on the forward strand.
GGCACGGAGTCCGACCAAGACAATTCCGTGCCTAACTCAAAAGAGTTGATGCAACATGAATCTCAACAATATATTACAATTGTGCCGCGACAACGGAATACCGACAACTGGATGGAACATGACATCGATGCGCGACAGCCCGCTGCAGATCTACGACAGGCCCGGATACAAGGCCCTGATAGAGAATGACACTGGAATGATCACGATCTTCGACCGCAGGTACAGCGCGTGGCTGCCAATCATAGACACCGGCTCGAACATCATGACGAATAAGTTGATGCAAGAGAACGATTGGAAGATGGTCGACAGCGGCCACGGGTACAGAATAGCTGAATTTTTGAAGGGGGCGGCCTGAATGTCAGGACTTGCCGTCTTTTTCCATGTCCTTCAAACGTTCAAGGTAGTATCTGATGGCGAAGAGCGCAAAATCTCCTCTTCCGGTGAATCCTCCCTTGGCCACTTCCTTGTCGATCTCTTCTATCAGTTTCTCGGGAGCGGACACTTTGATAGGATGAGTGTTTGCCATGAGTTACCGATACGCTACTCGGATTATCATCCTATGTTTACCGATAGGTTGCTTATCGGTAACTATATTAATGGGGGTAACTGATATGGTACGTATGAGTAACCCTACATACATAAAAGTCACAGTCACACCAAAAGAGGCTGACCAGATCGACGACGCGATCAAGAACGGATATGGGAAGAACAGAGCAGACCTCTGCAGGGTGGCAATGTTCGCCTACCTTGCAAGCATAAAGGAGGCGGTCTGAGTGCAGCATAAAGGCAGGATGATCATCGTGGAACAGCTCGATGATGGAAAAGTACGCATGGAGGTCAAAACGAACGTCACTCCCGATGATTCAACGTCTCCAGTTTTCAGTACACAATCCGTGGAACTGTACCCTGAAGAATTGGTGCAAGAAGGCATCACGTTCATCACTCTAGCCACCGGATTGGATCCGTGCGAACTCCAGGAGAAAATAGAGGGGATCATCGAGAGATTGAGAATCAGCCAGTCAGAAGGGGAATGGAATATAGAGGAGGCGGTAGAATGAGCTACGAGCTACTTGTATCGGCATTGGGCAGCAGGATCTACCTCACGAAGATGAGGAAGAACAAGGAAGGGAAAGAGGTACCGACATTGGACAGGACCGATGTCACAATCAAGGCCGTCGGAGCCGTCATGCAGCATATGCAGGGACGGACGAAGACGCACGAGGATGGAACCATTGATGACAATGGATACACCGTGAATGGCGTTGGATCCCTGATATTCATCCCTCAAGGATATGAGGCAATTCTTGGACTCATAGTGAATAAGAAACCCTTGGAGGAAAGTCTATGACCTACATACTGAGCGGAAGGGACCGCGACATCATGAGGATAATCATGGATTCCAAGGAACCAGCCACGTCCAAGGTCATAGCGGAATCGTATTACAGATGCGAGTCGATCACTGGACCGTCCACGATCCATTCACTCTGCGTCTCTCTCGAGAAGAGAGGCATTTTGAGCTTCAGCAGAGAGCCTTCAGGCGACAACAAGAAGAAGATCATGGTATGGAAGGTGACGGACATCGGCCTCATGGCCATGACCCCTGATAGTGAACCTGTGAAGTACCTCTCTGATAAACTGCAGATTGAAGAAGAGAAACCAGAGGTCAAGGAAGATTGCCAAAAAGAAATCACCATGGCCGAATCGCCTATGATAGAATCATCAACGATGATCTCTGAGACCAATGACGATCATAAGAACCCCTCCGGGTCGGAGCTCCAGGTGAGCGCATCCTCCGAGCCTGCCGTCGTGAGACGCGAGCTCCACCCGGAGACTGTCAGGTACATGTCGGGATTCATCGAAACATTGCACCAAGTAGAGGATTGTGTCAATGCTGGCAGGTTCTTGGAAGCAAAGGAGCATCTCGAGGATCTCCTCGGAATATTGGACCCCACACGCATCATAGTCAATCTGAACCTGAATGATGCCAATGCAGCTGACCATCTCCTGGTCGCAAGCGATCTCTTAAGGGGGTCTGTCTGATGGTCTGCCAGACTGACGTTTTCAACTACCTGAACGCACACAAAGGATTCCACAAGGCCTCTGAGATCGCCGAATACATCTCCGGAACCGATAAGAGGTACATCCAATCCCTGACATCCGAAGTGTCCAAGAGATGCATGCAGCTCCATACCAAAGGACTGCTGGACATGGATTATGACGGCAAGACTCGCACATTCCAGTTGAGAGAGAAGGTGAAGGCTTTATGAAGTCCTCATTCTGCCCTAAATGCGGCTGCGACATGGACCGCAATATGGCCATGAATGCCATCTCGAGAAGGGACAACAAGACCTCGATATGCTCCAGATGCGGGACCGTCGAGGCATTGGAAGACGTCAACATCAAGAATACCCCCAATCCCCATGGACTTCCAAGATCGTGCTATTACAGTAATCTCGGTTATCCTGAGAAACCCGTACTTTTGACCTTCGGTCTCTCCGGATACATACCTCTGGGCCCTGGATTGGATGGCAAGGATTACAGGGAACTCAACAAGGGTCTTGGTATAGACGAACCCACAGCTGCGGCCATGCTCGCTGGATCGATGTGGGGATGGGATACACCGGGTACAGACCCTGAGAAGTATAGAGTCAGGATGGGGGCGGTCTGATGGTCTGCCAGAACGACGTCTCTGATTATCTCAGGGACCACAAAGGGTACCACAAGGCCTCGGACATAGCTGAAGCATTGCGTACCGATGGTCAGAGGTCCTCGAGATCCATATCATCCGAAGTCCACAAGAGATGCATGCAATTGTACGCGAAGGGCGAGGTCAGGATGGGCTACGACGAGAGGAACAACCGTATCTTCGAGTTCAAGGGGGCGTCCTGATGCAAAGCATCCATGTGGTACCGGATGGACCGAAGACCCTGTTGAAATTCTGCGAGAGCTATGGTAAGACCAAGAACGTGACCATATCCGATATTCAAAAGAAACACCTCAGATCGTGTCTGAAGGAAAAGGCGGAATCATCCTCATCTAATGGGATCATCACCAGGTACAACGACAATACAGACGAGTTTACACTTCTCTTCATCCTAGGTGTCGGCTACTCTGAATGCGCATTGATCACAGGAAAGCAGGCGGACAGTCTATGCCGTCTCCTGGACATGAACGAGGAAGGTGTCGCATTATGATGCCGGCAGCCATAGACAGGACCCTCTTGGCCATGAGGATAGATCTCAGGTACTCGAGGATGAGACAGACCAAGCACAGGAAGCTTATGGCTACGAATGAGAAGTACGCGAAACTCGTGAACAATTCTTCGAAAATATCGCTCATAGCGATGTTCGTATTGCTCTTTGGGATAGTCGCATTCAGCTCGATATCGGCAGTGCTCTACATAATACCGATTGGCGTCTCGGCGTGGATGCTGGCTGTGTCCATGTCCATGATGAGCAAGGCGAACTACATCTACGACGATGAGGTGGTGCCGCTATGATCGCCGGCCTATGGTTCGCGATCAGACATAACAGGGAGGACACTGAGCTCCACTTGTTCCCTGTCGATTCTACGACCTCTGCATGCGGAAATAGGGTCAGAGGTCAGGACAATACGCGTTTCCTCTGCCACGGGCCTCCTAGCGGCCCTAGGGGTTGCGTGTGCATGGAATGTTGGACGATCTACCGCAACGATCTCATCAGGACGGAGCTCGCCGAGGCCTCGAGCACAGAGGAGGGGACTGCATGAAGGGCAACGCAATCTTCAGGATCCTGCTGCCGAGATATGCGCGCCTTGCCTATGCAGCCTACCGCAAGGACGACGGCGCCAGGTTCGCGATTATGAGGACGTCCCCGGATTTCGAGTTCCTCGTGAGGTTGATGTGCGCAACGAAGTCGCTGGCGATAGCATACGGCATCGCTGCCATGGCCGCCGCGGCGTCATCCGGAATAATGGCGTTCTTCTTCATGGTATCGACGGTGGGCTTCACTCTCCTGTACATATTCTCCGAGGACAAAGTCTACGTCGGCGTCGAGGCCTACATGGAGAAGTACGCGGAGGCGATGGCATGATCTTCGCGAATATCAATATTATAAAGAACATCAGCTATGCTGACTGTGAGAGAAACAAAGAGGAACCCTGTTTAAAAGTTTTAGAATTTCTACACCTAAATCATCAGGGTTTCTCACCCTTGTTCTTCTCTTTGAACAAGCAATATTCTACACCGTGTGAAATGTTAGCAAAGGTATGGTCTTCTACCTTCGCTAAAAGCCAATCATACACTTCTTTGTCAATTGTAACGTTTACGCGTGGTTTATTCTCTGAACGGTTTGCCATTTTATACCATTCCATCTCATGCAATGTTATAAATATTAATGAGACCCAATATAGGTTCGTCTCATTCAATGAGATAGGTGTAGAAAACCATGATACAAGACAATCAATCAGCGCAAGCGCTGAAGATGATGAGAGGGGACACGATCTCCTTCAATGCCACGGACAGGAAGAACAACGTCGTAACCGCTCAGATCAGGATAACCTGGGAGTATTCCCCATCCGTATCGGATTCCATCAGGGAAATGATAGACTCGAATCTATCAGACCTCGCGAAGGAAATAGAGAGTCTGATGTGAGGTGTTTCGCATGATCACAACAGACAGGATAATCGTAGATCTGAAGACATGCAGCATGACATTGACGCAGGCCCTCAAGACGATCGAGAAGGAAAGCAGAGCCAACCCGAATGAGGACATCTTCCTGGATGGGGATGCCCACGCGATCGTCGGAAGGAGGCACGCATCATGAGCGCAGAGGAAGGAGCCGTAAGGTCTACTAAACGCTTAAGCCGCAGCTGCAGAGTTTGTGGCTGCACGCAGGATATGGCGTGCATGACACCAGAAGGCCCATGTTACTGGGTAGAATACGATCTATGCAGCGCATGCATATCCAAGAAGACCAAAAAGGACGGTGGTCTGTGATGTCCTATTGTAATGGTCTAACAATGATACTCGCTGAACACATTGTCTCGAAGGATTGGGATTATTTCATAAGAAGAACTAAAATACTATCTTCGCCAAAGAACAACCAGTATAGCGGAAGAAGAAGGAACATTGTGAACGTCTGCGGACTGTTCGAGATCTTATTGAGAGATGGACAGGACGGCAAGCCTGACCGCACCGGTGCCAGCGGATATTCAGTATGGTCAAATGATTTTAGATCCAAGGATGTGCCCTCGGAAATAGTAGATCATGAAGGTTCTAAATTCCTTCAGAGGAGGGATTCGGAGACTATAATCCTCTATCTAATAAAAGATGGTGGTCAGCAATGACCGACGAAATCAAGGTCAATGTCGAGAAAAGAAATATTGAATTCTATCGTTGTCCAGTTTGCGAGAAAACGTTCACTGAGTTCAAAGAAATGACAAGACATCTCGTGGAACATACTCGCCTTTCACAGGAAACTGAGGATTTCGAGACATATACTTGTCCATGCGGATGTAAATTCAATAGTAAAAAAGATGCTGAATATCACATAGAGCTCAACTCTAAACTCTGCGGATATTACTATAGCAAAAGAGAAGACAGGGATGAAACCCTTCTTCATATTAGCCATGTATTTAGTGATTCTTGGGAAGGATATGATCTCATCGTGCGTCCATACAATGTGTGTATGCGCGGTGGTACTACTTTCAGGTTTTCTGATTATCTGGAGCGTGCAAATAGCAATGCGAAGATAGATAGACGTATAGAGACTAGATTCAACAAAATATCCGAAGAAAAATTTAAAAAATTGTTCTCAGAAATGTTAGAAAAAGCACTCGATCAGATCATCGATTTTAAAAGCGAAAAGGGGGCAAGCTTGTGAAGGTCTATATCTGCCCCATGTGCAACGCAACACTGACCAAGATCGGCGACAAGAGGAAGGGCAAATGCGAAGATTGCGTCTCCAAGCACTGGCTTAAGAGATGCTATACTGCAGATCGCGACCCAGAACCCAACTGCATAGAGAAGGTGGCGCCATGACCGTTAGACCATGCACCAGGTGCGGTTCACGTCTGACCATCTACACAGGATCCAACGGTTCGAGTCAATATTACAAATGCGAACAATGCAACCACAGCTTCTACATCATGCCAATATCGAAGGTGGTCTCATGATACCGATCACCGAGGAAAGGCGGGCAGAGGCCTCGAGAGTGGCGAAGAAACTCTTCGCGGACATGCAATATGATGGTGCATACGAGTATGCGAAGATGAAAATCGCAGAGGTCAGCAATTATGCGAATAAGGTCTTCTGGATGCTAGTGAGGCAGGATATCAGGGAACTGAAATATCCAAAATCATCAGCAGAACTTAAGTACAGGCCGATCGCAGGACAATCGAAATTGGAGGAGATCCTGTGAGCGACTATTACACCATAAAAGTCAAAATCTTAGAGCTCCCTCACTTCAAATTCAAAGTGCCTTATTGTTGCCATCTAAATGTACGCGAAGATTCAATGATCTCGATTTCAGACAAATCTAACGACATAGAATACAAAAATTGTATCGATGTGTTCGACCTGCTATCGAGATTCGACGACGATTGCCAATATTGTTCCAATAGTGTAGAGGACAGCGAGTCCTGCAAGAGATTCATGAAAAAATACCTGATAAAAAAGGAGTCTCCAGATGAAAATTACGATATACGCGGAACGACGGTCGACGATCAGATAGATCTGCGGTTACTCCAAGACAAATGCGAATGTAAGATAGATCGCATCAAAACTTTTGGCTGCACAGCTTGCCCATTCTGTGTTGATGGGGAATGCCTCAGATCTCTCGAGTCTTTGAAGCTAGATGATACCGACGACATCCATGAGGATTGTCCTCTGAAACTCAAGAGGCGGATTCAATGAGGGACGTATCGTATTCCTTCACTCTCGAGTTCCATTATGATGTGCCCTCGGAATGCAGAGCCGCCATGCTCGAGGAGCTCAGAAAGGAGGGCATCGAGGACTCCGATATCACATCATTGGGGATGATCGTCGAGATCAGGGTGCCTTCTGATCAATCCGATATCGTGAAGAATTGGATCAAGAAATACAGTGACGAGCTCGGGGTGATCTGATGGCCGTTCCTGAATGGTTCGACAAAAGATGCTCGGATTGCGAATGGTGTGGAGAATCCGAACGCATGGAATTGATGGATGGCATCATCCAAAAAACCGGTGTACGCGTCTGCAGCATAAAGGGCATAGATCGCGAACCAGAGAGCATGTCATGCAAATCGTACAAGAATGGCACTCGGTCTCCGGTTCCACATGTCACCGTGATACCGTGGAACAATAAATCCATACATCTGATCTCAGACATAGCAAGGGCCCATTTCATTGAAGCTGGCCTTACATACGATGACATAGGATCGAGAGAATGGTATCTACTAAGGAATATGGTAGAGGATGAGCTGATCGACTTCGTATTCTATGCTGAAGCTGACGTGATACAGAGACTTTACGTCGATGATAAGAGTTCAAGGAAACACAAGAGCACCATGTTCATTCCCGATGAAAAAGGCGGAACGAAATTCTCTCAGATATTGGTCAATGGCCCTTATTTTGAGCACAGGGAAGGCATAACCTTCAACACAGACGGATTCATAGGATTCTCCGGATGGGCCGCCACTGATAACATGGTACCATTCGTCAACGCATTCCACAAGTGGCTGAACACGATAAGGCCTGAATTCACGAAGTACTTGAATGAGTCTTCCTGGAGTCTGGAGGCCAGATCATGAATCAGATGGAATGCCTCGAGTACATCCGCCAGAATCCATTGTGCACAGTACCGGATTACGTCGATTCCTGCAATGCCCCCTCATGGGAAAGGACCAACCTCAGGACCAATTTCGCGACCAAATGCAAAGCATTGGAAAAGGCGGGATTAGTAGAGAAGGTCAGAGAGGGCAAAGTCGTCAGATGGAGGGCATTGTAAATGGTCAGCCAGGACGAGGTAATCGATTATGTCAGGCAAGTTGAACAGCCTGTAACGATCAAGGACATAGCGATAGGTCTCAAGATGCCTTGGAATGAATCGACGAGACGCGTCATCGCCCAGAAGGTGAACGCCAGCTGCAGATACAGGATATTGATCGTCGTGAACCCCGCAGCAAGGAAGATCGAAGTAACGTTGAACCCTGAAGAAAAAGACAACGAGCATAACAAGAGGATGGGATGATGGACAGATATGATGATGTGATCGCACTGTGCCGTTCCGAGGGCATACCGACAGAAGGCTGGAGGATATACCTGGAAAGCTCGGACAGCGTCATATACAAAAGAGTGGACAGGGGGATAATAACACATACCGCCTACTGCTCGGAGAACATTAAGATCTACAGCGAGAGGCCTTTCAACATGGTACCGCTGGCTGTTAAGAAGGCGGTAGCTTGAGCAAATTCATGGAAGCGGTGGATGAATTCCTCGAGGACTACAGTCAGGTTTACGCGCAAAGCACATGCGGCGAACGCAGGAAACAGTATGTCAGGCTGAACAAGGTGATCAACGGACTCTATTCGAATGAGATGATCTCGTCCGATGACCCCAAACAGTGGACGCCGGATGATGCCAAGGTCATATCCGCAAAGATACGCGGCAAGAAGACCTACTCGAGCAACTACGCCGGTCGGCTCCAGGGCTCCATGAACGTGATGTGCAAGTACCATCTCAACCGCTGCTTCGAGGATGCGAAATGCCGTTATCCCCTGCTGTTCCCGAAGAAGAAGGAGGTTAGGGTACCGGTGCTCTCGAAGGAGGAATTCGAGATCATCATGAGGTACTGCCTCAGGGAAGGCCAGAGCTTCAACGAGATGAAGATGTCCGCAGCTGTGACCCTTGCAATATGCGCAGGCCTCCGCCCACAGGAAGTGCAATACATGCGCGCCGAGAACATCGACCTGTTCAGCCTTGTCATCAACCTCCAGCACGTGAAGGGACAGGACAGCTACGGGATACAGAGGAGGGTGCCGATGCATCCTTTGTCCGAGATAATCATATCGAGGTACATCTCCGAGTTCAGGTCCAGAGGATACTCCGGATACCTCTTCCAATACAAGGGGGAGCCGATCAGCGACAACACGCTCAGGTCATACATCTACGACATAGGCCATGGCTGCGGGATCGTGTTCTCGATCACGAAATGCCGCGCGACGTGGGGGCAGCTGCTGATAGACATGGGCATCAGGGACGAGGTCGTCTCCGTCCTCATGGGCCATTCCTCCACGGCGGTGACCAACAAATATTATGCGAGGACGCGCGAGAACATGGCCATCGACACCGTCAGGACGGCATGGGACACCCCCCAACTGTTATCTCCGCGCGACAACAGCCAGACAGTTTACGAAAATAGTGAGAATGGCGAGCAGGAAGGGATTCGAACCCTCGGCTTGCAGCTTAGGAGGCTGCCGCCATATCCAGACTAGGCCACCTGCCCGCGTGTATCTGAGGCTAAAAGTTTATTGGATAAAAGGTTTATGGATGGGACTCGGTGATGACTCACCGATTTCCTGTTCATTTCTTGGCTACGGACCAGATCTCGATGAACTCTACGGTGTCGACACTGAATGCCTCACGGAGTTCCGAGACGATCTTGAACCTTGCGACTGGCCATTCCTGGTGGAACTTGGTTACCTCGGGAAGTGTTACCACTACCTTGTCGCCGGGGAATGCGAACTCGAATCCTGCTGCATCGCCGAAATTGAGCTCTATGATTGCCTTTGCCTTCTCGATCTGATCCTCGATTATCTCGGTGACCGTTATCTTGTAGAGGAGGTCGTGTCCTGCGAGGGGGTTGTTGAAGTCCACCTTCACACGTCCCGCTCCTGCGGACATGACGATACCTGATTTGTTGCCGAGGGTCACCTGGAGTCCTGGGTATGGGTTGATCTCCTGCTTGTAGAAGTCCCTGATCGGGTAGACCTCTATGAGCTTGGGATTCTTCACACCTGCGGCTTCCTCGCATGGGACGGGGACCTCGATCTCCTTCCCTACCTCTGCGGCCTCAAGGGCCTTCTCAAGTGCTGGGAAGAGCTTCTTGGATCCGACGACGTATGCCATCGGTGCGTAGTGGTATTTCTCGTTGTATATTCCTGCATCCTTTGCGACCTGCTCAACGGTAGTGTCGTACAATCTCTCTGAGTCTGCGAAGTATGCTTTGTAGTCCATGCGGATCATTTTCTTAACGTCTGCCATGATTTTCACCATTCGGTAATGAATGTAATAGGTTCGGCGATACTCTACTTTATATTAAAGCTATCGCCTGATTTATATACAGGATCGAAGGCCAATCGGATATCATTTCTTAGATCTGTCGAATGAATATCTCATATCATAGAGACGGACGATCGTTATTTTGAGCTATTGAATAAAAATACCATCATTATATAATAATGAAAATGAGTGGAAGATTCAGCCAGTGTATTTATACTGAAACTCTCAAATATGAAAACCATTAAAAACAAGATACCCATACCGTCGATTCAAAGCCACCTTTGCATAGCCCGGTAGTGCGGCTGACTTGTAATCAGCAGGTCGGGGATTCGAATTCCTCAGGTGGCTCCACTCTTCTTATCCTTTTAAAAAGTGGTAGCTCATTTTTTAATCATACTTATCGACGCATAATCTCGATTGTCCTCAATCCCTCAAAGATGTTATCGGAACTACTAACACCCCGTCTGGCCTCCTATAGCTTCCCCCGGCAAGTCCGCATATCACACACAGGACCTCGGGCTTTTTCTCAAAGGTGTCAGATATCTTGAGCAACTTCTTGGATGCACCTTCTATCTCGTCAGCTCCGAGTTTTATCTCGAATGCCCCCCATCTTCCATCCGGCATCTCCACAACGGAATCTATCTCTTTTTCATTCTCATCCCTATAGTGGAATAATTTTCCATTATTGACCCTGGCATAGATCTGCAGATCCCTTTCGCACATAGCCTCGAAAAGGAATCCATACGTTTTCAGATCCTCCATGAGCTTCTCCGGGGTGTATTCCATTGCCGCGATCGCCAACGAAGGGTCCACGAGATGTCTCTTAGGCGATTTCCCGATACGCACCGATGAGCGGAGAATGCAGCTGAACGCAGGCTGATCTGCAGTCAGAAATATCCGGCCTACATAGTTTCTATATTTTGCCAATGTGACTGGTGTTATCTTGTCGTCCTCGTTCTCGCTCATGTCACGGATGATCCTTTTGTCGCTGACTATCGTGCTTTCATTGCGAGCCAATGAGCGGACGTACATTTTCAATTTCAGAATATCTATCGAAGAACCGTCGAGTCTAGGTATGTCATCCTCTATGCTCTTCCTCAGATATTCCCTGTTGCGGAGCATGGCACTTCTGATATCGATGTCGATCAGGTCTGGCCACCCCCCACGCACCGTAAGATCTATCAAGGTCCTCAGATCCGTATCTTTAACTGTCGTTTGGATCGTATCTTCATTGAAGATTTTATATAAAGATACGGAACCGTCCGAATCACCAGATTCGAAAAGCGACATGGTGCGCATGTTAATATCCCCTATCCGGCCGACGCCTGTATGCATCATGCCGTCTGAGGGCGGCGTAGACGAACCACAGAGGATGTACCTCCCCTTTCCAGGATTTTCATCTATATCCATTCTGACCGCATCCCAGATTGCTGGAACTTCCTGCCACTCATCTATCAGGTGGGGCTTTTCGCCGGAAAGGGCCAGTGTGGGGTCTATCTTGTATATCTCAAGTTGTTTTCTAACATTCAAGGATTGAAGATGAGTTTCACTTTCTGCATGATTCTTTGAGGTCCACGTCTTTCCGCAGTATTTTGGACCGCGTATATTGACTGCTCCGAATGCTTTGAGATACTCTTCGACCGTATCATCAACCAATCTTTTCTTGTACCCATTCGGCGTCAACATGGCTATCGATTGAATATATGCAATGACATATTATAACGTTTTCGTGATAGTTAATATAACGTTTTCGTGTTTTTATTTCCATATGGCTTCTCAGAGATCCGAATAGATTTCGTATTTGACATTTACATTATAAATTCAAATGGCCTTCATTAGGTCTATACTTCTTGTAAGTTTCACCTTATGTGCGTTCATATACAACCATTTTTATGATTGTGCAGACACATAGATCCCAAAATACAGAATTACTTAGAATGCACATTACCCCCTTCTTCAACGATTAGATGATAAAGTATCGCTATGCCCTCAATCACAGTTAAATAATCCCAAACCTTCGTTCCCGCAACATGTCCTTCAGATACAGCTCATTGGAAGATTCTATAGTCAACGTGATCAAGAAAAACGTCGAAGGGAAGGACATAGGTGTGGCATTCTCCGGCGGACTGGATTCGGGACTTGTCTCCGCGATATCCAAGAGATACGCCAATTCGGTCACATTGTACACATGCGGAACCGACAAGGCGTACGATGTGCTCATGGCGAAGGACCTCTCCGAGAAACTGGAACTACCATGGGTGCATGCCAGGATATCCATCAACGACATCGAGGAACGCCTCAAGGAGATGATAGTCACCACGGATACCACTGACCCTTTCACACTCTCATACGAATTGCAATTGTACTCTGTATGTATGACGGCGAAGGAGGATTGGATCGTCACCGGCCAGGGCGCGGACGAATATTTCATGGGATGCGCCAAATTCATAGACCAGCCCGACCAGGATTACGAGGTCCTGAAGGACTCCGCAGTCGGCAGGCTCGTGGACGTCTCCGTTCCTTGCGAGAGGAGGATCGCGGCGCATTTCAAGAAGGAGCTTATCTATCCGTACATGGACAACGATGTCGTCTCCGAGATTGAGAAGATAGACCCGGAGATACTCAGGCCCGCAGACATGGATTCCAGGAAATCGGTGTTGAAAGAGGTCGCATTGGACCTCGGATACCCATTCCTGACGACCAGGAAGAAGAAATCATCGCAATACGGCTCCGGAACAACTGATCTGGTGCGCGCACTGGCCAGACAGAGGAAGATGAAATACAACGAATACATCGAATCGCTGTGCGAAGAGGTCCTGTCAGGAACACCGTCGAGGAAGAAGACCGCGGCCGTGTACGCCCGCATAGACCCCATCATAAAAGCGGAGGCCGAAACGATCCTCCATAGACAGGGATCGTCCCCGTCCGAGGCGGTCGATATGCTATACCGGAAGATAATCGCAGACAACGGCTTGGACCGTCTTTGATATCAGGCCGTTGCAATAGCCGAAACGGCATTATGCCATCTTCAGATCTATTTTGTCCAAACAATATTGTCACTATGATCGATAATAATATTTCATAGATATTCATCTACAATATTGATTCATTATTATACAAATAATCATTATAATGCCAAAATATTGGATATATAGCAAAAATTTATAACCAATCAGCCAATAACATCAACTACCTTAGAAAGGAACAGAGGATATCGACATGACCCTTGAGAAAGAGATAAAGGATTTTGCATCAAAGAATGGATTCCAACTATTCGGAGTCGCAGACATATCGATATTGGAAGAGGTGGATTTTCCAGATGGCCGCGGGTTGGAAAAACCATCGGAATTCATGAAACGCTCCCACATAGAGGATGCCAGATCGATAATAGTGCTAGGCATGGTCATCTGGGACGAGGGAATGAATTCGGCGGTCAATGCCGTCGGGGGGGATTTCAGCGGCGGGGCTACAGAATACTACAATCTGTATTATGAAGCGATAGAGACCCGCGGATGGAGGATCAGCGATTGGATGTCCGCCGAGAAGGGTTTCAGGACCGTGCCTTCTTTGACGGTACACCTTAAACTAGCGGCATATCTCGCAGGTCTAGGCTTCATCGGGCACAATACCCAATTGATCACGCCAGAATACGGACCTCGCGTACGCTGGGTCGCACTCTTCACAACAGCAGATCTCAAAAAGGGAGAACCGTTCACAAGAGACCTCTGCGCCGAACAACCGCTATGCAAGGAACGCTCTTTATGCGTTGCATCCTGCCCGTACCGCGCTATAATACCTGGACCGTCACAAGGCGTGGAACCTGGGAAGAAAGTGGATTATAACGGGTGTGTCGTAGCGCACGAGTTCGATCCCAAACCAGACAAGAAATGGGAGAAATACATACGCAGGATCACCGAACGCGGATTCATGGAATGCACGATATGCAATACGGTGTGTCCATATGGAAAGGTCATCGATGATACGATCGCACCTAAGAAACAGGGATTGTGACGGCCCTTAATCTTTCCCTATCACTTTGAAAGATCTGTATGTTTCGCCATCATCGACGAACATCTTGGAATCCTTGGCACCTGCCTCCAAGGCCTCCAGATTGTATTTGGCAGGCTTGTATCCACCTTTCAAGGCCATTTCGAACAGCTCTTTCGCCCTTGTCCTATCCTCTCTGACGCCCAGACCCATAGCGTACATCGACCCGAGGTTGGACGATGATTCAGCGAATCCTCCGTTTGATGCCTTCGTGAAAAGATCGAACGCCTTCTTGAAATCCTTATTGATGCCTATGCCGTTAAGATACAAAAGACCCAGATTGTTCATAGACTCCAAAGATCCCTTGTCCGCTGCCATCGATAGATGCTCAAATGCCTTCTTGTAATCCTGATCTACCCCGAAGCCGAACATGTATGCCGTGCCCACTGCGGCTATGCATCTGAGATTGCCGACAGATGCTCCGCGCTCATAACATTCGAAGGCCTTTCTGCGATCCTGCATCGCATGCGGCCCTCCGTGATCGTATATGCATCCCAGAGAGAACAAGGCATCTGGACACTCCTCCGAGGCCGCCTTCTTCAGATAATTGAATGCCGAGAGGTCGTTAGGAGACGACATACCCAGGCCCAGGGTGTACATCAGATACAGATCGTACTGAGCGAGCTTATGTCCCTCGTCTGCCGCCGACTTCAACATCTCGAATGCCTTCTCCAGGTTTTCAAAATCATGATCGGTCAGATATATCGTACCTAATCTGAATCTTGCCTCGAGATTTCCTTGGGCCGCAGACTTCTCATACCATCCCACTGCCTGTTTGATGTCCTGCTTGACGCCTTCTCCCCTCTCGTATGTGAGTCCGAGATAGAACTGGGCCTGCGGAAGACCTTGGACCGCAGACTTGGTGCACCATTCGATGTATCTTACTGGGTCCTTCTTGACGCCTTCTCCTTTGATGTACATTATCGCGACCGCGAGCTGTCCTTCGCGATTGCCTTGCTCGGCTGCCTTCATATACCATTTGAAGGATTTCTTCAGATCCTTCTTTACCCCGTATCCGCCAGAATAGGCCACTCCGATGGAGAGCTGTGCTTCAGGATCCCCGTCCTCTGCTTTCTTCATCATTTCCTCAAAGATAGGCACATTCGCGATATTGACATACAGAGTTATTGAACCATCGGTCATATCGAGGAAATTTGTTGATATTGAAGACCTTCAAAAATAATGAAAAAGTATTTTATTATATCCAACAATATATTATATTTGCCGTGGACGTCCATTAATTTGGGCTCTATCACATTTGTGCTTAGCGATAAAAGTGGAAACACTGTTCACGGCCATAAATCTGGAACATTAGAAAAAAGCGACAGAAAATTTGTTCTGGAATATTGAGGATGGACATGATCGATCCTTTACCCCGTATAATGCTTGATATATTGCACCGAACGATATATTCGCTCCATGGATGAAGGAGCCAACTACTAAAAGGAGACAACACGTCGATTCCTCGATCGTGTGTAAAAACGAGGTTCCAACGATCTTTCCGCATGTGGATCGTCAGGTGCCTCGGATTATGATTATATTCTCACTTTTCTTTCCTGATGACCTCGAATTTGGCCTGGGGGCATGATTTCTTCAACCTTGCGATGAATTCCTGTTTATCCACAGGAGATATGCATACAAGGCCGTTCTTGCCATGGTAGATGAAAACCGAATCCGAGGAAAATCCCATCGAGACCTTCCAGATGTCCCTGTCCTCTATCTTCTTCACCGAAGCATAAGATATGGGCGCTGGCTCATTGAATGTCAATGGGCATTTTACGATCAATCTGTCCTTTTCGAATATATACTTCGTGCCATGTGCAGAAAAGACGATTAGCAATGCCACCAATATGAACAAAGGTGTTGCGTATATGAATACCGGTCCGAATATGAAGACCGATACCAAGGCCGCGACCGCGATCAATCCCATCATGGACCAAAATAGATTCCCGATCTTTGTAGGAAATACGTCTGGGTCATCCATGTGGTACGAACCTATGAATCAAGATAAAAAGATGTCTATCGATTGAACATGGGAACCTCTGATTTATTATACATTCATACGATATTTCCCATCATGAGGCAATTGAATTACAGAGATTACATCGCGATAGCGATCATAGGATTCGTCGTCGTTATAACCATCGTGGCAATGATAGTGACCGCATCGAAATGAGCATCATATCGTTCTGATGACCCTTGCAGGATTCCCAACAACGACCGTGTTCGGAGGGACATCCTTGGTCACGACAGCTCCTGCGCCAACTACGGAATTCTCGCCGATCGTTATACCAGGCAGGATTATCGCACCTGCGCCTATCCAGGCATTCCTCTCTATGACAATCGGCGATGATACCACCGCCCTCCTGTCATTTGGATCGATGGGATGATTGGATGTCACAAGTTTTACTGCCGGTCCGAACATCACATCATCGCCGATCGTTATCCCTCCCTGGTCCAGGAAATGACATCCTCCGTTGACGAAAACATTCTTTCCGAAACGAAGGAACTATCCCCAATCGGAATAGAATGGCGCTATTATATTGACATCCTCTGATAATTTAGAACAGGTGAGCTCCCCTACGAGCCTTCTAATCTCTGCCGCGTCATGATATCCAGCATTTATCTCCGCGGTTATCCTGGCCATGCGGGAGTATCCTTCCAATACCCTCCGATGGTCGGGGTCGGTGGCCCTTATGGGCTCACCAGCCCTCATACGGTCATAGATGTCCATGGACCGTCATAGACCTGTTCAAATAAAATCACTGCGCCCCTGGGACAGGGTTGCAGGATAACTTTTCACGGGTGGCCTTTGAACATTCCTTCTCGGAATATGGGACCTTCTTCGGTGCTGGCTGGATCATGACCCTCTTGCCGTTGAGGTTCTTGTTGCAAAGAGCCTTGACGGTCATCTCGACATAGCTGCCTTTCACTTCGATGAATGAACTGGCACTACCGAGGCCGACCCTTCCCACAAGATCGTCTGTGAGGTTCGCGTTCTTCTTCACGAACTCGGATATCTGCACACGTCCGTAACCATCCTCTTTGCCGATGTTGATCTGCAATGCGACCATGGATTGGAGCTCCTCGTTGGTCTTAGGTGGTATGACCATCATGACCTTCTTCTCTGGCACATGTTCTGAAGTGACTATCTGAGGTTCTGATGTGAATCTCTGCGCATTCGTATTGACCGTCGCGGCCTTCTTCTCTGGTACAGGTTCTGAGGTGAATCTCTGAGGTTCTGAGGTGAATCTCTGCGCATTCGTGTTGACCATCACGACCCTTTTCTCAACAAATTCTGGAGAGGGCCTCTGCGTGAGATTGCCAGACATTGCAGATACGAGGTCGTCTATCTGGATCCTCTTGATCTTCTTGCCTGTCTCCCTCTCGTACATCCTTATGCGCTGGTCCTCCATCTTGGTGACGAATGACACTGCGATTCCTTCCTTTCCTGCCCTTCCGGTCCTTCCTATGCGGTGGAGGTATGTCTCTGCGGATGGAGGTGCATCATAATTGACAACTACATCGACATTGTTGACATCGATACCCCTTGCGGCAACATCAGTGGCGATGAGTGCCTGGAATCTATCGGATTTGAAGTTCCTTATGACCTTCTCCCTCTTCATCTGCGGCATGTCACCATGCAATGCGCCGACCTTGTATGTCTCACAGAGATCTGTGAACAGCTCATCGACCATGCTCTTGGTCTGACAGAATATGATCGCCTTGGGGAAGTTGCATGAGAGGATCGTCTCGAGTCTTTCGCGCTTTCCGCCCCTGGATACTGGTATGTAATATTGCGATACGAGGTTCGAACATGGCTCGTCCTTGGACACACGTAGTTCCACGGGGTCGTTCATGAAACGTCCTCCCATCCTCATGATCTCATCGGCCATGGTGGCTGAGAAGAGCATTGTGTGCCTCTCCTTCGGGAGGCAATCCATGATGAAATTGACCTCCTCTTCGAATCCCATGTCGAGCATGCGGTCGGCCTCATCCATTACCGCCTCTTTTATGCATGACATGTCCAAGACCTCTTTCTCTATCAGGTCCTTGACACGTCCAGGTGTTCCGATGATTATGTCCGCGCCTCTCTTCAGCCTATCGAACTGCATGCTGTAGCTCGAACCGCCGTATATCGCAGCCGTCCTGTGTTTGGTGTATTTGGAAAGCTTGAACAACTCCTGCTCCACCTGAAGGGCCAATTCCCTTGTGGGGCAGAGTACTATCGCTGACGGCCTCTTCAATCCGGAAGGTACCCTTCCAAGTATTATCGTGCCGTACGTCGCCGTCTTGCCTGTTCCGGTCTGTGCCTGGGCGAGTATGTCCCTGCCCTCCAGACCTATTGGTATGGCCTCCTTCTGGACCGGGGTGGCTTCTGTCCATCCCATGTCCTCTATGGCCTTCAAAATCTTTACGTTGAGTCCTAACTCTGTGAAATCTGTCATGTCACGGTCCCTAAAAAGTCCGTACAAGATTTCGGACCCTTACAATTCGGGGTTAGCATTCCCCTTATTTAAAGCAGATGTTCAATGATTGACATATGGGGATTATCTTGTCCATTATCTAGACATAGGACCTCTGGAACCGCGATGATTCAAGACAACTGATCATTTGAACATATCTAGTATCATGGCGAGTGCGATACAGGTGATGCCGATGAATGATGCGAAGGATGAGAATCTTAGGAATACCAGCTTCCTCCTGACTGTATCCTCCTTTACCTTTATGCCCAACTCCAGGTCCTCTATCATCAATATCTGCATGCTGAAGATGTCATTCTTGTATTTATCGAAGCGATTTGGGTCCAACTCCCTGTATTTGGAATGCGGGAACACTACTACCATAGACAATGACAATGACATTACTAGGGAGATCATACCTAATGTTAGCACTACCTTGCTGATGCTGTTATAATCGTTCACAGACACGAGTGTGGCTGTCGTCGTCAGTATTATACTGTTGAACAGCAAAGATACGGACACACGATTGTACATATCGTTATCTGTTTTTCTGAGGTCGTCATAACGATCGAACAACGAATCCCTATGGAATTCCAATACCTCTCTATCCCACTCGCTATACTGGGATTCTCTGTCCAACATAAGGGTGTATCACCTAGCGTATATTTTGCCTTTACTGAATATAAAAATTCTAATGTTGATTAAAATAGGGGTTGGTGCCCCATTTATTTGCTGTTGACGATCTGTTCGGCCGACTGTATGCATTTGGTCAGTACGGAATACGCATTGATCATGTCCGCTTCGCCGACTATGAATATCGTATCGGTGTGACAGCTGACGGTCTCCTCGATGTTTATGCCTGCATCCGACAGATTCGTGATGAGGAATGCTATTACTCCACTGGTATCGACGATCTTCTCAGGCGACTTCACCGCTATCTCGACCAGATTCTCCCTTATCTTGATTATGTTGAACCTTCCGACAGTATCTATGATCCTGTCCTTCAGCATGCGGTCGGCTATTATGGTGACCGCGGATGCGGATTGCACGCATTGCATGATGGAATTCTCATTCCACAGGTCCTTGAAGAGATTGTCCATCTTGTGAAGGACCGTCCAATCGTTCTTTGCGGTCACGATGCATGTCTTGGTCCTCATCTCCAATCTGCTATCCTTCAGGATCTTGAGGATGCTGAGTTCATGATCTGTTGTCGTGTTCAACTTGCCAGCATAGCGACGGCAGGCTATCATGACAGCCTCCTCGTTATCGACCTCTAGGTCTTTCATTATCATCCTTGCCAATGATGAATAGTTGATCAAGCCTTTAGCGACACAGTCCTTGATGCTCGGATGGGCGTCAATGTATATCCTGGTCCTTTCGGCCAAACTCTCCTTCGATACATTTTTGGACATAAACAATGGATATCTTTCTAAGTATATAGGTTCTTGTTTCATATCAGACAAATTGTCTTAAATGAAATATCGAAAAACATGGATGTCTGCCAGTCCTGAAAAATGAAATATAAATCTGAAACACAATGACAGACCACATGGAATATAGAACTAGGAAATGCCCGACAATATCTGCGTGCGGATTGAACTGCGGCCTATGTCCTAGATACAATACGGATGGCATATCCAGATGTCCTGGCTGTGGCGGAAATGACTTCTCATCGAAACATCCTGCATGTGGCACCTTGTCCTGTTGTCAACGCCATGGATTGGAATTTTGCTATCTGTGCAATGAATATCCCTGCAAAAAATATTCGGGTGTCGATCAGTATGATTCTTTCATAACTCATCTCAACCAATTCAAAGACATAGAGAAGATCAAAGAAATCGGACAAGAGGATTATCAAAAAGAATTGGATGAAAAGATGGCCATCTTGAAATGTCTGATAAATGATTATAATGATGGCAGGAAGAAGAATCTCTTCTGCATTTCGGTTAACCTGATAGAATTGAATGATATGAGATATGCTATGCAACGCATCGCGGATATGGCTGGATCTTGCGAATCGGATAAAGAGACGGCTGAGCTCTCATCGCAGATACTGCAAGGTCTTGCAGACGATAAAGGGATAATATTGAAATTAAGAAAGAAATAAGGGATTTATAAATCGTTTATACCTTAGAATCAATCGAAATACTTGACACGTTCGGGCTCGTAACGTCCGCGTGCCGCAGGCGCCTCATCCGCTATTCCGAAGAGGACTATCGCCATCGGCTCCGAATCCTTGATATCCAGCAATTTCTTCACACGGTTCACACTGTCCATATTTGGATAAAGTCCGCACCAGCACGAACCGTAGCCGAGACCTTTCGCTTCGAGCAACATGTTCTCCACGGATGCACCGCAGTCCTGCTGCCAGAATTCCGAAAGGGACGGTATGCCGGATATTATTATCGCGCACGACGCCTGGGAGGCCATCCTCACATATGGCGTGATCTCCGACAGATTCGCCATCATGGAACGGCTCCTGACGACGGTGAATTTCCATGGGCGGGCATTCCTTGCACTGGGTGCCATCATCGCGGCCTCCAATATCAGATCCAGGTCTGCCTGGGCTATCACTCCTGCCTTGTACTTCCTTATGCTCCTGCGCTCCCTGATCACTGTACCTACATCCATCATCTCACCTCAGATGCATTCCTTGAATCTCTTCATGAACACATCGACATGTTCTTTTGTCAATATAAGTGGTGGTATCAGGCGTATTACCTTCCCATGGCATACGTTGATCAACACGCCATTCTCGCGCATGTAGTTCTGGATATGGACCGCGGTCTCGGGAGTATCCATCTCTATACCGATTATCAATCCCTTTCCACGTACATCCTTGATCTTTGGGGTCTTGATGGCCTTGATCTCCTTCATCAATTCTTCTCCGATGGTGTTGACGTTATCGAGGACCTTGTCCTTCTTCATTATGTCGATGACTGCGCATCCTGCCGCGCATACCAGTGGGTTGCCCCCGAATGTCGTGCCATGCGTTCCTGGTGTCATGACCGCCGACAGTTCGTTGGTGGTCACTATGGCACCTATCGGCAATCCTCCGCCCAGGCCCTTCGCCATCGTTATCACGTCGGGTATTATGCCGTAGTTCTGCGTTCCGAACCATTTGCCTGTACGCCCCATGCCCGTCTGGACCTCGTCCACTATCATCAGGGCGCCTGTATCGTTGCATATGTCTCTGACAGCCTTGTAGAAAGCAGGCTTGGCCACAACGACCCCGCCCTCTCCCTGTATGGGCTCTATCATTACAGCTGCCGTGTCCTTGTCGACGATCGACTTCAAGGATTCCTCGTCACCATATTCATAATAGTGATATGCATTGCTTATGAGCGGCTCGAAGGACTTCTGGTATTTCGTCTGTCCTGTGGCGCCTAGGGATGCTGAGGTGCGTCCGTGGAAACCATTCAGTGCCGATGCCACTTTGGAACGCCCTGTATACCGTACAGCCAATTTCAGAGCGCCTTCGTTGGCCTCCGCACCGCTGTTGACGAACATGCTGCGGTTGAGATTGCCAGGCGTTATGCTGGCGATCTTCTCCGCCAACTTGACCTGCTCCTCTACATAGTAGAGGTTGGAGACGTGTACCAACTTGCCTACCTGCTCCTGCACTCTCGCGACCCATTCAGGATGCGCGTAGCCTAATGCATTGACTGCTATTCCCGCTACAAGGTCCAGATATTCCTTTCCGTCTGTGTCGTAGAGGTATACTCCCTTGCCGTGGGTGAACGAAAGATCGATGCGCCCATAGTTCTGGAACAGATACTTCTGGCTTTCATCCTTTATCTCTTCGAATTTCATTTTTGTCACTTCACTATTATGGTTCCGTGATGGGCGTCCTTCATTATGTCCATCACTATGCTCTTCTTGTCCTTGCCGTTGACCATGCGCACGACCCCGACACCTGCGTTCAGGGCGCTGCGACAGGCCTCCACCTTCGGTATCATGCCGCCAGATATCACTCCGGCGGCTATCAGTTCGTCCACTTCCTTCAATGTGAGCTTGTCTATCTTGGAGGATGGGTCGTTGATGTCTCTCATTATACCAGGGACATCTGTTATTGCGATCATCTCCTTGCACTTCACACCAGCGGCGATACCTGCCGCCATTGTGTCCGCGTTCACATTGAGCTTCCTGCCGTCGGCGTCCTTGCCGATCGGATATATGACGGGCACGACATCCGCCTTCAACAGGTCGAACATCGCATCCGCATTGACATCGCATACCTCTCCCACCAGGCCAAGGTCGACCGTGACCTGCTCTCCGCCCTCGATCACCGTGTACGGCTTCTTCCTCTCACACAGCGTGAAAGTGTATCCCGCACATCCGAGTACCTGGATGGATGCCTCTGTCATGCATTCGACTATGTCTGAATTCAAACGACGGAGTACCACCTCCGCCACCTCCAGACCCGCCTCGTCTGTCACCCTCACACCGCCGACCTTCTTGGGCGTCATGCCCCTCCTCTCCATCTCCTCGGAGATCTCCGGGCCGCCGCCGTGCACCAGTATGACCTTCGCACCGTCGTGCATGAGCTGGGCGATCTCCTTCGAGAGGCGCATCATGTCCTCTCTCCCGCGGATCGCGTTGCCACCGAACTTCAGGACGTAGACGTTCTTCATTCCAGACCCTCAGGTTGCATATTCCGCGTTGATGCGGACATAATCGTATGTGAGGTCGCATCCCCATCCCGTGGCATACTCCTTGCCTATGCCCAGGTCCAACAGGATGCATACCTCCTTGTTGTCCATGGCCATGCGGACCACTTCCACTGAACGTTCCTCCTGGAAGACTGGCGCCCCGCTGTCCAATATCGGCACCTCCATGTCCCCTCCCTTTATGGTGAGGTGGACCTCCTCGAGGTTGAATTTGCATCCGCTGTTCCCCAATGCCATCATGATGCGGCCGTAATTGGGGTCGGAACCGAATATGGCAGACTTCACCAATGGCGAGTTTATGATCTTCTTCACTGCGTTGCGGGCATCCTCTTTGGTATCCGCACCCGTTACCTGGACCTCTATGAGCTTTGTCGCGCCCTCTCCATCCATCGCGATGGTCTTTGCGATCTTCGTCATTATGAGCTGCAGGGCCTCTATGAATGCGGGGTCATCATCGGCCTCCTTTCCATTCGCCATGCCGTTGGCCAGCAGTATGCAGGTATCGTTAGTGGACTGGTCGCCGTCGACGGAGACCATGTTCATGCTGTCATCCAAGATCTGTTGCCATGTCGCTTTGAATTTCGGCGAGAGCTTAGCATCGGTCGTCACGAGCGATAACGTCGTACCGTGAATGACCTTGAGATGAGGTGCTATCATTCCGCTCCCCTTTGAGATGGCAGATATGTATACTAGCGTCCCGTCTCCGAGGCGTACGCGTGCGGATGCTTCCTTCTTGATCGTATCGGTCGTCATTATGGCCTCGGTGATCAGACTGTCGGCCTCGCGGCCCTCATCCAACTCGTGGCATGCGCGGCTTATTCCGTAGCGGATCTTGTGCATGTCCATGAAACGTCCTATCAGACCCGTCGACATTATGCCGACCTGCTTGGGGTCGACGTTCAGCTCTGCGGCCACCGACTGCTGCATGGACATCGCATCCTCTATCCCGCGGCGTCCTGTAAGTGCATTGGCATTACCGCTGTTGATGACAACCGCCGATAGCTTCGGCGAGTTGTCCTTCATCATCACCTGCACCGGTGCAGCTTTCACTAGGTTCGATGTGTATGCAGCGAAAGCCGTTGCCGGTACTTCCGAATAAAGCAGGCCCATGTCCAACGCACGGTATTTCACACCGCTGTGTACTCCAGCCGCTTTAAATCCCTGGGGAGTCGTTATTCCTCCGTCGATAAATTCTACCATTTTATACCCCCAATCCTGGAAGGTTGAGACCCGATGTCTCCTTGAATCCTAACATGAGATTCATGCATTGGACCGCTTGCCCCGATGCGCCCTTGACAAGATTGTCGAGGACGCCGAAGGCCACTACCTTATCCCCTATGACCTTTGAGGCCACATGGGCATGGTTGGAACCGACCACCGCACGGATGGATGGCTCCTGAACGTAATGCACGAACGGTTCGCCGTCGTACTGTTTCTTGTAGATCTCCGCGACCTGGGCATCGTCCAGGTCTTTGTTGAGCTTGAAGTAGCATGATGAAAGTATTCCACGCACGATGGGTATCAGCTGTGGAACGAACATAACGCTTGTGCGGGACCCTGCGAACATATCCACCGCCATCTCTATTTCTGGAGTGTGACGGTGTGTTCCCACACTGTAAGGTATTATTGACTCGCCGCACGTCGGATGGTGCAGACGCGGTGAAGGCACCATGCCTGCCCCGGATGTTCCGCTCTTCGCGTCGATTATGATGTCCTGATCTACAAGACCGGACTTCATGATGGGCGCGCAAGCGAGTATGGCAGAGGTCGCATAGCATCCAGGGTTGGCAACTATGTCCGCGCCTTTAATCTTGTCACGGAACAGTTCCGGGAGACCGTAAACGGTCTTTTCCAGATTCTTCGCATCCGTGTGCTTGTGCCCATACCATTTCTCATACATCTGGACGTCATGGAGGCGATAATCACCTGAAAGGTCTATGACCTTCACTCCCGAATCGACCAGGGATGGCAGCTCTTCCATCGCCACACCGTGCGGTGTAGCGACGAATACCAGGTCCAGGTCCTTCGTGTCCGATATCTTCTCGGTGAATTCTATGTCCAAATATCCCTTTAAGAAGGTGTGGACATCGGAGACTTTCTTACCGGCGTTCTGACGGGACGTCAGTGCCGCTATCTCCACATCTGGATGGACACACAGTATGCGAGAGAGCTCTCCCCCTGTGTATCCCGTACCTCCGATTACTCCTACTTTGGTCATATCATCACCATATTATGAGGTTGATGTTTACCGACAAACCTATTAAAAAGCTATTGTTTCATTTCAGACATGAGATTTTCAATATTATGACAAATGATACAACCATGGCCCATCTTGTACTCAATGAGGTCACAGAGACAAGATAGATGCCAGATGTCACCATGATATGAAGATGTCCACATGTTGACAAACATATGTCCATTTCGGACATACGTTAGATAAATCCTACAATCGAACTACTATTGATAAAATCCGACAATACATCCGATTGCTCACGGATGCGATATCTCTCTGTCCGTCTAGAAACATGGTTTCAGGACAATAATATAAATGTTGAAAGAATACCAACGAGTGATGAATATGGCATGCAAATCAAAGTGCAATACCAAGACAGAGGAAAAGGAGAAGGTCGTCCTTGCATACTCCGGAGGATTGGACACATCAGTGGCCATTCGTTGGCTTCAGGAAAAATACAACCTTGATGTTATCGCGGTCGCGATCAATGTGGGACAGCCGCCAAGCAATGACGACATCGTAGCCCGTGCACTCAGGAATGGCGCCATAAAAGCAGAGTTCATAGATGCCCAGGACGAGTTCGTCAATGACTTCGTATGGCCTGCGCTCAAGGCCAACGCCGAATACCAGAACATCTACCCCCTGAGCACCGCGATCGCAAGACCCATGATCGTGAAGGCATTGGTCGAGGTCGCGAAGAGGGAAGGGGCCAAATACATCGCCCATGGATGCACCGCCAAAGGCAACGACCAGGTGAGATTCGATGTCGGCATCGTCTCCTTGGACCCTGACCTGAAGATCATCGCACCCATGAGGGAATGGGTCATGACACGTGAGGAAGAGATCGACTACGCCCAGAAGAACGGCGTGGAGATCATCGTGAAGAAGGAGAACCCCTATTCAAGAGACGAGAATCTCTGGGGCGCATCCTGCGAATGCGGATTGCTGGAAGATGCTTGGGCAGAACCTCCGGCAGGTGTCTGGGTTCACACAGTGGACCCTCAGAAGGCACCGGATACCCCAAGATACATAGAGATAGAGTTCAAGGAAGGCATACCTGTCGCATTGGATGGCAAGAAGATGAAAGGCGTAGACCTCATCAACGAGCTCGACAGGATCGCCGGCGAGAACGGAGTGGGACGCATAGACCATGTCGAGGACCGCTTGATTGGCATAAAGAGCAGAGAGACGTACGAATGTCCCGCCGCGGTCACGTTGATCAAGGCCCACCGCGCATTGGAGGCCATGACGGTCCAGAGGGACGTCATAGAGTACAAGAGAGGATTGGAGCACAAGTTCTCGGAGATCGTCTACTACGGACTCTGGTTCGGAGGATTGCGCGAACCCATAAACGCATTCATAAACGAGACACAGAGATTCGTCACAGGCACCATCCGCATGAAGCTCTACAAAGGCAACTGCACAGTGGTGGGAAGGAAATCTAAGTACTCGCTCTACGACACCGGGCTTGCCACATACGCAAAGGGAGACCAGTTCGACCATACCTCGGCAGTGGGATTCATCTATTGCTGGGGATTGCCTGACAGGACAGCCGCAAGAGTTCATAAGAAGTGATATGAATGGACAACAAGGCACTTTGGTCGGGGAGATTCGAAGGCGAGATGGACGACTCCACCTTGCGTTTCACATCCTCTCTGGATGTGGATGCGGCACTTGCGTTCTATGACATCATG
Source organism: uncultured Candidatus Methanogranum sp. (assembly GCA_963676045.1). GTDB lineage: Archaea > Thermoplasmatota > Thermoplasmata > Methanomassiliicoccales > Methanomethylophilaceae > Methanogranum. Next base: position 608,105 of record OY780938.1, read on the forward strand.
GGCTCCCTTGCCCATGTCAAGATGCTGAAGGAATGCAAGATCATCCCGGCCGGGGATGCCGACCTCATCATCGACGGCCTCAAGAAGCTAGAGCAGACCCTGATGAACGAGGAACTCGAACTGGATGATAATCTTGAGGACATACACACGAACATCGAATTCAGACTGACGTCGATGATAGGCCCTGCAGGAGGAAAGCTCCACACAGGGAGAAGCAGGAACGACCAGGTGGCAACCGATTTCAGGATGTACCTCAGGGATGCGGCATTGGATGCGGCGGACAAGATAGACGAGCTCATAATGGGGCTTCTGAGGATGGCCGAGGAGAATGGGAACACCATCATGCCCGGATTCACCCACATGCAGCATGCGCAGCCGATAACATTGGCCCAGCACTTCATGGCGCATGCCTTCAGACTGAGCAGGAGCGCGGACAGGTTCATGGATGCGGTCGCCAGGATGGACAGATGCCCGCTCGGGGCCGCCGCATTGGCAGGTACGACATATCCGATAGACAGGAGGATGACCGCCGAGGCGCTGGGATTCAAGGAACCGACCGAGAACTCCATCGATACCGTGTCATCCAGGGACAACGTGTCGGAACTCGCTTTCTGCGCCGCGATGGCGGCTGTGGACATGTCGTCGATATGCGAGGAGCTTGTGCTGTGGTCATCGCAGGAATTCGGATTCATCGAGATGAATGACAAGTACACCACGGGATCATCCATAATGCCCCAGAAGAAGAACCCGGATATCGCTGAGCTAATCAGAGGTAGGACGGGATCCATCATCGGAGGACTGGTGTCCATGCTCGTGATGACGAAGGGACTCCCGTTGTCATACAACAGGGACCTCCAAGAGGACAAGGGCGCGGTCATGGATGCCATCCAGAGCATAACAGACTCCGCGGAGATACTGTCCAAGGTCATCATCACCACGAATTACCGCAAGGATAGGATGCTCGAGGCAACGCAGAAGGGTTTCATCAATGCGACGGACCTTGCAGACTACCTTGTCACTAAAGGCATACCTTTCCGCGAGGCCCATGGGATCGTTGGAGAGGCAGTGAGATTCTGTATAGAGAAAGGAAAGGATCTGGATGACCTCACGTTGGATGAATTCAACAGATTCTGCCATACGACCAAGCCAGTCGTAGAGAAGGACGTCTATGATTTCCTGAAGGTCGAATCTTGCGTCGAGAGACGCAATTCATACGGCGGCACATCCTTCTCATCGACGGATGCGCAGATATCCCTCGCCATCGGACAGCTCATGAAGAGGGACGATGCTATAAGGGAAGAGATGCAATTCATAGAGAAATGCTGGGAAAAACTTCTTGAATGATCTTTTGGTCCCCACGAGGGGACCTTTTCATTTTCATAATATGCGGTCCATGTCCACGATGGATGTGTGGTATCCTTGCCGGATGCCTGTCTCAACGAATCCTTTGCGCTTGTACATCCTGATGGCTCCCTCGTTCATCTTGTTGACATGCAGGAATATGCGTTTGACGCCTGAATCCTGAGCTATCTCGATTATGATGTCCAGCACATCGGATCCCACTCCATGTCCCCTGTGACCCTTCAATATGTAATACTTGCTGAATTCCATGGTCTGACCTTCGATCAGGAATGAGATGTATCCTATGCGCTCGCCGTCATCCATCACGAAAGCGTACCTGTAGCCTCTCTCCATCTGCCCCCTTATTGCCTCTGAGGTCTGATTCTCATCGTAGAATCTCTGTATCCCATCCAATGGAACATATGTGTATACCTCGAACAAGACCTCGTATGCCATGGCTGACAGGTCATCGGCCTCTTCCGGACCCACCCAACGCAGTATATCGTTTTTCATAGACATGATCGTATTTTGGTCCCTTCCGTAGAAGGGACCTTTTTCATTCTTATATCTTGGCGAACGCCTGATCGAAATCTGCGATTATGTCCTTTATCGACTCGCATCCTATCGAGAGCCTTATCGTCGTCTGCTTTATACCAGCGGCCTCTAGGTCCGACGGACTGAGCTGCGAATGCGTGGTGCTCGCCGGGTGTATCACCAGGGACTTCATGTCGGCCACATTTGCTAGGAACGAGAAGAGTTTGAGGCTCTCGCAGAACTTCTGCGCATCTTCCCTTGTCCCCTTTATCTCGAATGTGAATATCGAGCCTGCTCCATTGGGGAAATATCTCTCATATAACGCATGATTGGGGTGATTCTTCAAGGAAGGATGATTGACCTTCGCCACCTTCGGATTCTTGCTAAGATATTCTACGACTGCCAACGAGTTCTGCACATGGCGCTCAACACGCAAGGACAGTGTCTCCAAGCCCTCGAGCAACGTGAAGGCCGCTACAGGGGATATGCATGCGCCTGTATCACGGAGGAGGACTGCCCTTACCCACATTGTGAACGCGCATGGTCCGAATGTCTCATAGAATGGCAGACCGTGGTAACTCGGATCGGGATTGACTATCTTTGGGAACTTCCCAGAACTCTTCCAGTCGAAATTACCGCTCTCTATTATCACACCGCCGAGTGCCAATCCGTGACCCCCGATGAACTTGGTGGCAGACTCGATGCATATATCGGCGCCATGCTCCAGAGGCCTGAATAGATACGGCGTTGCGAATGTGTTGTCGACTATCAACGGGATCTTGTGCTTATGGACGATCTTCGCCAATCTGTCGATATCGTATAGGGTCGCATTCGGATTCCCGAATGTCTCGATTAGGACCGCCCTTGTGTTCTCCTGTATCGCGTTCTCGAAATTATCGAAATTGTCTGGATTCACGAATGTCGTCTTTATCCCGAATGCGGGAAGGGTGTTCGCGAGGGTGTTGTATGTACCTCCGTAGATGTTGTTGGAAGATACTATGTGATCGCCTGCGTTGGCCAGTGCCTGGAAGGTGTATGTCAACGCGGCCGCGCCTGATGCGACGGCCAATGCGGATGATCCCCCTTCCAATGCGGCTAAGCGTTTCTCGAAGGCAAGTTGCGTATCGTTGGTGAGACGGCCGTATATGTTGCCTCCCTCTTTGAGGGCGAACCTGTCCGCTGCCTGTTTGGCGTCCTTGAAGACGTATGATGTGGACATGTATATCGGAACGGCCCTTGCACCCGTGACTGGGTCTGGCTGTTCTTGTCCGGCATGAAGCTGGAGGGTCTCAAAACCAAGCTTGTCCTTGTTGTTCGGACCGTTTGGTACGTTGTTGAATGATTGGTCGTTTGACATGTGTTCGCCTCTGGCAGATGCACTGCCGATGAACAGACATTGATTTATCGTATATACGGACTATTGATGCAACTATTCCTATACGAATTAAATCACAAGCGAAATGATGATGCCGTCGAGAATCAGCTGAAATCTATGTCGTGGTCGGAAACGACCTCGAACTTGATATTGGCCGCGTTCAGATATCCGATGATGACCTGGGTTATCTTGGACATGTCAGTGGCCTTGCTGAAACACTTGAGGTAGAATTCTTTGTGGTCCATGGGGAAGACCATCCTGATCTTTCCCTTCCTGTTGTATCCCTCAGGCTTGCGATTCTGCCTGAGGTCTATCATGTTCAACTCTACGAACATCTGGAAGATCTCTTCCTCATCGGGCATCTGGCCGATCTCCTGAAGGAAGGCCCTAAGGATTTCAGGAAACACTGGAACTAGGTCCTTATAATCGGACTTTCCCTTGAAGATAAAATGATTGCTATAGACCTTCATTGACTTCCGAGATACATCGCAATTATTTAATTGGTTCTGATACTTAGTCCAATATAGGACAAAAATAAGGCTGGATTCGCTGATAGTTTAAATATCTAGTACAGAATGACTAAATTATGAGAACCGCTCTATCAATAGCGGGTTCCGATTCCGTCGGTGGGGCTGGGATACAAGCTGACATAAAAGCGATGACAGCTGTCGGCGTCCATGCCACCACTGTGATCACAGCCGTAACGGCACAAAACACCTGCAAGGTCAAAGGGATCTATCCAATACCTCCTGAGATGGTGCAGGAACAGTTGGAGGCAGTCCTTGAGGATTGCGATGTTAAGGCGATAAAGACCGGGATGCTCTACAACGCAGAAACCGTAGGGGTCGTCGTCGATGTATTGGAGGAACATGAGGTTCCGTTGATAGTCGATCCGGTCATGGTGGCGACGGTCGGGGACACGCTTTCAGACAACACCCTTGTACGTGCATTAAAGGAAGAACTATTGCCGATATGCGAGCTTGTGACGCCCAACAGGTATGAGGCAGAGATACTGGCGAAGATGAAGATCGCCGATGAGGACGATGCCATGTTCGCATGCGAGATAATAGGCAAGCAAGGCTCGTCCGTCCTCCTCAAAGGTGGTCACATGGACACCAGGATGATAATCGATTATCTTTACCTATCATCGGAGTTCACAGAGATCAAGAACCCCAGGCTCAACAAAGCTGGACACGGTAGCGGATGTACCCTGTCAGCATACATAACGGCACAGATGGCCAACGGTAACGACCTTGTGAACTCGGTCATGAGGTCCAGAGAACTTATACAGGAAGCGATAGCATCCCAATATGAGATCGGAAAAGGAGAACCTGTCGTCAATCCTAGCGTGAGAGGCGGGAACGACAAGGTGAAATACTCTGTACTGGAAGCCATAGATGAGGCCGCAAGAAAGATAACGGACCTCATACCCCAGGAACTTGTATTGAGGACCGGCATCAACATAGCCTATGCCATGCCGAATGCCTCTGGACCAGAACAGATCGCCGCAATCGACAAGAGGATGACCTTGCACAACGGGATGCTGGTCAAGAACGGACCTGCCAAACTGGGTTCCGCGGAACACCTATCCTATGTACTGCTGGAGATAATGAAGGAAGACCCTGACAGCAGATGCATAATGAATATATTGGATTCCAAGGACACGGAGGACATAATGGAAGAGGTCGGATTCTCGGTCTCTAGATTCAACCATAAGGGAAAGGCCTCCATCGCTGAGCTTACAAAGAATGCCATAGCTCAGAAGAAAGGCAAGATCCCCGATGCGATAATAGACAAAGAAGGTAACATGATCCGGATAATAGGCAAGAATCCTGAAGATGTCCTCAAGAAATTAGAGTCGATATTATAAAAACCCTAAATGGGGGAGACCCCATTCGTATTTTTTAAAAGTCAATAAGAATCATCATTGAAAATGATTATATCCTGGGCAATGCCCAGGTTTAAGGTTTTGATCAAGCCTCGATAGATACGATCGTTATCTCGAAATAAAGGACCTCGTTGTACTTCTCGCCCACGGTCTTGTAGTCGAATGTGTCTGCCACACCTTCGCTGTCCGCATCCGTGACGGACGTTATGTAGAAGTACGTCGTTCCAAAGTTGACCTTTATCATCTGGATCTCTATGTTGCCCTCTGTATCTGTTCCAACCTTCACATAATCGGTGACCTCATATGTGAATGTTATAGTGGATGACGTTACGCTGGATACATTGAGTGTTACCTTTCCGTATACTCCATCATAGTTGTCATATCCCTGACCTGCAACTGGCGAGTAGTACACTGTGACCATTCCGGTGGACTGATCGTATGTGGAGTTTGCGTTCCATCCATAGACGGATGTGAAACTAGCATTGATCGCAGTTCCCTCGAGATCGTCGTATATCGATTCGAACTGGGAAACTGTCATCGTCTCAGACCTTGCTACGGATATGGAATTCGAGCAATCAACTGTACCTGTCGTATCAGGGGCAATATATCCTTCTCCCGCTGGTATGACTACTGTTACAGTATCTCCGACCTTATGGCCGACCAATGCGTTCTGGAATGCCTCTAAGACAGTATCCCCGCCTATTGTCAACTCAAGTGTGGAATAGCTTGTCCTGCTGTAGTCGTTCGACTTCTCTATGCTTGAATTGTTGCCAATCGACGAATACGTGGTATCAAAGACGACTGCGTTCTCCTCTCCGTATAGGTTATAGAACGTCCCGACATAATTCACCGTGACGGTATCACCGTTGTTGACCACGGAATTGTCCTTGGCCAAATAGTTATCGAATATACCTGCTCCAATCACTGCACATACGGCCAAAATGAAGACGACTAAGCAGACCCTCATTATCGGGTCTCTGTCCTTCTTGACCTTCTCTTCCTTACCAGTCATTGATACCAAGACTCGCAATGTATGATTAGTATATAATTTTGTGCGATTGCCGGACCATATCCGACACTCTGCAAAGGATTAATCTACTCTCAATACACTTTGCCTGGATATGACAATGAAGGATGTTGGTCACAGAACGGCCGTCGAGGCCGCACTGAACCACGAGAGATACGAACGCACACCGGTCAACAATTTCGCACTTGTCACTGCGGCCAGGAGCGCTGGGATAAAGGTTGATGATGCGAGGTGGCATCCTCAGGTGTCTGCCAAGGTATCGATAGAGTACTCTCTCAAAACGCATTCCGACTTCGTGAAACCTGTCCTGGACTCGCAGATACCCTTTGCCGACCTGGGAATGAAAGTGAAATTCCCAGAAGACGATTATGGATCTGTGAAATCGGAGATCGTGAAGACGGCCGAGGACATAGAGGGACTGGCGTTCTTCGATCCAAACATACCTTCAGAATGCCCCAACTTCACAAATGTCATCGTGAAGGGCATAGAAGAGACCTCGAGACAACTCAAGGAGGACCTTCACATATGCGGACTCTCCTGGGGACCGATAAGCACAGCTGGATATCTGATGGGTGCTGAGAACATGCTCATGATGACGATGATGGGCGAAGAGGAAATGGTCAAAAAGCTGATAAACAAGAGCGCGGACTTCGTTCTGGAACAGCAGCTTAAGATGATAGATTCCGGTGCGACCGTCATGTGGATGGCCGACCCCACATCGTCCGAGGACCTGATATCGCCCGAGATGTTCGATGACTATTCCTTCGGTCCGATCAAGAAGGTCATAATGGATACTAAGAAGCAATACGATGTGCCTGCTTTCCTGCACATATGCGGCAACACAACCGACATACTCAAGAGACTACCTGACACTGGGTGCGATTGCTTTAGTTTCGACCATGCGGTCGACATTGCCAAGGCCAAGAAGATCGCAGGAAAGGACATCGCGCTGATGGGTAACATAGACCCAGTGGGTATGATCTTACAAGGAAATCCTGAGAACATAACAAGGGAATGCTATCGCATGATAGATGCAGCCGGAAAGGACGGCGGATACATCATAGCCCCTGGATGCGAGACCCCTCAGGCGAGCCCTGATGAGAACGTTATCGCGATGGGATTGTCCGGCATCAACTATTGGAAGAGATGAGTCATAATCGTTATAGATTCATTATGCATACTGGGTGACATGTTCGATCTATATGTTATTACAGACAGGGGTCTTTCGAAGGGCCGTTCTGAAGCAGAGGTCGCAAGACTGGCATACATTGGAGGGGCAGATATCGTCCAACTCAGGATGAAGACCCAAGAAGTAAGGGATATGCTCGAACAGGCATATGCTATCAAGGACCTTGCAGAGGAATACGGTAAATTCTTCATTGTGAACGACAGGGTCGACATAGCCATGCTCTCAGATGCCGACGGAGTTCATCTGGGACAAGACGACATACCTGTATGCGAAGCGAGGAAGATCTTGGATGATGACAAGATCATCGGTGCATCGGTCAGGAATGTGGAGCAGGCTTTGATCGCCTATGAAGAAGGAGCAGATTATCTTGGCATAGGTTCGATATTCCACACGGACACAAAGAAGGATGCCCTGCAATCGGTTGGATTGGATGCCATATTCGCAATAAAAGATGCCGTGGACATCCCGATAGTCGCAATAGGCGGGATCAACAGAGGCAACATAAAAGATGTGATAAGGGCAGGAGCAGATGCGGCCGCGGTCGTATCGGCTGTGGTCGGACAAGATGACATATCTAAATCCGTGCATGAGCTGAGAGACCTTGTCCTGAAGGCCAAGAACAATCTTTGAAGGTCTTGACATGAAGATCAATGGCACAACAATAGAGGTCGTTCGAGAGACCACCTTGAAGGACCTGCTTGAATCGAGAGGATACAAAGTATCAAGGGTCGCAGTGGAACTCAATGGAGATATAGTTCCAAGGTCAAAGTACGACCATGTCATCGTCTCAGACAGCGATTCGCTGGAGATAGTGAGCATAGTAGGTGGTGGATGATGAGGATCACCATGAATGGGAAGATGATGCATTGCGGCCCGATGACCGCCTTCCAATTGAGAGATTCCTCACACCCCAGGACCGTGACCGTGGTCAACGGTTTCACGATATCGCAGGATATCGAACTGAAGGAGGACGATGCAATCTTCTTCCTTGATAAGAATCGCATACCCAGCGATGATGAGTTGGACGCCCTTATGCGCGCAAGGAACTCACCCGAGGTGCACGACAGACTTAAAAGGTCGACGGTCGGGATAGCAGGTCTCGGGGGACTGGGCTCCAACATAGCTTCGATGCTCGTAAGAGTTGGCATCAGGCATCTCGTACTCGCGGACATGGACACAGTGGATGCGACCAACATGAACAGACAGAATTATTTCCAAGATGACATCGGCAGACCGAAGACAGAGGCGACCGAGGAAATACTACATCGCATAGACCCACGCGTCAATATCAGATGCCATACGTGCAGAGTGACCGATGACAATGTGCCTGAGATATTCGGGGAATGCGATATCGTCTGCGAGGCGTTCGATGTGCCCGAGCAGAAGGCGATGTTGATCAATGCTGTCCTGGAAAAATGTCCAGGGACCTTCGTCATAGGCGGATCGGGGATGGCAGGTTACGAGGATTCCAACAGCATTACTACCAGCATGAGGTTCGAGGACCTTTGCATGTGCGGTGACGGATCGAACGAGGCACGCATCGGCATGGGGCTGATGGCACCTCGCGTCAACATATGCGCCGGACATATGGCCAATGCGGTGATAAGGCATATCATGAGGGCAGATAGGCGATGTAAATGGACGATTTTTTGAATATTGGCGGAAGGAAATTCAGATCCAGGTTCATACTTGGGTCCGGCAAGTTCTCGTTGGAGATGACAGATTCGGTCATCCGCAACGGAGGGGTCGAGATAGCGACACTCGCGATAAGACGCGCCAATGCCGGCGGTGAGGAGAACATACTCGACTACATGCCGAAGGGGATTACCCTGCTGCCCAACACCTCTGGCGCGAGGAATGCCCAGGAGGCCCTCCGCATAGCGAGGCTCGCCAGGGAGCTGGGCTGCGGGGACATGGTGAAGGTCGAGATAATCAGGGATTCCAGATATCTGCTGCCAGACAACTGCGAGACCATAAAGGCAATCGAGCTCCTCTCCAAAGAGGATTTCATCGCGATGCCCTACATGATGCCGGACCTCTCCGCGGCAAGATCGATGGAAGAGGCAGGTGCTTCCGCGATAATGCCGCTGGGAGCCCCGATCGGAAGCAACAAGGGACTACTCACGAAGGACTTCATCAAGATACTGATCGACGAGATCGAACTTCCCATAATCGTGGATGCTGGAATAGGTCGTCCTTCACAGGCCTGCGAGGCCATGGAGATGGGATGCGCCGCGATAATGGCCAACACCGCGATAGCTACTGCCGGTGACGTGCCCGCGATGGCCGCTGCTTTCAAGATGGCCATAGAGGCGGGAAGGAAGGCATACCTTGCTGGACCTGGAAGGGTCCTCGAGAACAAAGGTGAGGCCTCCAGTCCTTTGACCGGTTTCCTCGAGAGGCTTTGAGATGGTCAAAGAGGACGTGGATGCGGAAGAATACCATGATTCCATGGAACACATAGGATCGGACATAATGGAGAGGGTCCTCGCATCCACAGACCGCTTCGACCCTTCATCGTACGATGCATCCGATGTCCTCAGGGCGCTGAGCAAGGACCGTATAGACCTGGACGATTTCGCGGCACTTCTCTCGCCTGCGGCAGACAGCCTGCTGGAGAGGATAGCGGCTAAGGCCAGGGATGAGACCCGCAAGCATTTCGGGAATTCGATATGCATGTTCACCCCGATATACACATCCAACTACTGCGTCAACCAATGCACTTACTGCGGGTTCAACTGCATGAACAGGATAAACCGCGCGAAGCTCTCCCCCGATGAGGTGGAGGAGGAGATGAGGGCCATCTCCAGTTCTGGATTGACGGAGATACTCATACTCACAGGCGAATCCCGCAAGATGTCCGATGTCGGATACATAGGCGATTGCGTCGAGACCGCCACAAGATACTTCTCTAGCATAGGCCTGGAGGTCTATCCCATGAACGTCGGGGAGTACAGATACCTCCATGAGAGGGGCGCGGACTATGTCACCGTCTTCCAGGAGACGTATGATCCCAAGAGATATTCCGAATTGCATCTCGGAGGACCCAAACGCGTGTTCTCGTACAGGTTCAACGCCCAGGAACGCGCACTCATGGGAGGCATGAGGGGGGTCGCCTTCGGAGCTCTTCTAGGATTGGGGGACTTCAGGAAGGATTCGTTCTCCTGCGGCGTCCATGCGTACCTGCTGCAGAGGAAATATCCGCATGCGGAGATCTCCTTCTCCCTTCCGAGGTTGAGGCCGTGCATAGCGAATGGCACCGATGACAATCCCGTGCATGAGAGACAGCTGCTGCAGGTCGCCTTGGCATACCGGCTTCTGATGCCCTTCGCCGGAGAGACGATATCGACCAGGGAATGCATGGAATTCAGGGACAACATAGTAGGGCTGTGCGCCACCAAGATCTCGGCCGGTGTCTGCGTCGGGATCGGCGGACATAATGGCAAGGAGAAGGGCGATGAGCAATTCGACATCTCCGATCCGAGATCGGTCGAGGAAGTGCGCAAAGCGTTGATCAAACGCGGATTGCAACCTGTATTCAACGATTACGTGAGAGTATGATCATAGCCGCCGTGACCGACAGGAAGAACAGCATACGTCCTTTCGATGAACAATTGGAGCTTTTAGCCTCCGGCAGACCGGATATGATAATCCTGAGGGAGAAGGACCTGACGGAAGGAACCTACAACCCACTGGCGAAGGAATGCCTGGAGATCTGCGATAGATATTGTGTGCCCCTTTGCATCAACACCTTCTTCAGGACTGCATTGGAACTGGGCATACATGATGTCCAGATGCCGATGGACCTGTTGAAGGCCCATCATATGGAGTTCTCCGGGCTTCATGTGGGGGCCTCGATCCACAGCGTTGCGGACATCGAATGCGCCCAGGCGCTTGGTGCGGAACGTCTCGTATTCGGCAATGTCTTCGAGACCTCGTGCAAACCCGGAAAGCAGCCCGCCGGACTGGCCCTATTGGAAGAGGTATGCATATCCACCGATCTCCCAGTATGGGCGATAGGCGGCATATCCGAAAGCAATGTGGCCGATGTCATGAAAGCTGGTGCATCTGGAGTGTGCGTAATGTCATCCCTTATGAGGGCGAATGACCCTGCGCAGATCGTATCATCATTACGCAAGAATATTCCTTGTCTCAGAAATTGAATATTTCATGACATAGTTTTATCCATATTGATGCCGATCCATCGGATGAAAGGGGCATGTCGATGAAGAAAGAGGCTTTGGTATTCATATCGAACGGTTTTGCGGATTGGGAAGCGGCATACGTATGCGCCATCTTGAACTCACCCGAATCCGAATATGCCGTTAGGACCATTGGCCTGGACAGGGCGCCTAAGACCTCCATGGGAGGAATGCACACGGTCCCCGATCTTTCCGTATCCGACGAACCACGGGATTTCTCGATCCTCATCCTTATCGGAGGAACGTCCTGGAAGGAACACATCAACAATGATGTGCTCCCCCTTGTCGAATATGCCGTCAGCAATCACATACTTGTAGGGGCGATATGCGACGCCACTTGCTTCATGGCTGACAACGGATATCTGGATGGCATCAAGCACACGGGGAATACCTTGGAACATATGGTGTCTCAAGCACCGAATTACAAAGGCGCATGCAATTTCATAGAGCGGCAAGCCGTGTACGATTCTGGAATAATAACGGCCAATGGAACCGCAGCATTGGAATTCACAAGGGACATAGCGATGCTTTTGAAGGCCATCCCAGAAGAGAGGATCTTCGAATGGTACTACATCAACAAGATGGGATTGTACAAGGATTGATCTCATCTCCGATTGCTTTCTCACATTATATCTTTCATTACGAACAGAAAAAAGGATGCGTCACCAATGTTAATGAATTAGAAATAAAAGGGAGATTTGGCTCTTTAAAGTGTATATCCTTTATTTTTTAAAATAGTTCCAGCTATTACAAGAATCAATATCATTATCAATGAAAAAGCTCCTGCAATCAATCCACTAAATTTCCACATACATATCAACATCATAACAAGGATTATTATGACTGATGCCCTCCAGACTAGTTTGAATTCATCATTATCCATTTTAATACCTTATCATAAGTGCATATTTCTGACATCGGGAATTACTTTTTGTATATTATTTGTTTTTCAAGAATTGCATGTATATCTATGATGAATGGCCCATATATCGATTGAATGAATTATTCATAAAATAAAAAGGGATTTTAGCCCGTTAATTATTTTCAATATTCTTTCTTCTATATACTTCAAAAATAATTTCAATTACAAAAATGACAAGTACTTCAAGTAATACATAAAAAGTCGTCATTTTTGAATCGAACGCAAATATGTACACCATGGTGATAATCATTGAAGAGATAAGAATTATTAACCATGCCAATCTAATTTTTTCATAATCCATATTATTTCCTCAGTGCGCACGCATGTTTTTGACATCTGGAGTTATTTTTAGTATTGATATAGAGGCAATTGCCACTTTGATTAAAATTTATAACCTTTCTTATTAGAGAAATAAACAATTGCCACCATGGATAATATAATCACAAGACCACAAATATTTATTAATTTATCATCAAATACACATGTACATATCACACCGATAATTCCTAAAATAATTAAAATTGTCCATAATGATTTAAATTTTTTATTATCATCCATGTTATTACCTTACTGTGCTTTTACATTCTTTATCGGGAGTTATTTTTAGCATTAGTATTTGTTTTCCAAAAATGGCATATGGATTGTATAATGCGACATCGAAAACGACCCCGTTTCCATTACTTGAATAAGTACAAAACATAGATAATGCTGCCGTTACAACAGAAATAACATCGATGCACAATGATGATCCGAGGATTCAAATCCCTTATTGATGGATAAAGTTCATAATATCAATAAGAATTCAAAAAGTTAGTTTTTAAGAACAAATTCTAAAAATAATCAAGATTTTAGATGTATTTTAACTATTTTTTACTCAATTATATATACTTCGAACAACGTATTATATGCGGGAAGTAGAAAAACGGCTTCCATAAGGACCGTACATCTTGACGATGTTGATCTTCAACATTCCCATTAGGACGTACTAATCGGTTCAGAAGATCATACTGCTTCCTGCCGGGATGACACTGCAGACATGTGAAAACCCAAAACAAAGGGTGTGCCTGCAGGCTTCCCGTACTTAGGCAGATAAAAAATAGTCGAGATTATCGCATCTCCCTATGTCGTTAATCATAGCAAAGAGACCGAAATTGAAACACATCACGTCTGCCAGGGTAGCGCCGGATCTGCCAAAAATATGGTAGTATTCATTCGACAGATTCGGACTGCCCAAATTCTGACGGTTTCTCGCATATCTTATTTTTGAAATTTGCTCATCGAGCACAATTTGTCGGAATTATAATGATGGTCGATTATATTGACAATATGAGAGAGATTCTTTCTTATTGTCATATGATTTAGATTTGTTAATGGTATTATTGATACTCGATATTGTCATTGAGCATATGAAAAAATCTTTTGCACGATCATCCTGAAATCAATAAAATAGTATCATGTCAATCCCCCGTGGCATGGAGATACAGATCGCAGAGATGATGGACAATGTCAAGAAGAAGAGACCTCTCGTGCATCATATAACGAACTACGTCACCGTGAACGACTGCGCCAACATTTGCATCTGCTCGGGAGGTTCCCCCGTCATGACCGACGAGGCCAAGGACATACCGGAGATGGTGAGGATGTCCTCGGCTGTGGTCCTCAACATAGGGACCTTGAACGAGACCACGGTGGACTCCATGCTGCTCGCGAGCAAGACTGCGAAGAGGTTCGGCATACCTGTGATATTGGACCCCGTGGGCGTCGGTGCCACGGAATACAGGACAGATGTCGCCTGGAAGATAATAAAGAAGGGCAGCGTCTCCGTTATCAAAGGGAACTGCGGGGAGATCTCCGTCCTTGCCGGCATGGGCGGGGAGGTCAAAGGAGTGGATTCCATCTCTGGTTCAAAGGATGAGAACGCGGCCATAGCTCTTGCCAAGGAGACCGGCGCCATCGTCGGGGCCACCGGGAAGACGGATTATGTCTCCAACGGAGAGGTCACCTACGAATTGAACAACGGATGCGACCTTATGGAGGCCGTCTCGGGAACAGGATGCATGGCATCCTCCGTTGTCGGCGCATACGTGGGAGCGTGCGGCGCATCCCCTGAATCCGTTGCTGCCGCCATAGCGGTCTTCTCGATAGCAGGAGAGATATCCTCTGAGAAAGTATGCGGTCCTGGTTCATTCAAGACGAATCTGTTCGATTCCCTCTACAATCTCACCGCCAAGGATGTGGAGAGCAGACTGAAGATCAAAAAGGTCTGATCTCAGAACGACCTTGCGTATATGTAGATGCCCACTGGCCCGAAATGGCCCATGTCCATGGACATGTCGAATACAAGCTCGAACCCCACGTGCGTATAGAAATCGTGGTCGCTGAAACCGCTGGTGAATAGGAACGTGTTGCTTGCGCCCTTCTCCTTTAATATGCCTTCCATCTCCTTCAGCAAGGCCTTTCCTGCGCCGAGGCCGTGGTATCTCGGGTCCACGGTCAGAAGGACTATCTCAGAATCATATTCCTTGCCTGAGTCCTTCACGGCCTTCCTGTATATCTCGAAGACGGACCCGTAATATTCCAGATAATCCCTGCAACGCTTGTCCGTGCCCAGTCTCTTCGCGGATTCGACCTTGTCCTTATGCGCGGAGGACCAACCTGACCATAAGGGCTCCGAAAAAACATGGCCGAATATGAAACCAACAGGGACACCGTCTATGATGGCGACCCTTGAGCAATTCGATTCCTCGAGGAACATCGAAAGAAAGTTCAATGATATATCCTCGTCCAGAGCATCATCGCCAATAAAGAATGACCTCCCCCAGCAGCCTCCGACGGACCTCTTAAGGAACTCCATGTCTGTATGAAGGTATCCTCTGAATGAGATGTCCATCTTGACCGCCTCACAGCATCTTTAGGTCGCCGGTTATCTTGTCTATCGATGAGACTGCGGCGGGACCGATGCCCAGACATGTATAGGTGCCCGGAGCGATCTCCGTCCTGCCTGCGTCGCATATGATTGACGTCGTGAATCCCTGCGACTCCGCGATCGCCTTGAACTCGAACAATTCCTTCTCGGAATCCACCTTGAGGACGACCTTCGCCTGTCCGGCTGCGACCCATGCATCGAAGTTCTTCTTGTCGTGCTTCTGTGCCGCCAAGGCGCAATTCACAGCTGCATGCCCGGCCTGCGCGGCGACCTTGCCCTTGCTCATCTTGAGATCATTCCTCATGAGTATGACGACCTTACGTTCCTCACTCTCACCGGATGCACGCATTATCATGTCCTCACCATTGTATGTCTTCTATTTCAATCCGACGAGGGGTCGTTGCTGAACATATACCATTCCAGGATGTCCATTCCTTGATACCTGAAAATCTCCTTGGACACGAGTCTGTATCCATTATGCGTGTAAAAACCGACATTGCAGTTTTCAGTTGTGTAGAAATAATACCTTCCAGCCATCCCTCCACTGAAACCGAGCTCTTTCAACAACCTATTTCCCACGCCCTTTCCCTGCATCGATGGGGAGACGGCGAATAACACCAATTCTGAATCGAAAGAACCGCCTGCCATTTTCCTGGCCTTTTCGCACAT
The DNA here is from genome assembly GCA_963676045.1 of uncultured Candidatus Methanogranum sp. Classification (GTDB taxonomy): domain Archaea; phylum Thermoplasmatota; class Thermoplasmata; order Methanomassiliicoccales; family Methanomethylophilaceae; genus Methanogranum. The sequence continues at coordinate 624,178 of OY780938.1, forward strand.
GGCATCCACCCAATCGTAGAACTGGAATGCGGGACCGCATGAACCCTCCTTTTCCAAACGGGAACGCATGCTGTTCTCTTCGATCACCGCGGCTTTCGATGTGCTGCCCATCGGTTCTGCGAAAATATGGCCTCCGACAAAACCTATCAGTTTTCCCTCCGTTAGAGCTACCTTTGCAGAATTGATCTGACCCAAATAATGATACACGAAATGCCATACAAGATCGTCCTCGTGCTCAGGCCCGAATCCACTGAGTACCTCTGACCATATCTCTGCGACAAGCTCTTGCAGACCATCGATGTCGGAAGGCCTGTAATCCCTGTATTCGAAATCGCTCATGAAATAAAATGACAGACTGCATATTTATGACTTCAGCAGATAAACCCGACCTTTTTTCTATTCGTATGACGATATGGGCCTCATGGCTATGATCGATATTGAGTACAGGCACTCGGCCCAACCTCCGCACAGCGTGAGGGATCTCAGAAGGACCTCCATAGGGGATATGCACGACTATCTCAACGACCTCGTTGTCGAGATGCAGATGGCGGACATATCCTCGAAGCTCATAGACAAGGAAGCTGCAGGCCCCAACATGGTCTACATAAACGGAAAGAGCGTGCACGACATCTTGGAAGGATTGGATGTAAGGATGCCTGATTCCGAAGAATCATGCGACCATGGGAACGCCACCATCATAAAATTCGGACGTCCGACCTTGGATTGGAACAAGAACATCATCGAGGACATACCCGACATACTGATGAAGAACGCCATAGCTAAGGTGTTCGCGGACATCAACAATAACAGAATCATTTAAATCGGGGTCGTCAATGTTCTTGAACGATGTTCGAGATAATCAAGAGGGACGGATTGGCAAGGATCGGTAAATTAGAGACCAAACATGGGATATTGGAGACACCCGCATTATTGCCTGTTATAAATCCCAAGATCAACACCGTCACCCCCAAGGAGCTCTACGAGGAATTCGGCTTCAAGGCACTCATAACAAACTCCTACATCATCAAGAACACACCCGACCTGAAAGCGAAGGCGCAAGAGGTCGGACTGCACGAGATGCTGGGCTTCCCCGGCGTCATAATGACCGACTCGGGAACATTCCAGAGCCATATGTACGGCGAGGTCGAGGTCACCAACGAGGAGATGGTCGAGTTCCAGAAGAGCATCGGAACGGACATCGGAACCGTCCTCGACATATTCACTGAGCCCTACTGGACAAAGGAGCAGACTGCGCAATCCATCGACGTCACTCTCGAGAGGACGCAAAAGGCCTGCGAGATCAAAGGCGATATGATGATCAACGGTGTCGGACAAGGCTCCGTATACACCGACCTCAGGGAGGACTGCGCCAGAAGGATGGCTACAATGGACATAGACGTCCATCCGATAGGCGGGATAGTCCCGCTCATGGAGCAGTACCGCTACTCAGAACTCGTGGATGTCGTGCTCTCATCCAAGAAAGGGTTGAACCCCAACCGCCCAGTGCATCTTTTCGGCGCCGGACACCCTATGATACTGGCGCTGGCCACATTGATGGGCTGCGACCTCTTCGATTCCGCATCCTATGCTAAGTTCGCAAGGGATGACAGGATGATGTTCATCGACGGCACTTTCCGTCTCCAGGACATGCAATCCCTGGACTGCAACTGCCCCGCATGCCGCGGGCACACCCTCCAGACCCTCAGGAAATTGCCCGAAAGGGAGAGGACCAAGGTCATCGCGAAGCACAACCTCTACCAGATAACAGGAGAATTGGCACTCGTCAAGAGATATCTGACAGAGGGGCGCCTGTGGGAGCTCGCGGAGATGAGGTGCAGAGCGCATCCGGCGCTTCTGGACGCATTGAGGAAACTGGAAGAATACCAGGAATTCTTCGAGAGAACTGAACCGATAAGCAGGACGGGCGCGATGTTCTACACCGGGGCCGAGACGAGAGGACGCCCTGTGTTCATGAGATACATCGACAGGGTCAACGAGAGATACGTGCCGCCCACGGACAAGGCCGCCCTGTTCATCGACAACGGTTCGAAACCGTACAGCAGGGCATATGCCGCGGATTTCGACAAGGCGATGAGAGCTGGTTACACGCCTGTGGTGCTGTCGCCCTTCGGACCTATACCCGCGGAACTGGATGAGATGTACCCGCTCGCGCAGTCAGTGTTCCCGTACAACATGGACATCGACACCGAGATAGAGTCTGGCGCCACGACCAAGGATTTCCTCGATTCCAAATTCAGGACATTCATAAAATGCACCGAGATACCCGATGGTGGGGAGATGGAATACGATCCGGACCTTCTCAGGGCCAAAGCGGTATCCAGATACCAGTTCGGCATAGAGGCCACAGATGCATTGTTCCAAGGGGATATCGAACTGATCACGAGCAGGAAGACAGGCAAGATCAGGAACGTCATCTCCAACGGGGAGCATGTTTTGTCCATGCGCGCTCCAGACGGGATGTATTCCCTCAAGGTCGCAGGTGCCAACCGTATAGTGAAGGCCGTACCGGCGCCTCACATGAGAGTGGTCCTGATGGATGATGCGGTGCCATTCGTCTCACAGGGAAGGAACGCGTTCTGCCAGTTCATAACATCATGCGACGAGTCCCTGGTCCCGATGGACGAGGCGATACTCGTCGACAGGAACGACAACGTCGTGGCCACGGGCCGCCTTCAGGCCATAGCGAGCGAGATAGCATCGTTCAAGAAGGGTGTCGCCGTCAAGGTCCGCAGCGGTTCCGGCGACAGCGATGATGAATCCTAATCTCAACACGAGATATCCTTTCTCAGATAACGTCTATAGGACGTCATCAAATGAACGATCACAAAGGACATCTGGATCAGAATTGCTATTATCTCCATCGTCACAGATTGATTCACTACGAACCAATTGGCAAGAGATATCGCCATCTGTATTCCAAAGAAGATAGCTACCAATACTCCGGTCTCTTCATTGCTACTGAGGAAATTCGTTGCTAAGAAACAGAAGCATATCGTACATGTGATGAATGAGGATGCCAAAAACGCCAAAATTATTAACATATCAAAATTCGAATTTGATATCGTTGCATATAGAACCGACTCAATTATAACTATTATTTGTGAAATGATAAATAATATCAAGAAAAATGTGAACTTTACTCTATAGACTTCTTTTCTTGAATATGGCAATGTTGAGAATGTCGTCTCTCTCATTTCATTACCGAATGTTTTTACGACAAGAGAAAAATAAACTAAACCTAATACAAAAATCGATGATATGTATATGAAAAAATCAGAAGTCACGTGTAAAATTAAACAATATCCTGGCAGAATAAAAATCAAGATAAGAATGGATTGAATGAACCTCTTTTCTACGATTAACCAAGTCAACAGAGAATGTTTTGAATTCGAAAAGAATCTAAAGAGATCTACATTCGCAAACCATTCAAAAGCATTGTCTCCCGATAAAATGTAATTCATTATCATATATTGAGCACAACTTTTACGAACAAAATATATCAAAATCATTATCGAAGTTATCGACCAAAGAGTCATTATATATATTCCATACTGCGAAAAACTGAATGCCAAATAGGATATAGCAAGATTCAACGAATTGATAGAAATGATGTTGATGGCCTTGATGTAGAATTCTCTACCGCCTATCGGTGAATTGACCACAGAAATAACTGTTGTGGATAACGCTATCAAAACGGATGGTATCAACATTATATCATATGTCAATGAATCGAAACCATGATGATATCCAACATCCCATAGTGATAAGGATATCATCACTATGATTATTATGGAGAAAAATAATATGAATGTGGATATTACCCTTGCCTTAAAATTGACCATACGTGAATAAGGCAACAACCAGACGAATGAATTTTTTGTCTTAACAAAAGAACCTACGCTATCGGTCTTGCAACCGATATCATCTGTAAACAATACTAGAAGAACTGACATTGTAAATATTGAAAAAGGAATCGAAATAGACTTGTCAATCATAAAATATATGATAAAAACAATAGAAGACTGCATACCAATAATAAAAAGAGAAGAATACGATATCAAATACCATCTAATCAAAGAAAATATACTCCCTTGATCTGCAGATCCCTTATACATATTGGCAATCATGCTATCTGCTCTCTATCTTTTCTCAAAATTATTCTCAAGATGTTTTCAACGTTGGCCTTATCTATTATCAATTCTGGATAGGCTTCTTCGAAACCTTTGCGGTCTTTGATCAATATATTGGCTATGCCATTCATGGTTATGCGTCCAATGGTATCAGAAGGGTCGATATGAGGCGCATATTCCTGCTTACATCTTAATATGCCATAATTCTCGATCTCATCTGCATTAGCAGCGAGGATCAGTCTACCATCATGCATAAACAATACCTTATCCGCGATCTTATCGAGATCGCTAGTGATATGCGTGGACATTAGAACAGAATGATTACCTTCTTTGACGAAATCAGATAATATGCCGAGTATGTCATCTCTGAAGACGGGATCCAATCCTGCTGTTGCCTCGTCCAATATCAACAATTCTGAATTATGAGACAACGCTATCGCAATTTGCAACTTCATCTTCATGCCTTTGGAGAATGTCATTATCTTCCTATCGATAGGCAGATTGAATTTGCCAATATAACCGTAAAAACGATCAGAATCCCATTCGGGATACAGTATTTTGAATTCTGAATTAACATATTTGATATTCTTGTTTTGACCGAAATAGATATCGTCCAAAACTACACCTGTCCTCCCCTTCAATGGTACAATATCTTCGCCAGTGCGGTCGAATATCGATATCGAACCTGAATCGGGGATATATGCGCCAAGAATGCATTTTATTATCGTCGTCTTACCTGTACCGTTATCGCCCACCAATCCTACAATAGTCCCCTTCTCCACAGTGAAGGAAACATCCTTGAGAGAGAATCCGCCGAATGCCTTTACGAGGGATTTTACCTCGATCGCATTCTCTGTCATGATTTGCTCTCCTTGTACAGAATACCTAACATATTTGTCATCTCTTCTAAACTGATGCCGCTGTTGATGGCGGTCTCAACCGACCTCTGCAGATCCATCTCGATTTTCTTGAGGTTGAACTCCTTTAACATCTCGGGGTCTATCGCGGATACGAAACTGCCTTTCCCTTGGACGCTTTCGATGTATCCTTCGGCCTCTAGGTCATTGAACGCGCGTTTGGTCGTTATCACGCTGATCCTCAGCTCATTGGCAAGTGTGCGCATGCTCGGAAGAGGATCGCCAGACCTCAATTCGCCAGATAATATCGCGACCTTCATCTGATCGGTTATCTGCTCGTATATGGGTTTCTTGCTCGAATTGCTGAGGATTATGTTCATTGTTTTAATGTGTATATATTGTATAGTGTATATATTTATTATGTACACTTATATCATGAACGACCATACTCTCAAAAATAGGCCATTTACGAAAATAAATCACTCTGCGGTCTCGTCATCGTCCGGATCTATGTAAGGTCCGGCGGGGACAACGAGGCCAGAGGATTCCTCTGCGGTCTTTATGCATGCCAGGAGATCGTCCGCGGTGTTCCTCATGGTCCCTGCGTTGTCCGCCTTCATGAAAAGGATAAGGGTGTTTCCTTGGAGCTCCGACTGTACATAATCCCCGTTATCGGGAAGTATCGCCTTGCATACCGCCTCGGCGGTCTTCCTGTCGGGGTAATTCAGACGGAGCTCCAATGTCAGCATTCGATCACTTCTTCTGGTTGAGGACGTATTCGATTACGGCCTTTCCGACCTGCTGTGTGTTCAGCTTGCCGCCGAGGTCGGGTGTGGTCTTGCCGTGGTCTAGACAGTGTCTGACGGCATCATGCAGTATCTGCCCTTCCTTGGCATATCCCTGGTTGTCCAACAGCATCTGGGCTGCGAGTATCGCCGCTATGGGATTTGCCTTGCCCTGGCCGGCTATGTCGGGTGCTGATCCGTGTATGGGCTCGAACATGCTCACTCCGTTGGGGTTGATGTTACCGCTGCCTCCCATTCCGAGTCCGCCCTGGAGCTGTGCTCCGAGATCGGTGAGTATGTCTCCGAAGAGGTTCGGGACCGCTATGGTGCCGAACGTCTCTGGACGTACGATCATCGCCATCGCCATCGCATCGACGAACATGAAATCGAGTTTCATGCCGTACTCGTCGGCCTTCTGCTGGAATATCTCCCTCTGCATGCCGTATATGTGGGTGCACACGTTGGCCTTGTCGACCAATGTGACCTTCTTATCTCCCCTCGCCTCCGCGTATTTGAAGGAATAGTCGGCGAACCTCGTGATCCCTTTCTTGGATAGGAATCCTATCTCGAATGCGAACTCATCGGAAGGCTCCGCCTTCACATCGAGCGTGATGTCCAGGGTGTACATCTCCCTCTTGACCTTGAGCTTCGAGGATGACCTGGCATGTCCGAACTCCCCGCCTGCGCCCATGTAGAAGTCCTCGGTGTTCTCCCTGAGGAAATGCATGTCGAATGGCACCTCCCTCTTGAGGGGGACCAACGGGAACCATGATGTCACTGGCCTGAGGTTTATGTACTGGTCGAACACGGCCCTCATCTTGAGGAGGACGCCTTGCTCGAGGACACCTGGCTTGACCCTGGGGTCTCCGATGGCGCCGAAGTATATCGCATCCTTCTTCTTCAGGTCGTGTATGTCCTCATCGGTGAGTAGCTCGCCTGTCTTCAGGTATCTGTCGGAACCTATGTCGAACATCTCCCCGTCGTAATCGAAGGTCGAAATCTCCGATACCGCGTCGAGGACGTCCATTCCCACAGCTATTACCTCTTTACCTATCCCGTCTCCGGGTATTATCGCCAAGTGCTTCACAGTTTACCCTCCTTTACCATGTTGATGAGACCTCCAGATTTCATCAGGTCGTTGATGAACGGAGGATATTTCTGGAATTTGTACTCTTTTCCGGTTGTGACGTTCTTGACGACACCTTTCTCTATGTCAACTGACATGATGTCGCCTTCGGATGCCTCGACCTTGCATTCTACCAACAGGAGGCCGATGTTCATCGAGTTCCTGTAGAATATGCGTGCGAAGGACTCCGCGATTATGCATGAGAAACCTGCCTGTACCAATGATAGCGGGGCATGCTCCCTGGACGATCCGCAGCCGAAGTTCCTTCCGGCCACGAGGACATCCCCTTTCTTGACCTCATTGCTGAAACCTGGTCTGACCTTCTCGAATATGAAGTCGTTCAGATGGGTCAGGTTCGTCGAGAGCAGACGCTCGGCCGGTATTATCTGGTCGGTGTCCACGTTGTCCCCGAACTTCCATGCCTTTGCCTGTATCTTTGTCATCACGATCCCCCCAATTGGGCCGGTGTCACGATCTTGCCTGCGATGGCCGATGCCGCGACGACCTGCGGGCCTGCGAGATAGACCTCCGATGCCTTGTCACCCATCCTTCCGATGAAGTTCCTGTTGGTGGAGGCGACCGCCCTCTCTCCGGCTGCGAGGATGCCCATGTATCCTCCCAGGCATGCGCCGCATGTCGGTCCGGATATGAACGCGCCCGCGTCCAGGAATATCTGCATCAGACCCTCGTCCAGCATCTGGCGGTATACCTTCTGGGATGCGGGGACGACAAGGAACCTCACGTCCGGATGGACGTGCTTGCCTTTCACTATGGCGGCTGCTATGCGCATGTCCTCGATGCGCCCGTTGGTACAGGAGCCGAGGTATGCCTGATCTATCTTCACGTCCGTCTCTTTTACGATGTGTCCGTTGCTTGGCAGGTGCGGGAATGCGACCATCGAATCGATCTTCGAGAGGTCGTATTTCAGAACGCAGCAGTACTTCGCATCCGCATCGGCCTCCACTGGCTTGTAGCTGCCTTTGACGGTGTTCTTGATGTACTCATTGGTCTGCTCGTCACATGGGAATATGCCTGCCTTACCGCCGGCCTCGATGGCCATGTTCGATACGGTAAGCCTGTCGGAGACGGATATGTTCGCCACACCTGGTCCATGGAACTCGAACGCCTTGTAATTGGCACCGTCCACTCCTATGTCGGTGATGATCTTTATTATCAGATCCTTCCCGCCGACATCCTTCTTGAACTTCCCGGTCAATTCGACCTTGATTGTCTCTGGTACCTTGAACCAGAGGTGCCCGGTGGCGAATGCCGCCGCTGCCTCTGTGGACCCGATACCGGTGGAGAATGCGTTGATGCCTCCGTATGTGCAGGTGTGGGAGTCTGCTCCGACGATGAGCCTTCCTGGGGCCGCGAATCCTTCCTCGATCATCAATTGGTGGCATACGCCGCCCTTTCCTACCTCGTAGTAGTTCTTGATGCCGTGCTTCCTCGCGAAGTCCCTCATCTCCTTTGCCTGCTCGGCCGATGCCACGTCCTTGTTGGGGACGTAGTGGTCGGGTATCAGGACCATGCGGTCCTTGTACATGCTGTTCGTTCCTATCTTGTCGTACTCTCTGAACGCTATAGGTCCGGTGACATCGTTGACCATGACATAGTCAACATTGGCGACCACGATCTGTCCAGCTACCGCATCCGTCCCGGATTTCTCCGAGAGGATCTTCTCTGCAATTGTCTTTCCCATTACGCATTCCTCTGTCTTGCGAAATCCCTGTTGATCGCGGCCATGGTCGCATCAACCGATGTCTCTACGATGTCCAGCCCCACTGCCTTTCCGACAGACAGGCCGCCATCGTTCTGAACGTTCTTCACCATCACCGTCACCTCGCATATGGAGTCGCTCTTGCCTGTTATGGCGCTGAGCTTGTATTCCTCCATGGTTATGTTCTCGTTGACGGCCAGCCTTATGGCGTTTATGGCTGCGTCGACAGGACCAACACCTATGCTGGCCACTGTCCTCTTGTCTATTCCGCCTATGGTCACCGTCACGGTGGCCGTGGACGTGGTATTCTTGCCGGTCAACACTGTCAACTGGTCGAGGGACACCCTCTTATCTGCCATCCCCTTCTTGTACATCAGATTATCTACGATGACCATCAGTTCCGCGTCGTCGATCTCTTTGCCGCCGATGGCGATATTCTTGATCATCTCCATCAGATCGTTCATGTGATCCGCGGGGAACTTGATGCCCAACGCATCCAACCTTCCCTGCACCGAGTGCGCACCTGAGTGCTTCCCCAGGACTATGTGCCTGTCCACTCCTACCAGTTCAGGCAGGAACGGCTCGTATGTCGAGGTGTTGTTCATTATGCCGTGGACGTGTATGCCGGACTCGTGTGCGAAGGCGTTCCTCCCGATTATGGGCTTGTTGTAAGCCATATTGAATCCGGTCACCCTCTCCACTATCTTGGACGTCTTTCCTATCTTGCTCAGATCGACGGTGCTAACGCCGTAGTTCGCGAACAGATTCAGCGTGACCTCTTCCAAGGCCGCGTTGCCTGTCCTCTCGCCTATGCCGTTCATGCAGACATGGCATATCGTCGCACCGGACTCTACCGCCGCTATGGTGTTGGCCACTGCCAGTCCCATATCGTTGTGGCAATGCACCGCTATCGGTATGTCCACTGATCTCCTTATCTCGCCTACCAGATATCTCATGGCCGTAGGTATTATCACACCGACCGTGTCGGGTATGTTGATGGCGCATGCGCCTGCCTCCTCGACTCCCTTGTAGACGGACTTCATGAATTCCAATTCAGATCTCGTTGCATCCTCGCATGAGAACTGGACCCTCAATCCATGGGCCCTGGCGTACTCGACGGTATCGATCGCCCTTGCCCTGACATCCTCTGGCTTCATCTTCAGCTTGTACTTCATGTGCAGGTCCGATGTTGCTATGAATGTGTGGACGTAGTCCAACCCCGTGTCTATGACGGCGTCTATATCTGAACGGACCGAACGGGCCAGACTGCAGAGTGTGGCATCCATGTTCGAATCCCTGATCTTTTTGATCGTCTCCTTCTCGGTCTCACCTGAAGCCGCAAACCCGACCTCCATTATGTCGACTCCGAGATCGTCGAGGGCGAGTGCTATCCTAACCTTGTCATCCTGGCTCAAAGCGATTCCAGGTGATTGCTCACCGTCCCTCAGTGTAGTATCGAAGATCTTTACATCTTTAATGGGGCCCACACCGGAGAGCGCAAGCTGGTTATATGGACTTATTGCGAGCATATCTTCCAAATTCCTAGCGCTTTCACTGGTTTGTTGCGTTTTCATAAAACCACCAAACCGTCATAGCTACCACTGCTTACTCAAGAAGTAAAAGTCCGGTGGTTGTGCTGAAGATCATTTTAATCCTCTTTGACGGTGAGTTCACAATTATGTAAGCATTATATAAAGATTAGGTGAATGTTAAGTAACAGGTTCCCAAATTTCTACCAAGGTATATGTCAAATTTTCTACATACGGTATATAATCGATTACATTTCCACAATAATTCCAACCTTTGAAGGTGTGCCCAGTTTTTTCACTAATTGACTCAGATTTTAAATGATACGTACTAGAAATTACTGCATAATCATAAACCACAGAATTACCGCCTTCAGACAAATATTGAATAATAGACAATCCTAAAAAATTAGAATCTCCTATTACAGAATAATGTCCACTATTATATTCAGCATTGAATGGAATAATATAATTTAAAGGAGTTAAAGCACGATTATCAAAAAATAACGTAATCTCTTGATTGGACCAAACAATTGTTTCGACTTCGTTATTCTTTGTAAGTATTGTCTTAGTTTGATCCGAATCTTTAATTTTAACAGTTAAATTAGGCCCAAAAGTAACATTATATGAAATCGGAGACCATTTTGAATTGATTTTAATATCTGATTCTACAGTATTTGAATAGATATTCCAGCCTTCAAAAATAAAAGCAACTTTTGATGGCTTATTATCTGGAATTGAAATTGTATCTCCACTTATGAAATATTTTATATCAAATATCGAACTGGAATATCCCAGATACGTCACCTTATAGATGGAAGGCAATGAAACGTCTGAATCGAATCTGTATCTTCCATCATCCACATTGACACCATCCATTGCCGATATTGCCGACCCATAATTGGAAGGCAAGGAATACCCATCATCTGGAAGTATCGTGAATCTCTCACTGGAACAAGCGAAGAAAGATGTCTCGGCCTCATGACCTTCGATCACGATGTTCTCGCCTGTAGTGATACTTGAGACACCTGGGAAATAAGAATCGCCCGATATCGTATACCCAGATCCATTCGGATGGACTGTTATAGGAAGATAATCCCTGTAATTGGAAGGTAACATGTACCCATCATCGACGGATAATTTGACCAGGTCCCTGCATGTAGCCATCGTCGAGACATACCCATCGACCTTAAGCGTCACATGTTCGCCTGAACTTATCTCGAATGTCCTCAACTGTACACCTGTGACATAGATGGATTGCGTTGACACGACCCCTTCGACCTCCAAGGTTCCAGATGATATGTCTACGGTCTCCCCGTTTATCTCCACCTTGAAATTCGATCCCTTCTCGTAATCGGGTAACAATCTGAAACCCAGACTGTACGATGAACCGTAGTTCACATTGTTCGAGGATGAGATCATCTCATACCCCTCCTGGTACTCAGGCAATATCACATCGAATACCCTGGCGTCGTATACTCCGGAGACCTCCACGACTATGTCGGATCGTATATCCTCTATGATGATGCGGGACATCCCGTCCAATTCCGCATTCTCTCCGTTCAGGGTTATGACCAGGTCTTCATCGACATATCCTGTCCTCAGAAGGTATTGTATCACGCATCTGCCTCCGTCTGGAACCTCCGATATGTCGGAGGTGATGATGTAACCGATCTGCTGCGAAGGCAGTATTATCCTATTGATGCGCTCCGAATGACCCAACTCTATGATTATTGAGGATTTCCCCGATACTATGTTCTCTTCGCTGGGTCCTCTCGTCGCACCCGATATCACCGAATATGAACGACCCTCCCCAGGATCTGGTAGTGTGAATGAATCGTCCTTCGCGAACATGCCCCATATCTCAAAACATACGGACCCAGACCCAATCTCCGGGTAATCTGGATGACCTTTTTCGATCTTGTCGCCATTGGACTGACGGACCTCTACATCGAAGACCTCCAGTATCCTATATCCAAATGAGCCCATCTCGAAAGCGATATTCCCTTGCGATTGGATCGCATCTACCTCGTTGCCATTCGATACCGATCCTTCGAAAACGACCGTCCTGGGACCATATGATGTCGTTCTGGATATGGAGATGGATATCTTGCCCGTTATCTCTTCCAACACATCGGATGATGAAGATATCCTCATGTCCATCCCGTTCTCAAACCGATCGAATGCCATCTCCAAAGGTCCATCATCGACGATACCCAGCATATCTCTTGTCGTTTCCCTGTCGAAATTGATCGCCGTCCCATCAGTCAAAAATATCGTGATCTCCTTCTCAAGACCGCCCATTGCATCGAGGGTGGCGGCGGATATCCTGAGGACATCTACATGCTGGATATGTCTGAGATCTATGATCAGATCCCCTACGGGACCTGCATGATCGAAATCGACCGTCCCGTCTATGCATGATATATTGCCATCGGCCATGACCGCATAAAGGCGCATCTCGCCGTCCACGTCGATCTCTTCGCCTGGGTGCATGATGGCGGTAGCCCCTTCACGAGAAGTGGACCATCCGAAGAATGTCCTATCCGATGTAAGTGATCCATCGATATCCATCAATATCGCCGAAGAATCGCAGATCTGCTCCCTTAAGAGCATCTCATCATCATAATAAAGCACCCTGTCGGTCGTATCATCGTCCTCGATGATCAGAAGATACCCTCCGCACATGGATGCCACTATCAGGACCGTCGCAAGTATTAGGATTCGACTATTGGTCATGGTGATCACTTAGGTCGCCAGGCCTCTTATTTCATTGACCGAGGACGGATTCACTATTAATTTATCGTATAAATATACTTTGTAACGTAATACAAAGAGGTTTTAAGGAGTTTAGAAGGGGATCATTCCTTCTTATCGGCCTCTGGCTGTTCCTTCTGCTCTACGGGGGCCTCTACCTTGGATTTATCCTTTGCTACGGATGCCTTGGATCTCCTCGCAGGCTTCTTCGCCGCTGCGGGTACCTCCGGCTTCTCCTCCGCAGGGGCCTCGGGCTTCTCTTCGACGGGAGCAGTTGCCTTCGCGGGCTTCTTTGTGGATGCGACCTTCGCAGGCTCATCGGCCTTCTTGGACTTGGGGGCCTTCTTCTTGACGTCCTCCTCTTCCGCCTCTGCCTTGCTCCTGATCTTCTCCTCTTCTACGGCGGCCCTGTACTTCTCCTTGGCCTCCTTCTGGGCTTCCTTCCTCTTCTTGATCTCCTCTTTCAGGAGTTCCTTGGCAGGCCCCTTCTCTTCCTTGGGGAGGTCCTTTATCTCCTTCAAGCGATTGGCCTCGGCCTTCTTCGCATAGTATCTGTCGTTGGTGATCTTCTCTTTCATCGACGTGAGCTCGTCCTTGCGGGACCTCGCCATCTTCTCGTGTCTCACTGTCGCCTTAGGCTCGTATTTCTTGCTACCTTTGTCATTATTCGATTTCGTATTCTCTTTCGACATGTAATCACCTTTTCGACAGATTGATCTGCTCTATATTCGGTCATGAGCATTATTAAATTTAAATATAGTTGGAAAAATCTAAAAATTCTAGATGGAAAAGGTTTGGAACTGCATCCATTAAGATGAATCAACTTGATTTCCAGAGATTGTGGAGGTTGCATAGTTCCCATGCCACGATGTTCTTCGCATCGGTCTTGAAGAATGCCTCCGGGGCCTCTCCTGGCTTCAGGTATTTCCTCATGAGCATGCCGTCCGCGCATATCTCGATGTAGACTATGTAGTGCTCGGCGGTCATTGGGTGCGGGGTCTCCTTTCCGACCTTGACCAATACCCCTCCGGCCTTCTTCTCTATGTATGGCACATGTTTCTCTGTGGTGCTGTCCGCCGTCTTGGGGATTAGCTCCTGCATGTCCTTACCACAGCATATGGTGTCGGGGGAACCTGCGTAAACGATCTCTATGACTTTCTTGCATTCGTTGCATTTGTATACTGATCTGACTTTTGCTGCCATATTGTCACCCGAAGTTTATCGATGTCCTAACTATTAATAACATATGCATCGTGAATTGTCGCTGGGATAGTAATAAATCAGAGAAAGCAGTACGTCCGGGGGATGATAACTGCCTTTTACGTCATGTCAAAGGATGATGTGGCATTGACTGGACCCGTCCATATCAAGGAAGGTATACCTTACTTCTCCGGGGATGTCGTCCCTCTGAAGGACGTCATAAGGAAGGATGGCTCTGAAAGGAGCACCGCGCTGATAGTGGACGCCACGGGCATGCAGAGAAGGAACATGGATGACTCCACGATAAGGGTGAAGGTGCCTGGACATGACATATGGTACATGACATGCATCGAGAAGGAGGGCGATGTGTTCGATGGGTTCCTTTCAAACGGGGAGGCATTGTTGATGCCTTACCACCTGATGAAGGGGGACGATGTCCTCGAAGAGGCGTTCGAGCTATCGGACAGCTGCATACCCGTGCTGTTCATATCGAATGGGAAGGTCATCGCAAACAAGAGAACCAAAGAGGTCCGCGATGCCGTCCATCAGATAGAGGATGCTGGATTCTCAACAATGATAGTTTTCGATACCGATGATTCCTTGTCGATAGATGATTGGAGATCGCTGCATTCCGAGAATCCCGGCATAATACCATATGTGAGGGAGGACCTGATAGGTCTGAAGGACCTCGGCTTCAAGGAAATCGTAGTGGACAATCACAACTTCGGATGATCCGCCAACGACCTGCCCCACATGATGCATCTTTCCATGTAGGACTCCCTTTCCGTGATGTCCGTTGACGGTATCCTCAGTTCGCCATGCCATTTGCGTCCCATCGTTATGCTGAACGCCTTGAACTCGCGGACCACATTGTCGAAGTTCGGATTGTCGGAACCTCCGCATATTATCCCTGCCATGCCTCCGAAATGTCTTATGTCCTCCATGTACCAATAGGGTTGGAACCTCTCCATGAACTTCTTCATCATGGATGACGTCCCGCTGAACCTGACGGGCGTGGCGAGTATGACCATGTCGGAACTGGAGAAATCCTCGATCAATGCGTCCATCTCATCCCGCTGATAGCACTTCCCTGTCTCCTTGCACCTGTTGCATCCGGTGCAATAACCTATGTCGCATTGCGTGAGGTCCACGAACTTCACCTCTGCGCCCGAAGATTCCAGTCCCTCGGTGACCATCTTGCACAGATAGGCGGTTATGCCCTTACCATTCCCGCCACCACTAACTATAAGGACCTTCATGATGATGAATCCGTTAAAGCATCTTTATATCTTTTTAGAAGAATATGGCTGAAAGGTCGAGGTCATGACTGCATTCAATAAAGCTAAAAATATGGATTTCCCGAGAAGCGTGAGGATCGGGCATGATAAGATCCTTGAATCGGGAGATATATGCAAGGACCTCCAATTCGGCAAGAGCGGTACGATAATAACCGGCGATAACACGTATAAGGCGGCAGGTAGGACTGTGGAGGACCTCATCAAGGAAAGCAGGTTCGAGGTCCAGGTGTTCATAACGGACAATGCCACTCTCGAGAACGTGGACGCGGCCATAGCTGCCTGCAAGGAGAACAGAACCAAGTTCATCGTGGCCGTAGGCGGTGGCAGCAAGATAGATATCGCGAAGATCGCGGCCGCCAAGCTGAAGGTCCCTTTCATCAGCATCCCCACATCGGTAGCCCACGACGGCATAGCATCCGATAGGGCATCCCTGAAATTGGACAAAGGTGCCAAATCTATCGCTGCTGTTTCCCCGCTCGGCATAATAGCCGATTCCGCCATCATCAACGAGGCGCCCTACCGCTATCTGGCAGCAGGATGCGCGGATGTCATATCGAATCTCACGGCATTGAAGGACTGGGATTTCGCCGTGAAGATGAGGAACGTCGAATTCAGCAGTTCCGCATATTACATATCGAAATTCGCAGCTGAGAACCTGATGGACAATGCTCAGCTGATAAAACCCCACTTCGAAGAAAGCGTATGGATGGTCATGAGGCCGATAATCGCATCGGGTGTGTCCATGTGCATAGCGGGAAGCTCCAGACCGACCAGCGGTTCGGAGCATATGTTCTCCCATGCATTGGACCTCATACATCCGAACGGCGCCCTGCACGGGGAGCAATGCGGTATAGGCACGATAATGATGATGAAACTGCACGGGGATAACTGGCAGAGGATAAGGGACGCATTGGCAACCATCGGCGCACCCACAACCGCCAAACAGCTAGGCATCCCTGAACAGCATATCATCGATGCCCTTGTCGCCGCCAAGGACATCAGAAAGGACAGGTTCACCATACTCGGGGACTGGGGACTCACAGAGGAAGCTGCCGAGAACTTGGCACGTTCCACAGGCGTAATCTGAGGTATAACCATGGTATTGATCACACTGATTGGAGAGCCAACAGCGAAGAAGGGCAATAGATTCTACTTCATTGGCCCGCTCACGGACTGCAAGGAATGCAAGCTCAGGAACGTATGTTTCAATCTTGAATCTGGATCCATGTATGAGATCGTGAAGGTCAGGGACCAGAAACACGATTGCATGGAAAGGGGGGATCAGGTACGTGTCGTCGAGGTCGAGAAGGTCCCGATACCGGCCGCCCTTCCGAAAAAACAAGCGATCGACGGCAGCATGATTACATTCCAGATATCCAAATGCGATAACATCGGATGTAAGAATTACATGATGTGCCACCCCATCGGGGCAGAGAACGGCAGGAAATACTCGATCACATGGGTCGGTAAGGACGTCGAATGCCCCATAGGGGAGAAAATGGTTTTCGTGAAGATGCTCTGATAACTCAGAACTTCTCCCCGGTTATCCTCTCATACATCTCCACGTAGAGCTTGCTCACGCGGTCGATTATGTCCTGTGGCAGCGGGGGTATGTCCGGTTCCGCCTTTCCGGCGTCGCGCGCCTCCATCAGCTTGGCGTGATATCCTGTGTCGCGGTAGTACTGACGGACGAACTCCTTGGAAAGCTCCACGATGTTGCCTTTGGCGTATTCCTCTGAATCCCACCAGCGGTCCTCGTCTAAAGTTCCGAATGTGTCCAGTACCATGAGCCTGCGCTTCTCGTCGTAACCGAATTCCTTCTTTCCATCGCAGTGTATGAGGTGGCGCTTGGCGGCCTCCTTGGCGATTATAGCATCGACCTTCAGGACCGTGTCCATGATCTCCTTGTACTCCGCATCGGTGAGTCCGGCCATTTTCTTGGCCTCTTCCTCGGTGAGGTTCATGTCATGCTCCTCGAGCTTGGTCGTGCACTCCAGGAATGGGTGTGGGAGCTTCTCTCCGTACTTGACAGCGTGTCCCTTGGGGAATCCCAACTGCTCGGCCGTGATCTTGCCTGCCTTTATGCGGTCCAACAATGACCCGGCGACGTAGTATCTGCATATGACCTCCAACGGAATGAGGTAGTTGACGGTCTTGTTGTTGATCTTGCTGTAGTCCCTGATGATGTCTACCCTCTTGACCCTCATCCTGTCCGGTGCGGGCTCATCGATGTAGTGATTCCTGATCCCGTTGTCGCTCAAGAGTTTGAACCAGTATTTCGCGGTCCTGCAAAGGGTCTCGCCCTTGTGTGGTATCTTTGACGGGATTATCTTGTCGAACACCGAGATGTTGTTGGTGTATCTGAATTCCAGCGTTTTGTCGTCCACGAGATAGACTTCTTTGACCTTTCCTGTCATCAAGTGCTGCATGAGGATGCGATTGAATGGGTAATATTAATAATAATTGAAAAAACACATTTAGAGGTGGCCGCAGACCTTGCACGAAGGCCTCCTGCAGACATCGTCGACCTCGAACGCGTTGTTCCCCAGGTCGACCGTCAGCATCTTGCCTGCCAACGGCTCGCCTATCCCTGCGGCTATCTTCAGGACCTCCATCGCCTCCAATGTCGCTATGAACATGACGGCTGACGATATGGTGGGGTTTATCTCCCTCTTCCTGTCGTTTATCATGCATTCGAGGCATGGAGTCCTACCGGGCACCACGACGGTGACCTGGCCGCACATGGCCGCAACCCCTCCGTGGACCAATGTCTTGCCGCTCTTCACGGCATACGCGTTGAGGACCTTCCTGGATTCGATGTTGTCGAGGCAATCCACTAGTATGTCGCACTTAGAAAGCAGATGCGAATTCTCCTCGGTGAGCCTCTCCGGATGGACCTCGACCTTGACGGACGGATTGACCGACATGATCCAATATCTCATGATCTCGGCCTTGTTCCCTTTTTGACCTTCATGATATACGAACTGCCTGTTGAGATTCGTGACATCGGGCGTGTCGCCGTCGAATATGACAAGCTTGCCGATGCCGGCAGATGATAAGGAGGTTATGACCGTAGTTCCCAGACCGCCGCATCCGATGATGCCCACAGTCGTGTTCATTATCCTTTTCATGCCCTCCTCGCCAACGAGTGGCATCTGTCTATCGTAACGCGTGCTCATCCCTTGGCCATCTCCAAGAGCATCGATATCGCTTTCTCGGCAGTGGACCTTCTGATGTGCTCGCGGTCCCCTTTGAAATGCTCCTCCTTGGTCAGTGTCCTGTTCCCGTCCGTGACCGATATGTACACCAGACCCACGGGCTTATTGTCGGTCGCACCGTCTGGACCCGCTATCCCTGTGACGGAGACCGCATAATCGGATTCGAAGAGCTCCCTTGCGCCCCTGACCATCTCTACAGAGGTCTCTGGACTCACAGCACCGTGTTTCACCAATGTTTCATGCGATACGCCCAGCACCTTCTCCTTGGAGTCATTGCTGTATGTTACTGCGCTCCCGATGAAGAAACCGGATGAACCGGGCCTCTCGGTTAGTATGTATCCTATCAATCCACCTGTGCAGGACTCCGCCACGGAGACGGTCGTTCCCTTTTCCAAAAGCATCTCGTGAAGTGCATCCCTCGATGACAATCAATCTCCTCCCGATATCTCTCTGAGCCTTCCAACGCCGTCTATGCTGTCGATCACCCTGGCGACCGCATTGGGCACGAGCGCGCGCCAGTCCTCTCCGTTTATTATCCTCTGCCTCACAGCGGTACCTGAATACACATCTCTGGAGTACAATGGTGATTCCCTGAGTTCGAACCCTGCCTCGCTGAACAGGCGTCTGGTGAAAGGATTGTTGCTATAGACGTGCTTGAATGGCGGGGCCATGGAAACCACATGGGAGACCCAGACCGAGTATCTGTTGAGGTCCTCTATCGGGACGATGCAGTAATTCTTGACACCATCGTCCTTCAAGGCCTCGTCTATCATCAGATACCTCTCGCCAGCGGTGAAGGGATTCTCCGGCTCATGGGAGTACTGTGCGCTACCGATGCCTATCACAAGGCCCTTCGATTCCATGGCGCATTTGCGGATGACCTCGAGATGTCCATTGTGGAATGGTTGGAACCTTCCGATCACCAATGAACGCTCGTCATAGCTTTTCATGAGTTCTGTGAATGCATTTGGGCGATATAAAATACAACCCAATGATCTACACTCAGATGTCAGATGTGAATGCCTTCAGACGGACATTGCTCTTATGGTCTGAACTTATGTCCTTCCAAGATCTTCCATCCGAACTGATGTAACTCTGTCCAGGATGTGCTACCGATTCATATATCACGTAAAGGCCCTCATCGTTCACGCGTTCCCTTGTATCTATGGGCAGATAGATATCCGAACCGTCACTACTTGTAAGCGATACCACAATCGAGAACTTCGTCCCTGCATCCAGATATACATCGTCATCCAGGTCCACGGTGTAATACCCACTATACGTGGTGGTACCGGATGCGGACGATACCAATTGACCACTCGTCGGGTCCTTTGAATTCGTAAGGTCCTTGTATACAGAGATCGTGTAATCCGCCTCTGTATTCCTAAGGACATAGAAGGATGTTGCCTGTAATACCTCGTCACCGTTGGAAGTGAATACATTGGCCATCATACCCGTGCTCCCAACTGACCTATCATGCATTAGCGATTTACCGTTATCATATTGATAATTGTTATCGTATGCATCTGCGGAACCTGCCTCCAAGAATATGACTGACTGACCGAATGATGCGTTCTGGTACGGGATCCATACCATCCCATCGTTATTCTCAGTGGTGCCCCAGCTGTTCTTGCATAACCATGCACCGTTCTGAGTGACCTTTTCATTGTTGAAATTGGAAGCGGGGAAATCGTCATCGTATCCTATCAACGCAACCGCATGTCCTGCGATGTAACTGGTCCCATCATTGTAGATCGTGGTTATCTCCTTTCCATCGATCGTGACTTTTTTTATATCCTCTACATTCAAGGCGAAACCTATGATTGCCG
Organism: uncultured Candidatus Methanogranum sp.; assembly: GCA_963676045.1. Lineage (GTDB taxonomy): Archaea > Thermoplasmatota > Thermoplasmata > Methanomassiliicoccales > Methanomethylophilaceae > Methanogranum. The sequence continues at coordinate 644,645 of OY780938.1, forward strand.
ACAAATGCCTCTCGGTGAGCATGTACTTTATGGAGTCGGTGTCATTGCAATTTACAACATAAGCATTGGTAAGCCTCACTGAATCAGAAAGATATTGGAGTCCAGGGTCCAACTCGGTATTGTATCCCAGTTCAGAATAGGTGTATCCAACGGATGCCTCTGTCAAATTCCCCTCCCATTGACCATAGTTGAACATGGATTCTTCCAGATAACCACCGTTGATAAAATCGTGATCGTTGTGGAATTCCAGAGTATCTCCCTCGGAAGATACGCCTTTGTGCGAAAAGTAGATGTATTGCACTTCGGAAAGATCAAGGTCATCTTTTGCTAACCCTGCGGATATGGCAGCGGTCTCCAATACGCTCGTGGCCGAGAAGGCCCAACACGTGCCCATGTGCCCTTGATCCTTGACAGAGGTCACATACGATATGCCATTGACATCTCTCAGATCGAACGATGAGGGGAAATCCGTATTGACGACATCGACATATCCTACATTACCGATATCATAAGAGACCTCCATATCATGGTCTATGTGTGGTGTAAGGGATGTGACCACCAATGCTGTCACAATTATCACGCAGACGATGCCAAGTGCTTTGATCTTCATCATGGTAGTATAGAACTGAATGGATAAAAATTTAAGGTGTTTGAAGGGAGGACGATCGTCCTCCTTGATAGTTTCACTCACTGTGGATTTGGTCCAGCATTCGGAACGGATTCGGATACGATGACATTATCATCGGCCTTCTCTGGTTCGACCTTCACGGTCTCCTTCGGAGGCATGAATTTGTCATCGTGCTTCTTTACCTCATAGTCTACTGGGGGCTCGACCTTCTTAACATGTGATTTTCCATCATCCGACAGAGGAAGGAGCTTCTCCAAGTAGTAGTCCTTCTTGGGGCAATCGACGAATGCGTATTCTACCACATCGCGGAAGTTGGACACCGTGTATATCTGCATGGTCTCGAAGTACTTCTTCGCGACCATCACATCTTGAGCGTTGTCCGCTGGGATGAGTGCCATCTTTATACCTGCGCTTGCTGCCGCCTCTAGCTTTGCTGTGACAGCACCGACAGGAAGGACCCTTCCCCTGACGTTCAGGCTTCCGGTCATTGCCATATCCTGACGTATGGGTATTCCCTCCATGGCCGATAGTATGACACATGCCATCGTGATCGATGCACTGTCACCCTCTACACCGTCATATGTACCCACATACTGCAGGTGTATATCCATGTCCGAGAGGTCCTTGTCCGCATACTTCTTTATGACCGCGGTTATATTCTGAACTGCTTCCTTGGCTATGTCACCCAGACGTCCTGTGGCGATGAGCTGGCCGCCTTCCTTGCGTTGTGCTGGAGTTACCTCTGCGACTATTGGAAGGACTATTCCTGAATACTCTGAGAGTCCTGAATCTGCACCTATCGCGGCGAGTCCGTTGACGGACCCTACCATCTGACCTTCAGTGCTGAAGAGATGATATGCTTCCATGCCCTCTATCTGACGGTCGGCTATCTGCTGCTCTAGTCCGCGTGCCGATAGCTTCGCGTTCCTGACATCATCTGCTGTCACGAAATCCGCATGCCTGTTTATGGCGAGGTCGCCTGACACGCGTATGAGTCCACCTAGCTCTCTGAGCCTGAGTGTGAGTCTTCCCTTCTTGCCTGCACGGCGTTGGGCCTCCTTGATTATCTCTCCGACAGCATGCTTATCGAAATGGGGGATCTTCTCATCCTTGACCACTTCCTGTGCGATGAATCTTGCGAGCTTCATACGGTTAGCATCGGTATCGACCATCGTGCTGTTCATGAAGACCTCATAACCGTATCCTCTTATCCTGGACCTGAGTGCGGGGTGCATTCCCTGCATCGCATCAAGGTTTCCTGCGCATACGAGTATGAAATCACATGGTACGGGCTCGGACTTGACCAATGCTCCGGACGATCTCTCGGACTGACCGGTGATCGACATCTTCTTCTCCTGCATGGCAGTGAGTATGGCCTGCTGTGATTCCATCCTGAGGAGGTTGATCTCATCTATGAACAGAACACCTTTGTTGGCCTTGTGTATGTCACCTGCTTCGAGCCTGTCGTGGGACGGGGTCTCCAATCCTCCACTCTGGAACGGATCGTGCCTGACGTCACCGAGAAGGGCACCTGCATGTGTACCTGTTGCATCTACAAAGGGGGGCATGTCTCCTGGATCGTGACCCACTAGCACCTTAGGCACTATCATGGTCTCTATCTTCTGTCCCATCGGGTTCCTGAACAGCATTATGATTATCATCACACCGAACAATGCTATCAGCAGTACGGTGAAACCATAGAGGAACGTTCCGATTATTCCCAAGATTATGATTGCTGCACAGACGTATAGGTACATGGAACTCTTTTGGTTCTTCATGGCCGCTGCCTGTGCCTTCTGCTCTGCAACTACTGCCTTACCCTTTCCTGCAGGGAAGGTCCTGATCCTAGGTTCGTTGACATCTTCCGGATTGTGGTATGCGACGACGTCTTGAAGATCTTCCTTTGAAAGATACTCCACCATCGAATTTGCCAGCATGGACTTACCAGTACCTGGCTCACCGATGAGCATGACGTGTCTCTTCTGGGCGGCAGCCTTCCTTACGATCTCGACGGCCTCGTCCTGACCGATCACACGGTCCGACATCTTCTTCGGGATCTCTATGTCCTTGGTGGACTGGAAAGTCTGGGCCTCTACCCATTCCTCGAGAGGCACGGTAGTTGGTTTTTCTTTTACAACTGATCCTATATTACCCCCTCCAATTATCCTTAGTTTGTTCTTGTATATAAATTTGATTAATTTTTCTTGATGCCTTTCATCTTTTTCTTGTCTTCCCTTATGGCAAGCAAAATACCGATCACCAGCACCGCACCTATCGCTCCCATCAGGGCCCATTCTATATACTGGGCCTGATACCATGGGTCCGAATCGTACTTGGTGGAACTGAGAACAGGGTAATCCATTATCGCCCCTCCGTCCGATGCGTACAATCCTGCCTGATGACTTGAATTGAAACTATCTGCAGATATGAGCATGTATGCGTTCGATGTGGAATCGTTCCATGTAACATCTATCGGATACCAGCTCCCGTTGCCCATGAGGACGACGTTCCATGCATGACCCTGCAGTTCTGGTATGTCATATCCAACGATCGTGTAGCAATCGATATCATACTTCTGGCATAGTGCCTGGAAACCTTTGGAGTATCCATCACATACCGCCAACTTGCTAGAAGATACCAGCGCACCGTATGCATCGTGTGCGTACGGATCCTCATTGGAATTTCCTGCGTTGGGGTCGTATGTCAATCTGTCAACAAGGTAGGAATTCATGTTGCCCACCATGGTGCGCAGGTCCGTGCTTCCGACGTCATATGATGCTATGGCCTGGTTCAAGGCATCGATCTTGAGCTGCAACTCGTTCACTGTCGTTGTAGTGTTGTCCGCATAATTGGGATCGATGATAGCGGTGAGTACCAATTGGTCCAGACCTATCAATGTGCCTGAAACTATGAACGGCTGGTTCTCCTCCGGCCACGATACCGTGCTGTCGCCCCATGTGCATATAGCCAATGGTTTCTCCATGAACAGCGCATAGTACGCCGCCTGTGCGAGTTCCGATATCTGTTCCGATAGGTATTCCTTCGCCACTTCTTCGTCATCCCCTATCTGGGTGTATATCGGGTTAGGGAGATCGACGGTCACCGTCAAGGTGTCCGCCGAATACGTGGAGATCGAATCGTAGATCGCCTTCTGATCATCGGTCAACTGATCGTAGAACGATGTGAATGTGGAATCCGTGGAATCGTCATCTGCGGAGACTGTATCCGTCAACATGGGCGTGAATGCCGCCAGAACGACCGCGGAGACTATCAGAATAGCAAATGTACTATGTCTATAACTCATCGTACCTTCCATACCTTACTTATTTATTAACCCTCCCGAATAAAAAGAGGGTTATAAAGAAAACGGGAAGACAATATTGGTACCATTTACAGACCGATGCAAAATTGTGTCCGGAAGAATGTAACGAAAACGTATGACTCCGTTTGCAAACCCGATGAAAGGATAATAACGATAATGCACTATTGAGCCCAAGATGAGGATAGAGGAGTTGAGCATCCTACCGAAACTCAGGGATGCGCTGATAGATGGAGGGTTCGTGGAATTGCATCCACCGCAGGCAATAGCCATACCCATAGCGCTTTCCGGAAAGAACCTCGTCGCTGCCATACCGACAGCCAGCGGCAAATCGCTCATCGGTTTCATACCGGCAATGAACATGGTCCTCAAGACCGGAAAGAAGGTACTCTACATAGTTCCGTTGAAAGCATTGGCATCGGAGAAAAGAGATGACCTCGAGAAATTCTCGCATCTGGGATTCAAGGTCATGATGAGCTCCGGAGACCTGGACTCGGAAGATAACAAACTGAAAGATGCAGACATAATAATCGCCACTTCCGAGAAGGCCGATTCCCTGATACGCCATGGGAGCTCATTGATAAAGAGTGTAGGATTGGTCATAGCGGACGAGATCCATATGATACATGACCCAAGCAGAGGACCTACGCTTGAGGTCGCGCTCACAAAGATGATCAGGAGGACGAAGGGCCTCCAAGTGATAGCACTTTCGGCAACAATATCAAATTCAAGAGACCTGGCACATTGGTTGGATGCGGAACTGGTCACAAGCGATTGGCGCCCCATACCTTTGAGGGAGGGGGTGTATTACAACAACGAGATCTCCTTCGATGACCATTCCTCGAAGGATGTTCCACAAGGCAGCGACACCATATGGCAGCTGATACACCAGACCATATGCGAGGGAGGGCAGTGCCTCGTATTCGTCAATATGAGGAAATCCACAGAATCCTTGGCGGTGAAATACTCCGACAAGATGAAGAAGATCTCCAGCATGGAACTCACAGCGGATGAGTTCGAGATGCTGGAAGGGGATGCGGACTCGACCGCCATAGGGAAGAAATTAGCCACGTGCGTGAAATGTGGCATCGCGTTCCACAATGCAGGACTCACATACAAACAGAGACGCTTCGTAGAGGAGAACTTCAAAAGCGGGAGGATAAAATGCATAGTCGCTACCCCCACTCTGGCTGCAGGCATAAACCTCCCTGCGAGGAGGGTCATCGTGAGGGACACCTACAGGTTCGAATCGAACTCGGGTAATGTCCCGATATCCGTGATGGAAGTGAAGCAGATGTGCGGTCGCGCAGGAAGACCAGGATATGACCCTTACGGCGAATCCGTGCTGATAGCGAAGAGCTACGACGATTACGAGCATCTCATGGAGGACTATGTGATGCATGACACGGAAAGGCTCACATCGAAACTAGGTAACGAGAACACGTTGAGAAGCCACATACTGGGTCTTATCGCTACAGAGGATGCGTCATCAGAGGATGACATAGTTAAGTTCATGCATGAGACATTCTACGGCAACACCTCGCAACTATACGGGATAGAGAGCGTGGTGGAGAACGTGGTCGACTTCCTGGTGGAAGAGCAGATGGTCGAACGGGTGGGCGATAAGATACGCATACTGCCGTTCGGTAAGAGGATATCCGATCTTTACATAGACCCCAAGTCCGCCATAATACTGAGGGATGCTGTCAAGAAGATAGACGACAAGACGGATGACCTTGTAATATTGCATGCGGCCACATCGACACCCGATGTGCTGGGTCTTTATCCGAAGAAGAGCGATGAGAGCCGCCTCACAAAAGTGTCCATGGACTACGACGGGGATTTCCTGGTAGACCCTTATGAGGATGACGAGGTCATGATGTATGATTACTTCATGAGCGATCTGAAGACCGCCGTTCTTCTTTATGATTGGATTAGCGAGTTGTCCGAGGATGTCATGACCGAGTCCCTTGGTATAGGCCCCGGTGACATAAGATCGAGAGTGGACATGACGGAATGGATACTCTATTCCATGAATGAGATCGGTTACATATTCAACCCTTCCTCGACCAAGAGGGTAAGGCCGCTGCTCACACGCGTACGCTACGGCGTGAAACAGGAGCTGCTGGAACTTGTGTCTTTCAGGGGCGTGGGAAGGGTGAGGGCGAGGATACTCTTCGAGAACGGCATCAGGAATCAGATGGATGTTCAGAACATGGACCAGTCAAAACTGGCATCGATACCCCGTATTGGAGTTGCACTCGCCAAGAGCATGAAGGAACAGTCAGGCAGCCCGATAATGCAAGATATCAGAGCTGTCACGGTGGATGAAGAGGAGGAGATGCTCGAGAAGATGGCCTCCGAATATGGCGAATCGAATAAAAAGAAAGATGATGTCCCGACCGCTCAGGATATCCCTAAGCAGTCGAGACTTTTCGATTTTTAAATCTTCTGGGAAAGTATCCTTTCCACATCAGCGACGGAATTCCCGCACTTTATCGGCGAGGGGCTGTTCTCGATTATAGTGTCAGGGTCCTTGAGGCCGTTGCCAGTGCATATGCACACGACCCTCTCATCCCTGTCGATGACACCGTTGTCGATCAGCTTCTTGAGACCTGCTATGGATGCGGCCGATGCTGGCTCCACACATACTCCCTCTCTCCTTCCGAGGACCTTCTGCGCGGCGATTATCTCCTTGTCGGTGACTGTCTCCGCATATCCCTTGGTGTCGTAGATTGCATGCAATGCCTTCCTTCCGCTGACAGGGTTTCCGATCCTGATGGCCGTAGCCACTGTCTCAGGATGATCCTCAGGTACGAAATCGTGCTTCTTCTGTGCGAATGCCTTGACGACCGGTGATGAGCCCTCGGCCTGTATGCCTGTGAGCATCGGGACCTTGTCTATCCATCCGACCTCTTTCAGCTCCATGACGGCCTTGTATATCGCCCAGATGTTTGCGGCGTTGCCCACAGGCAATATTATCCTGTCTGGAACGTCGTACTGCAACTGGTCGACTATCTCGAAAAGGACGGACTTCTGTCCCTCTGGGCGGTACGGGTTGATCGAATTGAGAAGGTACAGCTTCCTCTCATCGGACATCTTCCTAGCGAGAGCCAATGCATCATCGAAGTTACCATCGATGGAAAGCACCTTGGCACCGAAGAACAGTGCCTGCGCCAACTTTCCTGCCGCGACCTTTCCTGATGGAAGGAACACGGCGCACTGCATGTTGGCTTTAGAAGCATATGCCGCCAATGATGCGGATGTGTTCCCTGTGGATGCGCATCCGACGACCTTGGCGCCTAGTTCCTTCGCGTGTGATACACCAATGGTCATGCCACGGTCCTTGAATGAACCGGTCGGGTTGAGTCCCTCGAACTTTACATATGAATGTTTGATGCCGAACTCTTCGGAAATCGCATCTGTCCTGTAAAGGGGCGTTCCTCCCTCTTGGATGGAGACCTTATGGGAAGGGTCCACCGGCATGAAGGGGGCGTATCTCCATACTCCCAGCTGCGTCTTGTGTAGGTCCTTCGGCTTCATCTCCTTGACGGGCTCGAGGTCCATCTTGACGGTAAGGAGTCCTTTGCACCTTGGGCATTCGTTCTCATAGGGGTCGGTGATCTCCGCACCGCAATCCCAACAAATTACTTTATGATCAGCCATATCAAAGCCTCTTGCAACCAGTACCGCACTCGGTGACCCATGTGTCACACTTCATGCCGTTGTCATTGTAAAGTTTCTTTATCGCATCGGCGATTATCTCGCCGTTGTGCGTCTTCTTGTCATAGAATGTTATGACGCATGGACCCGAACCGCCGAGGAACGATGTTAGAGCACCGTGCGACATCGCGACAGCCTCTGCCTGTTTCAGATATGGGACCAAGCTTGTCCTGGCGGGCTCGACGATTATGTCCTTGACGGACCTTCCTATCAGTCCAAGATTGCCTGTCGTCATCGCGTACACCAATGCGGACGCGTTGCCTATCTGATATGTCATATCCCTTATGGATACCTCCCTCGGGACGACCTTTCTGGAATCTGCGGTGTAGACTATTATGTCCGGCAACGCGAGAACTACACCGAGGTCCTTTGGTGGTTCGATGGTTATTACCTCGAACGGTTCATACGACCTTATGATCGTGAATCCACCCAGTATGCATGGGGCGACGTTATCTGCATGCAATCCGCCGGATGTGACGTCCTCGGCATGTGCCGCACAGAGGACCACTTCCTGTTTCGATAGCTTCTCGCCGCACATTATGTTGGCGATGAATGCCCCTCCTCCCGCAGATGCGCCGGAGGAACCTATTCCACTACCTGGCCTGATACCTTTCTTTATCTTCAGTTCTATGCCGAAATCAGCATTGCATCTCTTCAGGACCGCCTCTGCAGCTATCGCGACAGAGTTCTTGGCTGGGTCCTTGGGTATGGACTCGCAGCCAGGCCCGGATATCTCACTTATGACGATACCGGATTTGATCTTCCTGCCCTCGATTATGTCGTGGGGCTCCTTCAATGCCAAACCAAAAATGTCAAAACCAGGTCCGATGTTGGACGTTGTTGCAGGTGCTACGACCGTTATCCATTCGTCAGTCATGTTCATGCATTCCTGAATTGCTGTAAGATTCTAGTTATATAATAGTTATCGCAGAAGAATAGAACGACCCATAAATCCGATGATGGACCGTGACTAGAATAACCTGCATGACGATTACTTTTTCTTGCAATCGTAATCCGCTAGGTAGCCTTTTATCCTCGTTATCGGACCGACATCCATAGGGTCCACGTCCGACAATATCGCCATGCATAGGGATACGTGATCGCCTATCATCAACGCATATATGCTGCGTTCCAGGACCGTCTGTCCATTGATGTCTACGACTATGGGCTCCACGCCGACATCCTTCAATGTGTTTATCGTCGCATTCAATGTGTTGAAGACCACACCTGACCTGCAGTCGGTTATTATGACGGGCACGAACATGTTGCGAACGTTGTCACTGCACCATCCCACGACCTCGTTGTGATTGAACTCCGGTATCACACCTGAAAAGGCGATGCGTTTGGAATTCTCGTTTATCTGCTCCTTCCATCTTAGAGCTATGGCGGAAACATCGGGGACGGAATATACCACTGGCACTTTGTCCTTGATATTCCTTGCCGTGCTCCAAGAGATGCTATCGTCGGATTCCAAGGCCTCCCTGAACTCCTTGAAGACGGGTATGAGGCCTACGATCTGATCCCTGAGCGAGGGACCTCCTGCATCATCTATTATCGCGGCGAGTATGCCTATGAACCATCCTATGGCACTGCGAGGCTGCATCTTGTTGCCGCCTATCTTGATCATCTTGTTGCCGTTCGACAAGGATAGTTCTTCCAACTTGCCTCCTGCGGTTATCACTACCATCTCGGACTTGCTGTTCCTTATCAGCTCGTACATCGAGATCGTCTCCAATGTGTTGCCAGAGTAACTGCATATCACATAGAGCGTGTCCTTGTCCGTCCAGTACGGAAGGGCCATTGTCTTGGCGACGGTGACGTCTATTTTAGAAGAATAATACATCGAATTGGAGATTATCTCCCCTCCGATCGCGGATGCGCCCATTCCGCATACCACTATGTGCCTGTATTTCCTGTCCAGGCCGGTATCCACCGATATGGCTTCGGAAAGGTCCTTGACAAAACCCCTTATCTCGCAGGCCATCTGGTCAATGTTCTTCATCGTCTCTGATCCCATCCTTTATCCGTATGCATAACCACCATATCAAATTTGACCATGCGATCTGGGAACATTTTAGATCAGGACCTCTTTATTATCGAGATACACTTCATAATCATAGCTTTGGACATGATGAGGATGGATTTGAAAGGACGGCCGCGCGACCTTAATTCCTTCGAATATATCCACAATGCCCTGGCATATTGCGACCTGCTATGCCTGTATTCGTCCTTATTCTTCGATAGCAGTCTCTCCCATCCTTCTATGCGCCTTTCTGTATCGGAAGTGACGGACATGTAGCTTATGTGTTTGATTGCCAGTACATCGGACGTTTGAACGATCTTTGCATCGGAATCCATGAGCCTTATCCAGACATCCCATTCTTGATTGGATTGCAATCTCTCATCGAATCCACCGATTGAATTCAATATGGAGGTCCTGATCAAAGGACCCGATGTGGCACCTATGACGTTCTCGCCCAGTATGTCCTTCCTGATGTCCTTAATATTGCCAACGGTACTTGAGAACAATACGAATCTACCGTCATCCAATTCCACCTGATAGTCAGAGAAGACCATGTCCGCCTCCGTGATAGATCTGGATTGGACCGTTATCTTTTCTGGGAACCACTCGTCGTCATCATCCAGGAAGGCTATGGATTCCCCGTTGGAATGCGACATTCCTAGATTCCTTGCCACGGAACCGTTCACGTCCTTATCGGTCACAAAATATCTGATCTCGATCTTGGAATCCGAGATATATGCTAACATCAGATCGTCTATTTCCGACCTCAGTGAGGATGAGGGTGCAGAATTGATGACGATAAACTCAAAATCCCCTTCGTATGTTTGCTTGAGCACACTGTCGATAGCCCTGCACAATATCTTTGCAGACCTATCATGTGTTGTGATCACGACAGAGACTTTCATCGAACACCTTCATTGAACTCGTGAGAATGATAATTTTACTTGAACCATTCAAATGGCTGAACTTATGATGAGTTATCCAGTATATACAAATTCACAAGACATCCTTTTGAATGACGTCATGCCTTGCCGTTCAACTTCCAGAGTATCTCTCCGAACTTGCTGCGGAATAGATAAATCACGTCCTTTGAACCGAACATCAGACCGCAGGATATCGAATGGTCAGCATCAGGCGTCCATTGCATCTTGGATAGTTCATCCCCGGAACTCCTTGAATCGCTGACCAATACATGCAACCATCTTCTTATCGTGTCGCTGGAAACTTCCGGTATGTCCTTGCCGAATATGCCCTTCAACATACGGGCATAATCCTCCTCTGCAGCGGTTATCTCGCTGTATATTGATGCCCGGTATCTCTCATCAACCGATACATCCTCCATGTATATCGGCGAACCGTCCTCGGATATGTCGCGTATCGGATATTCCGGACTGCCGAGGAAGAACTCCACCACGTTCACGTAGGTCCAATTCATGTGTCCTTTGGAACGATCGTTGTACTGGCTATGATCCACCTCTCCTCTGGCCATTACGTTGAAGTAGTATCCTATGACCGTGATGCCATCGTCCAATGCGCCCTCTATGAGGCGCTGGGAAGAATATTTCATGGTCGTCACATCGACCACGAGTATCTTCTTCGCATCTCCGGCCATCCCCCTGATGTACCTTCCGTATCTCTCCTTCTCTTTATCCAGAAGGCCATCGAAGAGTTCCCTGTTCTCATCCAGCAATCTTATGTATGCATCGTTGGAAGCATCATCGCCAGGCTGCAGCATTGCGACCGAAGGCTCTTCGGAGAAATGCTCGAAGATCATCTTCGCATATGAACGGTCCCCCTTTATCTGTCCGAATATTACTGAGAAGAACCGGGAGGCATGCACATACCTGTGCTCCAAAGGCCTTTCGCAGAGTATCCTGTATACCCTTTCAAGATTGTATCCGTCGCGTGACACGAAGAATATCCTATCGATATCTTCGGGCATAGTTGACATCATGCTCCCTATGAAGAAGGATGAGACGGGGCCTCCGAACCTGTGACCTATGCGGTACCAGTAACTCCTATCTTCGGACCTATGGTAGAGCCATTGCAGCATGTCCACGCCCAATACCAAGGATGCGCCGAGGGACCTATCCCTGCGGAAGAACTTCTTTTCCTTCGGGAATGCTGTGAAATACTGTTCCCTCAACGGCACGTATCTGATGGCCCTTATGCCGAGTCTTATAGGCGATCTGAGATCGGAATGAAGATTGTCCCCTATGTGCAGCAATCTGCTCGGACCTATATTGAGGTCTTCCAAGACCTTCTTGTAAAGGCTTCCATCATGTTTACGGAAACCGTATTCGCTGGATACATAGAGCAGGTAGTCCTTGTACCCGTTCTTCTTTAGCATCTCGTCTATGGTCTTTGAGGGAAGGTACATGTCGCTTATGAGGATGACTTTCTTGCCAGATTCCGAGATCTTGTTGAATATCTCCATGGCCTCGGGATTGACCAAAGAAAGGTCATACTCCATGGAGATCTCTTTATCCTTCATGAATGAGAAATTATTACCTAAAAGTGAATAGATCTCATCTAGAGATATCTCACCTGGATGCGACCTTCTGCATTGATCCTCGGCCTTGACCCTGATCCTTTTGAAATTTCTTATTCCATTCAGATCCCCTAGATGGTCGAAGAGATCCTCCGGATGGACGAAAGGACGCAATAACAACGTATCGAATATATCGAATGAGACGTGATCGACCTTTTCCAATTCATCCTTCAGATCTTCGAAGCGCATACACACATCCTTTACGGGACCATCATTCGCCGACGATTCTCCAGATTACCTCGTAGTACTCGTTCCTCTTGAACCTCTTCAACCACGAGACGAGTTGCTCTCTATCTATCCATCCCATGTCCAATGCTATCATCTCGGGACTGGATACCAGGATACCGCTTCTCTGTATATCGCTTATGATACTGCTGGCCTCAAGAAGGGAATCGAATGTCCCTGTATCGATCCATAGGGAATCGTCATCCATCAGTCTCACGCTCAGAAGACCATCCTCGAGATACGCTATATTAAGGTCCGTGACCTCCAACTCGCCGCGGGCGGATGGGCTTAGCTTTTCCGCACGAAATGATACTGTATTATCGTAGAAATATAGGCCGACGACAGCATAATCCGATTTGGGTTCCTTTGGCTTCTCTTCCAACGAGAGCACCTTTCCATTATGATCGAATTCGACCACGCCGAATCTCTTCGGGTCCTTCACTTTGTGCCCGAAGACTATCGCAGCGTCATCGGACCTCGATGCCTCGCGCACGAGGTCGGCTATCTTGTCACCGTAGAATATGTTGTCACCCAGGACGAGCACTGCACGGTCCTCGCCGATGTATTCCTTGGCTATCAGGAACGCATCCGCTATGCCGCGTTGCACGTATTGGACCATGTATGTTATCTCCACCCCGAACTGGGAGCCGTTGCCCAACACCCTCTTGAAAAGATGCATGTCATCCTCGCTCGTGATGACCAGGATATCCCTTATCCCTGCGGTCATGAGCGTGCATAGTGGATAGTATATCATGGGCTTGTCATAGACTGGAAGGAGTATCTTGGAGACGGAGGAGGAAGCAGGATGCAACCTTGTACCTTTTCCTGCGGCCAATATTATGCCTTTCATGAATAGTCATCGTTTCCATAATATATGAAGGATTTTTCACATGATCTATAAAATAGGAGAATAGGGCCCGGCATCTCTGCCAGGCCCGTTTTATTAAAGAGTTTAGGCAGTCTTCTTCGTCTTGTAGTGATAAACGACGAATGCCAATATCAGCACGACCACGATTATTACGGCGATGTAGATTATCCAGTTGTCGGATGTCTTTTCGCTGCTCGGCGAGTCGAAAGCCACCACATAGTACGAGAAGTGGTCCGTGACGAAGGACACGGTTGCTGTCTCAGAATCGTATGTAGCATCGATCTCCGTTACGTTGCCCTGATCATCCAGATACCATATCTCTATCTTGTTAGGATCCTCTCCCGACTTCAGAGTGTACGGCATCGTGACGGTCACGTTGCCTCCGAGATCGTGTATGACCGTTGATCCGATCATCGCTTCGGCAGTGATGATCGTGTTGTTCCCGACCTTCTCCTGCTGTTCCTCGTTCAACTGGCTCTTGTCCGCGGTACCAATGGTTATCGTAAGGCCTTCTTCATAGGATGCCAAGGTTTTGATCGCATTAGCATCGAATTCCACCGTACCTGTCTTCGTAGTGATCGCAACGGGTATGTTAAAGCCCTTGAAGATCTCCAATTGGTCCTTCGACAGAACCATGCTTGTAGACCTTATGCCTGAAGAACCTGAACCTGTCACATCTATGGATACCTCAAGTTCATCCGTGGTCATTTGCAACGCAGCGGATATGATCTGGGCCAAAAGCACATTGATCTGTTCGTCCGACATCTCGGCGACATCCGTGTCACCGCTTGCCGTCGCAGTGACATTGACCACAGAGCTGATCACGCCGTTTACAACTGTGGTTACGACCCCGTATTCCTCGTTGGTGAACAAGCCTGTGTGAGTGACCTCGTTCGAGGGGGATGTTGCTCTGGTGATGGTATATACTGTGCCATCCTCCTCTATTATTCCATTTATCTCCTCATATATGTATCCGCTAGAAGGATCGAACCATGTCCTGGCCCCTTCTGAGTAATCGAATCTCACTGATATCGTGTGGTCAGAGGTCACGTCAGTGAACTCATATTTGTTGATGGCTCCAACAGATACACCATCGACCAGGACCTCCCACACTTTGTAGTCGTCCTCGGCCATTATTATATAGATCTGACTAGAACGGAATGCAACATCAGTCACACCGCTTGGGGTTATCGTACCGCCAACTCCGGCCGTTGAAGTTATCTTCAGATCTGTACCACTCACCCAAACCGCGATGAGTGTGACATCACTGTCGCCCATGGTATATGTGGACCCTACCGCATAGTATTCCTCCCCATCATTCCATCCATCAAAAGTGTAACCTTCCCTCGTACCTGAATAATCCGCGACCGTGAACGTCTGTCCTTCGGCCACTGGTGACTGGACAGGTGCTGGTTCAGAACCACCGTTCACATCGTATGTTACCGCATGATACACCCTTTCCCACACTGCTGTAAGGGTAACATCGGATGTGCCCATGGTGTAGGTGTCTCCTACATCGTAGATCACGATACCATCTCTCCATCCGACGAATTCATATCCCTGCTTTGTTCCAGAGTAATCTGCGATTATGAAACTGTTGCCTTCAGCGACTGGAGACTGGACCGGGGCAGGATCCGAACCACCGTTCGCATAATACGTCACAGTATGCTCGGGATACACAAGGTCTATCGTGAACGGGAGCGACAACGTCCTCAATGAATCCCCGCTCATATAGGTCAGCTGGAGCGTGCCTTCGAATGTGTATGTGTCGCCGGACCTCATCGATCCCAGTTGGATTCCCTCCCATCCATTAGATGATGCGTTGGCATTCTCTATCACGGAGTTAAGAAGGGCAACAAAACCGGTTCCTATATCCGAAGGGGTGAAATCGCTGTCCAATGCGACTGTGTATGTCGTGGAGTCGACCTCCCAGGAGTATGTAACTCCGCTCATGACCTTGGTCAGGCTCGCCGGGTCCGTATTGAGTATTCCGTTGGATATGCCATCGATCTTCTCCCCTACATCGACGCCGAACAGCTCCGACGCGTCGCTGTTGCTGAGTGCCTCGATGAATTCCATAACGGTCATCTCATCCATCTCCGTCTGAGAACCTACCGCGCTGGCCATTCCAGAGGTCATGTTTATGGTCAAGGAGAATCCGTCCGTGGTGTCCAGATATGCTATGTCCAAGAAATCCTGAAGTGTTGAAATCGTATCCTCGTCCATGCACATCGATACATTTAACGTGCCGTCGAAATCGACTGGCAAGGAATCCTCATGTATGGTCATCTCATCCGCATACAGTACGTATACCCCTTCGCCTGATGCTCCCTCAATGGTGGTCTCGACCTGATCGACGATATCCTCCATAACAGATATCGTATCGGCAGTACGTTGGAGTGAACCATCAAGGATTACTGTCTTACCGTCAAGGGTAATAGTATAGCCGTCAAGACCGCTTATCAGATCTGATACTGATATTATGAGGTCATTGGTATTCTCAGACGGGTCTACCGTGATCGTTATCAAATCGTCAGAATACGTCGCATATATGAATTCTGGATTGTGTGTCGAATCGTAGGCGAACGTGTTGAAATCATATACGAACTTCTGCCCAGCATTCATAAGAGTGGCATCGGAGGACGCATTGTCATCATCTGATATGATGGCGAATGCGCCCACTGATAATACTATGGCCGCTATGACCATCGCGCTCATTATCTTCCATTTGAATCTCATGTGTTTCCTCCCGTATCGATAGATGGACTGTCTATAGTCGTTTAATATGAAGTTTCTATGAGCTTAAAATATTTGCCAAAGAATACACGGCTATCATGAAAAAAGATTATTAAATGTCATAAGATACGATACATGATGCACAGAAAATCGATAGCGGTCCTTATGATAGTCGCCATGGTCGCGATAACGTTGCCTTTGATAATGGATGACCATTCTGATACCGATGGAGATTCATTGCCTGAGGCCTCCATATCATCGACGTATTATGCCACTATCGAGGAGGCCATCGCTGCATCGCAGAACGGGGACACCGTGAGGGTTCTCACGAACTGCACGATAGATTCCGATGTCATCATCCCCGCTGGCGTGACGCTTCTGATACCATATTCAGCAACGGATACGGACGGACACGACCTAGGTTCTGAGGATTATCAGAATTACACATACAGCAAGATACCATCAGATGACAAATACCTCTACCTATCTGTCACGATCGCCTCAGGGAAGAACGTCGATGTTTACGGCACCATCGTTGTAGGCGGGATAACTGGTCGCTTCTTCACCTTCGATTATCAGGGGCATACCTCCGACAGCTTCTCCAAGATAACATTGAACGGAACGATAACACTTGAAAATGGAAGTAAATTGCAATGTTATGGATTCATTAAGGGATCCGGAACGTTGAACGCCCTTGAAGGCTCAAAAGTATATGAGCCGTTTGTAATAACAGATTATGTTGGCGGAGACAACGCATACAACCAATACAAGTCAGGACAATCCCCATTCAACAGATACTCCTTCATGAACGTACAATGCAAGATGACGATGAAGGAAGGGTCCTACCTGTACGGATACATGAATATATTCGCTAACAGCGAATATAATGAGACCACAGTATCCATTGTTGGAACTGGTTCGGCATTGTTCATCCTGGATGATGATGCGACGATAACATTCACCTACAACAGTCAGAAATATGTCAAAGCGGAATGGGAGAGCAACATCTGGAACGACATCGGCAAAACCACCATTACCATAAGCGGAGGAGCCACCATAGGTTCCATTGTAATGACGGCAGGCGATAGTTCCATGGACACCAAGGATTGCATCTTCTCCATACCTTACAACATAGACATCGTGATGAAGAATGGCAATTACAATCTGAAATATCAATACCGCATACTCCCTGGGTCTTCCATGACCGTATCGAGCGATGCCACTCTGAACATCCTCGGAGGTCTGCACATATATGATGGATTGAACGATGCAGAATTCAGAGACAAGTACTATCCCACATCATCTCAACTTGAGAGTTTCAACTTCAATACCTGCGGGAAACTTATCATCAACGGTACACTGAACATAAGATCGGGGGCCACTCTTGCAGGTACCATAGAATCCAATACCGTGGGTGCACAAATAATCGTAAACAGCAATGCCAGTATAAGCTCCATTGAAGTAGATTATGGATGCAACTACAAGGCATCCGGAGTATCAAACAAAAGCACCAATGAGACCACCAGAACATTGTCCGCTACGGTCTTCAATGGCAGTGGCACAGAGATCACCCTTGCCACAGGAAATACATATACCTGCATAAGCACCAATACGTCGACGAATGCCAGTTATACTTCAACGAACACACAGACGAAGACGACCTCCACGATAACCGTGTACCAGACCATATACGGACAATGGAAGAAGGTAGTCCAACAACACACTGTCACATATCAGGTCAACGGCGGCTCGGAATCCGCGCCCATACAATCACCGATATACGAGGAGGACACGTTCACTGTCGCATCATATACGGGGACCAAAGACGGATATGACTTCACAGGATGGAGCGACGGCAGCAATATCTACGAGGCAGGTTCAACGTACACCATGGGGCCCTCTAACGTGACATTGACCGCCGTATGGGAAAGCAATGCCGTGACCCACACTGTAACATACAGGACCAATGGAGGTTCCTCATCAGCACCGGTGCAATCTCCAGTGGCAGAAGGGAATACATTCACCATAAAATCCTATTCAGGTACAAAGGATGGATATGTATTCTCAGGATGGAGCGACGGCAATGATATCTATAACGCTGGATCAAGGTATACAATGGGGAGCTCCAATGTCATACTCACAGCTGTATGGGAGAAGGCCGTAGTATATCATCAGATCTCATATGATGTGAACGGCGGTTCTGAACCAGCACCGACAAAGATATCCGTCATAGAAGGGGGAACGTTCACGATATCCTCATATTCTGGAACAAAAGAAGGATATGCATTCGCAGGATGGAGTGACGGAGACGATACATACCATGCAGGCTCTAGTTACACCGTGGGATCATCAGATGTCACGCTGACGGCAATCTGGGTCGTGGGAAACACATTCACGATAACATCGGAGACAGGTGATGGCGGCACGATAACCCCATCAGGTTCCACCCTTGTCACAACTGATTCGACTCAATCCTACACCATACTTGCAGATAACGGATATGTCGTGAAGGACGTGCTAGTCGATGGTACCTCCGTCGGGGCAGTCAACAGATACACATTATCAAACATAAGCTCAGATCATACTATCGCTGTGACCTTCGAGTCATCGGATGGGGCCATATCATGGATCGATCCCTCCACAGGATACATATACGAGGAGATGAGAACTACCATCGGGAATACCCAGATCACCATAACGAAGATGACATCCACCTCCGGCGATGTACTTATGAGGGCCGTCCTTACTGATGATGAGTTGAATATCACTACGATTGCAATAACAAACGGCACTATCGAGACCACGATAAGTATAACTGCATCATATGATGGGAGCATTGACATATCATACATATCCGATGAACAGCTCGCTGAGATCCTATCACAGATATCATTCGCATATCAAGATGTCGCGTCTTCCGATCTAGTGGTGACCATCGATGTCATCGGATCTGGTACTGATGCCACATCCACAAAGGTAACTCTGCCTGTGGACATATTCACCGTATTATCGGACATCGATAGGTCTCTCGTGATAGATACTAATACGGGAACACTTCAGATGGACAAGGACGTCATGCAGACGTTATCATCCTATAAAGGAAATGTCACGATCACTATTGGCATAGCTGATAAGGATGATCTGACCCAGGAACAACAAGAGAAAGTAGGTGACAAGACTGTAGTCTCTTTGAGTGCCATCGTAGGCACCACTTCCATACACGATCTCGGCGGCAACGTGACCGTCACGATGCCTTACACTCTGAAGTCGGGAGAGGACCCGAACAAGATAGAGATATGGTACCTTGACGATCAGGGCAACGTAACGGAGATCGATGCTACATACGATCCTGAGACAGCAACCGTGTCCTTCGTAACGGACCACTTCTCATACTATGCGATAGCATTTGATAACCCTGATACTGCTGATGAATCCTCTGACCTCTGGATGTACATAGCTATAGCAATTGTTGGGATTGTTGTCGTGATATTTGTAATATATAAATTGAGATAATATATAATTGAATATATGAAAATAACATGTTACGATTTATTGAATGAATAATACGATTATGTAATTAATTCAATATTTATAATTTAGATAAATTGCTATAATATATTAGAATAATTATTCAATTAATGCCAATTATAATTATTTATAATACATATAATAGTTTTTATCTTAAAAAATAGATAAATGAATAATGCAAAAAAGTTGAATCTTTTTTTATTAGTTTTGCTAAATATTATATATAGTCTATATACTTACAATAATGCTTCTTAATACATGGTGCAGATATGAAATCAAGTTCAGAATCAATACAGCAAATGGGGATTGAGATCAATGGATTCGTAAATGATCTTTCTACCGCAGTAGATATGGATTCAGGAATCAAAAAACATTATCAGAAGATACTGATCTGCGGCATGGGAGCGTCCGCTATTGGAGGAGAAATACTATCGAACTCGATGTATTACTCATCCAAGATATGCGTGGAGACTGCCAAGACCATGGCCATTCCATGCTGGGTCAATAAGAATACATTATTCGTCGCATGCAGCTACTCAGGCAATACCTTCGAGACCATCTCGATGTACGAGATGGCCATAGCGGAAGGATTGGACGCCATTGTAATAACCTCAGGCGGTAAATTAGAAGAATTAGCAAAGAAAAATGGATCTCATATATTCAAGATCGAAGGTTCACCAATACAACCCCGTAGCGCCATCGGTTGGTTTATCGGTATGCTTGCAGCCATCATAGAAGATGCGGGCGGACCTGAACTCAGAGATTGCATCAGATCAATATTGCCACATATCGATCAATACAGCAAAGAACTAAGGGAAACAGGTTCCATCCCCTGGAACATTGCCAATCAATTGAATTCACGGACACCAATAGTGTATGCCGTGCCCAAAATGTCTGCTGTGGCAGTCAGATGGAAGACCCAGATAAATGAGAATTCGAAATTGATAGCATTCTCCGGTGTGATGCCTGAATTCAATCACAACGAGATTGTTGGATGGTGCAATGACCCTTCGCAAATCAGATTCTTACCGATCGTGATAGACGATAGAAGTGACGGAGAGATTGAGAAGACCCTTAATGCTACAATTAAAGCACTAAATGATAATGGTGTAAAACCTATAATAGTTAACACAAAGGGTAACACAATATTAGAACGTACCATATATGCACTAATGGTGGGAGACTACACGTCCTTATTCATAGCTTCAAATTTGAAAAAAGACCCTCTGAATGTCGATGCGATTGTCAATGTAAAGAGACATTTAAAAAATGAATGTAATAATACTAAGACTCATAAATATGGCATATAAAATTGAAATGAAATTTGCATCTAATAATGTCATTGAATAAATTATATACTGGGTCGACATTAAATCAGATAATTTGGATGTGATTGTATCAAATTCACCGTTGTTGGAATAGGTTATGTAGGATTGTCATTGGCTACATTACTGTCTCGTAAACACACTGTGATTGCCATAGATGTGATCAAAGAAAAAGTAGATCTTGTTAATATACATAAATCGCCAATAATTGATAAGGAGATACAAGAATACCTAGCATCTTGTGATCTTGACCTTCACGCAACAATCGATTACAAACAATCTTCAGATTCAGATTATGTGATAATTGCAGCACCAACGAACTATAATCCAGAGACTAATTATTTTGATACTAGTGTCTTGGAATCTGCAATTAATAGCATCCTTGATAACAATGATCATGCAACCATTATTATAAAATCAACAATACCCATAGGTTACACTAAAGAATTATGCTACAAATTATGTACAAATAGAATTCTTTTCTCTCCTGAATTTCTTCGTGAAGGTCGCGCATTATATGATAATCTGCACCCTTCACGTATAGTTGTCGGCCTACCAATTGATAATTCAGAACTTAGAAATAAAGCTCAAACCTTTGCAAACATACTCAAAGAATGCTCATTAGAAAATTATGTGCCATGCCTCATCATAGGTTCAACTGAAGCCGAATCAATAAAATTATTTTCAAACACTTATCTTGCTATGAGGGTAGCCTATTTTAATGAATTGGATTCTTTTGCTGAAACATATAATCTTAATTCAAAAGATATAATTGATGGGGTTTGCCTAGACCCTAGAATCGGAAATCATTATAACAATCCTTCATTAGGATATGGAGGATATTGCTTACCTAAAGATACAAAGCAACTTCGTTCTAATTATCTTAACGTTCCCAACAGTCTAATCGGTGCAATTGTAGATTCCAACAAGATAAGAAAGGAATATATTACTATAAATCTTCTGAAAAGGATTAAGAAAGATTGTTTAAAAACAGTTGGTATCTATCGTTTAAATATGAAAAGTGGTTCTGATAATTATCGTGACTCTAGCATAACAGATATAATGGTTGCTTTAGCATCTGAAAATATTGATATTGTGATATATGAACCAACATACAAAAATTGCGAATTCAAAGGATGCATAGTAGAGTATAATTTTGAAAAATTCAAAACAAAATCGGATATAATAATCGCCAATAGATATTCTGATGATTTGAAAGATGTAAGAAATAAACTTTATTGCAGAGATTTATTTATGAGAGATTAAAAATCTCTCAATGTACATCCGCTGCTAGACCTTATATTTTTAAAACACAACTATAGAATTAACTCTGTTATTGTTAAGCTACTAACTTTCTAACCATAAAACCAATTACTAATTCGACAAGTTTATATTATTATACGATTAAGTATATATCTTAATGTTCTCTCATAAATTGTGTCCAATTTAAATTATATCTTCGAAATATAATATATCTAAAATCAATACTTAATTTTAATTTTCAAGAATTTAGAAATAATATATAATCCTCAACATATCTCAATGTTTTTCTATTGAACCTGATTCTATCTTATAATATCAAACACCCAAAAACAACAAAAATGAAATAACAGACAAAATTATGCAATTGACAGATGCTTAAATGTCAAATTCTTATAGTTCTAAAATTATAAATTCTAAAAATAAAAAGACATCAAAAGACTAATTTTGCATTTTTTGTATCATGATAATAATCTGTATCACATATATTATTCAAATTATGTTTATAAAATAAATATATTAAAATTTAATAAAAAGTTAAATTTTTTATATTATAATAATCTACAACTAAATATACCAATTATAATAATAAATACTCAACATTTCCTACAAAGAGTGATCTTTTCTTTTGAAGATATGCCGTATAACTGTATAAGCTCTTTTGAATACATCTTATTTATGTAAATCCACTCGATATCAAAACCACTACCTATCAATCTTGTAATGAAGTCCTTGCCATACTTTCTATATTTATTTTTATCGCCATAATTTATCTTTCTTAATTCAGAAGTATTAAAGTCAGGATTTTCAATCGTATCTATTCCAGAATCATAATATTCATTAATTATTGCAGTTCCATTCTTCTTCAACACCCTATACAATTCAGAAAGAACTGAAATATCAGAATTCATGCGACTAAGCGCATGGTTGCATATTATGTAATCAAAACTGTTATTTTCATATTTTGAAAGTTGATCATTAGCTTCAGCTGGCTCCAAAATATAATGATAATCAATATTTCTAGCACACATAAATGATTGCATAATACAATGTTCAGGAAGGATGTGCAATACTTTGACATTATTCTTTGGATTCAATATATCTAATGAATCTCTTAAATAAAGCCAATAGGCTCTGTCTCTTTCTAATGAACCACAAACAGGACATAATGCATTAGGACGTTTTTTAACCCCGTATGATTCAAAAGCATGTGTTGAATTAAAACACAAAGGGCAAACTGTTTTTGTTTTAGGTAATATCTTACTATCTAAATTCTTTTTATCCATAGCAACCCTAATTGTATATATCTATATGAAAATTATCTATTTTAATGGTTAGTATTTCTTTTAATTAATCTTGAGTAAATTGATTTAAATAGCTTTTTTTTCCTACAAAGAGTGATCTTTTCTTTTGAAGATATGCCGTATAACTGTATAAGCTCTTTTGAATACATCTTATTTATGTAAATCCACTCGATATCAAAACCACTACCTATCAATCTTGTAATGAAGTCCTTGCCATACTTTCTATATTTATTTTTATCGCCATAATTTATCTTTCTTAATTCAGAAGTATTAAAGTCAGGATTTTCAATCGTATCTATTCCAGAATCATAATATTCATTAATTATTGCAGTTCCATTCTTCTTCAACACCCTATACAATTCAGAAAGAACTGAAATATCAGAATTCATGCGACTAAGCGCATGGTTGCATATTATGTAATCAAAACTGTTATTTTCATATTTTGAAAGTTGATCATTAGCTTCAGCTGGCTCCAAAATATAATGATAATCAATATTTCTAGCACACATAAATGATTGCATAATACAATGTTCAGGAAGGATGTGCAATACTTTGACATTATTCTTTGGATTCAATATATCTAATGAATCTCTTAAATAAAGCCAATAGGCTCTGTCTCTTTCTAATGAACCACAAACAGGACATAATGCATTAGGACGTTTTTTAACCCCGTATGATTCAAAAGCATGTGTTGAATTAAAACAAACTGGACAAATGTGTATGTTCAAACTTACCTTACTGTCTAATAAAATACGCTGTGATATTGTAAGTCCATTTACTAAACAATCGCCATATTTGTCTATAATTTTTCTTAATTGAATATCATTGCCACCTAATCTATTCTTTTCCCATAATGAAGTATCTTGACTGTTTTCAATGTGATCAACTTGTTTGTTAGGTGATGCCAAAACAACAGGCACATTATTCATAACTTCCATAATTTTTAACCAGAGGTCGTCTCCTTCTAAACAAGTTGTTTTAATATTCTCTTTGTTTAAAACTTCTTTATTTAGAGAATGTGGAGGATACAATATACCGCCTACTCCGGTTGCAATAACATCCATCGAGGGATTATATAGAGCAGAATCGTCTTTTTTTATCCATTTTTCATAAAGATCAATGTTTCCATATCTATCAAATGTAATTCTATGTACGCGTAATGCAGAAACAGCATTAGGAAACAAAAAATAGGACAAATAAAGCTTTTCAATCACATCATCTGGATAATTTTCATCATCATCTACTGTGATTAGTATATCATTGGGATATTCCACTAATGTATAATAATACTTTTTGTGAGATCTTAAATCGTCACACCATTTTATAATCAAACCATATTTTGTTAAATTTACTAATTTAGATGGAAGATTCAATTCTTTATCTGGAAACTGTTCATATGCCAACCATAATATTACAACATCTGGTTTCATAGTTTGATTAATCATTGATTCAATCACTATATTTACTATATTGATACGAGCAGGGTATGAAGTTAAAGATACAATTATCTTTTTATGATTTGGTACTTCTGATTTTTCTTTTAAATTTAAAAATCTTTTATTTTCGTTTTCATTATTTGATTTTATATTGATTGAGCGAAGATAATCACACCATTGATTGTCATTGATTAATTTCAATCTATCATATTCTTCTTCAATATAGAAGTAATTTCGATCATAATTATTAAACTGAAGTTCTACAAAATATTGTTCTTTAAAATAATTATACATATCTTTTTGGTAATTTATTGGAACGGTATCTAATAATACCAATGGCAAATGAAATGAATAATTGATGAAGCTTCTTTTCATATCTTCAAATAATCCGTATTTGTATAACATTGATCTTAAAGAGAAAACTAAAAAAGGAAATTCTGGCCAAGTTTTATACCGATTAGTTGAAATCTGACTCTCCAATTCACGCCTTTTTGTTGCTAAATACTTATTACAGATTCCAATCTTATTCGATAGTGCAATTGCGGAAAATACAAATAAGGTATCATTAAAAATTTTTATATCTTGAAATCTCAGTTTATTCTTCTCTATGAAATCCCGATTAAATAATTTATCCCAAGACCATCCATTACAAAATTGAAAGACATTTTCACATATATCTATTGCAGAAAATGTTTCAGTTTTTGGAATCATATCTTCTCTTAGAGCCCAATCACCTTTTATAACTTCTTTGGTTTTATTATTCATTAAATTTACTTTAAATATTACTAAATCTGCATCCCTTCTCTTTAATTCAAAATAACAATACTCCAACATATGTACATCAAAAAGATCGTCTGAATCTACAATCGATACGCATTCTCCTGTAGCAACATCCAACCCTCTATTCCTGGCTGCAGCAGCACCTTTATTTTCTTGCGTTATTATTTTAATACGAGAATCCTTCATAGAAAAATCTGATAAAATGTTAGAAGACCCATCTGTGGAGCCATCATCGATGCATATTATCTCTATATCCTTCAATGTTTGATTAATAATACACCCTAAACTATCAGCCAAATATTTTTCAGAATTGTATACTGGCATTATTACAGATACTTTTTTTTTAATCAATTTCAACCTCTTTATATAATCGAGTAAAAGACCAATTATATATTATTATTTAATTACTTTGATAATTTATAAATTAAGAAAAATATCAATATATGATTTAAATACTAGATAATAAAAACAATCAATATAACTATTATTTTCTTTTAATTATAGCATATCAACAGGTAAGTTCGAGTTTAATGACAACAACTTATAACCTCAATTTTAAATAAAACTCTGTTTCTTCCTTCAGAAAATCAGAATAAGTACAGATATGACTTTAATATGAGCTTGTTAAATCTTACCGCAGAAAATCACCATATTCTATTGATTCTCTCACAGTTTACTTATATTTCAATAACCAATTTTAGGTATGCTCACATTATATGTATATTTAACCCGCACAGCTCAGGTCTTAATTACTGTATGTCAAAAGATTAATCTCCTTATCATAAAAAAATAGGAAATCTCCATTCCTGTTTTCTAGAAAAACTTGCAAACCACATAAAAATAGGTATTATATTTAATCACAATTTAATAATCATTCTCATTTAATTATAGATTACCTCAAATTTATTTAAAATCTCCAACCTTCCTGCCTTATAATCTCACAAAGACACGTGAACTTTATGTACATCCTAACGGATTTTATTTTATAATTTATATTTAACTTTTTAAATTCTTAGTAATTTTCTAACTTATGAGCGATACATTTTAAATAATTAAACAAAAAATATAATATATAAAACTCCATAAAGAAATTGTGAAATACTTATACAATATTGAACACTATGGTGGACTCCTTACAATGATATGTTTGAGAATGACATATCATAAAGAAGATACTGCAATACTCTTAGTTAGTCAAAATAATGGAAAAGAGGAGTTACATCAAAGATTATTAAAAGCAAATATTTTTGATAAAATTCTTGTTCATAAAAAAGGTATAGGCATGAAATCACTAACAGAAAATGAAGTTTCTGAATCTTTATTAAATTATTATGATGATTTTTTTTCAGACAATGATATAGATCTTGAAGAAATAGTAACAATATACACTTCTCATGATTGTGATAACACGTTTGGAACATATTTAGCATTAAAAAATATAATGCAAACTATTGTAGAAATTTTACCGGATCAATGTGATAAAATTGGAACGTATGAAACAACAGTATGCAAGGGTATATCCAGTAGAGCGTATGCAGATGTTCAAAAAAAAATGGGTGTTCTTTGTGGTGAGGGAAAATATTGTAAAAAATTAAGATGTAGAAAACACAAAACTGACAATTATTTTCAATACTATGATTTGTGTAAAGAATTAACTAAAGAAGATAAAATAGCTATACTTAAAGCATTGGTACCAGATTACAATATTTTCCATAATAATATAAATACACAAATTCTTATAGCAAATTCTCACTCTTATGATAGGTATACACCATACCCTAATTCAAAAAAAGTATACGCGTACCAGATAATCATAGATTTTTTCTTCGATGACGATAAACCTGTACTAATTAAACCACATCCTGAAGCAGCAGACATGTTTAATAATTATTTTCCAAAAGAAATAATAATGGATGGAAATTATCCACTGGATGTAATACTATTAGACGATGAGGCTCATTTTTACAAAGCATTGACAATTAGATCGGCCGCAATTCGAATAATGGAACAAAATATTGCAGATCATACTATGAAATTTGGACTTGAAATTCTAGATATTTCTGGATGCATTTATCAAAATTATGTAGCCTTAAAAATATTAGAAACGATGACAAAATATCAATATGTATTAAAACAAAACATATTTCATTCTGATGATATTATAAAATATTTAGCAAATAAACTTGATATTAGTTTATCAGATTCTAGTGTTAGTAGAACAGCATTTACAATAAATAAATCTCTAATTGATTTAGAAAAAACAATACAAGATTATGATGATAATTCAGTCCATATTATTTTAAATTTGGACGAAAAAGATTATCATATGTTATCATATGAAACTCAAAAATTATTAATCACCATTAAAATTTCTGTTAGGAAAACAAATAATGAATCATTAGCAGAAGAATTTGATACTGTTATTTATGCGTATACAAAGAATAAGAAAGAACACAAAAATATTATTAAATTTAAAGGAGAAAAATGTTCCAAGTACTCCAATTCTATAATTAAGTATGAAATATGTGATTTAATACCTTGTTCAAAATATTATTCTCATGATCAAAAAATTATTAACGACGTAACAACTTATAATTTAGATTTAAAATTAGCATTAAAAAATAAAGATGAGATTAAAATCTCTACATTGATGTCAAATGAAATTAAAATTCCTGATGGGGAAACATATTCTTATTTTGCCAACGCCTATTTAAATGGATTAGGTGTTGAAATTGATATTAATAAAGCAATTTGCTATTATCGCGAAGCCATATATTTATCTAATGACTCTATAAAAATGCAATTAGTCCAAGCTTTAATTAATCGTAATTATAAAAATGACTATAATGAAGCTTTTTCCATCACTAAAAATAAACACATTAAAGGTGATGATAATGCAACTATTGTACTTTCAGATATGTATTTAAAAGGAATAGGAACAGATGCAAATATAGATACATGTATAAAATTACTCAAAACACTTGTAAATAAAAATAAGAAAGGAATTACTCCTTTAATTGATGCACTAATTATAAGAAATAAAGAATCTGATTTAAAAGAAGCGTTCAATTTATGTAAGACGCAATCAGCACATAATGAAAGTTCGGGAATTGATTACAAATTATCTTTAATGTATTTTAATGGACAAGGAACTGATAAAAATATAAGTATGGCTATTAAATACATGAGAAAATCATCAGATGCAGGATATTGGAGAGCTACTAGAGATCTCCCTGATTTATTAATAAAGAGTAATGATGTTGAAGATTTGAGGATTGTTTACGATTTGTGTACAAAAAAATCAAGTGAGGGAGATGCTCATAGTACATTATTGCTTTCAATTATGTATAGGGATGGAATATATATTCCGATCAATAATGAAATGCATTTAGAATTGTTAAAAAAAGCTGCACATATGGGCGATAAAAAAGCAATATTGGAATTAAAAAAAATGTCAATTCCTAAAACACGGCGATTATATTCAAAAGTAATTGGAAAAGGGAAAAATATGGATGATCATTGTTCAGCCTATAGTAATCTTAATATAGAAATTACACCGCAATTCAAAAAAAATATTACTATTGCAAAATCAACATACAACTATGACAAATCATTAATTAATGTATCAACAAGAAACATTCCATTTGACGATTTTGATAATATTGATGATGGCAGAAATAAAATTACATATAATAATACAGTGTTTGAAACTTTTTTTAAAAAACAAAATGGAGATTATTTATATGTTTTCTTAACTGGATATAGAGAAAAAGAAGGCACAAGAAATCCAGATTTTTCCAGATGGTCTTGGTATCCTGTAGTTCCTGGCAGTATTCTTTGTATCGATAATCCTATGTATTATTCATTTCCAAAAATACGTATGGGCTGGTTTCTTGGCGATGATAAGTCAGATTACATTAAATATACCTCAGAAATTATTAAAAAAATTGCAGATATTCTAAATATAGATAATAAAAATATCATAATATATGGAAGTTCAGCAGCAGGTACAGCAGCAATACATATAAGTGAAATTATTGAAAAAAGTATTTCGGTTTCAATAAATATGCAAATACTTCCATATATAGACTCTGAAAAAAAGAAAGATTTTGAAGATGCTGTTGGAATCAAATTAGATACACTAGGAAAAAGGGCGGATACAGGACATATTTTAGATAATTCTAAAAATAAACATTTTTTAATAATAAATGGAAATTCGGATGAAGATCTTAAATCTATTTTAAAATATAATATAGATAGAAATCATAATATCAAATTTGGATTTAATAAAATCGATAATATATATATATGGATTTATTATGCAACGGGCATTCCTGGCGGTTTAAAAGCTCATTCTGCGTTTGAAGACCGTACAATGTTTACTGCAATAAATTATATAACAAAATCACTAATTAACAATGACAACATCGAAAATGAATTATTTGATATCTTTTCTGAATTTTGGTCTGACAGATATGAACGTGAAGCTTCCATTATGATGAAAACCGTGGAAATGCTTTTATTATCTACAGATGAAAACTCAAAAAAAAAAGCATTTGAAATATGTTGCGTTAACCGTGGAAATTCAGCAGGAATGAAAAAACTCATAGAAATGTATTCAGAAGGCATAGGAACCCCTATTGATTATGATAAAGCAATTGATCAAATTAAGATATTAATTCAAATTGAAAATGGACATGAATTACAATATGCAAAACTCCTAATGTTAAAAGGAGATGTAACTAATATCGAACTATTTAAAAATTTAATTCATTCTCTGAGTAAAAATAATTTAAAAAACCTATTGAAATTCAGCAATATGTGCCATTCCAAGCAATATTTAGAACTCATTGAAAAAGAACTAAAACTTGATAAGTGTTAATTTATCTAACCACAAGTTTGACCTTACATGAACTGACCTGGCTTTCGAGGATTGCTGTTCTTTTTACATTTTTAATCCATATTATCACTTGTAGTTAGGAACCGTCTATCTTTGTTTATCTAGATGCCTTCGGCACCGGAACGGATTCTTTTCATACCAAAGACATCGAATGATACGCCCTGATTTGTTGAAACATGCCTTTTCTGCTCCCAATCAGCAACAAAGACCATAAGTGAGAATTCGGAAAGCTCCTCGAATATAGATTCCACTATCTTCAACTGAACTCAAGATATAAGAAACGAAACCTTAAATGCAAAACACTGCAAAGGAAGATATCAAAATACGTTCCCTTAGGTTATACTTGAATGTGCATATGGCAGATACCTAACCTATTACGTGCTTCGGATCCTCTAAACATTGTCACAATATAATTCTTCGACCTGTACGGCTCTAAAGTCACAGAAACTGTGCGAGCGGTTCGAAACAAACGCAAATAACATTATTTGCCAACAGCCCAATGTATTTATCGAAAGGACTGTCATCTCTACAAATCCAAAAATATTATGTCTCCGCAGATATGAAATGCTTGGAAAACACTTCGATCCATCAGAAAAGAATCTAACTACCTCTCCCTAACACAATCTTGTTACTTGCAATTTAAATGAAACATATTTCTTCTGCCGACAATTTTCTCATTTCCCACCAAACACCGACAGGCGTATATTATAACATTAAAGGATTTAATTTAAATGATAGAAAAGATCTGTTTGGTTTTTAACGATTGATAACAATCAAGAAGCCACTTCTTCTTTCATCATAGATCGCATTAGATTTAGAAAACATCAACGAATTTTTATAAATCGATTCACTAACTGTCAAACTCAGGACAAATTTATTAAATAAGTTTGTAAACTTTTCAATTAATACTCTTAACCATAAACTTAGAAAATAAGATAATACAAAACGGATAACCGACATTCACTGTAATTCACAAAAATCATAAATAATATCTAATGACTTAGTGTATATTTCTCTTATATCTTCTTTTGATAAAATTATTGGAAAATTATTTAAACGATCAATATTGACTTCATCAATCAATATATTAATATTTTTGATACATACTGATGGCCTTTCTAATTTAATTTCCTTTAATAAATCACTAAATATTGTCAAACCTGAATCAATGTCATCCCCCCCAAGTAATTTAGATATATCACATAATATAATATCTAAACCATCTCTTCCAAAAGGATGCGTAACTATACTATCTCTATCTATTAACTTTTTCCAACATTCGCAAAAAAGAAATGCTACTGCACACCCGTGCGGAATTTTATAATTTGAAGTCAAAATATAACTCAATGCATGTGGAGCTGTTGTTCTTGTAATATTTATGGCTCTTCCAGAATAATTTGCAGCTAATTGAATTGCACAATTTCCAAGAATTTCATTATTCATATACGACTTATAATTACCAATTATCAAATTAATAGAACATTTTGAATACTATATACTTTCAATAGTTGATTTTACCGACCACCACGACTCAATCGATTGCGATAACGCATCAAGCATAGTACAAATTCTTATATTACATGGAACTGATAAAATAAAAGAACAGTCCAATATCACACTATCTGGTAAAAGAAATTCTGAATCAATTGATTTTTTTCTTTTATCCACATATATTACTGCAAATTGTGTAGATTCACTGCCTGTTCCAGATGTTGTAGGTATTGCGATGTGTTTAATCAATTTCCCATCCCTAATTTTAATTTCATTTCTAATACATTTCGAAACATCAATAGAACTGCCTCCACCGATAGATATGATTCCATCATTACCATTAATAACGTATTTTTTATATCCATCCAACACAGATGAAAATGAAGGATTTGATTCGAAATCACCAAATATAGTAAAATTAACAGGTATTAATTTGTTTAATTTGTAATGATCGCTAATTGAATGACCACATACTATCATTGGATTTTTTATATTATATTCTACAATAAGCTTATTTAAATCATCAATCCAATTAATTGTTTGAATTATTTTTTGTTGCATTTCCCTTCACCGATCTGGAATCAATGTAATTATCTCCTTTATTGACATACATAAATCGTCTGCTTCTTTAGAACGATGATTAATTAATATCGATTTTGCAACCTCTTGCATTGCTGGGAAAGCACTTCTTATAAGATGATTTGCATATATTACCACGTTTATTTTATGTAATGCTAATTCTTCTTCCGTAATACTATTATATGATGTTGGAACAACGACAATTATAGTTAATTGATCATTCTTTCTAAACTTATCTACGAATTCAAGAACTTCGTCGGAAGTATTTTTACGACTATGAATCATTATCCCGTCTGCACCAGCCTTTACGTAGGATTCAGCACGATATAATGCATCATCCATCCCTTTATCTAATATTAAACTCTCTATACGAGCAATAATCATAAAATCTTTAGTTCTTAATACTTTTTTACCAGCTGATATTTTTTGACAAAAACTTTCAACATTATCTTGTACTTGTTCAACTTCTGTTCCAAATAATGAATTTTTTTTCAATCCAGTCTTATCTTCTATTATTATTGCAGAAACACCCATTCTCTCTAATGTTTTTACATTAAATACAAAATGCTCTGATACCCCTCCTGTATCTCCATCAAAAATAATTGGTTTTGTAGTTACATCCATAATCTCATCAATAGTTCTCAATCTTGAAGTCATATCTACAAGTTCTATATCGGGTTTTCCTTTTATTGTAGAATCACACAAAGATGATACCCAAATACCATCAAATTGTTTAAGTCCATAATTTTGCTCAACAACTGTTTTTTCAACAATAAGTCCAGTCAGTCCATTGTGTGCTTCCATTATAGAAACAATCGGTTTTGAACTGATCAATTTTTTAAGACTGCGCCGCCTTAAATCAGGCATTGATTGACGATCATATATCTCTTTTTCTAATAATTCAAAATCAACATTCTTTGTATAAAATGGCTCTATTAAAGTTCCTCCATACAGATTTAATTCATTAATTACTTCTAATCTTATATTCTCTTGAATCCCCTTACACCAATCATCACCGTGCAAAACATAATCTGGCTTTAAGGACCTTAAAACATCTTTATAGCTAATTGATTTTTGAATTATTACTTTATCTACGCCTTTGATTTTTTTAAAAATTTTAATTTTTTCGTCGCATAATAATATCGGATAATGTTTATAACTAGCAACAGCTTCATCGCTCAATATTCCAATAACCAAACTTCCTATAGCTTCTGCACAACTAATTATATTCAAATGACCTCCATGCACAATATCTGTTGAAAATGAAATGTAACATACACGATTTTTACTTCTTTGAATTTCAAAATTCATTTTATTCAAATCATCAATATTATCAATTTCACCACAAATTAAATTTTTGAAGTCAATATACTTCATATTAATTCTATCGCTAATTTCATTAAATGCTTCTTCAGCATAACAATTTAAATTACCGTTCAAACAATATTTACCAATTTCATTTAACCATATTTTCCAATCTTCTTTTTTTATATAATATATCGGTTGAGAAGATATTGAATTTTCATGATTATTTATGCTTATACTTATAACCTTTTTTCCATCAATTTTTATTTTAAAATCTTTTTCTGGTAATGGACGAGTCGTGGATGCTGCAACAGAACTATATGACGAAGACAATAATTGCATTATGATATATTTCTCAAATACCAAATCTCCATGGATTAATAATATTTCATCATCTAGACATTCTTTTGCTAATTCTATCGAATAAATATAATTAGTATCTTCATATCTAGAATTATAAACAAATTCGAAATTCAAATCGGGATATAATTCAAGACAATGATCTTCAATCATTTTATGGTGATAGCCTGTAGTAATTACAAAATTTTTAATACCCAATTCTTTTAATATTTTTATTTGTCGATCGATTATTTTTGTTCCGTCATATAACTCTACAAAACATTTTGGTTGATTTTTTGTTAAATCTCCCATTCTTTTACCTGTACCTGAATTAAGTATTAAGCACTTCATTTAAACACCCAAATATTTCATGAACTCTTCTTTATTCTCCATGGCCGATGTTTTTGGACGCCCTAGATTTTCTCTAGATCCGATTGATACCTTTACTTCGATAAAGTGAACTCCATTAGTTTTTCTTACTTCATTTATTATTTTTTGTAAACTAATTTCATCACTTACAGAGAACATACTTTTATATTTGCATGCTTCTGCTATTTTTAGTAAATTAATATCTTTAACTTTTGTTGGATATCCGCCAACAGATTCGTGAGATTCATTATTTAATATTACATGAATTAAGTTATTCAAATCTGATGTTCCAATAGTAGCCATTGATCCCATATGCATTAACAACGAGCCATCTCCGTCCAGACACCAAACTTTTTTGTCTGGTTTATTTAATGCAATACCGAGAGCAATAGACGAACAATGACCCATAGAACCAACAGTTAAAAAATCATGTGAATGACAATTTTTTCGAATCTCATATAACTCACGAGATATTTTTCCAGTTGTAGAAACGACAACATCATTACCAATGTTATCAATAATTGTCTTGATTGCAGTTTCACGACTCATAGTGTGTGTATTCGTCTGCTTATAGTTTAAATCACACTTTAATGAATTTTTTTTTACGACTATTGCGATTGATTTTCCATCTTTTAAATTTTTTTCCAATTCCTTAAATTTTTGCTCAAATAAGTTTACAGTTGTATCTTCGGCCAATACAATATATTCAATTTCTAATATTTCCAATAGATCTAATGTTATTTTTCCTTGAAACTTGTGTTGTGGCTCATCGTGAATATTTGGTTCACCTCTCCATCCAATTATAAAAATACATGGTATTCCATATATATCGGGATGTAAAAGTGATGTATAGGGATTAATAATATTACCCAAACCACTATTTTGCATATATATAATTGGAATATTGCCTGTAGATAAATAGTACCCAGCAGCAATACCAACACAATTTCCTTCATTAACGGCTATAATATGCTTTGAAGAAATACCATAATTACTCATTAAATAATTACACAATGAACATAATTGAGAATCTGGAACACCCGTATAAAACCTGTTTTCACCAAATAAGTTCATTAAATCATTTAAATTCATATTATTATATAGACTACAGGCATATATATAAATCTGGATTTGAAGTTATAAAATACAATGTGAACATTTGAATTACATAAATTCGAAACGCAATACAACAGAAGGAAAATACTAAAAACGATAAAAATACAGGAATGAATCACACAATATATTCAAAAAGGTAAAACGATAAAAATACTAATTATAAACAACCTAATATAGGAATAACTGCTTATTCGATACTTGTATTCTATATGAGTAATATTGAAAAGCAACACATTTTTCCTGATCTCCTATCAAACAATTATACTCAAGAATTTGAATAGTATATGAAAAATTCTTGTCCAAATGATAAATGGACACAGATTAAACCCAACATCATCGATATACAAAACGTAGATACAAATCTCAATGGACGGTTTGATATAGTAGTTGAAAATATTGTCGTACCTTGCTGGATAGGAGACATCACCAATAAATCTAAAGACAGATTGTATGTAGTTCTCATGGGTAACCGTCCTCACACATCCAGAATACCAATGATGAGATGGTCGTGGGATGACTCTTTCGATGGCGTACTGGTATGTATCTCAGACCCTACATATACCATATACCCCAGATGCCACTTAGGTTGGTATTTTGGTTCTAAAGAGCATAACGGGTACGATTGTGTAAAAACTGTAATTTCTAAATTTCAACAAGTATTTAAAATTAATAACAAAGGATTGACATTTTATGAATCATCAGGGGGAGGACTTGCCTCAATACTCATGGCCAGAATGTTCCCAGAATCTTCTTCTATAGCCATAAATCCTCAAATTGATTTTTTTGGACTTGACAATAGAAAACGTATAAAAAACTTTATTCAAACCACAGGTTTCTCCCCAGAAATTGACATAGACAGATTGGATTGTGTATCTGCAATCCGCGATACTCCTAAATCTCGTTTTATAATTGTTCAAAACTGCTACCCAGGTGAAGACTACAATCATATGAAATTTTTATCTAAAGAACTAGGAATACATCCATCATATGGATTGAATACTTTTTTCAATAATCTCATTCTGTGGACATATTGCACATCTAATGGTGAAGACCCACATAAAGCCATCGATAAAAAGGCAATGCTTCCTATTTTGAATAATTTATGCCAAATCGATTTTAAAGATGTGCCCAACCATGCAGAAGAATACATGAGATACACACTCCTGTGGAATGAGATTTATGATAACAGTGAAAAACTACGGAATGATTTGATATCTGAACTTATATCTAGTGAAGATCATCATTTAGCAATACACGGAATTCATCTTTGTGTTAACTGCCATGATTCAAAAACTGTCAAATTAGCACTGTATAAAATGCACGATAATCCAGAACTCTTTGACAAATCTCTATTCATTAATCTTTGTGATAGATATGATGTATTACATGGGAGATATGACGACGTATTTGTTTCCATGCTTCTAAATAATATCGATTCGGACGTACATAAAAAAGGAATAGAAATTGCAAAAAATTATTTGAATACAACAGGCCTGGCAGAATACAGATTGGCATCCTTACCAAAAGAGTCTTTTGGATATAATGAAGATGACGTACGGAAATATTTAAAGAACTCCCTATCTCTAGGCTATGAAGATTCACGCATCCCTCTGATAAAAAACTTAATGAACTCTAAAAATCCCACTCTGCAGAAGGAAGCATACGAAATTTGCATAAATGTAAAAAATCCGGGAGCTACAATTTCATTTAATCTGTACTCGATGTACAATCTTGGATTGGGAACAGAAAAAAATCCTAATAAATCAATATACTACTTAAAACGGAGTGCAAGCATGCATTATTGGCGTGCAGAGAATAAACTTATCAACTTGTTGATAATAGATGGGTCATCTGATTCAATCAATGAAGCTATCAATTTGTGTAAAGACATAAAATCAAATAAACGCAGAAATATTGAATTTGCAACGAAGATTCTAGAATCCCTTAATTTAAATGAAATATAATGATGTGTATTTGTTATTTTCATTGTCCAGTATCCAAAAATCTTTTTTACACAATACAAAAATGCATACTGTTTACAAATCTTCGTACATATTAGATCTCTACTCCAACTAAAAATTTTAATTATTTTCTCAAAAAGATTTCAAATCTTATGAAGCTTTTTTAATTCACGTGAAGCAAGTTTATTTCCAGCATCCGATGACATCTTAAAAAGACGTTCTGCTTCTACTTGATTTACGTCTACACCGATACCGTCCCTATACATAAGCCCTAATTGAAAAAGTCCAACATGATTGTTGTAATTGGCTGCTGTTGCATTATATTTAAAGGCCTTATCTAAATCTGGAAGAATATTCTTCCCATCGGAGTAAATGTTTCCGAGTTCCACCATAGCCTCAGAATTGCTACATGCTGCTGCTCTTTGCATCCATTCAATAGCTTTTTCAATATCTTTTTTGGTTCCATATCCTAACCTGTACGACCTCCCCACTTCCACCATAGCTGGTATAAAACCTTCCTCAGCCGCCCTCAGATTCCATTTAAAATACATCTCTGATGAATGTGTATCATTTGTATTTCTCTTCTCCAACGCCGCCAA
Source organism: uncultured Candidatus Methanogranum sp. (assembly GCA_963676045.1). Lineage (GTDB taxonomy): Archaea > Thermoplasmatota > Thermoplasmata > Methanomassiliicoccales > Methanomethylophilaceae > Methanogranum. The sequence continues at coordinate 683,010 of OY780938.1, forward strand.
AGAATACATAGTTTTTAGACGGGACTGTTTTGAATACACATCTAGCCACATATTAGACGTCACTTTGTCTTTAATTACGCCGAGACCGTCACGGTACATTAACCCAATCGAAATCATTGCCTTGGAATTTCCAGTTAAAGCTGCTTTAGAATACCATTCAGCAGCTTTTTCTGGATTCATATCAACACCATTACCTGTGCGATACATATTAGCCAGCTCCATCATTGCATTAATAGAACCGCCATTTATGGCTTTCATGATATAATTAAAAGAAGGATCGGATTCTTTTCTAACACCTTTTCCATCTCTCAACATGATACCTACCTGGAGTAATGCGGAGGAAATTCCCGCATCTGACGCTTCTTTATAGTATTTGAATGATTTGTTAAGGTTTGGCATCGTAAATATGCCATTACTATAACAATTAGCAAGTATGAGTGTGGCCTGAATGTTTCCATCTTTCGATAATTGCTCCAATCTCTGAAGAGCGTCAACGTCACTTTCACGATTGTCCATAATACGAAACAACCTGTAAGCTTCCAAATTTCCTGCATCTGCAGCATCTGTGTATATCCTTCTGGCTTCTTCTATATCTCCTCTATCTGCAAGAAGATTTGCTAAATTCATCATTGAGTCTACATAACCCAAGTTCATTGCCTTACGGAACCAATATTCAGCTTTAACCTCGTCTTTATCTACATTAATTCCATCGCGATAAATTACACCAAGCCGATTTTGTAATATGGTATCTCCAGATTCGGCACCACGTGTTACTATTTCGATAGAATCCAAAAGGCTGGATTCATATTTTGTACAAATAGAAAATGGGGGACCGATTTCCACTATAGATCCATTATCCATCCATACCACGCGATCACATATCCTTTCTATTGATCTCATATTATGAGATGTTATCACAATGGTCTTTCCATCATCTTTGAGATTTTTGAATATCTGGTTGCATTTAGCACCCATACCTGCATCCCCTACTGAAAGGATCTCGTCAAAGATCATTATGTCTTTTCTTAAAAAAAGAATTGTTGGTAGGGCTAATTTGGCCGACATACCAGAAGAGTATGTCTTTAAAGGCTCATCTATTACTTCACCAAGCCCTGAAAATTCAATAATATCGTCTATGAATTTATCAATTTCCTTTTCTGAAAATCCATAAAGAGAACACTTGGTGTATATGTTTTCGCGACCTGTAAAATTACCATCAAAACCTGCACCGAGCTCAAGAATACTTACTACTTCACCAGAGCACTCTATTGTTCCAGTATCAGGTTTAAGAATGCTGGATAATAATTTGAGTAGAGTGGACTTCCCTGATCCGTTCTGTCCTATTATACCCAGAACCTCGCCCTTGCGAATTTCAAAAGAAACGTTGTCGATAACCTTATGGATTCTGGAGTTTCTCATTCCCCCAAATTTACTAGTGCGCTTTACCACATATGCCTTGGAAACATTTTTGATTTCTATTGCATTAGACAAATCCATTACAACAACTCCGCGAATTTACCTTCAAGTTTCTTAAAAACAATAAATCCAATTACTATCATGACAAATGCCAGAACTAAACACATTACAAATGTAAATATGTCTGGCATCCTACCATAATATATTACATCATGTAGAGCATTAATATAATATGTAGCAGGGTTAACCTTGAAGATGAATTGCATAATTTCACTATTCATTGCGCTACTTCTGTAAATGACTGGTGTTGCAAAAAACATAATCATCGATAATGCACTCATTATTTGTGCCAAGTCTCTAAAATACACTGTGACTGAAGACAACAACATTGTAAGTCCGATAATAAATATAAATTCGGCAATCAAAATCACAGGCATAAACAAACAATAAGCCGTCATTATGCCCATCACTGTCATTACAATCATTAGAATAGTGTAAGATATCAATGATGCTATTAGAGCTACGGTTGCATGAACAAAAACTAGAATTTCTCTCGGAAATATAGATTTAGTTATCATTGATGCTTTACCAACAATAACTTTGCTTCCACCATTCATGGCGGACATAAATAACGTAAATCCAAATACACCTGACGCCATATATGCCCAATAGTTTGGCAAGTCTTTACCAAAAATTGTGGTAAATATTATCAAATATATAATTATAGAAACAAAAGGGAATATTGCATGCCAAAAATATCCTAAAATGGAGTTACGATATTTTCCTTTGAATTCCTTTTTCACCATACCGACATACATATGTCTATATTTCCAAAGATATGATAGATATTCGCCCGCTCTCCTAATAGTATGGCTATTAGAATTTTTCATGCGAGATAGTACATTGTCTATCATGAGTTGTACATCGTTGGAATGATATTAATCTTTATCATCGAGTAATAATGTGTGGCCTCATTTTTAATCCTTAGTTGATTTCAGTTAAAGCAGATTATTAAATTTTTAATATGTGTAATCGATATAACGATTGCGTGTTATCAGAACATCTTTTAACCCTTTGAATCATGTAATACATGTACGGTACTAAACAGTATAATTAAACAATTCAGAATGATGCGCGTTTAATAGGCACCTGTTAATAACATTCCTTGCGATATCGATCAAATTCAAAATACCGATTTTGCTGTACAATACCGATATGCTATCATAGTACACTCTAGAAAATATCTTAAACCTCTATGCGACAAAAGGACCTAGGACGATAATATAATATAAACAGTGCCAATAGACGTCAAGGATCTATAAAAAACTATAAATGTTAATAATACACCTAAAATGGTTAGTACGAATTAATAATTTCAAAAAGAAGAGAAGCAAGAGGCCAAAGACTTCCGAACCCTCTCCGTGAACGTATAGACAATTTACCGCATAAAGATTTTTAAATATTTTACTAAGTTAAAGTTATAAATTATCAATTTTTAAGCTTTTTATAAATTTTTTCTGTAGACTCTTTTATTGCATCGATTGAACTATATCTATATTTCCATCCATTCATTCTTGCCAAATTTATATTCAATTCATAATGCGTAACATCTCCTTTCCATCCATTACTTCCACCTGTAAATCTATAAATAACATTCTTTAAAGACATTATATCACATACAATATCTGCGATTGTAACAACGTCTACAGATGAATCCGTCGATATGTTATAAACATTCAATCCTTCTTTAACATTGAATTTTGATAACCAATTAACAATATCATCTACGTAGACATATTGTTTGGTCTGTCTACCATCACCTAAAATTTCCAATTCCTTCTCATCTACCAAAAGTTTACTAATAAAATCAGTAATTACTCCCTGTGTCGCATCAGGACCTACAATATTGGCGAACCTTAGTATCATTGCATTCAAATTATTCATATAAACATAAGATGATATTACTGCCTCTGCCGCCATCTTGGATGCCCCGTAATAAGATATGGGAGCCAGCACAGCCGTCTCTGATACCTTAGAATCTACATTACCATATACTGTGGAACTGGAAGAGAACACGATATTCTGCACCTTAGATCTTACCATGGCATCCAGGATATTCCTAATGATCCTCATGTTGTTTACATAGTCCTTCTGAGGATCGAAGACCTTAACGCTGGAATGGGCTGCGAACGCGTATACCGTGTCCGCACCTTCCATCACCGAAGAAAGCTCATCGATCCTTTCCTTATCTGCAAGGTCCATCTCAACGTATGTAACCTTATTAGATTCCACAAGGTCCTTTATCCTGAACGCATCATTCTTAGGCGTGCGATCGATCGAAACCACCTCGATGTCGCCTTGCTCCACAAAAGCACGTATGAGATGGCTTCCCAGGAATCCGGCGCCTCCGGCCACAACAACCTTCCTCATACTTTTCCACCAATCATACCAGGTACCTTCCCTATCTTCACGAACGGCCTGCCATCACGGTAGTACACCAGTTTGCAGAATGAACGTATCGCGATATAATACAATCTTGGAAAATATCTGTGCCAGAAGCCCTCCAACGAGAACGGATGCCTCAATGTCCTATCATACAATGCCTTGCATTCCTCGCTCTTCGCATACCCCATGTACCCTTGATACGTCATGTGGCTGCTCGCCCTGATCCTCATCAATGCGAACCTTCTTGAAAATATACTCCTCATATCAGGATGATCCTTCAAAAGACCCTCGATGAAGTCATACGCCTTCAGTTCATCATGTCCCCTGTCGTCCCTGAACCTCTCGCTGCAGGTTATCGAATCGGAATGCCTCCTGTACCCGTACATGGGTCTGGAGTAATAGACGACCTTCTCAGCACACAATATCGACTGATAAGTATGATAGATGTCCTCAGACATCGTACTGTTGAATCTTATCCCGTTACTTACAAGGAAATCCCTGACGAACAATTTGCACCAGGTGGTCACAGGGTATTGCTCCATCGCCCTTGCGTAAAGGGCCTGGTCCCTTCCCATCACGGTGACAGTGCATCTCTCCTTAGGATACTCCTTGATCTTGCGGTCCTTGATGCCCGCATACACGAAATTGCAACAGACGAGATCCGCGGAATTATCCTTCTGAAGAGAGACCATCTCCTCCAAGAAATGAGGGGATGCCAGATCGTCCATGTCCATGAACCATACCAATCTACCGGAGGCGTTCTCGAGGCCTATGTTCCTTGCCCCTCCCAACCTCATCTCATCGGTCTGCACGATCACCTTGCAGAACCTTATGTCCTTCGAAGCATCCTTGACCTTCTCCAAGACGCCGTCGTCGCTCCTGGCATCCACTATGACGAGTATCTCATAATCCTTGAAAGTCTGCGCCGTGATGAATCCCAGACAATCCTCTATGAATCTCCCGCCGTTGTAAACCGGAACGACAACGGTAACCTCGGGAATATCGCCAAGCATCACGAACACCATAATTCAATCTGAATGTCAGATGCCTCACTATTATGATTTGTTCATATAAATATAAGAGGTAAGTTGTTTGAACTGGTATCCAGTATTAACAATTGATTTATCAACTTATCAATAGCTCGACATCCACGAATATCCCCACATCATCCGTTGTATCGAACGTTATGGTAGGAACACCGCCTACGAGAGTGTATTCCGGAGTGCCAACAATGCCATCTCCTGATATCGTTATCTCGACCTTGTACTGCAAATTATCATACGTGCAGTAATATGTGCTGTTTCCCTGATAGGAGCAATTCGAAACCCCCGATATTGTTATCTGAGATGAAGGGTCAACAGATGCGTACTCCTGCAAAATATTATCATTTATGTACATCGCGGGGAATGAAACTACACCTTCTGTATCGTAAGGGTTCACACGATAGGACCATTGTGCATAAAGAGTTGAGCCGTAATCCACTGACTCTCCCTCGTTATAAGATGTTCCAGTACCATCTGCCTTGGTGTTCCAGGAATCGAATGAATAATTACCATCCGTGAACACACATGGCACCACGGTGTTGGACTCGTAACTAATCGTCGTCTCTCCGTTGTACGTGCCGCCATTTCCATTGTATGTCACGCTTTTGGTTTCGTTGCTGTTTGATAATCCGTAGATGCCCGCCGCAACTATCACGATGGCAACAGCTACCACCGCAACAATGATTGTTTTTTTATCCATGGGTGTTAACTCCAGTGTGAGTATATTATCATTATCGAAGAAAGGAACAACATAGATATCGGATGATGAACCTCGAAAAGGAATTAATACGGAATCAGCCACTAACCACCATGCACGACATAACTGTCATCGGCATCAGGGGCGATGCCTCGTTCCAGGAGATGGTCTCGTACTTCACATCGATGGGCGGGGACGTCGTATTGTTCGACCCGGACATGGTCTGCGGCAAGTCCCACATAATGTCCGCCGCGATGCATGCGGAGAGGGCCTTAGAGCAAGGCCATCCGCGTTCCAAGAACATCCTCACCGAGACTATACTCTATGCGGGATGCGACAGGCAGATCGGCAAGGCCATGAAGAAGATGGGGCCTAAGCCCGGAAGGAACGAGTACGTCGCATGCATCTTCGATGCTGGGTATGCTGATATCGAGGACATCGGCATGACCAGGGACGACCGCCTTTGCGAGATATCCCTTGAGAAAGTTAAGAATCTTGACATACCCATCGACCCAGACCTATCCCTGGAAGACCAGGTATTGGAGGCCATCGCGATGGTGGACCTTCTGAAACAGTGATATTTATCAAAAATTTATAAAAGTGTTTATATCGGGGCCTGAGCCCCGATCAGACCTCACTGGTCTGGGACGAACTTGAATCCGTAGTGGATGACACCCGATGCGCCGTCTGCGTCCAATTTACGCAGTACAGCACGCACAGGCATTCCGATCTCGATCTTCTCGAGGTCGACGTCCACTAGCTGTCCGGACAGGAGGACCCCGTCCTTGTTCCTCACCATGGCAACGGCATACGGTTTCTGCATGTTGTTGCATTCCGGTGCCTCGTGTATGACGGAGAACGAGTAGACCTCTCCGTGCCTGTCGAGCATGAAGTCCTTGATCTTCCCCACGCTCGCCCTGCGACATACAGGGCAGAACGAACGGGAAGGGAAGAACACCTTGCCGCAGTGCTCGCATTTCGTTCCCTTGAGGTTGTACCTTCCGGGGATCTCCCTCCACTCCTTCGCTACCGATGACATCAGATCGCCTCCATTATGCTGACGGTGACAGCGGAACCGTTCCCTCCGACCGACTGCGCCAGTCCGTACTTGGCTCCCTTGACCTGCCTCTTTCCGGCATCGTTCCTGAGCTGCTCGGCAATCTCAACAATCTGCGCGACTCCTGCCGCACCTATTGGGTATCCCCTCGCCTTCAGACCGCCGGATGTGTTGATGGCGACCTTGCCTGAATCGAAATGCGTCTCCGCGTTCAGGAATGCCTTTCCAGCATCGTGCTTTCCATAGAATCCGAGATCGTGGAGCGCCATGACACCGGACACCGTGTAGTCATCGTGTATCTCGGCGACGTTGATGTCGTGGGCCTTGATGCCTGCCATCTGGTACGCCCTCTTGGCGGCAGCCTGGGTCGCCTTGAATTCGGTTATGGAGTCCCTCTGGAACAATGCCAATGTGTCGCTTGCCTGTGCAACCGATGCGACCTTGACGTATTTGTCGGTGTGCTTCTTTGCCTCGCTGAGAGGACAGAGTATGACCGCCGCCGCACCATCCGAGATCGGAGCGCAATCGAACACACCCAGAGGTGTGGCTACCGGTCCCGATTTAAGGACCGTCTCCAATGGGACGGCCTTCCTGAACTGTGCTCCAGGGTTCAACTCTCCGTGGAAGTGGCTGTTGACCGCTACGGATGCGATCTCCTCGCGTGTCGCTATCTTGTCATGAATCATCCTTCTGGCTATCATAGCGTAGTTGGATGCGAGCGTGACTCCCATGCCTGCCTCCCACTCTGCGTCTGCCGTGGCGTCCATGACCGAGTTTATGGATGCGTCGTCGAGGTCGGTCATCTTCTCCGCCCCTCCGACCATCACTATGTTGTGGATGCCGGATGCTACGGCCATGACGGCCTCCCTGAATGCGACTCCTCCGGATGCCCCTCCGGCCTCGACCCTTGTCGCTGGGACATGGTTGGTCGCCATTCCGGAGTAATCGGCTACCAATGCATCGACATGCTGTTGGTTGATGAAGCGCCCTGCGCACATGTTGCCGATGAAAAGACCGTCTATCTCGTCTCCCGAGAGATTCGCGTCCTGTATCGCCTTGGTACCGGCCTCGATCCCGAGGTCCCTGAATGATTTCTCCCAGAGCTCACCGAATTTGGTGGCCCCTATTCCTATGATCGCTACGTCTCTCATGTTATCACTCCGACATTATGATCTTGCCCTTGAATTTGGCATATGTACCGTAGTCCACATAGACCGGGTTGGCCATTACCTTGTCGAGGGTGGGCGCGTTCTCCCTCTTGTAGTCCTTTATCGCATCCGTCACCGTTATGTCGAATGCATCGCTTCCTGCACCGGAACCGTAGGATGTCACGAATATCCTGTCGCCCGGCTTGGCATGGTCCAGTATGCTGGCGAGTCCGAGTGGGACCGCTCCGCTGTACGTGTTGCCTATGTTCGGCGTCAAGAGTCCGTACTCTATCTGCTCCTGCGTGAATCCCAGCTGCGTGGCGACCCTTGTGGGGAACTTGCCGTTCGGCTGGTGGAAGACCGCGTAATTGTAATCTTCCGGTTTCGTCTTCATCTCGTCGAGCATCATCTTCGCGGCGGACATTATGTGCTTGAAGTATGCTGGCTCTCCTGTGAACCTTCCTCCGTGGAGCGGATAGGGCTGTCCCTCCCTCCTCCAGAAGTCGGGTGTGTCCGTTGTGAAGGACGTTGTCTTGTTGATCTTAGCGATGATGTTCTCGCTTCCTATGAGATACGCCGCTCCTCCTGCGGATGCGGAGTACTCCAATGCGTCACCGGGTGCTCCCTGCGATGTGTCCGCGCCTATGGCGACACCGTACTTGACCATTCCAGAGCCTACCAATCCCATGCAGACCTGTATGGCCGCTGTACCGGCCTTGCATGCGAACTCCATGTCGGCGGCCGTCATGGCCGGTGTGGCGTCTATAGATTCCGCTACTATGGTAGCGGTTGGTTTGACCGCGTATGGGTGGGATTCCGAACCTACGTAGACGGCCCCGATATCCTTGGGGTTGACAGACGGCACCCTTGCCATCATGTTCCTTGCCGCCTCTGTGGCTATGGTCACAACATCCTCGTCTGGGGATGGGATGGACTTCTGATAGATCATCAGGCCTTTCCCCATTCCTTTACCGTCGACTCCCCAGATCCTGCCGATCTCCTCTGGCTTGATCCTGTAGCGGGGAACGTACGCTCCGTAACTTACGATTCCAACATCCATTCAATTCCCTTCCTTAAGTTTGTTCATTCTTTCCACGATCTCTTCCACCGTCAGATTGGTCGATACCAGCGGGATGCCCTCGAGCTTCGCCAGCTTTATCGCGAGCTGGTCCGTCTCGTCGGGACGCTGATATACCACCATCGCAGGTGTAAGGGGGTGTGCGCGGATAGCCACCATGGGCGAGCGTCCGTAATGGACGTTCGTGAAAATAAGTGCCCTTTCGATGCTCCATCCATAGATCTTGAGATAATCCTCAGAACTGAGGTTCAGGATCGCTTTGATGGAATCGACGATGGTGTATCCGTATATCCTCTTCACAGGCGTCTTCTCCGTGTTGAGATTCTTTCCGTTGATGGATTCGATGAACGTCTGCTCATCTATGCCTCCAACGAATTCGTCCATCGCCAAGATGCAGTCCATGCGATAATCGGGCTGGTACCTCGATAGTACGGGGGATCCCTTCTGGGTGTCCAGTTTGATGAATGCCTCGACCATCTTCTTGACGACGGCCACACCTGGTGATTTTCTGCGTCCGGACTCGTAATCGCTGATCACCGAGTGCGAGATCCCCATGGTCTCCGCCAACTCGTGCTGCGACAGCCCGAACTCCTCCCTCCATTTACGGATGGCCTTTCCGGGATCGGGGGACAGTGTGATCTCCCCTGCGATCTTCTCCTTGAGTTCGCCTACCATTGTCGGTAACAATAGGTATCATTATTTAATAGTGTCGAATAATCAATACGTCGATTAACGAAATCAGAGAAATCAATGGCCCTTGCCTTCGACAAGTTCAGAACGCAGCCTGTCCAATACGGCCTTTATGATGTGGACCCTGGCATACCTCTTGTTGTTCGCGGGGACCACCGTCCAAGGTGCGTAAGGGGTGTTTGTCAGGGATATGGCGCGGTCGATATATCTATCATACTCCTCCCATTTCCCGCGGTTGCGCCAATCATCGTCCGTGAGCTTCCATTGCTTCAAAGGACACACCGCCCTCTTGTTGAACCTCTCCAACTGCTCGTCAGAGGATATGTCCAACCAGAACTTCATGACTATCGCTCCGTAATCGGCCATCATGAGCTCCATGAAGTTTATCTCGGAGGCCGCACGCTCGTACTCCTCCTTGGTGCACAATCCCTCTATGGGCTCCACCACCATCCTGCCGTACCATGTGCGGTCGAATATCGTTATGTGACCTGCATCCGGCATCGTGCCACTGAACCTCCACAGGTACGTATGGGCCAGCTCTTCCTCCGTGGGCGCCTTGACCTGCCTGACAACGTATCCCTTAGGATTCAAGGCATAGGTCAGGTGCTTTATCGCAGAGCCTTTGCCGGCCGCGTCCCATCCCTCGAAGCCGATTATCAACGAACGGTTGCTGGCCGCCAACATGGACTGCATCTCGTAGAGCTGATTCGAATACTTCTCGAGATCGCCTTCCTCAGAATACTCCACATGAAGTTTGAGTCCCTTGCGGGGATTCATATACTCCACGTCCGAGACCTTATGGGACAGTATCTTCATCCCTTCGTCATATCTCTCGGTGAGACGGTCCCTTATCCTCTTGGCGACCTTCAGGACCGTGACCTCCACCTCCCCGACGTCGATGACCTCCCATGGCGCATATTCGGTATCTGTGTTCTTCTGCAGGTCGTTGTCCATGACCTCCTTGAATTTGGAATGGTCGATCTTGTCAGCAGAGAGGAATGTGTTGTTGACGCAGAACTTGGGACAGTAATCCCCTGCGTACTTCTCGACATCATCCGGTGTGGCGTTCAGCAGGATCTTGATTATGAACGTCCCGTTCTCTACGAGATATCTCTCGAACCTGTTGCACGAGGACACCATGGCCTCCGTCCTCTTCTTGCTGCCGTCGTAACGGTCCACCACCATGGAGTACCATGACCTGTCGTAGAGCGAGAAGGAACCTTTCTCAGGCGTCCCCTCTAGATAATCGAATACCAACCTGGGGCCTGCCTTCTTGGGATCGAAATGATGATACGATATCCCTCTTGGCTCTAGACATCTTATTATCTCGTTGATGACCCTGCTTATCACCCTGCCGCTGCTCCCCTCGAATATGACCAGCACAGGTATGCCGCTCGTATAAAAATCCAACTGGACCCTGTTCAGTTCCTCGGACAGGTCCTTGGGGATCAGCGCTTCCATGATATGGATAATGAGATTCCAGTATTTTAAAGGACGAAGGATTATAAGATGTGCATGACGATACGCAATCATGTCTTGCAAAAAAGATGGACATTATTGCGCCATGTGTGACGAGATGGGCGGCTTCGCCCCTAAGACCCTGACAGCCATCAACAAGCTCGACCCGACATTCATGGAGACCCTCCATACTATGGACCGCTTCATGGTCGTGGACGGACCTTTGGACAAGAAGACCAAGAGGCTAATGGCACTGTCATGCGTATGTGTGAGGATGTGCGAGGACTGCGTTTACCCACAGGCGAGGGTCGCAAAGAATTTCGGTGCCACGAGAGAGGAGATCCTCGAGGCGATAAAGGTCGCCGTCCTGATAGGCGGAGTGCCCTGCTGGTCCTGCGCGAAGGAAGGCATATCGAAATTGTTCGATGAATGGGAAGAGGACTGAGGTACCTTTCCATCCAAACCCCTTAATATCATGCTTTATACGAGGATCGCCAACTATTATCATTGCGATGGACTTCATCGTGCTAATTGACTGCTCATGACGGCCTAGACATCTTTGGATGTTGCGAATCCTATCCCGTACTCAGAACTCAAGGAACCTTCGATCGTGATTATTAGTAGATATTACATGTATTTGAGCTTCAGGTCAACAAAAATAAAGAGAAATAAGAAGGACATTACATTGTTGGGCTATTGTATCTTATCTTCCTTAGAATATTATGCGTACCTGCCCTCACAGGAATTATGATGGATATCTGGCCAATATGCACCTAACGTATCTCTCAGTTGAAGATAATGCCCCTCGTCCAGACCCTGTTCCAAGGCCAGTCTCCTGAGGACATCCTCTATGTTCACCCTTATGAAATCGTCACCGGACATCGATATATCGTAATGACTCCCATCCAGGAGGCTTCTGTTCCTGACGGTCACCACCATGGAGTCCCTTTCATCCTTTCCCATTGCTATGAGCTTGTTGAAGCAACCTCTGCGGTCTCCGTTGAAGGCCGTTTCTGACCTGTTCACCCTTGACATTATGCTATAGTCTGTATCTTCTGCACCTGACATCGTGATCGTCCCATCAATTTGATATTTGGAGGAAAGGACCCTCCAATCGGAGTGGGAGGGCCCCTAAAATGTTTTTGAGGAAGAAAAATGTTTGGAAGAAGAACTTGGTTCTCTCTGAAAGATGGATATGCATTACGTGTATTTAATATGTACATATCATCCATCCATAACCATCCAATCATTATATGACCATAGACAACAGTGTTACCATCCTTCTCAAACTTGAAATATGATACATATATACTAAAAGGACAGGAGACAGAACAATGACCGGAATCGGCGATTGTACAAAGAAGATCCACACGGCCGAAGGTGACATCACCATCTACAGCCTGAGGGAACTGGAGAAGAAAGGTATCGTAAAAGACCTATCGAAGATGCCATACTCTATAAAGGTCATCGTCGAGGGCCTTCTCAGACAGAACGATGGAAAGCTCATCAACGATGATGACGTAAGAACAATCGCATCATGGGACCCGAAGGGGGACAATGAGAAGGACATCCCCTGGATACCTGCAAGGGTTCTCCTGCAGGACCTCACCGGAGGCGCTGCGGTCACGGACCTCGCATCCATGAGGGAATCCGTCGCCGCGATGGGCAAGGACCCCGAACTGATCAATCCCCTTGTACCGGTAGACCTTGTAATCGACCACTCCATACAGACAGATTATGCAGGTTGCCACGATGCCCAGGAACGCAACGAGGAACTTGAGTTCCAAAGGAACAAGGAGAGGTATGCGCTCTTCAAATGGGCGCAACAATCCTTCAAGAACTTCCGCGCCGTGCCACCGGGGAACGGCATATGCCACCAGGTCAACCTGGAATATCTGTCACCTTTAATACACGTCGTCCAGAAGGACGGCAAGCTTATCGCCTATCCCGACTCTTGTTTCGGTACCGACTCCCACACAACGCAGATCGATGGACTCGGTGTCGTCGGATGGGGCGTCGGAGGAATAGAGGCCGAGGCCGTAATGGTCGGACAGCCATCGTACATGAAGCTTCCAGAGGTCATTGGGTTCAAGCTAGTCGGCAAATTATCACCTGGCGTGAACGCCACAGACCTCGTGCTGACCGTTGTCCAGATGCTCAGGAAGAAGGGCGTCGTCGGCAAGTTCGTCGAATTCTACGGACCGGGATACAAGAATCTCTGCCTGGCGGACAGGTCCACAATAGCGAACATGGGACCTGAGTACGGTGCCACCATGGGATACTGCCCGATCGACGAGAAGACCATTGATTACCTCAAACTCACCGGCAGAGACCCGAAACACATAGAGACGGTCGAGAAATATGCCAAGGAGCAGACTCTCTGGTACACAGACGAACCAGAGTACACTGACACTTTGGAACTGGACCTCTCCACAGTGGTGCCATGCCTCGCAGGTCACAAGAGGCCGCAGGACAGGATACCATTATCGAAGATGAAGGAGGAGTTCGACAACGCCCTCAAGGCATTGAATGTCAAAGAGAGAAGGATGCCACATGATGACATCATGGGCGACGGATCGCTCGTGATCGCATCGATAACATCCTGCACGAACACCGCCAACCCATCCGTCATGATCGCAGCTGGACTTGTAGCCAAGAAAGCATACGAACTAGGGCTCAGACCCAAGGATTTCGTGAAGACCTCGCTCGCACCAGGGTCGAGGGTCGTGACGGAATACCTCACAGACTCCGGATTGCAGCACTACCTCGACAAGATGGGATTCCAATGCTGCGGATACGGATGCATGACATGCATCGGTAACAGCGGCCCATTATCTAACAAGGTCAGCAACACGATAAAAGCCAACGACCTGGCCGTTGCCGCTGTCGCATCCAGCAACAGGAACTTCGAGGGACGCATACACCCGCTCGTCAAAGCGAACTACCTTGCATCCCCGCCGCTGGTCGTCGCATTCTCCATAGCCGGACGCGTCGACATTGACATGGACAAGGAACCTTTGGGACATGTGAACGGTAAGGACGTCTACCTCAGAGACATCTGGCCATCCGACCAGGAGATCGAGAGCATCACCAATAAGTTCGTGACATCGGACACGTTCTCCAGGAAATACAAGGACATCTTCAAAGGATCAAAGAGATGGGAGGAAATCGAATGCGTCCAGTCACCGTTATTCAGATGGGACGAGAACTCCACGTACATAAGGAACCCTCCGTTCTTCGATGAGCTTTTCGACGAACCAGCCATCGATGACATCGGAGGGGCCAGATGCATCGCGAAGCTCGAGGATTCCATCACAACGGACCACATCTCCCCAGCTGCCGAATTCGGGCCATCATCCGATGCGGGAAGGTATCTCATTTCGTTGGGCGTAAAAGAGGAGGATTTCAACTCGTACGGTTCGAGAAGGGCCAACCATGAGGTAATGGTAAGGGGCACCTTCGCCAACATAAGGCTGAAGAACCAGCTCACCCCCGGAAAGGAGGGCAGTTCATCCATATACTTCCCTGAGAAGAGGGAGAACACCATATTCGAGGTCTCTAGGATGTACTATGATGACATCACACCTCTGATCGTCATCGCTGGAAAGGAATATGGTACAGGAAGCTCCAGGGACTGGGCCGCCAAGGGGCCGTTGCTACTGGGCGTCAAAGCCGTGATAGCGGAATCCTTCGAAAGGATACACAGGTCCAACCTGATCGGAATGGGCATCGTTCCTTTGCAATTCTTAGAAGGGCAGAACCCCGAGACACTGAAGCTGAATGGCTCTGAGACGTTCGATATAGAGCTATCGGAATTGGAGCCGAGAGGACTCGTCAGGGTCACTGCATACAGGGACGGACATAAACTGGAATTCGACACCCTCTGCAGAGTGGATGTCCCCATCGAGAAGGAATATATCGCCAACGGCGGCATCCTTCAATATGTCCTCAGGAAGATGATCTGAAACTTTAGGGGGGCGTTTGCCCCTCATCCTTTTTTAAAATCGGTCCTGTCTATATAGTCACAGACCGTTTCTCATATCCTCTATATATTCAGACTGCAACCTTGTTGGAATATCAATATTGTCGAAGGAGGTCTCGCCCAATGACCTCACAGGCATTATACCGAAAACGGAATTGGTCACGAAACAAGAATTGAAATCGGATATTTCCTCTGGCCTGATCACGGACATCGTCACATCGTGTCTCTCCATGATGCGGTCCCTCATTATCCCTGGCAACAGACCGCAGGACATAGGAGGCGTGAACATCCTCCCGTCCTTGCAGAAGAATATGTTGCTGGTCGCGCCCTCGCATATCTCGCCCTTAGAATTCAGGAACACGGGTTCATCGAAACCCAATGAGATCGCTTTGCGTTTCTCGGTTATATTATCGCCGTACTGCAAGCTCTTGATGTACGTGAAAATGGAGGTCTCATTCCTCATCACAGAGGAATAGCATAACCTGAACCCATCCCTGTAATCCTCCACCGTGTATGCGAACTGCCTGGTTGAGATGTCGATGTTCTTATCGGATACGCAGACCTTTAAGACCATGCCATCAAGATCGCCATCGGAGACGATCCGATCGAGGTCCTCGGTGGATATCCTGTTGGCTATACCGAGGGCCTCCAGCGACGATGTCATCCTGTCGATGTGCCTCTCTGCCATCACGCATCTGCCTTCGTGCACATACATGGTCTCGAATACGCCCAGACCGAAATAGTACCCTTCATCGAATTCCATATCATCACTCCAGCGACCTCAACATGGCCTTGGCCTTTTGCATGGTCTCGTTATACTCCTCTTCAGGATCGGATTCATAGGTTATACCTCCACCGACGCCTATCGTGTATATGCCGTCCTTATGGACCATGGTCCTGATGGCGATGTTCATGATCGATCTTCCTGGAGATAGGATGCATACCATTCCTGTGTAAACTCCCCGCCTCCTGTCCTCCAGATCGTCTATGTATCTCATCGCGTTCAATTTCGGTGCCCCGGTGACGGACCCTCCCGGGAACATAGATGAAATGACATCTCCCACTGTTGCCCTCTCTTTCATCAGACCGGATATGTCGGAGACCGTGTGGAACACTGTCGAGTATTCCTCGGGTACCGCGAATCTCTCCACCCTTACAGTCCCGGGAATGCAGAATCTGTTCATATCGTTCCTTTCCAGGTCAGTTATCATGAGCAATTCGCTGCGTTCCTTCTCCGAGGACATCAATCCTTTGAGATTGAGTGCATCCTTTTCCTGGTCGCCCGTCCTTGGCGCTGTACCCTTTATCGGACGCGTCCTGATGTTTCTACCGTCGATGTCCGCCAAGAGTTCCATGGATGAGGATATTATCTGAATGCCGTCGATGTCGATGTAGGCTCCGAACGGAGATGGGCTTATCCTCCTGAGTCTCAAAAATGTACCAAATGGGTCCGAATCAGAAACTATCTCCATTGTGTGGGTCATATTCATTACATACATCTCGCCACATCTCATGAGTTCTTTGGCCTTCCTTACCGAGGAAATGTAATCCTCTTTTCTGATATCGGACCTTATATCATATCCTCTACCATCTGGCACATTTAAATTTCCTATAGATCCTATGATATCCATCAACTCTTTGAATTCCACATCTGTATCTTTTACAAGACCATTGCATATTATCTCTGTGGCTCTGTTGAAATGGTCTTCTATTATAAGGACATCGAATCTTATCAAAACACACTCTGGCACATTTGTAATTTCACGCTTTGAAGAGATGCCTACGACACCCCTGCCGCAGTCATATGAGATCCAACCCATCAAAGATTGTGAAATTCCTAAATCTGGCACATATGAATCCAACTCCTCGTCTATCGACTGAATCAATGATTTGTGAATCGATTTGCCATCTACACTCATTTTCCCGTCGTAGATTAGCTTTCTATTGGGTATCATCCCTATTATTGAATTGCGTCCTAGCTCATTATGCATCGAAGAATCCAGGAATATCGTCCCATTACGGTCGATCGCGGAATATATTTCTATTGCTGGCACATATGTATCTAGTGTTCTTCTCAGCATGTTTTCGTCCCCTTTGCGATCTTGATGAAATTATCAATTATATCGATCCCATTCTCTGTCATGAAAGATTCTGGATGGAATTGCACGCCATATATCGGGTGGTCCTTATGCGATACCGCCATTATCTCGCCATTATCATCCAAAGAATCTATATTCATACAGGCTGGCACAGTGAAAGGGTCAACAGAAAGGGAATTGTATCTTGTGACCCTTATGCGATTCGGGACTCCTGAGAAAATCCCTTTCCCGTTGTGCTGAATGGATATGACCTTGCCATGCATAGGGATCTTTTTGTTCACAATATCTCCTCCGAAGACAGAACATATGGTCTGATGTCCGAGACATACTCCCAGCATCGGGAGTTTGCCTTTGAACTCGCTCACTACATTCCAAGATGCACTCCCTTCACATGGCCTGCCTGGACCTGGAGATAATACGATGCCATCGATATGTAAAGAGTTCAAAAGGTCAATGGACAATTTGTCCTCCCTTATCACGATTGCTTCCTCGCCCAGACCCTCGAAACAAGAGGACAGATTGAAAACAAAAGAATCAAAACTGTCTATTACGAGGAACACGAACATATAATGCCGGACCCTCTCAAAAAACTTATCCTCCCGACGATATGCCCATATTATCTGGCATGAAGATCAGTGTTCCAAATGTCAAACGAATCGAATCCGTATCATTTAAATAAAAAACCAATGGTTTATAAGCTGTCTATAAAAATATCGACAAATTTTAGTGAACTTATCTTTTGTATATACAGCATATTTTAAATTCAGAACACGTTGACATAGTGCCTATTCACAATTTGCATGGCAAAGGAGGAATCAAATGAAAAAATCATACGTTATCGTAGCGGCAATAGCATTAACAGCGTTTATGCTTCTAGTGCCCGCATATTCGTCCTTGTCGAGCGATGCCTCGAACACTGATGAAAAAACCACTTCGGACCCTGACATCACAAGTATGTTGGGAATTGACCAGAATGATGTTCAGACCTTGGGGACCATCATCACACTTGGATCTTTCTATGAATTCACAGATGAGGATAACCAGATCATAACAGAACCCATCACTGTTGCTGATGGCGACACAGAAATGCTGGCCGAACAGGTCACTTTTGAATCAGAAGGAAAATACATCGTCGAATCCGGCGGTACATTAGGAATCGGCCTGAATGTTACCCTCCAAGCAAGCGGAGAGATATTCGAATTCCAGGAAGGATCTTCCCTCTGCATCTATGCCAATTCAGACTATGGATACATCTACCTCTACACATACACCTTCGAGGAAGATGTCTCGATATCACTTGACGGTATATTCACATCTGATATCACCTATGATATCACCATCGGAGATTCTACTGAGGAGATCACTGCGGATGCCAAGATAAGCATCGCAGACGGGACAAGCATCGCCATAAATGACGTGATTGTTACCTCAAATGGCATATCTTCCATAAACGCGACCTTGGATCTCACAATATCAACTGATGCCATCGTATACGCGACCTCAGAGAATTACAGCAGCACAACAAAGCCCGTTGCATCGGATTCGTTCAAATTCGATTTCGAAGTAACGACAGACATCGATATGACAGTAACAATCGATGAGGTTGAGATCGAATACACTGAAACCGACAGTTACGCAATATCATTCGATCCATCAGCTACTGACAAGAACCTTAACATCGAGGGAACATCCGACATCTCAATCAAATCAGGAACCGAGATCTCGATGACCTGCAAGACCACTGTATCACTATACGTCACATTGAGCGACACGGTCTCCTATCTCAAATCAATGGATACTCTGTCGAGTATCCCTGATATAACCCCATACATCAACGGTACAGTAACAGTGGAGGCCACGGCCAACATGGACATCCAGATGGACGAAGGCAGCATCGTAATCGATGATATGACGGTCAATTCGGAGACCACCTTTGACACCGATAATGGTTGCACAAGCACATCCACGATAAACTGCAAGAGCATATCGATCTCTGACGACGAGGATTCTGTCCTGATAAGCGGAATGACCATCACCGGCGAAATGTCGGTAAATGCTGATTGGGTACCTGAGATGATCGACGTCGTCGTAGAATACTACGAGACACAAGAATTCGATGAGGAAACATTCCTTTCCGCGGTAGAGAAGATAATCGCTGATGCGGAAATGACCATCACTGTCGACTCGATAGCGGTTAACACCGAAGCAGAATACGACAGCATGTCCCTGCATATCAGCGACCTTAAGATAACCGGCAATATCTCGTTCGAAGAGCTTAAGCTGACCATCGCGGGAAGCATAAGCATAGGTAACATCGATTACGTGGAAACGGACACCAATGAATACATCTATGCGGCAGTCGACGAAGACACATATGAGCTCGAAATGACGGTCGATGACCTCGTTTTGGAAGGCAACATCACCATCGACTTCAATGCTATTGAAAGCTCAGAATACGACCTCGTGACATTCGATGCGGAACTCTCGGTCGGAAGTTTGACCTTGAGCGACGACAGCGAGACAATAACGATATCGGATGCATCGATAGCGATCACCGGTACCATGAACTTGGACACAGAGACTGAAGAACCCATCGCTGACATGACATTGGAAGCATCCATGGGAGG
This sequence comes from uncultured Candidatus Methanogranum sp., assembly GCA_963676045.1. Taxonomy (GTDB): domain Archaea; phylum Thermoplasmatota; class Thermoplasmata; order Methanomassiliicoccales; family Methanomethylophilaceae; genus Methanogranum. The sequence goes on from OY780938.1 coordinate 702,750, forward strand.
ATTGACCAGGACCGTGACAGAAGGTAATGAGACCTCTGTCCTCACTGCCAAGAATCTTGATGTGACCCTCGTCTTCAATGATGTGGACCTCGCATCTCTCCTTGACGGTGATCTCGACGTATTGTTAGAATCCCTGGACATTTCGGAAAGCTCCGCCACCTTGGAACAGATAACGTACTCTGTGCACGGTGTCACACTGACGATCGATGACGTCTCGCTCATATTGAGTGATAATGGAATAACAGTTAGTGCAAAGACCCTGACCTTGAACGGAACACCCAACGTGACCGCTGCAAAGAACCTGTCGGTGAACCTGAGCAACATCGAGATCACCATGGACGACCTGTCCTTTGAAAACATAGAGATGACCTTGAACGGATCGGCGACCATAAATTACATGGATGGAAGCTCGATGTCGATCACAGCGAACAATGCAGTTATCGGCCCTATGACATACGGTTACACCACATACACTGAGATCAGATCCGGTTCGGTGACGATAACCACCTCTGGAGGTGCAGTCGACATCGGACAGGATATAGCCGTCGCTGATGGAGCTACGCTCACAATCAACGGTGACGACCTGCAGATAGGGTCTCTTTTCCTGGAGGACGGAGCGAATTTCACAGGTACCGTGAATGTAGACTATTCCTTTGTTGATGTCGAGAACGGATACGACCTTGCATTCAATATCACATACAACAGCGGATGTCTCCCACAGGTAACGTCGAACACTTCAGGTATAACGGTCAAGCTGTACCCTAACACAGGATACTCCGCGATCAAGCCCTGGACAAGCGGCGTGACATACACCGTGGACACATCGGGAGTAGCTACTCTGATAGAGAAATCCGGAAGCGTCGAAGCTACCGCAGAAGCTATCGATTACGAATTGATGATCGATGGTACACAACAGGGAATATACAACTACGACGAGCCTGTCTCGATAGCTGTGCCTGTGAAGACAGGATATGTGTTCGTGTGCTACAAGGACAACGAAGGAGAGATGGTCGGCAATATCACTGAAGGCTACGTCTACTTCACCATGCCTGCAGAGGACTACAGCCTTACCACAGTGTGGGGACTGCTCGCCGAGGCATCAGGCACTCAGACCGTGAACGTCAACAGCGAATCCATGGCCTTCGAGAACCCCTCCGCTGAAGGGACATATATGTTCAAGCTCAGCAACGGTGTGATCGTCAAGTTCGATTCGAGCAACATGAGTGCAGATGAGATACGCTTCACCGCCGAGAAGTGGAACGGAGAATGGTCCGTAAGCAACTCGCAAGTGTACTCTATGGATCTACAGGGTGCGAAAGGCGTGACCATATACATACCGGTATCCAATGATAACCAGACTGTTTATCACGTTGACGAGTACGGAAGATTCGTCGAGATATCCGGCGTTATCGTTACGATGGATGGCGCGAAGTATGTTTCGTTCGATGCAGACAGTTTCTCATTCTACTTCGTGGAAGGAAGCAACTCGAGCAGCAGTAACAACATGATCTTGATCGTCGCGGCCGTCATAATAGTGGTCATAGCGATCCTGTTGGTGGCCTACTACTTCATGCACAAGAAGAAGACCTCGACATAAGCAATAATCCCCGGGTCCAAGACCCGGGTCTTAAAATCTTTTTTTATCTCCAATTTCCAATATATGGTCTCAATCGGACCTGCGACATATCAGGACAGGACACTTTGCCATCCTCGCGACCTTCTCTGCGACACTGCCCATCAATGCCCTTGAGATATTCGTACGTCCCAATGACCCACATACTACCAGGTTGTGATGTGCGCTCTCCTCGACGATTGTCTCGGCCGGGTGTCCGTACAACACCTTTGTGACCACTTGCATGTTCCTCTTCCCTGCTTCAGCAAGCACGAATTCGAATGCTTCTTTTGAAACCGAATTGCCTAAACGTTTTATATCGTCAGATGAAGGCATATCAGCGACTATCGACGAATAATGATCAGAATCGAAAACATACAGGACAGTGACCGATGAATCGTTGTTCTTGGCCATGTCCAATCCTATCCTCACGGCATTCATACTGTTCTCGCTACCGTCTGTGGCTATCAGTATCTTTGCGAACTCCTGCGTATGACCGTGAATACCAGAATCTGGAACCTTAGTTCCAATACTCTTTCTTGCAGATTTATTCATAAGTAATGAAACAAAACATACTGCGCATATCATGAATGCGAACAGCCCCGCATATACGAATGTCTCGGTATAGGAGTCGAGTGCCTCCACCAATGGGATGATCGCCAATGATGATGCGAACACACCTAGGTTGAATGCGACGGAATATCCGCCCATTATCTTACCAGAGCCGCCTGCCTGGGATATGAACGATAGCCTTCCAACGACGGTAAGTGTGACAAGGCCCATCCCCATTCCCACCAACATCATCGAAACGACGATGATCGGAAGGGCCGTGAAATGCAATAGACAGAATCCGAGACCTATCATGGCGAATGATGCCCCGTATGCAGAAAGATCGGTCAACTTGTTAGAGGACCTGGAATATACCAGACAGAACGCTGCCTGCGATACGCCGAGTATCCCCAACAGAAGTCCGCAGATGAACAAATTGGAGCCGATGTCCACGATATGATATGGAAGGTTGGTCGGCAGAATGAACATCATGAACATTGCCAGGAACATCATCAGGTAACAGACCGCCACTTTCATTCCCTTTTTAGGTATTACCGCCTCAGGGAGCATACCATCATGTCTCTCGACCTGCATTGGTTCCCTCACGGATATCAACGCGAGCAGAAGTATCGGAATACCTATCAGATATATCAGGAACGGATCGTTCCAACTTATGTCAGCTAGCGCCCCTCCCGTTGATTCGAGCAGAAGTACCCCCGCACCCATTGCGGCCGACTGGTATGCTATTATCTTACCTCTCTTCGCACCCTCATAATACTCAGCTATCAATGCTGTCGTGGCCAGAGATATTCCAGCTATACCTATTCCAAGGATGAAACGGACAGCCAGTATAGCCCCCAACGAGTCGAGGAAATATGCGGATACGCCTGCGACCGTGAAGATGAATAATGATATCATGAATATCTTGGCCTTACCGAAACGGTCCGCCAGATAACCGATACCGAAACCGGTGATCGAGACCGCCAGGGCAGGCAACGTGACGATGAAGGATATCGTCAACTTGGAAGCATCGGGAAATGCCTTGCTTATCGGTTCGAGGGCAGGGGCCACAGCGGCTGCTCCCATCAGGATCATCATTGACGCGAACAGTATTGTGATCAATGTGATCGTGTTCGGTCTGAATTGTTTGTTGTTCTTGAACATATGAAGGGTTCGAAAGTTGATTCGTATTTTAGTATGACTGAACAAGATACATGTGAAATTTCACGCCTATCATATATTGAGATTACAAAATCATATCAATATTGACTGATACGGAACAAATAATTAATATTGTCAGAATACGAAAATAATTTGCATATATTGATCGAATGAGCGATGAATTTTAGAACAATGACAAGACCGATGAACGATATTACATAAGACCGCGTTCTGCTGACATAATCCTACCTTATGTCTTTGGTCTCTGATATTGCATATGTTTATTAGCAGCAAAACTGATTGATAAATGGGTATTCTGAGAGCTTCAAGAATGACCAGGTCTTAACTAAGGAGTGAATCCCATGACTGATGAGAAAAAATGTCCTGTAACAGGTATGACAAGCCATTCTGCCCCTAGCAAAGGTACTATGAACCGCGATTGGTGGCCAGACTCGCTCAACCTTTCGATCCTCCGCCAGAACTCCAAACTGAGCAATCCGATGGATGAGGACTATGATTATGCCGAGGAATTCGAAAAACTCGATCTGAATGCCGTGAAGAAGGATCTTTATGAACTTATGACAGATTCGCAAGAATGGTGGCCAGCCGATTACGGCCACTACGGCCCCTTGTTCATACGGATGGCTTGGCATAGCGCCGGTACCTACCGCATGGGCGACGGTCGCGGCGGAGCCGGTCGCGGAACTCAAAGGCTCGCGCCGCTGAACAGCTGGCCAGATAACGTCAACCTCGACAAGGCGCGCCGCCTGCTGTGGCCCATCAAGCAAAAATATGGAAGGTCGCTCTCGTGGGCCGACCTCATGATCCTCGCCGGTAACTGCGCATTCGAGTCCATGGGGCTCGAGATGTTCGGTTTCGCAGGAGGGCGCGAGGATGTATGGGAGCCTCAAGAGGATGTCTACTGGGGTAACGAGCGCATATGGCTGGACGACAAGCGCTACTCCGGCAAGAGGGACCTCGAGAATCCCCTTGCCGCCGTACAGATGGGCCTGATATACGTAAACCCCGAAGGACCTAACGGCAATCCGGACCCTGTAGCTTCGGCCATCGACGTGAGGGAGACCTTCGCACGCATGGCCATGAATGACGAAGAGACCGTCGCGCTGGTGGCAGGCGGCCATACCTTCGGAAAGACGCACGGCGCAGGCCCCGCGACCCATGTCGGTCCGGAACCCGAGGCGGCTCCGATAGAGGAGCAGGGCCTCGGATGGAAGAGCACCTTCGGAACCGGTAAAGGCGGCGACACCATCGGCAGCGGGCTCGAAGGGGCCTGGAAGGCGCATCCTATCCGTTGGGACATGGGTTACCTGAACACGCTGTTCAAATACGAATGGGAACTCGTCAAAAGCCCAGCTGGAGCGAATCAATGGCTCGCCAAGAATGTCTCCCCAGAGGACATGGTTGTGGATGCCCATGACCCATCGAAGATGCATCGGCCTATGATGACCACGGCAGACCTCGCCTTGCGCTATGACCCGAAGTACAAGAGCATCGCACTGCATTACAGGGACAATCCCGAGGAATTCAAGGATGCCTTCTCAAGAGCGTGGTTCAAACTGACCCACCGCGACATGGGGCCGAAATCCCGTTACCTCGGACCAGAAGTTCCAACGGAAGACCTGATATGGCAGGACCCGTTGCCAAAGGCGCATTATGAGACGATCGACGAGAGCGATATCGTCGCCCTCAAGGAGAGGATCGGCTCCTCCGGTCTATCCATCTCCGAACTCGTCTCGACCGCATGGGCCTCCGCATCAACATATCGCGGTTCCGACCATCGCGGCGGCGCCAACGGAGCTCGCATCCGTCTCGAACCCCAGAAGAATTGGACTGTAAACGAGCCGGCCAGACTGGCCAAGATACTATCGATCCTGAAGAAGATAAAATCTGAATTCGACAATGCGGCCGGAAAGAAGAAGGTCTCCCTTGCAGACCTGATCGTCCTCGGCGGTTGCGTGGGCATAGAAGAGGCTGCCAGAAAGGCCGGGCAGGAAATAAACGTCGATTTCATGCCTGGACGCACAGATGCCTCGCAGGAACAGACGGACATCGATTCCTTCGCGGTACTCGAACCTAAGACGGATGGCTTCCGCAACTACCAAGGCGCAAAATCCCCGGTCACACCGGAAGAGATGCTGATAGACCACTCACAGTTGCTGACGCTGACCGCACCTGAGATGACGGTCCTGCTCGGCGGATTGCGCGTACTGGGTGCCAACCACGGACAGTCGACCCACGGTGTCCTCACATCGAGGGCCGGGACCCTCACTAACGACTTCTTCGTCAACCTGCTGGATATGGATACCGCATGGAAACCTAAAGCAGATGACAAGGACATCTTCGAAGGACGCGATCGCAGAACAGGCAGCCTCAAATGGACAGCTACACGCGTCGATCTCGTATTCGGTTCCAATTCGGAGCTTCGTGCCATCTCTGAGGTATATGCCTGCGACGATTCCCGTGAGAAATTCATCTCTGATTTCGTTTCAGCATGGAACAAGGTGATGAACGCGGACCGTTTCGATCTTGCATGAGATCCATCGAATATCTTCCGTGATTCGACGGGGGCGACCGCCCCCTATATCACGGACCGCCAAAGGGTAAAATTGCAAAATTACAAAGCCCTATGATATATCCAGCCATCAACATTAGGTAATATTGTAGAGTTTCTACCAATATTCGGTCTTAGAGATGGGTTTATATATAAGTATTGCAACGGAGTATTGGAATTTAAGGTAATCTGTGAAATCGACAGATCGTTTTATTTTCGTCACAAAGTGATATCATGACTTCGAGTTTCACAGATCTGGGTATCCCAGAAGATATAATCAACGCAATGAATGACATGGGCTGGAACGAACCCACCCCTGTCCAGATAGAGGCCATCCCCATAGGGATGTCCGGATGCGACATATTCGCACAGGCCCAGACGGGAACAGGCAAGACCGGAACATATGGTTCCATCATCCTCAGCCGTACCAAATCCAAAGGAAAGAACCCTTCGATCCTCACATTGGTGCCGACCAGGGAATTGGCCAACCAGGTATCCGAGGAGATGGAAAAGCTCTCGAGATACACAGGCCACACCACCGTCGCAATATACGGCGGGGTCAGCATCGAGAACCAGATAAAGAAGATCAGGAAGGGCGTGGACATCATCATCGCCACACCAGGAAGGCTAAAGGATGTCATGGGCCGCGATGAGATCGACCTTTCGAAGATCTCCATTGTAGTGCTCGACGAGGCCGACCGCATGCTCGACATGGGATTCGCCAGGGACCTTGACTACATACTCAGCAGAGTGCCAGCAAAGAGACAGACCATGCTCTTCTCAGCTACCATGTCGCCAGACATAAAGAGGCTCATCGACCGTCAGATGAAGGACCACAAGGACATCTTGGTGTCGAAGGATGAACCGACCGTCGAATTGATCAAACAATACTACCTCATGACGACGAAGGACTCTAAATTCGATGAGCTGTGCGATATACTGGATGCCAACGAACCGAAGACGATAATCTTCTGCCACACAAAGCACAGGGTCAATCAGTTGAACAAGAAGCTCATCGCCGCAAGATACAGCACCGATGCCATACACGGTGACGTTCCACAGAAGAAGAGGGAGAAGGCGATCAAGAACTTCAAAGAGGATTCCATCAGGATACTCGTGGCCACCGATGTCGCCGCAAGGGGACTCGACATAAAGGATGTCGACTGCGCCATCAATTTCGATATGCCCACCGACCCGGAGACATATGTCCACCGCATAGGACGTACCGGAAGGGCTGGAAAGGACGGCATAGCCGTGACCTTCGTCATGGATGAGGAGAAGAGGGACCTCAAGGACATAGAGCGCAAGATAGAGAAGAGGATACCTGTCCTGGACATGTCTGCATTCAACAACATAGAGGTCAGGCCTCTGGTCCCGATCGTCGAGGAGAAACCGGTTCAAAGGACCAATGAACAGAGGAGACCCCCGATGAGGAATAACAGATACAACAGAGGCGACGATGACAAGATCTCGATGGAGATCGATGTCGGAAAGATGGATGGCATACAGAAATCAGACCTCTGCGAATTCTTGAAAGAAAAGGGCGCCCTCAAATCCATCGAGATAGGAAGGATAACCCTGAATGACAAGCGCTCATTCGTGGAGATAGACAAGGATAAAGCAGACATCACGATGTCCCACCTGTCCAAATGCAGTTTCGATGGCAGGCCACTGAAAGTGCGCATGATGCCCGCGAGAGCTGCGACATCCCAGTGAATCCGTTCGGGATGACCTATCTTTTACCTGGTCATCCCGATCAACTACTTCAGACAATCCCGAAATTTTAATATCAGAACATGAATCAGCAATCGCGGGCCTGTGGGGTAGCTTGGTATCCTTGTAGCTTCGGGAGCTATTGACTCCGGTTCAAATCCGGGCAGGCCCACTCATATTACTTGTCGAATCATAATTTTTAAACAAATCTTGTAAAAATCAAAAACCAAACGAATATCTATCCTGTATTGTTTAACAGGGGTATGGATGGGGGCGGTTATTCAGACAAGGATTGCAGAAATATCCTTTTTGCGACTTGTTTAGGTGCTGCAATCACGCCCCTCATGGGAACGATGATAAGTCTGGCACTACCCTGCATCGGAAGGGACTTCGATGCAAGCACCCATTCGCTTGCAATGCTGAACACCGTCTTCCTTATCGCATCGGTCATGTTCATGGTCCCTGCCGCACGTTTTGCCAGCATATACGGGATGAAAAGAACATCGATCGTAGGATTGGTAATCGTCATCATATCCGCTGTACTATCTACATTAAGTCCCAGCATGGAATTCCTTTTGGCAATGAGGTTCGTATTGGGCGCAGGCTCTTCCGTACTCACGGTTACAGGTATCGCACTGCTCTCCACTGTATATCCGGCTCAGAGACGCGGATGGGCCATCGGGATCTATACGGCCGTGACATTCATCGGATTCACATTGGGCCCCAGCATAGGCGGGACACTATCGGATCTCGTGGGGTGGAGGGTCCTGTTCCTCCTTATGGTGCCACTTTCCGTATTCTCCCTTATGTTCTTCCTGAGGTTCGATAAGGATATCTTTCCGATGCATGGTAAAAAGATGGACATGAAAGGCTCATTCCTCTGGATGAGCTCCATCCTCGTCATGATGCTCGGCGTGGCATACATAACAGAACCTTGGGGAATTTTATTCATTCTTCTAGGTTCCGTCCTCCTTGTAATTACCTTCCATTTCCTTAAGAACAGAGAGAATCCCGTGCTGAATGTCAAACTGTTCCGTATATGCGTATTCAGACGTTCATGCATAGCGGCATTCATGAACTATGCCGCAGCATCTTCGCTGACGTTCTTTTTGGCCTTGTATCTCCAAAGCATAGGCCAGATGACGGCATCGGAAGCGGGAGTGATGATGATGTTGCAACCTTTCGTACAGGCGGTATTCACTGTTTGGGCCGGTTCACTGTCGGATAAGATTGAGGATAAACGGATACTACCGACGATGGGCATGGCGATGATATGCATCGGTTCTCTGATGATGGTGTACCTCGGGTCTGAGATGTCATTGCCATATGTGGCATCCGTGCTGTTCATCTTCGGAATGGGGATCGCTTTGTTCGCCGCACCCAACACATCGGCGATAATCTCATCCGTTTCAAGGGAATATCGCGGAGAAGCATCAGGGATGGTATCTGTCTTCCGTCAGACTGGTATGATGATATCCATGGGAATAGCCATGATCTGCATATCTGTTTTCATGGGAGCATCAGAGAACATATCTCCTTCTACCTATGGGGCATTCATGGATTCCATACATTTTGCATTCCTGATATGCTTCATGATGTGTTTCATAGGCACCTTCATATCATGGTTCAGAGGAAAGAACTCTGAATTCTGCTACATATAAAATAAATTACTCCAGTTGATTTTTTCTTTACATATCAAACCAACAATCCGATATCAATTCATTATCGAGACGTAATTATGCCCTTAATTCAATCATTACGACCTCATTAAAAATATTACATATACCATCAATACATAATGACCATATTCGAAAAATGAGGACGGGTGCAACGGAGATGTCAGATAGGAAGATAAGCGAGACTGGGGTGTATCAGAGTTCAAAATACGTACGTAAATCGGCAATTATCCTTATCATATTTGGGATCGCAGTTGCATTTACATCATATCTAATATTGACAAATATGGATAACAACAGTAATGCACACATATTGATCATAATTGAAGTGGTAATGTTATCATTACTTCCGATAGTGTTGGGATTCTCAAATCTAATAATCCTCAAAAGGGCGAAAAATTTCGATGATTCCAATAATTCTGAGAGAACTGTGATCGTCAATTCATCATCCATGGACCCTTCGATCAAGTACATCTCATTCATCGAATACGAGCATGCATGCCCATCGTGCGGAACGCAATTGGATGATGATGCGATATTCTGTACAAAGTGCGGTACCAAACAAAATTGATTTCTTTCAATTTTCAATAAATGCCATTTTAAAATGAATTATCAAAACCTATTTATCATTTACAAATACATCTGAGATATGTATCATCATTCTACCAAAAGAATTGATATGAGTCTCAAGGGTGTAAATGCTATGAAAACATATGATTACATAATAGTAGGAGCAGGAACATCAGGACCGGTCGTCGCATCGAGATTGAGCGAGGACCCGAAAATCTCCGTCCTTTTGTTAGAGGCCGGAGGAGAGAATACAAATGACGTGTCCAGGTCGCCAGGGGCATTCTATAACGTTTGGGGCACCGAATACGACTGGCAATATGAGACGCAACCACAAAAAGGCCTCAATGGTCGCAGGATATACCAGCCGAGGGGCAGGGTCATGGGAGGTTCATCCAGCATAAATGTCGGATTCTGGATGAGAGGCACAAAAGAGGATTACGACTCCTGGGAGGAACAAGGTGCCAAAGGATGGAACTTCGATAAAGCCCTCGAGATGTTCCATAGGATTGAGGATACCGATCTAGGACCGAGCAAGTACAGAGGTAAGGGAGGAATGCTTCGTCTTGAGGATTCAGCATACCCGACGGATTTCGTTCATACGATGTTGAAGGGATTCGAAGAGGCTGGATTCGGCGAAATAGGGGATTTCTCAGGCGAGGACCCATATCGCGCGGATGTTGTTCAGAAGTATTACATAAACAATGTGAGGCACACGCCAGCAGATGCCTATCTTTCAGAAAAGATAAGGAAGAGACCCAATCTTACGATACAAACGAACACTTTCGTCCGTAAGGTCATGTTCGATGGGGATGCGGCGATTGGCGTAGAAGTGGAATATCAGGGAAAGATACAAGAGATAAAAGCCAACAAAGAGATAATACTCTCTGCTGGCACATATAATACTGCGCAATTACTAAAGCTGTCAGGCGTAGGTCCGAAGAAAGAACTTCAGGAATACAACATACCATTGGTAGCAGATGTTCCAGGTGTGGGCGAGGGCCTTAACGACCACCTCATGTTCAGTATGAGATTCATATCGCCGATCATGATACCTAATTCGATAATGGAGTTCTCAAGCAAAAACTCCATCGCACAATGGAGAAAGGACCGTACAGGGCCTGCTTGCTATTATCCTGGTGCGGCGGCAGGATTGGTATCCTCGGACGGCACCCATAATGGACCGGATTTCGAACTGATATTCTATTACCTTCACGGCGCGAACGGTTCAGAGAAGGAATTCCATGATGTTAAGGACATAGCAGGCAAGAGCGGTTATTCGATACCTGTCATATTGATGATCCCTAAGAGCAAAGGAAGATTATTGCTGGCCTCAGATGACCCTCATGATAAGCCGTTGATAGACCCCAATTATTTCGGAGACCCAGAGGATATGAAGCACTTCATAAAAGGAGTGCGCTATGCCATGGGGATCATAAAGACCAAGGAATTATCCCCGTATACTGGAGCCATGCATCCTGCATTGGATGCTACTGATCAAGAGATAGAGAACGCGATACGCAACGAGGCAAGCACGGTATTCCATCCGGTGGGCACAGCACGCATTGGTGATCTTAAAAAGGACCCTATGGCAGTGGTGGACTCGCATCTAAGGGTTCGCGGTGTCGAAGGGCTGCGTGTCGCTGATGCATCCGTCATACCGCATGTCAATCGCGGCCATACAATGGGGCCTGTAATGTATGTGGGGGAAATGGCAGCTGAAATAATAAGATCTGAAAGAACATGATGATTGCTTGAACCCTTATCGATTCCAAACCCCTTACCTTTTTATGATAGCCGTAGGCCTTGATCGAATCTTTCCGTGGAATACGCAAGAAGGACTGTCACTTCTTGTTGCAATGGATACAATATCCTTTATGGACGCATATAGGATCGCCGCATTCCTTGCAACTCCATTTACTTCTTTGCTCCTCTATGAAAAGGTCCATCCCCTCTTCTTTTATCCTTGTAAGGTTCTCGATCATGCTCATAGAATATTTTGTGGAATAGCGCTTATCGAGGTCCTTGAGTCTCCTGCAAGGGAACCTGTCGCATTCATAGCATAGCTTTGAATCATTTTCAGCTATGGTCTTGCAGTTCCTTATGATGCACTTTGTGCAGGAGACCGGCATCCCTTCATCAGACCCGTTACATCCGTGGCATCTGTTCTTATCGCGCTGGTATGCACTGCACAATGCGCAATTCATCCCGCATGGAGCTATAAGCTGCCTGCACATTATCCGGTCTGAGAATTCTTCCATATTGATCTGATTTCTTTTGTATTTTATGTTTAAAGAATTAATTTGAAAAATTAATCCTCATTGTTTATCGAATCTTATTTTATTTTTTATATTTCTCAGACAACATCTGTCCGCCCGAGGATACGCTCTCCAACGGTAATTCGTGGAAAAGGACCACTATCGATTCTTTTGATATCTTTGTGACCCTGCTGAACTCCTCTGTAAAGTTCTTGGCGATCTCGGCCTTCTTTGCATACTCCAATGGGGCCACTTCGATTGTAATCACTGGCACATATTCACTTCCAAATATTCTGATGCTCATATCCGTTGACATGAGAACATCGATTTGATACGAATATAGGAATTGATAAAAGTTTCTAGGATACGATTAAAAGACGACCGATCGTATTCAGATATTCTGAATGCAACTTTGAAATCTATATCTGTTTCAATTGTCACATGGACAAATCATCTTTGGAATATCTGATCTGAGATTGACAATGTCTCTTTCCCAGCATCCGTAAGATTGTATATCCTCCATTTTTTCCTGGAAGAGTATGATATGAGGCCAGCATCCTCCAGGATATTCAAATGATAGGATAGCTTGGAATCCGATAACTCCGTTATATCCTTGAGTATGCATGGACATAGGTCTGAGGCAGAGAGAGCAGAAAGTATCTGCAAGCGTATCGGATCTGAAAGCGCCTTGAACAACTTGACCCTCGATAACAATTCGACCTTACCAAGAGTGTGTCTCTTTATATTATCCAGACCGCCGTTGGAACAGAGTATCTCTGTCATCTCTGACGGAAGATTTATCGAAGTGGAACAGCACTCTTCGTTAAGACCTTCCCCTTTTGATGTCTCTTTATTCATTTGAACTTGGATTGCCTCTTATCGATATAAAGACATTCCATTGTTCGATTTGAAAAATTATATATAATGATATTATCATTTCAATATTATTTGAAATATACATGGGGGAATAAATCGCTGTGACCGAAGTAAGTGGACATTTATCAGAAAGATTGCCATTCCTGAGCAGATATCTCACCATCTGGATCTTTGCCGCCATGGCCTTAGGCATAGGCCTCGGCATATTGATACCTGGATTGGCCGATTTCATCGGATCATTGAGCATAGGTACTACATCCATACCCCTTGCCATAGGCCTGATACTCATGATGTACCCGCCTCTGGCAAAGGTCAGATATGAGGAACTCGGAAAGATCTCTCGCATGCCGGAGACCAAGAAGATGCTCTCGGTATCGATGCTTTTGAATTATGTCATCGGCCCATTCCTGATGTTCGCCCTTGCCTGGATATTCCTTCCCGACATGCCGGAATACCGCATAGGAGTGATAATCGTAGGTGTCGCCAGATGCATAGCTATGGTACTTGTCTGGAATGAACTGGCCAAGGGTGACAACGAATATGCCGCCATATTGGTAGCGCTGAACTCCATATTCCAGATAATCATGTTCTCGTTCTACGTCTACTTCCTGGTTGCGGTCCTATCTGACATAATATCGCCTGGATCGGGAATTGACATCCAGATCTCCATAATATCCGTGGCAGTCAGTGTGCTTATCTATCTCGGCATACCTTTCTTCTCCGGTGTAGCTACAAGATACTTCCTTAGGCCTCGCATGGGGAAGGAATGGTATGACGACAAGTTCATGCCGATCGCCGGAAAGATATCTCTGCTGGCACTTCTATTCACGATAGTCGTCATGTTCTCCTTGAAGAGCGACTACATAGTACAACTCCCATGGGATGTTGTCCGTATAGCGATACCTCTGCTTATCTACTTCATGATAATGTTCCTCCTTTCCTTCGGAATATCCATGAGGTCCAAATTCGATTATCCTCACGCGGCCACACAGTCGTTCACAGCCGCGAGCAACAATTTCGAGCTCGCGATCGCGGTTGCGATCGGTGTGTTCGGGATAAGTTCAGGCGTGGCTTTCGCAGCGGTTATCGGACCTCTGGTAGAGGTTCCAGTCATGATCTCGCTGGTTCATCTGTCCCTTTATTTCCAGAAGAGATACTATGATAGCGGAGGCCGCTTGATATCGAATAAAAAGGGTCAACCCTTATGATAAAGATCAAAAACCCATAATGAATGAAAAAAGAAGGTAAATGAAATGGTTATCGAAGCTATTGATTTCTATGGTCTCTCGCCTGAGGATATAATCAAATATCTGCCGGGGAAGGACTGCGGAGGATGCGGATGTGCAGACTGCATGGCATTCGCGAACGAACTTAGCAAAGGAACGATGAAAGCACAATCCTGCCAAGAACTGGCGGTAAGGATGATGGAATCGCTCGGAGGCCCTCTTTCCATAAGATTGGAAGTTCGCGAGGCCGATTATTCCATGAGCGTGATACCCGAGACGCTCATAGAGATAAATTCTCCCACGGCTGATTCCCCGGTGATAGTCACAGGGAACTGCACTGTAACCCATTATGTCCTCAAACTGATATTCAAAAATGCACCTGATGTCAGTCTTTGGATCGTGCCAACGGATACAAAGGGATTCACCATCGATCATGCTGCCATAATGCGTGTCATGACGCCAGCCACGATAATGAAGGGACTTACGACATCTGGTATCGCCAATAAGGTGAACGGACGCACGATCATCATACCGGGGCTTTGCGAAGGCATAGAACGTCAGGTCGAGATGGTCACGAAATGGAAGACGGTGGTCGGTCCGAAAAGCGGTTTCGAACTTCCAGCGTATTTGACATTGGGCGAATACAAGGATTGAATCAATTGGATTGATCATATGAAGATAGCATTCATCTGCGTACACAATTCCTGCAGAAGCCAGATAGCCGAGGCGATAGGCAATTCGTTATCGGATGGGAGTTTTACATGCTATTCTGCAGGATCTGAACCCTCGGGGTCCATTGACCCTGATGCTGCGCGTAATTTGAAGGATATGCTCGGAATTCAAATGACCGATAAGCAACGTCCTAAAACGATATCAGAATTGCCTCCTGTGAATATCGTGGTCACGATGGGTTGCGGTATAAGTTGCCCGTATATGTCATGCGAAAGAAGAATCGCATGGAATATTCCCGACCCAAAAGGCATGTCTGATCAAAAATACATGGAGGTCATTACCATGATTAGAGATAAGGTCGAAGAATTATTGAATTCAGATCTTAAAATGAGGGTTTGAGATATGGCCAGTGTGATTGTGAATATGAGGGTTTGTGGAAAAACACATAGGATCACAACCAGTATGCGGGAAGATGGAGACATGGACATATCTATCGAATCGGATTGTCCCAAAGTAAAAGCCTATGGGGAACGTTTGAAGACACTATCGATAGTGGATATAACAGACATGGAGGCCAGCAAGGTCAATGCCAAAGAGATGAGGGGGGACATGTCGTTGACCTGTCTCGTTCCAACAGGTGTCATGAATTCAGCCTGGTTGGAAATGGGGATGCTTTCGAAAAGCATGGTCAAGAAGATCGAAAAGAACGACATTGTCTTCGTGAATGAGAAGGGCGAATTGCTCTGACGTCAAGATCATTTTTAAATCTAATATCGAGCCAGCAGATTGAATGGCCCCTGTACACATTTTTATTCTTTGAAGTTGATAACGAAAAATCATTGGGTGTATGTGAATGGGATTATTCAGTAGAAAGAATGAGAGTAAATGCGAAGGTCAGACAAACGATGATGCCCATGTGAAAGTGCTTGGGACCGGATGTCTGAAATGCAAACAATTAGAATCGAACGCTAAAGAGGCAGTCAAGCTATCTGGAAAGAATTTCGAGGTCAGCCATGTGACAGACATCAACGAGATAGCCAGATATGGTGTTATGGTCACGCCTGCTCTTGTCATAGGCAAGGATGTGGTATCTGTGGGCAAAGTCCTAAGTACGCAGGAAATCATAGAACTTTTAAATAAAGGTGAGAAAAAATGACAAGGATGTTGGAGGATTTCTTTCCAGAATTCACAGAGATGCTGGATGACATGGATGATATGTATCGTGAAAAAAGATCCATAGACGAAAAAACGTACCAGTTCATATGTTTTGCATTATCCATAAAGTCTAGGAGTGCGCCGTGCGTAAGAAAGCATTTCAAGGGTGCCTTAGAAGCAGGAGCAACGGTCAAGGAATTGAATTACATATTGGCATTGGTGATGCGTGAATCGGCAGGTGCTGATGACTGTTGGACACATGATGTCCTTAAGGATTGGCAAGAGATCATAACTGGAAATGTAAAATGCGATTGCATGAAATGATCGTATCTCGTGTCCAATTTTAAATTGAATATCAAAACAGAAAAAGAATTTATGCTTCTGATATTCAATGAATTTTAATCATTTTGATCACTATCATGAATCGACCATTGATCGAAATTCTTTATCTGATTTTTGAAAATTGATTGATTAAATGGTTTGTAAAAAGATTTTCAAATTTTATTGGCAACGACCTTCAAACTTTCTACTGGGAGGCCTTGATATTGTATCTTGCTTATTTTTTTGTCTTCCAAAAAGTTATCTAGGTGGAATCCAGCTTGTTTTATCAGGTTCAGATAATCATCTTTGAGTATGGCCCCGCCAATACACCCTGTGATCAGGTCCTTGTCGTTTCTCTGTTCTTCGGTGAGCTCTTCCAATAGGACCATGTCTGAGATGTACATTTTGCCGTTATCTTTCAAGACCCTGTACGCTTCCTTGAAGACGTTCAGTTTATTCGGTACAAGGTTTATGACGCAGTTGCTCAGTATGATGTCGATCGAGTTGTCATCAACAGGGAGTTCTTCGATGTCCCCGTATCTGAATTCCACGTTGGTAATACCATTTTCTTTTGCATTGCGTTCGGCCTTTTTTATCATCTCTGGTGTAAAATCAACACCGATGACCTTGCCTGAATTCCCAACACGACGGGCTGCAAGGAATGCATCCATGCCTGCCCCGCTGCCAAGATCGAGGACTACGTGACCTTCTTTGATATTGCCTAGTGCTCCAGGATTCCCGCATCCCAATCCCAGATTGGATCCGGGAAGGACCTTCAACTCATCCTCGGAATATCCTACGGATGCTGAAAGCTTGATGGGATCGTACGAATCGCTACAGCAACTGTTCCCACAACCACAAGGGACGTCTGATGCTGCGATCTCACCATATCTCTCCTTCACAGATTCTTTTACGAACTGTTCTCTGTCATATACGATACAGTCGCAATCGCAGTCCAATTCTTCGATACCGATCTTCATAAGAAGGGATCTCATCTCTTCATCCTTTATGCTGTAGATGTTGTTCCTGCCACGTTTCGTGTTCTTGATTATGCCTGCTTCTGTAAGTATCTTGAGATGTCTGGATATAGTGGTCTGATCCTTATCGCTTATCTTATCGAAATTGCATGCGCAGTAATCTTTCTTTAGCAAGAAACCTACAATATTCAACCTGGTCTCGTCTCCCAAGGCTTTAAAGAATTTCGCATTTATTGGAATCATAATAATGTATGTATGTACATATATACATACATTACTATGAATTTATGATTTTTTAAAGATAAATTTTCGTGTATTGTATGAATCAAATATTATTTGCAATGATTTTAGCAAGTTTATCTGACATATCTCTGTCGCCTCTGAGATCGCCGGTCTTTTTTACACCCATTTCTGTTATGACAAACCCCTTAACATTCGGTATCTCGGCTTTTTCCAGCATCTTTTTACCACAGCATTGGGGGCAGCCATCTATCACAATCACTGAATCTGCCGATTTTGCATTCATCACCATTGTGGATATCTCCGCACCTACGCCGATGAGACATCCCATTGATGCCTTTCCAGATTCTGAAACGATCAAAGCTATCTCGTTCGACAATTGACCGACGTTCGAGGCTCCTGAACAAGAATATATTATATTTACTTTCGAGCCGCAATTACATTTACAACCACAAGAGGTTCCTGTTTTTTCTGACATTTTTTCATACTCCCAATATCGTTTTCATTTCATCTTTGTTAGGTACGCGCCCCATAGCTACAGCTTTCCCATCCACATAAAGAGCAGGAGTGATCATCACTCCACGATCCGTGATCGTTTGTATGTCCTCTATCTTGATGACATCTGCATCCAGACCTGTTTCTTTCACGACCTCTAAAACAATCTGGTAAAGTTTTTTGCATTTGGAGCAACCTGTTCCCAATATCTCTATTTTCACTGTCGTCATTTTATTCTTCTCCATTCATGATCATGCTATGGCCCCATAGATCATTCCTGCAATGGTGGCCATAATGATCACGAGTAACCAGTAAGTAAGGGTTTTTTTAAGTCCGATTATCTTGTACAATACGGCTATCGATGGCAGACTGGTGGTTGGTCCGCTGAGTAAAAGTGCCAATGCCGGACCATTGGCCATGGCGCCAGTCGTGTATCCAAAAACACCCCCTATTATAGGGACCTCCATCAAGGTCGGCATGTATATCACCGCGCCTATCAAAGAGGCAAGGAAAGTAGAGCCTAGACTGTTGCTACCGAGATAAGGGGCGAATGTTTCCGGAGGGACGAAATATGCAAACACTCCAACAATAAATGTTCCAATTATCAATATCGGAAATATTTTCTTTGTTAGCATCCATGTTTCTGTTCCCCATTCTGTGACCTGGTCCCTTGTGAAATAATAGATCAATATCACAGCGATCAATATTGTGAAAATGTATACGATCGGTAGTTTGATCATCCAATCCAAGGACGACGCTCCAAATATCAATATGCCTACAAGTAATGCGAAGAATATTGGTATGACCCATTTAGGTCTTGATACGGATTCGTCTGAAACCAAAAATGGGTCCGGCCCTGCGTTTTCTTCTTTCTCCTTTTCGCTTTTTTTGAAAAGGACTGCCATTATAAGTCCAACCACAATGGACAGAGAAATGGCAGCTACAGCTCTGGCCAGTCCGATATTGAAACCCAATACCTGTGCGGTGTAGATGATGGCCAACACATTTATGGCTGGACCGGCAAACAGGAAAGTGATCGCAGGGCCCAACCCTGCACCTTTTTTATATATTCCAGCAAAAAGAGGCAATATTGTGCAACTACATACAGCGAGAAGAGTGCCTGAAACCGATGCGACAGAATATGACTTGTATTTTGATACCTTTGGTCCCAAATATTTCAATACAGCATCTTTTTTTATCAATGCGGCAATGGCACCTGCGATGAAGAATGCAGGTATCAAACATGTCACAACATGTTCAGCTAGATAGCTGATAACAGAATCTAATCCATTGCCGAATGCGCCTAATATCTCATCTATTATCATTAACAGGCCTTCAATTATCAAGATGATTGCAATGCCTATATTTCAATTTTTCTTGAAATGATATAATAAAAATAAACTCTGTTAAAAAATTTTACATATCCTGATAAGATATTTTTGATAGCGATTAAATCTACATAATATGCTATTTATTTACATAAGAATTTAAAACATACATTATTTATAACATGTGTTACCACATAACGCACTCTAACTGATAGAAAAACAACAAGTCCGCCATCTATTCAGTGACTATAGAGTAAAAACAACATTATCTTAAAATGCAAGTAAATTTACTCAAAATTCTGAGGAACCAAAGATATCTGTTCATTAGTTCCCATGATTATTTCGATACCTCCTTGCTTTAGGATGCCCGCTGTCAACGATGAACATGCACTTTCAAAAATCAGTCCTGATCGAACCTTTTAAAATATTTTGACCTTCACATCTAAAATCATGATTGATATCATCACATAGATATATTGAAGAAAATATACTGGGTCGGTGAGATAAATACCAAATTTTGCAGACCCCTTCGTGGGAAATGTAAACAAGAAAATGTCCAAAGAAGAGCTAGCACAGGCCCTCAGACTCGATATCGCAGGAGAATTGGAAGCCATAACGATGTATGAGTCACATATTCTAGCTACAGATGACCCTGTTGCAAAAGCAGTATTGACCGATATAAGAGATGAGGAAAAGACCCATATGGGAGAGCTCATAACACTGATGCGTTACCTTGACCCAACTGAAACAGAGCATTTCGTTGCAGGCGAGGAAGAGGTCAAGGAACTTCTTGAGAAACTAAAAGCACAGGGAAAGATCAAGAAGATCTGATACCAACAAAACCTTTTCCATTTGAAACCCATTTCACCCTTGTCTTATTCTCCATCAAAGAAGGCCTTTAGGCCTGAATGAGAAGAGAATGTAACAGACAAGAACAGTATTATCAAACCCGACAATATGAATGGAATGCCGATCACATAATATCTGGCATCACCTCCGAACAAAGAATAGAATGTTATCGCGAAGAACAACAAAAAGAATGCAAGACTTTTCAATTTCTCCTTTCTGAAATACAACGATACCGCCGAGACAAAGAACACTATCCCGAATATGACATCGACCAATTCCACGTTTGATTCGCCGAAGAGCAATTGGGACAACGAGAATGACGTGGCACTGACACCGAACAGCATCATGCCCATGCCTGTGGCGAATTCTCCTTCGAATATTGCATAGAATGAGAATATAATGACCGTCAGTGACAATATTATCTTCGTTATGTTGTATGAATTTGACTGTTGAGACCATATCGATAGGACATTGTCAAGATACCAAAGACCGATTATGAGGCACATTATACCAAGAAGGAACATTCCCACGGACTCTGTGACCATCACATGAGATGGATTGTGCTTTATCGCATTTGGCGATATCTCCGCCACCATCATCTGTAGCGCCCCGTATGACGATAGGATTATACCGGAGATCAAGAGGAATACCCCCTCCAACGGCCCGCTTATGTCAAGCCCTGAGATCGTGAATCCTATTCCTGCCATCAAGGTCGATGCGAAGAGCGCCCAATCCCTATTCCTTTTGGTCTGTACAGATATCCCCAGCAATGCTAGACCGAAAACCAGATCGACCATTGACAATCCTACTTCGGAGTATATCAGATATGTGACCGCGAATGTCAATGACGATATGCTCACGAAGAAGAGTATTAGCCCCTCGATCAGGACCATCCTACGGAAGGCGTATGCAGCATAGATGAGCAATACCGCCGATAGGACCATTTTCACAACATTGTACGCATATGTGTCCATCGGCATGAATTCCCAGGTATTATTGGTGTAATTTATGCCCAAAAAGAACAGAAGGATGCCTGCTAAAAGAAACCCTGCGACAGATATTATCATGCGAGGGGTGACGCAAGGTTCGAGTTCCGGTCCATCCACGGAAGTATATTATGGTTTCCCATGATTATAATCTTGACTCTGATTAATGTCTCTGTATTCATGCTTATTGTACAAATTTGAATTTAAAAATGGAATTGACCCTTCCTTGAATTAGGAAGATTTAATATCTGTCTTGTTGAATCCGCATCATGTTCTGGTTGCCACTTGTATTAGGAGCGGCGACCAGTGTTGCAATCGCTGTCATCATATCGAAATTCATATCGAAGGACGTCGATCCAAAGGTAGCGATGGCCATTAGAGGATTCGTAGTGCTCTTGATGGTCGGCTCTGCGGTCCTGATAAGTGGAAAATACAGCGGCATATCCGATATTCCGATGTATTCCTTGTTCTTCATAATCATATCGGGTGCTGCCCTTGCATTTGCCAGGATATTCTACTTTGAGGCCTTGGCGAACGGAGGTGCAGGAAAGGTCACCGCCGTGAACAAGATGAGCGCTGCCTTTGCGATCGTCATTGCAGCCATGTTCCTTGGTGAGGGGCTTACCTATGCCACCGTGCTTTCTGCATCATTCATAATATTCGGTGCGATCATGATGATAAACGGAGATGACAAGACCAGGGAGAAATGGTTGACCCTGGCATTGATGAGCGCCTTTTGCGGCGCAGCATACTCTGTGTTCGGAAAACCTGGGTCCGAATTCGTCGACCCCTTCTTGGCCACCGGACTTCGTGCGATCGTTTTCTTCTCGATAACATGGATCGCCGTGTATTCATCCGGTCTGAAGGTCAATTTCAAGAGCATAAGCGATTCGGATAAGGGACTGATAATCCTGTCAGGTGTCTTCTTCGGGCTGTCTTGGCTCACCCTGTATTATGCGATCACTGTAGGTCCTGCAGGAGCTGTGTCGGTTCTGGATCAGCTAAGCCTCCCAATGATAGTCATAATCTCCTATCTGCTATTGAATGAAAAAATGGACAGGAGGTCATGGCTAGGAATATTAATAATGACAATAGGCATACTTGCCCCGTTGTTAGATTTTATTTGATTACTGAAAGGATGGCACAAATATGAACGCACAAGATTTTCCAGCATCAGAGGTCGCGATCATAATAATTGCCATAATGGGACTGGTCATCGGAGTGGCCTTCCTCATACGTTGCGGATGGATATTCTCAAAAGGCCCACGCAAATGAAAATTCTAGAGAATATTTCATTGCAGCTTTATTGGGTGACGAATGACAGTCTTCAACTTCGAAGGTTCTGACTTACGTGCATCACTAAGGTATATCTCATGATGGCGACGCGCATCGTTGAGGTCGATCACATATCCTTTTCCTAAGACGAACTTGTTCATTAGCTCCACCGTTCCAGGTTCATCATCGTATGGGCCTATATGCATGCACTGGACGCATACGCCTTCCTCGTATGTCGAGAACTTGACCTTGGAGACATCGATCGACTTCTTCCCTTCAGCTTGCTCCTTTGCCCAATCGAGCTCGTCCATATCTACAAAATCTGGCAATCTTATCATTGATACCCAGTTGAGGTCCTTCTTCCTTCCATAGTCCATCCCCTCAAGGCCTTCCATCCACCAAAGGCCTTCCAACGGAGGCACCACATAATCGAAGAACCCTGCTATCTCGTGACCTGACTTATGACTCATCCTGATTGTGTAGGCTACGGAGTAGAGCATCTCGACCGCCTTCATGTATTCCCCCTCCTGCTCGTTAGGATCCCCTTTGCCACGGACGGATATGAAATTCATTGGTGGAATGTTGATTATCTCAGGCCTGTTCTTAGGCATATAGAATTCCTTGTACTCCTTCTTGTAATCGAATGCCATGGTATCGCCATTCCCTCGATGAGTAATCGCAATGCTATTATTCAAATCCTACCGCCAGATTGAAGATATCAATCTCCAGTGTGATCGAAAGTATTCTTAGAAACATTGATAATTGCATATCAATAGATACGGATATATGCAACAAACGTGATGGCCTCCCATGAGGCGCTTCGATTATTCATTTTTAAAAAAGCGGATGATCGACTCCGATACTCTGGACCGCATCCTCCGCATACAGAAACTCAAGATAAGGGCCGATCAGCAGAAGGAGATTTTCCCCGTGGTATTCAAGGAACTCGAATTCACGGCGACCGTACAATCGGTAAGGTCCTCCAATGCCATCGAGGGCATCATCTTATCCGACAAGAGGATAATCGAGATCGTGCAGCACGGGGAGATACCTCTGACCCAAGAGGAGAAGGAGATAGCCGGCTACTGCGATGCTTTGGAATTGATAAAAGAAAGATACGACGAGATGGAGATAGACAGACGCACCATACTGGAACTCCATGAGGCCCTCATATCATATATGCCTGAAAAGGACCATGGATACAAGAAAGAGGATGTGCACATCGAGGAGAACAATCCCTACAGCAACAGGAGCATCAGGTCCAAACCGATCCCTGCCAGAGAGACGGACGATGCCATGGAACGTCTTCTGAAGGCGTACAGGGATGCAAGGGAGGACGGTAGCATCAACCTGTTGTTGCTCATACCCTGCTTCGTATTGGACTTCCTCCTTATACGCCCCTTCTCAGAATACAACAGAAGGGTATCCAGGTTACTATCGGTCCTCATCATGTATCGCGAAGGTATCGACATAGGTAGGTACATCTCCTTCGAGGAAGGGATAGCGCGCTCCAAGGATAGATATTACGAATCACTGAAAAGATCGTCCGAAGGCTGGCAAAAGAACAACAACGACTATCTCCCATTCATCTACAGTTTCATCGATGTCGTCTATCAGTGCTACAAGGAATTGGACAGACGTTTCACCGTTATGGGCGACAAGAAGGTCAACAAGAGCAACCGCATCGAAGCGATCGTCATAAACAGCGAACTGCCCATCTCGAAGAACGAGATATGTGAATTGCTGCCGGATGTGAGTAAGACCACCGTGGAATCCATACTTTCCAATATGTTGAAGGAAGGCATAATTGTTAAGGTCGGTGGCAATCGCAATGCGAGATACATCAGGAATGAGAAGTTCGAATTAACGGACATAAATGATGATTGCTTATAAATGATCATCAAAAAGTAATTTAATAACACAACTGGGTACCTCATACATGACCTCATCTGGAGAACCTACAATAACCATAACGAAAGATGGACCATACCTCGTTTCGGGAAACGTCAAGATATCCGAGAAGATAATAACCCCGAACGGCAGGGGAGGATACGTCTGGAAAGATGGCAGGCCTTTACCTCAGGGGGATAACTACGCCCTCTGTCGCTGCGGACATAGCATGAATGCACCGTTCTGTACAGGCAACCATGTCAAGATAGGATTCGAAGGAAAGGAGATGGCCGGACATTCCAAATATGTCGACAGGTCCAAAGTCTTCTCAGGACCTGACCTCGAGATGCTGGATGACGACAGGTGCGCATTCGCACGTTTCTGCCACAGGAAGAACGGGTCCGCCTGGGAGCTCCTGATGACCTCCGATAATGAGAATGACCGGGAAGAGGCCATAAGGGCCGCCAGCGAATGCCCCGCAGGGAGATTGACGGCGATGGAACTCGACGGCCTCATGCTAGAGGATGAACTGGAACCTGAGATATTCGTCGTACAGGACCCATCGAAGAGGGTCTCCGGAGGACTGTACGTAAAAGGCGGGATTAGGCTCATCGGCGCTGACGGCAAGGAATACGAGAGGCGTAACAGATACGTCCTATGCCGCTGCGGAATGTCATACAGGAAACCATTCTGCAATGCTGCCCATGTCAGCGAGGAATACCACGACAGAAGATGAACTTCAACTCGATCGACCCTATGTGATTTGGGTCGATCTTCCTCTCCTGCTCGGTGCAATTTAATATTCGGTCAGGATATCAGAATGATAATCTTGCACGGAGAGAGCATATCCGCTTCAAAGGAATGTGCTTTCAAACGTTTATCGAGGTCTCTGACATGAATGAGATGCAATTAAAATACGGCTGTAACCCGAACCAACAGCCTGCACGCGTATTTATGAAAAATGGGGAACTTCCCATAAAGGTCCTCAGTGGAAGACCTGGATACATCAACCTACTGGATGCATTCAACGGATGGCAACTTGTCGTCGGACTGAAAAAGGCGACAGGATACCCTGCGGCCGCATCGTTCAAGCACGTCAGTCCGGCCGGCGCCGCCATAGGAACGCCGATGAGCGACACCATGAAGAAGATATGCTTCGTGGACGACATGGAATTATCGCCCCTCGCGATGGCGTATGCGAAGGCCAGGGGAGCCGACAGGATGTCATCATACGGCGATTTCGTCTCATTGTCCGATGTATGCGACGTGCCCACAGCGAAACTCATATCCAGAGAGGTCTCTGACGGTGTCATAGCCCCAGGATACGATGAGAAGGCGTTGGAGATCCTCAGATCGAAACGCAAGGGCACATATGCCGTCATACAGATCGACGAGGACTACATACCTGACAAGATAGAGCAGAAGGATGTGTTCGGAGTGACATTCGAGCAGGCAAGGAACGAGGTGGAGATCTCCGAGAAACTACTGGAGAACATGCCCACGAAGAACAAGACGATACCAAAGGCCGCGAAGAACGACCTTATGGTCTCCCTTATAGTCCTGAAATACACACAATCCAACTCCGTATGCTACGTAAAGGATGGCCAGACCATCGGAATAGGTGCTGGACAGCAATCGAGGGTGCATTGCACACGCCTTGCTGGAGAGAAAGCGGATAAATGGTACCTCCGCCAGAACCCCAAGGTTCTTGAACTGCCTTTCAGGAACGACATACACCGCCCTGACCGCGACAATGCCATCGATGTGTATCTGTCGGATTACGACGATGACGTTCTTGCCGATGGCAGCTGGGAGAACATCTTCACAAGAAGGCCCGAACGCCTCACCAGAGAGGAAAGAGAGAAATGGGTCAAAACCCTCAGAGGGGTCTCTGTCGGATCCGATGCATTCTTCCCGTTCGGTGACAACATCGAAAGAGCACGCAGAAGCGGCGTGGAATATGTCGCACAGACCGGAGGTTCCATCCGCGATGACAATGTCATCGAGACCTGCGACAGATACGGGATCGCGATGGCATTCACCGGTGTCAGACTGTTCCATCACTGATGAGAACCATGATCGGGCCTATGGCCCGACCTATCTTCAATTCTCATCAGACCTCGTTCATTTAAATATAGTCGGGTCGACCATCATACATTTTCAAATGGATCGCCTAACGAAAGTATTATCTTGTCATCTACGATTTTGATATCATGTCCGAGACTGTCCGCGGCGATATCTCTATGATAAGGAAAGTGAACCTGATATTCAGGTTCAGTTATACCCTGCCATTCTTCTTGGCATCGTTATGCGGATCTGTGCTGGCACTGTCATACAGCCCTTCTTTGTGGATGGTGATACTCATACCTCTGACGGTGCAGGTCCTTGCCGTCTTCGTGAATTTCTCGAATGATTATTTCGACCATGGATCGGGTGTCGATTCGATGCGCTATGCGATGACGAAGGACCACATAACCGACAGCGAGGTCCTGAACAAGATATACTGGGAAGGCAACCAGTTCGACACTGGGATGATAACCGAGAGGCAAGGACGGATCATGATGGCGATAATCGTGGGCATTGTAGCGCTCATGTCCATTCCCATCATCGCATACTCGGGTTGGAATGTGGTCATACTCGGGCTCATCGGCCTTTTCTTCGCCTACTTCTACACCGCACCTCCGCTGAACCTCGGCGCAAGGGGACTTGGCGAAACGGTCGTGGGGATATCTTTCCTGATGATAGTCGCCTGCACCTTCTATGTCCTGACAGGAACGATAACCCAGGAAGTCATAATCGCATCCCTCATCATAGGCATAGCGTTGGGAACCATGAGGATGGTGGACTCTATGTCCGCACAAGATGCGCACATAGCCAATCACGAGGTCAGCGTATCCGTGATACTCGGGATAAACAGAACCATACCGATAGTCAGATTCATGATCCTGTCCATCTACGTGCTCGCCATCTGTCTATCGATATTCAACCCCGCGTTCCTATTGATATTCCTTAGCCTACCTCTATCTTACAAGGCATGGAAGATCATGGAGCCAGGTAACGGCGGCTGGGAGATCAAGGTGATACCTTATTTCTTCGGCATATCCATGGCCATCGAGGTCTTGGTGATAATATCCTCATTGATTTCGATGGCGATCTGAAGAAGGCTTCGAAGCAGCGAACATGGATGACATCTCCATTATTGTGGATGGGTCTCCCCTTCCGATCAGATAATACTCCCTGACGGCCGCATACCCGCAATGCTTGCATGATTCGGTGCCTGTCATCGGACAACCATTGATGTGTATCTCTCCTGGAAGCATGAATGCGGACATCGTTCTTGGGCATCTATTGTCCCAATCCTCATATTCCAACAGTTCCAATCCTTTCTCCGAGTTCAATATGGGGAATCCTTCCTTCTTGAGCTGCCTTATCTCCACGATAGCCTTGATGCGCTCTTCATGAGATGGCATTATCTCGTATGGCGGAGGGGTGATGAAATTGAAGACAATCCCTGCGATCTTCGGGTGCTCCACCACTGTGTTGACTATATCCTTTATGAGATCCAAATTACCTTTCTGAAGGACCGCATTGGCATAGATCTTGCCGTCGAAATCCACTTTATCGACCGTGTCCATCAGTTTATCGAATACACCAGGCCCGCGTATCGAATCGTGGACCTCCTTCGGACCATCGAGACTTATCGAGATCACATCGGAATTCGTGAATATCACGCCTGTGGTCCCATTCGTGGTATAGCCCACATTGTAGTACCCTATGTTCTTCGCTGCCTCTATCAGGTCACCGAGGTTCTTATCGCCATCTTTCCACATCGTAGGCTCCCCACCTTCGAAATATGCTATCCTGGCACCTTTCTTGCGCATCTCCTTCAGATCGTTCGTTATCTGCTCAAAAGATAGGAATGTCTCTGCCTGCGGATTCGACTCCATCGCACTCGCTATCCCACAATGCTTGCATCTGAGATTGCAGCCGTAATGTATCCCTATGGTGTCCACTAACGGAGCGTCCTTGCCCAATTTGAACATCATCCACCATTGTGCATAACCAAAAAACTCCGATACGTTGCCCATTGCAATGTAAACCGCTGATGTCTACAAAAAAGTATTCCATGCGCTTTAAGAAAAAGAAGATAGAAAAAATTGTAAAGAGAATGATGTTTTCATTGGGAAGTGAAGTCCAAGGAATTCGTCTTGACCTTCTTGCACAGATTCTTGGATAACAACCCCAATTCCATCCAGGATGCATCGAAGACCGCGGATGTTATCAGACACGGGGCCGAGATATTACCGCGGACCTCGGGGTCGTTGATCCTGCTGGAGGAGAAATCCATTGCATCCATGGGTGTTATCTTTTGAAGACGCTTGCCATAATCCTGTATCTTCTCACAGTCCGATTCTATGGTTATGTCAATATCGCCGTCATCACGCAATGCAGCGGTGACCTTATGCGTCTTTCCGCATGTGTTCATCTTTACCGTTACCGTTGAAGGAATGTAATTCACCCTCCTCAGATATCCCTGAATGGGACCAGGTCGCAACATGTGCATTCGAGGCACATTGTATGACATGTCTTCGTAGTCAATCCATACCTTTCCATTATGGTCTTTTGCATCTTCGAAACCCTTATAGCCCTCTCGGGCGTGACCTTTGGAATATCGCCTATGGCCGCTTTCAAACTCTCCTTGTTATATGCATTGTACCTCAAAGCCCTTAGACCAGGTATTATGCCCTCTGATGACAGTTTTTCCATTATATCCTTGAGGTCCCCGTCGCTCTCCCCTAGTCCATAGATTATGTTCGATGAGACCGCGCCCCTTCCGAATATCTCCACCGCCTTCTTGAGCATCTCGTGTATATGATCGTAATCCAATTCGGGACATACCTTGTGGAATATCTCCTTGTTAGCGGCCTCGATATTCAATTTTATCTCTGTAGCGCCCGCCAGTTTGAGGGCCCTCAGGTCCTTCTCATTGGAAACATAAGGTTCCACTCCTATTGGTATGATCGGGAACTCCTTCCTGATTGCATTAACACATGAGACGAACCTCTTTACCGTGTTCTCAGCATTCTCGATCACCCCGCTTGTCAAAGATATGGAGACGACCTTCTGGGTCTCCATCGCTCCTTTTATCAAGGATATGATCTCCTCGTCTGTCAGACCCTTGTTCTTGCTCTTATCCAAACGTGGGGATGCACAGAATGCACAATTGTATATGCACCTCTCATCCAGATTGAAGAATGCCTGTTCCGGACAATGGAATACCACGGGCCTTATCTCGATCTTATTCAAGAATGGCTCATTATTCCTTGTCAGGTATAGCGTACCGTCATCCGACACTCCCAATTCGAACTCACCGGCATCATAGGACACAGCTTTCTTTACCTGACATCCTTCAAAAGCAAATACCGCGGACGTCGAACCTGCACCCGGTCCTGCGGTCGACTGTGAAAGCCTATAGGGCATCACGAATCCCTTAGGCAATTTTATACCTCCTCCCAAAGAAAGCTCTGCCTTCTTTATCGTCCTATCGTCGCATTCCATTTTAAACACCTTTTTTAAATTATTTGATCAAAGATTTTTTTCTGTATCAAAGAAGACCTGTCCTTTCCAAGGCCTGATCTATGTCGTTTATGAGGTCATCTAGATCCTCTATGCCTACGCTGAATCTGAAGAAACCGTTGTGGAATTCCTCTGGATAGAGATACTGTCTCTCGTCGTTCTCCCCCAAGAATACGATCAGGCTCTCATCGTGTCCGAGCGATACGGCGGATGTGATTATCCTCAGATTGCTGATGAATCTGTTATGAGTGTCATGGTCGGCATTCAGTCCGAAGGAGAGAACACCTCCGAACCCTGGGGACATCTGCTTCAAGGCCGTGTAATGATCCCTATGGCTCTTCAATCCTGGATATGATACGAAGCTCACGCATGGAAGACACTCCAGGTATTCAGCTATCTTCAGCGCGTTGTGATTATGCACCTTCATGCGCAGCGGCAATGTCACGGAACCGCGCATTATCAACCATGCATTGAACGGACTTATCACTCCGCCCAGGTTTATCTGGGATTGGGAACGTATCTTGTCAAGGTCCGTCTTCCTGCCGATTATCGCACCGCCCATGGCATCACCATGGCCGTTGATGTACTTCGTAAGGCTCTCCACCGAGAAATCCGCATCATGCTCTATGGGGCGCTGGTTGAACGGGGAAGCGAACGTGTTGTCGACGGACAATAATGCCCCGTTATCATGGGCTATTTTTGCGATCTCCGTTATATCCGATACGGAAAGCGTAGGATTTCCTGGGGTCTCTATGTGTATCAGTTTGGTGTTGAGGCGAATGGCCGCCCTCACAGCATCGAGATCCGTTGTGTCCACTATTGTCGTCTGCACGTTGAATTTGTCCTTCAATAGCTCATTCAGAAGACGATACACCGCTATGTACGTCACACTGGAGAACACGACATGGTCGCCAGTTCTCAACAATGCGAAGAATAGACTCGATAATGCGGAGACTCCGCTTGCGAGGACTATGCAATCCTCGCCCCCTTCCAATGACGCTATCTTCTCTTCCAGATAGCGCTGGTTCGTGCCTCCGTTACGGGTGTACAGATTGACATCCGCATCACTCCAATTCAAATTCGTCGGGTCATATGGCAATTCATAACTATTGGCCATCGTTATCGGCCTTTTGATCGCTCCCGAATCCTTGTCAACATCATTTCCTGTATGGACGGCTCTTGTTTGGAACCCTAATTCTCTGCCGTATTTTCTCTCACTCATCAGATCACATTCGATAAACTACATTGTTTAAGAAGAAACACAAAACACCCTGAAACATATCCGACGATCCTAATA
Organism: uncultured Candidatus Methanogranum sp.; assembly: GCA_963676045.1. Lineage (GTDB taxonomy): Archaea > Thermoplasmatota > Thermoplasmata > Methanomassiliicoccales > Methanomethylophilaceae > Methanogranum. The sequence goes on from OY780938.1 coordinate 734,022, forward strand.
TCCCTGCAATTTGAGAACAGATTGCAGGATACCAGGAACGCGAAATAGGTATCCTGCGTGTTGATTCATCATTTGGCCTTTCCGACTTCCTTCGCTTCTCTCACCTCTTTCAATCTTCCACTTCTTACATCGTATACGTACCCGTACACAGGTATCTCCTTCGGGACCAAGGGATGATTGCGTATCCTCTTCACATCATCGACGACGCTTCTCTCCAGATTGCCGAATGGTAGGAAATTGATGTACTGCCCTTCTTCAGAGCCGCCATCCTCGGAAGCGTTCTTCCACTTCTTACCATCGAAATCAGCACTCTTGAGGCTGCTCTTCAACAGGTCGCCTATGACCTCGTTGGTGAATGTCAACATGCCACAATCGCTGTGGTGTATCACGAACCATTCCTGAGTCCCTAGCAATTTGTGAGAAATGATCAGGGAGCGGATGGCGTCGTCACTTGCTCTTCCTCCCGCATTCCTGATCACATGTGCATCCCCTTCTGATAATCCAGCGAACTTAGCAGGGTCAAGTCTTGCATCCATGCATGTGAGGATCGCAAATTTCCTTCCGGGTGGTAAAGGGAGGTTCTTCCTATCTCCGAAATTCAAGGCATACGATTCATTTGCTTCCAACACTTCCTTCAAGACCTTACTCATTACTTTTTCTCTCCTTATCACGGGAACTACACAAATTCTCGCAAATATATGTAACAATTGTTAATATATAGTTTGAATTGACATTTATATTCATATATGAATAATATTATAGATAAAATAGTAATATAATCCATATTATATGTGAAAATAGATTTACAAATACAATATGGAACAACAAAAATAAACAAAGTATAGATTTAAATCCGATGTCCTTAATCCATTTACGATGGATACAGACAAATCCTATTCCTTGTTCGGTGATTATCTAAGATCCGCAGGTAAGGTGGCGATAGCCTACTCTGGAGGATTCGACAGCGCATTCATGCTTATTGCCGCATCCGAATTCATACCTGAAGATCACATTGCTGTATTCGTCGATACCCCGATGATATCCGACCGTCAAAGAAAGAATGCGAGAACGATAGCGGAAAGATTGCGTTCTCCTTTGATAATCGTCGAACTTGGCTGGGAAGATATGCCAGATGTAATAAACAATGATGGAGAGAGATGCTATCACTGCAAATCTGCCATATACGGCATGGTACGGTCGGTCGCATCTGACATGGATTGCGATGTCTGCATATGCGGAGACAATCTAGATGACCTGAGCTCGGACCGCCCAGGAAGGAGGGCCGTGAAGGAATTCGGCATATCGAAACCTCTCGAAGACCTCCGCATATCGAGAAAGGAGATAGTCGATAAAGTGAATTCGATGGACCTCGGATGCAATATCATCAAAGACACGTGCCTGTCTACCCGCATACCTTTTGGAACGCCCATAAATGAGCATAGCATGAGGTCCATAGAATCATATGAACAAGCAGTGCGCGATATATGCGGAGTGCAACAGGTCAGATTCAGATATTCGGGCGATCATGCAAGAATTCAGACATCCCCTCATGAGATATGCAGACTCATCGATAATGAAATCGAATTGAGAGGATATTTCCAGAACCTTGGGATAATTATCGATATAGATCCTGATGGGTATAAAGGATGAAAAGGTTTTATCTGGGCCTTATCGAATCAACTGACCCTTATGACATTCTTCGCAGCTGTCTCAGCGATCGACGCCAATTGAACCGATCTATCGAAGACGTATATCTTCTCTGGATTTGCCTGCGTTATTGGATTCGGAGGCACTATGGTGCATCCCGATACCGGCTTTATCGATATGTTGAACGTCCCTATCTCCTTGGCGATGGCCTCGATCTCCAATTTATCATATCCTATGAGCGGACGGATGACTGGATAGTTGAGCTCTATGTTCTCGGAACGTATATTCTTCAATGTCTGTGAGGCGACCTGCCCCAGCGAATCGCCCATTATCACACCGCTGCAACCTAGCTGGGTTCCGATGATCTTGGCTGTCCTCTGCATAGCCCTCTTACACATCACGCACTGATAATTCTGATCGCAGGTCTTGGCTATCAGGTCCTGAGATACACCGTGTGGCGCTGAGTAAAGTGGCATCTCCTGCCCTGTGACCTCCCTCAACTTCACGGCCAACTCCTTAACCCTCTCGATGGCGCGATCGTCTGCGAAAGGACGGTTGTCCATATGCAGCAATACGACCTCCGCGCCCATCTTGGTCATGATGTACGATGCTACCGGGGAATCTATACCTCCGGAGATCAAGGATATGAACTTCACCTTGCTGTATTCATTTGATTCTGATATCGGAACTTTTCCTGGCATGTTTACAACCTTTGATTATTGATTTGTGATCTAGGATCACTCACTTACGGCCCCTATTGCATTACAATACTTATAGGTTTAATATGTTTTATATGAATTTCATTTTAATTTAATATACGAAATATTTACTTTATTCTCCAATTAAATGTAAAATCTTTATACTTATCTATTGTTAAGTCCTAGTATGCCTATAGTTCTGATAAGATATTCGGAGATCGGTCTGAAAAGCACCCCCGTAAGAACAAGATTCGAGAATCAATTGAAAGGGAAGATAATATCGATGCTTGCATCGGACAACATAGAGGCCCTGGTCACAAAAGGAGATGCCAGATTCTACGTGGAATCGAATGACATGGAAGGTACGACACACTCTTTGAAGAAGGTTTTCGGTGTAGCCTCCATATCCGTAGCGGAGATATGCACTTCGGATATGGACGATATCTGCAGAAAGGCAGCAGAATACTCCCTCACCAGGATATCGGAGAACCAATCCTTCGCAGTAAAGGCGAGAAGGGAAGGCAATCAAACATACACAAGCATGGATGTTGGAAAACAAGCCGGATCCGCGATATTCGAGGCAAACGAGGGCAAGAAAGTAAGAGTGGACCTCAAGAATCCCGATGTGAAGATATACATCGAAGTGCGCAACAATAAGGCATACATCTTCGACTCCTATATACAATGTCACGCCGGCCTGCCATTGGGAAGCCAAGGCGCCGTACTTGCAGAAGTGAACGACGATCGCGGTATCTTATCGGCATGGCTGATGATGAAACGCGGATGCAAAGTGTTCGTAAGAGGAAATGCAGACATATCCTTACTGAAGAAATACGACCGCAAGATAAGGCCTCTCAACAATTATCCCAATGACCCAAAGAGCATACTCGGATATGTGAAAGGAACTAGCATGAAAGATATTTTACAGATAGACCCATCGAAATACGAACTCCCGATATTCTTCCCTACGATCGGCATGACGGATGCAGATGTCAGAATCTATCTGGACAAATTGGTGGCCGAGTGCCAGTAAAAGATTTTAAGGTCGATGGGGGAAAAATCCCCCATCTTTTGTCATTTTCAGACCCTAAGCTGTTTTGGCTTTCCGACCGCGGTGACCTTCACCAAGGTCTCGAGTATTATGTCCTTGGTGTTATCAGTGCCCAAGGAATACCTCTTCTCCTTGAATTCGGATGATATGCATATGTCCTCCGCACCAGACCTCTCCGCGGCCTCGCGGACATACTCCTCTCCCTTCTCCTTGGCGAATCTGGTACCTTCCAGATAGCTTCCAAGGTCGAATTTGCCGAATTTCGTGAACACTGTGCACGGTGTGACCTCCGGGTCCCCGTCTGAGAGGGGCTTGATCAATATGTCGATGCTCTCGGATATGCCACCTGTTATGGCGCCCAATGCATTTCCAACCTCTGAACTCTCGGGGATTATCAATTCGGTATGGAATCTCTTTGCCACATCCGGGAGGTATGCCCCGACTGGAGCACCTATGCCTATTATGGGCTTATTCAACGAGATGGAGCATGTGAAATCCGGACCTGAACCGTTCAATACGGCCTTCGATATCAGGGATTGCGCGGTCCTATCGATATCCTCTGTACCAATATCCTCGATCAACAGCTTCTTCATCAGCTCGATGCAGAGCTTGTCGATTATCTGACCCTTGACCCTATGTATGAACTCCTCGGGAGACACCCTTAGTTTTGCCGCCTGATGGGCGACACCTAGGACCGATGCGGTCCTATCGTATTGGACGTAGCTGTTCTCCGCGTGCAGAAGGTCCGTCGGTGTGAGACCTACCCTCTGTATTATCCTCTGCTCCTCCAATCTCACGACATTGAAGGACAACGGTTGGATTCCCAGATGCTCGCTAGCCTCCTTCAAGGAATGCGGCCTCTCCTTGATGAACTCGAGGAATCTCAGATCGACCTCCGGTATGCTCCTTCCCGAATAATCCTTGGTCAGCACAAAGAACTCGATGTCTTGGACTATGTTGCTGACCTCTACGGATTCGGGAGATGGACGTGATGGCCTCTCCGCTACCTTCCTCAAGCTCTCATTTATCTCCGGCCATTTTGATGCCGCTATGCATAGCGGTATGACGCGTATGGGCGTCAATATCACTCTGTTCCCGTTGACCACGATACGGCTGTCGCCGCCTATCCCTGAAGTAGATATCTCGGCAGCCAGGACACGTGTCCTGACGCCGCCTATCAATGCACCCTCTTTCTCAAGTCTAGGGACACCGTTCCTCAGGATACCGATGTCGGTTGTCGTTCCGCCGATGTCCATGATTATCGCATCCTCCTTGCCGGTGAGTCTCTTTGCACCGATGAGGCTTGCTGCTGGACCGGAGAGTATGGTCTCGATGGGCCTCTCTGCCGCGGTCTCGACATTCATGACCGACCCATCACCTTTCACGATCATGAGGGGTGCCTTTATCTCATTCTCGAGCAGTACCTTGTTGACCGATGCTATCAGTTCTTTTATGATGGGGATCAAACGTGAATTCATCACAGATGTCACGGTACGCTCGTTGAATCCCAGGCTTGACGATAGTTCATGACCGCAGACCACCGGGACATCCAATATCTCCTGTGCGAGTTTCTTCACACGTTTCTCATGTTCCGGATTCCTGACGCTCAGATATCCTGTGATCGCCAGACCGTCTACCTTGCCTTTTATCGAATGAAGGAAATCGATCGCCGCCTTCTCATCGAGGGGCTCGATCTCCGCACCAGACATGTTGTGCTTACCTCTTATGCATGTGTAGAGGTCCACATTGATCAGGTTGTCTGGTTTACGGTCGATGCATATCAGACCTACCCTGCACCCTTTACCTTCTACTATCGAATTTGTCGCCAACGTAGAGGACAAAGACACAATGGATATCTCTTTGAATAATCTCTTATCGAAATTAGATATAGCGTTCCTAATACCGATGGAGAGGTCCTCCCTTGTAGTCAATGCCTTCGCCTTACTAACTATCCTGTCTGTCTCGAAATTCACAAGTACGGCATCCGTATATGTGCCGCCTGTATCGAATCCTAATCCGTAGCTCATCATACATCACCTGTTTGCCTTCACACCGAGATCGCTGTTCCTCTCGGAGACTATCTTGCATATGTGGTCGGCGATAGTCCTCTGCTGTATCTCGTTCCTTATGTCTGGAAATTCCATTATTGGGAACTCGCTGTCACATTTGTTGCATCTTACCTTGGGGCATCCCTTTATTGCCTCTGAACATCCTTGGCATGCAAAGGTCCTCGCATATACGAGCGAGAACTTGAACCCACAGGATGGGCATTCGAACTTCCTCACTGATGCAGTGGTGTTGTATGAGAAGCCCTGGGCCCTCATCGATTCGTAATATCCATTGGTCATTTTATCCCTTTACCGATCTATTCCGGGGCCATTTTCATGGCCCCGGCTAATTAGTTTGATGTTTTTGATCGATGCCTTCAATCAAGTTTTCCGTATGTCTCCACGGCCTTGACCACTGCCTCGATGTTCTCCAATCTGGTGTTTATATCAGGCGGTACCTCACAACCTGATGCGATACAATATCTGGAATTCAGACCGCGCTTGCATAATGCGGTCTTCACCTCGTGACAGAGGTCCCTTGTGACCTTCGTTACTGTCTCCACAGAACCTCTGCGGAAAAGTTGAGGATCGATGTTTCCAGCGACCAGACAATTATCTGCATAACCTGCGGCTATCGTCTCCGATGCAGTCAAGGAACCCTCTATGTCCGAATAGTATGCCATGGAGTATATCGCAGGCTTGAACTTCTTGATCTGCGTGTCTAGATGTGGGAGGTCTGCACAGTTGTGTATTGCCACGGCCATGCCGTTGTCCCTTGTTTCCTGGTTCAATCTCCTAGCATACTCGTTTCCTTCGAATTCCCCGTATTCATCATCGCCGAGACATGAGTAATTTCCCCACAGGTAATCCCAGCATAGACCGTTGACACCTGTCTCTCCGATGGCCTTGACTATCTCAGAATCAAACTCGGTCATCACCTTGAGCGCCTTGTGCACAGGTGCTGGATCTGTGAACATGTCCATGAACAGCCTCTCTGCACTGGCACTTTGAGAAAGCGCAAGAAGTGGACCCTCCAAGAATGCCGATGTCACTACTTGTCCGTTGAGCTTGTCAGCGATTATCTTGGTACCATCTATGATGACCCTTGATCTTCCTTTCCTTATATCCGGGACTTCGAGCTTCTCGTAATCCTCTATGCTTTTTATTATGGGCTTGTTGACATATGGTGTGTTCTCCTCATCGAATTTCACACCTGCTCCGAGGTCCCCGGCCATCACCGAAAGATCCATCAGACCGATGGCGAATTCGAATCCGAAACGCTTCTGACCTTGGATGAATGCCTCGGCATAGAGCTTGGGATCGCTTGCCCACTCCCTATATGATACACCATGCTTACCGATGAGCTTCCTGTTTACACCGCATGCGATCGGATATGTCGGCAATCTGTCGATCTTCTCGTTATTGATGGCACCCAACGCCCTCTGTGCATGTGTGAGGGTCATGATTGCACCCTCTTCAGCCAAGATACACAATCCTGTGCGTTGATGTCCCTGTGATCGGCACCTATCTCTTCCGCAAATGAATTGGAAGTTGGTGGACCTCCGATGGTCACTTTACACTTGTTACGATATCCGTTCTCCTTCAAAGCGTCCACAGTGACACCCATATAATCCAATGTGGGCGTCATTATCGTGCTCAAGGCAACCACACTTGTACCAAGTCTCTTGGCCTCGTCCGCGATATGCTCTGAGGGAACATCCTTCCCCAGATCTGTAACATAATACCCTCCTGCTGTCAACATTGCTTTGACGATGTTCTTTCCGATATCATGAACATCTCCTTCGACGACCGCAGTGATGCACGTCTTTTTGCTGGCACGTTCCTCCACTGGTATGGCAGGAAGCAATACGTCAAGACCCGCATACATGCTCTTTGCCGCTGCAAGGATCTGAGGCAGGAATAGCTTATGAGCTGCAAATAGTTCACTCACTATCGACATGCCTCTTACAAGCCCATCGTTTATCGCTTCTACTGGGTCTATCTCTTCTTCAAGAGCCCTTTCTGCTGTCGCCTTGGAACGAACCCAATTCAATTCCACAACGGAATCCGTCAATTCTCCGATTATTTTCTCCTTTGACATTTGTTTGTCCCCATTTTCTTTTTATTCTTACCGTGTGAATCGAATCTCCGAACTGAGCATCCTTCGATATCATTCAAAGAATCATCTATAGCATACACTGTGATTCACACGCCGAGCACCAATAACCCATATCAAAATCTAGATGACCCAGACATTGAATGCTTAGATCATGATTAATTCTTTTTTGGATTAAAGCCTGGATTAATTCTCAACAATGACGACAAGGTTCCAAATTGAATTTGAAACGATGGCAAAATGCCCCTCCATCTATCTGTATATTTCCAGATATTTGATAATCTGGGTATGTTTTTGTTCTTGTCATTGTATACACCTCTTGTCGAGAGCTATTGATCCTCTATGCTTTCGCAATATGTGATAACAATTGTTAATATTAATAAACAATTGTTAATTATATTCATTATAGAATAAAAACTCTAAAAATATTATTCAAAAATAATAAATAATCTGTGCGCAACATATGAAAATATATTTATTATTTGATAATATCCAGTATTGGACTTTATTGTAGAATATATATTTACTTGATGTTAATTTTTATTTAAAAAAATAATATTCTTATAGTATTATTAAACATAAAAAGCATCAATAAAATTACCTATCAAATATATATAAATAATAAGCTTATTTTACATCATCACTATTATTAGATAATAGGACTGGTGGCCACTTTGAAGATCTCTACTAAAGGCAGATATGCATTACGCATGATAATAGATCTAGCTCAACATAAGGATGATGGATTCATTGCCTTAAAGGATATTGCTGAAAGACAGGACATATCGAAGAAATACTTGGAACAGATCGTACCTCTTCTCAATAAGTCGAATCTCCTCAAAACCAATCGCGGATATCAAGGCGGATACATGCTGGCACAGTCACCAGACAAATGTACGGTATGGGATGTGCTAAGCCTTACTGAGGGAAACATGTCGATGGTCTCCTGCCTTGAGACAGATGAGAACACATGCCCTAGAAGTGAATACTGCATGACCCTCCCTGTATGGAAAGGATTGAACAGAGTAATATCGGATTATCTTAAAAGTGTGACCATACAGGACATATTGGACCAGTATAAGAAAAACGAGGTCAACGTTTACGTCATATGAGATGTGTGAGGGATTTCCCCTCACACTTTTCACGAATACAGATTCTTGCTGAAATAACGGTCCCCGCGATCTGGGAATATCACGACGATGTTCCCCTTATCGATCGTTTTTGCCAGCTCCAATGCAGCGAACATTGCAGCACCTGATGAGGAACCTGCGAATATCCCCTCGCGTTTTGCAAGTTCACGGCACATTCCAAACGATTCGACATCGTTTATCTTGATCACCTTATCCACCAAAGACATGTCCATTGTCTTCGCGATGAAATCGTTTCCAATGCCCTCGATGTCATAATCTGCATGTTCACCGCCTCCGATGGTGGAACCTACTGGATCGGCAAGCACTCCCTTGATGCTATTGTCCTTTTCCTTCAAATATCTCAATATTCCTGAATATGTGCCTCCGCTTCCTGCCCCAGCTACGAGATAGTCGATCTTTCCATCGAGATCATGATAGATCTCCGGACCTGTCGTCTCATAATGTGCCAGAGGATTGCTCATGTTATTGAATTGCTCCAAAGATATGGAATTCGGATATTTCTTCCTCAATTCCTCTGCTTCTTTCGCGGCACCCTGCATACCCTCCTCACGAGGGGTGTTTATTATCTCTGCACCCAAAGCACGCATCAGTACCTGTTTCTCGATCGAGAACTTCAATGGAACTACGAAGATCACTTTGTATCCCCTATTGAGTGCTGCAAATGCTATTCCCAAGCCAGTATTTCCTGCGGTCGCCTCTATTATCGTGTAACCGGGCTTTAGCACGCCTCTCCTCTCTGCATCCTTGATCATATACATTCCAACACGGTCCTTCACACTTCCTGCTGGATTGTATAGCTCCAATTTTGCAAATATGTTCACGCCATCTGGAACTCCCATATTATTCAATTTGACGAGCGGGGTATGCCCTATCATATCTTGCATCGAATCAAAATAATGCATGCTTCACACCCTACTCTGATCTATCGCATTTTGAATGTCTGATATTATGTCATTTATGTTCTCTATGCCCACCGATAGACGTATCAGCCCATCTGTTATGCCGACCTTTTGACGTATGTCCTTAGGTATTGACGCATGGGTCATACTGGACGGATGGCAGATCAAGGACTCGACCCCACCAAGGCTCTCTGCCAATGCTACAAGCCTCAAAGAAGAGAAGAACTTGCGGATGTCATGACCATCTTTCAATTCGAATGAAAGCATCGCCCCGCCATTTCTAGCCTGTTTGATATTGATATCGTATCCTTTGAACTCTGGATCCCCTGGATAGTAGACTTTCTTAACTGAATCATTTATCTTTAAGAATTCTACGATCGTTCTGGCATTGTCCACATGACGATCCATGCGTACTCCCAATGTCTTTATTCCCCTTATCAATAGGAAGGAGTCGAATGGCTGAAGTATGCCTCCTGTGGCATTCTGTATGAAATGGATCCGTTCGGCCAGCTCTTTGGAGTTTACCACTACCAATCCTGCTATGAGGTCGCTATGGCCTCCAAGATATTTGGTGGCACTGTGAACCACTATGTCTGCCCCAAGATCTATTGGACGCTGAAGATAGGGCGTCATGAAGGTGTTGTCCACTATCGTCAATATACCGTGTTTCTTCGATATCTCGGATACGCCTCTTATATCGGTTATTGACATCAAGGGATTCGCCGGGCTTTCGATCAATATTGCCTTCACATCTGATGATATCCTCTTGTCCAAAGCCCCAAGGTCAGTGGTATCTTCGATCGAATAGGTTATTCCAAAATTCAGGAATATCTTATCGAGTACACGGAAAGTACCACCATATACATTGCTTGAGATGATTATGCGATCACCGGATTTGAAGAGACTTAGAACTGCGGTTATAGCTGCCATTCCAGATGCGAATGCGAATCCTGCGACACCATCCTCCAATTCTGCTATCAATGATTCCAATGCTTCTCTTGTAGGATTGCCTGTTCTTGAGTACTCATATCCCTTATTGATGCCCAATCCTTGTTGCTGAAAAGTAGATGTCTGATAGATGGGCACGTTTACAGCACCTGTCCTATCATCTCCACTTATGCCTCCATGGATCAACATCGATTCGATGTGCGTATTTTTGATCGCCATGTTTTTCGCCTAACAATACATACTAAACATACGTATTTAATATGTATTGTTCTAAATGAAAAAAATCTCTTTTTGAAACGAGGATATTTGAAAATTTTATAAAAAAAATCATTTCCTCTGATTGAAATCGATAGTACACTATCAAAAATTAAGAACGGAATCAGATCGTGAAGGCCGTCAAATACTGCAACAAGATTTTCCAATAACAATATTCGTAAATAAGAAAGTTGAAGGCCAATGCGTTTTTTAGTGCAGATTTGTTGCACATGATCACTGAACCCTAACGGTTGTTGGGATTCTATTCAATGGTTGCAATTCCCAATCTGAACCTCCCACTTATCGACCCATCCTCTGGGACGAACGGGCGGACTTGATGTATTCTGATCATGTCCGTCAGTTCGTCTGTGAAATCGAAGGGTTTTGGAACGACCCTGGATTGCGGGGTCTGTGTTTAGTAACGATCATCTATACAATTTTTCAAATTATTTATGATCTCGTCCCTGTTATAATCTCTGCCAATAAGAACTAGTTCGTTCTTCCTGTCGCCGTATTTCTCATCCCAGTTCTCCTTTATATCTGGGTAGTACCTAAAGATCTCCTCTCTCTCCTTCTTGGAATACGATGCCACCCATTCAGAGACGCCGGTGAGCATCAGGTTCTTCCCTGCTTGTTCGAAGAGCATCATGATCTTCGGCTTATTGGAGAACCATATGTAACCTTTCGAGCGAATCAATGTCTTCGGATAGTTATCTAAGAACTTTGAGAATTTCTTGTAGTTGAGAGGCCTCTTTTCCGCGAATACGAACGATGTTATCCCGAAATCATCCATGCCGTTCTTCTCGTTTGCCTGATCTCTGTCCAAAGATTTTTGATATGTTGAAGAGGATAACACTTTGAAGAAATCAAATACGTTCGAGTCAAAAATATCTGCAGTATCAACTTTTCCCTGAGATGTCTCGATAAGTTTCGCATCTGGTTGCAATCCTTTGATCACAGACCTTACCTTTTCCAGGTCTTCTTTGACCACCAGATCACATTTGTTCAATATGAGCACATTGCAGAATTCAATCTGATCCATGATCAGATTCACTATATCGGAGTCATCTGTATCATTTCCCTTATTTGATATGTCATCCAAAAATTCGGTGAATATCCTTGAAGCGTCGACAACTGAAACGACATTGTTCAGATAGAAGGCCATTTCTCTCTTCTGTTGTTCGTATATCACAAAACCTTGGCAGATACCTGTCGGGTTACTTACTCCAGAAGCCTCTACCAAGATAGACTCAAATTTGCCGGTTACCGCGACCTGCTGCAATTCAGACATGAATTTATCCCTCAATGTGCAGCAGATACACCCCCCGGTCATTTCGCGAAGAGTTTTGTTCTCGATCACGTTCCCGTTTTTAATAAGACTGCTATCGACGTTGACGCTCCCGAGATCGTTGACGATAAGGGCGATCTGCTTATCCTGATTTTGTTTTAAAAGCTCGTTCATTAAAGTGGTTTTTCCTGAACCTAGGTATCCAGTGATTATTGTCACAGGCGTCTTACTCATTTCTTATTTCTCCAGATTTCAATTGAGATAACAATTCGATAGGACGAAGTGCAACCGACGGTTACACAAGTCATTTGTCTTCATGTTAGAAAGTCTGAAATTTTTTCAAATAAATAACAATTTGCATAACTTTATTAAAAATACAATAATAATATGCTTATTTGTTAATAACATGGTCCTTATCGATCACAGATAAATATACAATATATTGAACAAAATAATGCAGATATACAATCAAACGAAAACTCCTAGTATTTTTTCTTGCTTTATTGATATCGCTATTGGACTGTGGTCTCGTCGTACAGATGTTGAAAAACATCACAATCTCAACACCATGGAGGAATCGCATAAAGAGAATTCTTTCGAAACGTAGTGTATTTACAAATTAAAAATTAAAGATAATGGTACTTGGATCAGCATATCCTTTTTTGGAGTCATACATATAGAACAATAGCCTGTTGGAGCGATCGCCTGTACCATCTATACATGATTCTAAGTATAGTTAGATAAATATTCAAATCGATATGGACATCTGTGCAAGTCAATGGTTTCCCGAACACGATGGGATAATCCCCTTATTTTTCTTAGATCCGTTAAATGGATTGTAGTAAATCCAGTTTCATCATAAGATCACTAAGCGACCAGATCCATCGAACACTATAATTTAAAATGGACCCTCGCCCATATAGAAAAACGAAAGTAAAATTAGTTGGAGGCGAACGATATATCTGATCTCGTCATTGAATCCATAATAAAAGGATTAGAATATATCATTCATTATCTGGAATTCAATCTTTTGAATTGCCTATTGCCTGCATTCTTCATTGCAGGGGCGATTTTGGCTTTGGTAAAAAGAGATACTATCGCCAAATATCTTGGACCTAATATCTCAAAAGCGAGGGCATACATAACATCCTCACTTGCTGGTACTTTGCTCGCAGTATGTAGCTGCATGATCCTGCCATTGTTCGCAGGCATATACAAGAAGGGAGCATCGTTCGGACCTTCGATAACATTCCTATTCGCAGGTCCTGCAATAAACATATTTGCAATAGCTTACACCACAAAGGAACTTGGAATTGAATTGGGCCTTGCGAGAACGATATTCGCGATCATCATCTCCATTTTCATCGGAATTATAATGGCCTATATCTTCAGAAAAGAGAATGGTGACCATTCACAGGATCTGCCTGACCCTCCCTCTGTCATAGATGATCCGACAAGACCAAGATGGGCCGTACCTGGCTTCTTCCTGCTTTTGATAGCCATAATGATGCTCGGGGCTTCGCATATTGACCTCATCATAAGAGTGCCATTGATGCTTATCCTGATATTATTCGTCATAACCATCATCCTGAGGTATTTTACGAAGATACAGATCAAATCTTGGGGAAATGAAACCTGGAAATTCACAAAAAGCATACTCCCCATACTTGTGATCGGCATGTTCATCGTAGGGATGTTCGCTTATCTCGTACCTCCTGAGAGTTTCTCAAAATACCTGCAAAAGGACGACATCCTATCCGATCTGCTCGCATCTTTGCTTGGTTCTTTATTCTACGTGCCTCCCTTCGCAGAACTATCGATCTTCGGCGATTCCTTTACACCTCTTACGAACACAATAGCAAGCGGCCCTGCTCTTGCACTTCTGATAAGTGGACCTACAACGAGCATTCCAACATTGGCCGTCCTTTGCAAGATAATGGGAGTGAAAAAGACCTTCGTATATTGGGCCTTGGTAGTTATCTCATCCACCATGGCGGGAGTCGCATTCGGCATAATCTCCTGAAATACGGCCTAAGTTTCAGAGTTCAATCCTTATCATCGAATTTGACCTCTCCCACGATATCAAATCCGCAAGGGTTATTTGATCGATGACAGAAGATACGGAATCATCGATCTTGGCCCACAATTTGACAGTGGTACAATTATCGAACCTATCGCAGTATTTCGATCCTTCTTTGATGCAAGGTACTATCGAAAGGTCCCCTTCAACAGCCCTTATTATGCTCCCTACCGTATACTCATCTGGATTTTTTGTAAGCACGTATCCGCCCTGAGGGCCTCTTACACTCCTAACAAGACCTGCACGATTCAAGCTCGATATTATTGCCTCCAGGTATTTTGGAGATATGTCTTGTCTATCGGAGATATCCTTTATCTTTATCGCACCTTCATTCTGGAACATCGCGATGTCCAGCATAAGGCGCATTGCATACCTTCCTTTCGTGGATATCAGTTTAGACATTTGACCTCTAATTTAGCTACTTTCAAATAATTACTTTTCTTAGGCTCGAACCTTTCACGAAAGATGACCGAATCCCAACCTTAGATAATCGTTTCTTGAGAACCTGTGGTATGTGATATGCCCGATCTCTTCCTTGATGCAATAAACATATGGGTCGATTTCATCCTTGAAATAGACCACATGGTCGAATTCCTTCTCGGTCACATCGATCCATACGCATCCTGGTGATATCATCATCAAACTTGCCTTGAGTTCCTTTGTATGTTTGCCTTCCAGGATCGAATCCACCATAACCTTCAATACTGGACTGACCGGCAATTTGGATACGTATGTGCAACCATCCTTTGGTACTGTTATCCTTACCCTGTCATCCTTTATCGAATACTCGACATCACCGAGCCTCGGTCTCGCACTATTGACGAAGTCCCTGAGCACCACGTCTGTACAACTCGTATCAGGGTGTGGACATATGCTATCCAATGGAAGATACAGTGACACTGCACCGTCCACGGGACCCAATTTCACTTGGGTCTCCTGTACCGTGGATATCACCGCATCCTCCAATTCCTGTACGTCCATATGTTCCCACCTAGCAAACTGTCTGTTATCTCAGATGAACAAAGGTGTCGAAAGATACCTGTCCCCATTATCTGGCAATATGACAACTATCGTCTTCCCTTCATTCTCTTTTCTAGCTGCTACCTCAAGAGCCGCCCACAATGCAGCACCTGATGATATCCCTACTAGGATACCTTCCGCACGTGCCATCTCCTTGCCTACGACAAAGGCATCGGTATCCTTTACCGCGATCACCTCATCATATATCTTGGTGTCAAGCACATCTGGTACGAATCCGGCGCCTATCCCTTGTATCTTATGTGGTCCTGCACGACCCTCTGACAACACGGGGGAATCCTTTGGCTCCACGGCTATTATCTTGAGATTTGGATTTTTGGACTTCAGATACTGACCTGCACCGGTCAGAGTGCCTCCCGTACCTACTCCCGCTACAAGGATGTCCACTTTTCCTCCTGTGTCCTTCCATATCTCAGGGCCTGTGGTCTTCCTGTGTATCTCAGGATTGGCTGGATTTATGAACTGCCCTGGTATTATGCTGTTGGGTATCTGTTTGACGAGCTGATCTGCCTTGTCTATCGCACCTTTCATGCCTTTCGAACCTTCGGTCAATACGATATCTGCACCATATGCGGATATCATCTGCCTTCTCTCGACAGACATCGTCTCAGGCATCGTCAGTATGACCTTGTAGCCTCTGGCAGCACCTATGGCCGCCAATCCTATACCTGTGTTACCCGATGTGGGTTCTATCAGGGTGCCTCCTTTCTTTATCGCACCTTTCTTCTCAGCCGCTTCCACCATCGAGAGGGCTATCCTGTCCTTCACTGAACCAGATGGATTGAACATCTCCAATTTGCCCAACACCCTGGCCTTTGTGCCATGTGCTTTTGTGATGTTGTTCAATTCCACTAAAGGCGTACCGCCTACAAGCTCCGCCGCCCCTGAATATATCTTTGCCATTTCATCATCTCCTATAATCGTGTATATTGAGTCGTATGATCATCTTGAACATACTGGCTCATCATCGTATATGTCATTCTTCGGTTTCTTTAGACCTTTGATCTCGATACCGTTCTTCTCTGCATAGTCCCAGAGTGCTGCATGCACTGCCTCCTCTGCGAGCAATGAACAGTGTATCTTTATCTGGGGGAGTCCGCCGAGCGCTTGCATTACCGCTACGTTGGTCAGCTCCAATGCTTCCTGCACTGTCTTCCCCTTGATCATCTCGGTGGCCATGCTGCTTGTTGCCACCGCCGCACCGCATCCGAAGGTCTTGAACTTGCAATCCCTTATTACCTGATTCTCATCTATGTCCAGATAGATGCGCATTATGTCGCCGCATTTTGCATTTCCCACTGTGCCTACACCGCTTGCGTTAGGTATCTCCCCGACATTGCGTGGGTTGGTGAAATGATCGATCACCTTCTCACTGTATTCTCCATCATACATCTTTTGCAACCTCCTTCTTTATGAAATCATCATACAAAGGCGAGAGGGACCTCAATCTTTCTATCGAGGCTTTCAGGACCTCTATCGCGTAATCAATCTCTTCCCTTGTGGTCAATGCGGATATCGTTATCCTTATCGATCCGTGCGCCGACTCATGCGGAAGTCCTATGCCCAAGAGGACATGTGAAGGGTCCAATGACCCAGATGCACATGCGGATCCTGTGGAAACACATATTCCCTTCTGGCTCATGGACATCAATATGCTCTCGCCTTCAACGAACTGGAAACTTATGTTCACATTGCCAGGCAATCTCTTGGTCTTATGACCGTTGAGAGTGCTGTATGGTATCTCGGACAATATGCGTTTTATCGTGTAGTCCCTCAGATCTGTCTCATGTACGATCTTCTTGGACATCTCCCTTTCGGCTATCTCTGCCGCTTTGCCCATGCCTACTATACCTGGCACATTTGATGTTCCCGCACGTTGGCCCCATTCCTGTGCACCTCCGTGTATAAGAGGCTCCATCCTTATTCCTTTTCTGACATACAGTATACCTACTCCCTTAGGACCGTACACTTTATGTCCGCTGGCACTTAGAAGGTCTATATTCAATTCATTTACATCTATTGGTATCTGACCAAACGCCTGTACTGCATCCGTATGGAACAAGATGCCGTTCTTCCTTGCGATGGCCCCTATCTCTTTTATCGGTTCGATCGTCCCTATCTCATTGTTGGCGAACATTACAGAGATAAGTATCGTTCCAGGACGGATCGCCCTTTCGACATCCTTAGGGTCGACCAACCCATATTTGTCCACATCGAGATATGTGACCTCCACTCCATTCTTTTCCAAGAACTTGCATGTGTTCAATATCGCATGATGCTCTATCTTAGTAACTATGATATGGTTTCCTTTGGACTTTTGCGTATACGCTATCGACTTCAAAGCCCAGTTGTCCGATTCGGAACCGCCGGATGTGAAGAAGATCTCGTCGTCCTTGGCATTTATCAGATGAGCGATGGAATGACGTGCTGCATTGCAAGCATCCCTTGCTATCTTTGCTGCCTTATGAAGACTTGACGGGTTTGCAGATCCTTCTATGAAATATGGAAGCATTGCATCCAATACCTCTGGATGGACTGCTGTTGTGGCCGCATTGTCCAAATATATGATCCTCGCGTTCTTTACGTCATCTTGTTTCATACTATTCCTATAGAACTACTAGGAAATATATCAATATTGTTATTTTCAATGAATGCAGATTTTAAAAGAAATGTTCAACTTCTGTTGGATATGCGTCTTTCGAAAACGATTGAAGCCTTTTGATCTTCGAGATATCTGATAACATTCACGAAACGGATACTATGAATAGAAAGTGAATGCAAGACTTTCGAAGAATGCGTTCTGAAGATGTCAAATAACATATTCGAGATATGAGGAATAGACAGATAGAGTGGTATGTTATCCAATCAGACACCTCCTTCGATGATCTTTCCTGATCTCTTATCAGACCTAGAGACCTCACACGGATGAACACGTCCCTTGCTTGCTCTCAAAAGGAAGTTACCAATATGACTCAAAAGCGCCCATCCTTTCGCCTTTTCATCCATCCTATTCAATTTGAGCAATGCGAAGATGTACCATATCCTAGGGAGGTGGGAAATGGCGCCATCCAACAGAAGTATTTTGGATCTAGGCATCGCAATGACCATATCGTGCTCGTAGATGCTGCCATGGCCTCTGATTGCCATGATGCGATGAAGGTCAATCGCTGATGCCTTACAATAACATGCCATCAAATGATTAACGCATGTCATCTCACAAGATATACGACCCATATATCTTGTCCTAGACGCGAATGATCTGAGTCCACAATGATGTCTTCCCATTTCACTCGTCCCTTATCTCAGACCGGTCTCCGGCCTTCGAAATATCTAAGATGTATGATCTAGAACCTTGTAGGTCCTTGTTTTCAATGCCGATGAATTCCATTCCATGAGATGTTTCATCTGATTTGGAATTCAGGGTACCAATCTTACATAAGGAGTGGCTTGTGATCTTTCCATTATTCTCACAAATTGCGCATGTAAGGAAATGGTCCCCTGATTCTTCATTGTCGATCTTGTCTGGACGATGATATTCTATTGGAGGATAGAACATGCGACCGGTCTCGACCGAAGAGAGAATTGAGACCTGATGTGGAAACAAGAGGATATCGCGTTTCTTTGTTTCACATCTGACAGGTATGCCTTTCTTCGGAGCGGAAACGGATGGATCAGGATATTTACCATTACCATCGACCATTACAGACTGACGACGATCTTCGATCCTAAAAGGAGGCCTGCATATCTCGGCATCGAATGAGCTATCGATGCTGGATCTGAAGTTCATCACAATGTCTTGCACCAGAGAATCTATCTGCGTAGATGCCCCGAATGAAAATATTTGACGTGACCTCCTCGAATTCCTTACATCATCGTCTAACAATGTCCTCATCAGCATTCATATTCCAATCATATTATTAAAATATTATTAGTTTGTTAATAATATTATATCAATAAAGAATAATAATATTATTAAATTGATGATATCTTCGAAATCAATTTCTTATGTATGTTGAAGATCCACAAAACACGTGGAAACATCTGGTCATTCTACGTCCTCGACCTTTTTTATAGTTCTGATCATCGATATGTCCACATGCCCGACCCAGTCATAGAATCCTTTTTCCTTTAACATATTGTTGAAGAAACGTACTATGAATCCGATCGAGATCGCAGCGAACACCGTGCCTTCTCTGACACCATTCAATGCACCGAAGAACCAGATTGATATCACTACCGCGATCGATATCATGATGACATCGTTGATCACCTTCACTTTACCGAACTCCATGCCGGTGCGTATGCAGACGAAACTGACAAGATACTCTCCAGGCATCATGGTAACATTAGCTGCGAGCTCAAGGCTTATGCCGAATGATAGGACCACGGCGGCTAAAATCACCATCATCCATTGTTCCATGTAATTGCTTGGGTCTATCCAATCCAACATGTATGCGAACACATTGCATAAAGCACTGAATATCACGACCATGATTATCTGAACAAGATATGCTGGCTTGTACATGCGACCCATTACGAGTACACCCGATCCGACGATGATCAGATTTATCAGAAAAGTGGTCTCACCTATGCTCATCCCAGTACCTAGACTGATGACATAAGGCACAGAGGATATCGGCGATGTGCCCAGAACAGCCTTTGTGGAGAGTATCACGCCCAATGCCATTATCGTCACAGCAGATATGAATACGACGGATTTCCTTATTGGATGAGCTCCAAGGTCCATATCCATTTGGATATGCTTCATATATTTACAACTTCACCGATTACTCGTCAATGGAAAATGGAACATATGTACTCCTGACTGGCATCGATCGCCATATGAAAGGCGATTTCTTGGACTTTCCGAAAATAATATCCATCAATGACAAAGATGATGCTTTCCAATACATTGATTCACTTTTTCCAACCCATCACAACGACAAGGAAAGGTATCTCACGGAGGATGGATTCATATGCCTTTATTCCGACAAGACCTCGAGGGACCTATCTGAAATGGACCTGGTCGTTGATTCTATGAGGCTCTTCAAACTATCATCGCTTGGCGCAGGACTTGTGCTCATTGTAAATGATGATACATATGTCGTGCATCGCAGATACATGGAGACATACAATGAGGAAATGATGAGATTGCCTTCATTCTCTTTGACTTTGAACGAGATGTCCGGATTCAAGATCTTCTTGAAAAAGATACAGAAGAGATACAATGATCCAGAATGGAGCAGCACATTGCCCGAATTGATGGACTTCTACAGAGAGGCATATCGCATAGACAACCCTCAGACGGCCTTCATGAATCTGATGGTCGTAATGGAGGTCTATAGAAGATGGGCCGACGAGTACATGGACCGCTTTCCAGATTCTAAGGACGTCCTTAACACAGATATTGAGACGAAAGGTAAGAACGGAAGGGTCTCAGGCACAAAAAGGGTCGCAGTACTAGTATCCAGACTTCTATCGGACGACGATAAGGAGACGTATCAGGACACCAAGCGTCTGATATCCCAATTATACTACCAACGCAATGATTACATACACGGCGGGGTCCCGATAATGGACATCTGCCATCGCATGATGTTCGATGTGGTAAGATGCGTCATTGGCAGGATTGCCTCCTGTCAATGCTCGAAGGATGAATTGTTCAGGATGGTCATGCGCAACAGAATGAACGGCATCGTTGACAAGGAATTCTACATATCGAAGGACAAGATAGAGGATTTCGTAATGTCTTTCGACCGCTGAATCGCCTGTAACAAATGATCGTTTGAAAAACTGATGATACGTACGACCATTGTTTGAAGGTTGGACCTCTTGGATGAATCCATTCAATAACCATTATCTAGGGACATTGGTGATTTCCATTATTTTATCAGCATATACGAACTTTTTTATTGATACTACGCCGTATGACCATGGGGCTCACTATGAAGATAGAATTGTTTCATGCGTCTAAATATGGCAACGGTCTAGCAATAGCTTTGGAATATCAAAAACAAATGATAGAAAAAGGCGATGAAGTGAATATACATGATGTCAAGGAACTACGCGGTAATGATGTTCCAAAAGCCGATATGTACGTCTTCATTTCATCAACACGCCTTGGTAAACCGATAAGGAGCATTCGTAGTTTCATAAAACATAAGGATCTGCCATCTGGAAGCAAATATGCAGTGATATCGACAGAGATTAAAATAAAACCAGGCAAGAAACCGAATCAAAAATGTGCCGAAAAATGGCAAAGGACGCTTCCTATGATCAATGAATCGCTTCAAACCAAAGGACTTGTAAAAGTAACGGATATGACAGTTCATGTCTTGACGACAAAAGGACCATTGGAAGATGGCTGGCAGGAAAAATTGAAAGGATTCATAGATGCTACAGATCAATGATCGATGATTTTTTGGCCACTCTCAGACGATGTGCGAAACGATCTTCAATACCTGAGAGTGACCTTTAAAAACGTTCATTCTAGATTGCTGTAGATTTTAAGGTCGCCATCTGAAATAAGGTCGTCGATATGCATCAGGAAAAGTTCTCTGAACTCCTCGTATTCTCCAAGGCCTTTCACCACACAGTGGACCTTGTAACCATTGCGCTCGAACACCGACCTGAGAGAATCCCCCTCATCGCTGGCCATATCATTGTTAGCATGGTCTCCAGCGACCAGCATGAATGGGAAAAGGACCGCTTCCTTGTATCCTCTGCCTTCCATCAGTGATATCGTATCCTCGTATTTCGGGAATCCCTCGACCGTTGTGACGAAAACATTGCTATGCTCTGAAAGCTGGAGCTTCAGATGCAACTGGCTGTATGTGGCGTTTGCAAAATGCTCAGTACCGTGCCCCATGAGGACCACTGCCGCTTTATCTCCAGCTATCTCCTTCGCCTCTTTGACATGGGTTCTTCCGATCGCATCCACCACAAGGTCGTAATCATCCTCTGAGGTCAGCAATGGTTTTCCAATGAAGATGTGATCGAAATCATCGGCATATTCGGATACGATGTCCACGATATCATCGTATTCCATCCCGTTCATTATGTGGGTCGGCTGGACGATCACGATTCTGATGCCATCGGCCATCAGTCTTTCCATGGCATCATCGATGTAGTCTATCCTCTCATTGTCGCGCTTCATCAATTTCTCGATTATCATCTTACTGGTAAAAGCACGTCTCACGACCCAATCTGGATGTCTCTCCGCGACGATATTCTCGATGGCACCTATTGTCATCTTACGATTCTCATTGTAGCTTGTACCGAAGCTGACCACGAGTATTGCCTTGTCCCTGACTTTCATCTGTTATCAGTTGGATATATAATCCAAGGTAAATATATCCTTAACGCGTGAGATGTCTCAGAATACATCGGATGAAGATATGGGATCTTGGAATTGACAAAAGATTTCTATAAAATCAAATAAAAAATAAAATGGGGGATGGCCCCCGATCAACTTGACCTTTCGGAATTCTCTTTCTTGACCTTGGCGATGAAATCCTCGGTCACCATGCTCCCGAGGTCTCCTTTATCCCTGCTTCTCACGGCCACGGAGTTCCCGCTTTCGATCTCCTTCTCACCGATGATCAACATGTATGGGACCTTCTCGAGCTGAGCCTCGCGGATCTTGTATCCGATCTTCTCCTCTCTGTTGTCCAGCTCCACCCTTATGCCTGAGGATTTGCATTTTGCAGCGATGTCCTTAGCATATTCGTAGGATTTCTCAGACACGGAAAGCACCTTGACCTGCACTGGAGCGAGCCATGTCGGGAACCTTCCCGCGTAATGCTCTATCAGTATGCCGATGAATCTCTCGATCGAACCATATATCACCCTGTGGATCATTATCGGCCTGTGCTTATCTCCATCGGCACCGGTGTAGTTGATGTCGAATCTCTGGGGCATCTGGAAGTCCAACTGTATCGTACCGCACTGCCAGGTCCTGCCTATCGTATCCTCCAGATGGAAATCGATCTTAGGTCCGTAGAATGCACCGTCCCCCTCATTGATTGTGTATGGGAGGTTTGATGCCTCCAATGCGCGTATGAGTCCGTTCGTGGCCTCTTCCCAGTCCTGGTCGCTTCCCATGCTGTCCTCGGGTCTCGTCGAAAGCTCGACATGATATTTGAATCCGAATTTCGTATAGACCTCGTCGACGAGCCTTACTACGCCTCTGATCTCGTCCGTGATCTGATCCCTTGTCATGAATATGTGGGCATCATCCTGCGTGAAGCATCTTACCCTGAACAATCCGTGGAGGGTACCGGACCTTTCGTGCCTATGTACCAGACCGAACTCTCCCATCCTTATTGGCAATTCCCTGTATGAGTGGGGTTCGTTCCTATATATCAATATGCAACCTGGACAATTCATGGGCTTGACACAGAAGTCCTGTCCGTCGATCTGGGTCGTGTACATGTTGTCCTTGTAATGGTCCCAGTGCCCGGACGTCTCCCAGAGTTCCTTGCTGAGCATCATCGGGGTGCATATCTCCTTGTAGTCTTCCCTTGTATGCAACTCCCTCCAATAGGTCATCAACGTGTTCTTTAGGACCATACCATTTGGTAAGAAGAATGGAAAACCTGGTCCCTCGTCCATGAAGGCGAACAGACCCAACTCCTTTCCGAGTTTGCGGTGGTCCCTCTTCTTCGCCTCCTCCAACATGGTAAGGTATGCTTCCAGCTTCTCCTTGCTCTCGAATGCCGTACCGTATATCCTGGAAAGCATCTTGTTCTTCTCGCTGCCGCGCCAGTATGCACCGGCCAGTGTCGTCAGCTTGAATGCTTTCACTCCCTTGGTGTAAAGAAGGTGGGGTCCTGCGCATAGGTCTACGAATTCGCCCTGCTTGTAGAATGTTATCCTCGCATCGGCAGGCAGATCCTCTACCAGTTCGACCTTGTATATCTCCCCTTTCTCCTTCAGATATTTGAGTGCGTCCTCTCTTGACAATGAATATGTCTCGATCTTGAGGTTCTCCTTGATGATCTTGCCCATCTCCTTCTCGAGCGCATCGAGGTCCTCTTGTGTGAATCCGCCTTCCTTGTCGAAATCATAATAGAAACCGTCATCAATGGCGGGTCCGATGGCCAACTTAGTCTGAGGATAGAGTCTCTTTACCGCCTGTGCTAAGACATGTGCGGTAGTGTGCCTGAGAACCTTAAGCTCATCTTCACATTCCTCTACCCTGCCATCGTTGTATAATGCTTTCATTCGATTACCTCTTACTCAAAGTAAGCGCATATGCGATTACCGTTGTTTTATAAATAACTTGCAGAGGAAGACTAATTCATCATTCCAGCTTGAGATTGTGATATCTTAGCGTCGATGTATCCCCTGCCGCCATGGCGATCAACTCGACAAGATGCAGAACAGGGACCCCGTTTGGTACAGAATCGTATTTGGTGAAACACATCGGACATGCCACGACTATCGCATCAGCACCCTCCACTTCCTTCTGCCTTTCCCTCATCAGACCTTCGGACACTATCTGTATGGACTTGCCGCAACAGCCGAAACGGTTCTCGATGAATTCCGCACCAGTGGCCCTCACGACCTTCACCATATCATCATATATGGTATCATAATGACAGCCTGGCTCTATCGCGACCTTAAGTCTCCTACCATTCATGAGGGGTATCCTTTCGATCATCTTGGCAGCGACATTGACGAAATTGATCGCACTTATACCTGACCTTCTGAGCTCAGCATCGCATCCGGGACAGATGGTCATTATGTCATTTCCGTTGGCCGAGTCTCCGATCTCATGCTTGTACCTCTCCCTCTCCTGCTCGGATAGTTGCCTGAACGGCATCGGGTAGGTACAGCAAGAATTATGGGGCAGCTCTTTGCACCCCTTGCCCATGCTGTTCAATGCGACGGTCGCCGCATATATCAGGAACGGTGCCTTTGACTCGACGGTGCATCCAGACATTAGATAGCCGTTGCCTCCCCAAATCGGAGGCAATTCAGAACGGGACGCCTCTGAGGGCTTCAATACGAAACCTGTCGAGATGTAAACATCAGGTATCTTCGAGCCCAATGCCCTGGAACGCATATAGTGCATCACGAATGTCGGGTCCGTGAACTCACAGGCCCTGGAACATTCTCCGCATCCTATGCACTTTGTGATGTTCCCATCTTCACCGATCATTACCGCCATCGGATCGCACCCTCCATATTTGAGAGAGGGGCACCTTTCGCTGCAAAGGCCACATTCCACACACTTAGACATCAATTCAGATATGTTCAACGGAACCTCATTCTGTGACATGACACCCATACCGCATCATCTTCTCAGTAGATAAAAATAGATAAGACCCAAAACGATGACAATTGCTGCGACTCCCAAAGATATCAACTTTCCCTTTATCATCGCCTTGCGTTCGGAAGGGGTGTTCGGTGTCCTGGACCTTCCGGATGCACCGCATTTCGGACAGAATTTCTCATCATCAGACATTAGAGTGCCGCATTTTTTGCAGAACTTGGCCATAATATGACGATACGCGAATTACTATATAAGAAAAGACCGCCGCCATCAAACCCTTAAATAAGCCGTATTGGAGCCTTCGATTAAACATATGATTATCTAGATGCGCCTTGTTCCAACTAAGTCTTATATATCGACCAATAAAATACTCGATCATGCATGAAGTGTTTGCGATCAACGGAAGTCCTAGGAGGAACAAGAATACCGCATCCATGCTAGACAGTTTCTTGGATGGAGTGGAGGATAGCGGCGATTTCTACACAGAGAGGATAGATCTGTTCGATTACAATATCAGGGGATGCACGAGCTGTTTTGCGTGTAAGAGAAAGGACCCCATTACGTATGGGAAATGCGCACTCAATGACGATGTGAGCGAAATATTGGAAAGGATCTCCAACGCTGACGGCGTCGTATTCGGGTCCCCGATATACTTCAGCAATATCACAGGACAGATGCTTTGCTTCCTGGAACGTCTTTTGTATCCTCAACTGAGCTATGAGAAGGATTACAAGATACTTACGCCTAAAAGGATGAGGACCGCCTTCATATACACCATGAATGTGACGGAGGAGGATTCCCTGAAATTCAATTATACTCAGATGTGGGACATGATGGAGAATTACATCTGTATAATATTCTCGCAGCCTGAACGCATATGCTCATACTATACCTATCAGTTCGAAAACTATGGAAGGTATCGTGCAGAGGCATTCGATGAATCGGACAGGGCCAGACACAGGGACATTGAATTCCCGAAGGACCTTGAGAGATCCTATGATGCAGGTGTTCGTATGGCCATGGCCATAAAAACAGGACCCGTCACCATAGATGATACCAAAGGGGTCAACCCGAAGGACCCGCCTTCAGATCCTCAAGAGTGTAATAGCTACCTCTCAGGCTCTTGGTGAGTCTCAGGGCATTATGCGTCATGGAATAGGAATTCTCTGAGTCTATCACTATCCAGTTGACATTCGGTATCCTGATCTTCTCAGCGATACTGAGAGCTTCCTCGACAGGGTCTGTGACCTCGTCATCTGGATCCAAGCATACATTGGAATTCCCGTCGGTGACCAGGATCACATAGCATCTCTCATCCTTGTACTTCTTAGTGTACACGGACATGTACTCGTTGAGATAGAGCAATGCCGACGATAATGGGGTCCTCCTCCCCACAGGGAGATTGTCCAAGAGATTGTATATGCATTCCACGGACCTTGTAGGTGGCAATGGTACCTGGATGGCCGTAGAATTGAATGTCATGAAACCTACACGGTCCCTCTTGACATAATGCTGCTTCAAAAGTGAAAGTATTGCTCCTTTCACAGCCATCATCCTGTTGCGTATTATCAATGAACCGCTGGTATCGACTGCGAACATGAATGTTGACGAGCTTTTGACCTCCCTCACTCTCTCCCTCATGTCCTGCTTCTCGATTATCACCGCCATATCGCTGTCGATTGCATTATGACGTTTTGTCTGGTACACTGCGGCTGCACGTACGGTAGCATCGAATGCGAGGTCCGGATTCTTATCGTCGGTCATCCTTGAACCGACATATCTGCCGCTCCTGCAATTGCTTTTCATGTACGCCCTCGTACCTTTATCCTTAGCAGAACCGCGAGCTTTCACCATCTCGTTCTCGAAAAGATCGATGACCTCGAATGTCTCACCTATCTTGGTTATGACGTCCTCTATCTCCACAGGCTTGAAGCTCACACCCTCACCTTGTGATTGATTCATATCATCATATGCGATCGATTGCTCTGGGTCCTTTCCATTACATTCATCACTTTTACGGTCGTCATGTATGGATCTCTTGATATGGGATTCGCCGCACCCTAAAATCTCATGTTCGATCTTCTTCTGGGTGTCCACTCTGCGGCCTTTCTTCACTTTGCGTCTATGCGCCAAACAGAGAACGGATGCCCCCTCGATGTCCTCCACGATGACTTCCGACCTTCCATCCAAAGCAGCCAACGTGATCGATACGTTCATGACGGATATGTCCCCACGTAATCCATCTATTTCCATGCTGGAACATATGGAAGCTATCAAGGATATGTTGTCCTCTGTCAGTCTTATTGAACCGATCAGTTCCTTTGCCTTGGATATCCTTTCCACATATTGCATCTCTTTATCCGAATGTGCTTTCGAGAACCCGTCTGGATCCTTTTCAAAATGCATGTTGCGCCTCAATATCTCCTGTCTGCCATCCCCATCATCTGGAAAATCTGAATTGACGCATATATCGAAACAATCCAATATCCTGGGATTCAGATAGGAATCGTTCGTGTTCATGGTGGCAATAAGTGTAGTGTCACAAAGATATGATGTGGAGAGGTTCTCCCTTTCCAATTTGACCCTGCCCATCAAAACCGAGTCCACGACTGAACTCAACATCCTCTGATCGAAAAGATTCACATCGTCCATATAGAGGAAATTGCCATTGGCCCGGTTCATGAGTCCTTCCTCCAGGACGATCTTGCCCTCTTTTATGGCCGCCTCGATATCCAGGCAACCGAAGAGCTGTTCATCGGTGACATTCAATGGGACGTTTATTATCCTTTGACCTGAGATCTCACCCAAAGAACGGGCAACCATTGTCTTCCCAGTGCCGGAATTCCCTTTGATGATTATTCCTTTTATCCTGGGATTTATAATTGAACATAGCAGTGCCTTCTTGACCTGCTCCATACCGAATACAGCCGAGAATGGATAATAGCTGGGGCTCAATAGCCCAGACATACATCCAGCTCCTTTGGATCGAAGATTACCTCTTCAAATGCACGTCTCTTAAGACGATGGGACAATACCAATGAGGCTGTTTGACGCAGATCTTCCTTGGTTACCTCTGACCTTCCTTCCAATGCTGCATTGGCCTTCGCGGTCCTCATCATGGTTATGTCCGCTCTATGGCCTTCCATACCGAAATGTATCGATATCATCACCACATCGTGTACCATGTCATCACTGATCTTTACATTCGGCAATAGCTCTCTAGCCTTGATTATCTTGGAACGTAGCTGATCTGTATCCTTCTGATACTGTGCTAGATAGGATTCTGGGTCTATGTCGAATTGCATCCTGCGCTTTATGACCTCCATCCTTGTCTGAACATCCCTCTCACCCTCTACGTCGACAGAAAGACCGAACCTGTCGAGAAGCTGCGGCCTGAGGCTTCCCTCTTCCGGATTCATCGTACCTACCAGTATGAACTTCGCGGGATGTGAGAATGACACTCCCTCCCTTTCAACATAGTTGGTACCCATTGCGGCAGAATCCAGTAGAAGGTCGACTATGTGGTCATCCAAAAGATTCACCTCATCGACATACAGCAGATTGCCATTAGCCTGTGCGAGTACACCAGGTTCGAATTTTTTCTCACCTGTCTTCAAAACATGTTCTAGGTCCAATGTTCCAGATATGCGATCCTCTGTGGCGCTGAGCGGAAGTTCCACAACACTCATTGGCAATATCATCGATTCCAACTTTTCTCCTTTTGCCAGCCTCTCGCGACATTGGATGCACATTCTCTTTGGATATCTGGGGTCGCAATGGAAGACGCATCCTTTGACTGCGTTTATTGGTGGCAATATCTGTGAAAGGGACCTTACTGCTGTCGACTTCGCAGTACCTTTCTCACCTTTTATCAATACACCGCCTATAGTAGGATCAATAATGTTCAGAAGAAGCGCCTTCTTCATCTTTTCTTGACCCACCACACGTACGAAAGGAAACAACAATTGTTCATTGGACATATTTATCATCTTTGTGCCAGCACATATTTTATTTCTAATTATGACCGACTTCTAAATAGCTGTTAAGTTTTATCACGCTATATATACCTAATAGTCTTAGAAGAAATAAAACAGTATCTATCCTGTATATTGATATTTTATACAAATAATTAAATAAAAATATCATAAATAAATGGTTTTGATAAAAAATTATAAATAATATTGTTATACGGGAATTGATATCCCGAATATATCTTTAAATACTATCATAAATCATATCAAGGAAATATTTATGAACAGTCGTATCACTTGTAAGCTCCGGATGGAATGCTGTGACGAGTTGATTCTTAAATCTCGCTGCAACGATCTGGCCTCTGCATCTCGATAATATTGTTACGCCTGCACCTACCGTTTCTATGACAGGTGCACGTATGAACTCCATCGGTATATTTCCCAATCCTCCGAATTCAGAATTATCCGTGAAACTGCCTAGTTGTCTTCCGAATGCATTCCTCCTTACCGAGATCGGAAAGGTCCCGAGATACGTCCTTTCATCGTTCACTATCTTCTCGGAAAGGAGGATGAGGCCTGCACAGGTACCAAAGACCGGCAAACCTTCTGTTATCCTCTCTCTTATGGTGCCCATCATACCAAGGTCCGTTAGTAGCTTGCCGATAACGGTGCTCTCCCCACCAGGCAATATCAGGCCGTCCATATTCCTATCCAGATCCGAAGGTTTCCTGATCTGGAAATGATCCTCTTTCAACGCTTCCAATAGGTGTTCGTGCTCTGCGAATGCTCCTTGCACCGCAAGGACCCCGACCGTCATTACTGTCCGCGCTCCGCCATTATGGTCTTTATCTCCTGCTCGTTGATGCCTACCATCGCCTGGCCGAGGTCCTCGGACAGCTCTGCCAATATTACGGGATCGTTATAATTCGTGACCGCCTTCACGATTGCCGAGGCACGCTTGGCAGGATTTCCGGACTTGAATATACCTGAACCTACGAACACTCCCTCTGCTCCTAACTGCATCATCAATGCCGCATCTGCAGGGGTGGCTACACCGCCCGCAGCGAAGTTCACCACAGGCAATCTTCCATTCTCGTGTACATATCTGACAAGGTCCAATGGAACCTGCAACTGCTTTGCTGACTCATACAGCTCATCCTCGGAAGTGCCCACAAGTCTCCTGATCTCCCCGTTCATGGCCCTCATGTGCCTTACAGCCTGGATTATATCGCCGGTACCTGGCTCTCCTTTGGTCCTTATCATTGATGCCCCCTCGCTGATACGCCTCAATGCCTCTCCCAGGTCCCTTGCACCGCAAACGAAAGGTACTTTGAATTTGGTCTTGTCGATATGATATACATCGTCAGCAGGCGACAGGACCTCGCTCTCATCGATATAGTCGATCTCGAGGGCCTCGAGTATCTGAGCTTCCACGAAATGGCCTATACGGACCTTTGCCATCACAGGTATCGAGACTGCCTCCTGTATCCCCTTTATCATCTTGGGGTCGCTCATCCTCGATACTCCGCCGGCAGCACGTATATCGGCTGGTATTCTTTCGAGTGCCATCACCGCGCATGCGCCTGCTTTCTCTGCGATCCTTGCTTGTTCCGGCGTGGTGACATCCATTATCACACCGCCTTTCAACATCTGTGCCAATTCCTTGTTCAATCCGTATCTTTCGTTTGACATATTCAACATGGAGAGTTAGCATTTCCAAGTATATGTACTTAATTAGGTATTGATGTATATTTTAATACATTAAAATGAATAAAATATTCAATATAAGAATAATATTAAAAGCATATATGAATAAATGAATATATGAACTTATATGAAAAGTATTGGAGGGGCTTGCCCCTCCTCATTGATTATCTGCCGATCCCTCTCTTACCTTCTTGTCCTTTAGGAATGTGGACAGCACGAATGCGAACAGACACAATACAGCTGCTATGAAGAAGGCCGGCTTGAACGCATCCACTATGCTTCCAGGCAATACCATGGGATAGATTATACCTGCCGCGAATATAGATTCCAATATAGCGACACCCACGGAACTTCCGGCCTGTCTGAAGGTATTGATGATCGATGACATCAGACCTTCCTCGTTGCTCTGCGAATAACTCAGACTCAAGTTGGTAGATGCTACCATGGCAGTTCCAGCACCAGCACCCATTACGAATAGGGTCAAAAGGATGTAGATGAGAGGTGTGCTCTCGTTGAAATGCATCATCATGAAGAATCCCAATGCCGATACCAGACATCCGATCGAAAGCATCTTGTTGTTTATTCCGGTCTTATCTGATATCCTGCCTACCGCTGGACCGACTGCCATCATACCCACGGAGTTCGCCACGAGTATTAAGCCCATATCGACGGTCGAGAAACCCTTCACATATTCGAGATAATACGGCAACAATAGATACGAACCCGCGACCGCACCGAATGCTAGGAGGCTCACCATGTTGCTACCTACGACATCCTTGATCTTCAGTATCCTCAAAGATATGAGAGGGTCCTTTACCCTTCCTTCCCACCAGATCAGAATTCCACATGATATGAATGCCACTGCAAGCAAAGCGATGCTCTCGTTAGAGAACCATCCGTTGTTGTTAGCTGTGTTGAGGTAATAGATCAATGTGAACATCATTATTACCATCAAAAGAACGCCCACTCCGTCCAATTTCTCTTTGGACCCGCGCACCTCTGTCACATTGGCCATGCTCTTGCTGGACATCACTATGCAGATGATTCCTATCGGGACATTGATGAAGAATATGTACGACCAATCGAACTGACAGAGCAAACCTCCAATAACTGGTCCACATGCTGTTCCCACAGAAGATGCCAGGGTGATCATCCCGACAGCTCTGCCCCTTATGCTAGGGAGATACGATGACACCATCGCCAATCCCATGGACATTATCATACCTGCACCGATACCCTGTATTATCCTCAATCCGATCAGAATGAATAACGTCGTATCGCCGTTGCCGCCTATCCCCATCGTACCTGTTATGCCGATTATTAATGATAGGCTGGCAAATATCGTGACTCCCAAAAGAAATAGTTTCTTGTAACCGAAGTTCGTACCAAGCTTTCCCCACAATAATATGAAACAACACAACGACAGCGTATATCCCATCAATATCCAGGAAACATCACTGGATAGGCTTCCTAGATGGAGTGTCTCCCTTATGGTCGGCAAGGCCACAGCGACTATGGTCGCATCCAAAGAGGCCATGAATGTTCCTAATACAATGCTGATCAATATCCATTTTTCTTTGGATGATGGCTTGGTGGCGCTGGGATTACTACCCATAATGTGCTAACTGGTTTGAATGAATTTAAGGATATTGTACAAAGAGGGGAATGACCCCCTCTTTGATCGTCAAGGAATGACGAAATATCTGAGATTCAGCACCCTGCGCTTGCATGCCTGCTCGCAACGCCTGCATGCGGTGCCCGCACACCTGTCCGACTTTACGCGAGCGACCACATCCTTGCCCTCTGTGCTGAGCGACAGCGCCCTTTCGGGGCAGGCCTTGACGCAGCACTCGCACATTATGCAGTCCTTCACCACGCCCACCAGCGTTGTACCCGAGTCCTCGATTATCTGGACCTTGCGATTCTCCGTATCTGGGAGGTCCGTGCGTGCGAGTCTTTCGACCTTTATGCTCTTCGTAGGTTTGGAAAGAGGGGGCAGACCGTAGATGTCCAGCATGTTGTCGTACTCGGATGCGGGCATGCCCGTGCACCAGAGCGAGTATTCTATCGAATAGATGCTCTTGAATGTCTCGGATGTTGCGAACATCACATGCGTGGCCCTGAGCTTCTTGGCGAAATCACGAAGGTCGTCCAGGTCCATCTTCCCCATGGCCATCTGCCTTGCCATCTCGATGGATGTGTTGCCGAACTGTACTATGTGCTCCGCACCAGGCACCACCATGCCTATTCCCATGGCCTTTATCGCGTCCACATAGAGTCCTGACGCCCCAGACATGTATGCCTTCTTGACATCCCCCGTCCAAAGCCCAGCCTCATGCAATAATGTCAAGAATCCTGCACGCAGAGCGCCTATGGCCTTCCCTGCCTCGTCCACGTCGACGGATGAGATGCATATATCGTCCTGGAGATGTATCTTGCCGTCAGGCGTCAATATCTTTGGAGTGTCTATCAGGCCGGTCTCGATACCGCAATAAAGTGTCGCCACGACACCCGTACCTGTAACACCGATCGCCTTGCCGTGCATCTCTCCCTTTTTGATAGATGCCCCTGTACTGGGGTCCACGACATCGCCTTCCCTGTCAACCATCGCATCATCGAGCACCGTGCATTTCCATCCATCCTTCTGGATGTTCACATCGCATATCGCACCAGGAGCGGCGAGCATCCCTTTCTCTATCTGCTGCCCCTCGAGCGCAGGTCCTGCTGCGGCCGACCCTGTGAATATCTTTCCGTTGACGATGAGCGCCATCTCGGCATTGGTGCCATAATCCACCACTATGACGGGCTCCTTCTCGCTGAGGATGTTGGTCATCTTCAGCATGGCGATCGCATCAGCACCTATCTCGTGTGTGACGGCCGGAGGTATTATGAGTTCTGCGTTCGGCATCCCGAGGATACCGAGCTCCGACGCCATCATCACTCTGCCGTTCCTCTCCGGAGGTATGACCCCGAGGTCCTTCAGCATATTCTTGCCTGCATACGCGAGGTCCCTGATCTCGATGTTCTCGAACAATGAGAGTTGGAACGTGTTACCGCTCACACCTACCCTTCTGACCTTGGACAGATCTATGCCCAGAGTGGAGAATAGCTGATTGACGGCCCCTATCATCAGACCGTTTGCGACATCCTCTCCTGATTGTATCGCGAAATTGACATGGTCTATGACGTTCATACCTGGTATTGGATGACGTTGGGTTATCGATGTCGCTATCGTCTCCCCTGTGGCCGCATCCAAGGCCTGACATCTGAGTCCGCTGGTTCCAATGTCCAATGCTATGCAATATCCTGTCATTGATTCATCTCCTACACTTCTTCTTATCTGGGGAAGAGAACGATGCGCTCTGCACCGCCATCACCGAAACGCCTATGTCCAAGGGATCATGGATTATCGTCGCCTTGGAATACGCCTCTGCATCGAAAGTGTGAGGCACACCAGGCGATGATATGATCGCACCTTTGCGAATGCATCCGCTATCCACATGGGCGGGGGATGCATTCAATATCAGGTCGTGCGATGCGATCGCCTTGTCGATATCATCGACCACCGTCACCCCTGTGTTGCTTCTCGCGACCATCGAGGCCTTCTCGCGATCTATGTCCGCTATCAAAACCTTAGCACCTCTGGCCAATAGAAGACCTGCGGCCCTGCTGCCGACCCTTCCCGCACCTAGGACAAGGACGGTCTTTCCCACGAGGCCTTTCGATGCCCCGTTCAATGCGGCTACATACCCTGCTGCTGTGCAAAATGAATTATTGGAATATTTCCTGGCCTTTGTATTGTATGCTATGAACTCATAATCATCTGCCAGGAAAACTATGTCCGCATCCTTCGAAAGAGCCTCGGCGAGACCCGTGACATCACATTTTGAGGTCACGAACGAATCCATGCCCAGTGCCCTGCATATGTCGGATACGGATTCGGAGAATCTCGTGATCACTCCCATGCCAGAGGTTATTGGCACCACGCCAACATAATATTCCTCCAGATCTATCGAATCAGGCGTTATTGATACCGCATCGCATGCCATCTCCTTGGTGGTCATCGCAGAGCAGCGCAGTAGCATCTGACTCACATTCTCCAGCGACCCGGATATGCCTTTGACGTCGTCATCCGTCAACCTGGTCATCAGAGCATCTCCGGGGACCTGTCTATGTATTCGTCGAGCCCACACTCGCTCATCGCTCCGTTGATGAACGCCTTCCTCTTCCTGAGCACCTCTGCCTTGTCCTTGCCGTGGTTGATGACGGTAGCCCTCCACTCATCCTTGCCCGGCATATAATCCGAGATGACCTCATCCGCGCCGAACATCCTCTCGGATATGTAAGGCCTGGTCACATGTCCGAACTCCTTTTCGCCAGATGTCATGAGGTTGCCATCACGTATGACGTAATGCTCATACACCGAACAACCACCCGAGCTCTTCCTGCCTGTATCCTCACCTAATGCCGAATACACGAGCTCCTCCAGGATGTTTATGCCTGTGGCCGCCTGTATGGCCGCCGGCGTCTGACTCGGGATCCTTGCATCGATCTCCAGGACACGGAGGCCCTTCTTCGTATAGATCGCTTCGACGTCCATCAATGCCTTCAGACCTATGCTGTCGGCTATATCTGTGCCTATCTTGTCGAATATCTCGTTATCCTTCTCATTCAGGATATCGGGCTCACAGACGACCATCTTGCAATCGTAATTGTAATCCAGGACCACTTCGGTGGTCACGAATGCCTTTGAGGAACTGCCGTTGCCGACGACTTCTATCGAAACGCTTTTACCCGATACGAATTCCTGTTGTATCGGTATGTCGTTCAGCTTCTCGACTGTCTTCAATCCCTTTTGCCTCTCTTCCTCATTATTGGCGACACTCACACCGATGCTACCGCTCTGAGATGAGGGTTTGACGATTATCGGATATCCGCATTCTGGCCATGGCCTTGGTATCGGCACGCCCAGTTCGGACATTATCTCGTTCGACCTCTTCTTGGAGCATGAGATCTCATACGAATGCATGTCGAACAGGAATGGCTTGCCTGTCTCTGGAACGATCTTGTTCAATAACTGTAGGCCGTCCAGCTCTTCGAACGCTGGCAGCACCACATCGCAATCCGAGAATACCTTCATGGCACTCCTCTGGTCCTTCAATATGTCGCATAAGACGAACTCATCTGCGAGGGATGATGCCGGTGCCGATCCCTTCCTGTCGAGGACCACTGTCTCGAATCCCGCCTTCTTTGATAGGAATACCGCCTCCATGCCCTGGAGCGCCCCTCCTACGATCCCGATCTTCATATCACTCGCCTCTCAATCTCGATTCGTGTTCCTTTAGGAACGACCTGTACTCTGAATTGCTCGCAACATGCCTTCCCATGCCTTCCAACATGTCTATCACATAATCGACTGAACGGTGTCCATCATCTATGTTCAGTTCAGGCTGTGCCACCCCTGCCAATTCCTGATGCGGCGGTATTATCGATGTTATTACGTTCGCACCGGCATCTATCCTGGTCTTGAGCCCGGCAATGCCTTCCACATCCAGACTCGCAGGTATCAGGCGGTCTTGGAAAAGTAATCTCATGACCGCTATGGACTTCAGCTCCTCGGTCGAATCCTGAGGCACCAGTCCCTGCATGGGCGTGCCGTTCTGTGGAACGAAGGTCATGGCACGTATCTGCTCGCAGCCCAAGGCCCCCATCCTCAATATCGCTTCGGCCCTGTCCCTTGCGGTCTCACCCATACCCACGAGCATACCGTCCTCTGTCAATATGCCAGATTCCTTGGCCCATATCCTCTGGTCTATCCTGTTCTGATAGTCCTGTTCCAACCTTAGTTCGCCGAATAGCTTCTTGTTGTATGTCTCCTGATAGCATGCGAACCAATCCGCTCCCGCATCCCTGAGTTTTGGGAATGCCTCCTTATCGATGGCCCCTGGAGAGATCATTATGCCTATGTCTACGGTATCCCTTACGCTTTGTACAAGGTCTATCAGGTTCTCATGGCCGTTCACATACATCTTGGGGTCCTCGCCCATCGTCAGGTCCACCAGATTGACACCTGCATCTTCAAGACTTCCAGATAGTGCCAGGACCTCTTCCTTCGTCTTCCTGTATCTAGGAAGTTCGTTCGTCCTCCTGTAATAGCAGAAGGCGCAATTGTTCTTGCAATATGTGGAGAAATATACGAAACCGTAGATGTACACCTTGTCCCCGAAACGCCTGTCCCTTACCCTTCTCGCTGCTGAGAACAATGCTTGAACATCTTCCTCTTTCGATGAGGACATGATCGCGGTCACCTCGTTCAGATCGAGGATTTTACCGCTCTCCGCCTTGTTTATTAGTTCCAGAACATCCAAATCATCACCTCAGCTTATCTTGTAACCATTAAGGTAATTGATGCTCCTGCCTGTCTTCTTGACGCTCCCGTCCCCATCTCTCATCATGATGAGGCGCTCGAGGCCGAAACCCACACCGCACCATGGTTCATGCACATCGTGCGCTGGATCGAGAACATGCGGACCGACCGCACCTGATGAGACCTCCTCCCCGTTCACGAGGACGTCCATCGTCTCCTTGTAGACATCCGACTCCTCTCTGGAAAGGGTGTATCCTATCCCTACGGTCCTCATTACGATGTCTATGTATCCCTTCAACTTCTCGGTAGGGTCTCCCTGCGGCCCCATATCGACGAGATTCAACATCGTGAACTCCTCGAGATGGTCATTGCTATGGGATTCCGCCCTGAAACACGACCCTATCTCGAATATCTTCACAGGGCCATCAGTATGGTCCCTGAGCTTCCTCATGACATAGTAGAGGTTTGGGGCCAACATGGGCCTCAGGCATCTTTTGTCATCTATGAAGAAGACCTGCTTGTAGAGGGGGTGGTCCTCTGTGATCGTCATCTTCGCCAATGCTGATTTCGATATCATGCACGGTGTACGCACCTCGATGAATCCCTCGGCTATCAGAGCGGATGCGAGGTCGTTCTCGAGCTGAACCAATCTGTTGTTGCGGGGAGTCGCTATGAGGTCCTTTATCCCCTTCTCGTTCTTTACTGTGAGCTGGGACATCAATTTGGTGAATGCCTTGTCCCTCTCCGCTTCGCTTTCAAATACTGAATTGTCCCTTGGGTCGTCACCGAATTCCCTTAGACGCTGAACCTGTGGGTCTGTGAATTTGTACTGCATAGTTATCACTTCTAGGAATGTTAATGTAACAATGGCGAGAGACCGGGGTGTTGATCCCCGCTGGCTAGGTTTTAGAGACCCGCTGCTCGCCGGAGCGTCCCCCAATTGTTGTTTACGAATTTGTCTTCGTGGATCGTCCTTCCGGGCGATTCATCCAAAAAATGTCTAGGCGGCCATATACATCTCCTCAGATATCGAGACCGCATTTCCTCAGCGTCGCAATCGCTCTATCGTATACCTTCAGGTACTCGTTCGAAGGTACGACCTCTCTCACTTCATAACAATCCTGGAACCTTTTACCTGCAGGAGGATGCTGGAATTCCTTCTCGTAGATGCTTATGATGTTGTTCAATACCTTGTTGGTATCTGAAACCTCCATCCCTGCTGCTGCCGTAGCGGCCTCGCTGAGCATCCTAGCCTCCATTCCGGTGGTCTTGTCCTTCACAACACCCTTCGATGATGCGGAACCAGACAAAAGTTCCCTTCCTGACACAGTATCCGTGACCGCTTGTGCAGCTGTCTCCAGCAAGCACATCTCGGTACATGGGCCGGCAAGCGTGTAATATTGATTCCCCAATAGCAGATTGGTATTCGCGTCGATGGCGCATGCGGCGTGTGCCGCGACCTGCAGGGTCTCCCTGGTGGTCGTGGTGCCCCACCTTATGTGGATCGGCCCATCCAGATGTAGATCGCAATTGAACAGCACGAATGATGCGACCATCGTGGCCACATCGCATATTGCTGTCTCCTCTATACCTCCGCTGTAACCTCCGAAGATGGGCATCTGCTCTATCATGATGTTGTCATTGTTGGAGACCCATCCTGCCAGCATGTTCATGCCACCCATGTCCATCTTCATCTCGTTCAATTGTGATACTTCATGCAGATCATATGGATTCAGACCATATTTCGTTAACTCTGATGACAGACGCCCCGCTGCGGACAGCGGTGTCTGCGGTCCCTATATGGACATACCAGGTCTCCCGACCATGGCACATGCCTCTCTGACATGTCTGATCTCGGCGAGGGTCGCCCTTATCTCCCAAGGCGTGTTAGTCGTTGCAGGATTCCCGTTCACGGTATTCAGCACACCGCTCACCAGAGTATCCACTCCCCTCTCCTGTGCATAGCTCTGCATCATGTACGGGAATATCTCCTCGGAGACGGGTGCACCTGTCGGACCTCCCTGAATTATCGGCCTCTTCTTGGAATCCTTGTGTCTCGACTTGCAGACGACCCTATCCTTGCCTTTTCCGAGTTTCAATTTGGTCGGTGCCGTCTTAAGACCATCGAAGACCTCGTCCTCGCTGACGGTGAGGACCTTTCCGAGGTTGGTATTGTAAAAACCCGTCGTTATCAGCATATCTACGCCGGCCATGAAGAGCCTGTCGATGAGGTCCTCGTCCTCTGGTATTATCCCAGATCCGAACTTTATGTTGTATTTCTCTTTCATGACCATAGCGTTCGTGGGCACGGTGACGTAATCCCATGTATCCTCACGGACCTTCTTGCCAGAATTGAATCTGTTGAACGCCTCGAACACGTCGATGGTTCTGGCTGCTGTCATGTAATTATATACAATATATCACTATATAATATTTTTCCATATTATTTAAAAAGATTTAAATATGTATTTCAAAAAACAGAACAAAAAATAAACTAATATATAAAACATTACATTAAATATTGAGCCCCGGGAGATTCACTCGGTTAATGATCAATTTGGAGGAAATCACATGCTTATGGAGCGAATCTTCTCAGAGGGGTCAGTCCTCTGAATGTCCTCCCGGGTTGGACTGTGAGGTTTGGTTAAAAGGTTTGACTGGGGTGCACTTAGTGCTTTATGTGGAGTCCAGCATCGCGGAGTGTTGCGAGGGCCTTGTCATATACTGCAAGGTATTCTGCTGTTGGCTTCACTGTCAGTACATCGTAGCACTCACGGAAGGTCTTACCCTCGGGTGCATCGTTGTAGTGCTGCTCGTATCCAGAGACGACGGTGTTGATGATCTCGTTAAGATCCGAGACCTTCATTCCGGCCGCTGTCCTTGCTGCCTCTCCCATGACCCTTGCTTCCATTCCAGTGGTCTTGTCCTGTACAACACCCTTCGCGGCTGCGGATCCGGAGAGGAGCTCTCTTCCGGAACCTGTGTCGTTGACGGCCTGTATGGCTGTCTCGAGCAGGCACATCTCTGTGCAAGGTCCTGCCATTGGATAGTACTGGTTTGCAAGCAGGAGGTCTGTGTTTGCATCGACTGCTGCTGCTGCGTGTGCTGCGATCTGCAAGGTCTCTCTCGATGTGGTTATTCCCCACCTTATGTGGATGGGTCCGTCGAGGTGGAAGTTTCCGCTGAAGAGAGCGAAGGATCCGAGTGTTGTTGCGACATCGCATATTGCGGTCTCCTCGACTCCTCCGGTGTATCCTCCGAAGATTGGCATCTGCTCGATCATGATGGTGTCACCGTTTGCGGTCCATCCAGAGAGCATGTTCAATCCAGAGATGTCCATCTTGAGCTCGTTGAGCTGTGAGCACTCGTGGGCATCTGTGATCCTGTGTCCTGCATTTACGCTGTCTGCGACGAGACGTCCTCCTGTTGTGAGGGGCGTCTCTGGTCCCTAGACACCGAGGCCGGGGCGGCCTGCTCTTATCCTTGCTTCTTTGGTGGCGCGGAGCTCTGCCATTGTTGCACGGATCTCATATGGGCTTCCTGATTTCGCAGGGTGTCCTTCTATTGTGGTCATGACACCGTTGACGAGGTCATCGATGACTGCTTCCTGAGCGTAGGACTGCATTACCTGGACGAATATGTCCTCGGATATTGGCGATCCTGTAGGTCCTCCCTGGATGACTGGCTTTACAGGGCTGTTGCCGTGTCTTGGGTAGAAACGGGCTATGTCCCTTCCTTCTCCGAGGATTATCTTTGTGGGGGTCTTCTTTATTCCCTCCCATACTTCCTCCTCTGTTACCTTCATTACGCGGCCGAGGTCCTGACAATAGTATCCTGTGCTGACAAGCATCTCGAGTCCGGCCTGGAAGAGGTCGTTCTTTGTCTTGTTGTCTTCTGGGATGGAGTTCTTCCCGAAGTGAAGTTTGTACTTCTCTTTCAATGCTGTAGCATTCTGGGGTATGACTGTGTAGTCCCAGTCGCTCTCAGGAACTCTCTTTCCCTTCACGAACCTGTCGTACACATCACAAACTGTAAGTGGTCTTGTTGCTGCCATGATTTACACCTCACATGAATGACTTGACGAGCTCTACGATCTCGCCTGCTGTCTTTGAATATCCATCTGCACCGATCTCGTCGCACCACTGCTTGCTGCATGGTGCACCGCCGAAGATGGCTTTGTATGGTGCTTCCATCTCTTTGATCGCGAGAACGAGCTCTCTCTGACCCTCGAGTGTTGTTGTCATGAGTGCAGATCCTCCGATGACTTTGGCATCGTTGTCCTCTGCAGCATCGAGGAAGTCCTGTGCAGATACATCTGGTCCGAGATCGACGACTTTGAATCCTGCACCGCGCAACATTGCACAGCACACATTCTTGCCGATCTCGTGGATATCTCCTTCGACTGTTCCCATTATGACTGTTCCGCGAAGCCCTCCGGTTCCTGCGGTCATTATTGGCTCAAGGATCTTGAGTGCTACTTCCATCGTCTTGGAGGCTGCGACTACCTGTGGTAGGAAGATCTCTGCCTTGTCAAATCTGACTCCGATGGACTCCATACCTTTTCCAAGTCCGAACTCTACG
Source organism: uncultured Candidatus Methanogranum sp. (assembly GCA_963676045.1). Taxonomy (GTDB): domain Archaea; phylum Thermoplasmatota; class Thermoplasmata; order Methanomassiliicoccales; family Methanomethylophilaceae; genus Methanogranum. The sequence goes on from OY780938.1 coordinate 776,146, forward strand.
ATCTCCTTGACTGGAATCTTCTCGTCGACTGCTTTCTGTGTTGCCTCCTGGACCAATTTTATGTTCCAGGTCTCGATTGCGGTTTTGAGGTCCGCCAGAATCTTCTCTTTCTCTTTTGACATGTTCTTCCTCTCCTCGACCTGATCAACAGGCCTTCACCTCTCGGAGTGACCTCTCTCTGAGGTTATAATTTATAATCTTGATACACCTATATAAATTTTATTCATTATATTTTGATTGCTTAGAATATAATATATAAAGTTATCTATAATGCATTCTAGCAAGCTTAAATATATGTACAAATTTTAACAAATTGAAGAACGAATTGTAGAATTAAATAAATTAAGAAGACGGCAGAGCCGTCTGTTTATTGTGTTTCTTCAGACTTTGGAAACCATCTTTCTCGCGATGTAGAATCCGAATACACCGACTGCAACGATCAGGACGATCCAGATGTATTCTGATCCAGGTATTCCACCGGAGAAATAATTAAGCAGTGCCTGCCAATTCTCTGACATCTTATGCCTCCTTTACTTTTGCACAAAGTTCATCATACTGTCCCTTACCGATAGATGTGATCTTGTATTTGTTCAATAAGGCACCCTGCCTGAATGTTCCTTTATCGTCAATCTGGGAGTCGATCGCCTGAATGAAACCAGAAGCCTGCATTTCGATGAGATCGAAATTGATGCTGTCTCTCTCGAAATTCGACTTTATGCCGTACTCGTCCATGATCTGTTTGACAAGATCATAATTCCATGCTGTCGAACCATCTGCGAGTAATTCCAGAAGACGGAATTTGATCGGACGACCTTTCATTTTGTCGCTCATTCCTCACACTCTCCTCTCAAAGAATGCATCTCATCTGTTTTCTCAGTGAACAACATGAATGTACCAATTATACAGATTATCGCACCAACGACGTATATCCATTCGAATGTTCCACAGAATATGAACAGGAACACAACTGCCATCAGACCATACAGAGATCCGATCGCTTGCCCTCTTCCTACACCTATCAACGGGAACGACTTATACCAAGTAACGTAACACAATCCAAACGTTATTCCCATCATCAACAGTACCAGGAAGGTCGTTGGATCAAATATTCCGCTGATGCCATCCAGTATAGGTACTCCTGCGATCAACAATATCGGGATCGTGATTACCCACCATATTATGCACTCCATAAGGAATCTGACTGTGAGTGCCACATCGGGTTCGGAAACATCCAATCCTTTTGCTGCCACTGCACCCTCAATTCCCCAGCCTAATATGGCCATTAATCCTCCTATATATCCGAGAGGATTAGCTGTTCCAGAATTCAGATCATTGATCATACTTGTAGAGTATATCGCTATACCTCCGATCAATATGACAAAAAGACCTGCCAAGGCACGCTTGGATATCTTCTGTTTCAACCATATGATCGATAATGTAACTCCGATCACAGGATAGCACAATGCTGCGACGGCAGAGAAACCTGCCCCTATGAAGTACATCGCGATGTAACTTCCCATGATCGCCATTGGTCCACCGAAGACGGCTCCCAAAAAGTAGTATTTGGTACAACATTTCAATTCTACGATCGATCTCTTCATTTCCTTGAATTTACCGAGACCTGCACACCAGAACAGCAACGCAAGAACGACGAACAATGCATTGATACCCGTTATCAGGACACACAAAAGAAGTCCTGCGATATTGGGATCGTACATTGTTTCCAAATGCGCGAGCAGAGTGGTGAATGGGGTCAGACTGAAAGACAAGTTACCGGGTATATACCAGGCGCCCCATAGCACTGCGCAAAGCAACGCCATGATATATCCTAGTTTAACACGTTCCTTCGTGTTCTTACATTTCATTTCCTCAACATTCATTGTTTTTCCTCCAAACAATAAAAAAATTTATTGAAGGTGCCGTGTGGCACCTTCTGTTAATGTGTTTACTTCTTCTCGAAAGCTGCCGTGAACTTGGCGGTTGCATCGGATGCGTTCTCTGTGTAGAGGTCCGCGCCGATCTCGTCTGCCCAGTGCTGTGTGACAGGTGCTCCTCCGACATTCGTGAGCAACTTGTCCCTGATTCCGGCCTTCTTGAGTTTCTCCTCGAGGGTCTTCTGATTGACCATCGTGGAGGTCATGAGCGCAGATGTACCGACAGCCACTGGCTTGTACTTCTTGCATGCCTCTACGATCTGATCGAGAGGTATGTCCCTTCCAATGTTGTGTACATCGAAACCGTTAACCTTGAGCATGATTGCCACTATGTCCTTTCCGATGGAGTGGATATCTCCTTCGATGGAACAAATGACAACTGCTCCCATTTCCGATTTTATTGCTTTTCCTTTCTTCTCAAGTTCAGGTGAGAGTATGTCCATCGCTGCGTTCATCGCTGCGGCTGCAGCCATGACATGTGGCAGATAGAGTTTCTTTGCCTCGAACAGGGCTCCGACCTCGGTCATTCCCTTTGTGAATCCATCCTGGATGACATCGACTATGTCCACATCACTTGCAATGGCCTTCTTAGCTACCTCGACCGCCTCTTTGTTGTTGTAGGTCATGACAGCATGTTTTGCTTCCTTGATTATTGCTTCTTTTGACATTCTTCTTCCTCCATTATCGTTTACTGGCCTGCAAGGAATGCTTTGTCAGCCTTTGTTACTATGGCTTCCATTGCCTTTGCCTTGTCTGCGGGTATCGGCTCCACTTTGTGGTGCTTCATGACGTCGACGACGATATCGTGCGCAACATCTACCGCTGCCTTTGATCCTGCGGCTTTCCAATCTCCGATCATGAATCTGTCGAATATGAGGGGGTCAGATGCCAACTCGATGTTGTTCATCGTGGTGGGGTGTCCGATGAAGTCGTTTCCGACTCCGATCTCTTTGATGGCTGGAACTGCAAGGGTCTCATCGGTGACGACGACTCCTTCCATTGCTTTCCTCTCCATTGCGATTATATCATTGTCTATTACCAGTTGTTCAAGCGAGAACGTTACACCAAGCTCAAGCATTCCAGATCCGTAGATCGTGTTGGCTCCGGCCATTGCTGGGAGAAGGGATGTGATCGTCTTCTCGTGGGCAGCCTGGGAGTCAGGAACCTTGGCGTCAGTCTACATACCGGCAACGTAAACGGGCAGTCCGTAGTACTGTCCGAGTTTCGCAACAGCCGCGCTGATTACTCCGAGTTCGGGTGATCCAACAGGTGCTGTTCCTCTCTTGAGATCGAATGTTGTGGTCGAGGATCCGTACCATACGGATGCTCCTGGCTTTGCGATCTGTGCGAGAACTATTCCTGCGAGTACCTCTGCGTTGTGTGTAACGAGGGTTCCTGCGAGGAAGACCGATGATGATCCGCCTGCCATAGCCATCGAGAGAACGTTGACCGGTATTCCGTACCTTGCTCCCTGTATGATGACCTGTGCTGCGTTGTGGCTGAGCTCCAATGGTGATGTGGGGCATACCAACATGGACATTATGGGCCTGTTGCGTGCCATCTCCTCATCTCCACCGTAGTAGGCCTTCAGCATCTCCCAGTAGTATTTCACGTGGGCTGCGACGGGGTCGATGTGGTGGAAGTGCTTCACTGTGTTGGCAATGGATATGTACATCTCGTGTACATCTTCTGCTCCTTTTCCTGCCCAGTCCCTTGCGGAGACTGGAAGTGAGAAGTAGCTGATTCCATCTGCCCAGTCGCAGAGCTTTGCAACCTGTGCAAGGTCTGCGCTTGTGGAGTCACGTGTCTCGTATTTTCCGTTTCCAAGGTAGTTACATACCTGGATACCTGTTCCGAAGCAGGTGTAGTGGACACGGCCTTTCCATGACTGGTCTATTGTGTGCTCGTCATCCCTTCCGTAAAGGTAGAAGGTCTTTGGTGCACTTGCGAGTGCTTTGTTGATCAGGAAATCTGGGATCTTGACCATCCTTGTCTTAAAGTTGACCTCGCAGCCAGCTTCTTTGAAGAGTTTCAATCCCTCTTCGTCAGAGACCTGGACTCCGTATGTTCCCAGTACATCCCTTGTTGCACGGTCGATAGCCTCAATTCCATCATCCGAGAACAACTCAAGTTTCATACCCTGAACTATGTTCTTTCCAGGATACTGTATTTGTTTCATTTTTCTTCCTCCTTTATTTTTCTTACTTCTTCAACATTCCTCTGAATTTCTCGCAGCTGTTGATCTTGATACCGAGCAAATGCTCAATATTCATCTTGGCGGCGATTCCTCTTGGCGCTCCGGGCAATCCAGTGACTACACCGATCTTGAGCTCTTCCCTGAGTTCCCTCATGATGTATTCATCGGCTATGTCCAATGTTGAAAGACCGAGCTTCTTTGCAACGTACTCCTTCGCCTTGTCGATCTTCATGTCTTTGGAATACTCCATCCTGGCGACGAGGTCACCAGCTGTTCTTATTCCACCCATTCCTGAGGCCATAAAGTGGGGGACTGCCATACCGGCGGTGTCTCCCACCCCGACCTATACACCATCGACATGGGCGATCTCGACCATTGCCTTGTTGCACCTTGTGACTGCGTCAATAGGTGCTGTCTCGCACATCGGAATTCCTCCGACTCCCATTCCCATGTTGACATGTACGGGTATGCTTGACTGTTTGGTACATTCTTTTACGAATGTTACTGAACGAGCTAGGTTCCATGCAAGGCTCCTGCTCGTGTTCGTGTTGACGACGGCTCCGAAAACGTTGGCTCCTGCCTTTGCCGCCATCTTACACTGCTGGTGAGGGTAGAGACCTGCGACGATGTCTCCCTCGAACTCTATCATTCCGTGGATTCCCATGACCGATTCTCCGGCCATTCCCACGTTGATGTATGCATTTGGACACTCTTTCCTCAATGCCTTCACACCGTTGAGTGTACCGACGCAATCTGCATCACCAGCGGATCCAGTTGTGTCGAAGTCGAATCCATCTGCACCCGCTGCCATGACCCTTGTTCCTACGAACTCTATGTCCCTTGCGAGGTGCTCTGCTGCTTTCTCAGATGCTGCCATGGATTCCTCGATCTTGAACTCCCTCATGAGGTCTGCGGGGTTTCCATATGGTCCGTCTGGAGCATAGTAAAGACCCATGTTTGGCATCGCACCGTAGAAATATGGTGCGACAATCTCATTCTGGATCTCTTCCATCGCCTGCATCTCGGTTGATATGACTGGCTTGACTGGCTTGATACTGTAGTCAGCGTGAGCGAGTTCGAATGTATCCGCTCCGAGCGCCCTCTCATGCAAGAGTGCTGCCTCGAGCCTTCCCATATCGACACCGTTTCCGCTGTTTCCATTGTCGCCAGTGAAGTCGAGCTGACCGATATCGTATGTGAGCACGACCTCTTTTCCGGGCTCCACTCCGACCACTCTGTTCTTATCGGCTATGATCTCGAAGAGCTTCTCCAACTCGTTCGCATCGAGTGCTGGGATACTGCCCATGTCACATGCATCTGCCATTCCGTCCTGAAGGTCTGCCATGATGTTATGCTTGCTCATCAAGACCCTCTTACCATCACCCATTCTTGTGTAGTACTCTGTCATAAGATCCCTCGATTACAATGCTTTGACCTTTCTTGTGGTCTCTGATGCAGTCTCACCGTAGATGTCGGCTCCGATCTTGTCGGCATAAGCCTGTGTAACAGGTGCTCCTCCGACCAATACTACTACCTTGTCACGGATACCTTCTGCTTTCATGATCTCGATGATATCCTTCTGCACCGTCATCGTGGTCGTCATAAGTGCTGACATTCCACAGTATGTGCATCCGCCCTTTACCTCATCGATAAATTGCTTCTTTGGTACATCGCGGCCAAGGTCGTGGACATCAAAACCGGCACACTGGAGCATCGTCGAGCAGATCGACTTTCCGATGTCGTGGACATCTCCTTCGACTGTTCCCATGACGACTGAGGACTTCTTCTTAGCTACCGTTCCAGATGCACGCATCTCAGGTTCAAGGACCTCCATCGCACTCTTCATTCCAGCAGCTGCGCTCAGAACATGTGGAAGGAACAATTTTCCCCTCTCAAAGAGGACACCTACATCCGTCATCCCGTCTCCAAGGGCGTTGATGATTTCTTCAGGCTTCATTCCGGCCTTCCTTGCTGCATCGACGGCTGCCTGGATTCCAGGTACCTTGTATGCTATCATTGCATCATGCAATGCTTTTTTCTCGTTCTCGTGTGCCATTTTCTCTCCCTCTTAGCCGGACGGAGCTATACTCTAGTCCGACCGTTGGAAAGAAAAAGGCGTTATCAGATATAAAAAGATAACCTATGGTTAATAGAAACTATTATATACTGATGTGTAAAAAATAACGTCTAAATTCGTGTTTTCAATATCACATATTTAAATGTATTGTTTTGGAATGAATTCAATATTGTAAGAAAAACATCCAACAATATGTACCAATATTCACCCATACTATGCTGGCTATTCACTACATAACATGTCTGGACGATTGATATAAATATTATGAAAGAACGAAATCAAATTGCATTAGATGGAAAACAATCAAGTATCATATCCTCAATTATGAAATATGGATAAAGAAAAGACCCCAGGCCAAGAGTTGGAAGAGAAACTTTTGGTCAAACCGAAGACACTGGGAGAAATCGACAACTCTATGTTGGAAGAAGCCCAGAAGTTCTGTGAAGGTTACAAAAAATTCCTTTGCTATAAGACAGAACGCGAGGTCGTTGACAATACACTGCCCTTATTGAAAAATAAAGGATATGTAGAATATGAACTTGGTAAAAAGTACAAACCAGGTGAAAAATTCTACTTGAACAACCGTGGCAAGAACCTGATCATGGTTACTTTGGGAAAGAGGCCTGTTGCAGACGGCCTCAGGATCGGAGTCGCACACACCGACAGCCCGAGGCTGGACTTCAAACCCAACCCCCTTTACGAAGATGGAAGCATGGCGTACTTCAAGACCCATTATTATGGTGGAATAAAGAAGTATCAATGGACTGCCATTCCCCTATCGTTGCACGGCGTCATAACATTGAACAGTGGTAAAACTGTGAAGATAAACATAGGAGAAGAGGAGAATGACCCTCTTCTTTGCATAACTGACCTATTGCCACATCTAGCAAGGGACCAAATGCAGAAACCAGCGAACAAGCTAGTCGATGCTGAACAACTGAACATACTGATAGGTTGCTGGCCATATAAAGATGAGAAGGTATCCGCCAAAGTGAAGCTCAACATCATGAACATACTTTCTGAGAAATACGGTATTGTTGAAAGGGATTTCCTGTCAGCAGAAATCTGTGCTGTACCTGCATTCAAACCTTGTGACATTGGACTGGACAGGTCCATGGTCGGAGGATATGGACAGGATGACAGTGTTTGCGCATACGCAGAACTGATGGCCGAACTGGATACCAAAGACCCTGAGTTCACAACTGTGACAGTATTCATCGACAAGGAAGAGACGGGGTCCGATGGAGTGACTGGAATGAGGTCGTTCATGTTCAGGGACTTCATAGAGGATTTCGTTTCTGCATACGGATTGCAGGTCCGCCATGTCATGAGAAGGTCCATGTGCCTATCTTGCGATGTGAACGCCGCTGTTGATCCGGCATGGCCAGAGGTGTTTGAGATGAACAACTGTTCATTCCTCAACCGCGGACCTGTCGTCTCAAAATACACAGGAAGCGGCGGAAAATACTCCACAAACGATGCTTCAGCAGAAACCATGGGTTTCCTGAAGAAGATACTGGACGAATCGAACATACCTTGGCAGGTCGGAGAACTTGGAAAGACCGATGTCGGAGGCGGAGGCACCATCGCATCCGAGATCTCGCTTCATAACCTGGACACCGTGGACATGGGCGTACCTGTGCTTTCCATGCATGCACCGATGGAAATAACATCCAAGGCGGATGTCCTCATGCTGTACAAAGCGATATATGCGTTCTACAACAGCAAGAATGTCAAACCTTGATTGAAAATACCGCCGCTTTTATGCGGCGGTAAAAATCATTTTTCCCCATAATATATATTCACAGCACTGAAATTCTTACTGTAATATCTGGCATTCTTGAATCCAGCCTTTTTGAACTTCTCCACCATATCGTTGCCGTGCGGGAATCCCTCTACGGAAGAGGTCAACCAATCATAGGCAGGCTGCTTTCCATCGATACTCTTCCCCTTATCGTACCTGCGGGCTATCTTCGTGACCCTGTGTTTTATGTAAAGCTCATAGAAATAGCGTATTACTCTGTTATCTGGTTTGGCCAGATCCGCCACGACCACCTTTCCGCCGGGAGAAAGTATCCTGTACATCTCATCTATGGCCTTCTGAACATCGCAGACATTCCTGAGCATGTAACCTGATGTGACTACATCGAATGACCCGTCATCATACTTCATGTCCAAAGCATCGCCCACTTCGAAGATTACCGCCTTTGGGAGCTGCTTCGAAGTCATCTTCTTCTCTGCCAATTCCAACATCTTTGGAGTTATATCCACGCCGATGACGCTCCCTTCAACACCGGCCTCCAGGGCGATCATGAATGCTATCTCCCCTGTACCAGTACCTATATCGATGCATCTCTTGCCTCTTATAGGTTGGACCTTCTTGAGCATGAATTTGTGCCATCCGGTGACCATTCCCATGGTCATGATGTCATTCATCTCATCGTAATAGTCCGCTATCTCGGTGAAAACGTCCTTTACGTACTCTTCCTTTCCTTCGAACTGCGTCCCATTCGATTTTATCTCATCCGTCATCGAAGATCACATCTCAGATTAATGCATACTCCAATAAGTATCCTATCACGAACAATACGCCGAAATGCCAGTTTAATTTGAATGATAGGGGCACAAGCAATCTGTTGCATTTTTGATCCGAAGGTGCCTTCTTCGTATTCAAGAATAACAGGTATAGATCAAATAGTGCCAGGAATGCGATCGCACATGTCCATGGGACTACACCGAAAAGTATGATCAGAACGAGTATCGGGAAGGATATGGAATTCAAGATCAAGTATAAACGCATGCTATTGGAATATGAGAGATGTCCAGACAATGTACCTACATTTGAACTCTTGTCCTCGTAATAGTCCCTGGTCTCATTGCCACTCAAGACTGCGGTGATCATGAATGCGTTGGGCAAGGATGCCAGCACCACTTCCCAAGAATATCCTCCGGTAAGGACAAGATATGTACCTATCGGCATTAGTATCCCCATGAGTATGAAAACTCCGATAAGGCCCATCGCATGATATTTGTAAGATACACCTATCGTGTAAAGGGCTGCCCCTCCGATACCGATGATGCCTATTATCAATATCTGCCATCCTGCATACCATATGAAGACCAATCCTAGTAATGCCGTGATGCCCAAACAAGCCAGGCCCATCATCAATATCTGTTTTGGTTTCATCATTCCAGATACAAGTTCAGGAGAACGCGTGTGATTCTCCTCTGTATCGGTTCCTTTCACATAATCTCCATATGTGTTCAAGAGATTGGCAGCCGACTGGAGAAGACATCCACCCAGCACAATGAGGATGAATACCCACCAACAGAAATGACCGTCCTTCCATGCAATGACACCTCCGATAAGCACCGGTATCACGGCTCCGTGCAGTGTCCACGGTCTGAACGCGTTGTACCATCCTGCCTTGACAGGTTTTACATCCCTCATGCAATCAGCTAACTCGAAGATATTATTATATTATTTCTTAAGGACACCAACTGTTTAATTAAGGGTTCAACATTTCAGCCTTCATGAAAATAAAGACCCTACTTTGTAGCAGTGCCTTTATGATGGCAACAGCACTCATATTGTCGCTGATAACGAATTTCTCAGGTCTATTTCCGTCGGATATCCTTGACTCGAAAACCTGCAGTCGCATAACGATACTGCTTTTAGCCGCTATGATGACCATCTCGCTTTCCAGGATCACCAGCAATAATCTTAGACCGGACAAAGCGATAATAAGGTCACTCATCCTTGGTATGTTCGTCGCCTCGGCTATACCGATAATCGGATATCTTTTACTCAAAGATGGGCAATACTCCAATTATGCTGTAGGCTGGGTCTTTGTTGCTGCAACACCTTTCGCTGCATCCGTTGCACCTTTATCATTCATTCTGCGCGGAGACATGGAACATGCCTGCAGATCTACCATCTACATCTACATCATATCCTTGGTATGGATACCGTTCATCATCTACATCCTCATCGGAAAGATCGTCGATATGCAGGACGTCATAATAACTGTCATCGAGGTCATAGCCGTACCTTTGATACTGTCCAGATTCCTTACTAAGGTCAAGATACCGAAAGATGTTATGGCGATAACCCTCAACTCGATAATCGCCTTCTTGGTCTGGTTGTCCGTAAGCGGGACCAATTTCAAAGGTCTCGGAGTGACCATATTCGTACTTTTCGCCATAATAGCCGTATGTAGGACGTTCTTACTTGGAAACGCTGTGGAATTCATAGAAAGGAAGAAGGGCATACATTGGAACCAAAGAGTCACGGACATACTTGTGACATCCTATAAGAATAAAGGTATCGCGATAGCCCTCTGTGTATCGGTTCTATCGGGACCGATGATAGGTTATGCGATGGTCGCTATAACCGTATCTGTGATAATTGAGACGTGCTGGGTCATATTCATGGACTCGGTTCTGTTCTCGAGGAGAAGAATGAAGAAGGAACTTATCAGGGAAGGATCAGAAGTCGTCGATCTTTGATACTTCCCTGCTGGATAGTTCGACTATCCTATCATCTTTACTAATCTCCCCCCATAGTATCTCACTATGGGGGTCATAGATCTTGGATGCCCGCGATCCAGAATTATCGCTATTCGCATAACAATATATGCAGTCATGCGCACAGGTATCATATGCTCCGATGTCTATGTTCTTCACACATCTGCAACCCTCTCTCAACGGTCTAGACATGTCCTCGAATGGTATGCCGAGGGCACGCATGTTGCCTCTGTCTATGCAACCCCTAGGTTCGATGCCGAATTTGGAGAGGTCGCGATTGGCACAGCAATAACTAAGGTCCATGCCATACTTGGAGGCTATTGGCGCCATCATCTCTGCCATTGAATCCTTCTCTTTGTTGGTTATGCTCCTTACAATACCAGAATCCGAGAATCTTCCTAATTTTCCATACATGTCGATGAAACTGAAAGTGCACCTGTTCGTATATCCTTCGAGTTCCTTGCATAATAGCTCGAACTTCCTTCTATGGTAATCAAGGTCCAACTTGTTGTTGAATATTATTGGATCGTATCTCCATATCATGCGGTCTTTCCCAATCTTGTCGGATATCTGCTTGAATGCGTCTGCGACATCTGCCTTAAATGATATGCCTGGCTCTATATCCTTTCCATAAGGGGTCAATGTGATCTGGAATGTGTACATGTAACCCATCGAGCCTATCTCCTTCAGATAGGGTATCATCGGCCTTGGGTCCTTACTTATGAAAACGATGCAGTCCACATTCCTACGATTTAGGTCTACTTTATAAACGACATCCTTTGCTACAGGATTTCGAACGAGAACATATCCTGCGCGGAGTCTGTTGATCATCCATTCCGAATGGAATGCAGGTATGTCCGTCCTTCTGCTAGCACAGATGATCATATCCACTAGAATTGATGCGCACTCTTAAACTTTTATTTAAAATTCCAGAATATGTCACTGTTCTTACTTAAAAAAAATTCTAGATCCGCCAATCATTTTTTGTTTGAAAAAACAAGATCTAGATCAGATGCCGAATGGCATTGCCATTATTTGCCATTATCCAATAAAGAATAGTAGAAAATAAGTAGGGTGTTTCCCTTTCCAATAATCATGGTCTGCGGTATACATACTTACATGACCGTAATCGGAATGATAAGCATATCCGACGACGGAGAAGGGAACATCAATGGACTCTATCTCCCTAACTGCAATCTGCCTACGATGAAGGACAGGACATCGGATATACTCGATGAGGCAGCAGGACAAATAGAGGATTATTTCTCAGGCAAGAGGAAATCATTCGATCTTCCATTGGCATATGGTGGCACTGAATTCCAGATGGCCGTTTGGAATGAATTGCTTAGGATACCCTATGGTGAGAATAGGACCTATTCTGAGCTAGCTATATCCATCGATAGGAAGAATTCCTATCGTGCTGTTGGCAATGCCTGCAAATCAAATCCGATACCTATAATCATACCCTGTCATAGGGTGATCAGCTCCAATGGTGTTGGCATGGGTTATGTGGGCGGTTCTATTCTGAAAAAGAGACTTTTGAATTTGGAGTCCAGATAATGATAGATGTCGAAAAAGAGATACTCGGCCTGGCAGACCCAAAATACAAGGAATTCAATGAAAGACTTGTTCCAGGCATAAGGAAGTCGTATGGCGTGAGGGTTCCTCAATTGAGAGAATTGGCAAAGAGGATAATCAAGGACGACTGGAGGTCCTTCCTTGCATCGGAAAGCACGTCCCTTGAGGAAGACCTTCTTCATGGCTTGGTAATAGCCAATGCTAAGATGGATATCGATGAACGTATGCATTATATGAGAGGATTCGTACCAACTATAGATAATTGGGAAGTATGCGACATATTCTGTGGAAGATGGAAATTGAAATCCGAGGATAGTAAAGTTATCTGGAACTATTGCAATGAACTGATGGGTTCCGATACTGAATTCGGTATGAGATTCGCAACTGTGATGATGATGGCGAACTACATGGATGACGACCACATCAAGGAAATACTCGAACTTATGAAAGAAAAATATCATCCTGGGTACTATTATAGGATGGGCGCAGCGTGGTGCATATCGACCTGCTACATAAAATACCCAGACATCACGATAGGATACCTCATATCGGGTGAATTGGACCCTGACATCCTCTCCAGGTCGATTCAGAAGATATGCGACTCGTATAGGGTGAATGAAGAGGATAAGAATAAGCTCAGGATGATCAAAAAGGATATCCTCAGCAGATATCGTCGATCATCCTGAATATCTTCTCGGAGTTCTCCTTCCCTATGCGAGCACCTCTGCGCTCGAGGAATATCCAGCCCCTCTCCTCGCAATCCTTCTTGAAATCGAGACTCGTGACCGCTATCACTTTATCGTTGGGGAAGGTATTGTTCTTGAGCATCAATGCGAACATGTCCTTCGGAACACATACGACTATCTTATCGAATGGTTTCGAGACGTATTCCAACTTGCCGAGATAGTCTTTGAGACCCTGAACCCTCTCATAATCCTCTTTACAGGACATTATGTTGCCGTAAGGCGCTATGGTATAGTTTCCAGGCACGAATCCGAAATGGGAAGATATCAAACCATACGATACCTCGCACATCTTCGCATCGTTCTTTGATGCGGTGTCCAATCTGGCCACTAGTTCCTTGACCTCGGTGACACGGCCCCCGAACATCTCGAATGCGCTCGCCAATCCGTTTTCTAGGAATACCGTGGAATCATTCGTTATAACAAGTATCAACTTCAAATTGGCCTTGACCATCATCATACCTTCCTGAACTTATATGCGATATTGCAACTTCCTTCATCAGAGACCATGCACGGTCCCTTTGGACTCATCGGCTTGCATCCCCTTCCGAACATGGGGCACTCTTCCGACCTTATTATGCCCCTCAGGACCTCTCCGCATCTGCATCCTTTGGCCTCTGCCTCGACCTCCGGGGTCTTTAACAGTATATCCGCGTGGACCTTTGTGGCATCATGCGCGGAATATTTATCCTTCAACGCCAAAGCGCTCTTGGGTATGATCGGGAAGCCTCTCCATTCCCTGTCGACTGGTTCGAATGCCTCTTCCATCAACTTTCTGGCTATTGGATTGCCATTTGGTTTCACAAGCCTGGTGTATTCGTTCTCAACGTCCACGCGTCCTTCGAATCTCTGTTTGGTCAGCATGTAACATGACATGAGTATGTCAAGAGGCTCGAATCCTGCGACCACCTGTGGCATTTGATATTTCTCTGCAAAAGGCTTGAAACATTCATAACCTGTTATGACGGCGACATGTCCGGGCATTATCAGACCGTTGACCTTTGTCTCACCCATTTTGAAGATCGCATCCAGAACTGGCGGGCATATCCTGTGGCAGCTGTATATGCTGAAATTCTTAGGCAATTGCTTCTGAAGCGGCACCGCCGTCGAAGGTGCTGTTGTTTCGAATCCCACCGAGACGAATACAAGCGGCTTGGTCTGCTCTGATGCCATCCTGACCGCGTCCTCTATCGAATATACTATCCTTACATCGGCGCCTTCTGCCTTCGCGTCGAAAAGCGATCCTATTGTTGTCGGAACACGCATCATGTCACCGAAAGCCGTTACCGTGACTCCGTTCCTGGCGAGGGTTATCGCATCTGCGATCTCCTTGCTCGTAGTGACACACACGGGACATCCTGGTCCCTGTTGTATCGTTATGCCGACATCCTCGAGCATCTCCTCCAGACCAAAACGTACTATTGTATCCTGATGGGTACCGCAGACATGCATGAACTTGCATTCCATTCCCATATCCTTTATAGATGCGAGCATCTTCTTTGCAGTCTCTTCATCTCTGTATTTGAACATCATTCAACCTCTTCGATATCCATGCATCTTACGCAACAGGTCTGCCCTTTCAATATGTTGACCGGCCCACCGCACTTAGGACATGCCAACACAGGTATGAAATGCTCATCCGCATACTCCCCAAAATTCAGATTCCTTGCCGGACCCCTGTAATTGCATATCTTGCATTCGAGCTCTATGTCCTCTTCCTCGATCACGAGCTCGGAACCTTCTAATAAGGTACCTCTTGTCACGACCTCGTATGCGAATTCCAACTGCTCCTTACCCAGATTTGTGAGTCTGCCGATGGTAAAAGTAACAGAATGAACAGACACCACATCATATTTCTTCAGTTCGTTCAGGATTGCCCTTACAAGATCTGAGGTGACAGATACTTCATGCACGGACCTGTATATCACAATACTCGTTTTAACCTTGTCATCCAAATATGGCGATAAATGCGAACATTACGATCGGGCCTGCGATCGACGGGGGTCATTTCAACATTTTACCTTCGACATGCAGATGATGATCGCACATGTCCCTTATCGAGCACTTCTCACAATGGGGATGATTCGGGAGACATACCACCTGACCGTGTCTCACTAGATATCTGTTTATATCGGACCATCTCCCCTCGGGCGTGATGGCCATCAAACGGACCTCTGTGTCTTCCGGATACTTTGTATCCACGAGACCGATCAAATTCGATATCCTATGCACATGTGTATCCACACATACTGACGGTATCCCCATCGCATATGAGCGCACGCATGCAGCGGTCTTCCTACCGACCATGGGCAGGCTGGTCAGCTCCTCTGTCGATGTTGGGACCACGCCGCCATAGTCTTCCTTCAATATCCTGCAACAATCTACTATCGCCTTTGCCTTCTGTTGCGGAAATCCAGCAGGACGTATCAATCGAGCTATCATATCGGGGTCGGCATCGGCTATGGCCTCGATCGAATTGTATTCCCTGAAAAGATTGTCCGATGCTCTCCGTGTGTTATCGTCACGGGTCCTCTGTGATAATATGGTCGCTATCAGAACATGGAATGGATCGCATTCCCATTCCGGATTGAGGCCTTCAGAAGACCTTCCAGGATATGCTCCTCTGTCATATTCTTTCGAAAGTATGTTCAGAATGACGCATATGTCCTTTTCAACCATGTCAAAGCATCTCCTGCCATATAGAAAGACCCTGTCACTAGTATCGTCTCCCCGCCCTTCCTCTCTTCCATGGCCATCCTTATGGCCTCCCCGACATTCCTCGCCTGCTCCACAGATGTGAAATGCCCCCTCATGATCGGGATGACGCGCTCTATAGGCGCGGCACGTACGGAATCAGGGACCGTGACAATGACCCTATCGGATATTTTTGCGAGATTCTCTGAGATGTGGATTATGTCCTTGTCGCCAAGAACACCGAACACCAATAGGACCTTGCCATAGAGCTCCAATATGTCGCTAGCCAGGTCCTCGGACCCTGCACGGGTGTGGGTGACGTCGATCACTATGGAATGCTTCTCGAATCTTTGCATGCGGCAAGGCCATGAGACACTAGATAGGCCTTTCTTCATGTGGAACTGTACCCTTTCTTCGAATATGTCCAATCTGGACACGGCCTCGATGGCCAAGGATGCGTTCCTCGCCTGATGTCTCCCCGGGATCGATACCCTGTAAGGCTCGTTTTTGTATCTGAAGGCCAGAGAGTCCCTGTTGCTGCCTATCACGGATATGTCCTTCTGGTCTATCACAATCAGGTCCGCACCGCGCTCTATGGCGACCTTGGATATCACTCCGACCGCCGGTTCGGGGTTCAACGTTATACAAGGCACTCCAGGTTTGATTATGCCTGCCTTCTCGAATGCTATCTTCTCGACGGTATCTCCAAGGAACTCTGTATGCTCCAGGCTGATATTGCATATCACACACACATCGGGATGTATAACATTGGTCGCATCGAATCTGCCACCCATGCCAACCTCTATTACCGCATACTCGACACCCTTCCTGTGGAAATGCATCAGTGCGATGGCCGTGGTGACCTCGAAGAATGTGCATCTCGTGCCATCCTTCTCCATGTCTTTGACGATGGGCATGACATACGAGGCCAACTGAGATAATTCCTCTTCGGATATGCTCTCACCGGATACCATTATGCGCTCATTGAATTCTGTCAAATGGGGGGAAGTGTAAAGCCCTGTACGCAATCCAGATACCCGCAGCATCGATTCGATGCATGCGCATGTGGAGCCTTTCCCATCCGTGCCCGCGACATGTATCGTGTGGAATCTGTCCTGCGGGTCCCCGAGTCTTCTCAAAAGCTCTGTTATGTTGGTAAGTCCTAATTTGATGCCGTGAAGCTGAAGACCGTATAACCATTCCAGTACATCCTTCGTATCCATTCCGACACCTGCCTGTTATCATATCTCGGTACTGATCTGCTCGATGAGCTCTGAATACCTTATGCCCTTCTTCTTGCATATGCAGTGTACCGCATCCATCATACCGGAACCGTATTGCGCCGCTTTCTTATCCTTATTGGATATGAATGGGAATCCCTGATGGAGTGCTGCATCCTTCAACAGCATCTTCCTCGAATCCTGGTCCTTTGGCATGACCGCCTCGATCCCCATTCCGCTGACAGCGCTCACGATCCTTTCATCAAGGAACGGATACAATATCGTCTTACCAAAATGATCGGCCACCTTCGTCTCATGATGCAGTGTGGGCCCCTTGAGACTTCCCATGTCATCCCCCATCATGCGCTTCAAGGATTCGATATCCAGGCCTATGTATTTCGAATACCCTGCGAAAAGCTCATCGGAACCCTGACCGCCGATGATCAGCGATTCCTTACAGGTCTTGCATACATAGAACAGAGGCGTCTCGAATGCCAACATCAATGGGCTGACCGTACCTGTGATGCGCATCATCTCCTTCAATGAGGAGATGAGATCCTCCTCCCCTATGGGTATGTACGTCCAATCCATTCCAAGCTCTGCGGACATGTCCTTGGCCATGCGAACATCGTATGATTGACCATATCCTACAGTGTACAGCATGACGGATTTTGCATATCTCTTCGTCAGAGCAGCCACTATTCCAGAATCTAGACCTCCTGAGAAAGCCACTGCGACATCCTTGCCCTCGGTCAGATCCCTCACGACCGATTCCAATGTCGCACTGACGGTTTCAACATGGGATTCCATGTTTCTCCTAAGGTATGTCGAAGATAAAACCCTATCCTCATAATTTATCGAAGGAGATCAATGCGGATGCTATGTGGGATGCCGATCTGTCGACACCGTACCTGTTCTTTATGAACATGTCCGTTGTGGTCGCGGGATAGAATATCACTGGGTTTTTAATGCCGTCTCCCTCGCCGATGCACTTTGCATCTTGCGGCAGCATCACGACCTTCGCTATCTCGCTCTCCGCATTCACCAACAATGCGAAGTCATCCGATAGCATCACGATGTCCGTCCTGTCGATGTATTCCTCCTGCCTTCCCACAGGTATGTCGAACCCCACCATGTTACCGTTCTCATCTTCCATTATCATCACATGATCGGTGGGTGGCTCGAATGTGTACTCGCAAAACACGATGACATGCATGGACCTGGTCTTGCAGGCCTCCAAAGCCCTGTTGTCCATAGGCATACCGAACGAGGTGTCTTCGATACATGCTTCCATCTCGAATATCTCCCTGAGCACAGGCCCGTCCGGTACTACGACCGATACTATCCCTGACTTGCAGGAAAGGGCCTCCACTATCCTCTGAACGTCCATGCACATGTAACGGATTTTCTCTATTTAACGCCAAAGCATGATATCCATAACAAACGGATTAGTATACGGTTCGTAACATTCATTAAGCCGTAAGTCAATCCAATCGCATGGATGGAGTAACCCGTATCGGTGTCTCGCTGGAACCTGAATTGCTTAAGGATTTTGACAAACTTATCTCGAAGAAAGGATATGTAAGCAGATCAGAGGCGATACGCGATCTTGTGCGTGATTCCCTCGCCGAGAACGAATGGAAGAATGAGAAGGAGTACATGTCCGGGGTCATTGTGATGATCTACGACCATGAGGTTACAGGCATCGGAGAGAAACTGACAACATTGCAGCACACGAAGATGCAGAACATCAATACATCGATACATGTCCATTTGGATCACGAGAGATGCATGGAGGTCATAATCGTGGAAGGGGAGCTCGGACACCTCAAGGAACTGACGAACGAGATCGCAGCCATAAAGGGCGTCTTGAGATGCAAACTCACCATGGCGTCACGTGCGACTGCCCATATGCATTACATAGGCACAAGGAACTGATTCCGAATCTCCGTCTCCTTTTTGTCCCTTACAAGGTTATTTAACCGTTGAGTACGTCGAGGACGATGAATGAGAAAGCTGATAATAACAGAGAAAGCTAATGCAGCCAGAAGGATCGCTACAATACTTTCTGACGGCAAGACACACTCCGAATCGGGAGGAGGTGTCACGGTTCTCACCTTTGAGGCGGACGGTGACGATTACACAGTCGTAAGTCTCAGGGGCCACATCATAGAATTGGATTATTCTGAAAAATACAATGATTGGGGATCCAATCCCCCGATCGAGCTAGTACGTGCTCCGCAGGTAAAGACGGTACGTGTGAAATCGATCCTCAACAAGATAGATGATATCGCCAAGATATCCGATGAGATCATAATCGCCACCGACTTCGATAGAGAAGGAGAGCTCATAGGCATGGAAACGATCCAGGCCATAAATGCTGACATGTCCAAGGTAAAGAGGGCAAGATTCAGCGCCCTGACCAAGGGAGAGGTCGAAAAGGCATTCTCCGAATTGACAGCGCCCGACACCAAGCTCTCTGATGCCGCAGAGGCCAGACAGATAGTCGACCTTACATGGGGGGCGGTGCTGACAAGACTCATCTCACTCTCTGCAGGGCAGGTAGGAAAGAATTTCATGTCTGTCGGAAGGGTCCAAAGTCCGACGTTGAAACTTCTAGTTGACAGGAACGAGGAGATAGAGAGCTTCATACCGGTGCCATATTGGAACCTTGTCGGTAAATTCGGAATGCTGGCATTCAGAGGGGAGCACGATAAGAACCCCTTTTGGAATGAGAAGGAAGCGCACACCATCCTTGCGAAGATAAGCAAGCACACAAAAGGCACCATAGTAAAATACGATGTCAGCGAGAAGGAAGAATTCCGTCCCGCGCCTTTCGATACCACGATGATGCAGGTCGAGGCCAACAAGATCGGCATACCTCCGACGATGGCCATGAAACTCGCAGAGGACCTGTACACGGGAGGATACATCTCGTATCCCCGTACAGAGAACACAGAATATCCGAAGAGCCTTGGCCTTAAATCGGTATTAGAGAAACTCAAGGATTCACCAGATTTCAAGTCGGATGCCGAAGAGATACTTGCACAGGATAGGATAACCCCCTCCAGAGGCAAGAAGCGTACAACTGACCATCCTCCGATATACCCAACCGCTGGAGCATCATCTGAGAAGATGAAAGGCGATAAATGGAAACTCTACGAATTGATAGTTAGGAGATTCCTAGCCACTGTCGGACCCAATGCAAAAGCACAGATAACAGAGGTAACCATCAATGTAGATGGCGAGGAATTCAATGCAGAGGGATATATCCAGTTGGAACAGGGATGGAAGAAATACTACAAGAAGTACATGAAAGTCACAGAGAACCGTCTTCCAAAGATGGAGGTCGGCGAAAAGGTGGAAATAAGGTCGATCGGTGTCGAGAATTCAGAGACCAAACCACCATACAGATACAACCAGGGTTCCCTCATCCAAGAGATGGACAGATTGCAACTTGGTACCAAGAGTACAAGACATGACATCATCGGGAAACTTTACTCCAGGAACTATGTGCAGGGCAACTACCTAGTACCCACGGCAAGCGGTACGGCCCTGACAAGGTCACTCGAGAAACATGGAGGCGGCATAACCGAACCGGAGATGACCGCCAAACTTGAAGAGGACATGCTGAGGATCAGCGAAGGGGAATGCACCTTGGATGACGTCGTAAAGAAATCCCAGGATATGCTCTATGATGTCGCATCGAAGATCTCCTCTGAAAGCAACGATATCGGCAACGAGATAAAACTGGCGCTGAAAAGTCAGCAATTCATCGGTATCTGCCCTACATGCGGCAAGAACATGACCATAAAGAAATCCAAGAACGGCAATTTCATAGGATGCGATGGATACCCCGACTGCGTACGCGCATACCCTCTTCCAAGGGGGGCCATGATACAACCGACGGAGACCCAATGCCCAATATGCGGATTGTCACAATTGAAGATCGTCCGTAAGGGAATGCCTCCATCCATCCAATGCATAGATCCCAAGTGCAGCAGCAACACATCCAAGAACCATCTTGGAAGATGCCCTACATGCAACAAAGGTACCATCCGCATTATGTATTCCAAGACTGGCAGGCGCTTCGCTGGTTGCTCAGAATGGCCTAATTGCACACAGACATACCCGTTGAGGCCTAGGGGCAGTATAGTCCCCACTGACAAACTCTGCGAGGTATGCAATTCTCCGATGATAGTCTTCGGATCGATAACAGAATGCATCAATCCAGACTGTACGACTAAGAAGAAGGCGAAGGCCACTAAGACAGTGTCGACAGCGGAAAAGGATGAACGTGTGGGCAAGGTGGTCGTGGTAAAGAAGACCACCACGACAAAGAAGACCGTTGCAAAGAAGAAACCTGTGAAGGAATCGACCGATTGATACGCTATTCATATCGTATCAATGTCGAAGCCCATTGTTAATACTAATTAATAAATTCGTAATAAAATAGTTAACATGAAAATAATTGCATCGATGTGATATGATCTTAAAGGGACCATGCCCCGTCTTCTTCCGAGACACCATCAAAATGATTGTTCAACTCGTCGATCTCCTCAGATATCCTGAGGTTCCTGCAACTCACACATTCAAGCTCTTTGCCTAGTTTTTTCTTGAGTTGCATCTCATTCCTATCAAGGCCTACAATACGGCCGCAGGAACAGTAAATCTTCATGAATGACTTTGATCCAACACTATCCAGTGTACAAACACAACACGCTTTGGATTTCACTGAACGATTGGACGGGACATCATTACTGACGATAGTTTCACTTCCTGCGTTTATCGTAATAAGGCGTAAATTCCCATCATAACGCCTACCACAATCGACTATCTCTGTCTATCCACAGTATGAATATAAGCTTTCTGTTACCACAGAAAATAGGCGTTCCTAAAACAACACAAACTATGCGTATAATAATAAAATAATGAATAATCTTTATATAATAGATATTAAAGGGTTTTTGATTTTCACAAAGGACCTTCGCGGACGCCGTTCGTCGATTCAGATCCTGAAAATCTTGCTGCCGGGGAAAACGGCCTTCGAACCGAGATCCTCCTCGATCCTGAGTAAACGGTTGTACTTTGCCGTTCTCTCTCCGCGAGCGGGTGCTCCCGTCTTGATCTCCCCCGATCCCCATCCTACGGACAGGTCTGCGATGGTTGTATCCTCGGATTCGCCTGAGCGGTGTGATACTACGACATTGTATCCGTTGTCGAAACTCATCTTTGCCGCATCGCCGGCCTCGGATATCGTACCTATCTGATTTACCTTCAGCAGGAGCGCGTTGGCCGCACCGTTCTCTATCCCCTTGCAAAGACGCTTCGTGTTAGTGACGAACAGATCGTCGCCCACGATCTGCACCTTCTTACCGATCATCTTCGTAAGCTCCGATGTGGTCTCGAAATCGTCCTCGAAGAAAGGATCCTCGATGCTTATCAATGGGAATTCTTCCGTGAGATACTTGTAATGGTCTGCTAGCTCTCCAGCGGATAGTCTCATCGAATCGACGTCATATATCCCATTGTTGTAGAACTCGGAGGATGCTGCATCTATTGCAAGGAACACATCCTTGCCTGGAGTGTATCCTGCGGCCGAGATCGCGCTGATGATGGTACTCAATGCCTCTGATACTGTATCCAGCGGAGGGGCGAATCCTCCCTCGTCTCCTATGTTGATCGCATTCACGCCATATTTCTTCTTCAATATGACCTTCAATTCCATGTAGATCTCCGATGACATCCTCAGACACTCTGAGAACGACTTTGCGCCTGCGGGTATTATCATGCATTCCTGGACCTTCAGATCTCCGCCAGCATGCTTGCCGCCGTTTATTATGTTGAACATAGGGACCGGTAGTGTTACATGGTCCTTCCCCACATACTCGTATACCTCTTTCCCTTCGACCATTGCACCGGCCCTCAACGCTGCGAGCGATACTGCCACCGTTGCGTTGCCTCCGAGCCTCGTCTTGTTGTCTGTACCATCTAGGTCGATCATTGCATCATCGATGGCCCTCTGATCCGTGACATCCATGCCTACCAGTACCTTTGCTATATCCTCGCGGATATTGCTGACGGCCTTGGTCACACCTTTTCCGCCATACCTTTTGCCTCCATCGCGAAGCTCATGGGCTTCCCAGGTTCCGGTGGATGCTCCAGAAGGCGCTATCGCGCTGATCCTGTGTCCTTTCACTGTGATCTCGGCCTCGACTGTCGGATTCCCTCTAGAATCCAATACCTCTCTTGCCCATACCTTTTCGATCTTGGTCATTTTTTTACCTCTTTAGGCTTAACATCAGTAGGAGTGTAGTCTTCCAAATGGCTCTTAAGGATATACTTGTCCTTGTCTGTGAAATCACGAGCGTTCACAGATACCACCATCGATAAGGGCTTACCGTATCTGGAAGATATCACCTCATGAATCAACGTGAGGGATGAATCCATACCGTTCTTGTAAATTATCGTATTGAGATTGTCGAAGACCACCACTGGTCTTTTTGATTTGCTTATGAAATCATTGATCTGATTCAGCATCGTACCGAGATGGAATATGTCCGAGAACTCATCGAATGAATATATCACGAGGCCTATGGTCTCCACCTTGCAGCCTCTGAACCTCTCCTTCATCGCCTTATCCCTGGCAGAGGTTATTATCAACATATCGCATCCGTCCAAACCGAATGATGCGGTCACCCTGTAGACCTCTTTAGTATTGTCTTGAAAAAGGACATAGGACTTTCCAAATTCCAATCCCATCTCCTCGAGAGAACTTCCGATCTCGGTCTCGGTTCTCTTCCTGAGCTTTCTAGGTTCTTTCTTTTCCGGCTTGACCGCTTCAGCCTTGTCCTCTTCTGTGTTCTTGATATTCTCAAGAGATGCGAGTATATCCGATGACAGGAATGGTTTCGTCACTATCGCCTTGACATAATTGTTGTCCGACGGTACCTTTTCACCAGCACTTCTTAGTATGACAACCTTGGCCTTCCTCTCCGTCAGTATCTCAGACATCGCATCGATGATCTTCAGACCGTTGTTGCCTTCCATGTCAGCATCTATTATGACAAAATCATATTTCGGGTCCAATGCCATCTTTGCGGCGGAATCTGCCCTGTCTTTGATATGGACCTCATAACCTGCATCGGTCAATATCTCCTTAATGACCTGCGCTATTGCCAAATTATCATCGATCACCAGTACTTTCATTGATTTCCCCCAAACAGGTCATTACTTGAACCACCATCGAACTATAAAACAAATAGTAATTCTCTCTGATGGAGAAAAGTCCATAGCATTCGCTCCAACAAAGAAAAACGGCCGTTCGGCCGGAAATAAAATGAAACAGCTTACTGTTTCCTGCTCTCTCTTGCCTTTGGCCTGAGATTGCTGTAACCACACTTACGACACTTGGATGCCTTCAAAGGGTTGGTTGCATAGCAATTCATGCAAACCGATTTGTCAAGGAGCCTGTGTTCGGCCTCTTTGAAACGTGCCATACTATATTCCTCTGGAAGTACGATTATAAATAAGTCTTATATAAGGTTTCTTAAGCTCAGTCGAACAAGGAGCGCTGTTTTTTGAAATCCTCGATCAGATTATGCCCATTTGATGATAACATCTCATGAGTTACGTAATCTGGATGTATCCTATCAACCAGCTCGTTGCACCTTTTGCTTGTGAAGGGCCTGTGCTGATCTATGTTACCTACATGCTCATAGGAACTTTTCATTATGCCTTCGAAGCCCTCGTCCCAAGAGATTTCCCTTTCCTCGAACGAGTGCCTGTACGCTGCCGATGCACTGTAGTGCAGATGCATCACCATTATCCTATCTATCATGTCCTTGTTGTATCCATCCATTACCTTCAAGGCCCCTTCTATTGCAGAGGACTCATCCACAGCATCCGGAAGGCCGTTCATGAGATGACCTGTGTCCAGGCAGAAGCACCAGTTGTCGAACTCCAACCTGTCTTCAAGGAGCTTGTGCTCCCATGGTTCCCTCAGTCTTAGACCTGACCACCACAGGTTCTCGAATGCCAATCTGATGGGGGGTTCCCCTCCTTTGTAGTTCGATGCGACCGTGTTGACCATCTCTGCGAATGCCATCAGGACCTTCCTGTCATCAGATACGTAATGGCGGTGGAAGACCTGCTCGAGATCTGTGCTGCCGGCATGCAGGACGCCGTATGCGGGATGCACCTGTTCAGCCTTCTCTATCATCTTGCATATGTTGGATACGATCTCTTCCCTGTCTACGCCGAATGTTATGTATGTCAGGTCACCGCGTGAATACCTCTCGGCATCAACGTTCCCGCTCCAACCCCTGTACCAATCAACGGCGTACGGAAGATGCACAGATGGCGAATATGGAAGATAACAAGTGGGCACATCGTCGTATAGGGTGAATAGTTCGAGACCGTCACACCCTATGCTTCTCAAGAATCCCCCGACATCCTCTTTGGAGAAATCGTCGAGGGATTGAAAAATAGAATAACTTAAAAGATGTTTCATGGATCGCCTTATATGAGCTCGAAGGCTGCATTCAAAGCGGCCTCTATCGCGATGGTCTTGGTATCTCCTGCACCAATTATCAAGACGTCACTCTGAGTTATGCCTGTGTCCTTGCGTATCGTGTATGCATTCTCCGGATCTTTCTCATCCAATATCCAATCTGGAGGTATCATGAGGTTGCCTTCCCTTATTATTATGGTCGTACATCCTGCAGCTCCGACCTTTATCCCAGCATCGCGCTGCTGCATGCCGTTGCCGATCTTGTCAGCGACACCGTGTACCAGTATCCCCTGCCAATAATCACCGACCACCGATCCAGGTATGGAGGGCACTTCCACGACCTTTATCGGGATCTGGTGAAGGAAGGTCAATCCGGCCTTTGTTATGGAGATCCCTGTCTGTTTGACCTGGATGAAATCCCACTCTTTCAGGGTCTCGATTATCCTACGCATGCTGCCCTCGCCGATTCCTATCATGTCGGCGAGGTTCTTCCTACCCATCCTCTTCCCATCGGAAAGAAGATAGAGCGCCCAGTAGATGTTCGCATCATTGAAGCGGAACATCGGACCGAATTGTGGAACCTCCATTATTTTCATACACTCAACCTCAGAAGACAGAACATCCTCAGAATGTCCTTACCTTTCCACTGACGATAAGTTCTGTGACTTTATCAACATTGTCAAGCCATTCGCTGGCAATGGATTCGGCCTCTGACTTCCACTTGGAAAGCTTGGGGTTGGTATCGACGCCTACAGACACTATATCGACTGAGCAGTTTAGTGGGTGTGAAACTGGCTTTCCGATCTGGGAGAGTATCCTAACGCGGATCTCTGCATCATCGGTGACCTTCTTTGCCACATCATCTGCGATCAGCTTCGACATTATGTTGTATATCTTTCCGATGTGCGTTATCGGGTTCTTACCGGATGTTGCTTCCATCGACATTGGCCTGTATGGCGTTATGAGTCCGTTGCACCTGTTGCCTCTTCCAACGGATCCGTCATCCCCCATCTCCTGGGACATTCCTGTGCAGGTGAGATAGTAAACATTCCTCTTGTAGTCG
Source organism: uncultured Candidatus Methanogranum sp. (assembly GCA_963676045.1). Lineage (GTDB taxonomy): Archaea > Thermoplasmatota > Thermoplasmata > Methanomassiliicoccales > Methanomethylophilaceae > Methanogranum. Next base: position 802,691 of record OY780938.1, read on the forward strand.
TCACCGGTGTTGATATCGAGATCTACCGTGACCTTCTCGCTTCCGATCACCTTGAGTGCGTTGTCGTATATCGCTCCGTGCATCTCTTTGATTATTGACTGGTAAGCGGACGCGTCCTCGATGTGCTTGTCGATCATCGCGCATGCGACTGTGAGTGTTATCTTCTTATCGACCCTTGAGGCCATTACCTTTACATCCTGTCCGGATGCGGGGATCGTTTTCTTCATCTTACCGTTGATGAACTCCTCGGTCTTGAGTACGAGGCTGTCAGTTACGGAGAACGGGGCGTATCCAACTCCGAACGATGTGTCGTTCGCCAAGTGGCCAGATGCCTTGTACACGCCTGTAAGGTCGTCGGATCCCATTCCGATCCTTGCATCAAGGACCACTTCTGAATCAACGTCCAGATTCGGGAATGTCTTGTCGAGGTATTTCCTGGCTGCTTTGAGGGCCACAGGTTTGCATGGAAGCTCGATTGTATCCTTGCCTGTGTCGATCTTTGTGGTCGCACGTCCTACCAAGAGGATGTACGAGGGGTCGATTATGTGTCCGCCGCCGAATCTCGGTGCGGCCTGACCTGCTGCGATCTGAGTCTCATCGGTGTTGTGGTGGAGTACGTGTCCTACCTCTTTGATGTACATCCTACAGAGGGATTTACTTACTTCCTCTGCAAGAGCATCTGCTACGGAATCGGGATGTCCTATTCCTTTTCTCTCTACTATCTCTATCTGTCTCTTTGGAAGGGGTATCTCGTTGATGCCACCGACATAAATATTCTTCTTTTTCTCTACGGCCATGTTAATTACCTTCTTACGTCATAATTGACACAATAATTGAAGTACAATTTCATATCTATTAATTGTAGATAAATAGATTTGACAATAATAATCATATAGGAATATTTTATACGTACTCTCATGAGATTCCCTCCTGCATCGGAAATTAGGAAAATACGTAAGGGGCTTGAGATAACGCAAGTTGAGCTTGCACATTCCTCGGGCGTAAGCCAAAGTACGATCGCGAAGATAGAGAGAGGTAAGATCTCTGCGAGTTATGAGACCGTCGTCCAATTGTTCGAGACATTGGAACGCATCAACGAAGAGAACAAGAAGGAACTGATGGCCGCGGATGTCTCCTCGAAGAACGTGGTCACTGTGCAGAGCACAGATAAGGTCCATGTGGCCACTGAGCTCATGAGGACCACCGGCTTTTCACAACTCCCCGTGCTACTCGGCGAGACGCCGGTCGGGAGTGTTTCCGAAAGGAGCATATTCGACCTGCTGAGGTCCGGAAGGACCATGGAGGACCTCAAGGATGCTGAGATATCGACCATAATGGATGAATCATTCCCTGTCGTAACGGAGAACACCTCTGTGTCTGCTGTCACGACCATGATGAGCGACTGCAACGCAGTGCTTGTAGCTAAAAAAGGAAAGGTCGTTGGACTCATCACCAACGCGGACATGCTCAAACTGATCTGAGTCCTTCCTTGGTCAGCATATACATCTGGAGATCGTCCGCCACATATGAACTCGCAAAGGTTTCTCTGGCCTCGGCCTCCACTATCTTACGGTCATCATAGCGATTGCTTATATGGACCAGTATTAGATGCCTGGATCTCGAATCCCTGGCGATCACCGCTGCCTGCTTGGCCGTAGTATGAAAGTACTTACTGGCCAATTCCATCTCGTTTTCACAGTAAGTCGCCTCGTGTATGAGAAGGTCCGCATCGGATGATGCTTCCCTTACCCTGTCACATGGCAAGGTATCGCCAGAATATACCAATCTCAGACCGGGTCTGGAAGGGCCCATCACCATATCGGGCGTTACGCCTTCGACCGATTGCCCCTCTTGCAATCTGCTGTAGTCTGAAGGCCTCAATCCGAGTTTGACGGCCTTCTCTTTGTCGAATCTTCCCTTCTGGTCCTTTTCCTTGAGGGAATAACCTAGGGAAGGCATATTGTGCATGGTCTCGAAGCAATGGACCTCCGTAGGGCCCATGTCCACGATATCTCCATCCTTGAGTTCTCTTATATCCAATACATACGGTATGTCGCCATCGCAAAAGTGGATCATGGCATCCAATGCCCTCTTGAATCCTTCTGGACCGCATACGATCAAGGGGTCCTTTCTACCGGACATGCCCATGGTCTGAAGCAGCCCGGGAAGTCCGAAAACATGATCCCCGTGCATATGGGTTATGAATATTCCCTTGATCTTCATGAAGGACATGGGGGAGATCATCATCTGCCTCTGCGATCCCTCTCCGCAATCCAAGAGGATTATGTCCGAACCGGACCTGACAGCAATGCATGGTGGCGACCTATCCCTTGATGGGAGACTTGCACCTGTACCAAGGAAAAGGACTTCCAACATCTCACACCGTCAATAAACCGAATCCAATTCTCTGATCGACTTGGATTCTTTCTTGTATTCCTTGTAATGCTCTTTGCACAAGTGAACATTGCGAACATCTGAATCCTTCAATACAAGATTGGTGTCAGCAACCTGTTTTATATTGAGGGATCTCTCAGATTCCTTATCGCAACCTACTATGTCGCAAATTTTTGTACCTGTGGCGTGCTTTGCTGTTACCATGAGTGGTAAATCAATCTAATTCAGATATATTACTTTCCTGTAAAAACTTATCTGGGTAGTTTAGAAAGGGATACAGGTCATGTTTAAATCGGTGAATGATATATGCAGACATATGACCAAGATTGCACCTTCAATGCTCTCTGCAGATTTTTCCAGATTCGGAGAAGAATTGATCCGCATAGACAAGGCTGGAGCGGATTGGGCACATCTTGATGTGATGGATGGCATGTTCGTACCTAACATAACCATAGGGCCATCCGTGATCAAATCCATACGCCCATTATCAAAGATGCCCTTCGATGTACATCTGATGATCGAGGACCCCTTGAGATATATCGATGCCTTCACGGATGCTGGGTCTGATATTATCACAGTGCACACCGAAGCCACGGGGAATGTCATGGCGGCGATAGACAGGATAAAGGACAACGGCCTCAAGGCGGGCATAACCATGAATCCTCCTACCGATGTCAAGGATTTTGACAGATATCTGGACAAGGTCGATCTGGTACTCATTATGACCGTTCAGGCGGGATTCGGTGGACAGTCTTTCAGAAATGAATGCATCCAAAAGATCAGATATGTGAGAGAATGGGCGGACAAATACAACCCTCAACTCGAGATATCTGTCGACGGGGGCATCAACCGTGACACTGGAAAAAAATGTGTCGATGCAGGAGCCAGCGTATTGGCCGCAGGCAGCTCTCTCTTCAAATTGAAAGACATGGCCTCAGAGATCGGCATATGGAAGTACTACGGGCAGACCATATGAAGAGGGATGATCATGGGAGTTAATCTTTCTGGATTGGTCGAACCTAAGACCATAGAACTATCGGACCTTCGTGGAAAAACTGTTGCGATCGATGCCTACAACATGATATACCAATTCCTATCGATCATAAGGCAACCTGACGGCAGTCCCTTGTGCGACAGGAATGGCAACATCACATCACATCTCTCCGGGATACTTTACAGGACCTCCAATCTGATATCGCAAGGAATAGATCCAGTCTTCGTCTTCGACGGAAAACCCAATAGGCTCAAGAAAGCTACTCTTGATGGAAGGAAGGAAAGGCGTGAAAAGGCAACCATCGAGTGGGAGGAGGCAAAAGAAGCAGGAGATGTAAAGAAGGCCTTCTCGAAAGCACAACAAACCTCCAGGATGACGCCCGAGATCAAAGAGTCCTCCAAGGAACTTATAAGGGCATTGGGATTGCCTATCGTCGACGCCCCCTCGGACGGCGAGGCTCAAGCGGCATACATGTGCATGAAAGGTTCCGTCTATGCAGCGGCCTCACAGGATTTCGACTCCCTGCTGTTCGGTACACCGATGCTGGTCAGGAACATGACTATAACCGGAAGAAGGAAAGTGCCTGGCAAGGAGATCTATAAGGACGTTATGACGGAACTGATCTCGACCAATGATTTTTTGAATTCCATCGGAATAAACAGAGAACAATTGGTGGACATGTGCATGCTCATCGGCACGGATTTCAACGAAGGCATATCGGGGATAGGGCCTAAGAAAGGACTGAAGCTCGTTAAAGAGATGGGCAGTTTGGAAAAGATACTTCCCTCCATAGGAAAAGAGATACCCGAATACGAAGAGATACGCGCGATATTCCTGGATGGCGAACATCTCGATGATTACCAACTCAAAACTGAACAGATAGATAGGGATTCCGTCATCGAACTGATGACCAGATATGATTTCTCCCAGGATCGCATCAACGGGACGCTGGATAAGATCGAGGGTGCACGCAAGGAAGAATGCACCAGGAAAAAACAAAGGTCCCTCGACTGCTGGTTTTGAAAATGGCACCAAAATCGACTCTGGATAAGTATATAATCGCGTTTAGGATAGCCCCTGTGTTGTCAGGCAAGATAGACCTGGCATAATGAGGACGAGCGATGATAAAGCAGGTCCGCGCTAATTATGATGCGCCTATTATTGAAAAAGAGGTCCAGGATTACTGGAACTCAATACACGCCTATGAGAAGACCAAGGCCCTTAGAGCCAACGGAGAGAAGTTCTATTTTGTTGATGGACCGCCATATACTTCTGGTAACGTCCATCTTGGTACTGCTCTGAACAAGACGATAAAGGATATCCTGATCAGATATTGGAGAATGAACGGCTACAATGTCCGCGATCAACCTGGATTCGATATGCATGGTCTGCCTATCGAGGTACAGGTCGAAAAGAAGATAGGTGTCCACTCCAAGAAAGAGATCGAGGAAGAAGGCATAGACAAATTCATCGATGCCTGTAAGAAACATGCATTCGCCCTTCACGGCGACATGACCGAGCAATTCAAGGACCTCGGCGTATGGATGGATTGGGACCATCCCTACCAGACGCTAAGATCGGATTTCATGGAATCTGCATGGTGGACAGTAGAGCGTGCATACCAGCGCGGACTCTTGAGACCATCCAACAGGGTTGTGACATGGTGTCCCAGATGCGAGACGGCACTTGCTGAAGCAGAGATAGAATACTGGGATGAGACCGACCCCTCGGTAATGGTGAGATTCCCCCTTAAGAAGGACGACAGGATCTCGCTTGTAATATGGACGACAACGCCTTGGACGTTGCCTGCCAACATGGCAGTAGCGGCCCATCCCGATTACGGATATGCGAAGGTCTTGCTATCTGGCGAGAATGGGTCCGAGACCGTGATCTGCATGGAATCCCAGATAGACCATGTGATGAAGAAGGGAAAATACAATAAATCCGAGATCATCGAGAGAATGACCGGAAAGGACCTGAAAGGCCTGGAATATCTTCCTCCCTTCGAGATAGATCAAAAATACACAAGACCCAATGAATGGACGTTCAGGGTGGTCAATGCCGACTACGTCGAGAAGGATAACACGGGCCTTGTGCATACTGCACCAGGATTCGGTCCTGATGATTACGAGACCGGTAAGAAACACGACATAGTGCCTTTCTGCCCTGTAGGCGAATCCGGAAGATACACCGACGAATTCCCAATGATGTCCGGCCGTAAGGTCAAGACCGTCAACGAGGATGTCGTCCTATATCTAAATGAAAAGGGACTTCTCTTCAACAGCGAGAAAACAACACACAGGTACGGACACTGCTGGAGATGCAAATCGCCAATAATATACAGGAACACGCGCCAATGGTTCATCAACATACCCGCTGTGAAAGATACGATGATGAGCGAGATCGACCGTGTGAAATGGACCCCTGAATGGGCAGGTGCCTCGAGGGAGAAGAACTGGGTGGAAGGCGCCAGGGACTGGTGCATCACACGTCAGAGGTATTGGGGCATACCGCTTCCAGTATGGGAATGCAAATGCGGGGAGATCAAGATCGCAGGACAATACAAGGACCTAGAATCCGGAGATGGATACACCCCTGGTATGGACACGCATAGGCCTTGGATCGATAATGTGACATTCAAATGCTCGAAGTGCGGAAGCACGATGCACAGGGTTCCAGATGTATTGGACGTCTGGTTCGATTCGGGTGTGGCATCATGGGCGGAATTGGGATACCCTGCCAAGAAGGAAGAATTCGACGAATGGTGGCCACCAAGATTCATCGTCGAAGCACACGATCAGACAAGAGGATGGTTCTACACACAGCTCGGCGCTGGTGTCGTCTCGTTCGACAAGGCGCCTTATGACGAGGTCATGATGCACGGATGGATGCTCGATATGAAGGGTGAGAAGCTATCTAAGTCGAAAGGCAACTCTGTGGACCCCTCTGAGATAATCCAGAAGGTCGGTAGGGACCCTCTGAGACTGTACATGGTCGGAAGCAACGCACCTTGGGAGGACACGTCTTTCCAATGGAACCCCAAGAACTCTAACCCTGAGAAGAACAGCGGACCTAGCAATTCCAGGAAAACACTCAACACCTTCTGGAATGTGGTCAATTTCGCATCGACGTATATGATGATCGATGACTATGACCCGGATGCCCATACTCTCGCATCTTTGGACGATTACTTCAGAGAAGAGGACCGCTGGATGCTATCGAGGACCGAGAAGATGAAGAAAGCGGTGACGGAAGGACTTGAGACCAAGGAGCTCCATAAATCCGTACGTGCATTGGAGAACTACATAATGGAGGACCTTTCCAGATGGTACGTTCGTCTGGTCAGGGACAGGAGCTGGTCTGAGAACGAGGATTCCCAGAACGACAAGATAGCTTCATACTTCGTGCTGCACTACGCGATCATGAACACGACGATAGCCATGGCACCATTCGTACCCCATATCGCGGAAGAGGTCTACCAAAGCATGGGCGGCAAACTCGAATCCGTGCATATGGAGGACTGGATCGTATCGAACGATGGCCTCATCGACGACGACCTCGAATACAGCATGTCATTGATACAGGGCATAATCGAGATCGTGGCGTCTGAAAGGGCGAAGATGGGAAGTAAGCTCAGATGGCCCTTGAAACAGATGTTCGTAAGTGGCAACAGCGAGAAGGTGAATGATTCGATAAAGGTCTTTGAAAACGTACTTGCGCAGCAAGGGAACATAAAGACCATCGGATACTTGCATCCTCAAGGATTCGCAGAAGGGTGCGATATAGAGCCCGTGAGTTTCACTGAAGGCAAGGTCTTCATCGACTTCGAGATCACACCGGAGATCGAAGCGGAAGGATATGCGAGAGAGCTCATACGCAGGATACAGCAGATGCGCAAGGATATGAAGCTGAATGTAGAACAATACATAAATTGCGATATAAAGGCCGAGCCATACCTTGTAAAACTGTTCGATAACTGGAAGGACCACATATCAACAGAAGTAAGAGCTAAGAAACTTGTCTTCACAGACAGTCCTGACGGACAGGAAGTGAAATCCTGGGACGTCACAGGAAAGGATATTGAGATCGGTATCAGCCCTGCTGAACAATGAATGAACGAGGGGGGTCAACCCCCCTCAAAATATATTTTTCAATGATCCAGAAGTTTTAAAAGAACGTCGTACGTCTTTGTCACCATCTTTGGGTCTTTCTTGATCTCATCCAAAGTCAGCCACTCGAACATTACATTCTCGTTGTTCAGAACAGGTTCGGCATAATCCAACATGTACAGGAAAAGTGTGACCTCCCATAATATGTTGCCTTCCCTTACAAAGAATGGTTTCAATTGCCTATCTGGCTTTCCAACAGGTATCTGGGTCTCTTCCAATATCTCCCTTATGGATGCCTCTATCTGCGACTCTCCAGGCTCTATCTTACCGGTTACCAGAGAATGTCCGCCAGGGAACGACCTCGCATTATCTGGCCTATGGAGTATCAATATACGTCCTTTCACAACGATGGCCGAAGATACGGTCCTTATGCATGTTGTACTCTCTATGCAGACCGAACCATCGGTGCCGTTAACGGTCACTATGTCCCCATCCATCAAGAGGTCCGTATCGATCGTATCGACCATGGGGATCGAAGATATCACCGCACCTGTGGTAACTATAGTCTCAGCCGTCTTGTTGATGACTGCGGCTGGTGCCTTACCATGTACCTTCAGGTCATACATGACGAAGGATCCCACTGTGCTTCCCTTTCCGCTAGGGAACACGAATATCTTACCAGCGATATTGCTGCCTTCCTTTACCTTCAGATTACCTGTCGATGCATCCACGCCACCTAAGAAGCTGAATGGTTCATTCAATTTGACCACCTTCCCCTTTGATAGCCCGGGGGAGATCGACCTTCCTTTGATCATCATTCTACCACCTTCAAAAGAGATGATATGTCACGGCACATGACCTTCTGCGAACATAGCGTGGGCAGATAATTACCTGCCTTCGCAGAATCCGTACCTGTACGCTGGAATACGCCTTCTATCGGAGATACAACCATGCATGTGTCGGCGATGACGGGACCAAATCTCTCCATTACCTTGACCTCATCTGGACATTGATCCCTTACGGCCGAAGAAGTGCAGAACCATATCTCCACGTCTCTGTTCTTCTTTTTCTTATCCTTCAACAATGCGGCTATGTCCCTCATCTCCTTAACGGTCAGATGCGGGCATCCCAAGGCTATCAATTGGACATCGTCGACAGTGTTGAGTTTATCATATGCCTTTTTCAATTCATTCTTTCCGACATGTATGACCTCTAGGTCCTTCACATCGAAATTGGAAGCTTCAGGCGTGACCCCCTCCACGTGGAATAATGCCACAGAACCTGATGCTGCCATTGCAGCTGCCATCGTCTTAGCGTCCTCCAATGTCGGCGATATGCCTTTGAAATACGGTATCCCGCCGCCTATGGACATCCCCACCGCTTGACCTAGCATGGAATGGTCGAACACAGACCCGCCGATATCTGAATCTATGACCACAGTGGGTTTCCTATTCTCATCGAGATGGAGCCCGTAATTCGCGGTCTTGCCTATTATGGCTGCAGCCAAAGCACCTGGGCCTCCTTCACGGTTCGTTCTTGCACCTATGTAACTATTTGCAAATGAAAGGGCGGAGGATTCCGCCCAAGCGATATGGTCTCCGAACTTTGGTACATTCTCTCCTGTATACGGGGTGCATGAACAACTTGTCCTTACACCCATGTTGGCATACAGCTCCACGATCTTCAATTGCTTCTCTGCAAAAGCAGGATCTATGTGCATCTCCTTCCATCTTTTGAGATCCATCCCGACAGGGTTCAATGTGGATTTGACGGATACCTTGGCACCGCCTGCCACCATATCCTCAAGATATTTCAGGCCGCCATCGCCTATCGTCTTGTAAGATGCCCCTGAAAGATGAGCGGAAGTTATATTCACGAGATCGTCCGCACCATAGACCTTTCCAAGAGCGACCACTAGCTCCATGGCCTTCTGTGCACCTGCGCCTTTCTCGCCATCAAGAATAGACTGCTCTTCTTTGGTGAGTTCCATGAGATGGTGAATATCTTTCACTGATTAATGCATTATTGTGCTTCTTCGTGATCAATGATGCTTTTTGATCAATTTACATCAGAATATAGTGAATGCCGAATCTTAAAAAACAAAAAAGAAGAATTATTGGAAAAAGTTTTACTGGCTCTGAAATCCGAAGTGATATCACTCGAATTTGGTGCCTATTCCGCCGCCGGCAATGATTGTACCTGCGGTGAGTATTGCGGCTGCTATTGCGAGAGCATCAGCAGTTATTCCGTCTACAACAAGCCCAACTCCAATCTTTATGATGAAGCTGAGGATGATGAAGTAGATGATCGCGAAGATCAAATACAATATGAACGCTGCTATTGCGTAGAGTATTCCTTTTACATCCATTCTAACACTTTCCTTACCTCGATCAGAGGCAATTATAATTCAGTTGCATAGTATTTAAAACTTTGTTCAAAATTCATATACCCAGACTCAAAATGTTCATATTATTTTTATTTTATGTGTAATTATTTTCAATGAAAATGGTTTATTTTTCTTTAAAGCATACAAAATAATATATTGCTTCAAAAAGACGAATATATTTTTAATAAATTAGAAATTAACAGTGATCATTGACCTTTTATTGAACTCCATTGTCATTATTCCTCCACATATAGGACAGATTGTAAACGGACAAAAAATGGCCTTGTTGCATTGTGGGCAGAACATGAAATTATAATCGATAGATGTGAATTTAAACATACCGATATCATTGGATGTAGCTCACACAAGTGAGCTCGCCGGGATTCGAACCCGGGTCTAAGGCTCCGGAAGCCCCTATGCTATCCAAGCTATACTACGAGCCCTTTTTAAAAAACCATATAATATTGGATTTAACGGAAGATATAGTTTGCCGAGAGGTTAGATACTCCTCCCGGCGATCCTGAGGCTCCCCTTTGAGAGGGAGGGAGCCGAATGAAGATTCTTCCTTACTCTTTCTTGCTGAACTCGGTGTATCCGCAGTTGCCGCAAGAAACACGGTCCTTATGTGTGGCCATGAAAACTCCTGGTCCGCACTTGGGGCATGTTGGTTTGGTCCTGACAATCTTGTTGCCCTCGACCTTGTATGCATCCTTCTTTGCTTTTGACTTAACTACTTTCTTTGATTTTGGTGCTGGTGCCTTTGCCATTCAAATCACTCCTTCGCAGGTGCTGCTGGTGCTTCTTTCTCGACTCCGTTCCTCTTAAGGAGGTATTCTGTCTCGAACTCGAGCGCTGCCTCTTTGGAATCGTATATCTTTGCGTATCCCTGTGATTTTCCGATTCCGTACAATGACTCGATCGTATCAACGATTACACAATTCCTCTTGGTCTTCAATTTCTTTGCAAGCTCTTCAGCAATGGCGTTCCTGCCAGGGGTCGATTGTCCGATATGCTCTATTGTGAAATAGACTTCTTCCCTTCTCATCAAGGGATTCTTTTTTGTTTCGCTTATCTCCATCTTCATTCTAACTCCTCCATCTGTTCTATGAGCAGTTCTGTTTCCTTTTGGATTTCTCTGTCTGTGGTGATCAGTTTCATCCCCACCCCTGGCCATCCGTAGATTATATACGATCCCAATGGGGCAAGCAGGATGCAAGGCAATGCTGCCAGATCCTCTTCGCCCTTTACACGTATTATCCGTATGGACCCGTCAAGGGCATTTTTTATCGTTGATATCAACTCTGCGGATATCATCCCCGCATCGTTTCTAACGACGACTTCTTCAAGGCCTTTGTCTTTCACAAAGGCCGCGAACTCGGTCATCTCACGCCTTTCCGTCATACCATCATAGATGGAGAGGGTCGGTGTGATCCCGTGGTCCTTCACAACGAGCGATACCACATCGCCCACTGTGATAAGCATACGCTTACTGTCAAGTTTTGATAGTTCGCTTTCCGATATGTCTGATCCCAAGGGTCTTTTGAATAAGCTCCTTTTGCTCTCTGGAACCTTTCTACCCTTAGATGACATCATCTTAGCGAACCTTCAGTGCATATCTCCCATTCGCGGTTATTCCCATCTTCTTGGCTATATCGGATTTCTCATGGTCTACCACGGCCACATAACCCTGCCACTCTTTAGATGTGGATCCTCCGCAACGGGGACATGTCTCTTCTTCTGTGATGAAATTGCATTGCTTACATGCTTTAAGAACAGGTCCGACCATCACTCCTCACCTCCCTGTCTCTTCTTACGATCTTCCTCGAGCCACTGGATCTTTCCAAGTCCAGGCTGACGCATGGTCAATCCGATCTTGCTGTCCTGTGGATTTTTCTCGTTGAGGTCGATACTTACTATCCTTGCCTTTACGATATCTCCGAGGGCCAATGTCCTTCCGGTGTCCTTTCCTATGAGTCTCTGGTTGACCTCATCGATGTCGACACGGTCATCCATTACCTGACTGATGTGTAGCAATCCGTCCAAAGGTCCGAATCTGACGAATGCACCGAATTTCAATATCTCCACAACGACACCTATGATGATCTCGTTGTCTTTTGGCTTGAAGACGATCTGCTCATACTTCACAGTCTGATAGACCGCTCCGTCCCCATGGACTATGCGTCCTGGTCCGACCGGTTCTACATTCCTTATGAGTACTGTGACGGATTTGTCCTCTGTGAGTTTACCTTCATAGGTATCCCACGTAAGCGCATCGATCACTTTCGAAATGTCCTCGTTTAACTCTACAGGAGGGATGCGGACTATCCTCTCGGCCTCTGTTAACATGTACATGGCGGATCCTCTTGAATACTCTGATTATACCCAACTTATATATAAAATTCGTGCGAGGCCATTAATCTACGCGCGATAAATAAAAGAAGGAGGGCGGACCCTCCGATTGATGTTTAAGGTACCACGAACAGTACAGCTGTCACAAGGCATATTGTGGACAGCAACTTTACCAAGACGTGGATAGATGGACCGGCGGTATCCTTGAACGGATCTCCGATCGTGTCTCCTACGACTGCGGCAGCGTGTGCAGGTGATTTCTTTCCACCATGGCTACCACTCTCGATGTACTTCTTGGCATTGTCCCATGCCCCTCCCCCGTTGTTGAGGAAGTTTGCCATGAGGATACCTACTATCGTACCTACCATTATGAGTGCTCCGACCGCCTGATATGCGAAGTCCTCGAAGCCTTCGATATTACCGAAGACCAGCCTGTATATCACACCGAAGGCCACGGGCACCACTATTGGCAACAATGCTGGAACGACCATCGCCCTCAATGCACCGCGTGTCGCTATGTCCACACATTCAGCATAGTTAGGCTCTTCTGTGCCTTTCATTATTCCAGGGTGCTCACGGAACTGCCTGCGGACCTCCTCGATCATCTCACCGGCTGCCCTGCTGACAGCACGTATCGCGAGTGACGCGAAGAAGAACACCAGAACTGCACCTACGAGTCCTCCGACGAATATCAGAGGCTGTCCGATGTTGACAATGAATACTTCACTTATTGTCAATCCCTTGATCTCGGCCACGATCTCGAAGAATGCGGCGAACAACAGGAATGCCGCAAGAGCTGCTGAAGCCATGGCATATCCCTTTGTAAGGGCCTTTGTTGTGTTTCCAGCTGCATCGAGCTTATCTGTCCTGTTCCTTACATCCTCTGGCTGGTTGGACATCTCGGCTATGCCTCCACCGTTGTCGGTGATAGGTCCGAATGTGTCCTCTGCGAGTATGAATGCTGATGATGCCAACATGGCTATTGTACCGACTGCGGTTCCATAGAATCCGAAGATCATCTGGTCTGATCCTGCTGGTGCTGCAAAATATCCAAGGAGGTAGGTCGCTATGATCGCAAAAACGATACATACGACGGGCAGGACTGTGGACTCAAGTCCCACAGCTATACCCTCTATGACGTTCGTTGCAGGTCCTGTCTCGGATGCCTGAGCTATGTCTTGGACTGGCTTGTGGTCTCCAGTGTAATACTGTGTGAGATACACAATTGCGAGTCCGAGGATTATTCCCACGACACCGGCTATTGTGAAGAAATACCAATTATCGCATTCTCCATGCAACAGGTAATACGTGGTGATCACTAGGAACACTATGACCAATGCAATAGTCAGATAGTAACCCTTGTTGAGTGACTTGCATATGTCTGAATCCTCTGTTGGGAGCCTTACTACCAGTATTCCAACGAGTGATGCTATCAATCCAAAGGCCATCAGGACCAATGGGAGATAGACCCAGTTGTTGGAAAGACCAGCAACGCACGCCACAACAGCGGTACCTATGACCATCGCACCGATTATCTCGGCTGCGGTTGATTCGAATATATCTGCTCCACGTCCTGCACAGTCTCCAACGTTGTCTCCCACGAGGTCCGCTATTACAGCTGGATTCCTTGGGTCATCCTCTGGAATGCCTGCCTCGACCTTACCTACAAGATCAGCACCGACATCGGCAGCCTTGGTGTAGATTCCACCGCCCAACTGGGCGAACAAGGCTGCGAATGATGCACCGAAGGCGTATCCTACGACGGCGTGAAGTGTGGGTGTCAAAGATCCACCGGAAGAATCTCCAGCGAGGGCATTGAAAAGAAGAACCACTGCGAAAAGTCCCACGAGGCTCAATGCGGAAACTGCTATGCCTGAGAGGGCACCTCCACGGAATGAGCATTTGAATGCATCGTCGAGTGAATTTCTCGCTGCGCTCGCTGTCCTTATGTTAGAATTGACCGAGACCCTCATACCGATGAAACCGGATAATATTGAGAATCCTGCACCTATCAAGAAGGCGACCGCGACCTTGGGTCCAAGGTAGTTCTGAAAGCTAGGTACCAATCCTGCAACCGCAAGAATGATTGCCAAGACAATGCTCACAATCCCTATCGTTTTATATTGGCGCTTCAAGTATGCCATTGCACCGATCTCGATAGCATCGGAGACCTTCTGCATCTCAGGGGTGCCTTTGTCTCTTGACCAGACATCCTTGAAGAAATACAATGCGAAGATCACCGCAACTATCGCTGCGATAGGGATCATGAACAACATATTGCTCGTATCTAATACGTCAATTATCATCGTTTATAACCCCATTTGGTTGATTCGGGATATGGCAAGCTCGTATATAAGTGCACACCACTCTTATATAAAGGGGCCCCTCAGACAACCTTTCTTGACACATATGTTCTCCATGTCGAGAACCCCGTTATTCTCATCCACGATGAATATCTCCCTGTTCTCCCCGATGTAACCTTGACCCAAGATAGATATTGGATTGATAGCTGGAATATCGAATATCTTGGCAGCGAGAACAGAGCCTATGTTACAAGTCAAAACTACCACTGCATCCGGATTGCCTTCCATCTCCCTTGATGCCTCGATCACCTTCTTCTCAACACATGATGCAGAGGTGTGACCTATCCAAACTACATCGACACCATCATCCCTGAGCTTGTCGCCCAGCCTTATCGCAGCCTCGGAACCGCCAACGCCGTCTGATAATCTGGCACATGTGTTGCATGTCCATATTGCTACCTTTTTGCATTTGAGTTCTTGCAAAAGTTCAGAGTAGTCTCTATCCCTGACCATGACCATCATGATCGAAAGATAGTCAACTGATTATATAGGGAATCGCATTAACGAATGTGAATGCCATAGAACAGAACATTGCGGGATTGGTGATGGTATATTGCCTGATCTCCTTTGTCCTCTTATTATGCCTACATCATCTCAAGAAAAACCCTGATGCCAATATACGAAAGATCATCCACATCTCCATAGGGAATTTTGTATTCATCTGGTGGTTATTCACAGAATGGTGGGTGATGGTCGTTTTCTTTGTCATCCCTTTCGCACTGATATTGTATAAGACCATCCTCAAATCTGATGGGTCTTCCATCATAGGGAGGGCCACAGATGAAGGCAGCGTAACTGGTCTGCTGTTCTATGCTCTCGCGATCGGCGTAATTGTAAGTTTGTTCTTCCATCATTTCGTAGCTGCATCTATCGGTATCGTAGCTATGACATATGGAGACAGCATGGGGAGCATAATAGGGAAACGCTATGGAAAACACAAGATATTCCATAACAAAAGTTTGGAAGGTTCGCTTGCGGTGTTTGCATTCACCGCCATAATGGCATTCGTGATAATCATATTCTACTCGTTCCTCATTTCCAACGGACTTTATTCAAACAGCAGTGCCAGTGCAATAATTCCAACATGGGGTGTTTGTATTATTGCGGGAATTGTTGCCACTTTGTTGGAAATGCTTACCCCAGGGGACTTTGATAACCTGACCGTCCCGATCTGCGTAACTCTGGCACTTTGTATTTTAGGTATGTGATCAAATGACCTGGTATGTTTTTGATGGAATGGATGGAAGCGGGAAAACGACGGCAGCGTATGCACTCAAGGATATACTTGAGTCGAAAGGCAGGAGTGTGATGATTATCACCCATCCAGATAGGGATCGCTTTTTTGGGGAATTATCCGCCGAATGTCTTCTAAAACAAGGTAAAGCTGCAAAGATGTTCACTACTATTTTCTTCATATTCAATATATTTGGGTCATTAATACGTTTAAAATCAAGCGATAAAGATGATGTCATTTTCGTAAGATACACCATGTCTGTTTGTTATCTTCCTGAAAAAAATGTACGCATGGCATATAGGATATTGACCGCGATACTTCCAAAACCAGATGTCCTGATATACAAGGATGTTGAAGAAAAAACAGCCTTGGAAAGGATAGATGAAAGAGGGGAAAAAAGGGAAATGTTCGAAAACATGGAATCCTTGAAGGAAACAAGGAAAAAAATGATGATGATATCTGATGACTGGAACATCATAGATGCAGAGGACACCCCGGAAGAGGTCGCCGATCGTCTGCGCACACTTATCCAGGATTGATCAGGGGATCATCGTGCCTTCATGTTCTTACGAATCAGGCCAACGATCTCAGATGCATTCGCTGAGTAACCATCTGCCCCTATCTCCTCTGCCCATTGCTGACTGCAAGGGGCTCCTCCCACTATGACCTTTACATTGATCTCTTCGTTCCTGACACTTTTAACTATGTCCTTCTGAGCGATCAGAGTTGTCGTCATCAATGCCGAAGCACCGATTATGGATGCGCTGAATTCCTCTGCCGCCTCGATGAATTCTTCCGTGGTCTTATCTGAACCGATATCTATCACATTGTAGCCTGCACCACGGAGCATGGCACAGCATACATCCTTGCCTATCTCGTGTATGTCTCCCTTGACAGAGCCCATTACGACATTGCCCATCGATGATTTCCTTCCATCCTCCATCAAAGGCTCCAACATGCTTATCGCCAATTCCATCGCTTTTGATGCCGCTACCAATTGAGGTAGGAAAAGTCTACCTTCATTGAACATCCTTCCGATCGTATCCATTCCGAGGCTGAGTCCATCTCTTATTATCTCCAATGGAGGTATGCCCATTCTGATTGCTTCGTTGACGGTTTTTTCTGTCAATTTCGTATTCCACGTTTCAACGGATTTGACCAAATCGGCCATGATGTCTGCCTTGTTCCTCATAATCGCTCCATCTAGCGGCCCGAAAGAGCAGCGACCGCCCATCTGCTGGATACTTATACTGTTACAATTCATCGAAGTCACCTCATTTAGCTTATTTTCCATCCAAGACCTGCCTTTTCTCAGTATTTGATCATTCAATTTGTGATTGATTAGACGAATGTCTAATAGTATTTATATATTATCGAGTAAATATCAAATTATAATCATAATCATTAAAAAATATTTTATTGAAATGAATGAAATAGATACAAATGTACAATGCCGATATTGCTCGAAATCGCAATCCTTCAAAAAATCTAAGGTTACAATATATTTATCGCGGGCGAATTGTATATAATGGAGGAACACTTGAACAGTGACAAACAGAGTTGACTCTATATGGCCAAGGCAAAGTTAGAGCTCATAGCAGTTGAGGACATTAAAGTAAGCAAGGGAATGACAGTAGATCAAATGCTCAAAGCAATGGGCAACGCAGGTGGATTCACTGCTCAGAAACTTGCGGATGCGACAGATATCGCAGAATCGATGATCAAGAAAAAGGACTGCTTGAAGATCCTTTCTTTCCCCGCCTGTATCATGGCAACAGGTACCCGTGGTGTGATAGTTGATATGGTGAAGAACCACATGGTCGACCTAATCATAACGACCTGCGGCACTCTGGATCACGATCTTGCAAGAACATTCGCTGATTACTACAAAGGCGACTTCATGATGGATGATGCCATGTTGAGAGATAAATACGAGATCAGCAGGCTCGGAAATGTACTGGTTCCTGATTCATGCTACGGAATTGTGTTGGAAGATAATCTCCTCCCTATGTTCGAGGACATCTTCAAGGACACGACATCATTGACGACGCACGAGATAATAGACAAAGTAGGAGAGAAACTCAACAATGAGGACAGCCTACTCTATCAGTGCCACAAGAACAAGATCCCGATAGTCGTCCCTGGAATAACAGATGGATCTTTTGGATGCCAACTATGGATGTATTACCAGTTCCACAGAAAACTCAGGATCGACCTTTTCGGTGATGAGCAGATGCTGAGCGAAATGACGAACGAGGCCAAGAATACCGGTGCCATAATAATCGGCGGAGGGATATCCAAGCATCACGTCATCTGGTGGAACCAATTCCGCGGAGGACTTGATTACTGCATATACCTTACAACAGCGGAAGAATATGACGGTTCACTCTCTGGAGCCCGCATAAGAGAAGCGGTTTCCTGGGGAAAAGTAAAAGAAGATGCCAAGAAGATGACTGTGGAAGGGGATGCGACAATCACGCTTCCCTTGATATATGCAGGACTCGTTGACAGGCTCCTGTAAAGGGAATACATATGGCAAAGAGGATATTAGCTCTACCAGGTGACGGGGCAGGACCCGAACTGATATCATCCGCAGCATCTGTGATCAGCGCTGCCACTGCAGATGTGGATATCGTATTCGGCGATGTCGGCATGACCGCATACAAGAAAACGGAGCATTATCTTCCTCAAGAGACCATGGACCTCGCAATCGATTCAGATGCGATAATCGCCGGAGAGGTTATCAAAAGACCTAACGACATGAGATACCGCGATCCGTTAAGGGTCCTTAAGAAACAACTTAATCTTTATGCAGTGATGAGAAAATTCTATCCCTTATGCGACCGCATTGGTACCAAGGGGGTAGACCTCATCATAATGACTGGTAATCCAGATTCCCTACTCAATATCATAGAGAAGGAAAATTTGGATGGAGTGGTGGCGGAGAAATTCATTTCGAATGATAACTGCAAGAACTTGTTCAAATTGACCATGAGAGTGGCGGAGATCAAAGGCAGACACACCATAACATGTGCACACATGTCCGAGATGTTCCCACATTCGGATGGTGTGTTCATAGATCTTTTCTATAAAGAATTGGCAGCATCGGAATTCATATTGAACGACGAGCAGGCCGACAGCATTGCTTCCAGACTTGTATCGAACCCATCATCATATGATGTTATCGTGTGCACTGATATGTACGGTTCCATGCTTTCAGGTGTGGCAGCAGGACTTGTTGGCGGACCGCATCTGACTCCTATCGGGAGCATTGGCGACAAACAAGGCATGTTCGAACCGATGCGCAAACCGACCATCGACACTGTTAACGGAATAGTGAATCCTACTTCCGCCATACTATCTGGAGCGATGGCAATGGACCAGATTGGCATGCCACGCATCGGCGAGAACATAAGGCATGCCGTGAGGACAGTTTATCAGAACGGCGATGTAACACCTGATGTTGGCGGTAAGGCGACATCAAAAGAGTTCACGGACAGCATAATAAAGATCCTTAAGAGCGAATCTTGAATGGCTTCCAATCGAAACTATTATTTATAGTAATACCTACGGCGACTTATGAAGCGGGACCTTACACGCAGCATTGCGATGATGTTCCATCAGGTGATCATACTTGATACAGCCTGAGATGTATCTTTTACTTCTCATAGTTCCTGCTATACTGGGTGCGATCGTCTCGATAATCCCGTATGAAAATAAGATTATCAAAACGACGATCGTCATATTATGCGCGATCTCTTGCATCACCGGGATAACTTCCTTCTTCATCAATGATTACCTGACCTCAATAACGTATATGCTGGGTCTGCAATCGTTGCTCGGAACATATAATGTTAAATTCGACCAATTATCGTCACTTACCCTGACATTGTCCTCGATAGTTTATCTGATGATATTGATGCATATGTGGAGGTCCGAGAAGACATATGGTAAAAGGATGTTCGGACTAGCATCGATACTTTTCGTTGCATGTTCGATGGCCATGTATGCGGACAGCGTGATACTTCTTTTGATATCGTGGGAAATGATCACACTTACGACCTTCATGATGACGAAGGGCGCTGATGAGAGCTTCAGATGGAAATACCTGGTGATCACCCATTTCGGCGGACTTCTGATCATGTCCGTATTCGTCTACATGTGGTACATATCCGGTACGGCTGTTCTATCTGAGATGGAAATGGGCACTCTGGTAGGTTCTTTCACATCTGCTTTGATGATACTTCTGCTTTTCATCGGATTCGGTACAAAATTAGGGCTCATGCCATTCCATGCTTGGATGCCCGACCTGTATAACTCTTCATCGATACATTCGGTATCGTTCCTTTCCACGATTTGCTCTAACGTCGCCATATTGATCCTCATCAAAAGCTGTTTCCTTTGGATCGGCGTACCTGACAATCTGGTCCTGATGTTCATAATACTCCTGATAGCCTCCATAAGTGCGATCTGGGGTGCAATGGAATCGCTCATACAGACCGAACCTAGGCGCATCCTCGCATATTCCAGTATGGAAAATATGTCGATGGTGGTACTATGCCTTGCCATGGGAATGATCTTCGCAGTCACCGACTTCGATGTCACGCTACTGCCACTGATACTTGTGGCAGCAATACTGCACACGATCAACCATTCATTCTTCAAATCGCTCATGCTATTGAATGTCGGCACCATAGAGGAATCGACTGGGGAACATTCCATAAGTCGCATGGGAGGACTTGCGAAGTACATGCCGCTCCTTTCGATGTTCGCACTCATAGGGACTTTGGCCATGGCAGCCATACCTCCGCTCAATGGATTTGTGAGCGAATGGCTGATGATCAAGACCGTCGTCACCGCTGGAACTGGGGGATCGATGTTGAACATCGTACTCCCCTTGGTCATCGTCGTACTCGGAATATGCGGTACAATGGCCGCTGTATCATATGCTAGACTCTATGGTTTCATATTCTTGGGACGCCCCAGGTCAGAAAGCATGGAAAATGCAAAGAAAATGGATAAGATGACCGCCCTTCCTCTGCTCATACTTTCTGGTGCATGCATAGCATTGGGAATATTCGCCATGCCTTTGATATATGCGATAATAGACAGCATATGCAGCACATTGGGAATCACTTACACTGTGGGAGATGTGGTCTCGAATGCGCTTAAACCGATAATGATCGCTGTCATCTTAGCATCGATATGTTTGATCGTATACATTCTCTTCAAGATATTCAATAAGAAGAAGGTCGAGACATCCACTTGGGATTGCGGTACAGAACTCGATGAGAACATGCAATACTCCTCTGAGGGTTTCACACAACCATTGGTAAAGGTGTTCCATCCGATATATGGTGATGAGAGCGAGATAAAGGACGTCACGGGCGGAACAGACACGTTCAAGATAAGTTTCATGGAACCTTTCAGCTACTACATACTAAGGCCCATCGGAAGGTCTGTGGAGTGGTTATCACTCAAAGTCGGTAAGATACAGACAGGAAACATACAATCGTATCTCGCCTACATGATGATAACTTTGATAGTTGTCCTTCTGGGGGTGAGGTTGTTTTGATCGAGATCGTTGTCGCTGCGTTGCAAGCGATATTCCTCATCGCGATATCACCGCTGATAACCGGCATAATAAGGAAATTCAAGGCCTGGATGCAGCATCGCAGAGGATCTGACATCATACAGCCGTACAGGGACCTGATAAAGCTCTTCAAAAAAGACGAGACTGTTTCCAGAAGCACTAGTTGGTTGTTCCGTTTCATACCTTACGTATGCTTCGCAGCAATGACGCTGCTTGCGTTCATGGTACCTGTATTCTTCGTGGATATAATCGCACCATACGGAGACCTGATAACGCTCGTCTATCTATTCACGATGTTCAGATTCTGCATGGTACTGGGAGGGCTCGAAGGCGGTTCCGTTTTCGGAGGGATGGGGAGCAGCAGGGAGATGATGATGTCGGTACTTATCGAACCAGCACTGCTGCTGTCCCTTATGACCACTTGCGTACTCAGCGGAGCTGGAACCAACATCAGCGATGTGCCGACGCTCCTGATGTCCATGGGTATATTGGCCTTCTGTCCAGCTTTGTTGCTTGCGACCGCATCATTCATCATCACGCTCGCTGCCGAGAATACCAGGATACCGTTTGACAACCCATCCACACATCTTGAACTGACGATGATACACGAAGGAATGCTCCTGGAATACTCTGGAAGGAGCCTTGCCTTGATGGAACTTTCATCGATGATGAGATTGACCATATTCATGACGATGCTTGGTACCCTCTTCCTGCCATGGGGGATATCCATCACCACCGAACCACTGGACCTTGCTGTTGGATTGGTGACGATAATGGCAAAATTGATCCTGTTCTGTTTTGCATTGGCTCTCCTTGAATCCTCATCCACCAAATTCAGATTATTCAAGGCACCTAACCTTTTGACCGCATCATTAGTACTAGCACTATTGGCGATAATATCGCTATATATATTGTGAGGAAGAAAAATGGACCCAACTATATACGAGAATCTGATCGATATCTGCGCCATATCAATGTTGGTGATATCTGTTATGGCAATAGCATCGACCCACATGAAAAAACTGGTACAGTTGTTCGGCATCCACTCGCTTTTCCTATCGATACTCGCATTCATCGTTGCATATTACACTGGAAATTCCCACATATACATCATGTTCGTGCTCACCTTGGTGCTAAAGGTCTTACTTATACCAAGATTCCTTGATTATACGATCGACAAGATCAACATGGAAAGGGAAGTGAAATCGGCAATGGGCATACCCGGAAGCTTACTGATCTGCTCCCTGTTGATATTCATTGGATATCTTATTGCAGAACCTATGCTGGATTCCCTGTCCACTCTCGGAAGGAACTGCCTTGCGATATCCCTGTCCATCGTATTCATCGGTATGTTCATGATGGTCACTCGCAGGAATGCACTTACCGAATCCATAGGCCTTCTGTTGATGGAGAACGGCCTCTTCCTTGGTGCGATGACGATATCCTACGGTATGCCTTTGATCGTGGAATTCGGAGTGTTCTTCGATGTGATAATAGCCGTCGTGATAATCGGCATATTCGCATATAGGATAAATCACACATTCAATTCGATAGACACATCATTCATGAGGAGGCTTAAGGATTGACCTACGAAATAGAAGCCATACTGCTGATACCCCTTATAGCCGCAGTACTATGTGGTATATCCCCCAAGGAACGCATGGTGTCCTGGATATCCATAATCCTCATGGCCGCCGACATGGTCATAACGATATTGATCTGTGGTCCGGTGTTCATCGACGGGTCCACAATACACTACAGCATATGGTATGTCGATGGGCTATCCTCGATGTTCCTGATGATAACGGCTACCGTGGCGTTCATGGTCACCCTCTATTCACATGGATACATGGGATTCGAGAGAGATGAGAAGAAATTGACGATGAAGTCTGAAAAGATGTACTATCTCTGCCTCAATCTCTTCGTCGCAGCCATGCTTGGCGTGTTCACAGTATCCTCTGTCGGCATCATTTGGATAATAATCGAGGCAACGACCCTGATATCGACTTTCCTCGTAGGGTTCTATCATGATGAACACTCGACCGAGGCCTCTTGGAAATATCTTATAATATGCTCAGTCGGTATAACGCTGGCACTTCTAGGCATATCTTTGGTGTACGCATCCGCGATAGGTGTGATAGATGATGAGTCTTCAGCATTGAATTGGCCTGTGCTCGTATCCGTGGCATCGCAATTGGACCCTACTCTACTAAAGACGGCAATGGTGCTCATCATTGTGGGCTTCGGTACGAAAGCTGGACTTGCCCCGATGCATACATGGTTGCCCGATGCACATAGCCAGGCACCCACGCCTATAAGTGCACTGTTATCCGCCACCTTATTGAACTGCGCACTATACAGCATACTTAGGTTCTACATCATATCGGAGATCGCGATACCTGGATTCGCTTCTACTCTGTTGCTGATATT
Organism: uncultured Candidatus Methanogranum sp.; assembly: GCA_963676045.1. Taxonomy (GTDB): domain Archaea; phylum Thermoplasmatota; class Thermoplasmata; order Methanomassiliicoccales; family Methanomethylophilaceae; genus Methanogranum. The sequence continues at coordinate 826,543 of OY780938.1, forward strand.
CGGATTCGTCTCACTTTTCATCGCAGCTATGTTCATACTGAACTCCAAGGACATCAAGCGCATGCTCGCATACTCGAGTATAGAACATATAGGTCTGATATCGATAGGGTTCGGAATCGGTACGAAAGAATCGATATTCGCGGCCCTCTTCATGATTGTTGCACATTCCATGACAAAACCCATATTGTTCTTCTGCGCAGGGAACATATTACAGGAATACAAGACGAAGGACATGGGGATGATCCGAGGATTGAGTAAAAAAATGCCTTTTACTGCTGCGATGCTATCGATTGGAACGATAGCTATCATAGGCATGCCTCCATTTGCGGTGTTCATGGGTGAGCTGGCGCTTCTATTGGCGATAATGGGTTCAGGCATGTGGATACTTTCAATAATCATCATTGTCCTTCTGATAATCATATTTGCAGGATTCACTCTGCACATCTATCCAATGATGACGGGCGAAACAGATAACGATGTCCATGATCCGAAAGGTATCGTCAGAGCGATGCCCTTCGTGATACTGACAGGAGTCATACTTGTATTCGGATTGTTCGTTCCAGACAGCATAGTCAATGGCTTCCATATGATCGCAGACAACATCTTCGAGGGCGTAATATGATCGAAGATGTTGACATAAAAATAAACGATCTCAGCAACGAGATGTACAACTTCATGATCGATGGTTTCGGCCTGGTATGCATGTATGCCACTGAGAAAGGTGATTTACCACGCTCGATACAAACGATATTGAGAAAAGGAAATGATGTCAAACACATAACCACCTCATTGGAATCGGATGACTATCCTGCATTATCTCCCGCTATACCTCAGATCCGCCCATATGAACGTGAAATGCAAGAGATGAACGGGCTGAACCCATTGGGTCTAAAAGACCACCATGGCCCTCAAAGATTGCATTGGGGATATCAGAACGCACATCCGCTTCAAAAGACCCCGCTTCCAAGCGAAAGATATTGGTGCCCAATACCAGATAACAGGATGTCAGGCGACGGAGTATTCGAGATCCCCGTTGGACCGGTCCACGCTGGAATAATAGAACCCGGACATTTCAGATTCTCGGTAGCTGGTGAACCGATACTGAAAATGAGGGCACATCTCGGATACACCTACCGTGGAATAGAGAAATTGATGGAAACACCAGCATCGATCGATCATACCCGGCTTTTGGAAAGGGTGGCAGGAGATACGTGCGTTGCCAATGCACTCGCATATGCGCATGCTATGGAAGGCGATGCCGAGATACCATATCGTGCAAAACTACTGAGGACGATATTTGCCGAACTCGAAAGGATATATTGTCATTTCGGAGACATAAGCGGCATGGCGATGGATACTGGATTCTCCGTCCCTGCTGCGTACGGAGCAGGCCTGAAGGAAAAGGTTCTCAGATTGAATGAGCAGATCGGAGGTCATAGATTCCTGATGGGAACGATAGTTCCTGGAGGAGTGCGCAGGGATATATCGAACGACAGTCTGAACGCCATCGAAAAACGTATACTGAAGATCAGTTTCGATATAGAGGAATTGATGGATATGCTTGTCACTTCCTCTTTCTTCCTCGATCGTGCTGAGACCACCGGGATCTTGAGCAATGACAATGCATTGAAATATCGTGCATTGGGCCCATCAGCAAGAGCAAGCGGCGTCAAGATCGATGTAAGGAAGGAGATCCCCTATGATGCATACAGTGATGTCGGCATGAGGATCATATCCCATAATTCCGGAGATGTCTACTCCAGACTCCTTGTGAAAGCCGGAGAGATAGTCGAATCCACGAGTATCATAAACCAATGTCTCAGCAAGATGGAAAATGGAGAACTCAGGACCAAGATCGAAATAAAGGACGGATTCAAATTAGGGATCGTGGAAGCACCTAGAGGAGAACTGGTTCATGCCGCGAACGTAATGAATGGGAACATCTGGAGATATAAGATCAGGGACCCCTCTTTCATAAACTGGCTGGCCCTGGAGATATCTCTGCCTGGAAACATAGTTCCGGATTTCCCATTGATCAATAAGAGCTTCAATCTTTCATATAGTGGTAACGACCTCTGAGGGTTAAAATGTATAAGAAGAACATAACCAACATGATATCGAATACGAAACCTTGCGAATCGTATGAGGTCATGGAGAACAAGAGACTCAATATGCCCATGCCCGATGAACATTGTAACATGTGCGGCGATTGTGCCAGAGCGTGTTCGGGACATGCGATATGCGTTGACGATACTTGGTCCGTGGATCTTGGAAAATGCGTCTTTTGTCGTGACTGCTATGATGTCTGCGAACATATCAAAGCGATATCCGCACCCCACTATGCCTTGAAAAGAGAGGACCTTATATTCCACATTCATGAAAAGAAGGACATTGAAGGGCACTTGGATAAAAAAAGGATCGATGGCCTGAAAAATTCAGTTGCTGTGAGAGAATTGGATACGGGGTCGTGTAATGCATGTGAGCATGAAGCGAATGCGATGAGCAACAAATACTACGACATGTCTCGCTTTGGTATCGAGATCAAACCTTCTCCTAGACATGCCGATGCACTTCTCGTAACAGGGCCCATGACCCGCAACATGTTGACCGCTGCAAAAAAGACCTATGACGCAGTACCTGAGAACAAGGTAATCGTTGCATGCGGAACATGTGCCATATCCGGTGGCATGTTCGTAGAAGGGGACGTCGTAGGGAAAGGAATCAACGATACGATGCCCGTGGACATATACGTCATCGGATGCCCTCCGACACCTAACGGGATGATAGTATCGTTGATAAAGAGCCTTGGACTTCGTCACTGAACGACTATCACAGTGCATTTTGCATTACGGACGACGGCATCAGAAACGCTACCAAGCACCGCCCTGTCGAAAAAGGTCTTGTCTGAACGACCGACGACAATGGCATCACAACTGAATCTTTCCGCTGCTTCCAGTATCCCTTTTGCAGGAAAACCTGAACCTATGACCGTTTGAACGTCTGCTCCGCGTTCCTTCGCCAATTTCTCGGCATCTTTCAGATATTGTTCTACGTTGGATATCTCCAGCTCCTTGTCCAACATATCCTTGGAAGCTATATCTGAGAATATGTAGAGTTTGGTTTTGTATACCATAGAGTGGGTTATTGCATAATCCAATGCTTTCTTGGTGTGTTCCATTCCATCATATGCGACCAGTATCGACATATAGACCCCTTATAAAGATTATAATATGCCCATAAGGTATCAGTATATACTAATTTCTAGTCGATGCCCAAAAAGAGGAATCGATTATGCGCATGACTTGTGGTAAACTGCCAATATCACCGATCTTCGAGAGTGATGTCCTCTACGATAGCATTCGTCACGTGAACAAGATCTTTCGGATCCAGTGATAAGGTACACCCCACCCTACCTCCGCTGATGTGTATCTTCTCGTGATCGAATATCGAACTATCGATCACGATCTTACACGCCCTCTTGATGCCGAGAGGACTGCATCCTCCGCGAACATATCCTGTGACCTTGTTTATATCCTTTACAGGGATCAATTCTATGGACTTCTCTGCGAGCGCCTTTGCGGCTTTCTTGAGGTCCAATTCAGAAAGGGCGGGAACCACCATGATGCAGTATTTCTCACTCTTTCCTTGTCCTACCAATGTCTTGTATGTGGATGAGATGGGGACGCCTGAGACCTCAGAAGCATGGACCGCATCGATGAAATCATCACAATCGTAGATGATCACTCCATACAGAATGTGATTCTGATCCAAGATCCTCATCGCATTGGTCTTCTGATCGCCCATGACCCTTGAAATGTCCACCGAATATAAAAAAATAGATTTATTAAAGGAACATCTTCCTCGCCAATTCGAGATCGTTTTGCGTGTTGACATTGACAGCAAATTCTTTGCAGTCAGTATGATAGAATGATTCCATGAGATAATCCCCGTTCAGGGTCTTCTTCCTGTCCATTATCGATATGCCAGACACTGCCCAGTTCTCGCCGTATCTATTCATGACGAATGATGGTTTTATCCCCAGACCGCTGACCGTCTTGCAATTTACCAACGCTATGAACGACTCCATCTTCGATGGCTCGAATCCATCTATGAAATCGTCGAGAATTTGTGTGGATATCAAAGGTATGTCGGAAGGGCATGTCAGAACGAACCTGCCCTCCATGTGTGAAAAGGACTCGTGAAGATCGTCCATGAAACTCACTCCCGAGGTCCTTATAGTCTCGACACACAATTCCTTGAGGAATCTTTCTGTCTCCAATGTATTGTCACTTACAGATACCAGGATGCGATCGATGTTCTTCGATTCACTCAATGCTTCCACCACTCTTTGGACCGAGGGTTTCCCTCCAATGATCTGCATGGGCTTCTCTATTCCACATGCACCCATGCGAGAACCTTTTCCCCCGGCGTTTATAAGAGCTTGCATCAGAACATTCCGATCCCAAATCCGACGACCATCATTAACAATACAACGGCAGCACGAGATATCTCATTGGTTGCACCGAGGACATCTCCGTTCACAAATCCGAGCTTCCTGTTGGCGATCTCGGCCACACCCATACCTGCCAATATGGAGACGATAAGGCCTACGAAGAGGATTGCGATGCAGTCCAACAGCATGTCTGTGGAATATATCACGTATCCGCAGATGAGCTGACATATCCCTCCTGCGATCAACAAGGCCACTACCGCCAGGATGAATGCCAGTATCGACGACATCAGGACCGAATTCAATGTGGTCTTGGAGACCTGCCTGGATGCCATCCCGTTCCCTGGCTCACCGTTCGCTGCGGCCGCCACCATTGCGTTCTTTATCAATATCTCGATAGGCCAGAACAATACCACTACGAGTGTTCCCATCGATGAGAATAGAGCTATGGATATCAATGTCACCATGAAGGCGACTCCGAATCCGCCTGCCCCGATCGCCGTATCCTTCAATGCCCTTATGCGTTTCTCTCTATCCCCTGTAGCTACAAGGGCATCCCCGAAATCGACAAGTCCGTCGAAATGAAGGAACTTGCTGACGACATACACTGTTGCCAACATCATCACAGCAACTACGAATGGATTGAATCCTATCCACCAAAGTATCAGCCCTACGATCGCAGCGATCAGACCTACAATGAAACCTGCGACCGGGGCCAGCCAGAAATTGTTCTCCATGTCCTGGACGTCCTTCTCTTTTACGTCGACCCTTATGATCGTGAAAAAGGAGATCATCGATCTCAAAGCACCTATCATAGAACCACTGGATGCCTTTTCCTTATTATTCTCCTTATTCTCATTCCCGGTGTTATCCTTGGCTGTTTCCTCGGCAGATGATCTATCTGAGTTGATACCGGGATTCTCTTTGCCTTTCCCACCCACCACTATCTTGGGTGCGTCTGCCGGAATGGCCCTTTTCATATCCACAACATCATCCGGTTGGTCATTGTCGGTCATGATTAACATCCTCTAATCGCTTATTTTGTATTATAACGTTATTTGTTCTGGACATGTTTCGTCATTATCTCACAATCGAAGAGCTCCGTGTATATCGAGGACATTATGCCGCCGATCAATCCGCAGAGCATATCGTCCATGAATGGACCCAACTCCCCTATTATACCTGGCTTGTGTCTGTCAAAACGATGGAACTCGAAGATCCCTCTTGTCCCTGCGATGTACTGAGCTATCTGCATGCCTATTATCTCATCAGATATCAGATGTATGGGGTCGGTCTTGAACATCCCCCTCGGCATAGCGCATATGCAATCCTTATTGCCCAGGTCCTCCAAGCATATCGCGGCCTGCACCAAAGAGGAGATGTTTATGTCCTCGCATAATACCGCCAACTTCTCGTCGAAACGCCTGCGCAGCATCCTCTCATCCCAATCGGGATTGGGGTAGTATATCTCCATGGATGCCTCCCACATCTTATCGCAGGTTATGCCCGATTTGATCAATTTGTCCATGAACGTACCGACCACGGGATAATCCCCGCGCTTTACAAGATTGGATATCACTCCCGCCTTCACAGACCTTGCCATCGATATTCCCAATGGCATGCCCGTGCCTGCGAATTGCTCTCTCTTTTCTCCTATCGGAGAGACGATGGCGATGGAATCGGATGTCGTACCTGTCTCTGAATACCCTAAGGTGTTGAGGGCCGCTGTCTTTGCCTCTATCATGGGCATCATGATGTTTATCTTGGCCTCATCTGTCAACGGCACCGATGATACCCCTATTATGTTGATCGTCCCTGCGATCAATGCCTTGTACCTTTCCATGGAGATCTTGAAACGTTCCTCCCAATTGTCCAATACCTCTCCAGCGACTACCTGATTGCTCAATCCTGCAGTTACTGCGGCGAATGTGCTCATCCCGCCGTAATCTGATTCCGTGACCGTGAAGACGTACTTCACCTCTGCAGCGGTCATCATTCCCACCGAATCCTCTGGCAATCCCAATGAATCCCTGTGCTTCCTTATCAGGTCCCAGGGATCATCGCAATGAAAATGATGCGGTACCTGCATTATGAAGAGCGTTTCTGTTGTCCTGTTGCCGCCATTCAATATTGCGCTGCTCAAGACCTCCATCCTTTCGGTCAAATGAACAATAGCCGTGGTGAGCTCACCATGCTCCACCATCTCCGTAGATCTCACATATTTCATATTATACCTCCAAGAAGACCCGCGATGAAATCCTCGAAGAACATCTGCACATGTATGCCTATCACTGCATACAAGGGCATCATAACTATCACGACGAACAATATCGAGGTCAATTCCACCAGATGATAACATCTTGTTATATCGTCTATGGATGGCAGATCGCCGGTGCCCATCACGTATACCCCTTTCTTCTCCATCGATATCCCCAGAGCTGCAGCGCATGCGGTCATCGGATAGCCGCTGTTGGGGCTCGGGGTCTTTGTATGCTCATCCTTTGCTGCCTTCAATATGGATGGGTGGTCCTTGAATCTCATAAGGGCCGCCGCCAGTACTACAAAGTATGGAGAGATCCTTGCGGTCAGGAATCCAAGCACATCATCGAATTTAGCAGGGAAGAATCCAAGATTTCCATATTTCTCATTTAGATATCCCCACATAGCATCCATTAGATTGGCACATCTGAACATTATGGCGCCCGGTATCCCGAAAAGACCTCCGTAGAATGTCGGGGACATCACACTGTCGACCAGATTCTCCGATATGGTCTCGCAGCAAGAAGATGAGATGTGTTCTGCATCCATGCCTTTGGTCTTGCGGCTCACTATCATCTGCACCTTGGAGGCTGCATCCTCGACCCTGCCGTTACGAAGGTCCTCCTGTATAGGGATGCAATGTTTCCTGAAAGAGAATATCGCGAACGTTATCTTCAAGAAAAGACCGCACATCAATATCCATACCATCTCGCTGAGTGTGAAAACCACCCCATCTGTTATTGTGAACGTGATGTCATGCTTCTCGATGATCAGACGCACCACCGTTATTATGAGTAATGTAACGAACAATGCGAGCAGGAAAACGAACATATATGATGCAAAACCAAAGATCTTCGCCCTCTTACCTCTGTTCTTTATGTGCTTGTCTATCCAGCCCAGTATATTGCCCAGCCATCTCAGAGGATGGACCGAGTTAGGGAGCTCGCCGATGAAACGATCTATCAGTAGGGCCACGATGATTATCAGTATCGCATCTACCCACAACTGCATATTAAGGCCTCATTTCTTTCAAGGAGATTTCCACAGCATTGACAAAGGCATCGTTCCTCTCGCGGTCCTTGACGCTGTATCTAACATACCAGTCGAAATAGGTACCAAACGAGGCGCAATCCCTGACCATTATCTTGTTCTTCAACATCAGATCCTTGAATCTGGAACATTTGAAACCTAATGGCCTTAATGAATTGAAATAAAAAAATGAATCAGCGACCCTGCCTGCGGGGAATCCGATGTCATTGAGTTGACCGTTCATAACCTTGGACTCCCTATGCATCATTTCAGCGGCCTTATGGACATAATCCATGCGTTCACTGATCAGGGTATTGGCAACTACCTGCTCGACCTGACCCACATTCCACGTCATCCTGACCTTCTCCATCTCCGACACCAGAGGCTCGGATGCGAAGCCGAAACCTATCCTTATCCCAGGTATCGCAAACGATTTTGTCAACGAACCTGCGACTACGATATTGTCATAATCCTTCACAAGGCTCGAACATGATATCTGCTTGTAATCTGGCATCAATTCCAGAAGGGTCTCATCAAGGAATACAAGGACATTATTGTCCGAACATTCCTTGATTATATTGACCAATTTGCTCTTTGGCTCGACACGACCTGTGGGATTGTTGGGATTGCATATATAGACGGCCTTAGCACCGTTCTCGATGCTCTCAGTTACCTTTTCACGGTCCATGTAGAAATCGTCCTCTTCCCTGAGATCGTTCCACCATATCTTCGCACCCACTATCTTGCACTGCTGTGCATATTCTGCGAAGGAGGGCCTGCTCAACATCACTATGTCGCCAGGCGTCAGGAAGGTATTTGGAAAATTCCTGATTATATCAGATGATCCAGCACCTATCATTATATTATTCTCGGACATTCCGAAGGCCTTCGATATCGTGCATTTCAATTCTGCACACGAATCGTCTGGATAATGACCCACATCCCCTGCTGCAGAGATCATGATCTCGCCGATGTCCTTTGGTGGACCGAAAGGGTTGAGATTGTGGCTGTAATCCTCGACACCGTCGAGTTTCCAAGCCTGGCCTCCATGAATTGTCTTTGGCATCTGTGCCAATGTTCCTCTTGCCCTTATCGCACCGTGTCTCATCATATCCCCTTAAAACTGAGTGGACCATGTATCTCATATTCAATATACAAACATTTAGTAGCTGAAATAACCAAATATTTAAAATTTTTATCATCTGGGTCTTATTGGATGTAACTGGTGGTTATATCATCCAACAATCCACTATATCCTCTGAAAGTATAATATCGACCAATATAATTCCCCATCATGGCTATACTCTCGGACAAGGACATTTTAGCAGGCATGGAGTCTGGATATCTCGGAATAAGCAATTATCATGAGAGAGGTCTTACGCCCAATGGATACGACCTCAGGATATCTGAAATCTCGGTAAGAGGAGACCCAGATGTAAAAAAAGAAGGGACTGTCAAGATACCTCCTAGGACCATGTTCTATGTATCGACTATCGAAAGGGTCAGGATGCCCAAGGATTGTTGTGCACAGCTTTGGATGAGGACCACCTGGATAAGGAAAGGATGCATAGGGGCATTCGGAAAGATCGACGCCGGTTTCGAAGGCACCCTTACATTGGGAGCATACAATGCCACCGATGACATGGTTGAGATCCCCATAGGGGAAAGATTCTGTCAGATGATATTCGAGACCCTTACGACCGCGTCCGATAAGGACTACGCTCAGAGAAGCGGACATTATCAGGGACAGACGGGAGTGACGCTGAATCCGATAGACAAAAAATGATCAGTCGCGTATTATATCGAATACATAGACACTCATGGTCGGAGAATACGTCTTCAACTCCAAAACCCTTTCAACATGCATTTGGAATCCCTTATGATTCATGAGGGATCCCATTTCCCCGATATAAGATTCCATATCATCGCGTTCCATTATCTTGTGAAGATGGATCGTACCGCCCTTCTTGGTCTTTGACAATGCGTATTGGAGGAACTGATCGGCTATCTGAGGGAGATTCATTATTATGCGGTCGGCATCTGGAAGGGTCATTATGACCTCCTTCGAATCCCCGGTCAATGGTATGAGATTGTCTATGTGGTTCATCCTCACATTCATCTTCGCATAATATTCGGCATCTGGATTCATATCGATGGAATAGACGATCCTCGGTCTGGCTGTCTTGCATATCACAACACCGAAAGGTGCCACGCCTGCAAACATGTCTATTATGGTCTCCCCTTCCTTCACCATCGAAGCGACCCTCGAACGCTCCGTACATAAACGGGGATTGAAGTAGACCTTTGCAGGGTCCGTCATCATCCTTGTGCCGAACTCCCTGTGGATGGTCTCGGATGAACCCGTACCGGAGATCTGTTCCAGATCCCTTATCCTGAAATCGCCCTTGACGCCTGAATCCAACATCACTGTCCTTATATTCGGTGTTACGGACATCAATGCATCCCCTATCTGGCACTTATACTCCAAAAGACCGTCCGTCAATTTCACGATCAGCACATCTCCGATTATATCGTATGAATTAGGAAGTTCAACTTTCAATCCATCGGGTATCTTCAGTAATTCCCTGTAATCGGTCTCACGATGTTCTTGTACCTCGAGTGATGATTCTATCACCTCGTAGTCTTCGAAAGAATCGCAGAGTATCGGTATCAAAAGAGAATCAGCATCTGAACTTATCTTAGAATCCAGATCTAGTGCGCCCTCGTTCCTCAACCTGGACCTTACCAGCTCCCCGTCCTTCTTAGGGACCCGTATGCATCTGACCGTCCTGTACATGGAAGCCCCTTGGTTACGACCGTCATTCATCTTTGATTATCTCTTTTGGAGCACCGGCAAAATCCACCAATGCGTAAGCTTCCATGAAATGAAGGTTACCTGGAAGTACGAGCGTATGCAGAGGTGCACCGAGGTCCATCTTCAGTAGGTCCTGTGGATAGCCAGCGAACACCTTCTCGTTCTGGGATCCGACTTGGCATGCCACACAAAGCAAGGTCTTGTCTGTTATCAATCCCTCGTTCCACTTCTTTTCGCCTTCGATGAGCCATTCTATCGCCTGATATGCATTCATGTAACGGAGCTCATCGGCGCGTATGTCCAAAAGTATCATCGTGTGGAGTCCCCTGTCGTGATTCTCCTTTATGTGATCATATGGGGATTTTGGCTGATAGTTCATCTCCAGGAATGGGAGCGTGACCGTCCTACCGAACTTGTATGGCTGGAGTCCCAATGAGGTCGGACATGCGCCGAATATCGATACCCCGTGGAAGATCCTCACTGGTATCCCTTCCTCGGATGCCTGTATGCGTAGGTCCACATGGGTGGTTGCGAGCATCGTGTCCCCTGCGGTCACGAATCCTACCCTCATCCTCCTGGCATCTGCCAATATGTCCTCGGATTCTTCCACTTGCGATCTATATACCACATCGACCTTCTTACCGAGGACCTCTTCCAATGCCTTCACATCCGTACCTATCAGCGTGGATGTGTAGAATTCAGCATAGATCTTGTCGCACTCCCTTAGAGCGTTCAATGCCTTCACTGTCATACCGTCAACACCTGATAGGCCCAATCCTGCAAAAACGAGTTCGGATGTCATCGATGCATTATTGACATCATGCAATTAAACGATTCGGTAAAAAAAATAAGACCGTCCGGGGGGATGGGCCCCGGACATTTGAAATGTTTACTTGTTGAGGGTTACTAGAGCATCGACTGCCCAGCAGCCGGCACCCTGCTTGCCTACGATGACTGGGTTGATCTCAAGCTCATGGATCTCGGGGTTCTCCTCTGCGATCACGACGAGTCTCTTGATCATGTCCTTCATCGCATCTATGTCCGCGACTGGAAGGCCTCTTGCACCGGACATCAGCTTGTATGCCTTCGTCGAGGTTATCATCTTATCCAACTGTTCCTCGGACATCGGGACGTGGACCTGGGCGATCTCCCTCAAGATCTCGACATATATTCCTCCGAGTCCGAAAGATACGACTGGACCGAACTGGGGGTCACGGACCATGGACAGTATGACTTCCTGACCGAAGACCATCTGCTGTATCGATACGCCGTCCAACCTCGCATTGGGCTTTGCCTTCTTGCAGTTCGACATTATCTTGTCGAATGCAGCGGCGGCGTCCTCGGGTGTCTCTACACCTATCACCACTCCACCCACATCGGTCTTGTGTGCGATATCGGGGGACAGGATCTTCATGACGACTGGATAGCCTATCTTGTTGCATGCGTCCGCTGCCTCTTTTGAGGATTTGACCGTCGCCTCTCCAGGTATAGGCATTCCATATGCCTGGAAGATCTTCTTTCCTTCTGCCTCGGAGAGACCGTGCCTTCCCTCTTTGAGGGCTGCATCGACTATCTCCTTGGTCTTCTTCCTTCCGTCTACCTTGGGAACCTCGAGTGCAGTCATCTTCTGCTGCTCCTTGAGTGTGTACTTCCTCAGTATGGACAAAGCACGGACCGCCCTGTCAGGCGATGGATAGCATGGGATCTTTCCTGCCTTGAGTATCTTGTTGGCCTCGTCGCACTTCGTTCCGCCTGCGAAACAGCAGGTCGTGGGTATGGGGATGTCGTCCCTCATCTCGACCAATATCTTAGCAATACTGTTGAGGTCCGCTGTGTCAAGAGGCGAGCCCATGACCACGAGTCCTCCGACCGATGGGTCCTTTATCACTGCCTCGATGGCCCCCTTGAAGTACTCTGCCTTGGCATCTCCCCTAACATCTATCGGATTTGTCAGTCCAGCGATCGTTGGAACGGCCTTCTTGATGGCCTCGATCGTCTCTGGAGCGAGTTTCGCCGCCTCTATATACGGTGCCTCGAATGCAGCATCTGCTGACATCACACCGAGACCGCCTGCGTTTGTTATGATGGCGATACCGTTCTTCTTCATCGGACTGCATGTGCTGAAAACCTGCAATGCATCGCAGAACTCATCGAGATCCAACGCCCTGTGTATGTTGAGCTTGTCGAATATGACATTGTTGACCGCATCCGAACCAGCAAGTGAACCTGTGTGCGATGATGCTGCCTTGGACCCCGCCTCGGTCTTACCTGATTTGAAGATGACGATCGGCTTCTTCTTTGGCATGTTCTCTACAGCCTTTATGAATTGGTCTCCTCTTGAGATTCCCTCAAGATACATACCGATGACCTTCGTCTGAGCATCCTCTGATATTATCGGCAAGATGTCGGCCTCGTCCATATCGCACTTGTTTCCGAATGTGATGAACTTGGATATTCCGAATTCGTTCGCACGGGCCCAATCCAATATGGAAGACCCTACTGCGCCTGATTGCGAGAATACCGAGATGTTGCCTAATGCGGGAAGCAAATGGGTGAAGGTCGTGTTGACCCCGCCCTTGACGTCCATGAGTCCAAAGCAATTTGGACCGAGTATCCTGACGTTGGCCTTCTTGGCTGCAGCCACGAGCTGTTTCTCAAGCTCTGCTCCAGCCTCGCTATCCTCCTTGAATCCTGCTGTCAGTATGGATACGACCTTGATGCCTGCCTTGCCTAGATTCTCTATCTCAGGTATGACCTGTGTTTTATTCACGGCCATGACCGCTAGATCCACAGGCTCCCCTATGTCAAGCACAGAGGGATAAGCCTTGTATCCTTGTATCTCCCCTCCCTTGGGATTTACAGGGTAAAGCTTTCCTTTGAATCCTGCATCGATCATGTTCTTTACGAGCATACCGCCTAATTTTGTGGTGTCCGAAGAAGCACCTATTATGGCGACCGAACCCGGTGATAAGAAGTTCCTCATGTTTGAGGTTAATGAAAAAGTGTTTAATAAACTTAACTATGCAAAAAATCAATTTTAACGAATTTCACTAATTTATATACGAATATCGTATTATTATCAAAGTTATTCCTCGAAATTCGATAAATTTCGACAATAAATAGATTTTTTTTGCCTATATAGCAATTTACGATGTTTAAATTCGTCAAATGTCGAAATATCATTCTCATATAAATATGTTTAAATCAGACGTTAGCATGGTGCACATGCCGGAGCGGCCAAGGGACGCGATTTGTGAACGTCATAGGCACGAAACGGCGAATAGTGACCCTATCCCTATTTTAATAGGGCTCTTGCGGTAGCAATGATGAGTCATCGTAGCAGTGACCGGAAGCCAACGTAGGGTCCGACAAACACTCCCAGCGTAAGTCAGTATCCCGAGACCGGTGTCATCATCGGACCATGAAAGGATTTGTTAACGCTTGGGAGACAACTCTTCTCAAGCGTTTTGTCCGTGCATCGGAACGGATCATAGATAGAGGCACATCTTCTTCAACCATTCCTCCGCCTCGACCCTTCTTGAGAATTTGGCCTCGAGAACAGCGAATTCCACACCATGCCTATTTCCTGTCGGATCGAAACCTATTATCATATGACAAAGCTCGTGATACATGCAATAATCAAGGACGTAGTCTGGTATCATGTCCGTATCGAGCTGCTTCGATATCGTTATGACCTTCATGAGTACGGAACAATTGCCTACCTTGCGGATCGAGGGTTCCTTTGTCCATGATAGGCATAGATTGTGGTCCTCTTCCACCAAGCCCTCCTCGACCAATCTCCTGTACGAGGACCCCAGGTCTTTGAACTCGCCTTTCCCGGACCTTATGATGTTCCTGCTCCTCCTTATGTATACAGGTTGCTTGGACTCGGCAAACCCCGGTGATGTCACCCAATCGCACATCTCCTTGGAATATGTATCCTCCTCACTGCCCATTATCCTTGAGAATATCGATCTGCATAGCCCCCTTATCACTTCCTCGGGTGCATCCGACAGATAATCCGATACCTTGAATTCTGCCCATTTGTAGCTCCTCTGCCAACGTACCTTGAACTCCTTGAATGCCATGAATTGGGCCTGTACCTTGTCGAATCCAAAACCATTGCCTACCTCTGCGAATATCACATTCAATGCTTCATCTGATACCATTTTCCATCTCCTAACGCATTACGCTATGGTATCGAAGCTTTCGATCCGAGAATAAAAGGACTTAATACAATTAATATAAGCAAAACTTCTTTTTTAAGAACGAAGTTGTCGGCATATGGATAAGGAATCGGCAGACAATGAGAAGGTCGAAAGGATATTGGATTCCATTGAAAGGAAATATGGTTTCATACCCAAGGTGAATCAGGTGATGTCTGAAAGACCTGACCTATTCATACCTGCAATAGGATTCAGCAAAGCGGTACTTGAAAGCCCGACGTCGCCCTTCGATGAGAAATTCAGATACCTGCTGGCGCTTTCTGCCGCTGCGGCCATTGGCTCCCAATACTGTCTGGATGTGCAGATCAAACATGCCATGGAATCAGGTGCCACGAGAAGAGAGATAATGGACACGATCATGATCGGGTCCTATATGGCCATGTCCCGCTCGCAATCGATAGCCCTTCGCGAGTACGATAAAAATTTCAACGATAAGGAATGACGATTTCCTTAGAGTTACTAACCTTATTATATACTTAGGAACTATTCAAAGGTCGATAAACATGGTGAATATCACTCCCGATGCAGAGAAGTTCATTGATGAGCTCATGGAGAAGAACGGAAAGGTCGGATTCGGAATCAGGATCTACCTTTCTGGTTTTGCATGTTCAGGACCACAATTCGGAATGTCTTTCCAACAAGGCGCAGGAGAGAACGAGAAGGCCGACAAGTCTGCAAAAAGCTTCGAGATGTACTACGATGAAGAGACAGAGCAGGCGCTTAAGGACTGTGTCATCGAATTCGTAGACGACCCCAACTTCGGAACCGGCCTCAGCATACGCAATCCCAACTTCAGCGGATGCGCATCCTGCGGTGGAGGATGCCACTAATTTCACTTTCGGGGGATTCGGCAATCCCCCAAACAAACTTTTATTACTTCTACCCATAACATCGACAGATGAAATACATCTCTCACCCTAGGATCGTTCCGAACAAGATCGAGGAACGCAAATATCAAGTGTCCATAGCAAAGAGATGTCTCGAGAAAAACACCCTCGTCATACTACCTACCGGTCTTGGTAAGACCGTTGTTGCACTGCATGTCATAGCAGATATGCTGGAAAAAGGCAAGATACTGATGCTTGCACCCACCAAGCCCCTTGTAGAACAACACTCGGAATTCCTTTCCAGCATGCTCGTCGATACCCGCGTAGGGATAATAACTGGATTGATGAAGAATGACACGAGGTCGGATATCGTGATGAACAATGACGTGATCGTTTCCACGCCTCAATGCATCGCCAACGACCTTCTATCTGGAAAATATAACCTGGACCAATTCAGTCTCATAATCTACGACGAAGCGCATCGTGCGACCGGAAACTACGCATACGTCACTGTAGCGGAATATTCTGACTCGAAGATCAGGTCGATCGGGCTCACAGCATCACCTGGAAGCGATATAAAGAGGATAGAAGAGGTCTGCGATAACCTTTGCATAACAAGGATAGAGATGAGGAACGATGATGACCCTGATGTCTCCCCCTACGTCCATGACACCTATGTCAACAGGATAGAGGTCAATATGCCAAAGGAATTGATGGAGGTCATATCATCCTTCAAAGGGTTGCTGAATCACTATTTCGAAGAACTCTCCTCCCTTCACCTTACCAACCCGAACTGGCCGGTATCCACCAGGCACATGCTTGTAGTCGGCGAATCACTTCAAAAGAGGCTGTCCAATGGAGAGAAGACCGCGATAATATTCAGAGGACTTACAGTACAATCGATCTGCATAAAACTTCTTCACGCGATAAACCTGGCAGAGACCCAGGGGATGACCTCGTTGAGGGCATATGTTACGAAGATCAACGATGACAGCGGTCCAAAAGGTTCGAAGGGTAGTAGGGAACTCACGAACCGCAAGGAATACATAGATGCCTGGAACATCATAAGGGAGACCAAGATAGAACACCCGAAGATATCAAAGGTGATGAGCATAGTGAGTCAGATATTGAACTCTGGAACCTCCTCCAAGGTGATGATCTTCACACAGTACAGGGATACGTGCGACCTTCTCAATGACAAGATATCCGCGATATCCGGTGCAAGGGTCGCAAAACTTATCGGACAATCCAATGGCGGGCTCAAGCAGAAGGAACAGATCGACATCCTAGATGACTTCAGGACCGGAAAGTACAACGTCATAATATCCACATCCGTTGGGGAAGAAGGCCTTGACATCATAAACACCGACGCGGTGATATTCTATGAGCCAGTGCCTTCGGAGATAAGGACGATACAAAGACGCGGACGTACCGGTAGAAAGAACGACGGGGAGGTCTTTGTATTGATCGCCAAAGGTACAATGGATGAGGTCTTCGAGGAGTCCAGCAAGAAGAAGGAAGAACTCATGCGCTCCAGACTTGAAGGCCTGAACGATTCGCTCATGAGAAGGAATGGCAGACCTTCTATCGACAGAGGACAACGGACCATGGGCGATTTTTGATCGATCGCACAACAATGTAAAATATTGATATGAGGATTAAGCGGACATGTTGTATTCTGAGCTCGCTGAACAATTCGATACCCTTGAAAGGACAAGCAGTCGTCTCGAGATGACCGCCATGCTTTCACAGTTCTTCAAGACGGTCGATTCAGACGATATCAGAATCATAGTGTACCTCTCCCAAGGAAAACTCCATCCTGACTTCTACGGGGTCGAACTGGGGATGTCGGACAAATTGGTGCTGAAGGCAATCTCGACTACATCTGGTGTTACTCCAGAAAAAATAGAGAAGATGCTCATCGAATACGGCGATTCCGGTCTTGTCGCTGAGAAACTGATAGGCGTGAAGAAGCAGATGACATTGTTCTCCGAACCATTGACCTTGAACAGGGTCGTCATGAATCTGCTATCCATCGAAAATTCGGATGGTAAGGACAGCCAGACTAAAAAGACAAAGTATCTGGCACAATTGCTTCACGATTCCTCACCGATAGAAGCTAGGTATCTTTGCAGGATAGTCACCGGAAGGATGAGGGTGGGAGCGGGCTCCATGACGATCTTGGATGCGCTGTCGGATGCATTCGCCACCAAAGATGACAGGCCGGAGATCGAAAGGGGATACAACGTCACCTGCGACCTGGGACTTGTTGCCGAGACCCTTTCCAAAGAAGGACTTCCAGGCGTAATGAACATAAAGGTCAGGATCGGCAGCCCCATAAAAGTGATGCTGGCGGAACGTCTTCCATCGATATCTCAGGTCATAGAGAGGATGGGCGGAAGATGTGCTATGGAATACAAATACGACGGCATCAGGGTCCAGGCCCATATCGGTAAGGATGGCGTCAGATTGTACTCGAGAAGGCTTGAGGACCTGACATCGAATTTCCCGGACATAGCAGATTCCCTCAGGAAACAATGCAAAGTGGGAGAGGCGATAATAGAGGGTGAATGCGTCGCCATCGATAACAAAACAGGAGAGATGCTCCCTTTCCAGACCGTGACCCACAGAAGGAAGAAACACGGCATGGAAGAAGCGATCAAGGAGTTCCCTGTGAAGATCTTCATGTTCGATGTCATATACCTCGACGGGAAGGATATGACGAACATGCCATATCCTGAAAGAAGGACGATACTCGAAGGGTCATTCGACCTTGATGGGCAGGTGGACGTTACCACGATGAAGGTCGTGGATTCGGCAGAGGGAGGGGAGGAATTCTTCAATGAAGCGTTGAACGCCAAATGCGAGGGAATAATGGCGAAATCCTTAGAAGAGAATTCCATATACAGGGCTGGATCGAGAGGCTTTCTTTGGATAAAGTACAAAAAGGACTACGAGGCGGCACTTACGGATTCTTTCGACCTCGTCGTCGTAGGCGCATTCTTCGGAATGGGGAAGAGAACTGGAAAGTATGGGGCGTTGCTCATGGCCTCCTATGACGATGAGAACGGGATATTCGCTACCGTTTGCAAACTTGGCACGGGTTTCGATGATGAATTCCTGGCGAAGATGCCTGAGTTGCTTGACGAATACCTGAAAGAGGAAAAACCTGCCATGGTGGACGCCAAGATGATGCCCGAGGTCTGGTTCGATCCCACCATTGTGTTGGAGGTGGTTGCGGCCGAGATAAGCATAAGTCCCATACACACGGCCGCAGAGGGCATTTTCAATAAGGATTCGGGATTGGGACTCAGGTTCCCACGTTTCACAGGTCGTGTCAGGGATGACAAGGGTCCTGAGGAATGCACCACGGTGCACGAGATATGCGAGATGTATGAACTTCAAGAGAAGAAAGATACTCATCTCCCCGATTGATGTCGCCTTTCGCGCGAAACGTTTAAAATATAGATAACGTTCGAGGCATCATGCAGACCTACGTTGTCGAGAAAACCGATAAGAGCATCACAGTTGGTTTCAAGGACATCAACCTCACCATCATCGCACCACTCATCAAGGCACTTGATGATGACAAGAATGTCGAGATCGCCAGGTTCATCGATAAACACCCAGAGCTATGCGACAGGCAGATCTACATTGAGGTCAAGAAAGGAAAGCCAGAAGATGCACTCAAAAAGGCCTTCCACACAATATCCGAGTATTACTCCGGCATAAAAGAGTGAATTTGATGCAGTATAGGTACTGCAGGACAGCCGAGGCCAACATCGGCATGAATTTTTACATGACCCCTGTAAACGGTACAGGGGGACGTCTCAAGACCGTTCCAGAAGATTTCGTCGTCATCGAGATATCCGACCATCCTGAACCCAAGGAGAACGGGAAATACGTGATAGCGGAGGTCACGACAAGGAATTGGGAGACGAACAGGCTCATAAGGCTCATGTCCCGGAATCTTGGCATCTCGAGAGAGAGGATAGGATTCGCAGGCACAAAGGATAAGAGGGCCATCACGACACAGCTCATGTCCTTCGAGATGCCCATCGATAGACTCGACGAATTGAGTCTCAAGGACATAGAGATAAAGAACGCCTATCTAGGGAAGAGAAACATACAGATAGGCGACCTCATAGGCAATACATTCAAGATACGCGTCAGAGAATGCGAATCGACACCAGAGGAGATACGTTCGACGATAGAGAGCGTCATATCCGACATCAAAAAAATGGGCGGATTCCCGAACTATTTCGGTGTTCAGAGATTCGGGGTCATACGCCCTATAACACATATCGTGGGAGAGCTCATCGTACGTGGAGACATAGAGGGCGCAGTGAGGAGATACCTATCCGATCCTTCCGAATACGAGGAAGAGGAAGTACGTGACGCAAGGAAGGAACTTGTATCAAGAACCGATTGGAACGAGTTGCTCACCATAATGCCGGACCAGTTGTCATTCGAGAAGATCATGGTGGCGCATCTCGCCGATAATCCAGATGATTGGAGGGGAGCCATCGAGGTCCTTCCGAAGAATCTCCAAATGATGTTCGTACATGCTTATCAGTCATATCTTTTCAATCTCATGCTCAGCAAGAGGATGGAGGAGGGACTTCCTTTGAACCTCCCCGCCGTGGGCGACATAGTGATACCTCTGGACGCCAACAGGATACCACTTCACGAGAATCCTGTGATGACCACTGACAAGAACATAGACCTCGTCACAAGACAGGTACGTTCTGGCAGGGCATATGTCACGATCTCTTTGTTCGGCAGCGACAATGTCCTCGCCGACGGCAAGATGGGAGAGATCGAAAGGACCATCATAGAGAAAGAAGGGATCAAGGCAGAGGACTTCATCGTTCCAGGATTGAACCACTGCAGTTCCAAAGGAAGCAGAAGGGAGATAATATGCCCCATAAAGGAGATCGGATACGAGATCGATGATGAAGGCTACGTCGTCTCGTTCTCATTGCCCAAAGGTAATTACGCCACTTGCCTCATGAGAGAATTCATGAAGTCGGAAATGGAAAGATATTGATCAGAGATTTTCTTTCACTGTTTTTGCGTGGTATATCCCAACATGCATGCTCTTCACGATATCCTCTAGAGGCATGGTCTTGGTTACTATCCCTGTGGACCCTTTGACATCCTCCAATACGCGCTTGTCGGTCTTGGTCGTCATGACCTTGTATATGTAAGCGACCAACAGTTTCGCCTCGTCCGAATCCTTCGATCCACCGGCCAAGAATGCACACGGTATCGATATTATGGGATCTTCCTCGATGCCTGTGCAATCGCCTTTTATTATAGCATTCATGGATAATTGTTCCATCCTGTCGAACTCGGGAGTGCCTGGAACTATATCCCCGTACTCTGACATGTCCGACAGGTATCTGAATATCGCATCTGCCATCTCCTTGTCGATATCCAAAGACTCCAGCAGATCAGGGTCCCTCAACGATGACCCAGATGTGTAAGCGCGCCTCAATACGCGCTCAGAATTCCTCTTCACCTTGTCTGGAACATTCTTAGATGCATTCGGTCTGCTTGATGTTTCCTTGTTCTTAGCCGCTTGCGATACGCTGATCGCGTCTTGCTTCAATCCTACGGATTCCATGGCCTTTACCATTATATCCTGAGACTGGCTAACCTTATCAGTACACCTTAGGTATTGCTCATACATGGATTGGACCTCTTTGACGTCCTTCTTCTCCGAGAAAACCTTGGCACGCAATGCGATCGTCATTGCCGACCTATCGAAAGCATACAATGATCCTATGGTCGCTTCCGCATCGTCCATCTTGTTCACCAACATGTAGCAGGCAGCCAGATGCCTATATGCATCGCAATTCTTGGGATCCTTTGTGATGGATGATTTGAAATTGTCTATTGCAGAATCATATTCTCCTGATTTCTCTTGCATGAAACCTAGTTTCATGTATATTCCAGAAGTTGATTTTCCATTGCTTATCGCGGCGGAATAACGTGTAGATGCGCCCTTGAGATCGCCCATCCTGTACCTGAGATCGCCGTCGGCCTCACATATCTCTGAGACCTTTCCGCCTTTTTCTATCATACTCGACAAGAATGTGTCAGCACCCCTTTGGTCCCCCGAGGCCTCATATATCTCCGCTCTGAAGAGTATGTATTTTGGATTCGATGGATCTGACGATAATGCACGTTCTATCATCCTGATGGAACCTTGGATATCACCGGTCTTCAGCAATGAACATGCTATCTGATAGGAGGATTCCGGGTCCATGGTGTTCGTGCTTTCCTTGATTTCGATCGGCTTCTTCGGCGTATCCTTCACATTATCCTTTGCAGCTTCTTTCTTCTGATCGAGACTGTCTAAGACCATGGCCGACCTGGTATCGCCGACCCTGAGGTAGAGGTCTGCGAGGTCCGTCTTTACCATACGGTTATCGGGCTGTACTTCCAATATCTTCTCGCACACTTTTATTGTCCCTAGGAAATCACCTGTCTGGGTCAACAGTTCCTTCTTCTCTAGGAGCAATGGTATAGAATCGGGATTCCTGATCAAAGCATTGTTTATAGTTGATATTGCCAGGTCCCTCTCTCCTTTGGATAGGTACTCCTTCGCCAGTATCTCAACTGTCCTTTGGTCCTTTGGATCGAGACGTATTATCCTCTCACAGATATTGATCATCTTGTCATGCATCGAGGCGGCGAGATAGATATCACGTTCCACCTTCAAGATCTCCTTGTCATTATCATCTGTCATATCCGCCAATTTCAAGAAATACAAGGCCTCATCGTATCTCTTCATTGTTGCGAATATCATTCCCTTCTTCACCAATGCATAGGATGAATTCGGGGACAGCTCTATGGCCCTGTTCAATGATTCCACGGCGCTTACCAGGTTGCCTTTCTTCTGCTGTACCGATGAACATGATAGCCAGAACTCGGGTTCATTGAGGTCCAGCAGGACCGCTTTGTTGAATGCCTCTTCCGCAGAATCTAGGTCCCCTCTCTTCTCATCGGCCATGCCTTTGGAATGCCAGATTATGGGGTCTGTTGGGTCCATCGCCGCTGCGGAGGCATATGATGCCGATGCTTTGAGATATTCCCCAAGGGAATATTCGGCATTGCCCCTTATCCTCTTTATCTTCAAATTGCTGCCGAACCGCTTCTCGTACTCGTTGCATAGATCGATCGCCTCTTTGAATCTGCTCTGCATGATCAGAGAACCGGCGAGATCGATCATATTCTTGGGATTGAAATCCTTCTTGATGTCATGGGAATCTCCCGTATCTATCTGGCCCTTTCCGGTCAATATGACGTTCTTGGCAAGTATGCCCAGAGCTTCACTGTTCGTCGTGTCTATCTCAAGTATCTTCTTACATGTAAGGATCACATTCTCGTTGTCCTTCCTGATGTTGAAAACGTTGACCATCAGCAACAAGGCCTCTATATTATCGGGATCCGACTTCAGGACCTTCTCTATCTCCTTCTGGGCCCTTTCCACTTTGCCAAGGCTCAGAAGAACCGATGCATACTGCAATCTGCAAGCATTGTTGCCTGGATTCCTGTGCAATGTATCGCTCGATATGTCCAAAGCTATGCTATAGTTCCCTTTGCCGACCTGTATCTTGGAACTGAGTATCAAGGACCCTGTATCCTCAGGATATATCGCTAGCACACGGGATACGACATTGGAGGATTCGTTGTATCTGCCCCATCCGTATAGGAAATTGGCACACCGGGCATATGTGTCGATGTCCACACCCTCCATGTCCAGGTATCCGGATATGCATTGTATCGCCTCGTCCAACATGCCGCAGGCATAGTAAGTCTCTATCAGCCCGTTGATGACCCTTTCAGAACATGGGTCCAATGCCTCAGCGTCCCTGTATAATGATAGGGCGCGTTCGTAATTGTCTTCTCTGGAATAGGATTCTGCAGCTTCGCACAGAAGGTACATGCAGTTAGGCTTCGTTGCCAATATGCTCTCATATACCATCTGTGCAGAATGCCAATCCTTCTCATCCATCGACATCCTCGCAGATGCCAACATGAACTCCGGATTCTTGTTCCTGTATTCCTCTGACGATATCAATTCGCGGGTCGAATCATCCCTGCGTCCGCTGTACCATTCGTTGTAGATATCATACAATCTTTCAGCGACATCCTTGGAATCGCTTCTGGTACCGCACGCGACTGGTTCCTTCCCGGATGCCAGAAGCTCTATGTTGCGCCTGAACATCCACCCTCCGGTCGGATCGACCTTCTCTATCAGATCGTAGAATTGAGGGAATGTGCTATCGCTGCATCTGGCCTTTATCAGCTCCTTCTTCGCCCTCTGGTTATCGCCTTCGGCCATGGCGATCCTTGCGCGGACACATGATATCGAGGGGATGTTCCCGGTCTTTACCTTTGATTCCATCTCCTTTGCGGAATTTATGTCTCCAGTTTCCAAGAATATCTTTGCAGCAGCAAGCAATGGCATCGAATCGACGGACCTACGCTTCGATACTAGCTGTTTGATCAATCCTGCACTGTTGATACATTTGCGACTATTGACGGTCTCTATCGCTTTCACGAGTATATTCGAATCAATGGTCCCGTCATGTCTGAGTATGACATCGAGCCAATCGATAAATTGCTCATTATTCCTCCAAGACCCAGTCTCCAATTTCTTCCAAATCCCAAGTTCAGATTTGTCGCGGAAGACGGGTTTGATGTCCATGTTTCGGTATTAATCGAAATATAAATAAACGTAGCTTTGAAAAACATTGACTGAAACGATTATATACGATTACTAATTTACGAGGAACGTTGCAACCGTAATCTAGCTGGTTAGGATTCGAGCCTTCCAAGCTCGTCGCCCGGGTTCGAATCCCGGCGGTTGCACTTATTCCTATCCTATTTTGTTTGTTGTTTTACTAATTTTTCTCTTAGTTGCCTTTCTTTATATCCTTCTAGATTTCAAAAAATGGTCATTGAAATTGTTATATAAAACAATTACTGGAACAGACATTTTACCGATTATTGAGAGCAACTTTACTATGCCTTTGACCTTGAATCGCAAATGCTGCAAACATTCGTACTGTTATTGATCACAAAAGTTCTAGGGCAGGCCTTCGAGATGATGAAGATGCCAAACCTCATAAAACAGATACGCGCAGGCGTGATATGATATTCATCGACCAGTAATATTATATCCGAAGATGGGGAATGCGTTGCACTTCTATTCTGAAGAGTTCATGCATGATGCGACAACTTCAACATATGATGGACGAGATGGGGATCATATTCCTGATAATCACATTCGTCGGGATACGATTCGATGTTCATTGTGACGATAATGATGGCCTTTGCGACATCCATGGATGGACCGCTGTGACAACCTGGATCCATATGAGTATACATAACGAAAAGAAAATGTTAAGATCGACCTGTGATCGAAGATTCCATTGGAATTGTATTTAAACAAATCCAATCCGATCGATATCTGATGTATGCATTATATATAACTTCATAATTGTAACGTCATCCAAAGTATAGTATGGAACGTGTAATACTATCAGGAAAATACACTGATCATACTACTTCGGTATAAGGTGAATGAAATGACAGATAGTTTTCCGATAGATGTCGTCAATCTCAGGAAGGAGTACAAAGGCTTTGTGGCCGTTGACGATCTCAATCTGAAAGTCCAACGTAACAGTTTCACTGGACTGTTGGGGCCAAATGGTGCGGGAAAAAGTACCACTCTGAAGATTCTTACCAACCTGATAAACGCTACCAGCGGGAACGCGTATCTGAACGGGATAGATGTCACTAAAGATTCCAAAGCAGCACTGATAGGTGTCGGTACCGTTGTAGAAACACCAGAGTTCTACGGATACCTCACACCGAAAGAGACCTTCTCTTTTATCGGTGAGCTATTCGGCATGACGAGCGAATCCATATCGTCTGAGACCGATGAGATCCTTGAAAAGGTCAAAATGACCGAATGGGGAGACAAGAAATTAAGCACTTTCTCCAAAGGTATGAGGCAGAGGATCGCGCTGGGTCTCTCTCTTATGAATGATCCTAGCATAATCATATTGGACGAGCCGACATCCGGATTGGACCCCAGGGGAATGGCAGAAACAAGGGAGATCCTGAAGAACATAAGGGACAACTCGAAGGACCTGACCATCCTCATGAGTTCCCACGTACTTCACGAGGTCAACGATCTTTGCGACCACGTCGCAATAATCAACCATGGGAAACTCCTCATACAGGACAGGACAGAAGCTGTCACGCATCTCAACAAGATACGCAAATTGAGCCTGAACGTGATAGGCGGACCAAACGATTCTGTCGTTGAAAAGATATCCTCACTTTCAAACGTCAAAAAAGCTTACATCGAAACCAAGAACATTATGATAATGTTCGAAGGCGATGATAAGGACCAGGCGGGCTTCCTAGATGACGTGTCCAGACTTA
Source organism: uncultured Candidatus Methanogranum sp. (assembly GCA_963676045.1). Lineage (GTDB taxonomy): Archaea > Thermoplasmatota > Thermoplasmata > Methanomassiliicoccales > Methanomethylophilaceae > Methanogranum. The sequence goes on from OY780938.1 coordinate 852,619, forward strand.
ACATAGGAGCGTACAACCTCAATGAGGAGGATGCTCTTGAGAACGTATATCTCAACATGATCAAGGAGACGAGGTGATATACTTGACCGAATTAAACAAGAAAGATGACATCAGACAGTCAAGGATCATGATGAAATATGAGCTTAGAAAGCACCTTGAAGGAAAGAAGATACTGCTTTTCGGATTGTTGATGGCAGCAGTCCTAGCCATGATCACGGTACTTCCATACGTATTCGGTGACGGACTTCCAAAAGACTCGACCAACCTGGGACAGCTTTACATGGGCTTCGTCGCTCTCATCGCGCTGATATCTGCGACGTTGTTCACATCTAGCGCCATAGCCTCTGAATTCGAAGAGAGGACTGCACTTATACTGTTCACAAAACCGGTCAGAAAATGGTCGATATACCTGGGAAAATATGTCGCATCCTTCCTGCTGGGAATGGCATTCATGGTGATCTACTTCGTTGTAGTCACAATCGTATCGATAGCTGTCACAGGATCGATCCCGCCTAACTTCGCAGCAGCATTGGGATTGACAATATTGTACGTCCTTGCCACGAACAGCATCGCGATTATGATCAGTTCCTTCGCTAAGAAGAGCAGCATAGCTGCAATACTGACATTCATAACGTTACTTTTGCTGATATCGATAGTCACCAGCGTTCTACAGGTCAACCACATAGACCCATGGTTCATGCTGGATGATGCGTCGAACCAGATATACTACTGTATCGAGGGACAGCCTGGTACCGGTACGGCAGCAGGTGTGATGGTCGTATGGTCTGCCATCACCGCCCTGTTTGGATACTTCCTCTTCAAGAGGAGAGAATTCTAAACCTATTAGGGGGCATGTCCCCCAATCCCACCTTAAATAACCAATTTGAAGATGTTGGAAAACCAATATCTATCGGTTGCACATAACCCTCGAATGATACCATGAAGACACCTCAGGAGAGAATGGAAGAATACGAAGATATCAGGAACGAGGTCTGGAAAATCTTCGAAGCAAGAGGATATTATCCTCAAGAGATGGCAGGTCCATTGATAAATATGATAGTGGAACTCTGCGTCATAACATCTGACAAGCCCCTCATGGACATCAACACGATCTGCAGGACCATGAACAACGATGTCAAGAATATGCTGAAGATGGTCAAAGAGAACAATGATGCCGGTCAATGATCGACAAATATCGATGAAGCTGTGAACTGATGGTCTCGACAATAGAACATATAAAAAGATTCTTCGTGGGTATAATAGTCGGTATAGCCTCGATGCTTCCAGGTGTCAGCGGCGGTGTCATCGCTGTATGCTTCGGAATATACGAACGGCTTGTCTCAGACCTTGCCGATCTGAGACACAGGATAAAGACGGATTTCTACTTCCTATTGATCATCGGGCTTGGTATCCTCGTCGGTATGTTCCTCATAGCTTTCGGACTAGAGTATCTGATGGATACCTACATGGTGATCGCCCTGTTCTTCTTCGTAGGGCTCATCGTAGGTCAAATGCCAGAGCTGTGGAAGATAACAAAGCCCAAGACCGAGAAATTAGACTCATACAACATACTCGCCGCAGTCATAGGTTTCCTCATAATGATCGCCATATTATTCATGGGAGTGGCGAACGATGTCGTTCTGGGACATGATGTCGCGTCATATCTTTCACTGATATTCGTGGGAGTGATAATAGCAGTATCGAAACTCGCCCCCGGGATCAGCGGTTCCACGATAATACTCGCACTCGGACTATATCACCCATTGATGAAGGCCATAACCGATCTGGACTGGGCATTGATAATACCCTTGATGTTCGGATTGATAATCGGATTACTGGCATTTGCGAAGTTCATCAACTATGCACTGAATAGCCACAAGACCTCCACATACTGCATGATCATCGGACTTACAGTAGGTTCCATCCTGGTGATATTGGATTACGCCTACGTCGACATCTCATCCTACTTGGATGTGATCGGAGGAATGGTGTCATTATTGCTTGGAATAGGTTTGAGCCTGCTTTTCGTGAAGATAGGAAAGATATCTTCCATAGAATGTCCGACTTGAAATGCATGAGATATGTTTATATTTGATTTAAACAATATCAAAATTATGTTCTGTCCAGGATGTGGACATTATTTAAACAGAAATGTTTAGGAATGTCCCTACTGCAATTACTGCATCAAATGTAAGACAAAATTGGATACAGAGGTCAACAACGGATCTGATCTTAATGCTCCTAATTCCATCGCTAAAGAGGAACCTATAAAGAACGATATTAAGAAGAGAAAATGCATATTCGATCTGAACGAGCGTTACTTCATCATATCATTCGTATTGAGCATGGTATTGATAGCATGCATGGTCATTCCCTGGATGATCTGGACCGGCGGAGAACAATCGATAACATATAATGCCATAGATCTGCTTTCATTCAAATGGGAGGGAAATTCCTCTTTCAGCAGGTTCATACCCATGGTATGTTCGATATGCGGTATCGTATCCCTGATGGGACTCTTATTGAGCAATAAAAGAACGTGCACTGTCTGTCTATCCTTCGCCGCATCTTTACTGTCTGTAATCCTGATATTGGTATTCTACGTCATGACATATCTCTATACAGGCCTCTCCTGCTATTACGGATTCTTTTTCGCATTCCTTGTCTCGCTTGCATTGACAATCTTCAACTTGAACGTTGCAGAAGGTCTCAAAAGTTGGAAAAGGAAAAAACCAATAAAAAAAGACAATTGAATGCTTGTATTGATATTGCATGTATTTCTTAAAAAAAATATAAAAAAAATTAACGAACGAGCAGGACGGAAATTGGATGGATGGGAGTCCCGCTCATTCTTCGAAGAACGTACATCGGGGGATGCTACCGTGCTTCTATATAGAAAATCTACTACTCAGTATTTAATCCAAATCTATAGGGGTCACCGAATATGACCGAAAGTACCGAACGTCATTTCGTCTTATGACGCACCTTGACCGCGATTCCCCTCTTGAGGTCGACCATCTCTCTGCCTGACATCATGGCAACACCGACCCCTCTCAACTCGCCGTTGCATATGATTATCGCCTCATCTCCGATGCGTATCCTTGGATCGGCCTTTATCACACCTACTGCGAAAAGATTGCCCTTTATCTCGAAATCCATCATCTCCACGATGAACGAACCTGCCTTTACAAGAACATCCGCACCTTCGAGCGTCAATGAGACCATCCCTCTCTCCGGGGTGAGCATTCCGAGTTGTATCTTGGTGGCCCTGTTCTGTGGGTCTTCCCTGATTATCTTCCAGTATGGGAACTTGCCTATCGCATATGTGTTATCGTCCATCAGGACATCGGCGACCTCTTTCCCGAATTGGTATATCAACACGGACTTGAAGGCCTCTCTGCGCTCAGTGCAATAATCCCCTGCGTCCATTCCCTTCGCGGCAGACCTCAATGCATCATCGAGGTTCTTCAATGACACCGGAGAGGTCGGATCGCCTACGACGGTGTATTCCATGTCTGCGAGGTCCTCTATCAATTCCGGGTCATCGAAATGGCATATTATCTTGTCGTATCCTTGGGAGATGATCTTCGACAACATGTCCCTTATCATCTTCCTCTCTTCACATTTCCACTCGCCTGTGACGGGTATGTCGTATGAGCTTGCGGGGTAGTACACATCCAGCTCCCTCGGGACTATTCCCAATGGAGAGGTTATTATCACCTCATGGACCAGAGTGTCGTGCTGTGCTGTGTGGATTGCCGATGCGAAGGCCTTATGGGTCTTCGATGTGTGGTAAGGTTTCTTGGCAGAACATGGCAGAAGGAGCAATATGCGCTTGTGCTCCGGTTTCTCATACGTGCTCATTATGCGTTCCCTGTATCTCACAAGGTCCGGCCTGCGCAATGCTTGGGTTGTGTTGCATGAGAACCTGCATCCGACAGTGGAACAGGCCTCTTCCTGATAATCATAGCCGACACGATCGAATATCCTCAGAAGTGCAACGGACGATGGTGAGCTCGGAGCCCTCTGGTCCACCAATTCCCTCAAACGCTGGGCCATCGTGAATGATATCACTTTGGCACGTTCGATCTCCATGTCGTTGCAATTATCCTTGGAGACGTCGTTGCCTGCATATATCTCTCCCTCTGGTATCAGACGGATCCCGTTTATGCCTGCGGCCTTTGAAAGGGACTGGTCCATAATGTCCACTCCCATGTATGCATATAGCGACAGCGTGGACGGTTCGGCGAGACCCAGTATGCATAAGAGTCTGCCATAGCCTATCTTCTCCCTGATGGCGATTATATTGTCCACTGCCTTCCTTGGGTCGTTCCTCAATTCGTAACCATTGACCACGACCACGAGCTCTGTATCCTCTGGGATCGCCAGACCTTCGTCGAAGGGCAACCTTATGACCGATATCCCGTCCTTGGACACCTCTTTCGATACTATGCCCGACGACAGGGTAGTGAATAATTTCTGATCGATATCGACCGTCTCGCCCATGACGGATAGCTTCCTGATCTGCCCGTTCTGAATATGAACAGGGTCATCCGAATTGCCATCATAGGAAGGTATGACATAAGGGGTCCTGATCGACATGTCCCCTCTCTTGAAATCGCATACCCTTCCCCTCTGTGATCTCCCGATGACCTCCAGCATACACCTCATAATGAAGGGACAGTAATTAATGTTACCGTGCGTACATTCCTTGATGCAGACAAACTGTTAAATCGTGGCTGAATAATAGAGTATCATGGACTTTTACGACAAGGACCTGGTTTCCATCCGCGACCTTGACAGGGAACAGATAGAATCCCTATTAGACCTCTCGGAAGAGATGATCCCCTATGCCAGAGGAGAAAAGGTCGAACGCATGCTTGATGGAAAGGTTTTGGGCAATCTATTCTTTGAGCCCTCTACCCGTACAAAACTATCCTTTGAGAGCGCCGCCTGCAGATTGGGATGCGACGTCATCGATGTCTCCGAGATATCCATGACATCCATATCGAAGGGGGAAACGCTAGCCGACACCATACGCATGGTGGATGCGTATTGTGACGTGATAGTCCTGAGACATCCTCATGAGGGGGCCGCAAGACTCGCCGCGAAATTCTCCGAGAACCCTGTGATCAATGCAGGCGACGGCGCTGGCTCACATCCTACACAAACGCTTCTGGACCTTTTCACTATGAAGAAGGCGAAGGGGTCGCTCGACGGCCTGAACATAGTTCTGGTGGGAGACCTCAAATATGGCAGAACGGTCCATTCCTTGGCTGATGCCCTTACGATGTTCGGTGCCAAGCTCACCCTTGTCGCCCCAGACACATTGCAGATGCCAGACGACATATACAATCATCTGAAGGAGAAAGGATGCAATCCGAAGAAGACATCTGTCCTCGAGGACGTCATCGGACAGGCGGACGTGCTGTACGTCACAAGGATACAGAGGGAGAGATTCCCCGATCCAGCAGAATATCAGAAGGTCGCAGGTACATACAGGATAGACAACACGATGCTCAGGGAGGCCAAGAGCGACATGATCGTAATGCACCCGCTGCCAAGAGTCAACGAGATCGCATATGAGGTGGATTCCACGCCTCACGCCATGTACTTCGAACAGGCGTTCAACGGCGTTCCCGTAAGGATGGCAATACTCCGCGCGATACTCAGAGGTGAGTGAACATGGTAGATGGAAAGATTGTGGAGACCAAGATCCCTCCGATAAGGAACGGGACTGTCATAGATCATATCTCGAACGGCCAGTCATTGAATGTCCTTAAGATCCTCGGGGTCAACGAGAACAACATAGATTCGATCATCAGCATCGGTATGCACGTACCGTCGATGAAATGCAACGGATGGAAGGATGTCATAAAGGTCGAGGACCGCGAATTGGACCCCAAGACCGTTGACAAGATAGCGCTCATCGCACCAGAGGCGACGATAGCGATCATAAGGGATTACTACATCGCAGAGAAATTCGATGTCAGATTGGAGGACCGCATTGTCGGTCTGGCGAAATGCAGCAATCCAAATTGCATAACGAACAAAGGCGAGCCCATCGACCCCGAATTCATAGTCGAGGAACGCTGCCCACCCAAGCTTAGGTGCGTATACTGCGACAGGATACTCACCAAGATCTCGGATAATCTGCTATGACCATGCTGATCCTCCTCGTGGCGGGGATGCCTGGCTCCGGAAAGGAGGAATTCCTGACCGCGGCGAGGTCCATGGACATCCCATTCATCAGGATGGGCGATATCGTGAGAGAATCGTACTCATCGCGCGATCTTGAAGATGCACGCCTGAGTGTGGGGGAGTTCGCATCTCTCGAAAGGGAGAGGCATGGTAAGGACATATGGGCGAAACGCGCATTGCAGATGATGCATGGCGACCTGTTCCTCGTCGATGGCTGCAGAAGCCTGGAGGAGGTCTCCTCCTATAGGGAACTTAACGCGAACGTACGTATAATCGCGATACACGCATCACCGTCCACAAGGTACCAGAGACTCGTAGAAAGAGCGAGGGAGGATGCACCCAAGAACTTGGATGAGTTCAATGCTCGGGATATGAGGGAGATGTCTTGGGGACTTGGGAACGTGATAGCGCTCTCCGACATGATCATAGACAATTCGAACACACTAGATGATTTCCATCATAAGTCTAAAAAACTACTGGAGAACGTGAGATGAGATTCACCACGGCGCGTCTATGCGGTGGCGAGGCGATAATGGCCATATCCGCAAAGATATTGGACATAGACATGATGAAAGCAAAGGAATATTTTTTGTCCAAGGGATGCAACATCAAACAATCAGATGACCTCATGATGGTGTTCGATTGGAATGGGATGGAGACCACCCTTTACCCGCAAGGCAAGGTCATGTTCTTCCCGCTTCAGGATAAATCCTCGTGCATCAGATTCGCTACTGAAATCCTCGACGCCGTGACATAAATCCATTTTATATTAGAAGAATATAGCCACCCATGGTAGCGTTCGTGGAAGCAGCGATCGTGATATCCGTATCACTCTTACTGTCGATATGCGGCTGGAAATTCAAGATGCTCACTGTCAGTGGTGCGGTCGCGGCATTCTTCACAGGCTCCATCGTCGGACTCACGAGCAACCTCGAATGGTTCTCCCTCCTGATCCTGTTCACTGTATCGGGCCTTGTAGCGACCAAGGTCGGATTCGAAAGGAAACTTAAAAAAGGCATTCAAGAAGGAAAACATGGAGAGAGGACCCATCTCAACGTACTAGGGGTCGGAATACCTCCGTGCATCATATCCATAATATATCTTCTATCGAACGGACAATATTCCTTCGAACTTACCATTGCATTCATCAGTACGATGGCCGTCTCTGCGGCAGACACGATCGCAAGCGAGATCGGCACCAAGGATGAGAGGGTCTGGCTGATCACCACCTTCAAACGCGTGAAACCTGGTGTGAACGGGGGGATCTCGATATTCGGTACAGGGATATCGATAGTTGCGGCTTTTGTAATATCGACGATCGGATGGCTCATGATATACCACACGATAGAGATCTACATCCTGATCCCAACGCTGGCAGGACTCGTCGGTAATATGTTGGACAGTCTTTTGGGCGCCACCCTTGAAGATGGCGGCCATATCTCGAAATACACGAACAATTGCGTGACATCCCTCATGGGTGCTGCATTCGGTGCAACCATCGCATTCCTGATATGATCTTGATCGTATCAGAACAAGGATGTCTGCCTGTATTTGGTCTCGAAGGACCGGAGATATGCGAAAACGTCCTCTGTCCTCCATAATATCCCGTGCTGCTGACATGTGCTTTTCAAGATCACCATCAGACGGTCGTTGTTCGGACTGTTGCATTCGTACATCTCTCCAAAATAGCGGATGTATCTCTCCTTGGTCTCTGGAAAAAGAACATCGAGTTGCTCGTAGAAGTATTCCCTGTCGCCTTCACGGAGGGTCGTACCGAACCCGAAGCACATTATCCCGCGCACCTTCGCCTTGATGCAGAGATCCAGCAATCCCCGCAGATTCTCCTCCGTATCGTTTATGAACGGCAATGTGGGGCATAACCAAACGACCGTCGGTATCCCGTTGTCCCGCATGACCTCTAGGACATGGAACCTCTCTGCTGTAGTGGACACGTTCGGCTCTATCTTGCGGCAGAGGCCCTCATCATATGTCGTCAAGGTCATTTGAACAACGCATTTTGTCTTCTCGTTTATGGATCTCAAAAGATCGAGATCGCGTAATATCCTGGAGGATTTGGTTAGTATCGCCAATCCGAATCCGTAACGGTCTATCAATTGCAGACATTTGCGGGTCATACCCAATTCCTCTTCCAATGGGATGTATGGGTCGCACATCGCACCCGTGCTTATCATGCAAAGCTTCCTCTTTCTCTGCAACTGCTCCTCCAGGATCTCGGGTGCATTGCGTTTTACCTCTATGTCCTCGAAATCGTGGTCCATATGATAGCAGGAGCTCCTGCTATCGCAATATATGCATCCATGGGAGCACCCGCGATAAAGATTGATACCATTCTGCGGTGACAATATGGTCTTGTAATCGCCGTAATGGTATGGCATGGTCCTCTCCTCCATCTACAACGGGGATCTGCGATGACATTAAAATTAATATTGGAGGGGTCCCGCCCCTCCAGTTTGATCAAAGCTTACAGAGTTTCAAGAGATAGTCCCAACGATCATCTACAGACTTTTGCATATTCTCGACGACTGGCTCCCATCTCTCGTTCGTGAGATGCTTGTACCTGCCCTGCGACTCTATCCAATCTGTGATCGGCCTCTTCTCTACCTTGCCCTCTGCTATCCTGAGGCTTTCCGGGGACAATGTGTATTCGGTGCCGTTCTCGATCTCATACAGAGGCCATACGCAGGTGTCCACAGCGAGCTTGGATATGTTTATCGTATCCTCGGGCTGGAACCTCCATCCCCTTGGACATGGGCTCAAAGCGTTGATGAATGTGGGGCCGTTGCATTCGAATGCCTTGTGGGCCTTCGTTATCATGTCCCTCCAAGCATGCGGTGCCGTCTGGGCCACAAATGGCACGCCGTGCATCGCGACTATCTTGGTCATGTCCTTCGAGAACTCCTTCTTTCCGTATGCGACACTTCCTGCCCACGATGTCGTGGTGGATGCGCCCATGCTTGTTGCGGACGATCTCTGAATACCTGTGTTCATGTAGGCCTCGTTGTTGAGACACACATACAACATGTGGTGGCCTCTCTCCAAGGCTCCGGACAATGCCTGGAAACCGATATCGTATGTGGCACCGTCTCCCGCGAATGTCACGAACTTGATGTCCTTGCTTATCTTACCTTGTCTCTTCAAGGATTGATATGCCGCTTCAGTGCCGGCGCATCCTGCGGCTCCGTTACCGAATGCCGTGTGGATGTAGGGGACGTTCCATGATGTGTATGGGAAGATCGTGGTAGAGACCTCGAAACAACCCGTGGCACATGTCACGACGACGTCCTTCTCCGTTCCCATCAGGATCTGCCTGGCGATTATGGATTCCGCACAACCTGCACACAACCTATGTCCGCTGGTGAGCCTGACAGGTATCTTGTTTAGGTCCTTCAATGATAGTGTACTCATTCGCTCACCCCCACGTAATTGATGCGCTTGGCCTTTCCTTCCTTCACGCTCTTGTAAACGGAAACGAAATCAGACACCATAGTGTCGGCTCCGCCCAGACCGTATATGAAATTGTACATCTTGGGCATCTCCGGATTCTCGAGCGCTGCCGCGACCACTTCTGGGAACATCGGGCCGTATGCACCTATGCTCAAGTGCCTGTCCATTACTATAACGGACTTCTTGCCCTTCATCGCCTTCGCAAGGTCGCTTATCGGCCATGGCCTGAAGAGACGTGGCATCGCAACACCTACGTGCATGCCCTCTCTGCGCAACTGGTCGACGGCCTCCTTCATGGTACCGAAGGATGAACCGAGGACTATCGCGATGCAATCAGCATCGTCGCACATGTACTCCTCAACGAGGTTGTATTCCCTTCCGGAGATCTGTTGGAACTCCTTGAATACCTCTCTCGTCACCTCTATGGCCTTTTCCATAGCCTTGACGGTCTGATACTTGTGAGGGAAGTAATACAACGGCCCATCCATGAGATTATGGGATACTGGATGCTCGACATCCAATAATGGGTACAACGGCTTGAAATCTCCAACGAACTTCTTCACAGCATGTGTGTCCAGCGGGGTCATCCTCTCGATCGCATGGGTGAGTATGAATCCATCGAGGTTCACAAGGCATGGCAGCTGCACTTCGTGGTGCTCTGCTATCCTTGGTGCCATGATCGAAAGGTCGTATGCCTGCTGTACATTCTCTGAGAACAAGGACATCCATCCTGTGTCCCTTGCGGACATCGCATCGCCATGGTCGTTGTTTATGTTGATGGGACCGCTGACCGTCCTGTTGGCGACGGCCATTATGATCGGTACGCGCATCGATGCCGCTATCGGCAACATCTCCCACATGTATGCCATTCCTTGAGATGCCGTGGCCGTGAATGTCCTTGCTCCTGCGGAACATGCGGTGGTGCATAGCGTCAGGGCGCTGTGCTCAGATTCCACGCATACGAACTCCGTCCTTACCTCTCCGTTCGCAACGTATTCGGCGAACTTCTCGACGATAATTGTCTGAGGTGTGATCGGATATGCCGCGCATACATCGGGGTCGATCTGCCTCCATGCGAGAGCGACTGCGCAATCTCCGTTGATCGCGATATCATTGTGCTTCACTGGTGTCATCTTACTCCTCTCCCTCTGTCATTACTATGGCCTTCTTAGGGCATGCCTTGGCGCATATCCCGCATCCCTTGCAGTGGGTCTTCTTTATGCCCACGACCTTGTCCTCCTTGACGATTATGCAATCATCAGGGCAATAGATCCAACATGTGAGGCAATCGATGCACTTATCGAGGTCGATGACCGGAAGCGTACTTCTCCAGTCGCCTGTGTTGAATGTCTCGGAGAATCCTGGCTTTATGACGCGGTCCCCGATGACCAGGTCCTTATAATTGGCTAAGTTTACCATTCACTGCACCTCCTCGTATGCCCTCTTCAGAGCTGAAAGGTTCTTGACTATCATCTTGTCAGATAGCTTACCTGTGAACTTCGTAGTGATGTGATCTTCCAATTCACCGTATGAGATTATGGGCGCCAGCTTCACAAGCGCTCCCAACATCGAGGTGTTGGCCATCGGCTTCCCTATTTCCTCGGTGGAGATCTTTGTTGCATCGACGGCGTGACAATTTACCATCGTACCTATGGCCTTCTTCAATTCCGCGGATGTACCTGGATAGTTGGCCAATATCATCCCTCCCTTCTTGATTCCTTTCGCAACATCGACCTTGCCGATCAATGTGGGGTCGATCACGATGACGATATCAGGCTCATATACCTGAGTATGGACCCTGATGGGCTCCGCAGATATCCTCGCGAACGCCCTTATGGGAGCTCCCATCCTTTCCGGTCCGAACTCGGGGAAGGCCTTTACATACTTCCCTGCATAGATGGCGGTCTCAGCAAGGATCTCGTTTGCAGTTACGACCCCCTGTCCGCCCCTTCCGTGCCAACAAATTTCTGTGTCCATAATGAACCAACTTGGGGGTTAAATGTACATATCTGATTTAAAGCCTTGTATCACTTCGACGATTTTCAATGCTAAATAATAAAATAATTGAATAAAACACAAAAAAATGTCGGTATTTATACGAAATTAGAAGTAATCATACGAATTTCGAAGAAAAATAAATCATAAAACGACTTATGTGCAATAAATGTCCTTAAATTTCGATTTTAGTAACGGCATGCGACGATTTCGTATTTTTATCCTACCAATATTTTTGTTAGTCTAGCAAACAATAATAAAAACAAAAGAATAAGGGATATTAGATTAGAAGCCGTGGGGGCTTTGTCCTTGCGCATTAAAACACCTTCCCTAGTTAAAAGGGATTCCTATGGACAGAAGAATAATTGACGTTAGTGAACTGCATGTAACCGATGTGCCCATAGTTGGTGGTAAGGGGGCTAACCTAGGTGAACTCACATCAGCGGCATTCCCCGTACCCGGCGCATTCGTTCTGACGACAGTCGCATATGACTACTTTTTAACAAAAAGCAGGATAATGAATAAGATCGATGAGGAACTCAAACGTATTGACAGGAATTCCGACCAGAGCCTTGCGGATGCGTCACTCAGGATCAGGAAGCTCTTTGAGACATATGAGATCCCCGCCGACCTCAAGAAAGAGATAATCTCGAAATACAACATACTTTTCACAAAGGGGAAGATGGGTTTTGTCGCAGTGAGGTCCAGTGCGACGGCCGAGGACCTCCCCGATGCGAGCTTCGCAGGACAGCAGGAGACGTATCTCAACGTCAAAGGAAACGATGACCTCTTCGACAAGATCAGGAAATGCTGGTCATCGTTATTCACTGCCAGGGCGATATCGTACCGCGAGAAGCAGGGATATGCTCACAAAGATGTGAAATTGGCCGTGGTCATCCAGAAGATGGTCAACTCGGAGATCTCCGGCATCATGTTCACTATAGACCCTCACAATGGCTCCAAGAACATAATCATCGAAGCGGGATACGGTCTTGGCGAGGCGATCGTCGGTGGAGAGGTCACGCCAGATACCTATATCATCGACAAAGGCAAGATGTCCATCTCGAAGAAGAGGATATCAACCCAAAAATGGAAATACATAAGGGGTCCAGACGGAGGATGCATAAAGGAGAACATGCCGTCAGATATGGAGAAGCTCCAGAAGATAGCAGATGCGCGCATACTCGAGATCGCAGAACTTGGACGCCAGGTCGAGATCCACTATCAGAAGCCGATGGACATGGAATGGTGCATCGAAGATAACAAGGTGTATCTGGTGCAGGCAAGGCCGATAACAGCGATCGGTGACGCGAATGCGGATTCTACGAAGAATGACAAGACGCACAGCGAAGAGGTCATACTCTCAGGACTGGGCGCGAGTCCGGGCATGGCTAGCGGAAAGGTCTGCATCTATGAGGAGAGCATGAGCCTCGATGTCGTCAAGGATGGAGATGTCCTCGTGACCAAGATGACGATGCCAGATATGGTGCCTGCTATGAGCAGGTCCGTTGCGATTGTCACTGACGAAGGCGGAATGACCTGCCATGCAGCCATAATCTCGAGGGAACTCGGCACACCATGCGTGGTCGGGACCGGAGAGGCCACTGACAAACTGAAGAACGGCGACATCATCACGGTCGATGGTACTACCGGTACCGTCTACAGGGGAGAGATAAAGAAGTCCGTTGAACCGTCATCCCACTCAGAGAACGTCAATTCGTCATACCAGGAATCAGTACCCATAACGGGTACAAAGGTCCTCGTGAACATGAGCATGCCCTCGAAGGCGGATGAGATCGCAAGATTGCCATGCGACGGCGTCGGGCTCATGAGATCAGAATTCCTATTCACCAACTACATCGGCGAGCACCCATGCGCGGTGATCGAGGAAGGGCGCTCGCAGGAGCTCATTGAGAAATTGGCAGAAGGCATATCGAAGGTCGCGAGGGCATTCTATCCCAGACCCGTCACGCTGAGGACCTCTGACTTCAAGACGAATGAATACCGCGATATGAAAGGCGGCAACGACTTCGAACCGAACGAGGACAACCCCATGATCGGATGGAGGGGATGCTCGAGATACATATCCGATTCATACCACGAGGCCTTCATGTGCGAACTGAGGGCCATAAAGAAAGTAAGGGATGAGCTCGGATTGAAGAACGTCCATATCATGCTGCCTTTCGTGAGGACCATCTCCGAGGTCCAGCAGATCACAGAGATGATGGCCTCAGTGGGTTTGAGGAGAGGATTGGACCTCAAGCTCTACCTTATGGCAGAGGTGCCGGTCAACATATTCATGGCGGATGAGTTCTGCAAATACTGCGATGCATTCTCCATAGGATCTAATGACCTGACGCAGCTGACGATGGGTTGCGACCGCGACTCCGACATATTGGGCAAGATGGGGTATTTCGATGAGAGGAACCCCGGAGTGAAGGCTGCGATATCACAACTGATAAGGGTCGCACACCAGAATGGCAAGACCGTCAGCATATGCGGGCAGGCCCCCTCGGTCTATCCTGAGTTCGCAGAGTTCCTCGTGGAAGAAGGAATAGACTACATCTCTCTGAATCCGGACACCTTCGTCAAGACCAAGAGGATAATAGCCTCCGCAGAACAAAGAATTATACTCAGGAATCTGAGAGAGCTCAAGAACAAACAGTGAACGGGTCGGGCATAATGCCCGATCCCATCTTTATTTTTTTATTATATGATACATCAATTATCAGGAGATAGGTTGCTATTCTCCATCAACCTCTGGTTTATTCCTTCCGCCTGCTCCTGAGGAAGCAACATGGTCGTTACCTCCATGAACGGATGTTTCGAACCTTCTATGATCTTCACATCGTCCAGCGTGTGAAGGCCCCACTTCTCGGCCGTCTTCTCCAATCCCAAAGAGACCTCCAGATTGCTTGGCTCCAGCACGATGGCCTTGAATGTCTTGAGCCCCAACTTCTTTGCGGCCATCACCCTGTGATGACCATCCACCACAAGGAATCCTCTGCGCCTCTTTATAACGATCAGGGGCTCATTCAATCCTCTTTTGATCTCGTACTGCCTGCCTATCAGCTCATCCATGTAGACCTCCTTCTGAGTCGGTATGAGCTGATCTATCTGCACCTCTTGATTCGAGACCCTGAACCTCATGCCGTTCTGCTGTTCCATGAAATTCTTGACGGACATTACCTTACCAGGTCTCGATTTCTCGATCTGAGAACGCACTATGTCGATATTGGATATTATGCCGACAAGCTTGCGGTCCTCATCCACCACCGGCAGGTTCCTCAATCCGTATCTGAAAAGTATACGTGTGGCATCATCTATCGACATCGAGGGTATGGCGCACAACGTACCGCGGCTCATGACCTCCCTCATCTTGGCATTGGGATTGTCGATGTGCTTCAACAATTCTTTAGCTGATACGAAACCAAGGAGATACTCATGCTCCACGATAGGAAAACCATGGAAATTGGACTTGATTATCTTCTCTCTGACCTGCCAGACCGTCATATCCGGAGAAACGGACTGTACATTGCGGACCATATAATCGCCGACTGTCGCATCTGCCATTTTTACCGATCTCCTGATGCACAAGCAACGGTTAATATTTTCCCGAGATATGTCCAAATGATGTAGATACATTATAGAGGATATGTTCGACATGGATACCTTTTTTCAATGCCAGCATGATGGACGATGCGCCATATGCTTATCCGTCACCGCGCAACATTCATATTTTTTGACATTTTTCAGATAACCGCACGTACGCCCCCATACCAGAAAAACTAACCATTAAATACCACCGCTTAATATGGTGTTTTACTGCCCTGGTAGTGTAGTGGCCTATCATGAAGCCCTGTCGAGGCTTCGACACGGATTCGAATTCCGTCCAGGGCGCCACTTGTTCTTCACGATCTTTCATCACTGTTTTTCTTTCAAATTTCCATCGAGATCTTGAGTAACACTAATTGTAAATTTTTATATCAGTAATACATCTCGGAAAATAAGTGATACGTTGAGTAAAAAAATCCTAACAATCGTGATACTTGTTGTTATGGTCGCATCCAGTATGTGTTATTTGGCAACTGGATCTTCTTCTGCATCTTCTGATGAAAGCGACACCACAACGCCCTTCTACATCGAAGATTCAAATGGCAACCTTATAGAATTCGAACAGACCTCGAACAACATAATCCTCTTAGGATACGGATACACGCTGACAACTGTGGACCTTGGATGCGAGGACAAAATAGTAGGTGTTGACTACTACACCGCACAATACATGGTGACTGCAGGATATACTCAATATAGTGATCTCAACATCGGTAATTTCTACAATGCAGATGGATGCGTGCAGATCGCGACCGCCATACTTCAGATGAGTGAAGATGGAACATTTGATCTAGAAACTGATTGGATAGTTGCACCAAGTTATTCATACATAACAAAGAGCGGCGGTCTCATAGATGTTCTTAATGAATACCTCGGCGAAAACAACTACAACCTCATCACTCTGATATCGACAGCGACCACATATGATCAAGTCATGCAGGTCGTAGATGACCTGGGACAGATACTCGGAGCCGATTCCGATGGAATATTGGATGAAATGGAATACATTGAGTACAAAGTGACAAACACCGTTAAAGAAAATAACCTATCTGGCGCAGCAGCCATACAGATCAGCTCCAGCGGAAAGGTTTACAATAGTAGCCTTATGGTCTCAATGATAACTACTATGCTTAACGGCATTAATGCAGGCAATAATGGTGAATCTGCAATAAGTTACAGTAGTGATAAAAGTGCAATATTACAAATGGCAGAAAAATACAATGACACAGTTATATTTGTCGATAGCAGTTACACAGGAATCACAGAATTGAAGGACTATCTAGAGAATTATGATGTTGTCAGCATTGAACACCAGTGGGATAACATATGTCCAGAAGTGACGAATTGTCTATGGGTGCTCGCATGCGCAATGTACCCAGATTACTTTGAAGGTGATGTTCCAACAGTCTCCTCTGATACAAATGACAACACATTACTGTATCTTGGTGTGGGAATCGCCATTGCCGCCATAGTAGCGGTTATTGCAGTGATTGCGATCAAGAAGCACTGATAAACTCTTTATCATAAAACACGCTGAGGGGTCGATGGATAAAAGAAAGAGAAGTATCCGTACGATGATAGCGATCATTTCCTTGATCGTCATAACATTGATCGCGATACTCCTTGACCTTGGATGGGCCAATTGGCCCCTCAGCATCTCTGAGGTTATAGATGTCCTTCTTGGAGGGGGTTCCTCCGTTGATAGGACAATTGTGCTCGATATAAACCTGCCAAGGGTCGTTATGGGCATGTTCGTAGGCGCTGGTTTGGCTATTTCCGGTGCAGTAATGCAGGCGCTTTTCAGGAATCCGATGGCATCACCTTACATATTAGGCCTATCCAACGGTGCCGCGCTCGGTGCATCGATAGGCATGATATTCACTATATCATTCATACCTGTAGCGATAACCGTTCCTGTATTGGCATTCATATTCTGTCTTGGTACGATGATGCTTGTATATTCACTATCGAGAGTGGGCGGAAACACCCAGATGGAAACTTTACTACTATCTGGTATCGCCGTAAGTGCTCTCCTCTCCGCACTTGTATCCCTTATGACATTCCTTGCAGGTGACCAGATGGAGGGCATAGTATTCTGGACCATGGGCAGTCTATCAAAAGCCACTTGGTCCAATCTTATGTTCGTAATACCTGTGATAAGCGTTGGAGCATTCATAATGATAATGATGTCCAGAGAACTGAACGCGATGATGCTTGGTGATGCGCATGCCATGGACCTTGGTGTGGATGTTCGCAGGGTCCGCATATTGCTTCTCATATGCACAACGCTCGTTGTTGCCGCCGCAGTCTCGTTTGTCGGAGTGATCGGATTCGTAGGATTGGTCATACCGCATGTTGTGCGTCTGATAATTGGACCGGATAACAGGCTCTTGATACCTTTGACAGTGGTTGCAGGCGCATCTTATCTTGTGATATGCGATTATATCGCCCATTGCATGTATGGGATATCCGGTGTCCTACCTATAGGAATAATAACCGCATTGATAGGCGGGCCGTATTTCATCTACCTCCTTCGTAGAAGAAAACACGAGGTGGGATGGAATTGACATTGAAGGTCAGAGATCTCAAATTCTACTACAACAATAAGGTAGTGCTTGATGGAATAGACCTTGATATAAAGGAAGGAGAAGTATTGGGCATACTAGGTCCCAATGGCTGTGGAAAGACCACATTACTCAAGAATCTAAATAAGAATCTCTCTCCGCATGAGGGATGTGTTCTAATTGATGATACTGACCTTGAAGAATTGTCTAAGAAAGAAGTTGCAAGAACCATCGCAGTTGTGCCGCAGACGAATGAGATACATTTTGCATTCACCGTAAGAGACATCGTTGCAATGGGGAGATTGCCATTCATAAGAGCATTCGAAGGAGAATCCCATAAAGATATAGATATCATAGACAGCGCAATGAAAAGGACGGGCATATCTGAATTCTCTGAAAGATACATAAACACCATGAGCGGAGGAGAGCGTCAAAGGGTTATAATCGCCAGAGCTTTGACTCAAACACCAAAGATCCTTCTGATGGATGAACCCACGCTGCACTTGGACATAAACACACAATTCGATGTGCTAGACCTTGTATACGAACTATCTAAAAAAGAGAATCTCGCAGTCGTCATCGTATCCCATGACCTCGCGATGGTGGCGAGATATTGTGACCGTGTGATATTGATAAAGGATCACAAGATACAGTCAGTAGGTACTTTGAATGAGGTCCTGACGCCTGAGAACATGGACCTTGTCTTCGGAGTGGATGCGGAACTGAGCATCGATGAGAAGACAGGAAAGCATACCGTTATCCTTCACGGATCCACCAAGAGACTTTGATATTACGTCAAGTGACGACCGAAAGTGTCTTTTATTGAATATCGATAGTGATTATCATGCGTTGGATGTTGCGTGGAAAGATACACAGGGCTACCGTGACACAGACCAGGCTCGATTACGAGGGTAGCATCACCGTCGACCAGGACCTACTGGACAAAGCAGGCATATGGTTGGGTGAGAAGGTGTACATAGCGAACGTGACGAACGGCTCCCGTTTCGAGACATACACCCTGCCGGGCGAGAGAGGCTCGGGCATAATCGCACTCAACGGTGCGGCAGCACATCTATGCAATGTTGGCGATAAGATCATAATCATGGGATTCGAGCTCACTGATCAACAGATTCATGCAAAGGTCGTCACCGTCGACGAGAAGAACCATTGCACCAAAGAATTCACTTATTGATATGTATCAGATATTCTCCGATGGCGGCTCAAGAGGGAACCCTGGCCCTGCGGCATATGCCATCGTCGTCACAAAAGACGGAAAGATAGTCCATGAACATTCTGAATTCCTTGGCGTCCAGACAAACAATTACGCCGAATACAGAGGCCTCATCGCAGGCATGTCCAAGGCCATAGAGCTAGGCGCAGATGATGTTGAGTTCATAATGGATTCCCAGCTTGTCATAAAACAGATGACAGGCGAATACAAAGTGAAATCCGAGAATGTCAAGGACCTGCATGCCGATGCGAAGGCCCTATCGATGATGATCCCCAAGGTGAGATTCAGGAACGTCAGAAGGTCCGAACTCCTGATACCGAGGGCTGATGCCCTTCTGAACATAGAATTGGATAACAATCGCTGATATCTATCCAAATATGACGATCCTCGATACGTGTCCATTGACAATTGTATCTTTTTCAAGATGCGGACAATGCGTCCACTAGGTCACATATCTTCACAACGACCTGTTCACCCGTGTTCATGTCACGAAGGGTTACAGAGTTGCTCTCCATCTCCTTCGCACCAACGATGACGACCTTCTTGGCCTTGACATCTGATGCGAACTTCATCGCCTTCGCCATCTTGCGACCCATGATATCGACATCTGCGGATATGCCAGCATTGCGGAGTTGCGATACTATCTCGAAGGCCTTGAGCCTCATGTCATCTGAGACCGGCAAGACGTATGCATCGATGCCCTTGACATCGTATCCGATGCCTTCCTTCTCCATCGCCAGCAGTATCCTGTCGAAACCTATCGCAAACCCTGTGGAGAACACCTTCTCGCCGCCGAAGAGCTCCGATAACGTATAGGACCCGCCTCCGCAAATCTGCTTCTCCGCACCCAATACAGGCGCTTCTGCCTCGAATACCATCCCTGTGTAATAATCCAGGCCACGGACGACACCCAGGTCTATCTCCACATTGTTCACGCCCATGGCGGAAAGATAGGATACAACAGACCTGAGATAATCCCCGGCATCCCCTGGTATGTTCTTCAGGACGCTCACATCGCCGACGGTCTCGGTCAATCTGAAGATCTCATCGATGGCATCCATATCGACACCCATCTCCTTCAGCAACGGCTCCGCCTCATCGTATAGCTTCTTGTCCAACTTCTGGAGTACCTCTGCGGTCCTTTCCTTAGGGACACCAGCATCCGCTATCTTCTGTCTCAGCACGCCGATGTGCCCTATGCGCATCTTGTACTCTTTGAGTCCGAGGTCCTTTATCATGGCCGCTGCCATGGCTATGGTCTCCGCATCCGTCTCTGGTGTGGCACTGCCGATTATCTCTGCACCGAACTGGAAGAACTCCCTGTATCTCCCGCTCTGTGGCCTTTCATATCTGAAGCACTGCCCGAAATAGAAGACCTTGATCGGCTTCGGATCGTTGCTCATGTTGTTCACAAAGAGCCTGATGGCGGGCGCTGTCATCTCTGGACGCAAAGCCATCTCCCTGTCGCCTTTGTCCTTGAAATTGTATATCTCCTTCAGGACATTCGGACCGGAACGCAGGATGAAAAGTTCCGCTTCCTCGAATATGGGGGTCTCGATCTCCCTGAATCCGAATATGCGCGCTGTATTCCTTAGTACACCCTCATAGAATCTTCTCTTTTCCATCTCATCAGGGAGGAAATCCCTTGTACCGCGCGGACATTGGATCATATACGACCCAATGTTCAGGACAGTAATAAATCTTGACCTTTTCCAAGATCGTGATATATCAATATTTGTAAATTCCACACTAAAAATAAAGCACGGATAATGATTTATATGAATTTGAAATAAGAAGTAACGACGATTGGAATGACAGACCCCGAATATAAAAGGTTGAATCCTAAGTGCAAATCCGCCATGTATGTAAAATATGTCATAATGCTGGCAATATTCGTAATATTCGTCTCCCTGATAGAAGCATTCTTGATCAAGGACCAATCCACGAAAAGTACTGTCAGGATCATCACTGCCCTAATACTTGTGATCTCCATCATCTACGCAGTGATCGGCCCCGTGATATTCTACAGACGCTACAAATACATCCTCACGCAGGATAAAGTGGATATCAGACGTGGCATAATCATCATGAGGCATACTCTCGTACCGATCGAGAGGATACACCAGGTAGAGGTCGTCAGCGGACCTATAAACAACATGTTCGGTCTCGCTGATGTGAACATAACGACGGCCGGAGGCACAGCACGCATCGAATTCCTTGAGAAGGATGAGGCTGACAAGGTCGCTACCGAGTTGAATGCCGTTGTGGAAAAGATCCTCAAAGGTAGGATGAAAAATGAGTGAAAACGTGTACAGGAATCATCCTACAGTGATGATACAGAACACATTCATGCTTGCATTCATACTTGTGTTCATAGCGTTACCTTATATCATGGACCCCGCTGCTCCGAAAGGCATCCTATACATAATATTGGCCATAGTCGTGATATGGGTTCTCCTTGTGTTCATCTCCTGGAAGAGGACGACCATAACATTCGAGGCGGAACAGGCCATAGTAGAGAGCAATGTGCTCTATCGGAAAAGGAAGGTCATACCATACTCCAAGATCGCGTCGGCCAATGTTGTCCGTAATGTTTTCAACCGCATATTCGGAACTACAAGGCTTCAGATCAACATAAACTCCTCGCATAACGCCGCAATGCCCGAGGCGAGCTTCGTGTTCAAGAAGGAACTCGCCGACCAACTAAGGGCTGAATTGATGTCTGGAATATTCAAACAGGAATACAAGACAGAGGAAGAAGAGATACATGAGTCCGCCCTGAAATTCAACGGATCGGATGCCATCTTGTACGGAATGATAGGCAAATCCAGCTGGAGTTTCATGAATGCCATATTATGGGGTGCCTTTTCCTTGATATCCGTTATCTACACCAGTGGAAGTGGCCTTTTATTATCCCTCTTGATGCTCGCGATCTCAAGTATTATACCAATAATAAGTCAGATATTCAGATACTTCAACTTCAAAGTCTACCGTGTTGATGATAAGATACACATTCAGCATGGCATGATAGAGACATACCGTACATCTTTCGAGGTCAAGAGGATCAATGCTGTGCGCATAAAGAGACCTTATTTCGCAAGATTGCTGCACAAATGCTGCATCGAGGCAGAGGTCGTCGGCATAAACGCGGTAGGGAAGGAGACGACTCCGTTGCTATCCCTCCTGATAAGGGAGGATCAGTTGGATGAGGCCATGAAGGCACTCGTCCCTGAGTTCATACGCGAGACACCCACCCACAGACAACCTACCGATGCGAAATTCCCCCTCGCGTCCAGAACGACATACGCTGTGATAGCCTGGCTCGTGGTGATGGCATATCCCTGCTGGTGGTTATACAACTACAACGAGCCCCTCACACAGATGTCCCAATCGACAGTGGATATCCTTGGCGTCCTCATGATCGCATGTACGCTGGCAGTGGCGATCCTCGCATACGTGTCGGCATACATATCCTATAAGAAACGTGAATTCGGGATGGATGAGGACATGTTCATACTCATAAACGGAGTATTGGATAGGGAGACGGTCATAATGCAATACGACCGCGTGCAGATAACGGATGTCTACTGTACGCCGATGGCAAGGAGATTCGGACTTGCAAAAATAGAGATCTCGATGCTGTCCTCCTCGGGTGCAAAAAACATAAGATCAGGATATTTTGAAGAGGTTGAACTCTCCAAGATATCCGACAAGGTCATGGAACGTCTCTCTGACGGCAGGTACGATTATAGGATGACAGAGATGTGATCATCTCTTGACTATTATCGTCAATATGTCCAGGTCCTGTACGACGTGGTCCAATCCGACGGTCTGACCGGGGAACTTGGCACTCTTACCCCATACCATCGCATAACGGAAATTGCTCCTGAAATCCCTGTGTATGAGCTCGCACACCTCGCCGACGGTGTTGCCCTTCTTGACTATCAAGGGGACATCCATATCGGCATCTTGGCCCTGTGGCTTCAGATATATGCGGATCATCTCGATGGTGTCGTATATCGTCTGCTTCAAATCTTCGATTCCGTAACCTGTCGCCGCAGATACTGGGACCCTCCTGAACTGCTGGTGCAGATCCATGACGGATTCCAATTCTCCAGGCTTGGCGAGGTCCACCTTGTTTATCGCCATGACTGATTTGATGTATACACGGTTGCCGGCCAGCACATCGAGCATCTGCTCAACGTTGATGTCCTCTCTTACGACCACTGTGGCATTTATATGCCCGTATGCGGCGGTCATATCCGCGATGGTATCGACATCGATCTTGGTCAGTTTCACAGTGGGCATCACGTTTATACCGCCCTGCGAACCTGTGGTTATGACCACGTCCGGTCTTTTCTGATCGAGACGGATGGCGGCATTGTAAAGTTCCTTCATGAGGACGTTGATGTTGGGATTGAAGATGTCGACGACCAAAAGTATCACATCGGCCGCCCTTGCAGCGGCTATGACCTCCCTTCCCCTTCCTTTTCCTTTTGAAGCATCCTTTATCAATCCAGGCATATCCAATATCTGGATCTTGGCATGGTTGTACTCCAATACTCCGGGGACGACGTCCAATGTCGTGAAATGATATGCTGCGACCTCTGACTTCGCCCCTGTCAACTGATTCAAAAGCGTTGATTTACCGACAGATGGGAATCCCACGAGCGCGACCGTTGCATTTCCAGCCTTCTTTACATAGAAACCTTTAGTAGGTCCCTTGGATGATCTTCTTTTCTCTTCTTCCTCGGAAAGACGTGCTATCTTTGCCTTCAGCTTTCCGATGTGCGCCTCAGTGGCCTTGTTGTATTTGGTATTGGAGATCTGATCCTCCAACTCCTTGATCTGCTCTTCGATCGTTGCCATATGGAAATCTCTTACGACTAGGTGATGTCGGTCCAATATTTTACAATTATTAATAGACACCTTTCATATGTCGTACAAGTATCTGCATTCAATAAGTAATATATGAGGACTGGCACATGAATGTGCATTAATCCCCCTTGAAATAACTAGCACAATAGCTTTTAAAATGATGAAAGAATAGCGGGGAGCATGAGTATCTCTCTGAAGATCGATAGGAGCAAGCTAGATCTTGATAGCAATAAAAAGATCGCTGCCTTGATCATTACGTTTATCCTAGCATCAATACTCACGATCTACGGATGGACAACCAGTTGCTTTGGAATGTTCATAATCGGCGTAATGCTTTACATGATACCCCATCTGTTGGGAGTCAACAACATAAAGACCCTTACAGCATATGGTGCGGTATTCCTGATAGCAGTGCTGTTGATAGGTTCCTTTATCATGGCCCCAGCAGTGGTGAACAACAACTCGAATCCGATTGCAGATGAGGACACCTTCAGTGAAATCACATGCATGTACAATGATGGTTCAGTGACGATAGAGACGACATACAACGGAGATACGACTGGATATGACGTCGTACTGCGCACCTATACCGTGACTGGCGTCGGTTTCACAGCTGAACAAGTCTATGGATCTACAGCGAATTCTTTGGATTACATACTCACGGCCACATACGACCCGGTATCTGACAAGACGACGGCGGTTGGAACCTTCGACCTTGGATCGTCTAGCCTGTACATAGCTCAACTAGGGCTTGTAAACGACAGCGACCAATTCAGCGAGGGCACATATAGCTGGTTCATGGTGGGCCTATTCAGCGGCACCCTGACCGGGATATACTTCGTCGGTGTCTTCATGAGCGTCGTGTATGTTGTGATCATATTCATGATGATACTCTTCCTGTCCGCATTCATGAGGTCCAGGTTCGAGAAGACAAGGAACAAGATGGAAGAGGAGGGACGTCTATACCCGCAGGGATATGGGAGATGCAAGAAATGCAACGCCGTCGTATTACCGGGTGAGGTCAACTGCAGGAAATGCGGAGAGTACATCGACCGTCCTGACGAGCTCAAACCTAAGAAGGTGGATTTCTTCACATGCTCTGAATGCGGTGCAGAGGTCCCATCCGATGCGACCGTGTGCCCCAAATGCGGTGAGAAATTCGATGAGGAGACTGAGACGGAGGTCATCCACTCGGATGGCAAGGTCGATGTAACCACAAAGAACATCAATTGCCCAGATTGCGGTGCAGAGGTCCCATCGACCGCTTCGTTCTGCCCCAAATGCGGAAAGAAATTCTGATCAAACATGGCGGGCGACCGCCATTTCATCTTTTATTTTTCTAGATCATCCCAATTCAAAGGATGTTATACCGAATACCCCGTTCCAATCCACTTTGGGACAGTTTCCTGTGTACATGCGTGTGGTCGAGAATATCTGTTCCATACCCAGCATATCCACCAAAGCCCTCGCACTCGCATTCTTTCCCATTATATCCAGATATATCTCTTTTTTATTCAGGCCCTTGACCAATTCTGAGAAAATATCCAATGCGATATCATGAGTGTCGCAGAAAAGAGGCCCGATTTTGTATCCCCTGGAACATTCCCTTATAACCCCGAATCCTTTGATCTTATTATTGACGACGTAGACTATGGACCTATGGGAATTCTTTATCCATGACCTTAAGAAATCCTCTCTTCTTGCAGGAAAATGGGAAGCATCGTAGGCTGATAGATCGTTGAAATTGACCGATGAAGCATCCACGAGATTTCTGCTGCCCCTGTTCATCGAGATATCGCGACCTACATAACGATGATTCAGGTTGTTGATGGCGAATCCGCTCTTCACGTAGTTCTGTATCTGCGATGACACGCCGTCGAGACCGACATTGCGACCTGGGTTCCTTTCGAATACCTCTTTCCATAACTGGTACCCATTGCCCTGATGCCTGTGCTCTGGCATCACGATGTAGAGGCCTACGAATGAGAAATCGGAATCTGGATAATTCACAAAACCCAATGTGCTCACTATATCGCCATTCGAATCTATGCCTGCCCAGAATCCCTTTGGGTCGCATGCGTAGAAATTCTCCGAATCGTGCAACCCTGGATTCCATCCTTCAAAATCAGCAGCAGATATCAGAATGCCCATCTCGTCTTTTGTCATGTTCCTAATCTCTGACAACACGCTATCATCTCCAAAGACGTAGTATATATGGCACTGATCAATCATAAACTATTGGGCCCATATCAACCATTAACGACATGATATCCCATTATGCGGTCAATAATGATCATATAACACACTATTGTGCAATTTTAGACTAAATAATAAAATAGACTATCACAATACCTCGACTGGATGCCCTCTATCAGTAGCGATTCTAAAGCCGTAAAGGAAAAAGCCCCGACGGCACATCAGCTTGCAGCAAAACAACAAGAGATCTCGGTAACCGAATTCTTCGAGAAGAACAAACAGATCCTAGGTTTCGATTCACGTCAAAAGTCTCTCATCATGGGCATTAAAGAAGCAGTGGACAACTCCCTGGATGCCTGTGAGGAAGGGGGCATACTGCCTGACATAATCGTTAAGGTCAGCCGCGGAGAGGATGACGACGATTTCATCGTGTACGAAGAGGATAACGGCCCCGGTATAGTGCATAAGATGATACCGAATGTATTCGGACGTCTTCTTTACGGTTCGAGATTCCATGCCTTGAGACAATCCAGAGGACAGCAGGGTATCGGAATATCCGCGACCATAATGTTCGGAAATATAAACACTGGAAAACCTGCGCATGTGAGGTCCAAGATAGAGGGAGAGGACGAGGTCGCATGGCAGATGGACATATCGGTGGATACCAAGACGAACCGCCCCATAGTCACACATGACAAGGCATTCACATGGGAAGGCAAACAGCACGGAATCAGCGTGGAATACACAACGAAAGGCAGATATGTCACTGGAAAACAATCCATATTCGAATATCTTAAAGAGACCGCCATAGTCAACCCGCATGCGCGCATAGAATTCCATGACCCAGATGGCAAGATCTACACTTTCGAGAGGGCCACCGATCAGATGCCCCCGAGGTCAAAGGAGATCAAACCCCATCCAGAAGGGATGGAGATCGGGGACCTGATGAAATATGCGAACAACACACAGCAGAAGACTGTGAAGATGTTCCTTAAAAACGATTTTTCAAGGATAACCGACAGGATAGCGGATGAGATCCTGGAAAAGGCATCTATAAATCCGGAATCCAAACCAGAGAAGCTTTCTCGTGATGATTTCAAGAATCTATTGAAATCCATAGACAATGTGAAGATAATGGCACCTCCCACAGATTGCCTCTCGCCTATAGGCGAGACATTGATCAAGAAGGGATTGATGCACATATTGGACGGCCTGCGTCCAGAATATTATGCCACACCCATAACCCGTGCTCCCAAGACAGTCAACGGCAATCCTTTCATCATAGAGGCGGGGATAGTCTACGGTGGAGAGATACCCGGCGATACGCCAGTGCAGATATTGAGATTCGCTAACCGCGTACCCCTCCTATACCAACCTGGAGCATGCGCGATAACCAAAGCTGTCGCGGATGTCGACTGGAGAAGATACGGCCTCGAACAGAGGGGCGGTAAGGGAGTTCCATACGGGCCTGCGATAATATTGGTGCACATCGCCTCCACGAAGGTTCCCTTCACCTCAGAGGGAAAGGAAGCAGTTGCGACATTCGATGAGATACAGTCCGAGATAAATCTCGCACTCAGGCTATGTGCCAGGAACTTGAAGAGCCATCTCAACAAGATGGAGAGGAAGGTCAAGACGCATGCCAAATTCGAGATTGTTCAGGTGATACTGCCAGACCTCGCACAGAAATCTGCCAACATGCTCAAGAGGCCCGTTCCCGACCTCAGCAGGACGATAACGAAGATAATGAACGTCGTATGGATAGAACCATCTGTCACCAAGAAAGGGAAGAACACACGTTCGTTCACATACACAATATACAACTACACTGCGCACCAGAGGAACATGCAACTTCACGCACAGCTACCTAAGGAATGCGTGAACCTCACATTGTTCACCAGTCCTCATTTCGTTGAGATGAATGAGGAAGGAAAGACCACGTGGGAAATAAAGAACATTGAACCATCCACGCATATCGATCTAACATTCGAATTGAAAGGGGAGCTCGCAGATACTTTCGATGCGGATGACATCTACATCTCAGGCATCAATCCAGTCATAGTTATGGGAGCTGAGGCGTTGCCAGGAGATTGGGGGATAAAGGGATTGGAGATAGTTGAATCCGAGGACGATTACGTCCAAGATGATTCTGAGGAAAACGGTACGGAGGATGAAGACCTTGGAGACGAATGAGAGACATCAGATTGCACTTGAGAAGTTGACCACCGTCGTAGAAGGTCTCTACAACGAGCTATCTGCGGGAGAGATACCCGAGATGAAACTTGCACTCAGATCGAAGAAGAACATAGAATTCGATACCACTCATAATGTTTGGAAATATGGTGGACTGAGGACATGCCGTACAGCCAAGACAGTACAGGGAGCTCAGATGATGCTCAGGACCGTCTACACCGCCGAATTCATAAACGAGATGATCCGCGAAGGCCACTCCTCCACCTTAAGGGAAATGTACTACATATCAGAAGGCTGGCACAATGCGAAATTCCACACACAGGACGAGAGCAACCTTCTCGCTGAGGACCTCGAGGTCATTTCAGGCTGCATGAGGGAGGATTTCAAACTCCGTCCTGAAGAGAGCGGTGCGCACATCTACGGAAATGTGGACTTCAGTACCATGACGAAAAAAGGCATGAAGACCATAAACTGCATGGAGGATGTCGCAGAGACGGGTTTCGCAGTACCTTACAATGTCGATGATGGCACATTCGATATCAAAGGCGTGAGAGACTCCAAATTCGTCATGGCCATAGAGACTGGTGGTATGTACGCAAGGCTTGTAGAGAACGGCTTCCCTGAGAAATACAACTGCATACTCGTGCACCTTAGCGGACAACCTGCGAGAAGTACAAGGCGCATAATAAAGAAGTTGAACGAGGAGCATGGGCTTCCGATAACGGTGTTCACCGATGGCGATCCATGGTCCTTCAGGATCTATGGCTCAGTCGCATACGGCGCCATAAAGACCGCGCACATATCCGAATACCTCGCAACACCCACTGCGCAATTCATCGGTATAACGCCGTCGGATATCTTGAACTACGATCTACCGACCGACAAATTGAACGACAAGGACAT
Source organism: uncultured Candidatus Methanogranum sp. (assembly GCA_963676045.1). Lineage (GTDB taxonomy): Archaea > Thermoplasmatota > Thermoplasmata > Methanomassiliicoccales > Methanomethylophilaceae > Methanogranum. The sequence continues at coordinate 881,860 of OY780938.1, forward strand.
AGGCGCATTGAATGCCGAGTTGTCAGACCCAAGATTCGCTGATGAGTTCTGGGTCAATGAGATTCAGGCCATGTTGAGCATGGGAAAGAAATCTGAGCAACAGGCACTCGCCAAATATGGTCTCGACTATGTCACCGACAAGTATCTGCCTGAGAAACTAACACATATGGGAATATTGTGAGAATAACTCTTACTTAAAAAATAAAAGAGGTCCAGGCCTCAATTCGAGGCCTGGATGAATCTGTTTATAACGAATTCCTTATCCATGCTTGCTAGGAATGGCCCCAATCTCGGACCGGCGGACTTGCCTATAAGGACAGAGTAGATGACCTTGAATGCGCCTTTTGCACCCAATGGTGAACTGTTCCCTACTTCCGAGATCGCATCGCTTATTGTCTTCGAATCCCAGCTGGAATGTTTCAACTTCTTTACCAACTCGCCGAACAACTCCTTGTCGTTCGAATTCAACTCCACTCCGGCAGGCATTGTGGAAGACACCGAGAATTTGACGATCTCCGGTGCGAAACCGTTCAACCAGTATCTTACGCAACCTACTCTGCGCTCCAATCTCCTGAGATCGTCATCGCTGGCCTTTGAGACATCCTCGGTGCGGCCGATTATCTCGACAACGCCATCGAAGGAATCTGTCATCTGGACCACGTTCACGAGATGCCTGTAAGGTATCTGCAACGGCATCCTCTTGGGCACATGGTTGTGCTGAGCGATCTCATAAGCACGGACGGAGTTCTCTTCGGACTCGGTGAATCCTCCCTCGAAGAACAACCTCTCCATCCTGTCATACTCGTCTGCCATGTCCAATGTCCCCATTCCGGAATCATAATCGATGGTCTTGCTTGGATTGACCCTGAGGAAGAGATAGTTCAAAACCTCGGGAGGCGTCATGTTTATCGCATCCAGGCCTGTGACCGAACATCCGAGGGACTTGTGCATCTGGCCTACTCCCTTTAATTGAACGAACTCGTATGGTATCGGCACTGGAGGCTTTGCATCGAATATCTCCTTTACTATCCTGATGCCTGTATCATATGAACCGCCGGCGGCCGCGTGGTCCTTTCCGAATGGTTCCGCGGATGTGCCGAATATCGCCCACTTGGCAGGCCATTCGCATCTCCATGTAAGTTTGCCGTCCCCTTTCCTCACATCGGCCTTGCCGTGGTGTCCGCATGTGCAGTGATACTCCACGAACGGATATGAATATGTCTCGAAGATCGGATTGGTGAAACGTCCGCATTTCTCGCACAATGGATTATATGGTGCATAATTTGGATTGGCCTCCTTGCCGGAGACCTCGTTCAATATCTGTATCACCTGTTGCCTTCTCTTGAAGGTCATGTCTATCGCCTTGGCGAACTCCCCTCTCTCGTATAGCTCATGGGTCCAGATTATGTCGCACTTAACTCCTAGGGAATCCACTGCATCGAGGAATGGCTGAACGAAATGATGCGCATAATTCTCATGTTCACCGCATGGACATGGTATCTTGCATATCGGCATGCCGACATATTTCTCGAATTCCTTCGGAAGGAAATCATAACATCTTCTGAGTGGATCGAAAGAATCTATGAGGTAAATGAGCCTGACCTCTTTGCCGAGTCCTTCGACCGCGCTGCGTACCGATTCTCCTGTGATGGCCTCTCTGAGGCTGCCCACATGTATTATGCCAGTAGGACTTATTCCCGTAGCTATCAATGGATGTTCACAGGTATCGGCCACTTCTTTTGCAATAACGTCGGCCCAGTGCATTTTAATCACTCTTGATATGGAAGTTATATAAAAGAGATTTTCGGTCTATTTCTTAATTGATACAAATAATATGCACGATAGGTTTTTATATGGTCTTATGATTCAAGAGAGATAATGGCAAAGAAAAATGACAATACCTTCGCATCATCCGCTGGATTGATGAGGTACTTCGACACCGAAGATGACAGGGGTATCAGGATTAGCCCTAAGGTCGTCATAGGTATAGCCATTGCATTCTCTATACTGATACTTCTGTTACCTGTGTTCTTCCCGATGAACTGATCCCTGTCCAACATCTGGCATCGATCATTAGGTTTTAATTGGTTTCCATATAAGCATTCCCAATCTCATTTCCTGCTCCGATATGATGAGACCGTTGCTCTGATGCGTCATCACCACATCTGTCACGATCCCCTCTATTTCCGGAGAGATCTCACGGTATTGCGATATCCTTGACAATTCTGAGGATATGGCCTTATCGACGGTCATATCGCTTCTTATTGTCTCGGAATAGAATCTCAATTCCGGTTCACGTCCTTGTGAAATCAGGAACTCATACGGATACCTTGTATTGTATCCGTTGAAAGAATAGTCCCTTCCCAATTTTCTCCAGATCTCTAGGTTCATCCCTTTGTCCTCATTCGCCGATGATATGTAAACGCAATATCTAGATGCGAAATCCTCCATCCTCATTATATCATCGGGATTGTTGAGCGGAGGACACAATGATGAGAAGATGACATCGATATCGGGTATGGGCTCCATATCCTCCCATGTCGAATGCCTTACCTCCATGTTATCGATCTTGCTGTTGTTTATCTTCGATACAAGCCTATCGATCATTGGTATGCTGCTGTCAACGCAATACACCTTCTTGACGTGATCCGCAAATGGCAGTGCGAAGAGACCTGGCCCGCATCCAACGTCCAATACCACCGACCCCTGATCCAATATCTTCATCTCCATCAGGTCGTTTATGACCATGGAACGTATCTGAGAATAGTTCTCTCCCGTGTAACCTTCTGCCGAACGGTCCCAGCATGAGAATATCATGTCCTTTGAAAAATTCTCTCCGAAGAAGGGATGCCTTTCCCTGTCATGCTTCCATGTCTTGCATATCGATATCTCTTCGTAATCCATCAACTCACCAAAGTGTTCTTCTTACGAAGCAGGAGGTATATCAATATAGGTGCACCGATCAAAGCGGTTATCGCACCAACTGGCAATATTATCGGGTTCAATAGGTCCTTTGCGATGATATCCGCTATGACCAACAGCAAAGACCCTGTCACAAGTGATGCTGGCAGAAGGTAGCGAAGATTGCTTCCTACGAATATGCGGGATATCTGCGGAGCTAGAAGGCATATGAAACCGATGGCCCCTACGAAACTGACCGCTATCGCCGTGGAGAAACATGCAAGGACGATTGCCGATGTCCTTATCCGTTTCACATCCACACCCAATGCCGTTGCCGTCTCATCCCCCATCCTCATTATGTCTATGTCCTTGATCATCCATGCCGCTATACCGACCGTGATGCATAATGTCACGGCCACATATGGTACCTGGCTCAATGTGGCATTGTTGAGGTCTCCGACAGCCCAGAACATCGCCTGTTTCACAGCATCTGCGTTTCCGAAATATTGCATTATAGTATTGGCCGCACTGAATAGATACGATATCGATATGCCTACCAATATCATTGTCGTGGCCATCATGTTCCTGCGTGCTGATGCCAATAGTATTATCGCCGCAGGTATCAATGAGAAAAGGAACGCGTTGAACATCGTACCGAATGTTCCAGCAACCGCAGTTATACCAAATATTATGGCCATACCTGCACCGAATGCCGCACTTGAAGAGACCCCTAAAGTATATGGTGTAGCCAGTGGGTTCTTCAAGATTGTCTGCACGATGCAACCTCCTACTGCGAGTATAGCCCCTACGAATATCGCCATCAAGACCCTTGGGGCATATACTTTCATTACGATCTCCTGGGTCTTCCAAGGTATATCAAAAAGTCCAGGTATCAACTGATTTATCAATGTCTCGTATACCTGCAAAGGCGTTATCGTCGTCGAACTTATCGTTATCGAATATGCGGACAGTATGAGGAGCAATGCTGTCACTATCAATATGTACGATATTCGTTTGGAACGTGACCTGCGGACGGTTTCCTTATCCTCATCTTCTTCTTTCGAACCGAATAATCTGGAAACCAGTCTGAAACTCATCTGTATCTACCACAATAAAATAGAAATGGGGCATTTGCCCCGTGTTTATCAATCTGTAGTGTAAATGAATACTCCCTGCGTGGAAACATCGTAATTCTCGATGCCCATCCATGCTACGTACTCATTATGCATCTGAATCGGATCTATGCTGGAGTAATAGTCGGAATTTATTATATTGCCCATGTATGCTGCAAGCAATACTCCTCCTGTGCATCCATTCCTGAAATCCCCGGCGATCAAAGATATGACCTCATCGGTCAGCAAAGAACGACTGCTAGCATCATTTGCTCCCTTGACTATTTCCGTATAATCGTTGGCCAGATAACCATGTTCAGGTGTGGTCGAGTACGATAAAGCACTGTATGTATACTTCACCATGTGCAAAAAGAAATAATCCACATAGATGTCTGAATCATCATTGAGAACTGCATCGACTTGAACTTTTACTGAATATGCCGAACTGGTTATGAAATTGTCAGTTGAAATAAGTGAGACCACATTCTTACCGCCAGCAAGGGTTATAGCCTGCCCCAGTGGATCGTTGTCCTTATAAAGCGAGATCGTCGTGTCCGTTTCCACCTGGAAATATCCGCTGTTACCGCTGTAATTCGACATTCCCACAACAGGCTTCTCATCCTCAGGTATGGAACCAGATATCTCGATTAGCTTATCTCTGTAATCCAATAGCCAATCAACATATCCCTCCGCACGGTCCACCGCTCCGAAGATGTATCCTGCCTTCAAGACTCCCTGAACGAAACTGGATTTGGATGTATTAGTGAGATCCGGATTGTATAGTCCGAGATACAGTACGTCACAATCGATTATCTTTTCCTGCTTTGCCTCATAACTTGCGCTGCTTGAGAATATCAAGAGAACATCGAGGTCCAATGTGTTCAACATGTCATAGTCAGGGGTGTTCATGTTCACCATATTGGTTATGTTACTCTGCTGTTCTTCTGTGAAGTAAAAATCCTTGTACATATAAGGTGCGTTATCTACTGCAGCGACCTTATCTGCAAGACCTAGTATCAAACATAATTCGGTTGATTGATAATATTCACAACCTATTCTGGAGATTTCTGTGCTCATATCGCGCACGTTTCCCACACCATCCAGGAACCATATCCATGTCTCTGTACCGTTTGCGATGGCCCTTATCTGTTCAACATCCACACTGTTAATAGAACCGTCATTATTGGCATCGGCGAACGATAGGTTTATCTTCGATTCGATTTCTGTCAACTTGGTCTGATCGCTCGATTCAACTGCGGATATGTAACTCTCCACAAGAACGGCATCATCCTCATCGATGTCCCAATCCTTATCTGCATTACCGAAGACCTCCAGATTCACATCCAGATTTATGCTGTCTTTATCCCCATTGCTATTCAATATGAGATATATCCCCGTACCGGATCCCACGAGGACAATCGCAACAATGATCGCTATTATCTTTTTATCCATGTCAGGCAGATGGACTTGCAATATTAAAACATATCTTTAATCTAAATCGTAACACCAAAAATTATTAAATTCTATCTTCGTATTACTCAATCATGCATCTGAAGATGGATGGGGTAGAATTCAGCTACGGCAGCATATCCGTTCTCCAAAATGTGAACATGGAACTGCATCCATCCGAAATATTGGGAATATTAGGACCCAACGGATCGGGAAAGACGACCATGCTAAGATGCATAAACGGGATATTGACCCCGCAACAAGGTTCAATAACCTTGGATTCAGATGAAATTAAGAAGATGCCGCGCAAAGATGTCGCGAAGAACATAGGATATGTGCCGCAGAATGCAATAGCAGAAAGAAGTGGTCCCACTGTCTTCGAAGTCGTACTCATGGGTCGCAGACCTCATATAATCTGGGAATTCGGAGATAAGGACAAGGACATCGCCTGGAAGGCGATGGATGAGATGGGTGTGAAGAATCTAGCGGACAAGGATTTCGGTACTTTGAGCAGCGGTCAGGCACAGAGGGTGCTCATGGCAAGAGCGATCGCACAAGAAGCCAAGATACTACTGCTAGATGAGCCCACTAGCAATCTAGATGTGAAATATCAGATAGAGGTCATGAAGGCCATACATGAATTGGTGCATCAAAAGAGAGTGGGCGCTTGCGCCATCATACACGATCTGGATCTTGCAATGAGATTCTGCGACAAGGTCTTACTGCTCAACAACGGCGAGATAATATCCGCGGGCCCCACGAGAATGGTCCTGACACCTAACAATATAAAGAAGGTATATGACGTGGATGCGATCATAGATGAAAGCTATGACCGTCCACGTGTATTGATAGTTTGATCGGCCTTATTCAGACATCGTCCACAGTTATCTTGTACTCCGGCGGATACTTCTTCCTGAATGCCTTCGATAGCAACGGAGGCGCTATTATCGTGGTCGCGACCGCCATCACCACAACTACCGCATAAAGCTCATTGCTCAGGACATTATGCGTTAATCCGTAGGATGCGACGATTATACCGACCTCTCCCCTTGGTATCATACCTATTCCGATGATATTGATCGAGGTCTTGTCCAATGTCTTGTCTCCCAATCTTGCACCCAAACCACAACCAATGTATTTCGATACTATGGCCAGCAATATGACGACCAGTGCAAGACCGACTACTGTCCAACTTGCACACTCAGATAGGTCTATCTGCATCCCTACGTTCAAGAAGAAGAATGATAGGAACAAGGTCATTATCGACTCTATCTTCGATTCGAGTTCCCATTCCCATGCATGGTCCGCCAACAGCATCCCACCAAGGAACGCACCTATTATGGCGGCAAGACCTATCGAATCCGCTATCCATGCGAAGAAGAGACATGTCACCAAAGCTAAGATCAACTTGTTCACAGTGGAATGCACTTCCCCTGTCTGTTTGAGTCTCTTTTCGGATCTTTCCTTGAAGTAGTCGTATATCTTCGGGACCAGGAATTTTGCTGCCGCCAATGTGAGAAGCACGAATGCCACAGCGATGGCCGTTATGAATATCACATTTCCGATATCCATGCCACCTCCATCGTTGGTGGCCATACCGATGACGATTGCCAGTACGATCATGCCTAGGATATCATCTATAACGGCAGCACCGATGATTATCCTGGCCTCTTTGGTATCGATCAGCTTCATATCCTTTATGACGCGTGCAGTGATGCCGACACTGGTCGCCACCATCGCGGCCGCCATGAAGAGTGCTGCATTCAGACCGTCTCCGGTCAGCTCGATCACCGTGAATCCCAATATGAAGGGTATTATCACTCCGAGGGTCGCGACCAGCATCGCTGCCTTTCCGACCGACATGAGATCGCTGACCCTGGTCTCCAATCCTACTGAGAACAGAAGGAATATGACACCGAGCTCTGCGAAAAGTTCGAGGACCTCGTAATTCTCATTGGCCGGGTCCATCTGTATGTTCAGCATCGACATGAAGGACCAATCGCCTATGGCGAGATTGGCTATCACAACTCCGATTATTATCTCACCAATGAGTCCGGGAGTGCCGAACTTCATGAATATCCTAGAACCGATGCGTGCAAGTATCAGAAGCACGACCAGCATTATGAGGATGGCCCCGATGTCCATGAAATGCATAATGACGGTTTGTTATAAAAACATGCATCACAAAGTTTATAAAAAAAATAAAAGAGGGAAAAATCCCTCAGAAAGTGAAATTAAGTGAAGAGCCGATGGTCTGGATCTTCTTCCTTCCGAAATCCATCGCCACTGCATTGACGGGTGTCGCCTTTATGCAGACGCGGAGGTTGAACTTCGCATCGCAACTCTCCATGCCGTCCTCTGGGATGTTCCTCTCGATATCCGCAGGAAGATCGCAGATCGTCATAAGGTCCTCATTGAGCTCTGGAACGGTCAGCTTCAGAACATCTGCCACGATATCTCTGACATCGTAGACCTCGACTATCTTGGACCTTGACTCGACCGCTGGGATCTCCATGGAATCGACATGGGCCTCGGCCGGCATCTCTGAACTGACCTGCACTGGCCTATCCTGTGCCTCTGATGTCAGAGCGAGATCCTTGAATATCTCCCCTGAGAAGGATGTTGTGTACTTCACGTGGTCCTCTACCTCTGCGACATTGCTGTCCTTAGACCCTTCTGTGTGAAGTCCCTGTGGATTCATCCTTATGTTGCCGTCGGTGGATTCCTCCGTCTCCTCCACGATCCCCGAATCATCTATGAAGTTTATCGTGTGCATGGACACTGGCTCTGCGACCGCACCGTCACATGTCATTGCCTTCTGCTCTTCTGGAATGAATACCTGTGTCATTCCTGTATCTACGAATTCTTCCTTGTTCTCCAACTTCATGAGCTGGGGCTGCTCGGAAACATCAGCGACCTTGAAGTGCGCCTCCTCTTCCATCGGATGCTGCTTCACGATGACCTCGTTGAAATCGATGTCGCCAAGGCTCTGCCTTGGTATTGCATGTACGAAAAGGTCCTCGGCCCTCATAGCGCCTTGTGCTTCCGCCTGCACAATCGGCTCACTGGGCTTCTCGACCGCCTCAGGAACACCGAAATCCTCGGTGCTCACCTTTATCAGAATAGGCTCGTCCTCTTCGAAGAAGGCCTTGTCCCCAGGACGAGAGACGAATATCTCATTGTCCTCGGGCAGATTATAGACCACGAAGCCCTCCTTGTTGAGCTGCATTATCCCCTGATCTGCCGCATTCTGAGCAGGTATTGCCCTGAATCCATCATCGTTCAAACTGCTAGAAGCAGACTGCTTGTCCGCTGCACCTGTGTCGATACTGCGGTCCCCACCGAGTACCTTTCTGAATAGACCTCTAGCGAGGCCGCCGCCATTCTTGCCTGAGCTACCACTCATGCTATCCCATCCGAATAATGCATACGTATTACCTATTATAAAAAGTCACGGTTGGAGCTTAACTAATAAACGTAAAAATATGTCTATCGTTATACATTGACAGAACATTGTGTCTTTTTTAAAACAATTATGCCCATCCAATGTGTTTCTACCGTACAAAATACTCAACTGCGCACGAATTTCACATAATCCGCCTTGCCTTGTGCGTGTATCTCCGTGAGCATCGCCGAAAGCCTTGATGAATCGGCAGATATCACCATCACCTCTAGGCATTTTGAATCCTTTAGATGGGAATGCAGCTGCGTCCTTATCTCGGAAACATACTTGGCCTGTATAACATTCATCCATGGATCGGAATGGTCCCTTCTCACGACAATCAACACTCCCTCGATGGAACCGGTCATCCCCTTTAGGTCCTTGATCTCGATCTTTGCGGCATTGATGGCCGTACGGACGGCCTCGCTCCTACCTGCTAGACCGAATGTCCTCTGGATATCGTCCAAAGCCTGGATGTTGTCGTCGTTCAATGAAATACTGACTACCGCCATATGTTCACCTTATTATGTATGGATGATATTGTATAAGTAATTTTAATAATTTATAGATAAATATTTAATAAGATTAGAATATTGCGACCGCATGGAACAGACCGTCACCTTCGCCATATTCATAATAGCGATACTAGCCGTGTCCATCGTGGCATCATTATTGCCGCTTATGATCAAGATGAACGATAAGCAGGCACATCTCCTCATCGCTCTCAGCGCGGGAATATTCACCGGTGTGCTATTCCTGATGCTCTTGCCTGAAGCGATAGAGGAGAGCATAGATTCAGGTTATTCTGCGCAGACCATAATGTACGCACTGATAACGGGATTCCTGATAGTGTTCATAGCGGATGTCATCCTGAAGCATTACTACAAGGCCGAATGCGCATGCGAAAAATGCATGGACCTCCACTCGCACGATATGACCTCAATGTCCGCATTCATAGGACTGTCGATACATGCATGCTTTGACGGGCTTGCGATCGCTTCCGCATTCATAATCGGCACGGATATAGGTGGAATGGTGATAATCGCGATGTGCATTCACAAGACCGTCGAGGTGTTCTCGCTATCCTCGACCTTCCTTATGTCGAACAAGAAGAAACAGGCGAAAAGATATCTGCTGTCATTCTGCTTCATAACCCCTCTGGCCGCCGTCATATCATATGCATTCCTGGACGGTATAAGCCTTGAATGGACAGGCATAGCCCTTTCCATATCCGCAGGCATATTCATGTTCGTGACGATGTGCAACATGATACCGGAGGCATTCCACAGGAAGAAGTACGACCTCGAATCCTTGGCCTTCCTGCTCATAGGTGTCGCCGTGGTAGTCGCTGCGGTCATATTCGCAACGATGGCCGGCGTGGATTTCTAAACAATATAACAGGAGCTCTGCTCCTTTTTTATATTATCTCTTTAGCATAATGTGCGATATGGCACGAATGCTGATTTCGGCACACAGCATGTGGGGCACCTCCAATCGTCAGGCAACTTATCGAAAGGGACCTCTTCCTTATCGTCATCGTATATGTGACCGCAAAATGAACAGATGTACTTCATATTCCCATATCGATGATATCGAATATATCCTTTGATGAAAATGTACGTCGACTGTGGATGATCGGATGCATTGAGATATCGTACGTCTAGAATATCGATCCGTTAATTTTTTTACAGATGGATGAGCGACCCTTCGATGTACAGATAACAGCTGATGGTCCCCCTAGTATCTGGACGGATGATGCGCATTTCATCCAGATCCAGTATATTTTGAATAATGAATCATATAATTTATGATTATTTGAATGTAAATATGTGGTAGCTTGTATTCATTTGATAAATAAATTAATATATTGTTAGACATTTGTCTAATTAGTATTATCATTGTAATACAAATGGAGGGAGAAAATGAAAACGGGTATAAAGGTCGCAATAGCGATGTTCATCGTCCTTGCAATAGCGACCGTTCTAGTGCCTTCGGTATCGGCAGAATCCTTGGAGGTTTATGGATTCGATACCATGGATACGATTTGGATCTTGATCGCTAGCTTACTTGTACTGATAATGGCGCCGGCTCTGGCGCTGTTCTATGGAGGCATGCTTAGGAAACAGAGCATGACCTCGATCATAGCGCAATGTACCTTTACAATGGCCATAGTATTCCTGTTTTGGGTGATGTTCGGATTCTCATTCGCATTCGATGGCTCGTGGAACAACGGTGATTTCTTCGGTATCATCGGAGGCACGCAATACTTCTTCATGAACGGAATTGGTGTCGATACCGCATGGGGAACGTTGCCAGCGATCCTGTTCCTGATATTCCAGGGAATGTTCGCACTTGTGACCGCCATCATCGTCCTGGGTGCCGTAGCCGAGAGGGTCAAGTTCATACCCCTCATGGCATACCTAGCACTTTGGTGCGTCTTCATATACGCACCTATGACGCACATGGTCTGGGGAGGGGGGCTTCTGTCCACAGGAATTTCTGATACATTCGGATGGCCGGTACTCGATTATGCAGGAGGTACCGTGGTCCACATATGCTCAGGAGTGTCCGGTATCGCGATCGCCATCGTGGTCGGAAAGCGCAGCAAGAGGATCGTCAAAGAAAGACCGCACAACATACCTCTCATGTACATCGGAGCAGCCCTCGTTCTTCTGGGATGGCTCGGATTCAACGGAGGTTCCGGTCTGGCATTCAACCTGACATTGATAAGCGTCATATTGGTCACATTGATCAGCGCCTTCGTGGGCATGGTCACATGGGCCGCCCTTCAGATGTATCACACCGGACGCGTGAGCGTGAGCGGACTCTGCACAGGTATGCTGGCAGGATTGGTTGGAATAACCCCTGCATGCGGATTCGTGAACCCTGTCGGAGCGATCGCGATCGGAATAATCACACCTGTGATCTGCTACTTCGCGATAATATTCATGAGAAAGAAATCCGGCGTGGATGATGCGCTCGATGTGTTCGGACTGCACGGCGTGGGAGGTATCGTCGGAGCGATACTCACAGCGTTCTTCGCGGTCCACGGATGGGGCGGCGTCGGGGATGGTGTGGCAGGCGTCTTCTATGGCGGCGGATTCGCACTCCTCGGAGGTCAGCTGCTAGCTGTTGGCGGAACGATCGTCTACTGTTTCATAGTGTCGTACATACTGATGACCGTCATATCCAAGATGTTCAAGGCCGCTGGAAAGAGCGCCGTGCTATCTGAGGAAGAGCAACAGGTCGGAGCGGATATCGTGGAACACGGGGAATCCGCGTATAACTGAGGTGACATGGATGAAAATGATAATAGCGATCGTACGTCCAGAGAAGGTACAGGATGTCAAGGATGCCCTCAAGGAAGCTGGCATCAACGGCCTGACGATCACCGCCGTCCACGGAAGGGGGTCCCAGGGAGGGCTTTACTTCATGAACAGGGTGGAGAAGGTCTGCGTCGACGAGATCGAAAAGACGAAACTCGAGATCGTCGTTGAGGACGATCAGAAGCAGATGGCCGTGGATATCGTGAAGAGGTCCGCTTCTACCGGTAGCATAGGTGACGGAAGGATATTCGTTGTAAATGTGGAGGAATCCTACAAAGTGCACAACGAGTGACCTTACAATCCTAAAACCATTTTGACCAAACCATTTACTTTGATTTATATTTCAGAATATCCGTAATCGTAAGGACCTTTGAGCGATCGGATATCCGACCCATAAATGCGAATATATCGAACGATATCGCAAAATATCGGATCTTATCTCATCGTTGGATCTATTTTCATAGAAACTATTAAAATACAACTACTAACATCGAGTGATGACCCATTCAGGGTTTATAACAGTAGAAGAGATAAAATGTCAGAGGAAAACAAAGACACTAAAAAGGGATTTTTCAAATCACTTGGCAGCAAATTAAAGGGCAAGAAGAAAGAAGAGAAGAAGTAAGATAATTACTTCGACTCAAATTTCTTTTTTATTTTTTATTTATTTCATATCCGAATTCAATATTCACGTCTATATCATTCGCTATCTTCGACGGACGATCTGCTTTTACATGCTTCTAGGACCTCGACCAGCAGAGCATCATATCTTGAGGAGGCCTTGTCTGCCGTGGACCCTGTGGAAACGACCATGGAATAGAGCGTTTCCTCACCGGTGGGGAACGGCGGCGATGCGACCTCGTTGATGTCGTATGTCCTTAGATATGCATCATGGTCCGTCCCCTTCAGAGATACCTTAGAGAACCGTGAATATCCATCATGACTTATGCTATCTGGAAGCTTCCCATTGATCGTTGCATCCAATATAGCCTGCGCGATGTTGATGTTCATGACCCTCCTCAATCCGGTGTAGGATGAGGTTATGCGCGCGTTCACTTCGATGACATACACTTCATCCGTGGATAATATCACATCCACGCCCACATACCCTCTGAGACCTGGGAATGACTCGATGACGCGCTCGCATACCTCGAAGGCCCTCGACTTGAGTGGATGGTCCAACGGCGTCTCGCCGCCATCATAACTCGAGGTCCCGCCTGAGGATGACAATGTTATCATCTGCCTGTTGAGGCTTATGGCCACGGCCTCCTTGCCGTTGGATATCAGACTAACGCTGGCCGAGATGCCCTCGATGAAGCTTTGTATCAATATGCCTCCCTCTGACGGGTCCATACGGACCTTTGCGATGGATGCGATCATCCCCTCTTCGTCCCTGGCTATGCTTATGCCCTTGCAACCAGCACCATTGACAGGCTTTATGATCACAGGGAAACCTATCCTTCGTCCAGCATCCACCGCATCCTCGGGATCCAAGACATCGCAGAGGACAGTCTCCGGAACGCATACCCCTATGGCCATCATCCTTTCATAGAGGGATGCCTTGTCGGTCGCCTTCATGATGGCATTGGCATCGCAGTTCATCGAATGCAATCCCAGGCCTTCGACGTATCCGACCATGGAAGGCAGGATCATCCCCGTCTCGGGTGCGATGATGAGGGATACATCGGATATCTCGGATGCCTCCTTCAATGCTGTGCGGACATCATCTACCAGTATCACACGGTCCGCATCCAATGGAGGAGCGAACAATACGAGGCGCGGGTCCAGAAGCACGAGGACGTCATGCCCGGCGGACTTGAAATCGCATACCAGCCCCCGCAACATCGCGAATCCCTCGCTCAAGGAACTAGATGACATCCTTTCATGGATTGACCCCCCGCCGGAAACATGCTCATACAGCAGAACCTTCAACATAATCACCAACGATACGATCGCTTCCCATCCGCTCCATCATGGACCTCGTTCGCTTCTGTATCTTTCAGACACGCAAGGAAATCTGACAGGTCCTGTCTCGTCGTGTGCGGCATGAGGACCACACGGACGCAGTCTATGCGGGGGACATATGAAGCGAACCACCCCTTCCCTCTCAACGATCCGACCAATTCCCTTGCATTCTTGCTACGGAATGCGAGAACGTTCATGGTCGGTCGTATCAACACCTCGAATCCTGAATCCTCGAGCTCGCTCTGAAGATATTCTGTAAGCCCCATGCAATACGATACGTTCCGCCTGAACCCCTCGCGCCCCATGGCGGAGAACACGGCCCATGTAGCAGCCGCCGAGGCTCCAGACCTGGTGCCGGTGAATGTGTATTGATGCGGAGATGTGAGATATGGGGTCTCAGTCCCGATGTTCTTCATGTAATCGACATCGCGGAACAATATCCCGCCGCTTGGAACGGTCGAGAGGCCCATCTTGTGCGGGTCCACGGTCATGGACCTCACACCTTCGAAGCCGAAATCGAAATCCGGTACAGGGTAACCGAGGTCCTTCAAGAAGGGGATCACAAGGCCGCCGAAAGCAGCATCGACATGCAATGGTATCCCATGATCCAATGCTAAGGATGACAACTCCCCGATCGGGTCTATCACACCCAGTTCGACCGTGCCCGCTGCGCCCACTATCGCGACGGTGTTCTCATTCATGCGCCTTCTGACGTCCGAGATGTCGACACGGTAGGAATCGTCCACCTTGGCCTTCACGATCCTTATCCCCAGCATCCTGCAGATCTTATCGAACGAGAAATGCGCTGATTCCGGCACCACGATCTCCGGGGCCTGGACCTTCACATGCTCCCTTGCGGCATAGACGGCCAGAAGATTCGCCTCCGTTCCGCCAGAGACTATGTTTCCTGTGCAATCATCGCAATGCAGCAAGGAACCCAGTTCGGAAACGACCTCCCTCTCCAGCCCTATGGACCCTGGGAACAGACCTGGGTCCCCCAGATTGGAATCGGAGAACAACGCCTGTGCCGATCTCGCGGCGCTGTGCGCATTGGTACACATAGAGCAAAGGACCCTCCCGCTGTCGTATCTGACATCGCACCGGTATGCCTTGTCCAGCCCGATGCGTACCTCCTCCTCCGTCAATCCATTTTCGCGCATGTCATTTTCCTATATCGTCTATCCTTTTCATTTGACTTATCAAGTACCTACCCGATGATATCGCCAGTTGGCATTTAGAGATGGAATCGATATGATCTTTAAACATAATAAAAATACTGATTGCCATCAGACGATAATAACGACATTTCAATGCCATTCGATTGAAAAATCGATGGATCAGCCGTGTACTTCCCTATACTTGTGATAACGTATAGTCCTCATCCCACATAGTTTACACAGTGCGTGTTTGGAATAAGATCATTGTATTATAGGGATCCATATCTCTATCTCGCCCTCTTTCCTATCATCCAACGATTCAGGATATAAGATCATATCGTATCTTGACCCGTCATCGCGTATATGCTTCGAGTCAGGCAGGGCCTCGTTGTATATCTGCTCCAATTTTGGACCTATGGGATCCTGCGGTTTACCGATGAATGTGAATACCGCATATCTCCTCGATGGCAACTCCAACCTCACCATATCCGAAGGGACATTGTCGAAGGAGGATACCTCCGCCATGGCGTAATGATCGAATGCCGAATCCTTGGACCCTTCCTGATAGTCGTTCACGCCGACAAGATGGCCCGTGTCGACCCTGTCCTTTATGCTGGCCTTGTTCTTGTTCAGCTTATGCCATATCATCGGTATCTTCAGGAATCCGTGCTTTGCATTCACCATGTAGCCTACAAGATAGGTGGGTCCTTTTTCAACGATCTTCGTGTCCATGATATCACCGATTGGATACGCATTCGGATCTGCTTGGTCGATATATAGACTGTTCCATCTCATATCTGTATACGATTGACCGTTGACATGTCATGTTCCATCTTTAAAAACACATGTCGATTCATATTATCGGGATCTGTGTATGCTCTTCAATGCAGGGTCGTTATCTCTGCCCTTTTGCCTGCTATGTAGAAAGTATGCTCGTGCTGTGAAACTATGCCACCGTCGACCTCGATCATCTGCGCATAACCCGATAATATCCCACAGCGCAGTAGGTACTTGACGTGCTTCTCCGCATCGGGGAAATCGCAGCTTCTGGCGCAGAAGGCGAATGTCTTGAACTCCGCTTTAGCATATTCCATGAATTCCTGCGCCGTAGGGTCATCGGTTGCAATGATTTCGATCATTTCTTCTTTTGACAGTGATTCTTATGGATCACGCAAGATATTCTCTTTCTTTTTATTCCCGAGGTAGATGTGTTGTCTTGCGGTCCGTCTGTTTGACTGGCAGGGAATATGAATATAATCAATGCCAATGCAAGAGCCAATATCGCTGCCGCAATGAGTACGTCCTCCGAATGATCGGTTATATCCTTCCAGAAGATCGCTGCACCTATCAAGATCGCGATGATCATGAATATCAGAGCCGTGATGATCCTCTCTTTTTTTCCTTTTATCTCATTTAAAAGTTCGATATAGATCATTGCGATGGCAACAAGGATCAGTCCAAGGCTCCAGCCTTTTGATCCAGGGTATAATAAATAAGCACTCACTATGAGTGCAACTATTATCCCTAATTCGATGACTGCCATTATTTTACCATTTCTAGAACCGATATCCAAATTATCCCTTTATCGATATCCAGTATTCATCCTAGCTTTAAATATACATTTATATTAAAATAAAAATAATCATCTTTCTGTAAAAATTATTCCGATCTGATTTACTGCGTACAACTGCAAATGATTTTCTTCGATCTCCTCTCCATGCAATAAAAAGCCTCGATAGGGTCCATATTAAAGAACGATTTCAACAAAGTCGACAGATTCGTCAAGAACGATATGAGGGCGAATAGTAAAAACCATTCTCAATATCGCCCTTAATATACCATATTGTAGCCACACCTGAGACGCAAAACGTCTGGGAGGTCATAGAACCTCACCTTAGAGGTCAAGATTCAACTAAATAACCATTGTCAGATCTACATTCCTAACATCCACAGCAAAAGTCTCAACCCCAAATTGTAAATCATGAAGAAATGAAACTCCAGGCCCGATAATTCGAAGAATCAGATTTTATGACTGCCGATAACAGAAATTAGAAAATGCATAAAACAAATACAAATAGGTATTTTTAACAGTTGGTTTTATACATTTGTATAACACTTCATCATTATGCCATGCAGTTTTGATGACAAACTCAACACCTTTATTGCTCAGATACCAGCTAGGAAGAATGCCATAAAAACGGAAGAGGCAACAAAAACAGGCCTTATCATGCCCTTCCTTACAGCACTAGGATATGACTGTACTAATCCATTGGAAGTCTGTCCTGAATACATCGCTGATTTCGGTGTCAAAAAGGGAGAGAAAATAGATTATGCTATATTAAAAGACGACAAACCGATAATATTCATCGAATGCAAAAGTATAGGTTTCAATCTGGACGACAAAAAATTCGGATCTCAATTATACCGTTATTTCTCTACATCGAATACTAAAATAGGCATATTGACAAACGGTACAGAATATCGTTTCTTCTCCGATATAAAGACCGAGAACAAGATGGATTCTGTCCCGTTCTTAACAATAAACTTAGAGAATATAAATGAACGTCAGATCAAAGCCCTTTCCAAATTCACGCGCGAGGAGTTCAACATAGAGAGCATTCTCCCATCTGCCGAAGATATGATGATCCGTAATGAGATTATGAAAGCAATAGAATCGGAATTGAACAATCCTTCAAAAGAATTTGAAGATATATTGATACCGAAGGTCTATGAAGGACGCATAACTCCGAACATAAGACAGAGATATTCCCCCATAATCAAGGATGCCATCAAGACGTACATAAGTGAAAAAGTGACGTCCAGGCTAATGACAGCAATGGATCATGAAATGGAAAGCAATCTTCCTGTAGAACCAGAATCTAAGGAAGAGGATATAATTGTCACTACCGAAGAAGAAAAGGAAGGTTACATGATGATTTGCGCCATATGCGCCCAGGCCGTTGACTCTGGACGTGTTTTCATTAGAGATGCAAAAAGCTATTGTGCAATACTCTTTGATGACAATAACAGAAAACCCATATGCAGACTTTACTTCAATTCTCCCACGATCAAATATGTCTCCACGTTCGAAGGCGATACTGAGAACAAAGTGAAGATAGAGAAGATTGCAGACATCTACAAGATGCAAGAGAATATCCTTAAAACTGTCAAGAAATATCTCGATAAACAACAATAAACAGGCGAATTATCCGCCTTTTCTAACCTTACTTCATATAACTAAGAATAAATCGCATATCGTTGAGAATAAAAATAAAGTATGATTAGCGTTTAAACACTAAAAATCAATTTGAAAAATGCTAAATGAGTGCTCCCGACGGGATTTGAACCCGTGTCGAAGCCTCGAGAGGGCTTCATGATTGGCCGCTACACTACAGGAGCTGTATCTACACCCATACGCAGGTCATTAATAAAGATTTCGAAAACCGGCGCCATCCCTGCTGGACATCGTGGATGCAAATGATCTGAACAATACCAATCTTTAAATTCATGAGATGATGATTCTTACATCATGTCTGAACAATTCTGCACCCAATGTGGTACGAAATTAGAAGATGACGCTCAGTTCTGTCCCAAATGCGGTAAGCCCGTCGAAGGCCGCGATGCCGCAACGAAACAGAAACTGCAGATGGAGCAATTCCAGAGTGCGTTGAACGAGTCCAGGATAGGCTGGCTCGTCTTCCTCCTCGCGATATACTCCATACCAGCGATCATCATCGGAATATACTATGCGTTCGACGCATCTTCGATCGCCAACGCAGCATGGGACAACCAGTCGATCCAGCAGTGGATGATAGACCACAACGTGACCATAGCCCAGCTGAAGGATTACATCGTGTACTTCGGATGCATCATAATCGTGAGCGGCGCGATGGTCCTCGTAAGTCTGATATGCACATGGAAGAAGACAGCCTGGAAGATCGCATTCATAGCATGCGTGATCGGATCCATACTCTGCTTCCTGTCGATATTCGGTATCATCATCGGACTCTTGGTCTCATGGATGATATACAGCGCGAAAGAGCTGTATGTCAACGACAAGTCGATAAAGAAATCGTAATCCCTTTGCACAAACCCTTTAACCCTTTTTCAATCAAAAGTTGAATCTCTTGTCTGGACAGTATGCCGAGACCCTCTTGTGCTCCATGGCCGATATCCTCGCCCTCGTGTCCCTGACCTTCTCGACGGATACGCCTGTGTGCTTAGAGATGCCCTCGTCGGACATGGATGATGCTATGCCGTTCAACACCAGGTCCAGGTCATGATATGTTATGCCCATCTCGCCCTCGTCGGTCTGGCCTTCCCAGAGCCCGGCCGTAGGTATCTTGTCTATGAACACCTGCGGCACGCCGATCAACCTGGCGAGCTGCCAGACCTGCGTCTTGTAGAGGTCTATCATCGGGACGACATCCGCGGCGCCGTCGCCGAACTTGGTGAAGTACCCCATCATGAGCTCGCTCCTGTTCGACGTTCCCACCACCAGGTAGTCCTTCTTCTTCGCGATGTTGTACAGGACGATCATCCTGCACCTGGCGGATATGTTCCCCTTCTCCAGCTGAGATCCCTGATCCGAGAACAACGCCGCGGTGAACGCATCCACAGCGGGCTGGATGTCCACGACCTTGTAGGTGGTGCCCCACTTGCTGCTCAATATCTTCGTGGACTTGTAATCGTCCAATGGCGTGACGGTCGTCGGCATGAATATCGTTATGACGCTCTTCGCACCGATGGCATCGACGCAGAGCTTGGTTATCGTGGCGGAATCTATGCCTCCGCTCAACCCCACCACCGCTCCTTTGCACCCTGTCTTCTTTACAGTGTCCTTTATGAATTCGACCAGTGCCTTCGCGTCTTCCCCGTCCATCTCGTGCAGCTCTATGCCTGCCATGTGTGCACGTATCCAATTATCAATAGAAAAACCCTTAGGGTTGTCCCAGCATCCATCAGATCGTATAATGAGCATTCTTTTAGGCCCGAAACACATAATATAAGAGACCGCATCCAGTATATCATGGGAGTTAGGATAGCCTTGTGTCAGATACCTGCCACCACCGGCAGCGTAGGCACTAATTTGGACCGCATTATGAGCACGATATCGATGACAAAGGCTGATGTTTACATATTTCCAGAACTTTTCCTGACAGGATACGGTGCGGACTACGTGCCGCTCAGGAACGATGTGGAGTTCGCGCTGGACAAGATGTCCCTGTGGTGCTCCGAGAACGACATCGCGATAGCCGTCGGCGCGCCATCCTACATAGATGGGGCGATCAGGAATTCGCTATACTTCATAACGCAGGACAAGACCGTGCGCTATGACAAGATGTACCTGGCCAAATTCGGGATATATTGCGAATGCATGTTCGTCCAAGGCAGCAGACCGGCCATGGGAGAGTTCAAAGGGATGAAATTCGGACTTTCGATATGCTACGACATATTCTTCCCAGAGATCACAAGGTTCTATGCGATGAACGGGGCCGATGTCAACATCTGCGTCGCAGCATCCGCAGAACCATCCAAGGAGTATTTCGACAAGATAGCCCCCACCAGATCGCTCGAGAATGTCGTGTACACGATATTCGTCAACAACATAGGCAAGTTCGGGAACACCAAGATGTTCGGCCATTCCCGTCTCATAGGCCCGTTGGGTAACACCCTGAGCGAGGCCGAGAACTGCGAGGACATAAGGTGCGTGTACGTCGACAAGGATGTCATAAAGAACTCCCGCAGGGTCAGAAGGCATATGACCGACCTTAGGAAGGATATCGACTGGAGACTGTGAGGTTCAATAGCCTCCCAGGTCCCCCAGCCTCACATATCTGGCTTTAAGCCATCTAGCCAGCTTCACCGCGTCCTTCTTGCCGGTCTTTCCATCGCTCGAATCGATGACTATCCATTCCGTATTGCGGATGTTCATGATCGGTGCCAGTTTCTTCAATTCCGAAACCGGTTCATTGCCGCTGATTATGGGGACGTTCCCCTGGCCGTCCGTTATTATCATCACATAGCACCTCTCGTCGGGATGCTTCCTCAGATAGTTGTTCAGATAATCCCTTGCAGTCAGGAGTGCGAGGTTCAACGGGGTGGAATCGCCTGTAGGTGTTGAAGAAAGAGTGTCGCATATCCTGTCCACGGAACGCGTGAACGGAACCACCATGTCCGCCCTGTTCGACCTGAAGGTCATCAGGGCCACCTTGTCCCTCTTGACGTAGTTCTCGTTGAGCATAGACCTTATTGCTCCCTGGACAACTGCCATCATGCTGCCCACGACCAGGGAACCGCTCACATCCACCATGAACAGGAATGAGCATGAATCCCGCCTGGTCCTGACCTTCTCGCGTATGTCCTGCGACTCTATTACCATGCTCAGACCGTTCGGGTCCCTAGTTCGCTGATATGGTGCCGCCGCCCTCAGGGTGGCATCGAATGCGGGATCGGACGTCTTACCGCCTGGTATCCTGAATCCGTGGTATCTCCCTGAACGCCTGCTGTCGGTCCTGTCGGACCTCCTGTTCTTGATGCCTACCATCTCATGGAGGCGTATCTCCTCGAACTCAACGATCTGATCTATCGTGTCCTTCACCTCTCTGCAGAGGTCATCACCTCTGTCTGTCGGACATGCTGTCGTTACGGCCGGGTCCTTTATCACGATCTTGTCGATGTCGATGTCCTCCACATCGACCTCCGTCTCGACGAGTTCCATCACATCCACATCATCTTGGATGGGAATGACCTCGACGTCCTCTTCCTTCTCGATGTTGGCCCTCCTATGCGTCAGGCACATCACGGAGGCGTCATGTATGTCCCCATCCTCGACGGAGGTCCTGCCATCCAGTGCGGCCAGCGCCATTGAGACCCTTGCAACCGATATGTCGCCGCGATGCCCTTTCACACCCAACCCATCGCATATAGCGGCTATCTTCGAGACCTGCTCCGTATCCAATGATATCCTAGGCAGGATCGATCTTGCGAGTACTATCCTCTCCGTCTGCTCCCTATCGAAAACCTCGTATTCTGAGGCCATCGCCTCTGGTCCTTCCCTGAACCTGATCTCCGTGTATGTTATGTCCGCCCTTCTCTCGATGTCCCTCTCGGTGAAAACACTGACGCATATGTCGAACCTATCCGATATCACGCCTGGAATCTCCTTCTCAGCAGGGTCCATGGTCGCCATGACCGTCGTATGCAGAGGATATTCCGATGATATCCCCTCCCTTTCCACGATGACGTTCTCGGACAGGACCGATTCCATCAGGGAACCGACCGTCCTATTATCGAAAAGATTGATGTTGTCCAGATAGAGGATGTTGCCGTCTGCGCGCTGAAGGAGACCATCCAATATGACGACCTTCCCCTCCTTGATCGCCTTCTCGATGTCCAGTCCTCCGAACAATTGCTCGTCGGATATGTTCTGGGGGACCTCGATTATCCTCCTGTCGGTAAGATGCGAGAAGGACCTCACAAGGACGCTCTTGGCCGTACCAGAGGGGCCCCTGATGATGACGCCCTTTATCTTGTCATCGAGCACGGCGCACATCAATGCCTTCTTCGCGAGTTCCATGCCCTGTATGGCCGAGAATGGGAGGTCCCTCCTCACAGGTCCCTTAGACATTCCTGTAATTCTCCCCTGTCGAATTTGTTGTCCTCGAAGGGCTTTCTCTTGATGCGATGGTTAAGGACCATCGGAGCTACGATGGCCAGATCATCTTTCGTAACCGAGCCCTTGCCGTCGAATGCCGCGTTGGCCCTTGCGGCCCTTATCAATGTTATGTCCGCCCTGTGGCCTTCCATGTCGAAATGCATTGCTATCTGGGAGGCCATCATGACCATCTCGCGGTCCACCTTCACGGATAGGAGCCTCTCCCTGGCATCGACTATCTTCCTCTGCAATGCCTCCGTCTCCGAGATGAACCTGTTGTTGAATGCTACGTGGTCAGAATCGAAATCCAGTCTGCGGATCACAACTTCGGCCCTGTAATCCAGCGTTCTTTCTCCGGTTATCTCGACACATAGGCCGAATCTGTCCAGGAGCTGGGGCCTCAGGTCGCCTTCCTCCGGATTCATCGACCCTACCAATATGAACCTGGATGGATGGGAGAAGGACACTCCCTCCCTCTCAATGTAATTGACTCCCATGGCCGCAGAATCGAGGAGTAGGTCGACAATATGGTCCTCGAGCAGATTGACCTCGTCCACGTATAGAAGGTTCCTGTTGGCCTGTGCCAATACGCCGGGCTCGAACTTCTTCTGACCTGTCTGAAGCACATGCTCCAGATCGAGCGTGCCTGCTATACGGTCCTCTGTGGCGCTCAACGGGAGCTCGACGACGCGCATCGACGTCACGTCCGTATCGATATCGTTGGAACGGTATCTCTCGGCACATTGGGCGCACATGTTCTCAGAATGGTCTGGATCGCAATGGAAAGGACATCCCTTGACATATCTCACCTTCGGAAGTACCTGTACCAGCGACCTTATCGTCGTGGATTTCGCAGTCCCCTTCTCGCCCTTCACGAGCACCCCGCCGATGCCTGGATCGACGATGTTCAACAGTAATGCCTTTTTCATTTCTTCCTGCCCTACTATTGCAACGAATGGGAACAGAGAATGTCCTGCAGATGTCATCATATCGAACTGGAAATCACATCCATTGAACTTAAAATGATGTGCTGGTTCTTATCCCCGTATATTTTTAATTAAACGTTCTGGATTCCGCAAAAACTTATAAACGAGAAGCAACTAGGGGTGTGTTAAGCCGAGATGGTCCAGCCCGGTAAGGCGCGAGCCTGGAAAGCTCGTGGGAGTCTATCCCTCGGGAGTTCAAATCTCCCTCTCGGCGCCATTCATTCATTTTGAGAAGATTGAGTGTTTTTGATCCCCTTTGTGAGTTCTTCCATCGTGCTTCCCGCATCCTTGGTCACCTCTGGGTCCTTGCTTATCTGTTCCAACAAGATATCGTATATCGGTTTTGTCCGCATCGCGCCTGAGACGATGTAAGCGATCATCACGCATATCGCCACCGGAAGGAAATGCGTCAATGTTCCAGTGACCTCTATCGCCAATATCATCGACGTCAGAGGGGACCTCAAGGACGCTGCCAATGCACCTGCCATCGCATATACGGCGCAATTGCATACCAACCCCTCCGGCATCCCTATCTCCACCATCATGAGGCCTATCGATGCTCCGCCCAAGGCGCCTATCGCCATTATGGGCATGAATATCCCTCCTGGCATCCTGCTCCCGAAACTGCTGCTGCTGAAGACGATCTTGACCAAGAGGAACAGCACCATCATCGCTATCCCGAACTCTGCCCTCTCCGCGACCCCTATAAGGATATCACCTGTACCCAATGCCTCTGGGAGATAGATGCCAATAGGCAATGCAACGAGTATCGCGAGTCCGGGACAGAACCATCTGGGTAATCTGCTGTACAAACGTCCCGTACCTATGAAGGCTGCATTTATGAACCACCCAAGTATGCCGCCGACGATACCGCATGGGATGATCCAGATGTATTCACCGACCTTCAATTCCGGAAAATCAACAAAACCAAGGACTGGGTCCATGCCGAATACCAGGAATGCCATCATTGCCCCGGCCAATGATGCCGCCAATCCCACGAAGAGGACGTATTTTGAGAATTTGTGGTGTATCTCCTCCATGACGAAGACCATACCCGATATTGGTGCGCTGAATGCCGCCGCGAGTCCCGCGGCTGCACCTCCCGTCATGAACAATCTCCTGTCGAGCTCGTCCTTGGCGACCTTTTTGGAAGAGATGTCCGCAGTCTCTGTTCCCGTGTGTATGGACGGGCCCTCCCATCCGAAGGACATGCCGAATATTCCGCCGAACAGACCGCCTGAGAATCTGGCCGCCAAGGCCCTCGGCCCCTTCGTTTTGTAGCCGAGCATGATCTCGCCCTTTACCAGCGGTACACCGCTCCCTGAGCATGATGGCTCCCAGACCATTATCCTGTATATCGCATACCCAGATAATAGAGAGAACACGATCCATAGTGGTATGAGAAGATAATTATCCTTCAGAAATGAGTAGATGAATATGGCGAAATGAGTGCCATAGACTATCCCAAGGCGGTAGAGACATCCCATCAGGCCGGCCAATAATCCAATCAGAAAACATTTCCATACGATGGACCATCTCATGGGCCTATCATCAGAATCCGAGGGAATGTCTTCCATTGCATTATATCATGCTATGTGTGATATTTACCATTCACTGATGACTCCAAGACATCTTGTTTTGATCTCCGCTTTGTCGACCTCGGATGTAATTATTTAAACTATGAAGACGATGAAAAAGCATAGAGGCACTCTGATGGACCTTAAAGAAGCGATAGTCTCAAGGCATTCGGTCCGTAGTTACACTGAGACCGAGATAGAAGAGGACAAACTTACGGAACTGTATGCCGAGATATACGCATGCAACACGGAGGGTCATCTCAACATCCAATTTATAACGAATGACCCAGAGGCTTTCAGCACTTTCATATCGCATTATGGGAAGTTCAGCGGGGTCACGGACTACATCGCTTTGATAGGCCCCAAGAGCAGCGACCTTGACGAGCGCATAGGTTATTATGGAGAGCGTCTCGCTTTGAAGGCGCAGCAGCTAGGTCTGAACACATGCTGGGTCGCATTGAATTTCAGCAAAGGGAAGACCAAATGCAAGATAGAGAAGAAAGAGAAGCTGATATGCGTCCTCGCCATAGGATACGGCAAGACCCAGGGCGTCCCTCACAGGAACAAACCCATGAAAGTCCTGTACAGATCCAAGGTGGAACCACCGGAGTGGTTCATGAATGGAATGAACGCTGCGATATTGGCACCCACTGCCATGAATCAACAAAAATTCGTGATAAGCTATGTCGATGAGAACAAAGTGAGTGGGAAACCAAATGTCGGACCGTATTCAAAGGTGGATCTGGGTATAGTGAAGTACCATTTCGAGATCGGATCCGGAAAAGAAGACCTTGAATGGGTTTGATACACATCGATGGACAGATATCGTCTTCTATCGAAGGGGCCTTCAGAACATACGGGATTCTTTCAAGAATTTTGAAGGCGTGGTGACCTTCAATGGAGACCCGGAGAACGAATCCACATTGCTTGTCAATATCAGCACAACATCGTTCCTCAATGCAGAGTAGACTGATATTGCCTTATCTGTCTCTTTCATCTGTGAATCCATGGCGAGCACTATATCGTCCATTTGAACATCCAGAGGTATGACCAATCTCATCAACCTTGTCACGACGGCCCTTGCCAATTCATCGGAACCGAGGATGACCCTCGCCGTACAGATTATATCCACTATGCAGGACACTGTGCAATATTTCTCTATGGACTTGTCAGCCAATATCTCTGAGAAGGCATCCACCTCTATCCTGTCCTCTGAATAATCGAACATCAGATCGAGGAGGATCTCAGTGTCCACAAGCAACCTCATCTGCTCATCCTCAATCTCTCTGGGTCGCTGCTCACGGGGAATACACCGCGCAAAGAATCAACGGCCGTTTTGAGAGAGTCCTCAGTATTGGTAACTGTCGCAACTATCTTGTTGTGCCTTGTTACCATTATATCTTCCTTAGACGCCAGCTCCAAATAGTAAAGCATGTTTGACCTGAAATCAGACACGGATACGAACATCAATATCACCCCTATTCATACATTAACTAGTTTGAAAGTGGTTTACAAGCCGTTTGAAATGATTTGAAAATGGTTTCGCCGGACCTCATTGGAGTTCTACTGGAAAGTACCGGCTGACTATGTCGCGATCCCCTCCCTGGATATGGGTGCGATCGCAACTACCATGGATGACAATCTTCCTCTTGGTGTTCCTCAACTTTCGGACACCCCCATGATATCTGTCATCATCACGAGGGGGAGCCTCTTCAACTCTCATATCGAATCGGAAACCTCAGATCTCCTCTGATTTTGCACAGATCCGAATGGATATGAGTACGTCATCAACACCCATTTGTCACCAAATCCAATCAGGCATTTTTTGTATATAATGTTTTTCTATAATTAGACAAATGTCTAATTTATACTATTAGATTAATACAAACAAGCTATATAAACAAAAATAATGCTTAAAAAGCTATACATATGAACATATAATATCTATAATGCAAAATAAAGATCCGATTGATATTCAAGAGACGAAAGTAAAAATAAAAGTCAGTTTTAAATGGTTTCTAGATTCGATCACATCACCGGCGGGTACCCAAACCTCCGCGATGAGAATGGATCTTAGCTTTTCTTTTGGGTCTGCGATGATTCTACGGCCTTGGGTGCGTCGCTGTGGGCGGCCTTTGACTGAGCATCCTCGTTATGGCGCTCTTTATTGTGCTTTCCCATGAAATATTGATTAGCATTTCTATATATACGTATCTACAATTAACCAAAATATTAGTAAGAAATCAAAAAAAATAGAAAATTAAGAAGCTTTCGCTTCTGTTTTTAAGATGATGTTGGCTGGTCGTTCTTCTCCCTTCTGAGGAAGAAGACAAGTACCACGGACACGACACATGTTGCCGCCGCTATCAAGAACGACAGGGTGTAATCTCCAGAACCTGACAGGACATTGTTAATGCATGTGAATGTAAGTGACGAAGCACCCAATGCCAGACATACGATACCGTAATTCACTCCCATGTTCTGGGTTCCGAAGTGGTCGGCCGTTATTGTCGCATATACTCCGGATACTCCTCCGAATGCATATCCAATCAGACTTATGCACACCAGGAACATTATGTTCTCAGCGACGATGGCCGCGATTATACCGATCGCTGTCAATACGATTATGAGGAACAACGCCTGAAGACGGCCGATCCTGTCCGAAAGCCATGTTATGGAAAGACGGCCTGCGGCACTGCTGGCACCCACGATCATGACACCCAATGTTGCCAATGAATCTGTGAGCCCGCGCTCTATCCCCAAAGGTTTCAGGAGGGGGTTCAATATGAAGAACGCAGGTATCACGAAGAACAGAGAGAAGAATATCAGATAGAACGATTTGGTGTGCAGCATCTCTTTCGTAGTGTATTGCTTCTGGGACATCTGCACGTTGATCTGCACTCCGTTCTTCGAGACCGTGTAATCCTTTGGAGGGCTTACAAGGAACATGGAGCTTATCAGGCATATCACCAGGAATGCGATACCGAAGACCTCGAATGTCATCGGGACACCTACCTCCTTGAGGAGATATGATGCCACTGGGGCGAATATCACCATTGAGAAACCGAATGCACCGACCATCATGCCTGTCGCGAAACCGCGTCTGTCGAAGAACCATTTCTGCACGTTCGCGACAGTACAGGTATACACGATACCCACTCCGAGACCGCCTATGACCGCATAGGTCAGGAATAGCAGGTCCGGACATCCGGAACTCACGAATGCCGTTACAAAGATTCCGAATGACATCACAAGGCTACCGATTATCGCCGTCCTTTTAGAACCCAGCATCAACAGTATCTTGCCGCCGATGACCATTCCTACGACGAATGCGACCATCATTATCGATGTGACCAATGCAGCCGAACCAGAGTCCCATGAGAGATAATCGGTTACAGGCTTCTTGAAAACACTCCACATGTAGATGATACCAGCACAAAGTTGGATCACCATACCTGCTGCCAGGACCAGATATCTGTTAGTGACCTTTTGACTGCAATTTTCATTCATGATTGCACCTATCGGACTCCGGATGTAAGGTGACTATTTTAAGATATGTTCATTGATGTATAATATTATACATTATATAAATCCGTAAATATCCCTAGATTCAAAGAAATGACAAAAAGGAAGAGGTTTGGAAAGTGTTTCCCAGAACTTCCGGCCCTTAAAGGAGGAAACCGATTAACTTAGGCCGGTTCTATGCTGTCCGATCAGATGTTGAGGAATGAGATGCGGACAGTTTCGGAGGTCATCCCGAGTAGGTATCCATCCCGGATGTGAATTGGAGAATGTATTCCGAAATATGAGAAGTCCATTCATCTCATACTTCCACGGCTCCTGATGCAGATCCAGGCAAACCCAGGACATAATTCTACAAAGAAGATGCGATATTGCATCAACTCTATAAGAACTAATCAAATTATTTCATACTATTATATAAATCATTTGGCGTTATATTTAATATCAGACAAATAACGTACAAAATATCCTTAAAAGGAAAAAGGTTTTGCCGGATCGTCACTTTTTACGACATACCAGAACCGGACAGTAGGCCATCCTTGCAACCTTCTCTGCGACGCTTCCCATCAATGTCCTCGATACCCCTGTACGGCCTAAAGTGCCACATACCACCAGATCGAAATTCTTGGATTCATCTATTATTGCCTCGGCAGGTCTTCCTGTGACGACCTTGCATTTGATCTCAAGGCCCATCTCCGATGCCTTGTCCGAGACATATTTCAAAGATGCCTTGGAAGCATCCAGTATATACTCCTTCTCGTCTCCGAGGCCGTAGCCCTGGGACACAGAGGCATAGCTGCCTATGTCGAACACACTTATCGCAGTGACCTTTGCATTCAATGCCTTGGCGATCTGCAGTCCGTCATCAATGGCGTATTTGTTACTCTCACTGCCGTCGACAGCGATCAATATGTTTTGGTACATGTTGATGATATTATCGGACGAAGATAAAAAACTACGCGATGCCGTTGCCAGTGATGGTATCCGATACGGGGCCATTTCTATCGGTCCACAATATACTCGCGCACAAACAGTCATTTAAATAAGATAATATATTAGGTCTTCAAGGATATCACGGTGAAACCATGTTGGTTAACGCAGAACTCTACGTAAAGGACCTCCCAGGGCAATTAGTGGGATCATTGGAACCCATATCCATGGTCAATGGTAATATCGTCGGGGTCGTCCACAACCGTGACCTGATCGTCAATCAGAGGATCTGTGTGAATGTTACCTTCGAGATCGAGAACAACGATGACCTTGAGAAACTCAAGAAAACTTGGAAGGCCAAGGACATATTGATAGCATCCATCGGTTCCGTCTACAAGACCAGCACGATGGAGTACCTCCTTCTGGGATCTTTCAAAGCATCGGAAGTGGAAGGGCTCATAGACGAGGCATCCAACATCGTTTCGTTCGAATCCGTCGATGTGAACTATTCTACAGCGAATGCCACGAAGACGCGCACTGCGATGATAACCGTGGAGGTCCTGAGCGAAGAGGACCTTGAGAAACTAGACAGATTCCTAGATTCAGCATGCAGAGAGAAAGGCATGGTATACATCAGGGGGCTGTGAGATGAGGATACTCGTATCTGGATTCGGAACAGTCGGACAAGGGTTCGCGGAAGTTGTCGCCGCAAGGCAGGAATTCTTCTACAAGAGATACGGGAAATCCGTCACAATAGTGTGCGTGATGGATTCCAAAACATATGCGTGCAATCCCGAGGGCCTCGATCCACTCGGCCTGGTATCGATAAAGAAGTCCACTGGCAAAGTAGGCACACATGAATACAAAAATTCGATCGAGGTCATGGATTCTGTAGATTACGACCTACTCGTGGAGGTCAGTCCCACAGATGTGAAGACCGGCGGCGTAGGATTGATCAACATAAGACACGCCCTTGAATCACATAAGGATGTCATAACAGTCAACAAAGGGCCGCTCGCATTGCAATTCTCAGAGCTCATAGGCATAGCCAAGAAGAACAGGTGCAAATTCCGCTTCGAAGGATCTGTCGGCGGGGCGATGCCTATAATCAACCTCTGCCATGAGAATCTGGTCGGGGAGAACATCAAATCCATACGCGGTATATTCAACGGTACCTGCAACTACATACTCAGCAAGATGGACAACGGACAGCCTTTCGAGCAGGCCCTCAAAGAGGCTCAGCAGATGGGCTATGCGGAAACGGACCCCACTAACGATGTGGAAGGATACGATGCCGCATGCAAGGTCGTCATCATTGCCAACTCCATATTCGGAAGGGACGTGAAATTCTCCGACGTGAATATAACTGGCATCAAGTCCATTACTAGCGAGGCGGTAACTTTGGCCGCCTCACATAACATGGTCATAAGACTCATCGGAGAGGTCTCCGAGAACAAACTGGAGGTGGCACCTCGCCTGATACCCAAAGGGCACCCCCTCAGCATATCCGGCACACTTAACGCCGCCCAGATACTGTCCGACCTTGCAGGCCCGATAACGGTCACCGGACGCGGAGCAGGACGCATAGAGACAGCATCTGCCATATTGAGCGATCTGATAGCAATAATGGATGCAAGGAAATGAACATGTCCGAAAAACCGATAGTCATGTACGACACCACGCTACGCGATGGTGCGCAGACAGAGGGCATAGCCTTCTCTGTGGAAGACAAGCTCGAGATATTGAAGGCACTCGATAAATTCGGAGTGGGCTTCGTTGAAGGAGGATGGCCAGGATCCAATCCGAAGGATGATGAGTTCTTCGATATCGCCGGAAGGCTTCAACTGAACAACACTGTCCTGACGGCATTCGGCTGCACATGCAGGCACAGCATAGATGCCAAGGATGACAAGAACCTGATATCGCTTGCCAAATGCTCTGCGAAATGGTGCTGCATATTCGGCAAATCATGGGACTTCCATGTCACGGATGCGTTATGCATCCCTCTGAGCGAGAATCTCAGGATGATAGAGGACAGCGTCAGGTTCCTTAGGGAATCCGGAAAACGCGTGATGTTCGACGCCGAACATTTCTTCAACGGATATTACTCCAACCACGACTATGCGATGGATTGCCTGGCAGCAGCAGTCAGAGGCGGCGCGGAATGGCTTGTCCTCTGCGACACCAACGGGGGCTCGATGCCGGATGAGATCAGGACGGCTGTCGAGGATGTCATACTCACATTCGATGTCCAGATAGGCATACACTGTCATAACGACACGGACCTGGCGGTCGCGAATTCGATGATGGCCGTGGAAAGCGGTGCGACCATGGTGCAGGGGACCATCAACGGCATAGGGGAGAGATGCGGCAACGCCAATCTCTGTTCGGTCATAGCGAATCTCAGTATCAAGATGGAATACGACGTGCAGATCAAGGATGTATCGAAACTGACCGAGATCTCCAAATTCGTGGGCGAGATAAGCAATACATTGCCTTCGCCAGGACTTCCATATGTCGGCGAGAAGGCATTCGCCCATAAAGGCGGGATGCATGTATCCGCACTTGCGAAAGACCCTCGCACTTACGAGCACATACCTCCCGAGATGGTAGGTAACAAGCGCAGGGTCTTGATCTCCGACATGGCTGGAAAGGCCAGTATCAACGAGAAGCTCAAAGAGTTCGGCATAGAGATCTCCGACAACGAGAGCAAAGAGATAATAGAGAAGATCAAGAAACTGGAGGCGAAAGGCTATGAGTTCGAAGGGGCCGACGCCAGCTTCGAACTTCTGGTCAGAAGGTTGAAAGGGGACCTGGAACCACCGTTCAAGGTCGTGGGCTTCAGACTCTTCATCGATGAGGTCGGGGATAACAAACTGATATCCGAGGCCAGCATCAAAGTGCAGGACTCCAATGGGAACATAGAGCACACCGCATCGGACGGGGAAGGTCCCGTCAATGCACTGGACAACGCTTTGAGGAAGGCCCTGTCCAAATTCTTCCCGATAATGAATGACATAAGGCTCACCGATTACAAGGTCCGTGTGCTCGATGAGAAGTCGGCAACAGCCGCAAGCGTAAGGGTACTGATAAGATCATCCAACGGCAAGATAAGCTGGACAACGGTAGGCGTATCAGAGAACGTCATCGAGGCCTCGCTGAACGCCCTGGTCGACTCGATAGAATATGCCATCTTAAAATACAACGAGAACTGAATAGGAGCAACTAGGGATGAACAGAATAATAATCACATTGGTCGGAAAGGACCACACAGGCATCATAGCGGCGATCTGCAACTACTTCGCTGACAACGATATCAACATACTCGACATAAGCCAGACCACCGTCCAGGAATTCATCAACATGATGATGATCGTGGACCTCAGCATGTACAAGAAGAGCTTCAAGGAGCTCTCCGAGGACCTGGACAAGGTCGGAGAGAAGGTCGGCGTGAAGATCAAGGCGCAGCGTGAAGAGATCTTCGATATGATGCACAGGATCTGAGTAAAATGTTGGATATGGATGAGGTTTTCGAGACCAACAGCATGATCTCCAATGAGAATCTTGATGTCAGGACGATCACGATGGGCATAAGCCTCCTTGACTGCATAGACTCCAATCTAGATGTCACATGCGATAAGATCTACAACAAGATCACCACACGCGCCAAGGACCTTGTGAGGGTGGGCGACGAGATAGGCCTCGAATTCGGGATACCTGTCATCAACAAGAGGGTATCGGTCACACCGATAGCGTTGATCGGTGCATCCGCCTGCAAGACCTCCGATGATTTCGTGAAGATCGCGATAACATTGGAAAGGGCCGCACGCAAGATAGATGTCAATTTCATAGGCGGATACTCCGCATTGGTCCAAAAAGGAATGACGATAGCGGATGAGCTCCTCATACGCTCCATCCCGAAGGCTCTGAAGGTCACTGACCACATATGCAGCTCCATAAGTCTGGCATCCACGAAGACAGGTATCGATATGGATGCTGTCAGACTCATGGGGACCATCGTGAAACAGACGGCGATGGAGACCAAGGACAATGATTCCCTAGGATGCGCGAAACTTGTCGTATTCTGCAATCCCGCAGACGATAACCCGTTCATGGCCGGAGCATTCCACGGAGTGACCGAAGGAGAGACCGTGATAAATGTCGGGGTCAGCGGACCTGGTGTGATAAAGACCGCGATAACCAAGGTCAGTGGACAGAACTTCGAGGTCCTTTGCGAGACCATAAAGAAGACATCGTTCAAGGTCACAAGGGTAGGACAGCTGGTCGCCAAAGAAGCATCGAAGAGGCTCAACGTGCCATTCGGCATCATCGATCTCTCGCTTGCCCCCACACCGGCCGTGGGCGACAGCATAGCCGAGATACTCCAGGCGATGGGTATCGAATGCACAGGCGCCCCGGGAACAACGGCCGCGCTGGCGATACTCAATGACCAGGTCAAGAAAGGAGGTATAATGGCCTCCTCGTATGTCGGAGGATTGAGCGGAGCATTCATACCGGTGTCCGAGGACAGCGCTATGGCAAGGGCCGCGGAGATCGGTGCCCTTACGATTGAGAAACTGGAAGCCATGACATGCGTGTGCTCCGTCGGGCTCGACATGATCGCCATACCAGGAGACACGCCTGACACCACCATCGCGGGCATAATCGCCGACGAGATGGCGATCGGGATGATAAATCAGAAGACCACTGCAGTGAGGGTGATCCCCGTCATAGGCAAGAAGGCAGGAGAGCACGCCGAATTCGGGGGACTCCTCGGAAGGGCCGTGATCATGCCTGTAAGCAAATTCGGATGTGCTGAGTTTGTAGACCGCGGCGGAAGGATACCAGCACCGGTCCACAGTTTCAAAAACTAAACCTTTTTCTCTTTTTGAGATGATAATTAGAAAGCGTAAGCTATCTTGATATATTTCATTTGAATTTTAGACGAAAAGAGATAAGAAAGTATTTAGTCCCCTTTCGGGGCAAAGTCACAACTAAGATGTGCAAGAGGTGGGAGCAGAGGGATTTGAACCCCCGTCAGCGGGTTTCCACCACGGGGGGAGCTACCCCCCGCGAAATTAACGAGTCATCGCTCCAGTTAATCATCAACTGTCAGCAAACTCATTCTAATCACGCTCAATAACTGGAGCCCGCCAGTCTGCCAGGTTAGCCTATACTCCCTTGGTAGCCCGTCAGGGTTACTTCTTGCGCATCTTTGCTGCTCTCTTTCTTCTTCTCATTTTCTTCTTGCGCCATTTCCAACGCTGATTGCCGCGTTTCTTCCAGGCGCGTGAACTTCTCTTCATGATATTTCCTCTCGATAGATCCTCATCACACAGGTGACGACCCTCTGGCGGGCCCGTCGGGAATTTCGGTCCCTTTAAGGGAGACTTTCGAACCCGAGGCGTCTGGCTTAGAAGGCCAGCGCTATATCCTGGCTAAGCCACGGGCCCCGCAGACCTTCATTCACATCTATCATTTAAATGTTTAGTTTAAATGATGCCGTGAAGAGGGTCCTTCCGACGTCCGCTGGTGGATACACCGGACAATTTCATACATTATTAAAGACTTATTGTATGGTCGGAGGCGCGCTCACCAATATTTGCTGTTGGAAATAACATCCGAACTCACAAAATACTGATAGATGGAATTTCCAGTTATCAGAAGGCATGATGCCTCTGCGATGCATATGACGGCGAGCAATACCATGAACGGCCACCAGTTGAATAGTTTCCCAAACAACATGACGATCTTCTCCGCAAAACTGGCGATCATGTATACCATCGCACCAGCGATGAATGCTACTATTACTCTCGGCCAACCGCTGCCCAGCAATTCCAATCCTTTGATATCGTCGCAACGACCTAACAGCAGGTATGCAATGAATATGACCATTAAACCCAATATCAATGCGAATTGAACTTTCTGGAATGGCCTTATCACCATGGTGAAACCCATCATCACGATGATGATCGATGTGAACAAGCCCCATGAGGCATATTTGGATAACGTCATACCTATCATGGCCACACCGAATATCACTCCTAATGTCAGGAGGGCCTTGTACTTCCAGGACGACTCGTCCTTTTTGAACATATACACGATGACGATTGCCAGTATACCACCGATGAGAAGGATCACGTCAGGGATGTGCCCCTTGTAGAACTCCTCTATGGCGCTCACATAGTCCATGGATAGTCATTGCGGATTTGGATTATAATACTTAAGAATGAAACCAGCATGAAGTAACTGACATTATCTCGAATATTCCCATTTTCCAAAAGTCATATGCACCTCGTAGATAATCTTAAAATAGGATATTGCAAAAATAACCACTCATGTCCAACATCCTTTACGAAGAGACACAAAAACAGATGTCTAAGACAATGGCCCTCATTATATCGGCTTTGATGATAGTCGTAGAAGGCGTTTTGATATGCACATACCTGTACGCGGAGTCGTATGCCACTGAATCTTTGGTCACCATCGCAGTGGTCACTTTCGTGTTCGCAATCCTGCTATATCTCGCATTCTTCCTGAAGACCAGAGTCACGGTCACCTCTGAAGAGATACGTGTAAAAACAATACCTACCCGCGTCATATTGAAAAAGGATATCAAAAAAGCTGAGGTCCAGGAGATAAGGGCCCTGCGTCAATACGGAGGATGGGGCGTAAGATACACTGGAAGGAAGATCGGGTACATCAGCGCAGGATGCAAGGAGGGGGTCATGCTGCACTTTGAGAACAGAGATGATATCATGATATCCTCGAAGCATCCTGAAGAATTGCTGAATGCGATCCTATCATAACTTCGGCGGAGTTACTATCAGGCCTATCGAGTGCAATTTCCTATCGGGGGTGGCGGGATTCTCCACCAGCCTCGATATGGTCCTCCCTATCATCTGCATCGCATTTTCCAACTCGGTGTCGGTGGCATATACGGGTGCTGTCGTGAATCCCATCATATCCTTTTTGACATTGAAATTCTCATTCCTGAGCCCATTTTGGAATTCTTGGATGAATGCCATGCAATATTGCGTGAACAGGGATATCAAAAATTCCGGGGAAGGGTCCATCTGATCCTCGGAAGGCATGAATTTCTCCTCTATCAGGGAATATGTCTTCTCAACGGTTCCGCGTTTCTTATTCACATCGACGACCCTGATCAGGCCGTCCTTTTCCAATTTCGAAAGATGCCTGTACATTGTTGAGCGGGGTATGTTCTGACACCTTGCGCATAATCCCTTTACCGAGGCCCTACCCATGTATTTGATCTCCAGCAATATCTTGCCTTTCACGGGGTCCATCAGATACTCGAATGCCTTCTCATCCATATTCTCACTATGGGAATGTTCTCACATCGATAATAATCCTCCCTGATGCCAACCTTGCGCTGCAGAAGAAGGTATTATATCTCAGATGCTTTGATGTGCCTCCATGGACGCCGGCGTGGTAATAACTCTAACGATATCCTTGTTCCTTATACTGGACCCGTTCGCTAGTCTTCCGGTGTTCATTTCGGTAACAAAGGGCCTTGAGGACAAGGTCATAAAGGACTATGCCAACAGAGCCGTGCTTGTTGCGGCGATACTTCTAGTGATATTCGTATTGGTCGGAACGGACCTGATGGGGATATTCGGAGTGACCATGGATAGCTTCCGTGTTGCAGGAGGAGCTGTCCTTTTCATGATGTCGATCGAATTGATATTCGGTTTGAAACTCGCGAAGATGGATGACGAGAAGGGAGCCGCGTGGGTCATCATAGCGACCCCTATACTGACTGGACCCGGAGTCATCACCACTGCAGTATTGTTCACAGCGCAATATGGTATGGTACCCGTGCTTATCGCGGGCTTCATCTCCCTGTTCATTACATGGCTCATACTTAGAAGCGCGAGCACCATAATGAAGTTCGTCGGAGAGCAGGTGATAGGGATATTGTCCAAGATCATCGGTCTGTTGATCGCAGCGATGGCCATAGAGTACATATTCGCAGGCACATTGCAATGGTTCAATCACAATACCGCAGACCTGATAATGCTGGCCCTGTCTTTCGTGTGAATCTTATCAGGTTCAGATGACAGAAAAAATAATCCGTTTGATCATCTTAATACATATCATCAAAGAGGGATCTGAATGGATGAGAACGCCAGTTTTATTCGTGAAAGGAAGATAGAGCACACCATAGAGGCCCTTCGCAAGAACAATATGAATGGGCATTACGCTCATTCGAGAGGAGAACTGTACTCCCTCATCGAGAATATCGTTCCTCCGGGATCGTCCGTGGCCACAGGAGGTTCCATGACATTGTCTGAGACCAATCTGTTCAGCTTCCTGAAGACTGAGTACAATTACCTCGACTACGACCATGCCGATCCGAAGGCGTCACGCGTAATATTCTCATCCGATGCTTTCCTGTGCAGTGCGAATGCCATCACCGAAGAGGGAGAGATATACAACGTCGATGGGAACGGGAACAGGGTCGCTGCGACGATCTGGGGCCCAGAAAAGGTGATAATCGTGGTTGGAGCGAATAAGATCGTCCCCGATCTGGATGCGGCAAAGAAACGTTGCCGTGAGATATCCGGGCCCATGAATGCCAAGAGACTCAACAAGATCACGCCTTGTGTCAAGACCGGACGCTGCATGGACTGCAACTCGCCAGACAGGATCTGCAATGAATACGTCCTCATCAAGAAGCAACGCTTCAACGACAGGATGCACGTCATATTCCTGAACGAGGACCTTGGTTACTGACTGGCAGGACCTTCGTCCTTCTTCTTTTCCTTCTCCGGGATCTCCACGGTATCGATGACCTTCATGACATTCGGCTGGATGTAATCGTTCCTCATGAAGAGGCAACTCTTCGGGCATGATTCCACACAGCTTCTGCACTGGACACATGACATCCTGTCTATGGTCCATTTACGTGATGGTTTATCCACTGTCAGAGCGTCTGCGGGGCATTTCTTTGCGCAGATGCCGCATAATATGCATGATGCCGCGTCTATCTCGATATGCCCCTTGGTGTTCTCCTGCCATTCCCGCTTGACCTCGGGATATCTCCTAGTTGCTGGTTTCTTGAAAGTGCTGGATACCAGTGACCGGCCTATCTTGAAGGATCCCATATTCATCTCTCCGTACAGCTTATGCATGGGTCTATGGTCATGACCATCATCGTGACGTCGTTGAGGTCGCAACCCTGCAATACCCTCACCAATGCAGGTATGTTCGCATTGGTAGGTGTCCTTACGCGCGCCCTGTCCAGATGCTTGGTCCCGTTGCCTTTGACATAATAGAAGGCCTCCCCCCTTGGCTGTTCTATCCTGAATATGAAATCCCCGACCGGGGGCATTCCCTTCACAGGTATGTTCACTGGGCCCTCTGGCATCCTGTCTATCGCCATGGTTATCAGGTCTAATGATTGGAATAGCTCCAATACCCTGACCTTGCATCTGGAATAGCAATCTCCTTTGCTCTCCAATATCGGCTCGAACCCCAATTCCTTGTACTTGCCCAGGTCCAGACATCTTATGTCGTTGTTCACTCCGGAACCCCTTGCCACGGGACCTATGGAACCGAGTTTGATTATGTCGTCCTTCGATAGTTTTCCAACTCCGCACATCCTGTTCTTCACCGATGTATCATCGAGGAAAACCGATGTTATGGCCTGCAGCTCCTTTCTCATCGTTTTCAATATCACTCCGATCTCGATGAGGGATTCCTTGGGGACGTCCTTGAATTGTCCGCCTATCTTCGTGAACGAGAGTATGACCCTTCCACCAGTTGTCTTCTCGAATATGTCCAAGATCCTCTCGCGGAGTCTCCAGCAGTTCATGAAGAGGCTCTCGAATCCCATCGCATCCGCCAAAAGGCCCAACCAAAGCAAGTGGCTGTGCATCCTGGACAGCTCGTGGAACATGGTGCGCAGGTATTCCGCCCTTTCAGGGACCTCTATCTCCATCAGACCTTCGACTGCCGCTGCATATCCCCAGCTGTGTCCGAAGCTGCATATCCCGCAGACCCTCTCCATGACATAGCACATGGTCTGATAGTCGTTGTATTCGACCAATCTCTCAAGACCCCTGTGGATGTATCCCACCGATGGTATCGCCCTTATGACCTTCTCGTCCTCAAGCTCCAGATCGAGATGTATCGGCTCTGGGAGCGCCGGATGCTGCGGGCCGAAGGGGATTATCGTCCTCTTGCCCATATCACTCGACCCCCTTCTTGGCTTCTGTCTTCCATGGCGTCTTGGATGCCAATCTGAAGAAATTGCCCTTGTAATCCAACACGAGATCGGTGAACTCTACACCGAAGAGGTCATGGACCTCGTTCTCGAATATGAATGCGGACCAGAAATGCCCTGTTATGCTCTGCAGGACCATGTTTTCCGGGACCTGCACCCTGTAATTGATCATGACGAGGTCCTTGTCGAATGAGTACAACAACTCGGTCCTCCCCTCCTTGGATGTGGCGCATATCTGGACCACTCTGTATCCTTCCTTCGCGAGTGCCTCGGCCTTCGACGATATCTCCGAATATGGCAGATCGACTATGCTCGTGGACTCATTGGACTTTGTCATCCTTGACACCTCCTTCCTTCATCGCCTTGCGCTTCTCTTCCAATATCCCCAAGGCCTTGACCACTCCATCTATTATCGCCTCTGGCCTTGCGGCGCATCCGGGAACGTAGATGTCGACGGGTATCACCTTGTCGGTCCCTCCCAGCACGTTGTAGCACTTCTTGAAGACCCCTCCGGATGTCGCACATATCCCGATCGCGACGACCACCTTCGGATCCGGCATCTGCTCGTATATCTGCCTTATGACATTGCGATTCTGCTGATTCACAGACCCTGTCACGAGGAATACATCCGCCTGCTTCGGGTTACCGGTGTTCACTATGCCGAACCTTTCGAGATCATATAAAGGGGTCAGGCATGCCAGGACCTCTATGTCACAACCATTGCAGCTGGACCCATCATAATGTATAATCCACGGCGACTTTGTTGAATATGACATTTTCCATCCTCCTCAGAACACCCACATCAGAAGTGCGATGTTCACAATCCCCAGCACCAAGGCGACCGCCCAAGAGCTCTTGAGCGCCACCTGCCATTTCATCCTTGCGAAGCTATTGTCGATGAAGGTCTCCAAGAAGAAGACCGCCACTGCCACGACAAGGCCGATCGCATATCCCCACCACATCCCGTTGCAGAAGAACAGGAACACTATCCCGAGCAGCATTATGTTCTCGTACCAATGGGCCACCTCCACATATGCCAGCGTCCTTCCTGAGAACTCGGTGGTCAATCCCTTGACCAGGTCCTGGTGCGCATGATGGGAGGTGCTCAGGTCGAACGGGGATTTCCTGAATTTGATCGTCAATATGAATACGAATCCCACGAATATGCCGATCATCGTCAAGAACGGCATGTCCTTGACGTCGATTATGTCCGACACATTGAAACTGCCGGCCACCAGATAGAACCCTATCATCGTCAACAGCACCATCGGCTCGTATGCCATTATCTGATAGAGCTCCCTCTCAGCGCCGACCTGCGAATATACGGAATTCGAAGAATACGCTGCCAATACCAGGAACACATTCGCCAACGTCAACGTGAATATCGTCAACAGGAGGTCCCCGCCGGCGAAGAATATGCAACCTGATATCACAACGAACAGAAGGAAACAGATTACATAGTAATCCTGGACCTTGTTCACCGTCACCTGGTCCTTCTCCATCAGCTTCCTGACATCGTAATACGGCTGCAGTATGGGCGGGCCGATTCTGCTTTGCATCCTCGCACTCAGTTTCCTATCCAGTCCGGCCAATATGCACCCTATCAGAGGGGCGATCACCAGAAATGCCGCGACGGATGCGATCATCAGTACGTTCATGAGGTCACGCCCCCGATTATGAGTAAGAATCCGA
Source organism: uncultured Candidatus Methanogranum sp. (assembly GCA_963676045.1). Classification (GTDB taxonomy): domain Archaea; phylum Thermoplasmatota; class Thermoplasmata; order Methanomassiliicoccales; family Methanomethylophilaceae; genus Methanogranum. The sequence continues at coordinate 923,825 of OY780938.1, forward strand.
TGACCAGGATGGCTATCGTGACGACCGTGCCTATCTTGCCGATCCTGTCCTCACCGAACCATTCCTCCATGTACCAATTCCTCAGGGTGACATTGACATTCGCGCCCATCGATCCGACATAAGATGCATTGTCCCCGTTGTTTATGCCGCTCATGTAATTGTCCTTTACCTTCTTCTTTGTCTTATTGAAGAATGGAATAGGCACCACGATCATGAATGCCAGCATCGCCAACAACACGCATACGTAGGCTGTGCCGAACGTAGCGAATATAGGATCCACCGGCTGACCGAAGACGCTCAGCAGATATGGCGACAATACATCCGCGGATATCAATGGGAATGTGAAGCATATCGCTATCACGGATATCGCCAATATCCCCAATACTGACCATTCCTCCTTGTGGACCGGCCCTTCGATGTTCTCGCTCTTCGATATGACGGCGACCATCTTCCCCAGCCATTTCCCCCAATAGAACAATGTCACTGCGCTTCCGAAACAGATGCAGGCGATCAATATCAGATTCTGCGAATCCACGAACGATATCATCGCCGCCCATTTCGATATCAGCATACCGAATGGCGCTAGGAACATCCCGGCTATGCCTATTATCATCAATGCCGATAGCTTCGGCATCCTCGAGAACAATCCATCCATGTCCTCTATGTCCCTGCTGCCTATCTGATGCTCGGCGGTTCCGACGCATAGGAACAGCATGGATTTGGTCACCGCGTGGAATATCAATATCATTATGCCTGCCCACAAGGCCTCGTATGTGCCGACCGCACCACAAGCGGCTATCAAACCTAAGTTTGCTATGGTAGAGTATGCCAGTACCCTCTTGGCGTTGCTCTGCGATATGGCTGCCATCGAGGCCAGAAGGAATGTTATCCCTCCTATGCACATCACCATGTACCCTACGGTGTTGTCCCCATACATAGGCGATAATTTCAATATCAGGAAAACACCGGCCTTGACCATCGTGGATGAATGCAACAAGGCCGATGTTGGGGTGGGGGCCACCATAGCACCCAGCAGCCAGCTGTGGAAGGGCATCAATGCTGCCTTCACTATACCTGCGATGGACAGCAGCCCTACGATCAACATCACATACATCGCACCGGAATCCAGACTCAGAAGTTCGTCCAGTTCGATCACGCCATACTGCGTGCTCAGGACGATCAAAGCCAGGATGAATGCGATCCCGCCGATCAGATTCAATGTTATCTGCCTGAATGAATTCTTTATCGCCTCTTCCGTCCTTGTGAATCCGATCAATGCGAAAGAACAGAGGGTTGTGACCTCCCAGAAGAAGAACATCCACATCAGGTTGTTGGATGTCACTATACCGAACATCGCGGATAGGAATATGAACATCAGGAAGAAGAACCATGGTCTCCTGTCCTTATCGTCTGGATGGTGCTTCTGGAAATCCTTCATGTATCCGAGTGAATAGACGCATATCAGACTGCCGACCACACCGACGATCAATATCATTATTATTGAGAGTTGATCAATATAGAGGTTGTTGGACACCTCGATATCATGTGACTGGGTGAGCTCGAACCATATTATGAAGACCAATTGAACGAATGAAAGTACAGATGCTATGTATTTCTTGTATTTCACTCCCAATATTATGACGGCGATCGAGAGGATTATCTCCATCGCGAACATGGACCAATCGATCAGTTCGCTGTCGATGTCGAAATAAGTAGTACCGCCGCCCAGAAATCTCATCGCAACATATACCGAGACCGCGATTATCAGTGCCGCCCCAGGTATGACGATGGCCTTCCTCGCGTTATCGCTCCTCGCAAAAAGTAAAAGGACAGCGATTATCACTGGAAGTATCAGTAAGAACAATACTGAATCCATGGTATGTATTCAGGTTGTGCGTATAAATATGGTCGCATCAGATTGATGCACAGATCTGAAAAATCCATGAAACCACTCCGAATAGATGTTATAAGAAGTCCATTATCGTCAAAATTCAAAAGATGTATGAGTGGACAGGGCGAGATTTGAACTCGCGGCCTCTACAATGCCAATGTAGCGATCTTCCAACTGATCTACCTGCCCAGTTGATAGTCGGTGCATTAAGTGTTCGTTATTAAAGCTTTCCAATGGCTGGACCAAACTTCACATTCAAGGTGGATTGGAACCTCTCCTTCTCACCTGGGATGCGCGTCGGGTATTCTCCGTTTATGCATGCCAGGCACAACTCGTTCTTGGGCTTCCTTATCGCCTCTACAAGCCCGGTTATGCTGATGTATCCCAATGAGTCGGCGCCTATTATCTGCCTTATCTCATCGATACTGTGCTTATTGGCAATGAATTGCTCTCTCGATTTCATGTCCACGCCATAGTAGCATGGAGCTATTACCGGAGGACTTCCCACACGGACATGGACCTCTTTTGCGCCTGCCTCCCTTAACATGGAGATCAGTTTCTTCAGTGTCGTCCCTCTCACTACACTGTCATCTACTATCAGGAGACGCTTGCCTTCGACAGTGCTCTTTATGGGATTCATCTTCATCGAGACCGCCATCTCCCTTTCCTTCTGGTCCGGAAGGATGAATGTCCTCTCAGCGAAACGATTCTTCATGAATCCTTCCTCATAGGGTATTCCCGATGCGATCGAGAATCCTATGGCGTGTGCACGCCCTGAATCGGGGACGGGCATTATTATATCCACATCGGCTGGGCATTCCCTTGCCAATATCTCCCCGATACTCTTCCTGACATCATAGACCTCTCTGCCGTCTATGACCGAATCCGGCCTTGCAAAATAGACCCATTCGAACATGCAATATGCTTTTTGCCTTGAATCTATGAAACCGCCGTGCGAGACCACACTGTCCTTGCTTATCTCGACGATCTCGCCAGGAAGGACGTCCCTGACGAATTTCCCTCTGAGTGCATCTATGGCCGCACTCTCTGATACCAGCATGTAACCATCATCGATCTTGCCTATGCAAAGGGGCCTGAGGCCGTATGGGTCCCTTATACCGAACAATCTGCCGTTCAGGAGTATGGTCATCGCGTACGACGCCTCGACCTCGCTCATCATGACCTTGATCGCCCTTATGGGGTCCTTGTATTCGGCCAGATATCTCACTAGGATGTTGGTGGCCAATTCCGTATCGGAATCCGTGAGAAGCGACATGCCCTCTGCGAGATAATGCTCTCTGAGTTCCTTGAAATTGGTAATATCGCCATTGTGGGCGACCGCCACAGTACCAAAACTAGATGTGACTGTGAAAGGTTGGGCGTTCATGACGCCTTTGGACCCTGTCGTAGAATATCTGACATGCCCTATACCGACCTTGCCCTCAAGACCGGTCAACTTATCCTTGCTCAATGCAACTTGGACCAGACCGTTGTTCTTGACGGTCTGGATCCCAGTTCCACAAAAAATCGAGAGACCTGCACTTTCCTGTCCGCGGTGCTGAATTATCATGAGGGACTTCTGCAAAGCAGGAACAACGTTGTAGGAGGCTGCTATGCCCACGACACCGCATTTGTGTTCAGGTCCCGTCATTTGTATCAGCTTATTCGCGAAGTTTGGCCCAGGTGTAACTTCTCAATTTCGCAGTCTTTCCGTATCCACAGGAAGCACAGACACCCTTCCTTGCATGGTACGAACGTTTTCCGCACCTGCGGCATGGGATGTGTGTCTTATTCGAGTTGTGTCTTCCCTTTGCTGATGTTCCCGTTCCCATTTTAATCGTCTCCTTATGGTGAAATGTAAATAACGTTGTCCCCGCGGACAATGACCAAGCTGATCTTCCTTACTGGATTGCCATCGTAGAACTCCTCAGCGTTCTTGAGTACCACATTCATGTGTGGGTCGTATCCGTCAAGGACTCCCCTGTACTCCCTTTTACCTTTAAGCTCGACGATAACATTCTTGTTAGACGCCTGACTGAGGATTGTCAATGGTTTCATCATGTTAGCCACTTACCTTCTCCATATTGGATTTAGTATTTGAAGGTTATTCTAATCGCGCATTCTATCTTATAGAGGGCTCAGACGAAAGCTCCTATGGCTGGAGCGTCCAAACGGTCCATGTCGTAGAATATTATGGCCTCTTTGATCCCATTAGCACCCATCCCGGAACCTGTGAAATGGTCCAGCATCGAGGCCCTCCACATGAGGTCCAGTATCGTTGTGGAAAGACAGCCGTAGTATGCATTGGCCATGTCATCCTCGTAATCGTTGTAGTCCATCAAGGAGAATACGCTTCCCATGAAACTGTCCCTGCCGTTCAATGTCCTTATGTAGTCCGCCAAGACCTTTGCCCCGCCTTCATCCAACGGCTTTAATGGTATTTCCTCCACGCTGGCGATGCCTTTGTCCTCCAGGTCACCCTCGTCGCTGAGCACCTTCCACCTTATCTTATCATCATTTGCCATGAAGATGTTCCAATTCCAATTCTGATCGCAATACACCGGCGCATTCAAAGGGTCCTTCGTGGCCATCGATTCGAGCGCTGACTCCCTTGCTGCTATCTCCAGTTCTGGTATGTCCGGCCTGAGTTCCCTTTGAAGGCTGTCAAGGGTCATGACCGGTTCGATCTGCGAGAGCTCCATGACTTTGCTTATATAACCCAGATCTGTGAAGTTGGTGAGATTCTCGGACACGTTCATACGGAGTATCGATTGGTCAGACAGTATCCCCGCCTCCCTGCAATTCGAATAGAACTGGGAATACACCGCCTTCGATTCTAGGAGGGCCTTCGATATCCTCTTGTCGGCCCTTGACACGATATCCTTGGCCTCGGCAAACGCATCGTTGCCGTTGCCTGTCCATACGCCTCTGCAGGACAGGTCCAGCTCCACCTTCACCCTGTCGCTCACATATATGTGGTATGGGAATTGCCTGCAATATGCCGTCCTGTGATCGTATACCTTGCATTTTCTGGTGCCATTCGAAAGGAACGCGCATGACCCGTGGCCCTTCTTCATCGCCAATGCCATATACGGCTCGTCCCCTTTGCTCATCACCATGCTCTCAGGATATTTCTCCCTGAAGAACAACCTCTCCTCTGGAAGTACCTCCGGCTGACAGAGACAGCACAGGCCGCACCCCTCAGGGCATTCGACCTTTTTTCCAACAACATCAGAATAATCAATTTCATATTCAGCCAAACATATCCTCTCCGATACGGTCACCACAGAACTCCCCGTCCTTCATCTGTACATCTCCCCTTATCATGACTGTATCGGGGAATATCGCATCCATGCCAACATAGGGGGAGTGCCCTGCTTTGCTATGGAGTTTCCTTATATCTACCTTGGTGACCTTCCTCAGGTCGAATATGCAGAAATCGGCATCGTATCCGACGGCTATCCTCCCCTTTCTCATGTCGAAGGCCTTTCCAGGATTCTCGGCGCCCATCATCACTGCCTGGGACAAAGGCAGAGTGTCCTTCCTGACCATATTCATGATTATGGGCATCGTGGTCTCAACCCCTGGTATGCCTCCCGGCGCAGAATCGAAATCCTGTGATTTATCGGAAAGGGTATGGGGCGCATGATCGCTTCCGAACATCGTTGCCTTCCCTGAAAGGAACGCCTTCCATAGTTTGTCCCTGGTATCTGGGTCCCTTATCGGAGGGTTGACCTTGTATTCGGCGGTCGTATTGCGCTCTACGTCGAATAACAGATGGTGGAGGGTCACCTCCGTAGTGAAACCATATGATGATGCCAGGTCCAGACTCTCGACGTTCGTGTTGTGGCATATGTTTATCTTGGACCCCTTGTAACGACCCAGACGCCTTATCGCATTGTGCTCTGCCTCCGCTGGGCGATTCCTCAGATGGTCCCTTGTGCACTTCTCTGCATCCCTGAGTATCATCCTGTCGTCCTCCGCGTGTACGCTCAGCCTCTTGTTGGTGATCTGTATGTCCTTTACCACCTGGGATATCTCATCGTCATCGTTCATCAGGATGTTGCCCGTTGTGGAGCCCATGAACAACTTGAAACCTGGAACGTATGGCGCCATCAGACCTATCTTGGCACCGGGGGTCACGGCCGCGAAAAGACCGTAATCGACGTGTGCCTTCTTCCTGACCGTGGACTTCTTGGACATCAGCGTGTCCAGATTGGATACAGGGGGTTTTGTGTTCGGCATATCCAGTATGCATGTCACGCCTCCATGAACCGCAGACAGGGTGCCTGATGAGAAATCCTCCTTCTCCGTCATCCCTGGATCCCTGAAATGCACATGCGGGTCCATGAAACCTGGAAGTATAATCTTGCTCGTCCCGACATCCAATCTCTCGTCACCGCCGCGGGCCATCCTTCCTACGGAGACTATCTTCCCTCCGCTGATCCCTATCTGGGAATATGACAATTCCCCGTTGATGAAGGCCCTTCCCTCGATGACTTTATCCATTTGCATTATATCCTCACCACTTCGCCATAAGGCATCTTCTCTGAGAAGACCTCGCCTTTGAAATTCCAAACGCGCACGCCCTCCTTCTTCCAGGCATCCCTGTTCAGTCCTGCCTTGAAGGATAACGCATCGAACATCTGCTGCTTATTCCATCCCTGCTCAGGAGCGACCTGGGGTAGGAAAAGGGCCCTTCTGCCTGTACATTCCATTATTACGCCATCCCTTACAAGCTCTATCTGGGATAGCAGCTCATCCTTGTCTTTGAACTTCAATTCAACGGGCGGGGTCAACACGGTCACCTCGACCGTGCATCCTCTCGCCTCCCTCAATGTGAGGTCGTGGAACCTTGGATCGTGGCATGCCGACGATGCGGCATTCAGCAGCGCCTCGGCCAATGAAAAGACCGGCTCTGGGATACCGATGCAACCTCTCAATTCACCAGAAGGATACCACGATATGGTGACGAATACCCCGCTCTTCTGTGAGAATGAGTCGGGTAAAGGCGGTTCCGCATGCTTGCCAGAACTCTCGGCGTCGATCACGATGCGGGCTGCCTTTACCGCTGTCTTTCCCTCTTCATCCGTCAGGGTCATTCTTGTCGACCTTTTCCGATCCCTTTATCGGGATCCTCTGGGCCTGGGTCTTCTTCGTGCTGGTCCTCTTGATGCAGTCTGGGTTCTTATCGCAATAGGTCTTGCTCACGTTGTCCCTTGTCTCCTGGGCCTTCTCCGCTGCATCCTTTGCGAAATCTGGAAGGGGTGCCGATCTTATCAGGGCCTCGAAGGCCATCATCAGCTCCATGCCTGCGGACACCATGTGCTTTTGGAATTCTGGGTCCATTACCATCATGACGAATGATTGGGCGGTCTGTTCGGCCTTCTTCTTCTGAACATCAGCGAATTGCTCTAATTCCTGCTTGTTCTTGTAGAAAGTCTCAAGGGCGATCTCCTCTTGGGATTCGGCGAATTTCCTTGCTCCGAAGGACTCGTCCTCCACCGCCTTCTTTATCTTCTCACGCTCCTCCTTCAGAAGCTTCTCTATCATGTCCCTATTGTTGCGGATGAACTCCTCCATATCTTGATCTTGATTCTTGGTATCAGTTTTTCTTGACGGCATTCGATTTCCTCCTGAACTTTACAACTAGGTCCTTGTCTTTGAACTCTGCCCCTAGCATCTCAGAATCCTTGAGTGTCAATGGAAGAGTTACGGTCCTTCTCTGACCTATAGTCTGAATGACAATAGAGTTATCATTGGTCTTAAAGAGTTCCACTGTATTCTTGTCTATGAACGGCATTCTTATGAAAAGATAGTCTATGTCTTTGATCGTCTCGAAATGCATGGGGCTTTCCGTAGCGTAAACCTCGATCGGGTCAGAATCGCCATATATCATGGTCGACATCGTGTCCAGCATTTCTGGGCCATTGAGTTCGGTCGGCATCATATAAGCGCTCATGATCTTCAATGGATCGAATGAGTTGTGTATCTCTACGATGTGCTTCTCCTGCTCCACCAGTTTATCCTTGAAGAACGGTCCTTTCACCTCGTTCGGATAGATCTTGTTGATTATCAGGCATTCCACAGTCTTGTTGTAAAGGCACAGGTAGGTATAGGAGCGCCTTGTCTCTGCTATGGCCATCTTCTCCGGATTCAATACCAGGCGTATGGTCGTATGCTCGTGGTCCTCGAGTATCTCCTTCACGCGCTCCATGTTCAGCTTTATGTTCTCTATGGATTCCATGACCTCTTTGGACGGAAGAGGTATGTCCATGACCTTCCCCACTGTGTATCTGGCGATCGATATTACCCTCTTGAACATACCGTACATCCTCTCGATGTACCAATTGGAAACATCTGGGAAACTAAGGAGCCTCAAGGTCTCCCCAGTGGGTGCGGTATCTATTATCACGACATCGTATTCTCCGCTATCCTTGAACTGCAGAACATAGAACAACGCGGAGACCATCTCCATTCCTGGAAGTATGGCCATCTCCTCGGCGGATATGTCGTTCACACCCTGAGAGAGCATGAAAGCCGATATGTATTCGCTGATGGCAGACCATTTGGTGGTCATCTCGTGCACGATATCCAATTCCAATGCATCGAGATTCGGAGCTATGTTCTTTATCTCCGCCCCGAGCTGTATGCCGTATGAATCTCCCAGTGAATGGGCCGTGTCCACACTCATGATTATCGTACGATGTCCTTTTTGAGCAATCCTGCGAGCCGTGGCTGCTGCAACGGAGGTCTTGCCCACTCCACCCTTGCCGTTGAATATGATCGTCCTCATTGGAACTCAAATACCATCATAGATATAAAATCATGAAGATGTTAAAAATAAATTGACTCTGGATGAAGTAAGACCGATGACATTGAAAAAATCCTTTAAATCCAAATATGCGGCGAATACATGACGAAACAACTGCCAAGAATGCTGCCCTCCTGCATTGAAGAAAATAAGACTTGGCATCGGGACATGAGATTGATCCGATCATGAACACGAGATTGGACCACATAACAAGGTCCATTGTTCATTTGCAAAAAGTCTAACATGAAAAATAATAGAATTGAGATTTTTAATAAAATTGAAAAAAATTTAAAGTTGTAACGGCCAATCCACCTAACGCACTGACCGTTACAAACTATTTTTCATTATTTAAAGTTCAAATAGCCCTGCTGCACGTTATGTTCACAGTAATATTCTGACTCACTGTACCTAACGTAATGGTGGGCGTATCATCGCTTATCGCATAGGTGGGATCATTGGTTCCCGAGATCACGATAACAACCGAATAATACAAACCGTTGATCGCGCATGTGAATGTATTGGTCTCGCTGTCGAGTGTCCAGCCAGATCCCTCACTTACGGTGATGACCGAACCAGAAGATACGGAAGATCCCATATCAAGTGATTCGCCATCGATATAGAACGAGAAATACTCGCAATTATATCTCTCTATACTATAAACATTGACAACCTTGGAATCATTGTTATTCAACGCGAATACGGCAACGACCCCTGCAGCTACAAGGATCACTGCAACTAACAAAATGATAATTACATTCTTTTTCATCATGAGATCGGATTAAAATACGAATATATATTATTTCAAATGAGACTTTTATTTAAAAACAAAAATGATTGGGTAATTCAACCAGTTTTTAACATAAGAACCAGAATAATTTACATTTTGTCTAATTGTGAAATTAAAGGATTATTTCCTACCATCTCATAATATCAAAAATGGAGAGATTGATTATTGTCCACATTGTTGTAAGATTCCACTATAGTATGATATGACAGATGGACTTGAAAGAGCACATAGATTGTTTGATATTTGTCAAATTTCAGACTTGGATAAAAGCAGAAAAAAACGTAGCGATTAAAAAGGCACAGACAACTTGGGATAAGCGCAACAAGCCCAATAAAAAATGTTAAACAAAAGACACCCAGTAAATTGAGTGGTGCCGAGGATGGGGTTCGAACCCATGACCTTCGGATTTCCCTGGAAGAGGTCTGTTGACCAGAACCCTATGAGTCCGACGCTCCACCAGGCTGAGCCACCTCGGCACGTGTGTTTGAGGGGGAATTGGTTTGGGTTTAAAGAGTTTGGGGAGGAGGATCCTGGCCGGATCACTCGGAATTTTTATTTTCAGATTCTTCTGATTCCTCAGATTCCTCTTTTTCTTCAGATTCCACTTCAGGCTGTGGTTCTGATGTGGGCTTTGCATCGATTATGCATTCGGGCTCTCCCTCTCCCATCCTGAGGACTTCGGTCTTCCTGATCTCGATCCTCTTCATGGGTATGACGACACGGCATGCTCTGGCGAGGTCCTTTGCCATGTCTCCGGAGATTATCGACTTCACAAGCTCCGCGACGGTCATCTTTGATGCCATCTCGAGAAGGGTGACGCCTATTACCTGTCTCATTCCGATCTCCTGTGAGGACTGTATCCTCCTCTCGGCGATGGACATTGTCTTTACCCTTACAACGAAGTTGTCAGTTGTTGTGACATCGACGACGTGGTCTGTCTTTGTCTTCTTTCTGCGGGTGAGCCTTCTGACGTAATCGCTTGTGAGCTCATGTCCTATGAATATGGTCTTGGCATCGTGTCCGTCGACCTCTTTGATCTTAAGTTTTAGCTTTATGTGCATCTTTGAGAAATCGCCGGTAAGGTCCTGTACTGTGACCTCGGATGTCCTTCCTATGAGATACTCGGGGTCTGCGGATGGTGTCTCTCCGATAACGACCTCGTTGAACATCTTGGGTGCGTGTATCGAGTACCACTCCTTTGCCTTCCATTTGTCCTTGACCTTACGGCCTGCATTTCCCTTAGCCTTTTTTGATGCTACTGTAGTTCCTGCCATTTGAATCCTCCTGATTCTATATTATGGAACATTCAGTGATTGTATTAATAGCTTTGTCCAGTGTTGATTTTTAAACAAATAACAATCCAGATATTTTAACTATATCATATATAGGATAATTATTCCTATTATGGTTGGTACCGCTATTATATAAACGTTACTCAAATTCTACCCAGACCTAGAATATGTTGGAAATAAAAAAAGAAGGGGCGCGTGCCCCGTGAATGTTTAGAGTTTTACAGGCACCACGTGAGCTGAGAGGCCGAGTTCGGACTCGGACATGCCCATTGCGATACCGTAGAGCTGAGAGAGGTGAAGGACAGGTATGTTGTAACCGAGGTCTCCCTGCACTGTGTCGAACTGCATCTGACAGAATGGACAGATATCGACTATGTACTGGGCACCGGATTCCTTCATGTTCTCGAGGTTCGTCTTGGTGAACTCTTTTGCGACATCACCGAAAGCGGCCTTGAGGCCTCCTCCAGCACCGCAGCAGAGCATCTTCTGCTTCCTCGGCATGCTCTTTGCGCCTGTCGCTTCGACGAGGTCATCGAGTATGTGTGCGTTCTCTGGATCGTCGAGCTCCTTTATGGAGCTGGGCTTCAAGAAGTGGCATCCGTAGAATGTCGCGATGTTGTAGTTGAGTGGCTTTGTGACCTTCTCCTTGATCTTCTGTACACCGACATCCTTGTAGAGGACCTCTGCGAAATGGTAGACCTTTGTCGTGCCTTTGTATTCCATTCCGATCTCCTTGAGTATCTTGTTGACCTTCTCGCGCTCTTCCGCATTGTGGTTGAGCTCATGTGCGGCCTCGAAGAGTGAACCGTAGCATCCATTGCATATTGTTACTATTGGAAGGCCCTTTGCCTCGGCCAATGCGAGGTTCCTTGCGGCTGCAGCGAGCCATGTGGCCTTGCTGAATGCCCTTATGACTCCGGGTGCTGGACAGCAGCTTGCGTCCTGAAGATCGACCAATTCTATTCCGAGCCTCTCACAGACGACCCTTGTGGACTTCTCTACACCAGGGTACCTGAGGGGTGCTATGCATCCTAGGAAAAATGCGTATTTTGCCATTTTATCACTCCACGATCTTGTTGAATCCAGTGGCTTTCAGGATCTTGTCGAGCTGTGCCATGGCATCTTTGTTCGAAAGTACGGTCGGTGGGACCTCTGGGAGGCCTATGCTCTTCCTCTGCGCCTTGATCTTGTCATTTATGGCGACTGTGTGACCGGTCTTGAAGAAGTTGGTTGCTGTGACCTTGTGGTTAGGACGGATATGTCCCTCTGCGACGGCTATGTTCCTAAGAGCAACGACCACATCGACTATTGGGACCTGACGGGGGCATCTCTCGACGCAAGTATAACATGTGCTGCACTCCCAAAGCTCGTCACTGTTGACGATCTCTTCTTTGAGGTCCAACTGTGCCATTCTCATGAGTTTCCTTACCCTGTAGGAAGTGCGCCTTCCTGATGGGCATCCTGCGGTACATGTTCCGCATTGGAAACACATCTTAACATCGGCACCGCCGGCAGCTGCCAGCTGTGCCTCGAATTCCGGATTTGCCTTGATTTCCGTAATAATCACCTGTCGCCTTCAACGAGGTTATCATATATAAAAATTGGACATTGGACGAAAATGTATTACCGTTTAAGGTAATACTTATTTTATATTCTTGGCCAGCAATGCCTTCAGGATCCTAGATATCTGCTTGTCCTCTTTCCTGTATATCGCCGTTATGGCATGTCTGAGGATCTTAGGGTCGACCGCGCTCTTCATCCTCAACCCCTTCCTCAGCAATAGGAACTCATCGACGAAGAAACTCTTGCTCGAACCCAACAATTCAGGCAATGAGAACGTCTCGGAGTCGACCGTGTACTTGCGGTCCATCGTATCCAGGAACATGAATGCTACCCTTTGCGCACCGTATCTGTATTTGATGAACGAATCGCCGTTGTCTATGAACACCATGCCCATGTAACCTATCTCGGTGGCATCGAACTCGTCAGCATCGAAGAGATACAGCGGATCGTCTATGATCGCGAAATCGGCTAGATTCTCACGCATCATCCTCAGATTGTGCTCGTCATCGGATATAACGAGCTCGACATCTATCATCTTCAACGATGACAGGACGGTCATCATCAGGTCCTCCGTTACAGGGCTGCAGCATACCGTGAAACCATGGTCGTCGCGGCACCTCAGTTCCATCGAATCGTATGTCAGGACTATCCTCTTCCCTTCGTCTGTCAGGACCGTGCCTGCAGGAGTCGATTTTGTGACGGGGATGCCTGCCGCCTCATCTATCGAGGATATGTATCTGTGCACTACGGGCACCGATATGCCCAACCTCTTTGCCGCAGATGTCTTGCTGCCAGTTATCGCGACTGTCTTCAATACTTCCAACTGGCGATTTGTGACGACGTGACCGTTGATCACCTGCTCAGTCCTTACATCCAAATTCACAATTATGGAATGCATAGGTCTGTTCATAAACTGTCGGTCGATTTTATTATTTTTATACATGCAAGGATATATCTGTGGAGAATGTTGGATTTCAAAGTTCAGCTGATGGACGTCGGCAAGACCACCCTCCCAATAAGTGCCCTCATAATCGGGCTCTATTCGATATTTCTAGACCCGTCTGCATCCGAATTCGCAGCGGCATTGCTATGCTGTGCATTCGTCATAATGGGCTTCTCCCTTTTCCTGTACGGGGTGGACATAGGTGTCATCCCCATGGGCATCGCCATAGGTTCCGAGATGCCGAAACGGAAATCGATGTTCTTCATGATCGTGATGATGTTCGTAATTGGGATGACAGTGACACTCGCGGAACCTGATGTATCGGTATTCAGCAAAACTGTTTCCGACGTCTACTCCTCGGTCCAGTTCTGGCCATTGATGCTGTCCATTTCCATGGGCGTCGGGGCGTTCCTTGTCCTAGCTGCCCTGAAGATCGTATTCGACATCTCCCTGCGTATCCTGCTTACTGTAGGTTACATGATCGTCATAATCCTAGCCTTGATAGTACCGGAGACGTTCGTGGGAATAGCATTCGATTCCGGTGGCGTGACCACGGGGGCAATGACCCTGCCTGTGATACTCGCGATGGGCATGGGGATATGCATGATCATATCCTCCAGGAGCAGCATGAGTGGATTCGGCATGGTAGGCCTCGCCTCCATAGGGCCGATAATATTCGTGCTCTCGTATGGCCTGCTGATCGGCCCGATCGACGCTGCATCCACTGCCCATACCGTCGACAGCACATTGAGCATTGTGAAGACGATGGACCAATTGCTATCGTGCACGTTTCAGGTAGCCATAGCGATCGGTCCGCTATATCTGATCTTCCTAGTGTTCCAGAGATATTTCCTGCATTATTCCTGGAGGGATTTCAGGATCATGAGCATAGGCATAGGCATAGCATCATTCGGCATGATACTGTTCCTTACGGGGGTCTATGCAGGATTCATGCCGTTGGCTGGAAAGCTGGGTCAATATCTGGCCGACAACGGGAGCAGCATCCTCATAATGGTTCTAGGCCTGGTCATCGGACTCCTGGTTGTAATGTCCGAACCTGCAATTAAGATTCTAAGCAAACAGATAGAATCCGCATCCAATGGCGAGTTCAGCGCAAAATTGATAACTGCGGTGATAGCCATCGGAGTATCAACATTCGTTGGAACCGGCCTGTATCTGCTGTCGATCGGACTCATGTCGATGTACTATCTGCTCCCGATCTACGCGATAGCGATAATACTGACGTGGATAATTGACAAGGACCTGATTGGTATAACCTATGATGCGGGCGGTGTGGCGGCAGGCCCCATGTCCGTGGCGATCATAATGACCATATACGCATCCATAGCCGGAGTGGTATATCCCGGCGTTTCAGGCACCGTCCATGCCTTCGGGGCTATCGCGCTGATCGCTGTCGCACCGATAATATCGCTATCACTGCTCGGGGTCGTGATGCGCTACAAGAAGGGCAAAAAAGAGGCCGAAGGTCCAGGAAACGATATCAACAGCCTGTGATATCATAGGACGGCTTTCAAAAAGGATTTGGTTATCTCCTCGGGGGAATGAATGATGAAGGATTGCGATCGATTCATAATAATAGGGCTGGGCAGCCCCATAATGACAGATGATGCCATCGGACTGCATGTGGCACAGGCGATAGAGGATATGAACCTGAGCGATGTCGACACCCTTCAGGAAGCTGTTGGCGGATTGGAGATCCTGCCCATGATAAGGGGCTATAGATTCGCCATAATCGTAGATGCGATCCAGACATACCAACAAAGACCAGGTACCATCATGATCTACGATCCAGACGACTTCGAGGAAACCGTTGGAAATACGTTCGCTCACGACATCAACCTCGCCACAGCACTAAAGATCGGCAAGCAGATGGACCCCTCGACCATGCCTGAGAAGGTATTGTTCGTGGCAATAGAGGTCGAGGATATACAGACCATGAGCGAGAGCATGACCTCGGATGTCGAAGCTTCACTAGGGCCCGCGGTCGATGCTGTCAATTATCTGATGGGGCAGCTCAGATGTCGATCCCCGTCGGATCGAACTTCTTGATACTCCTGTTGCCTTTACCGAGGACCGATATGTTGAGATGCTTTGGATCCAGTATATCGTTGGCCACATGCATGATGTCTTCCTCTGTCACGGCCTCGATCGCCATCAGACGGTCTTCCATAGTATGACACTTGCCGTTGAGCATGAAATCCCTTCCCAGCCTGTACATCCTATGCTCGGTGGATTCCATCGACCTCACGTATGCGCCTTTCAACAGCCTCTTGGTCCTTATGAGCTCTCCTTCCTGAAGGCCTTCCTTCTTTATCTGGGCACATACTTTGGCGGTGACCTCTATCGCATTTAGAACATTCTCATCCGTGCATGACATGTATGCGACAAGCGACGCCGCGTCGCAGTATTGTTCGATCGTCGTATGGACCGAATACACCAGGGCCCTCTTCTCCCTTACCTCCTGGAAAAGCCTGGAGCTCGTGCCTGCGCCCAGCATGGTGCTCAACATCAATGCGGGAACGCGATATCTGTCATTGGGGCCGTATGCTGGGAAACCCATGCCCACATGATAATGATCGGAATCATTCTTGACGAACATGTAATTAGTATCCGGTTTCTTCGGGGCCTCCCTCTGTATGTTCCTCTTGCCCGCCATATGGTCGAATTTATCGGATGCCCATTCCAAGGTATCCTTCTCATCCACATTGCCTGCCGCGAAGACGGCCATGTTCGGTATGCCGTATCTGTCCTCGTAGTAATCCCTCAACTCCTTGGAACCGAGCCCTTTGACTATCTCCTCGAGGCCCCCTTCATCCTGGGAAAGGGGATGCCCCCTCCACATGTTCTGGGAGAATATGTCGTGTATGTATGATTCGGGCTCGCTCTTGACCATGCTCAGCTCCTGAAGGACTATCTTCTTCTCAAGCTCGACGTCCTTGTCGTTTATCAACGGGTTGGCCACTATGTCCGACACCATCTCCTTGGCGACTTCCTTTGTCTCCTTGATTGTGACACCGAAGAAGGCCGTGAGCTCCCTGCCTGTGAACGCGTTGGTCTCGCCGCCCGCCCCCTCTATCTCCTTGGACATCTGATATGATGTGCGGTTCTTCGTCTCTCTGAACACCACGTGCTCCAAAAGATGCGATATGCCGAATATCTCCTTCGTCTCATCCCTGGAACCCGTGCCTACGGCCACCATGTATCCTGAACTCTCACATCCTGGTATGAATTCCGTGACCACTGGTATCCCTCCGTCTGTCCTTGAAATGGTTATAATGTTCTTGTCCATGCTATCGATGTCACATTGATGCGTTAAATTAATAGTTTTAGTGAGATACACCGGACAATGTCAGAGTTTAAGATCATAAGACGCGCGAAAATGGAACTCAAGGACCCTGTTGCAATAATGGGCTTCCCGACTGTCGGCTTGGTCGGATCGATCTTGGCCAGTTATATCTCGAAGGAAAAGGGCATGCAGTTCATCGCAGGTATCACGTCCTCGGAATTGCCGCCGTACACTCTGATACAGAATAGTGAGCCTTACCCTCCGATACGCATCTACGGCTATAACACCGAGAATGGGTCCAGCATACTTGTGATAACATCCGAGATCTCACCTAAACCAGAACTCTGCTATGCCTTGTCCATTGAGATAATGAATCTGCTCAATGAACTGGGCGTGCACAGACTGATAGCGTTGGAAGGCGTCGGCCAATATGAGAACTCGGAAATAGTGGTATGCGGTAACAACAAAGATACGCTAGATAAAGCGAGAAATGCTGAATTGAAAGTGCTCGACGATGGATTGGTCCGTGGCATGACCGGTGTCATGTTATATGAGGGAAGGGACATGGAGATCGACGTCCTTGCGTTGCTTTGCCCTGCAGACCCCAATATGCCGGACCCGAGGGCCTCGGCATCCATAATCGAACCGCTGAAAAAACTGATACCGGAACTGGATATCGAATCGGAACCCCTGATCAAAGAAGCGGACGAGATGGAAAGTAAGATACGCGACGAACTGCAGAATGACTGCAGGAACGACAACAGACAGATATACGGATGAGAAAATGAAACTTATACCAACGGAATTCTTTATCACATCAGGCAAGGCCACCAGCAAGGTATCCGACCTGAACGCGTTCGATCTGGCCTTGATAATGGCCAACATAGGGGAGCAGAACTTGGTGGCTGTATCCTCCGTAATACCGATAGGAGCCAAGAGAGTGGAAAAAAAGGAATTGGACATGGGCGCAGTAACGCATTGTGTCCTTTCACAGATGAGAGGGAAGAACGGGGAAGTCGTCTCAGCCGGTATAGCTTATGCATACCGGAAGGATGGCAAAGGAGGATATGTCGCCGAAGGGCATCTCCACGGATCCGCCAAGAACCTAGATGTCGAACTCAGGGAAAAGATGGTCGAGATGGCCAGGATAAGGGACGTGGAGTTGGAGGAGATCAACACCCTCACCGAGGAGCTTAAGATCCCCACAGGTCAATTCGGATGCTGCATCGCATCCCTTGTCTTCACTGAATACAGGTGAGATATGTATTCCGTCGTCCCTTGTCCAGGTTGCAATAGGCTGAGGATGGTCGATAACAACATGCTGACCTCCGATTGCCCTTATTGCGGGAAGAACTCTGAGCATAGGACCCTTAAGATACTGTATTCCGACGAAGATCAGGGCGCATGCCGGGCGGTCATCTCCAAATTCTATGGATTCGTGCCTGATAAGAAAGATAACAAGGAACGCATAGAGAAGGCAGACCCTCATTCAACGCTAGTGTACAGATATGAGAAATGCAAATCCATAGATGAGAAGATCGAAGTGCTTTCCAAAGGGCTTACCGAGATATATGGAACGTTCACCCTCCAAGACCTCGAGGGCATCGACCCGAAGAATGCCAAGAAATTGTTGGAAGCGATGTGCAACGACTGTTCCATTGCAGAGGTCAGACCTGGACGTTACAAGGCCTGATGTCACTTCGGTATGTCATCGCGCTTCTTACCTTCCGTCCTGAGCACATCCCTGACGACATTGGAAAGATTCTGTACCACCGTGCGATAGAAATATCCTACCGATATCAGCAATGCGACGATCGTGCATGCCCACACCATTATGTCTGTTGATGACATGAAAGAAGCTGTAAGGACCAAAGTGAATGCGACGTTGAAGAACATCGCCTGCATGGCGAACTCCATCACCCTGTGCCTCGCTATGCCTTCTCCGACCGTCGTACCGATGGCCGCGAATGCCAAGACATATCCCAATCCGTACAAGAACAGTTGCAGATAGCCGATCGCGTCTATCTGAGACCCGAAATTCATTGCGCTTTTGGCAATGAAATATATGAAACCGAATGCGAACGTGCATCCGAGGCCGAGGCCGAATCCGTATCCATAGAACACCGTATCCGATTTGCCACGGAATCTTTTAAGATTGAAGACAACGACGCATGCGAGTATCTCTATGACCGCGAACAGTATCGCATAGATTATACTGGACCATACATAGGTATAGAAAGCGAACAATATCGTTCCAGTTATCAAAGCGATAGAGAACAATATGAAGAAGGTTGGATCGCTGAAGAACGGCTGTTCGACCGCTGGATATGTGTATTTCTTAAGGACCAGATACATTACCAGTAGAGTGGGCGCGAATGCCATTATCGCCGCCGCCATCAAGAGCATCTCCATGATACACTCATGAACCTCTCATTTTTAAGCTTTTGTCATGTCTTTTTTACTAGTGCATTTCGATGGTTGCCCTGTGTTGGGGCCTTTGTTTACCATCATCTTGTCATAATAATGCACGACCATGCAAGACCTCTCGCACTTGCCGCAATGATTGCATCTCTCGGGGTCAACGCGCATGCCACCAGATATCAGTATGGCCTTCCTCGGACATCCCTTTACACATATGCCGCATGATGTGCACAATTGCGACCTGAGAAGCCCTTTCACTGTCCTTTCGAAGACGTATTGCGCATCCTTTGCGCCATCGGCCGTGACCGATATCTGACCTCCTCCGAATACCTTTGACCTTCCTTCGGCCATCTTGAGGAGTATCATCTCGAAATCCTGGGAGTACTTTACCTCGCCAACGGTCCTCAGGGCATCATCCGCATACGAGAAATCCCTGTTCCTCGGTATTACGACGATGGCCTCCATCGAGTATCCTCCCGCCACACATGGTGAGGCTCCCTTGAGCATCTTGATCGAAAGCTTCTTGCCCTTCGTCGGTTCCATCCTGAGATCGAGTCCCTCTGCAAGCTGGATCATCTTCGGAGGCAATACCTTCCATCTCCAGAAACCCATGTCAACGTATTCCTTGGGAAGACCTTTGCCCTCCGCATCGGAATGAAGGTATCCCTCCCATTCCGAATACATGTCAGGATGTATCCTCTTGGTGTTCCTCCACTCGCTCGATAGACAAGAGGCGCAGAGATAACACCCGATCCTCTCGAAATCCATCTCGTACAGGGGGTTGTATCTCAATTTCCTCATCCATATGTATCCCCATACCTCGGCCGCAGACCATGTCCTGACCGGATTCAGATTGGTCTGGTTCGGAACGAATGGGTTCTTGGAGACGAAACCTATGTTGGATCTGGAAAATGATTCCAATGCCCTGTTGCCTTCGACCGTTATTGTTCCAGCAGGATATTCCTTCGAAATCATGTCCGTCATCGGGCCCAGCTTGCAGACCTTGCAGCACCATCTGAAGTCCTTTGCAGGAGGTCCGAATGTATCCACATTGTCCCAGAACGCATTTCCTGCGCTCGCAACATGCAACGTCTCTTTGTTCTCTTTGACGAATGCCTTAACGTAATCCAAGGTCTCTGGGAATTCCAGACCTGTATCTATGAAGAGCAATCCTGGATGGTCCACTGCCCTGGAAGCTATGCCATATGCTGCCAAGGAATCCTTGCCTCCTGAGAATGAAACCGTGACCGGTTGTTTTTTTCCCTTTATGAACGACCTTATGTCGCTGACGCCTCTCGACTCCAGAGAAAGGAGATGCTCTTTGTTAGCTTTCACAAACGCATCTCTATCCGAAATCGGAGATCTGGGTCTATCCTCCGGCGCATTCAGGTCGCGTATCCTTACCGCCTTCTCGGACTCCCTTATCTGGGAACTGTCCGCCAAAGCTATGCCAGGACCTGCCTTTGCCGCCTTTTTAACTATTACGGAATCCCCCTCGGCGAAATCACCTACTACTGAGGTTATATTCTGCCCGGGTATGCTCTTTCCTTTCAAATGTCCGGATAGGTTACTGAACAACACGATGTTCTTGGTGGCCGCATCCCTTATGAGGTCGACACCAGGCTGTCTCAGTTCGATCTTGAGGTCGTTATCCTTCATATCGAATCTCAATACCCCTATAACGGTACCATGCGCGATGATCTCGTCTGTCCTGTCCTCTCCGGGTATCTTATTGAAAAATATCATCCTTCCTTCAAAAGGCGAGAATGTCCCGAAGGTCCTTTCGAACAGGCCCTTCAATATGTCATAACTATCGCCCATGCATGGACGGATGTCCCCTGGGCTGTTTATCTCGAATTCCCTTACAGACCCACCGCAAAGTGAGCATCTCTGCCCGAGTATGAGGGTGCCACAGTTGTCACACCATAGACATGTCTCCTTCCCGTGTGCGACATTGTTGCTTCCCATGTACTCTCAAAGACGAACATGGTTCATATTTATAAATAATGATGCGAATGACCTGCACATGGACTTAGAAGGACTAAGAAGGGTCGACCCCGGTTTCAAAGGAAGACCCATGGGCCTAAGTTTCAGCAAGGTAGAGATCATAAATATAGCGATAGCCGTGATAGTGCTGTCCATCGCATTCGCGATCATGCTTTATCGTGGAGGCTCATACCTTGATCCGAACGACGCTTTCAGTTTCGCAATGTTGTTGGTGATATCCGTACTGCTGGTTACATGCAGTTTCCTGATACACGAGCTGGGTCACAAATATGTTGCCCAGTCTTATGGGGCCTGGTCGGAATTCAGGATGTATCCGCTTGGATTGATAATGGCCATCCCGTTCGCATTCTTCGGATTCCTGTTCGCAGCACCAGGTGCAGTGTACATCCAAGGTAACATCACCAACGAGCAGAACGGCAAGATCTCGATGGCTGGCCCCATGATGAACTTCATTATATGCGCCGTAGCCATTGTGGCCACAATATCGACCACCGGGCTGATATCAACTGTTTTGTTCCAGTTGGCATGGCTCAATGCATTCCTCGGATTGTTCAACATGATACCCATCCCTCCATTCGATGGATCCAAGATAATCGCTTGGAAATGGCAGATATTCCTGATAATGGCAATAATAGGGATAGCAGAGATGGCGATATTGCTCTTATGAATGAATCGATCGACCTCCGATTATCTATCGGAGGTCGATTCCACTTTAATTTTAAAAACACGGTAATTTAAGTATAAACATGAACATCCACGGTCTCAGCCGTGATTCGAAGATGCCATCGACATTTTACAATGATATCAAAACAGCTTTGATGAAAGAGGTGTCGACACCTTATGAGAAATACCTCATGCTCACCATGGGGATATTGTTCGTTATAAGCGGAATCTATGAACTTTCCCTATATCCAAACGGCATAGAGAACAAGAATTCCATCGAAGGGCTGTTCATACTCCTGATATCGTTCAGAATATTATCAGGCGATACTGTGATAGGCAACTTCAATAGTTCGCCTCAACTTGCGATACTGGGCTCCGTTGGTATCGCGATCAGCGTCCTCGGTCTACTGATACCCACCATAATGACGGGCGTCATAGGCACCGTATCCGCGATTATACTGGGCGTCTATGCTATTGCATGCATCATCGGCCCCATAATCAACACGAACGACGAATCATCGAAATTCAGAACCTTATGCTTCATTTTCGGCGTATTGCTATTATTACTGACCATCAACAACCTTGGGATCGACATATTCCGCGACTATGACATCGCAGGTATGACCCTGATTGTCATGGGTGTACTGATCATCATGATGGCGGTATTCAGAACAAGGTTCGTGGACCATAGAAAGGATGAATTCCCGATAATCTCCTTGACGATATTGATAACGGGACTTTCCCTGTTCTGTTGCATAATCGCCGCTGTCCTGTCCGGTGGGGACCAGAGCATATTCTCTTTGAACGGGTCGATGGCGATATTCACGATAGCCATCGGCGTAAAGATCCTGTCTGTTGGAAACACTCCCTTTGGGAACATACGCAGGTCGAGACTTGCTATCGCAATAGGCGTATTCTGCATATCCGTAACCATACTTGCGATAGTCATGCCTTATGGCGACCTTAAATCACTTTTGAGCATCACACTTGGAAGCATAAACATGCTTGGAGGGCTCTATCTGGTCAATATGCTTCTGAGAAAAAAAGGACTGCCCTCGATGATGCCTGTGAGATTCACGATAGCGTCACTCTCTATGATACTGTTCGGATTCAACAGACTGCTACCGGGGATATTCGCCGGTGAATTCCTCTTGTTCACCTTGATACTGTTCGCATTCACAATGACCTCGATAGGTGCCACGATATTCTCGATAACCATGTCGAACAGGAAAAAATCTGAAAAGAATGAAAAAGACACGTCGACATGACGTCGGATCATTATTGAAAAATAGAAAGGATGGGACTTTTCAGTCCACACCCTTGCAAGGATACCGCAGATGGGTGAGGATCGACCCCTCCCACTGCTCTAACTTGCCTGGATTGAGTATGTTCTTCGGGTCCATTGCCTTCTTGATCGCGATTATGCTCGATAGCTCCGATGCTCTCTCCTTCATGAAGTTGGGGGCCTTCGATATGCCGACCCCGTGCTCACCTGTAACGGTGCCGCCGAGTTCGATGCATACGTCGAATATCTCGTCCACTGCCTTTATCCCTCTCTCCCACTCATCTTTGTTGGTGGGGTCTATGAGCATCTTCGTGTGAAGATTGCCATCCGAGGCGTGTCCGTAAGTTGCTATGGTCACCTTGTACTTGTCGGCTATCTCCTTGAAGGCCTTGACAGCCTCTGGCACCTTTGATACTGGGACACCCATGTCATCTGCCAATGATACAGATGCACAATCGGGTTTCAGTGCCGAAAGCGATGTCATGACCGACTTCCTTGCATCGGTCCACTTCGCTATCTGCTTCTCGTCGAATGATGGTGTGATGGAGGTCGCACCGGTGGCCTTGGCAACCTCTTCTACGATCTTCAGGTCCCTGTGTATTATCTCATCGGTCTCGCCATCGACCTCGACTATGACTATTGAATTGACATCTGGAAGCGGGTTTCCGCGAGCCTTGTTCACCGCTTGTATGCTCACCCTGTCCAATAACTCACATGATGCGGGTATCAATGGCTTCGCGATCAATGATGCGATGCATGTTCCAGCATCCATTACCGTATTGAATCCGCAAAGACATGATGCTGATTTCTTCGGCTTTGTAGTAAGCTTGAATGTTATCTCGGTTATTATCCCGAGCGTACCCTCGGAACCGCACATCAAACGTGCCAACTGATAACCTGATGAATCCTTTATCGTCCTTGTTCCGCTGCGTACTATCTCCCCGTCGGACTTTACGAATGTCAGACCTAGGACGAAATCCCTTGTGGCGCCATACTTGACCGCCCTCATTCCGGATGCGTTGGTGGCCACCATTCCCCCTACCTGACATGCCTCTGCCGAGCCAGGAGATGGCGGGAAGAAGAAACCGTGTTTGGATAATTCAGCGTTGAGGTCGTTGTATATGCAACCAGCCTCGACATCGACCCAGAGGTCTGCAACGCTGACCTTCTTGATCTTGTTCATCTTCTGCATGGCCATCACCATGCCGCCCTTTATGGGCACTGCGGACCCACAAAGACCAGTACCGGAACCCCTCGGAACCACTGGGATGCTCTCCCTGTATGCGATCTTCATGATCTCTGACACCTGCTCCGTGGACCTGGGCTGAACTACGATCTCTGGAGTGTTATGGAATATTGACGCGTCGAATCCGTAAGTATAGAGATCGGCCACCTTTGTAGAATAACCGTCCTTGCCTACAACCTTCTCGATTTCGTCTATGATTCTCTGTTCCATCTGAACACCAAAGAACCTCAATATCATTTTAGATTATAAAACAAACAGATAATAGTAAAATAGTAGCACCAATTTTAGAGTAGCCTTTTTAAATATTGAGGGTTTTGCCATTGCATGAAATCGAAGATCGTCCTTCTCGGCCCCCCAGGATCGGGAAAGGGTACACAAGGTGAGAAACTCAGCGAGGAATTCGGTTATGTCAGACTGTCGACCGGAGATATGCTGCGCGAGGCTGTTAGGAACGGTACTGAATTGGGAAAGCTCGCCAAAGGCTACATGAACAGCGGCGCGTTGGTACCCAACGACCTGATCATCAACCTTATGAAGGAGAAGATAGACTCCTTGAAACCTGGAACAGGCGTGATATTCGACGGATTCCCAAGAACTGTCCAGCAAGCTGATGCATTAGGCGAGCAGATAGACATAGACCTCGCGCTCAATCTTGATGTGGAAGATGAGGAATTGATCAACAGGCTAACCAAGAGGCGTAGCTGTCCTCAGTGTAATTCCGTGTATCATTTGATATACAATGCACCTAGGAAAGACGGGTCCTGCGATAAATGCGGGTCCGACCTCTATCAAAGAGATGATGACAAGGAACAGACCGTCAGGAACAGACTCAGGGTCTACCGTGAGAACACAATGCCCTTGATAGATTATTATCAGAACGAAGGCACTCTTGTCACGATCCAAGGAATCGGAGATATCTCCGAGATTTTCAATAAGGTCAAGAAGGCCATCCAGTGATCATTTGACGGGCTTATGCCCGTCTATCTTTTTTACAAAAACATTATAAAGTATTTCGCGATAAGCGGAATCGATAGCCTCGTAGTGTAGTGGTCAATCATGCGGGATTCTGGATCCTGCGACCGCAGTTCGAATCTGCGCGAGGCTACCATTTCTATCATCCTATCATTGAAATTTTGTTTGCTATAAATTCATCAATTCTATTAAATTGTATTGATATCAAATCATTGAATGATAATGACCCAGTAATATTAAATCGTTGATTGTCCTAAGATCGTTTATTCTTATTGTATAAGCTGATTTCATCACTAATAATTTGGTGAACTTACAATAATTCTCCATATCTTTTAACAAACAATCTCTTTACGATCGTTACCAACACCATATATGAAAGTATCATAATTATCAAACAGGGATAGAATTCCCATGGAAGTGGCTTCATACTAAGCACAGTCCCGAGAGGTGTGTACGGAAGAGATATACCCAAGATTATGGCGCAAAGAGTGGCGGTGATAACGACCCCTGATGCTCTGCTCTGTATGAATGGGATCTTTGGTGTCCTTATCATATGTATCACGAAGGTCTGTGTGCATAACGATTCGACGAACCATCCTGTAGCAAATGTCAAAGCGAATGCCGTGGCATAGATGCCATTTGGATCGAATGGCCCATAAAGCATAGGGCATATGACGAAGAACATGAGTCCATACGTCGTTAGATCGAATATTGAACTAGTGGGGCCTATCCAAACCATGAATTTACTTATGGAGGGGGCATTCCATTTTCTAGGAACGCGGATATAGTCCTCATCAACATTGTCCCAAGGAATTGCTATGCATGAAGTATCATAAATCAGATTTAGAGTGAGTATCTGGATAGGAAGCATCGGAAGGAATGGCAGGAACGCACAGGCCACAAGGACCGAGAACATATTTCCAAAATTGGAACTAGCGGTCATCTTGATGTATTTTATCGTGTTAGCGTAGACCTTCCTACCTTCGATGACACCGTCCTTAAGTATCATAAGGTCCTTTTCCAGAAGAATTATGTTGGCCGATTCCTTAGCTATATCAACTGCTGTATCGACAGATATACCTACATCTGCAGCTTTCATGGCTGATGCATCGTTGATACCGTCGCCCATGAATCCAACAGTATGTCCATTGTTCCTGAGAGCGATCACGATGCGCGATTTCTGATCAGGAGAAAGCTTTGCGAACACGGAGTGCTTTTCCACGATATCGCTGAGTTCATCATCATCCATCCCTTCTATATCGGACCCGAGGACCACGCTGCTGCCAGTTATTCCGACCTGACGACATACGCACATAGTAACTGAATCATTGTCACCTGTCAGGACCTTTACAGATACCCCATATTCATTCAATGCGGCGATCGCTTCCTGTGCACTTTCTTTTGGAGGGTCCAGAAATGCAACATATCCTATCAATGTCATCCCGATCTCATCGTTCACTGAGAAAACACCTGCAGACGGAGGATTATTTTTATGCGCAACACCGAGAACGCGCATTCCATCAGAATTGTATTTCCTCACTGTGCTGAGGATCTCATTCTTTAATTCCGGCGTTAATGGTTCCAATTTACCTTTGTATTCTGCATTATCACAGACTGACAACATCTCCTCTATTGCACCTTTTGTGATCAATTGTGTTTTTCCAGCTTCATTCTCTACGACAACGGTCATCCTTCTGCGGTTAAAATCGAATGGAATCTCATCGACCTTTTTGTAATTCACATATTGTTGGTATATGCCTGTCTTCTCAGCATGCTCTATTATTGCAAGGTCCATGAGATTCTTCATACCGGTTTGATAATAACTGTTAAGGAATGCGTGCCTGAGTACCCTGATATCCTCATCCCCGTGGATATTCAAATGATATTGAAGAATGACCTTATCTTGAGTTATTGTTCCTGTTTTATCAGTACAAAGTACATCCATGGCACCAAAATTCTGTATGGAATTGAGGTCTTTCACAATGACCTGTTTCTTCGACATGGACATTGCACCTTTGGCAAGATTGGCCGAGACGATCATAGGAAGCATCTCAGGCGTCAATCCCACTGCTATTGAAAGGGCGAACATCAATGCATTTATTGTATCTGGATTTCCATCAAGCCATCCCTTCATCCATATGATGAAGAATACCACTGGTACCATCACGGCCATGAATCTTATTAAGATCCACGAGACAGAACCTATTCCCTTTTCAAAACTGGTGGGAGCTTTCTTCGCTTTTACTTTTTGAGCGATATTGCCAAATATCGTGTTGTCCCCGACAGATATCACAATCGCTAATGCCGAGCCGGAGACTACCGTTGTTCCCATGAATGCCAAGTTGTTGTAATCCAACGGATTCTTGGAATCTATGTCTGGAATCTTTGAGAATTTCTCGACTGGTTCGCTTTCGCCTGTGAGAGAGGACTGACTAACGAAAAAGTCCTTTACTTTTATTATCCTCACATCTGCTGGAATTATGTCGCCCGCTGCAATCCTGATGACATCACCTACAACGAGCTCGTCCATCGGAATCTCGATCTTTCCATTGGGTCTTCTAAAAACAGTGATGACCGTTTCCACCATTTCGGTGAGTTTTTCAATGGCTTTTCCGCTTCTTGCTTCCTGTACAAACCTTAGAAGACCACTGATCGACACCATTATGGTGATCACAATCGCAGTTGTGTAACTACTGGACGTTATCAACGAAACTATTGCCAATATGGCAAGTACCACAGTAAAAGGATTCACGAATGATCTAAAAATACGATTCCATATCGATATTTTCTTAGATTTTGTTATTACATTTCTTCCAAACTTTTCACGCATCTCGTCTACAGAATTTTCATCATAACCTTCTTCTGTGTTATTGTATTCCGTGAGTACAGGACTGACGTCTTTCTTGGCCGAGTCTAAAAGTCTGCGTTTCGCCTCAATCGTTGCTGCGTTCTTTGTATCAGATATTTTTTTCCTGATCAACGCCACAACCTCCCTAGACAAACCACCTATTAGGGCATATTAAATATGATATATATGTACTTCTGAATGAACAACATTTTTTAAAATTTTGATTAAAAATAAATAACGATAATCTCTCGTGCGACCTTTTATTTATAATACAACTTATTTATTTTTAAATAATCTCAAGATTTAAAAATCTTATAGAATGGACCAGCTCCATACGTATTGAAAGAATAACAAATGTATGACATTGATATCCGTATTTCAAAATCTTGAACAAATTTTCGACCTTTGTATCAACTTGGAATCGAAACATATGGCAATGATGTCAATTTATTTTATCATAATTTTTCAAGCTAGCATATAATTATTTATTAATAGTGATGCACCGAAAGATTAATCAAAATAATGTCCATCTCCGCTCATGGATTGGGACATGCTTACTGTCATCACCTGTGTTGCAGTCGGTGGTGCGATAGGCGCGGCCATGAGATATCTGGTCGGACATTACGTAGGCACTTCGACCTTCCCGTGGGGAACTTTCCTGGTGAACATCATCGGTTGCACCCTACTAGCACTCCTTACATTCTCTGTCAGCGGACAAATGTCCAGCAACATGAAGTTCTTCGTATTCACAGGGATATTCGGAGGATTCACGACGATGTCCACGTTCACAGTTGAGACTGTATCGCTTTTCTATGACGATGAGATGCTGAAGGCCCTTGAGAACATACTCCTCAACGGAGGCGGATGCCTCCTAGGCGCATTCATAGGTAGATATCTGGCACTCCTTATATGATCAGAGGTCCTTGTCCGACCCATCACATAGATTCTTGAAGTAGGAAACTCCCTCTTCGGGCCCTTTAGCGATCATTACATCCCCTGCTTTGATGACGGTTCCACGTCCAGGTCCGAATATGTATGTCCTCTCGCGTTTGCACGCTATGACGAACATACCGCTTATCGTGCTGAGACTTACCTCGCCGAAGGTCTTCCCCACTAGGATCGAATCATCGGATATCTTGCCTATGGCTATCGTGGTCTCCGACTCCTTTATGGACATCGCCAGTACCGGGTGCTCCCCCAATCCTCTGATAACGACGTCTGCAATGGATTTCGCCGCTTCTGCTATGCACATTATCGAAGTCTGCAATCTTATCACCACAGCTACCTTGGCGACCTCTCCGGGATCGCTCTTGCCCAGCTCTATCGCAGCATCCTGGATCTTTATGAATAGCTCATCAAGAGTGTCGGAAAGGAATATCACTTCCTCCGCGATCTCCGTATTGTTGTAAAGTAGAGAGGAATATGCGAGATCCACCATAAATTCGGATGTATCCTTCAATTCCAATAACATCACCTCGAGTCTGTTCATTCGTCATCATCCTCCTCGAGATTCTCTGCCTCTTCGTCCGCTTCCTCCAATTCCTCATCGGATTCTTCGGGGAACTCCCAAGGCATGAGGCCGTCCGCGAACTTGACGAGACGGAAATAACCGTCCTCGGTACCACGAACTATTATATCGTCATTCGCACGTACCTTTGTATCATCCTCTGGGTCGTATATCCAACCCTGACGGCTCTTTATCGCTATTATCTTGCAGCCTGTGCATGCCTCGACTGCCAATTGACCTATGGTATATCCGACCATTCCAGAATTGGGCTTGACCTTTGTTGCGCGTATCTTCTCATCGGACTCGTAAAGCATCGCCGACACGAAGGGACGCTTGTCCAATGGAACATCTAGGAGATCGACTATGTCTGCGGCGGCATCAGATATCCTGTCGGCTGCCGAAGCCACCTGCAAAAGACCAGATAACTGTCTTGCATCTTCCTTTGTCCTCGATGAGAGCAATACTTTGTAACGTATTACGAACTTGAGATTGTTCATCTCCTCCTCGAGCTCATGAACCTTATCTGCCATGCTTTCACTGTTGTACATCAATGAAGCATATGCGAGATCGACAATGACCTCCGAAGTATCCTTCATCTCGGTCAAAAGTTCACGGACCGTCATGTTGACATGGTCCAAATTCTTAAAATCCTCGGGCTCACTCAACGTAAGACCCCCACGCACATCCGAAGGGACTACTATTTCCCTCCGGGTCATCTGAGTTGATCGACAATTTCGGTCACCTTTTCTGATTTAACATTCAGCGTACAATCCAACGTGTTACTCCTATATTAAAACCTTTACCAGTCTTTAAGTAATATGAAGGGATTTGGCATTTGATTATAATGTCATGAGGTGATTTTTTGAAATTTGTGAGTTCAACGAGCGACTTCATTATTCGGAATCGGTCCGTCTTC
Source organism: uncultured Candidatus Methanogranum sp. (assembly GCA_963676045.1). Lineage (GTDB taxonomy): Archaea > Thermoplasmatota > Thermoplasmata > Methanomassiliicoccales > Methanomethylophilaceae > Methanogranum. The sequence goes on from OY780938.1 coordinate 954,287, forward strand.
ATAATGGGGCTTGCTGCACTCATAATCGCCGGCACAGCAGATCTGTTCGCTGGTCTGCTCCTTGACAGGATGGAGGAATACCTCCTTATGATCCCTGGTATGATGATCCTCATCTATTCCGCCATCGGCATGCGCGGCAACATATTCGGCGCCATGGGCAGCCGCATAGGGACGTCGATGCACATGGGTACGTTCCAGATGAACTTCAAGAAGGGAGGTGTGCTGAGAGCGAACATAGAGTCCACGATGTGCCTCACCCTCATACTCTCTGCTGCGATGGGGTTCGTAACATGGATCGTCGCAAAATACATCTTTAACAGCCCTTACAGTGCTTGGGACTTCATATTCATATCCTCATTCGGAGGCTTGTTGGCCGGCGTATTGGTCCTGATGTTCAACATACTCATCGCGAAGGAAGGATACAAAAGGGACTGGGATGTCGATAACATAACAGCTCCGCTGATCGCTGCGATAGGCGACATAATAACCATGCCCATGATCTTCCTGTCGACAATATTATTTCTGTCGGCATTGGACTTCCAGACTGGAGAATTCGTCATAATCGTATCCTCGATAATATTCATTGTCGCGACCGTGGTATACACCCTCAGAATAATACTGAGGGAGATCAATAAGAGGGACTTTTCCGGAGAGGCCAAGAGGATAATCTTGAACTCCGTACCGATATTGATGTTCTGCCTGATATTCGAGATAGGGGCAGGAATAATCATACAGAACGAGGAAGAAAAACTCTTTGAATATTCTGTATTGCTGATCATGCTTCCATCTTTCCTGAATCAGGGGAATGCACTTTCTGGCATGCTCACATCCAGACTCTCTTCGATGATCCACCTTGGTACGCTTGAGACGAAGGCGATACCTCCAAAAAAGGCATGGGAGAACTTCAACATAATGTACATATGTGCCACGATAACGTTCTTCTACATCGGCATAATGGCATATCTCGCGACCTGCGCATTCTCGGGAGGCTCCGACAATATGAGCATATGGGTCGCTCTTCTCATAATACTCTTAGCGGGATTCCTCGCCACAACCTTACTCAACTTCCTATCTTATTATGTTGCGATATTGGCCACGAGATTCGGTCTCGATCCCGATGACCATTGCATACCCATAACATCCTCGATAATGGACATGTTGGGGTCCATGATACTCGTAGGAGTCATACTCATGTTCATCTGACCTCCCACTAAAAGGTTATATTACGCGGAGGCTATCGAGTGCACAGAGGTAAGCCGATGATAAGCAGAGATGAGATTTTGGCCAACGTTGAGAAGTACGATCTCGATAAGGCCAAGATAGGAGTTGTGGCATCACACTCTGCCTTGGATACGTGCGACGGTGCGATTTCAGAAAAATTCCACACGGTCGCTGTTTGTGAGAAAGGCAGGGAGAAGACTTTCGCTAATTATTTCAAGACGCAGAGGGACCCTTCTGGAAACATAATGCGCGGAGTGGTCGACGAAACAGTGATGGTCAACAAATTCAAGGACATCATCCAGCCAAGCGTACAGCAGGAATTGATGGACAACAACGTACTATTCATCCCGAACAGGTCATTCGTCTCATACTCGGGCATCGATGCCGTGGAGAATGACTTCAAGGTCCCGATGGTCGGCAGCAGGAACCTCCTCAGATCGGAAGAGAGGGGAGACGAAAGGGATTACTACTGGATACTTGAGAAGGCGGGAATGCCATTCCCCAAGAAAGTGACAAAACCCGAGGACATAAAGGACCTGACCATAATCAAGGTCCACCACAAGGTAAAGAAATTGGAAAGAGGTTTCTTCACTGCCAAGGATTACGATCAGTTCGTGGAGAAATCGACGGAACTGATAAAACAAGGGGTCATTGAGGAGAATTTCCTCGAAGAGGCCAGGATGGAACAGTACATCATCGGGCCAGTGTTCAACTTGGACTTCTTCCGTTCCCCATTGGAAGAGAAGGGGGAGCAGATCGAGCTCCTCGGTGTGGACTGGAGATTCGAGAGTTCGCTCGACGGATACTGCAGGCTACCTGGAAAGCAACAGGTCGAACTGGAGAATGACGGCATAATACCGGAATACACCGTCTGCGGACACAACTCCGCGACATTGAGGGAGTCTTTGCTTGACAAGGCCTTCGAAATGGCCGAAAAATATGTCAAGGCCACAGAGAAATATTACAACCCCGGCATAATTGGGCCTTTCTGCTTGCAGACCTGCGTGGATAAGGACCTTAACTTCTACGTCTATGACGTGGCACCCCGTATCGGAGGAGGGACGAACGTCCATATGTCCGTGGGACATCCATACGGTAATGCGCTATGGAGGAAAGAGATGAGCACCGGGAGGAGACTCTCCATGGAGATAAGAAGGGCCATCGATGCGGAACGCATCGACGAGATCATCACCTGAGGGACACATATGAAGACAAGGAACACAATCATAATACTGGCGGCTATAATGCTGACGCTGGTACCTGCATTGAGCCTCATCGATGAGGACAACTCTGATGCAACGGTATCATTCATAAACGTTACACAGGGGAAGATAACCTCTGACGGCGGTGACCTCTATGTCGAATTCATGAATGATGAGGCCGCAGAAAGGACCGTGACCATAACGGTGACGAATTCCAATACAGATGCGGTCGTAGGGACTGCCACCGTGACAATACCGGCGGATGTCGCGAACTATAAAGCGACGGTTCATGTGAACTTCGGAGGTACTGGAGAATACAATGCCAAGATCACTTGCACTCCCTCCAGCTACTTTGACCCTGGGATAAACTACACCACGACAATAGTGACCGTGACTGATTCCGTCTGGTCGAGTTGGACCGCATATGCCGCGATCGCCATCGTCGTAATATTGGTCGTGATAGCGGTATTCTTCCACATGCGTAATGCACCCAAGATCAAACCAGACACCACCTTCACCGAACTCGAGACCGAGAAGAACGAAGGAAAGCCTGCGAAGACCGAGGAACGCGTCTCAGCCACAGAGAGGAAGAGATACAAGACGAACAGTCTTGAAAAGGAACAGGTCGCAAAGAAGGCCGAACCTGCAAAGGAAGAATCCAGATCCAAGAAGAAAGAAGAGCCTAAGAAGGTTGAACCTGCAAAGGAAGAGCCTAAACCAAAAAGGAAAGAAGAACCTAAGGCACAGAGCTTCACAGAGATCGAAGAGAAGAAGAAGACCTCTACGAAAGAAAAGAAAGATTCTGATTCAGAAGATTCGAAGAAACTCAAATACGTGAGTTCCAGAAGAAAGTAAACGATTTACCGACCCCTGTCAAGGGGTCGATGATATTTTTCAAACTTTGAATTTAGGGTCTTGAAGGTCCAACAGTGCCACTTCGCGCCTGTCCATGAAGAACCCTATCTTCTTATGCAACATTATCGAGGGAATATTGTCTGGTTGTATCATGCTATGGACGACCTGACCGCCCATCTCACGGCCCTTCCTGATCGTTTCTCTCAAAAGCTTGTATCCTATCGCATTGCGGCGAACATATGGATGGACTCCCATGTTCTCTATCCATATCAGATTGTCCACATCCGCTATATGGTGCAACATCTGGGCGAATATGAAACCGTATATCTCCCCATCCTCCTCGGCAACGAAACTCAATCCGCTGTCCAGATAGGCTTTGAAATGGTTCTTGCTGCTAGCTCCGAGATTGTCCTTCCATTGTTGAGGGAGGTCCTCCCATTTGTTATCGAGTGTTTTGGCAAAATACTCCTTTATGCAGGAAATCTCAAGCTCCCTCACCTTCTCGATATCTTTCAATTTTAGCGGGCGTATATCCATCTCACATCTCCTCCGGGGATTCCATACCTAGACATGACAGGACATTCCTGAGGACCGTCTGGGTGCATTCTACCAAGGTCAGACGCGCATCCCTATTCTCACCTGCGGCCAGAACTGGGACCGCTGCATAGAATTGATTGAACGCTGATGCCACTTCATGACCATATGCAGGGAGCATGTTTATACGCTTCTGCTCGCCTGCGATCTGTATCGCCGATTCGAATCTTGAAAGTACCTTGACCAATCTTATCTCGTATTCATCGGTGAGTTTCGAAGGGTCGCAAACACGATCGAAATCTCCTGCCTTCTTCATCATGCTGCATGTCCTGGCATACACATACTGCAGATATGGACCGCTGTTACCATCGAAGTTGAGCGCATCCTCCCATTTGAAGACGAACTGCTTCTCAGGGCTCACTCTTACGATGTTGTATCTTATAGCGCCCACGCCGATCTGCCTTGCGATCTCCATCATCCTCTCCTCGGGAAGGTCTGAACGTCTGCTCTTTATCTCCATGTAAGCGCGAGCGATGGATTCGTCGATGAGATCGTCGAGGTACACTACGACACCTCTCCTTGTGGACATCTTTCCCTCTGGCAATGATACGAAGGAATAGAACATCGCCTCAGGCATTTTCTTGCATCCCAGTATCTCCAATGCGGAGCAGAGCTGCTTCGATCCGAGCTTCTGATCCTCTCCCAGGACATCGATGACGATGTCCGCCCTTGTGAATTTATCGAGATGGTATGCAAGGTCCCTTGTAGTATACAATGTCGTACCATCTGACCTTGTGAACGTGAATTTCGTATTCTTACCTTGAACTCCGAAATCCTTCAGATCGACATACCATGCCCCGTCCTCTGCCTGCCCGGCGTATTTGGACTTCTTGAGCTTTTCGACCACGTCCCTGGCGGAGCCATCGGCTATGAAATCGGACTCCCAGGTGTACTTGTCAAGTGTCACGTTTATGTTGGCCAATGTGTCCCTCAGGCCGCCGAGCATTATCTCCGCGGTGTTCCTGACCATCATTATCGTGTTCTTGTCGCCTGCCTCGAATCTCCTGAGGAGCTCCGATATCTGTTCCTGGACATCGGTGTTCTCTTCCATCATCTTGTTCGCAAGACGGTAATTCGCTACCAGCTGGTGATCGGGCTTATCCCTCTCTTCCTTCTTCTCGACCTTATCGGCCGGGATGTTGTTGACCCCCCATGCCAATATGACGACCTGTTTTCCTACGTCGTTCACATAGTATTCGGTCTGTACATCGTAACCGCATCTGACAAGACATCTTGCCAATGTATCGCCTATGACGGGATTCCTTGCCCTGCCGACGTGTATCGGACCCGTGGGGTTCGTCGATGTGTGCTCCAAGTTTATCTTCTTGCCCTTTGAGGGAAGTTTGCCGTAATCGTCCCCATTCTCCACTATGTCCTGTAATGTTGCCTTCACCAGATCGTCTTGATTGATTGTGAAGTTCAGATAACCGTTCAACGCCGATACGCCAGTTATCAGACCGTGGGGCCTTATCATGCCTGCTATCCTCTCGGCTATGTCCTTAGGGGGTGTCCTCAATTCTTTGGACATCATGAAACATGGCACTGAAAGGTCCGCCATCTCAGACGCTTCTATGACGAACTGCATGTCCTTGTGACCTATCTCGGCGAGCGCCTTGCTTACTGCATTTGACACCTGCTCCTTGAATTGATTCTGTATCTTCATGATCATGCCACCCTGTATCTTAGAATCGCAGCTATACCGCCGAAAGCCTTCAGAAGCATGTCCCCTTCCTCCGAATCACCGGATATCAACTGAAGACGCGCATTGAAGGAATCGGCGATCTCGAAGAAATTATCTATGAGATCCTCCGAACTCGTGACCTTTGCTACCTGATTGCAATCCGGACATAATATGGGATCGTCAGGATCGTTGACCGTCAAAGTGTGCGTATGCCCGTTCGAACACGATATCGTGACACGCGACTTCTTCAATTCCTCCGATATGAGCAATGTGTCCACGGCACCCATCTCTGCTGCGGCCCTGACATCTGCCTCGCCGTATGCGGATAGCCCTCCGTCCTGTTTCCTTATTTCCCTGAAGAGCCTTTGCATGTAATCCTTCTCGATCATCAGCTGCATGTTCTGAATGGCTCCCTGGGCAGCATCGACTATCTCCTTCAATCCGGATTCGTCCGTGTATCCTGTATCGAACAACGGACTGACGACCTTCTTCTGGAGTTCATGGTGCAGATAGTTCTCCTTGACGAAGAAATCCTTTGTGGCGCCAGGGCCTCCTATGAGTATTCCCTGTAATTCCAATATACTGTCCAAAAAGACAGTTGTGGCATTGTCTGCCACCTTCTTGTAGAATTCATGGGCGGCGATCTCTATCAGTCTCTCGAAACGGACGGATGATTGACCTCCCTGGTGATGCTTTGAAGGGACCAGTGAGTCGAAATGCTTCAATACGCTGATCTTGCTTCCGGATAGCATTCCGATGGTCGCTTCCTTCCTGTCTATGACAATGAGACCATAGTACTTCTTGTCGAGCAACATGCTCTCCAATGGTTCTGTGAAAAATGTGGAATCGCACCTGTAAAGGAATGCCGTTATCGCCTCTGGAGGCTCGACCACATATTGTACCATCTTGGTCTGATCCCCAGCACGCGGGACCTCTCCGCAGAATATCACCACGCCATTCGCGGGTGCTGCCTTGTACGTCTTCAAACGGGACATGATGGAATCGATGGCCCCGGTAACGTTCTTCATAGTTGCCTTGGACTTTATGTTTGATGCCTGGGATTGCTCCTCCCTCAAATAGGCCATGACATCGGAGATCAATTTTGTCGAAGGTACGTACACGGAAATGAGCTCCGTTCCCCTTCCTTTGTAGTTGATGATCTCCTGCATCGCCTTCTTGAAGTCGTATCGTGCTCTATCCACAGTGTTTACTTCGCCCATTTTGGCTCACCAAGATATTTATCCAAATTGCGCATATGTATTAAATGTATTGTACATGAGCAAAAAAAAGGTTGTTATTTCGATCGGCGGCTCTATTCTTATCCCCGACAGCAATGATTCTGTTTTCATAAGAGAACTGGCACAATTGATCAGAGAACTCAGCGGCGAAGTACAGATGGTCATCATCTGTGGGGGTGGAAAGATCGCCAGATATTATGCGAACACCTCATCGGAACTTGGAGCTACTGTATACCAGCAGGATATCCTGGGCATAGGTACGACGAGACTGAACGCTGAGTTGCTTGCGATCGCCCTTGGAGACATATCTTCCACCGACATACCTCTCACAGCCAAGGATGCTGCCAAGAGGAGTGCACCTGGGAATGTCGTTGTGATGGGCGGCACAGAACCTGGACACACTACCGATGCTGTCGCAACGATGGTCGCCAAGGAGATGCATGCCGACCGTGTCATAAATGCCACATCTGTGGATTCTGTATACTCTGCAGACCCTAGAAAAGACCCTGATGCCAAAAGATACACCGAGATAACCATAAGGCAGCTCGGTGACCTTGTCTACAAAGACCATGGGGCAGGAAAGTCCAGCGTATTCGATCCTCTTGGGATCAAGATAGCGGCAGAGGAAAAGATTGACATAATGATAGTGAACGGCAGAGATCTGAAGGACCTCAAGGATGCAATACTTGGAAAGAATATCAAAGGGACATTCGTGAATTCTCATTAGATCTGTTCCAGATCGACCGACCTAAGGATCTCATAACCTTCGCTTTCGATAAGGTCGTTTATGTGATGCTGCAGTGATTTCTTCAACGAGTTCCTGTGTACGTAGACCATCTTGGTATCGGTGGATGAACATGCATCCCGCACCATACGCAGGATGTCCTCATCGTCCCTGCCTTCTACTTGGTAGTTCGGGACCATATGACCGAAATTGACCTTGTATGACAATGCCAGCTCTGTGAAGCGCGGCGCATAATGCCCGCCTGCGAACCCCACGACATTGGGATAATCGTTCGTATCCATATCCGTCAGGACCTTCGCCAATATCTCCGCGGCATGGATGTTGCCCCAGTTCCTATCATCTGAACCGATCTCTATGAAAAATGTTGGTTTTTCCAACCATGGCCCGTGATGGGTCACCTCGAAACATACCTTGAACTCCGCCATATCGCAATACCTGGATATCCGTCTAAGGGCATCAGACATCAGTGGGGGGCAGGGACGTACCAATGACGTCTTCCTTCCGCCATATTCATTGTCATGATAATTGCCTATCGGATGGACCGTCAATGCCGGTTCGCCTGAAGCAGCGGAATGCTTGGACATGAATACAACCGTATCGACATCGATCCCAAATCTCTTAGCCACATCGTCCAGGCCATCCTTGAATATATGCAGGTCAGGTGTCGAGAGTATGTAGTCCTCACCGTTGTAATGAAAACTGCAACCTTCCTCATAACCGACCTCCTCCCATTTGCCTGTCTCCAATAATATCCTCCGCATATTAGTCGAAGGGAGGTCCGGTTCACTGCATACATAGGCCCTTGACATGTGTCATTTCACTATCAAGCCATTGCGAAGATGATATAAATCAATGTCTCGTTGCACACACAATGCCGACCGAGAATATAACCATCAGAGAACGTTTGATTTTACATCTCAGCCGTTTCCCGGAATATGGCCCGGAAGAGATATACAACGTACCATTCGACCTTACACAGGATGGCATCGCCTCTGTACTTGGGATCTCCCGTGCACATGCTTCATTGGAATTGAAGAAATTGAGGGAGAGCGAGAAAGTATCAGAATGGTTGGCACATATCAAATCATCAGGAACGAAAAGGAAGGCCTATTGTCTCATGCCTGACGGAATCAAGGAGGCCAAACTGCTGAAGGACAGATTGACTTCCGAGGGGATATCTGTGGAAGGCCTATTGGACATGAAAAGATGCGACCCCTCCGTTAAATGGGACTCCCTCAGTCCCGAGGACCGTGAGACGTTCGGATTGGCCTGCACCTTCAGGGAACCGATACTCAGAAAGACCATTCCCGATACCAATACCGGCATCATACCATCTGATTTCGAGGGATACATAACGATATCCGATGAGGTCCGCATCAAATATCTAAAGATGGCCACCGATGAGAGCATAAAAAGATGGCATAGCCGTGCTGCCGATTGGTATATCGACAACGTTTCCGATGAACAAGAGAAGCTCTTCCATCTTTGTTCTTCCAACAGGGACATAGAGGCCGCGAAGCTCCTGATAAGGAACGCTGAGAACTTCCTCGAGGATCCCAATGAAGACCTCATGGAGATCGTGAAAAAGATGAGAGTGCCTCCGAAATACAACGAAACGGTACTCGAGATAAGGTCCAAACTTGCAGTAGAATGTCAAGATGGGATGGATGCATTATATTGTGCGGACAGGTTGGAAGAATACGGACAGACCGTCGGGCCCATAATACTGCGCTCGGAAGTCGATATCCTCAAAGGGCATCCTGAGAAGGCATATGACAGGGCCATTTCCAAATACGGATTGGATAGAACGCCGAGTCTTGCACTCGTTATCGCCAAATCACTTTTCAAAATGAAAAGATACAAGGATGCAGAGGATTTCCTGTCGGATGCGATAAGATCATTCAACGAATCAGGAGATGTCGCCCATATGGATAGGATCATGGTCCTCAGAGCTGGAATAGCATATAATCTTGGAAAGAATGATGATTGCGCGAGTTATCTCAACAAGGCACTCAATTACTGCAAGGACGATGATTATAGGTCTAGAATAAAGAAGATGGTCTCTGACGTTAAGAACGGCAGAGGGGCCATCGATTTCCTTTGATCACATTATCGGATTCTTCTTGAGATTGTCAAGATCGGATATGTAGAGTTCCCTTATGTCCTTTATATCCCACTTTAGCATTGCTAGCCTCTCGAAGCCGAATCCCCATGCCAGCACTGGACATTTGACGCCGAATGGCTCGACCACCTCTGGTCTGAATATGCCTGCGCCTCCGAGTTCCATCCATCTGCCGTTGAAGAACACCTCCAACTCGAGAGAAGGCTCGGTGTATGGGAAATATGCAGGCCTTATCCTTATCTGATCGAATCCCATCCTTGAATAGAATTCCTTTATTATGGATATCAGCATGTTGAAGTCCGCGTTCTCATCTATCAATATCCCTTCGATCTGGGTGAATTCTGGCAGATGCGTCGCGTCTATGGACTCGTTCCTGAATATCCTTGAGATCGAGAATGCCTTCTGAGGTGCATTGGGATGCTCGGCAATGTACCTTATGCTGCTTACAGTGCTGTGCGTCCTGAGAAGGGCCATCTCGGCCTTCTCCCTGGACCATTCGCCCCCCCATCCTGTGGAACCTGTGGAACCTCCGTGCTCATGCTCGCCCTTTACCTTCCTGACAAGTTCCTCATCCTCGATGGGGATGGATTTCGGATTATCGAGATAGAATGTGTCCTGAAGGTCCCTTGCAGGATGATCCTGAGGGGTGTAGAGCACATCTAGATTCCAGAAAGCTGGTTGAACGTATTCGGATGACATCTCTGTGAAACCCATGTCTGTGAAGAGTCTCCTTACCTCCGATCCCAACCTTGAAAGCGGATGTTTCTTTGCAGGCGTCATTGAAGGGGCGAAGGTCTGGACGTCGTACTTGCGGAAGTCGACGTTCTGCCATTCCCCGCTCTGTATGAGACGATCGGTCACATCTGTGACCTGTTTCTTCAATTCGAGACCTGACCTTGCCGCATCGTATCCTTCGCTCGTGAGGGATATCTCCCTGAGGTTTATGATCCTCTCCTGTATCATACCCTGACGGCCTTTCAAATCTTTGACGATCTTCGCATCGGCATCCTTCTCTTCGATCGGACCTTTTGAGAGATTCTCGAGGAAAAGCTCATCTGGCATATTGTATTTCAAAGCGGATTTCCCAGTGACTGTGAGGACCAGGAATTTGGATTCCCCCTCGGCCTCTATGTTTGCGAGACCTTTCCTCTTCAACCATCCTACCGCTATCTTGTCCTCTCCGTTGGGCATCTTCTTGGAGAGTAGGTCCATATCCATCTTCCCACCGTTCATTGATATGAAGGCCAAGGCGCGCCTCTCGGGAAGACCTTCGGAAACCACCTTTTGGTCTGCCAGTTCGAAGAACTTGAACGACCTCTCCTTGATGTGGGCCAATCCTTTCGACGATAGCCATGAGGCTGCCCCCATGATCTCCACTTCCAGATCGAACCTGCCTGACTCTATGAGGTCTGCGGGCGTGCTGGTACCTCCTGTCTCTTCTAGTGCCAACAACAATCTCTTTTCATTATAGCTGAGTCCTTCGAGGACCTCTGACATGTTCATTTGATCACCACTTGAAGCCTTCGAAGGTCATGCTATCGACGACCTCCCTGGCCTCTTCTCTTTTAGCCTGATGTTCCTCAAGGAACACATTTATCTTGTTCGTGAGCGCCACCTTGCATTCACCGCAGAGTATCTCCCCGCGCCTGCACTTCTCGGCCATCTCATTGACCTTGACGTCATCCTTTTCGAAAAGGTAATAGTTGTACTTGAATACAGCACAGACCTCGGGATTTCCGCCATTCACTTTCTGCTCCTCGACGGTTGTGCAGCCGCCTGTGAATGCCCTCCCTACCTTCTTCTTTACCTCTTTCGCATTGTCCGTCGTGTATATCGTGGCCATCGAATCGGATGAGGACATCTTATCTCCACCGCTCAAGCCTGGGAACATCTTGCAATATAGCATCGCTGGCTTTGGATAGTTCAATCCAGGGGCCACATCCCTTGCTACCCTGAAGTGCGGGTCCTGGTCTATCCCGCATGGTATTAGGCATGGGACCTGTCTGCCCGACTGCTCTGTCGGGAGGAATGCTGGCGCCGCCTGTATGGTCGTGAAGAATATCGAACCTATGTTTGTCGAATTGTCGAATCCAAAAACCGCCTTTGCAGTAGAGAACGTGACCTTCTTTGCGACCTTCAAAGATATCGGATACAGGGTCTTTATGCATTCCGAATCAAGTATTATCTTTGTGTTATCTGGATCGAACCCCAATGCCACGAAATCGAGCGCGTTCTCATATGCCAGACCCCTTGTCTCCTTCAATGTTAGGTCCTTGAAGAGAAATTTCTCATCATCTGTCATCTGGAAAAGCATCGGCACCTTGAAAGTGTCCTGCACCCATTTGTTGAATATCCATGGCATGAGATGTCCCAGATGCGTATTTCCAGAGGGCCCTCTCCCAGTGTAGAGGAAGAACTTGTTCCCCTTGTCGTACTGATCCAACAAAAGATTCATGTCCCTATGGCAATAGAATATCCCTCTCCTGAGCATCGGGTGTATTTCCCCATAACTACTGAACCTCTGCAAAAGATTGTCATCTATGGGCGTAGTACCGAAACTCTGCATCAAACGGTCATAATCTATATCCCCCGTGACCTCCCAGGGCGTGACCTTGAACTCCTCTGCCATGATTGACCTGGAACGAGTAGTGATAACATCATTTTTAATGTTTCTAGAATGAGACGATAAATCCCTTTATATTTGGATTACAATCACCGCCCATATGTGGAAGATACTCGGTAAGGATACAATATATCTGGACATTGGATACACCGCGAAGAAAAGACTCGGAGAGCTTGCAGGGGATAATGAGAAGGCGAATGAGTTCAGAGAACTTATTAACAAGTCCGATATCAATTTCATGATCAATGGCACCACTGAGTACAATACATTCTTCTTCAGAGTTCCAGATGAGTTGACGCCGGAGCAGATACAGCTTATGGCCGACGTCTCCCTATCGATCGTATGCAACACCGAATTGCCTATGATAGAGGTCGAAGGGGTAGAACAGAAATTCCTGATAATATTCACCAACGATAAGGAACCGGAACTCCTCGGCATACACAAGACACCTGGGATGTCATCCGGAGCCATATTCAAACCTATAATTCAGGCACTGGATGCTCCTGGCAGACTCAACGCTCAGTTCGAATGATCTTCCTCGGGGATGGCGAGCTTCCCGAAATCCTTCTTATCTCTGAGAGGGGTTCCGGGTATCTCTTCGAAATTGACCTTCTCCCTTTTATCCAATCCTACGAACAATGGGGCTGGACGGAGCACTTTCCATTTTGAATTGATATCGTTGACCAGGATGGGTTCGAACATCACATAATATATCACAGATGTGAATATTATCACCAAAGCGATCGTCACACCGGATGTTATTATGTATGCCAGCACGATGAAAATGTTGGTATTGTTTATCGCAATGACTATGAATATCAATGTCGCAAAGACAGGAAGCGCCATCCTTATCAACGTGGCCTTGATGCCGTCATAGAATCTGTATTCACGATAGTTCGTCTCTATCCTGACATTCAATGATTTGAATATGGACCATGGCAATACGAAAAGGGGAATCAGAAGCACCAATGAGAAGACGTACATCGGCGTGTTGTAATTGGAGGAATTGCCCATGAATGCTGGATTCATAGACATGTATATCCACAACAACATGCCCACCATGAGGCCCAGGAATATCGTGCCGCCCATCTCCTTCCATGGTAATTTGTCGCGCCTCATATCATATTCGAGAAGTATGTTCCTAGTATCCATGTCCCCTGGTATGTTGAATGCGAATACGACCGCCCTGTCTATAAAACTCAATTTCTTCTTTATGTTGATGTATTCAACAGTGCGGATTATCCTGTAGAATATCCACCTCTGTATCGCATTCACCAATGATACGCAGCCTGCTGCGCCTAGAGTGACGAACAATATCAGATAGAACAACATGTCCGGTAATTTCAACAGCACAATGGCGATTATGAGTATCATGACGGATATGAACATCCATAATCTGTTGCATATCATATAGAAAGCACCGCAGAAGAAGAAGAGAGATGTGAGGATCGGTATGCTGTTGTAAAGAGGTTCTCCGTTGAATATCCTGTATAATATGACGACGGTGGACCCCAATATCGCGAGGAGTGCGATTATCAGTGTCATCTTATCCGATGGACGTATCAGAGATAATCCGTCAGGCAGATTATCCTTCCAATATACGCCGTTCCTTCCCTGCTCCAGATGAAAGCTCATATCCTTTCCATCCATATCTCGATGTCGACCTTGGCTTTGTCTCCAGGGTATACGCCCATCAAAAGGCCCATTTCCTTATTGGCTTCTGTTAATATTGGACCGGCCTCGAGTTCGATTATATCCTCTTTGTGATACACAGAGGAATTGCCGCTGTTTGCGAATGCTATCGATACAGGCTTATCGGAACTCAACCTGAAAAATATGGCCCTCTTCGGTTTCACATCTAAAGGGAATGTCTTGACATTGTCATAACATCCTGGTTTCGTGGGATCGAAATTGCCAATGCTCATCTGCCTAGCATTGAATATTTCCACTCTTTTATCAAAGACCGCCAATTACCCCACCCTTTGCACTGATTGACATCCCCATTAATAGGAATTTCGCTGGACTGAGATCATTCCGATGCTGTCTCTTCCACGATGTCCAGGTCCGTGGAGAATTTCCACATCTTCGGATAGTGCCCCCTTTCCATGAAGACGCGCTCCGTTGACACCGCCTTACCTTGATCGGTGGACATTATCTTCGCTGAGGACATCTGCATCTTGCCCAAAGCGATCAATTCGCCCCTGGCCGTCATCATTGCGACCAGTGCGTTCTTCCTTATCTCGTCATCCAGCATGTGTATGCCTTGTATGTTGAGGTCTGCACCATGGCATATCGCATCCACGGCTGTCGCTTTCACTATTACCTTTGGCAAAGGTTCGACCAAGACCTCCATGGGCTGTATGAGGCTTCTCAGCCATTGCTCGCGACCGTCCTGTTGCCAAAATATATACGAATCTGCGAGGTCTTGCAAAGTGGCAGCGTGGTCCTCCTTCATCATACCTGAACGTGAACGCCTTAACTGTTCCATGTTGGCACCACATCCCAACACTTCTCCGACATCTGTGCAGAGTGTTCTTATGTATGTGCCTGCATCGCAGGACACTCTGAAAAGCACCAATCTGTCTTTTATCTCAAGTATCTCAATTTCTTTTACGGTCCTTATCCTCAACTGTCTCTTTACAGCGGACCTCACAGGAGGCAATTGGTATATCTTCCCCTGGAATCTTGAGATGACCTCTCTGATCCTTTTCTCTGACCTATCTGAATGTATCCTCATGAGACAGATGTACTCTTTATCCGAGGAAAGGACGACATCCGTTAGGCGTATTGCCTTACCCGTGCATATCGGCAATATGCCGCTGACATAGGGGTCCAATGTACCCCCGTGGCTTATCTTTTCGACATGTATGACATCCCTTGCCCATGCGGTGACCTGATGGGACGTCGGACCTGAAGGCTTATCCAAAGCGATGACCCCGCCGTTTAGGAGTTCTCCTACGGAGCGGTCCGATGGCCTCTTCCCCCATTTGTCAGGGATCGTCTTTGGGTCCTTTATCAACATTTGAATTCCTTTAAAGATTCCAGTATCTTCTTCGTGACCTCTTTAGGGGTCATGTTATCGGTCGAGATCACGAGATTGTACACACTGAGATCGTCGATGTCGATATCGTAGTACATCTTGTAACGTTTTGCCTCTGAGGCCTGACGTTCCAACGTCTTCTTCACAGCCAAATCTATGGATTCACCCTCGCGAGTCCCTACCCTTGTCATCCTTGTCTTAGGACTGGCACTGAGATATATCTTGAATGCAGGAATATTGTTTCTAGAAAGTAGATATGCAGAAAGTCTTGATTCCAAGATTATGTCGGCGTTAGAACGTGCGACCTCCAATATCTTGGAATCGATCTTTTTATCGATCTCGGGGTCCTTCTCTGCCAAAGCACTGAATTCCCCCAATGTGAGTTTTCTTTCAGCTGCCATTTCACGGAAGAACTGCCCGAAGACCACGGCTTTCACGCCGAGGGCCTCGGACAGCATCTTGCACGTTGTAGTCTTCCCCGAACCGGGTGGACCACTTATGGTTATCCTCATCTGAAAGACCTTCAATGAACCTTGTCCAATTCAGATAGGCGCTTCTTTAAGAGGTAATATCTCACGAATCTGTTCTCCAGCTGCCCTATTGGTAAGCTGATCATCGTGTATATTATGATCCAGTATGGAAGGAATCCCATTAATGCATCTTCTAAGTTCAACAGACCCCATGGCATGTTGATGACGAGGTCCGCAGGGTCCACTGTGTGAGACACGAAATAGTAGATCCATGCATACACTGGAAGTATCACGACCATTGTTATGGGCATGACCTTCATCTGGTCTGTGCTGGACTTCATTGATTTCGCCATCATCTGAGGCTGCTGTTCCTGAAGCTTCTTCAGCTTGAAGAGATTGTTCTCCCTCCTTGACTGCCTTAACTCCGCGTTGAACGAAGACTGTTCCTGCTGTACCTTCGCCTGTTCGATCGGCTCCGATATGAAACCTCTGATTACAGTACTTATGGTTATCATTATGATACCAGCTATTATCAGGGTAAATACAGGCCATTCTCCTCCGAAGTCGATGTACTTGAACACTACGTTCAATGCACTGCCTATCGGGTCCCTGAACATCATGACGACCATCATGATGACCAGGGCGATCATCATACCGATCATCGTCCCTTTAGGCATTGCAGGCATCGACTGCTGCATCTTCTGCATCTGTTCTGGTGATCCTGGATTTGACATCAGCTCTCTCCTCCGAAGAACCCTCTCATTACTGGGTTCATCTCCATCATCTGTTCACGGCCCACTGCCTCATAGAAGTGGATCATTATACCCACTGCTAACAGCAATCCCGTACCTGAAGCATTTCCTGTTGTACCAATCATATCGGCACACGCAGCTAAGGCTCCTATCAGAGCTCCTGACAATATCGTGATTGTCGGGATATATCTCTCCAATACACGTTTCAGTACACGCGGGTCGCGACGGAATCCGGGTATCTGCATACCGCTCTTCTGGATCTGGTTGGCGACAGCTTCAGGACCGAGATTAGTTGTCTCGACCCAGAACTTCGCGAACATTATCGAACCCATCACCATCACGGTACCATATATCGTCACACGACATATGTTCTCCAACCCCGTATGGTCATTACCATAGGTCACAGGATCCAATATAGGCATTAGCCAATCTGTAAGGCCTTGCGGGGCCGATAGATACCATGCTATTCCTCCGGATGCTGTTGTCGAACCACTAGTGAACGACCCTATGAACTCATTATGCCCGATCAAAGGTATACTACTTAGGAAACCATTGGTGTACAGCAACAAAGCGACCATGCTGACGTTAGCCAACAAGGCAGACATCAAGATGACAGGTATGTTACTCGAATACATCAGTTTGATAGGATACCTACCTCTGGCGCCTCTGGCATTACCATGCGACAGAGGCAATTCGATACGACTTGATTCTAGATATACGACTATTAGGAATATTACGACAGTTCCCACCAACGCTATCATCGGATTGGGTTGACCCAGGAATATCGCCTCATATCCCCCACTAGCCATCTCCGATGAATTGGTGTTCATCAGTATGTAGATGGCCTTGGGTATAGTTCCAGCAGGCGGATTCGTTATACTCATCACTTCGGTGGATGATGCGGCGTACCAGTTCAATGCCCCGGTGAACACAGCCTGCGAAACTCCTGCTGCGATGAATAGCGATATACCGCTACCTATACCCCATTTCGAAACGACCTCATCGAACAGGAATACCAGATACGATCCGATACACAACTGCAGGATGATCAATAGTTTGGATCCGTTCGAACCGAAGGTCGAGACGAACTCGTCGGACGGTACCAGGTAACCGAATACCTGAGGTATCGCCTCGACGAGTATCATCACTATGACCAACAGTTTCAGAACGGATTGATAACATGCTTTGTCTTTTCTGTTCGTGAGATCGAGTTTGATTATCTTCGCTCCCACGAACAGTTGCATGATGATCGAGGCTGTGACGATGGGCCCGATACCCAGCTGCAGGATCGTACCCGACGCTCCTGCCATGATGGTCCTGTACTGTGCAAATAGATCAAGCGATTCCGCTTGGTCCAGGCCGTATATGTACACATTGGTCATTATGAAGTATACGACCAACACGACAATGACCCACATCATTTTCGTCCTGAAGTGCACATGGCCTTCAGGACGTTTGACTGCGGGGAGCCTGTCGCCTAAGGGCTTCACCTTATACAACAGGCTAGGTTGTTCATCCATCCCAATCTAACTCCTCGATTCACTTACTCTACGATACTTCCACCAGAGGCTTCGATCTTCTCGCGGGCTTTCGCCGAGACCTCTGCCACTGTGACGTTCACAGCCACACCGATGGATCCGTTTCCGAGCAGCTTGTCTATTCCTGCATTAGTGA
Source organism: uncultured Candidatus Methanogranum sp. (assembly GCA_963676045.1). Taxonomy (GTDB): domain Archaea; phylum Thermoplasmatota; class Thermoplasmata; order Methanomassiliicoccales; family Methanomethylophilaceae; genus Methanogranum. The sequence goes on from OY780938.1 coordinate 972,504, forward strand.
GGTTGATATTATAGATATCTCCCTCTTTCGCTCCGAAACCCATCTGTATGAAGTGGTCGACCTGTTCCTCGAGCTCAGCCACATTGATGGTCGAGTTTGCCTCTACCATGCACTGCGGTCTCTTGAAACCGTGTCTTCCGAAGTGGTCCCTGTCATATTTCAGCATACCGATCTTTCCGGTCTTTCCAAGACCGGCCTGACCGCGTCCACCGATTATACCGGCTCCACGTCCTGACTTCTTTCCACGACCGTGCGTCCTGGATCCTCTCATCTTTTTGGTTCTGCTTGGCATCTCTTACACCTCACAGCATCCTGTTGACGAGATCGTTTATGGCCTCTGCTCTGTATCCGAGCGCCCCACCGTTCTTGTAGGAGCGCTTGTTGCCCTCGAATCCCTTTACAGGGGGGTGAAGGCGGAATACGGGCTTTGCTGCCTCGACATCTCTCAACTTGTAATCGTTCTCAATTATTGCCTTTGAAAGCTCCTCTACAGAGGCGAATTCAGAATTCTCTTTGAGGTAATCATCGGTGATCTCTTTGTCACCCACGAGTTTTCCGCGTGCGCGGATCATCGCGGTGAGGGTCTCCTCGTTGATCTCTCCCCATGTGCAGTAATCCTTTATCTTTTGGAGCATGCCTTCTGTTGGCCCGTTCTCAGGTACTACCACACAGTGGTTGACCCTTGTAAGGCCCAGGAGGCCCATTGTGTACTCGATGTTGTAGTTGACATCTGGCTGTCCACGTACACGTATAACTGCGTATGTCATGTTCAATCCTCCTTGTCAAAGTTGACATCGGTCTCTTCGATCGAAAGACCAACAGGTCCTGATACGATGCGAAGCCTCTGCACCTGCTCTGCGGTTACTCTCATACGGGATGTCTCTTTGAGTGCTTCGAATGTTGCCATTGCATAGTTGACCTTCGTCTTGGTGTTACCCGTGGCGAATCCCCATGCATCCTTCACACCTGCGAGGGTCAGAAGGCTCTTTGCGACATCTCCTACTGCAAGTCCGATACCACGTGGGGCGGGCTTTATGTAGACTGTCACAGACCCAGTACGTCCGATTACCTCATAGGGCAAGGAGTGTGGCTCACCGCAACCGCATTCCCATGAACCGCATCCTCTCTTGATCTCGATGATGTTCAGTTTTGCGTTGTCGATCGCCTTCTTTATAGAAGGTCCGACCTCCTTTCCTTTAGCCCTTCCGATTCCGATGAATCCATCGCCGTTTCCAACGATACATGTCACTGCGAATCTGACCCTCCTTCCGGAGTCGGTCATCCTCTGAACCATGTTGAGGTCTATGACCTCATCCTTCAGATCAGGAAGGAGTATGTCCACGATCTCTGCCTCGCGGAGAGGCAACCTTGTGGCCAATGCATCGCCCATGGTTGTGATCTCACCATTGAGCACCATCTGGCCCAATCTTGTCTTAGGGACCCAATCCATTTCACTCAGCCTCCATCTTGTCTTTCAGGCCGTTTAGTGCGGCCTCGATAGCATCATCGATGTGCTTTCCCATGAGCCTGTCCTCGACTGGGAGGACATCCTCGGAAACTGGTACTTCCAATCCGGCATCCAACATTCCCTTTGCGACTGCGAAGAGGACTCCGCCGCGCTTGGGTTTCTGCATACCGATGTCTAGTACAGCATAATCGATGTTTGCTTCGATTGCTCTTTTACCAGCAAGGTATCCAACGAGGTACGCCGCAGGGATGGTGGAACATGAATATTCCCATCCCATCTTGACGAGGTCCTTGGTGCTTGCTGATGCGATTATCTTATCTCCTTCCATCCCGAACTCTACGAACTGGACGGTGACGTTCTTGTTGGACCTTCTGATGACTGCCCTTGCCTCATGACTCGTAAGGAGCCTGCGGCGTATGTAGTAATCAGTACGGCACTCTCTTCTTCTGCGGAACGCAACTTTATATCTTGGTCCTGTGGCCATCAGTTCTCCTCCTCCTTGAGGCAACCTTCGGCGATCATATGCTGTTTGAGGTTCCTACGGGATTTGTAAACTCCTCCCTTGGCCCTCCTGTAGTACAGCCTGTATACAGAGGGTGTGATCTTGCCATCGGCCCTGAGGGCCTTGAGCTCTTCACGGATGGGCCTGATCGTGGCCATCCACCTGCTCTTGTCAGAAACGCGTGCGTTAGCTGTTCCTTTCCTTGAACCGGGTCCCTTTCTCTTTCCGCTGGCCTTCTGGCCTGCGGCGTATCTTATCCTTCCTTTGGATGTACCATGCTTTGCCTTTGCCTTTATCAGGCCGGAATCAATGGCTGTGCGTATGTCGCCGCGGGTGATGCAGTCCTCGACTTCCTCGATCTTATCGGGGTTTATCCAGACTCTGTTCTCACCACAGTTCAGGATATCGGCTGCCATCCTTCTCTGGTTTCTAAGATCTGACATGTTCACACCATCCTGTTGAGGACCCTGATACCGAGCTCTGCGGCCCTGTCCTCAATGGCGATCCTCTTCTTGGTACCTACTGTCCCACCGATACGTACTGCCTGTACCTTGGGATTTATATTCTCAAGTCCCTGAACATTGTGTACGAGGACCTCTTCGAATCCTGATGGGTGGAGATTCCTTGATGCTATCGGACCGCGGAAACCGATGTCCACCATTGGTGGGCGTCTCTTGAGCTGTCTCTTCATCTTGGAGTGTATTCCCTTTGGTTTTCTCCACTTCTCTCCGAGCTTCGAGTATCTGAACCATTCCTGTCTCTTGAAGGCGGGTCTGCGTCCTGAGATCAATGCCCTCTTTGCAAGTGCATCGGTCATCTCTTCGCTGAGCTCTGGTTTTGCCTTTACGACATATCCTTCGTTCTCAACGACCTCGACCTCGACCTTCTCCTTGGGCTCAGTCTTCTTGCTCTCTTTCTTTACCTCTGCAGATACGGACGTCTCTCCGCTGAAGGCCTTCTTCCAACCCTCGACGGTCTTCGGACCGACACCTGACAAGGTCTTGATTATCTCTTTGACCTTCGCATCGTCCGACAAGGCTACCTTGAGCTCATCGACGCTTGTGATGCCGATGCTCGCAAGCTCGGCCACATTGGCTTCTTTAATGCCTGTAAGGTCTGTGAGTGTTTTTACGGTCATTCTTTCACCTTGTGGGATTTGTGGACGATATATATTCCGTCCTGGAACGTTCTCTTATCAAAACCTGGCCTTGAAGTTGCCTTCTCGAGGTTCGCTGCGGTCTGACCGCACTCCTCGATGTTTATGCCCTCTACTGTGACATCAGCACCGCTGACCTTCACTTTGCTGCCGCCAACTATCTTGGCGTAGCGGGGGGCATGGCCTCCCATGTAGTTGTTGATCTCGACCAGATTTCCTTTCACAGTCACTTTCATTGGGAAGTGAGAGAAGACGATCTTGAGGCCATATGAGAACCCGCTTGTGACACCCTTTATCATGTTATTGATGTGTGCCACAAAGGTTCCGACCATGGCTTTCTCTTTGACCCTTGGGTATTCACAGCTTATGCTGATCTCCCCATCTCCTACTTTCACAATGACGCGAGGGTGTGCGAAGTTTCTGCTCAATTCTCCCTTAGGTCCTTTGACCTTTACTATGTCATCGTTCTTAGAAACGGTGACACCGCCGGGGATGGCGATAGTACTTTCGATTTTCCCTGCTATTGTCATTTCTATTCCTCAGTATATATACGCTAATAACTTTCCGCCTATTCCGAGCTCTTTGGCGCGGTCCTGGGTTATAACACCTGCGGTAGTTGTCATTACCAACAGTCCGAAATCCTGTGCGGGTAGGAACCTCGCCTCGAATTTCTCGATGTCGGTTATCTTGACCGAATACCTTGGCTTTATTACACCACAGTCGTTGATCGCTCCTTTGAGCATAACGCGGAATTTACCTGCTTTTCCGTCCTCAATGTACTCGAACTGATTGATGTATCCGTGATCCTGCATAACTTTCAGCACGCGGCCGATAAGCTTTGAGGAGGGCTGGATAATACATTCGCTCTTTCCGTTGAGAGCTGCATTCTTCATGACGCACATTGCGTCGTTCAATGGATCGCACTGCATTTCTCACACCTCACGAATACTTCTTGAACCCGAGTTCCGGGGCCATATCTCTGAAGCACTGGCGGCACAAGTGCATTCCGTATCTTCTGATTATACCTCTTCTGCGTCCGCAGCGGGTACATCCTACGGATCTTCCAAACTGTTTCTTTGGTTTCACTCTACCACCTCTACCTCATATTTCTCTTTCATAAACTCTATCGCCTCAGAACGGTCCACACGATGGCTCTTTGGAGCTTTTCTTCTAAGAAGAGCCCTTCTAGCGATCCTGCTTCCCTTCCTCCTGAGCACGACATTCACATCCATTCCGAATATACCGATGTCAGGGTCATATTTCATACCATCGAAATCTGTATAGTCGGAGATACCGAAGGACATGTTGCCTTCTTTGTCAAAGGAGTACTCGTAAACACGTTGTTCCCTGATGGAAAGGGCCCTTCTGAGGAAATCCTCTGCGAGGTCTCCCCTGAGGGTCACTTTGCAGCCGAGGGGCATACCTATACGGATACCTAGGTCCCTGTTGATTGCCTTGGATATCGTTTGAACAGGTGTCTGTCCGGTCACTGCTTTCAAGACCTTCTGTGCCTTTGAAAGTCTCTCTCCTGCCTCTCCTACACCGATGTTGACTGTTACCTTCTCGATGTGGAGCTCTCTCATTGAATTCATACAGAGGCCTCCGGCATCGTAATGACGACCTTGCCCTCACCGACAATGAACACATTGCAGTTTGTGGTCTCGCTTCCATCCTCGAATATGATTATATTGGATGCGGAACCTTTCACAACAACCAGCTCTTTGACAGTCTTGATCTTTCCGGCCTGTGAACCTGTTATGATCAATGCCTTTGCACCAGATTTGACTGGGTAATGGGCTAAGACCTTTTGCTCAGGTATCTCGATCTTGAGTGTGTCTCCGACCTTGTATTCGTTCTTATCAAGGAGCAGGTTCCTTCCACCGCTAAGGTTTATCTGGAACTTTCCATCCTTCACTACGGTCTTGTCCTCTATCCTGCAGAGTTTGACCTTGGCCTCATCTGCACTTATAGAAGCAAGCGCGAGTTTTCCTTTGTCGCTCAAAAGCATGCGGAATGCCAATCCCATCTTTGGGATGCAAATGGTATCCATGACTCCAACAGGGGCCTTAGGGTTCTTAACCGCCTTTCCGTCAACGATGAGTTCACGGTTGCCGATTATCCTCTTTGCCTCCCTAGCGGTGTCACATACGCCGATCATGTCCCTTAGGACAAGAACCGCGGGCATGCTGCTCTCCACGGAGTGTGCTCCGGGAGACTGCTTTGTGGCCCAGACAGATGCCTTTCTTTTTATGGGCCATGTCCTGGGCGCTGCCAATCTCTTCATGTGATCGCTCATTGTTTAGCCTCCTTCTTCTTTGTAAGCGCATCTACCCTCCAGGGGTCCTCTGTGTTCAATTTCGTGATCACGAGATTCGATGCGTGTATTGGGCGGACAACGGCTGTTCCATCCGCCTGATTTATGGTGACCCCATCGACCGAGACGCGCCCGGTCTTTGTGAATACCTCAAGAACCTTTCCTTCTGTACCGCGAACGTCTGAATCACCGCGCACTACTGCGACGGTGTCTCCCTTGCAGACCCTTGCTGTACGGACACCGTACTGGTCGCGGAGTTCTGTGGAGAGGTGTGCGGAGAGCATCTTCCTCTTCACGTGGGTAGGTGCGTGTGCCTGAGACTTCCTCTGTACCCTTGCTTTGCTACTTACCATATTCATTCCTCACACGATAGTACTGGCTGTTGCTGCGATACGTGGCCATCTCTCGGCCGCCTCTCTTGCAACAGGTCCTTTTATGTCTGTTCCTTTTGTCTCGCCTGTGTCTGTAGTTAGCACTGCAGCATTGTCCTCAAAGAAGATCATCGTTCCATCAGGGCGTCTCATTGGGCGTCTCTGACGGACGATTACTGCGAATACTATCTGCTTCCTCATGGCGGGAGTTCCCTTCTTGACAGAGGCGATGACAACGTCACCTACTCCTGCTGCGGGGATCCTCCTTGCAACTCCATGGTATCCAGGGACAGTGATGATCTCAATGACCTTGGCACCGGTGTTGTCGATGACATCGAGCTGCGATCCGTTGATGAGCCCTCTTGTCTGGTTTCCAGCGATTCCCTTCATCTTCATCACTCCTTCTTTTCAACCACTACGAATGATACTGTCTTAGAGATGGGCCTGCACTCCATGATCCTGACACGGTCCCCTACCTTTAATCCAAGGCAGGGAGATGCGTGGCAAGCATATCTTGCAGATCTCTTCTCGTATCTCTCGTATTTCTTATCAAATCTGAGGTAGTTACGCTCAACGATGACTGTTTTGCTCATCTTGACCGTTGCGACTACTCCGTCTATGACCTGTCCCCTGACCGAAAGACTGCCGTGGAATGGGCAGTTAGGGTCGTTGCACTCAGAAGTGGGGGGAACGACGTCAATTCCAATATTCTTTGCTTTTGCTGTCATTTTTTTTCACCTAACCTTTTTTATTCTATCTTCTGGTCGGTGTTGTATTTCAATACCCTTGATGTTAATCTGTTCGTCCTGGTATGTGAATCTGAACTCATTGCCTGGTTTTGGTACCATTCTCTCAGTTCCGGCCGATTCAATGGTGAACGTGTTTTTCGTCTCGTCGACCACAATCCCGGATAATCCCGAGAATGGTGCTGACAGCACTACCACGCCTAGACCTATGAGTTCAGACCTCATGAATTCATTCTTGTTCATCTTACCTAACTTCAGTACGGAAGCCCATCTCCTCCAGAACGACTTTCACTCTTTTTTTGTGATCGCCCTGGAGTTCAATACGGCCATCCTTGCATGTTCCGCCGGCGGCACATTTGTTCTTCAACTGTTTGGTCAGATCATTTATGTTGATGTCGTTTTCATCGATGCCATCGATGACCGTGACCATCTTACCGTACCTGCGGCTATCGACTGAGATCCTAACGCACTGCTGCTCACGTGCGATTTCCTCGCACATGCAGAGTTCTTTAGGCAATCCACATACTGGACAGACAGCCATCAGAGTTCTTCCTCCTCCTTCTGAACGGTCAGAATGCGAGCGATATTGAGCCTAAGTGCGCGTATTATTCCGGGACTGGAGGGTGCACCTCCCATAGCGGATACTCCTCTCTCATGCATCAATTCATTACGGAGCTCTTTCAGTTTCTGATTGCGTTCCTCGACGCTCATGTTCCTTATATCAGCAGTTTTCAGCGAGGTCATTACTGAACCCCTCCTTTGATTGCTGCTACAGGTGCCTCGGCCTTCACAGGGGTGGCAAAGAGGTCTGGAAGTGCTGCAGCGGCCTCGGTCTTCCCAAGCACCGTTATATCTGCAGGCAACTTCGCATCAGGCCTCATGATCTCCACTGTTACTCCGATTACTCCCATCTTGAGCTTCGCTACCGCGTATCCGTGGTCTATGAAGAGCAATTTGGGCTCACCGCAGAACTTTATGTATCCTTCTTTGAATTTCTCTGTCCTGTGCCTTTGTCCAGTGAGTTTACCTGCTATGATGATATGACATCCGCGAGCGCCTGAATCCATGATCCTACGGACCGTGGAGTGGCCTGCCCTACGGAAATGCCATCCTCTCTCGAGGGAGAATGCGAGCTTCTCTGCCATTATCTGGGCATTGAGACTTGCATTGGCGACTTCTTGAACCTCTATCTGTGGGTTCTCGAATCCGAATCTCTCCTCAATCACCTGTGTAAGGTTCTTAATCGTCTGACCGCGTCTTCCGATTACGAGTCCAGGTCTCTCCGTCGTGAGGACGACACGGGTACCCATGGGTGTCCTTTGGACATCCAGGCCACCAAATCCTGCACGACTGACTTCCTTCTTGAGGTACTCTTTAAGGAGAACCCTGCGGACGTTCTCGGCAACGAATTTTCTCTCTGATGCCATTTCACTCAACCTCCTCTATGATTACCTCGATGTTGGCGGTCTCCTGATTCCATTGTGTGGCCCTTCCCTGTGCCCTTGGCCTGTGGCCGGGTATGGTCTGACCCCTTGCAATGGTTATCGTGGTGATTGCCATATTCGACGGACTCAATCCCTTGTACTCTGCATTGGATGAAGCGGACTGGATAACTGCAAGGATCGATTTAGATGCCTTTACAGGGTATCTTCCTGGTCCTACTCCCTTCTTGTGAGATACACGCTTGTTGTATCTCTTCAGTGGGACTGCTTTCTCCATTGCGATTACTTCCTCGAGTTTAATCATCGCTGTCTCGACCTTCATTCCACGTATCATGCCTGCTACTTCACGTGCGAATTTAGGGGAGATCGGCTGATCCTTTGCCCTTGCCTTAGCTGTTGTGTCAGGGTCTGCAATTGTTGTGTAACCTTTGTTTGTCATCCCGTAACACCTCACTTAAGTGGCATGAACTTCGAGGATCTTGTAGCACCGACTCCGGGTCCGGAGTGCTGAGGGGCCTTCCTTGTGAGAATGAACTCGCCGAGGAAATGTCCGATCATCTCGGGCTTCATCTCTACGTCCTTGAATTCGTGTCCGTTATACACGCTGACTGTCTTCCCTACGAACTGTGGGATTATTGGGAGGTCTCTGCGGTGTGTCCTCACAACATCCCCTGGCTCTGCTGCTTTGAGCTTGTCAAAGAGCAATTGCTGTTCGTAGTTCAATCCACGGAGGTATGTCCTCCTTGATCTGGAAGGAAGGATCCCTAGGACCTCGTCGAAAGACATGGCGAGCAACTCGTCCATGGTGAATCCACGGTACATGAACTCCTTCTTCCTCTTTGCCTGGATCGCGGATGCCTTCTTCCTGGATTTTCTCCTGGAGGCCTTTGCAGATCCCATTATTTTCTTTGCCATTGGAATCAAACCTTCCTCTTCTTAGGAGGCAGGAATCCTGCCTTCTGACCGGTAGATGCGGTCCTCTTCTGACAGTTCGGTCCTCCTACGTGGGGGTGACTTCCTCCACCGTGGGGGTGATCGACTGCGTTCATTGCAACTCCGCTGACAACTTTGTTGGCAACGGACCTTGACCTCAATGTAAGATAGTTCTTACCTGCTTTCGCGAGAGGCTTGTCGTTCCTTCCTCCACCTGCTACTACGCCTATTACTGCGCGGCAGTTGGGGTTGAACTCCTTCATCTGTCCAGAGGGCATGAGGATCATTACGGTCTCTCCCCTGCTGATGACTGTGGCGGAAGCACCTGCGGTCTTAGCATATCTTCCTCCGTCTCCGGGTGTTCCCTCGACATTGTGTACAAGCGTTCCTTCTGGAATCTTGCTGAGTGCCGTGATGTTTCCAGCTACGATCTTATCTGTGCCTATCGCTATTTGCTGTCCGACCTTGGTTCCCTCGACGGCGATCTGGTAGTCTGTCTTTCCTTTCATGTCGATGACTGCCAGAGGGCTTGTCCTTCCGGGTGCCTGGATCAGATCTCTGATTGTTCCGACCCCTTCCTCGATATGAGGTAGCCTGACGTCGTCGACGTGCCTGTGGCTCGGGGAACGGTAATGGGAGCCTCCGCGGCCCCTTCTCTGTGTTCTCAATCTCTTTCCCATATTTTCACCTCAGAACACTCCGACCCTCATTCCAACATCCTCTGCAGAATATCCTTCTGCGAGTTTTATGATGGCATGTTTGCCGTCCTTCTGGATCCTTGTCCAAACACAATCGACCTTTACTTCGAAACGCTCCTCGAATGCGACTTTGACGTCTTTCTTGGATGCCTGTCTGTGGACAATGAATTCTATCTTGTTTCCATCCTTGAACTTCTGAATAGGCGTTCCAGCCATGAAGTTCAACGATTTCTCAGTAACGTATGGTCTTATGAGGATATCGCTCTGTTTCATTGTGTCCACGCTCCTATCTGCTCCATGGCCGACTTGGTATAGACTGTGAGCCTTCCTACATCTCCTCCAGGAGCTAGATTGCTCGTGTTGAGTGTGCTTACGGTCTCTACCTCTACACCGGGAAGGTTGGATGCGCTCTTGAATATCGGAACCTCTCTGTCTGATACTACAATAAGAATAGATACAGGGGTCCTGTACTTCCTGTTCCTCATCTTTCCTCTTCCTGCACGTATCTTGGTTCCGTCCTTTGCACGCTCTAAATCATATCCTACGCCTATAAGGTCCAGGACTGCTCCTACCTCTTTGGTGCTGGTGATGTTCTGGAATTCGTCATCGACTACCACGGGGAATGAAACGGAATCATCGAACTGATGTCCACGTGCCCTTACGCAATCGGAAGATCCTGTTGCTGCGAGTGCGGACAGGCGGGCGATCTTGAGTTCTTTATTGTTGACCTTCTGGTCCCATATCCTCTCAGGTAGTGGCGGGTGTGCCCTTCTTCCTGAAACGTTGTTAGGCGACTGGGTTGCCCTCTTTCCATCCTTGAGTCTCTGTACACGTGAAACACCACGTCCCTTTCCCCATGTGCTGACGGAATGCCTCATTCCTGCCAATGGCGATGGTCCGTAGGGCTGCCTCTTGTTGGCTGCAGCAGCTAGGATGGCCTTCTTTATTATATCGGGCCTGTACTCTGTTGCAAAAGCTGCAGGGACATCGATAGAACCGGAGACCTCTCCTTTGACCGAATAAACATTTGTCGTTGTCATCTAAAATCATGCCCCCTGCTTTGACTCTATGGACACGTAAGTTACCTCAGGTGCCGCTGTGTTTGCCTTCTTGGGTGCTCTCGTTGCATCTCTCAATCTTATCAATCTCTTGGTTGGTCCAGGCACGGATCCATGGACGAGGACGTATGTATTCCTGACCTCTCCATAATTGATGAATCCTCCCTTAGGTGTTATCTCAGCGCCTTCTGCGCCAACCTTGACGAGCTTCTTGTTGCACTCGGTCCTCTGGTGGTATCCCATCTGACCTGCCTGTGGAACGGTTCCTCTTACGTATCCGGGTCTCTTTGGACCGAGGTTACCGATTCCGCGGCGGTGCTTACTGTTCCTGTGGGACAGCAGCTTTACTCCCCAACGTTTTGTTACACCCTGGAATCCTTTTCCTTTGGTTACGGCGATGACATCGATTAACGCTCCCTCCGCCGCAAAATCTGTGATCTTAACTTCTTTTCCAAGAATGCCTTTGGCGTACGCTATCCTCTGGGGTATTGTTCCACCGCCGATTCTAAGCTCCATTATCTCAGGTACCTTCTTTGGTACTCCAGATACGAGCTTTGGTTGGGTGTATGCAATTACGCGTACATCCTCGACATCAAATCCGGAGTATCTCTCGAAGGAGGCTTCACTGTGGTTCTTAGGTACGTTGAGCTTCTTTGATAGAAGAACATCTACATCCTTTGCCCACACCTCGCCTGCTGTCTTGAGACCTACTATTGTGTTCTCATAGAATCTTACCGCGGCTATCTTCATCGGGGGGACCTCGATCACTGTTACCGGTGTCTGGAGTTCCATACCCGATGTTGTGCTCTTTACCCTTTTATCCACGACGAACGCGTGTGTCATTCCTGCTTTATATCCTGCGAAACCCTGTATTTTAGGTGCTCCGCTAATCTCTGGCCACGTATCCAATCTAGGTGTCTGAGACTTAGCTCTCTTCCTAGGACCGTATGCCTGTGATCCTCTCTTTGGACGCCTTCTTTGTGACATATTTCACACATGCCTGCGAGGGTATCTTCGCTAACCTCGCGTTTTATTCGACGAACGTCTTATGGTCCGACCGTGACGCCTTATTCATCTCGAAAAATTTCGATATGAGTGAACATGGGTTGCCATCGCATTGCCCGGTGCGTCTGGTCAGACACTAGTCTGTCCAATCTAGGGCATGGTAAGTACGTCTTGTATATAAAAGCTCCCTCACCCTTATTATAGGTAAAAAGAAAGGATTAAAGGGAGATCAAGTCTCGCCTTTTTTTGCCTTCTGCTGGGCACGTTTCATGCGAGCCTTCGCATCGAATCCTGTGGCTTTTTCCGCAAATGCGTTTAGCGTCCTTTTGCTATCGATTATCAAGGCATCGCTCATCTTCGCATTCTTATCGTTCTCGACCGTTATGTCCATCTTGTCCTTGGATATGATCTTGACCTCTATGCGTGCCATTACTCCGTAAGATGAGACAAAGATATCCCCCTCCTGCTTAGAGTTTCCAAAAACCTCATTCATCAGAACCTTAAGGTTATCTCCCTCGATGTTCTTGTACCAGCCTTTTTTAATATCGTAATCCAAATTTCTCACCCTTTGATTATGAGGTCGTTGTCGAACCCGCGATCGAGATCGGCAGCCGTACCCAGTAATATCTCAGCATCCATATATTTTTTCCATCTGTCAATGCACTGACACGTGACATTAAGGTCCTTGACATCCTGTGTGAAGGAAAACCTTTCTATTGCCTCCAGTGCCCTGGCATCGCATTCCCCACAATTATGGACTCCTCTCTGCGAACCTCCGCCTGAGGGCGAGGACATCAGGCGCGAATTCACCGTTCCGCTTAATTGCCTGAAGACCTCTATCAATGACCATATCCAAGGGGATCTGAACTCGCCTCTCCTCCATAGCCTCTCAACATATGTCCCATGTTGCACATTGAGGGGATTTATGGATATCTCGTCAGAAAAGGGGTCTGCGAACCTTGCAGACCTGATCACGTCATCTATGGCCATCTTTTCTGTCATGAAGGGAGGCTTTAACAAAAGATAGGTCCTTACGCTCAAACCTGAATCCTTTATAATTGTTCCAGCATTCCTACTGTCGTCTTGAGTGAATCCCTTGTTTATTGACGTCTTTAAGACGTCTGGGTCTGCACTTTCCATTCCTAAGGCGATCGTCATTGACTTTGGCATTGTTGAAATCACGTCCGGAACAACGAATTCTGGACGACTCTCAACCAGTATACGCTCGCAACCTGAGAATTCGTTTAATATCCTTTCCCTTACAGACCCAGGTATCTCGTTTTCATCTAAAAAACTCCCAGATGTGTAAATTTTTACAAACGGTTCTCCCTTGTATCTTGATACCGCTTGATCTATTTGCCGGTTGAGATTCTCTGCCGTCATCTGACTCAAGGATGCTTGTCTGTAACCGCACATGGTGCAACCGCCGGACTTTGCCCAGCAACATCCATTGGTGCGCATGATCATAACCATCGTATCGACAACTTTGCCATTTGATAGGTCCTTTTCCTTCCAAAATGCTTCCAATTCCGATGGCGATCTTTTCTCCTTCATCATCGTTACTCCAAGCTCCACACGTGATTCATATAATTAATCCTTCGTCAATTCTACTTTCATGTATAAGAAACATTAATAACTAATGGTTTAATGAAGAGAATAAGGTAAGCCAATGGCTAAAGAAATCATCGTAATAGGTTCAGGAGCTGCCGGCATAACCGCTGCTTCTTCCGCCAGGGCAACAGACGCTACGGCCAGGATCACGGTTTTCACGGAGGACCAGGATATCGCATATTCGCCCTGTGTCATTCCTTGGGTACTCGAGGGTAAACTGACATGGAACGAGATGGTCATGCACACCCCTGACTTCTACAAGAAAGAGAAGGATATCGAAATAATCACGAAGACCAAAGTAGAATCCGTTGACGGCGACAATAAAACACTTATTGCTGCAGGAAAGACTTACAAATACGACTCTCTTGTGATAGCTACAGGTGGAAAGGTCTTCATACCTCCAATACAGGGCGTAGACCTAGACGGTGTTTTCATTGTAAGGACGGTGCAGGATGGAAAAAAGATAGAATCCGCCCTTAAGACCGCCCACAAGATCGTGATTGGCGGTGCTGGTGTCATCGGTCTCGAGATAGCACTCTCGTTGACAAAAATGGGTAAAGAGGTCACAGTGATCGAAATGATGGACCAAGTAATACCCAGGATCGCAGATAAGGACATGGCCGATCCAATACAGGCATATCTTGAAGGCAAAGGCGTCAAATTCGTTATGAAGGCCCCGATACAGGCTGTGACTGGTGAGAAAAAGGTTACTGGGGTTACAGCTGCTGATAAGAACTATCCTTGTGATATGATAATATTCGCTACGGGTGTACGTGCCAATATCGACATCGCGAAACAGCTAGGATTGGACCTTGGACAATTGGGCGCTATCGCAGTTGCACCTACTCTGCAGCCCTACAAGAAGGGACGCCTTGTTCCTGATGTTTATGTAGCCGGAGATGTGATACAGTGCGAATCTGCAGTAATGCCCGGACCTACTATGAGCCAACTTGGATCCTCTGCTGTTAAAGAAGGGAGGGTCGCAGGGATAAATGCCGCAGGCGGAAAGGCCCTATTCGGTCCAGTGGCAAGCCCCTGGGTCAGTGTTATAGGAGAAATTCAGATCGCAGGTACCGGATTGTCCCTTGGACTTGCATCCTGGTACGGCATAAGCGTTGTTTCTGGAAAAGCCTCTGGGATGACACGCGCCAGATATTACCCAGATGGAAAGAAACTGACAGTTAAGGTTCTTGCAGACAAGACCTCCCGCAGGATAATAGGTGCACAGATAATCGCTGGCGAAGAAGCCACTGGCCGCATCGATTGGCTTACATCTGTCATAATCGAGGGCATCACAGCAGATGATTTCCTCTTCCGTGCCGAAAACGCATATTGTCCACCTACCTCGATGGTACAGGACGTTGTCATTAAGGCCGTAGAGGATCTTTGTAAAAAACTCCAACAGTGAGATAAATGGATTTCAAGGAATATAAGAAACTCTACGAGGGTCTGGTGTTTCCAGAGGACATAGATAGATTCATGGCCGAAGGTTATGATGAGAGACTTCTGGAAACACTTTATACTCAAAAAGTAAGCAGGAATGTGAAGAAGCGCTTCCATCTCGTAAAAAGCAATTCTAAGAATATGCTTAGAGACTGGAAGAAAGGACACACTTTCCTAGAGATAGCCAATAATTACAAGTTCCCTCCGATATTGATAATGATGATAATCTTCCAAGAAGATGGAGTATCTAAGAAGAGATTTTGGGAGATAATAAGGGACCCAGACCTTCTTGAATGCGAAGAAGCATCTGAAGAGGTGCGTGAGGCCGTCAAGATGGACCTTGTATACTCTCCTGAAGCCAATGAAAGGCAAAAGGAAAGGGGACAATGGGGAGAATCGTTACTTCAGGAATGGCTCAACGATCAAGGTGTCGAGTATATGACGGAGAACGATATCCGCGATGTCGAAGGCAGCACCAAGACACCAGATTGTCTTCTTAAAGAGCCCATGATGTATGAGGGCCATAAGATATTCTGGGTTGAAAGCAAGGCATCGTTTGGGGATAACGTAGAATTCAGATTCAACTCGAGGAAACAACTAGAGCCATATACACAATTGTTTGGACCTGGCGTAGTTGTTTATTGGACAGGCTGTCTCAACGACATGGAATGCCCATCCAATGTTTATCTCGAGGACATGAACATACTGAATAAGAAACTGGAAAAGATTGAAAAGTGATTCCGATCACTGTTCAATCTTTTCGGCCCTCAGATCTTCCATTGTAGCCGTTCTCTCGGCATAGGCGTTATGCTTATGGATCGACTCTTCGGATTCGCTCTTTACGAATACCTCCACATTGTCTGGAAGTTTCGAATAGACTTCAACGATGTTCTTCAATGTAACCCTTACAACATCCTCTACGAATCTTGGATTGCTATGTGCATTGATGACGACCTGTCCCTCATCATCCCTTTTCAATAGTTCATATGTGGGGGATGAGAAGGATTTGTGAACGAGATCGATGAGGTCATCGGCCTCGACATTGACGTCCCTGTCCATTGTCATCATGAGTGTACAGATGTTCCTCTGATTGTGCGACATCACAGGATGCTCGGTGTTGCAATTGAGCATCTCCGTAACGGTCTGCTGTGCGCAGGGACAGGCAGTCATGCCTATGACCTCTACGCCTATCGTCTTCCTTACGCTATTTCCACGTACCTCATGCGCCATCGCGATCAATTTGTATATCTCGTAGGTCTCCTTTCCAAAAGGAGTCCTGCTCTCGCAGAAGTATTCCGCGGTTATGTTCACATATGCATTGTGCGCATACTCGTGATGTACCAGGAGCTTATCGCACATATCGACAGCCATATTCTCCAGACCTGTGACGGGCTTGTCTATGCTATTGATGGCGACCTCTTTTAGTACCTCTACGTTCCTGGAAAGATGCGATCCTTTTTGTTCTGCGGGAAGGTCCACGAAAACATCTATAGAACAATTCAAAGCACCATTTAGCTTGTTACTTTTTCCTTCCCTCTTAACGATTACGGGTTTTCTTACACCAGTAACCCCGACTTTAGTGAGTTTAAAACCGGTATCGCCCTTACCGTATTGAATATCACATTTCAGAACCATGTTGTATCAACAATCGCTCTATCAACTTAAAATATATAAACCTACCATTAAATTGGTCGTAATAAGAATTATATCGACAATAGACCTGACAAGTGTATGTTCTGCGGTGTTGACGAGGCTGGAAGAGGTTCGGTAATGGGTCCGCTCGTCGTAGGTTCGGTGTATGTGGATAAAGATGACGATCTGAAAAGGATCGGAGTCAAAGATTCAAAAAAACTGACCGAGAAGACAAGAGAGAGAATGTACGACGAGATCGTTTCAGTTTGCAAGGAATATTGCACAGTGATAATATCCGCGGAAGAGATCGATGAAAAGAGGAAGAAGCTCACATTGAACGTCATCGAGTTGGAAATGTTCCAAGAGGCTACATCGAAAATGAAGGTGGATGTCGTATATGCAGACTGCCCAGATCCGAATGAGATGATGTTCTCGAGCGCACTTTCCGTAAGATTAAACAATACGGACGTCATTGGGAGGCACAAGGCAGATGACACGTACCCTGTGGTATCCGCAGCATCCATAATAGCTAAGGTCACAAGAGACCGCATGATAGAGGATATCCAGAAAGAATTCGGGATGGATATAGGTAGCGGTTATCCAAGCGACGAATTGACGATGGACTTCATAAGAAAATGGATCAAGACCAATGGAGCCCCTCCGAGATACACACGTTGCTCATGGGAACCTGTGAAACACATTATGTCCGCATCCCGCAATACTAAATTAACAGATTGGTGAAACTAATGACAATGCACGACCAAATTCAGACCCTCATAGATAAATTTCACAAAAAGATGGAAAAGAATGAAGAGGCCCGTAAGGAGATCGAACCCATCACCAAGACATTCAACATCGACCTTGGTACAGAGAAATACTCGATGATGCTTTCAAATGCAAAGATAACAAACTTCGAGGACAAAGAACTCCCAAATGCGGATGTCACATTGACGACCACACCTGAGAATCTGCAGGCACTCATAGATGGCACCCTAAGACCTATGAAAGCTTATGTGACAAAGAAAATAACTATAAAGGGTAAAATACAAGATGTTATGTTCTTGAAAAAATTCTTCTAAATCCTTTTTTATTGTGCAAAGTATATATACCGAATACTATTAGAGTGTATCATAGCGAGGTAGGGTAGCCAGGATATCCCGTCGGGCTCATAACCCGGAGACCGATCGTTCAAATCGATCCCTCGCTACCATTTTCATGTTTTTGCTTAAAATCCCATAATTCAATGAATTAAAAATATAAAAAAAGTAAATGGTTTATGATTTCGATATCGTCACTGAGACCTTATCCTTATGAACTTCTCGATAGGGATAACGATTATCCTACCGTCACCTGGCTTTCCAGTCTCTGATGCCTTGACTATGGCATCGATCACGATGTCTTCCATTGAGTCTTCCTCGATGATGACCTCGATCTTTGTCTTATCGAGTTCGTCAACAACGAATTCCCCTACTCTGCTTGTGAATTTGAGTCCTGCCTGAGATCCGCGCCCTAGGACGTGTGTTATCGTTATGCCGTTAACACCCACTCCCTTCAAAGCATCCTTTACGCGCTGGCACATCTCTGGACGAATGATTGCTACTATCATTTTCATGTCATTCACCTCACATCATATAGGCTGGTTCCCCGTGTTCGATAAGATCCTGCCCCACCATCTCTTCGTCCTCAGTGACACGCACTCTCATGAACTTCGATAGTAGCCATATGATCGCATACGAGACCACGAAACAGAACACTATCGTAACGACTACTGCGATGATCTGTCCTACAATGAGGTCCGTTCCTCCGTAGAAGAGGCCCTTGATGCCTCCTGTTAGATCTGGGTCTGCCAAGAGACCTGTCGCGATTGCTCCCCATATACCTCCTACTCCGTGAACAGCGAACACATCGAGTGCATCGTCTATCTTCGTCTTGTTCCTGAAGAAGCTGACAGCGAAGTAACAGAGAGGTCCTACGACAACACCGATGACAATGGATGCCCATATGTCGACATATCCTGCGGCTGGCGTTATTGCAACTAGACCTGCAATACCACCGGCTATCATTCCAAGAACACCGACACGACCTACCTGAAGATATTGTACCACAGCCCATGCCATCATGGCACATGCGGCTGCTATCTGAGAGACCATGACCGCGTGAACCGCAGAACCGTTGGCTCCGAGCGCGGAACCTCCGTTGAAACCGAACCATCCGAACCAAAGGAACATGCATCCCAAGAATGCGAATGGTATGTTATGGGCACGTGCGGAACGGGTCCTCTGCGATCTGCTTCCAACGAATGCGACTATTGCGAGACCTGTAACTCCTGCACAGATATGAACGACCGTTCCTCCGGCGAAATCGAGTACGGTAAGATTCTGAGCAAAGAGTCCTCCGCCCCATACCCAGTGAGCCATGACCGCATAAACGAATATCGACCAGAACACAAGGAACCATACCATCGCGGTATACCTTATACGCTCTGCACATGCTCCGAGGACGATCGCAGCAGTGACTATTCCAAACATCATCTGATAGAATGCGAACTCCAATGTACTGGAATTGATGCCTCCCTCAGACGTCTCCGACAAATTGCTCAACAGCACATAATGAAGGTTACCGATTATCTCGCCAGTACCGCTGAATGCGAGCGAGTAACCAACGACGACCCATGTTATGGTCATCACGCCTATTGCGATCAATGTCTGTGTCATCATCGATGACATGCTCTGTTTCCTGAGCATACCACCATAGAAAAATGCGATTCCTGGTGCCATGATGAATACCAGTGCGGAGCTCACTAGGATCCAGGATATGCTGCCTGAATCCTCGGCCCCTGCATCTGCAATTGTCTCTGCAGAAGCACTGGGAATTGATATCATCATGATGGCGACGGCCGATACCAAGATCGCCAACCCAACGATTATCTTCATTGTTGTCTTCATGTGAATTTCCTCTATTGTACCATCATAGATGGATTGATTAGACATTTGTCTAATTATATATGAAGTTTACTTATAGAATGAATACAATATGTCATTTAAACGCATATAAATTAGCACAATGAACAAAAAATAAATTGAACAGATAAACAGATTTTATGTTTATTCTTCGTATGCCTTGATATCGAAAAGTCCCAAAGCCAATTCATTCTTGAACAATGATATTATGCCTTCCACCTTCTCATCAAGGTCTTTTGTTGAGAAACCGAACAATATGCAGAATGCCTTGAGACATTTGCTTATCCCCTCTCTGCAATCCTGAGGGCCCTCCGAATGATATTTGAAAATATAATAGCCGACAATGGACCCGTTCAACATCAACTTGTCCTTCATCTCTTCCTTGGTGAGGTCCTTATCGAACTCCTTTATGTAATTCAACTCCCACTCAATGGTCTTATCCACCATGGCATTGAATACCGGCCACGTATGGTGAGCAATCGTGAGAAGCTCCGCATATCTGCGATTCACACTTGCAGCGTATAGGTCCACGCACATCGGGAATGATATCGCTACGAAGGGATCGATATCGTCCTTCATGAGTGATTTGACCTCCTTTATGACGACATCGTACCCTCCGATGATTATGTCCTGTAAAATGTCCTCCTTCCCATCGAAGGTATTGTATAAGCTTCCAGCGCCGAATCCCGTCTCTTCGGAGATCATACGCATAGTCGTATTGTCGTAACCCTTATCCATAAATAAGGTGAAAGCGGCCTTATCGACCTGCCTCCTTAAAACACATGAAGGACAATTCTTCGCTCTGGCCTTTCCTTTTTTAGCATCGTTGGAGGGCTTCGCGGCTTTCTGCTTCATATGGCATAACGATGACTTCATATGATTTAAATATTTATAATACAAGAATTGATGGATAAAGAGTACAAAATAATGAAGAGGGATACTTGGACGGTTGAGCCCGCCCAGTATCACTGGTTTTTCAAAGCAGATTCTTCGCTTCTTCTGGAGTTATCTCCAATGCCTTCAACATGTACTCCAATGCCTTCTTTGCATAGGGGGCCCTTGCTTTGGGGTCTTCCATGATCTCCCCGTACGTGGCCATCACGTTGTTGAAATACTCTATGGCGAACTCGGAATATAAAGAGGATTCCATGGATTCATCGATCTGGGCTGCCTCTTTGTATGCCTTCTCAGCCTCATCGTATTTGTTGATGGAAATGCAGAACAGACCGTATGACTGGTAATAGTCCACCCTGTCACCATCCAACTCTATGGCCTTCCTGTATGCTTCCATTATCTCTTCTGGCGAGACTTTGGCACCGAACATGCCTGATGCGTAATTGCCACACTCGGCCTTGTAGTACCAACACTCTGCATTGCCTGGATACTCTTCGACGAGCTTCTTGAAGGCGGTGTATGCCTTCTTGAAATCGCCCTCATCCATTGCCTTCATTCCTGCGGCAAGTTTCTTTTCGGGACTTTCGGCTGCTGCCATTGTTATCGCTCTCTGTGATGATTCATCATATTTTAATTCCTTCTACATTACTTTATATACAATCTTAATCAGACACCAAAAATACTTATTTAACTGCAACACGATAACAATACTATGATCGCGGACATCTGGTCAAAAATGGATTCCGAACCTAATTTCAAAGAATTCAAGATAAAGGTAGTGGCAGCACCGAAACCAGACATCCATACGATCTCGACCTGCAGAAAACTCTGCAGGCAGAACAGATGCGGCGCTTTCAATACGAATTGGGGATGCCCACCTGGCGTTGGTACCGAAGAAGATTGCCTCGGATTGATACGCCAATACAGTAAATCCGTCCTCGTATACCGCAGATTTGAGAATGTGAATATGAAGGACCTTGAATTCATCGATAAATGCGCACATGAGCATCAGGACATGGTGAGGAAAATGGCAAGTGCCATGAATAGGGCAGGATACAAGGACATACTGCCTATCGCGGATGGCGGATGCAAATATTGCGGAGAATGCACATACCCTGACGAACCATGCAGATTCCCAGAACAGATGATACCTTCGGTAAGCGGATTCGGAATAATAATGGAAGAATACCTCGAATCGCAGAATATGGATTTCAAATTCGAGAATAATGCATTCACATTGTATGGCATGATATTATTCAGATGATCCTCCGTGGACAAATTTATAACCAATACCTTCAATGCGTTCAATAGGTCTGATCATGGATAGAGAGATCATCGAAAGGGTAGCTCGCGCAGCACACATCTCGCTCACTGAAGAGGAACTCGCCAAATACAGCCAGGACCTGACTGATATCTTAGACTATTTCAAGATACTCGATGAGGCGCCAGTTTTTGAAGGTTCTGGCGTGAATCCCGTCGAGATAGCGGACATCCTCAGAGAGGATGTGCCAAGGATGTGCATAAATCCCGATGATCTGTTGAAGGATATGAACACTTATGAGAATTACATTAGGGGGCCAAGGCTCTCATGAGCTCTCAATCATCTCTGTCTTCGTTAGAGAAGATCAACTCGAAATACTCAATGTTCAATGATTTCCTGAAAGATGGGAAGGACGATGGCTCGAGATTCATGTTCTCTGCCAAGGACAATCTTACATCGATCGGATTTGAGACCTGCAGCGGATCCAAGATATTGGAAGGATACCGTCCAATGTTCGATGCCACAGCAATATCCCGGATGAAGGATTTCGGAGGCAGGCTTATAGGCAAGACCAACATGGATGAATTCGGATTCGGTACCTTCTCTACGAATTCTGGATTTGGCATACCTAGGAACCCGTTCGACCTTGAGAGATCCTGCGGTGGATCTTCAGGTGGTTCCGCATGCGCTGCAGCTGTGATCGAGGACCATGTATCGCTCGGTGTATCAACTGGCGGGTCCATATGTTGTCCCGCGAGCTTCTGCGGAGTATACGGGATAACGCCCACATACGGACGTGTATCCAGATATGGACTTATCGACTATGGCAACTCCCTTGATAAGATCGGCTTGCTTTCCTCGAAGGCCTCGGACCTGTCCAAATACCTACCTGTGATCTCAGGCAAAGATGAGAAGGACCCGACATCCTGCTCACAACCGGACCTGATTATAAAAAAAGAGAAGATCAGAAGTATAGCCATACCTCAGGAATCGATGGAAGGCATAAGTGAAGATGTGAAAAGAGCATTCGAAAGCTCGATCGAGACCATCAAAGGAATGGGCATGGACATCGAAATCGTCAACATGCCTGCACTCAAATACGCAATGCCCGCATACTATGTACTGGCTACATCGGAGGCTTCGACCAATCTTGCGAGATACGTGGGAATGAGATACGGGCAACAGGATGGGGACCTATCCTTGAAATTCGATGATTACTTCACATATTTCCGCTCCCAATATTTCGGTGACGAAGCGAAAAGAAGGATATTGCTCGGAACATACACAAGGATGGCAGGATTCAGGGACAGATATTACGCCAAGGCACTCAATGTTAGGATGTATGTGATTGATGCCTACAAACAGGTATTCAAAGAACATGACGCCATATTGACGCCTACGATGCCTTTTGTATCTCCCAGATTCGACGATATCTCGAAGATGACCCCTGTGGAATCCTATCAGGCCGACTACCTGACGGTACCTGCAAACCTTGCTGGAACTCCACACCTGTCGGTGCCATGCGGATATGACCGCGATGGGATGCCCATAGGCATGCAATTCGTCACCGACCATTGGAAAGAGGACCTCCTCCTTACGATGGCCAACGAGTGGGACCATATGTTCGACGTACGGAGACCGGAGGTGTTGCTATGAAGATAGGATTGGAGGTACACGTACAACTACCTACCAGATCCAAGATGTTCTGCTCCTGTCCGACGACCGATGCGGATGCTCCAAACACGCATGTATGCCCGACATGCCTCGGAATGCCTGGTTCCAGACCTGTGCTGAACAAGAAGGCGATGGAATATGGTATCATGCTTGCAAAGATGCTAAGATGTACGATACCCGATACCACATGGTTCTCAAGAAAGACATATTTCTATCCAGACATGAGCAAGAGCGTACAGATAACACAGTATGACAATCCGATAGGATACAAAGGCGTGTATTACCTCGGTGACAAACCCATAAGGATAACGAGGATACATCTCGAAGAGGACCCTGGAAAGACCAAGAGGGTCGGCGACCTTTCATCCTTGATAGATTACAACAGATCGGGGATAGCGCTTGCGGAGATAGTTACCGAACCTGATCTCAAGACCCCTGCTGAAGCAAGGGAATTCCTGGGACAGCTCATACAAGACATAAGGCACACGATAGACCTCGAAGGAGATGACGAGAGGAGCATCCGTTGCGACTGCAACCTGTCTGTCGGTGTCGAGAGATGCGAGGTAAAGAACGTCACAGGTCTGAAGAATGTCGAAAGGGCTCTGACCTTCGAGATGATAAGACAGACAAAGATCCTCAAAGCGGGTGGAAAAATAGATCGTGAAACGAGACGTTTCGATGAGGAACGTGGAGTGACCATCTCTGTAAGGAAGAAAGAGTTCGAAGCAGATTATGGATACATCGATGAACCTGACCTTGGAATATTCCATATAAGGAAATTAGCAGATTCAATAAAGATCAAAGAAAGTCCGCTTGAGAGAACCAAAAGATTCTGCAGCGATTACGGACTTGATGAAAGATCCTCCAAACAGATAATCAATACCTCGATGGAACTTGCAGATCTGTTCGAGGATATCTCCAAATCTACAGACGTTCAGACCGCGAAGACCTGGACGACGGGTGTCATCAGCGCGAATTGGAAATCCTTCGAAGAAATTTCCAAACATCAAGGGAATGATCTCGATTCGAAGAAGATCGTCGAGATGATATGCGAGTACAAACTTGGAAAGATAACTGACACTGAATGTTCGATCGAGATAAAGGCCTATATGAACGGCAAAGACTCGGGTTCGATGAAGACGGAATCAAGCGATCTGGAATCCCTTATCATAGATTATCTGGATTCCAATCCGGATCTCATTGAAGACTACCGTAAGAACGAGAAGGCCATCAATAAGGTCATCGGCTCGGTCATGAGACAGACCGGTGGAGCATACTCCTCCTCCGATGTTGTCGATACCGCGAAGAGACTTCTTCAGAAAAGGCTCTGATCTGTTGACAAAATTATTGCCGGACCTCGAAGGTCCGGCATAATGAGATTATATTTCCTCTGAGTCCTCTTCGAACTTTCCGATATCCAGATCGTCAGAGGCTAGAGAGATTATCTGCAGCTCCTCTAATTTGCTATCGTCTATCTTCTCTGGAGAACCATCGAACAGAGATACTGCCCTCTTGTTCTTGGGGAACGCCATCACATCGCGGATCGACTCCTTGCCAAGAAGTATCGCGGTGAATCTATCGACTCCCATGGCTATCCCACCATGCGGGGGCGCTCCGTATCCTAGTGCCTCTATGAACCATCCGAAGTCCCTCTCTATCTTCTCATCGGACATTCCTGTCTTCTTCAATACGGCCTTCTGGAGTTCTGGATCGTGTATCCTCAATGAACCGGAACCGAGTTCGTTGCCGTTGAGGCATATGTCGAAGCATGACCCTCCCACGTACTTATCGTCGATGTCGTTCTCTGGAAGAACGAACGGGTGATGGAATGCGTCATGCTTGCCAGATACTGGATCTATCTCGAACATCGGACAGTCCACCAGCCAGAAGAATTGGAACACGTCCTTTGGCACCAATCCGAGGTCTTCCGCGATCTTCCTTCTGAGAACGCCTCCTCCCTCGTATGTGGCCTTCCAAGGTCCTGCGACCAGGAATATTAGGTCTCCTTCCTGCACCTTCATGCTGTGCTTTATCTTTTCCAATATCTCGGGTGTGAAGTACTTCGTGATGTTGCTCGTAAGGACTCCGTTCTCGCATCTCATCCAGGTCAGACCGCCCAGTTTCGCCTTGTTCTTTGCGAAATGGATGTAACGGTCGACTTCGTTCCTTCCTACCTTGGAACTGTCTTTACCGAGGTTTATACCTGCGACTATTCCGCCGCTCTTCAATATCCTCTGGAATATCTCATACGGCACATCCCTGACAACATCTGTCAGGCCTGTGAACTCCAGACCATACCTCATATCGGGTTTGTCAGAACCGAAGCGTTCCATCGCATCCTTGTATCCTATCCTTGGGAATGGTGTCTTGAGGTCCTTGCCGTAGAGACCTTTCCAAACATATGATATGAGGCCCTCTATCATATTCTGTATGTCCTTCATATCTACGAACGACATCTCCATGTCTATCTGGGTGAATTCAGGCTGACGGTCCTTGCGTGAATCCTCATCACGGAAGCATCTTGCGACCTGATAATAGCGGTCCATGCTTCCGACCATTAGCATCTGTTTGAATAACTGAGGGGACTGTGGCAAGGCATAGAACTTACCTGGGTGTATCCTTGATGGAACGACGTAATCCCTTGCGCCTTCCGGAGTGGACCTTCCTAACACGGGGGTCTCTATCTCCAGGAATCCGTTCTGCTCAAGATACTGCCTCATCAGATGGACGAACTTGCTCCTGAACTCTATGGCCTGTATCATCTCCGTCCTTCTGAGGTCCAAATATCTGTATTTCATCCTTGTGTCCTCATTCGGAAGTATGCCTTCTTTCTGATCCCCTATCTCGAATGGAGGTGCCGTTGATTTGTTGAGAAGTTCGGCTTTCGTTATAAGTACCTCTATCTCCCCGGTGGGGTTCCTGAGATCGTTGGTGCCTTCCACCCTTTTCCTCACAATACCATTTATGGAGACCACTGACTCGCGGGTGAATGTCTTCATTACCGTCGCGATCTCGTCGATGTCAGATCCTTTGGCGATATCCTCTGGATCGAAGACTATCTGGGTTATTCCGTACCTATCGGCCAGGTCTATGAAGGCCACGCCTCCATGATCTCTCGAGAATCTTACCCAGCCCTGCAGACATACGTTCCTGCCAATATCTGACAGCCTGAGCTCTCCACATGTATTTGTTCTTCTCATTGCTCTACCCCTAGGGTATATACTAGTCACTCGAAGAACAGCGCCATATAAAACAATTGTTCCTTTATACGCCTCATACGTGCATCATATCAGGCACATAATCGTTGGAATCCTTTACAATATTGAGAACCACCGAGGTATTGGTCTTCAATACCCCTTTCAAGGCGTTTATCTCTTTCACCGTCGATGAGAAATCCTCACGGTCTGAACATGATATCATCACTATGCAATCGGCATCACCTGTGACATCATATATCGCCATTACCTGAGGGATGTCCAACAATTCCCTCTGCACACCGACCACATCCTCTGAATATATGTGGACTATCCCCATGTATTCGTAACCTAGGTTCATGTAGTCTATCTTGGCGCGATAGCCTTTGATTACTCCCATGTTCTCTAGATTCTTTACCCTCTGTATGAGCGTGGTAGGATGGACATCCAATTGCTTGGCTATCTGCCTGTATGAACCCTGACTAGACGTGCTAAGTAGCTTTATGATACGCCTGTCCAGCTCATCGAATTTCTCTACTTTTGCCATGCTCATTTCGCCTAACTAGACAAATGTCTAATCGCATATTTATTACATGGGATTGCAATTTACCCTGCGATAGAATGACAGAGGAAATCTTCAGACGCGACGGATACATGTTCGAATTCGAGAGCCGGATCGTCTCAAAGGAAGGGGATCTGATAGAATTGGAAAGCACTGCCTTTTACCCAGGTGGAGGAGGGCAGGTCTGCGATACTGGAACGATACAGGGCGAGATCGTTACCGAGGTCATGTACAAAGGTAACCGCATATTCCACAAAGTGCCGGACAACAAACTGAAAGCCGGGGAGACAGTATGGTGCAGCGTCGACTGGGACAGACGCTATGACCTCATGCGGGGACATACTGGAGAGCACCTGTTGTTCTGTTCTTTGAAAAAGCAAGACCCAGAACTGGAGATCGTGAAGATCTACATCTCCCCTGAGAGTAAATATGTGATAGTCAACCACGACCTGTCCTGGGATTCCATAACCGCCGCAATGAGATTCGCCAACAAGGCGATACGCGACAATCTCACCGTGACGAAGACATTGATGGACAGGGATGACCCAGATATTTCAAATGTGCGTATAAAACTTGACCGCATAACGGAAAATCAGATATCTGTCGTTGCGATCGGCGATATTGACCTCTCAGCGTGCAGCGGCATACATGTGATGGAAACATCAGAGCTCGATTTCATTTTAGTAGATCGCAAGGTATCGGCAGGAAAAGACGGTTTTGCCATTCACTTCAAAATAGGCGATTTTGCTAAGGATTCTGCGATAGAATTAACAAAAACATGCCTTCAAGCGGTAGAAGAGATAGACACGAAACCAGAACTACTCGTAAGGACGATAGCGAACATGAAAAAAGAACGGGAGATCGATAGGGAAACGATACGTTCGTTCTCAAAACAACAACTTTCAAATTTGATGCCTGAATCCTTCAAAGGCATCGATATCTATTCTGGAAAATTCTATGCTGATAAGAAAACGCTAATAGATGCGGCTGAGAACTACAAATCCAAAGGCGGCATCGTAGCATTCGTCTCGGTATCGGAGACGGTCTCGGTATTGATCGCATCCGGAACGGATAGATTGGATTGCAAACTTGTGATCAATGATGTGCTTTCAGAATTCGGAGGAAGAGGCGGAGGCAGATCTGATTTCTCGCAAGGAGGTATTGAAGACATCTCGAAAGCGGATGAACTGCTTGAAAAGATGAAAGAGAGGATCGCGTCCTCCCTATAATGCTTAATTAAGAGAATGACTATAAGTGATTCGCAATGTCAGGAATGAAAGGCGTAAATCAACGTCAAATGCAACAAGCGATGAAAAAGATGGGGATAAAACAATCCAACATCAATGACGTCCAAGAGGTCATAATAAGGACCAGCAAGGAAGAGATAGTGATCACCAATGCCGAAGTTGTATGCGTGGATATGCAAGGTAGCAAAAGCTATCAGATATCTGGAATCGAAGAGACGAGGCCTTTGGGATCATCCGCAGTTGCAGCGCGGTCCTTCCCTAACGAAGACATAGATCTTGTGATGTCTCAAACAGGTTGCGACAAGATCAGGGCCATTGCAGCCCTTGAAGCATGTGACGGACAGCCAGCAGAGGCTATAATAAGTATAATGACGGGGAATTGATATGTGTTTAGCGATCCCAGGAAAAATTGTCAGCATTAAGGGTGATTTGGCGGAGATAGATTTTGGCGGTGTCATAAAAAAGGCCAATATCGCCATGGTCGAAGCTCAGATCGGACAGTGGGCTGTAATACATGCCGGCTTTGCAATAGAGATCATGGACGAGGAAGAAGCTCAAGAGACGATTAAACTCTGGAATGAGGTCCTTGACAGCGATAAGACCACGTTCTGCTGAACAACAGACTCCTTTCAAACCGAAAGACTAATATACTGTCTATGTATCGCTAGTTTCGGTCTGACGGCCATAGCAGCGGGGAAACACCCGGTCCCATTCCGAACCCGGCAGTAAAGTCCGCTCGCGTACCTTCTTGTACTGTATTGCGCAAGCATACGGGAACTTAGGCACGCTGTCAACCACTTTTACCTTTCTTTGATTTTCATCATATCTCATCGACCTACCAGTTTGAATGATTTTTTGGAATTTTCATAACTATAGAAACCTTAATATACTGTCTATGTATCGCTAGTTTCGGTCTGACGGCCATAGCAGCGGGGAAACACCCGGTCCCATTCCGAACCCGGCAGTAAAGTCCGCTCGCGTACCTTCTTGTACTGTATTGCGCAAGCATACGGGAACTTAGGCACGCTGTCAACCACTTTTACCTTTCTTTGCATACTTTCAATCGTTATCATTAATACCCACTTAGGCATATAGTCGAATGATGATGATAATAAAACTGGGTGGCAGTATAATAACTGACAAGACCCAGTATAGAAAATTCAATAAAGAAATTGTATCCAGGCTCTGCAGAGAGATATCCGATTCCGAGAAAGGGACCATAGTGGTCCATGGAGCTGGATCATTCGGCCATGTGCTTGCGAAACAATATGCACTGCAAAACGGATTCGTCGACTATGGACAAATCGCTGCGGTCGCGAGAGTGCAGCATGATGTCAGAGACCTTGATCTGATGGTCGTGGATGAGCTATTGAAAGTTGGTATCCCTGCTGTATCTGTACCTCCAGGATCTTGTTTCGTCATGGATGATGGGAAATTGATAACCACTGACACTGAGGCCCTGAGGTCTCTTGCTGCAATGGGAATAATGCCTGTTACATTCGGTGACGTCGTCATGGATAGGAAAAAAGGATTCGGAATATGTTCTGGCGATCAATTGATGGAAATCCTTTGTAATATGTTCAAACCTGAGAAGGTCATATTCGTATCCGACATAGATGGACTTTATGACAAGGATCCTAAAAAACATCCAGATGCCAAATTCATAGACGAAGTCACATCTGAATTATTGAAAACTGTTGACAGCAGCATAAACGTGGATGATGTCACCGGTGGAGTGGGAGCCAAAATGGAAGCCATGCTCAGGATGAGCACCGAAAATAGAGAATGCGTTCTTGTGAATGGATCTGTCCCCGGAAGATTATACTCATTACTTAAAGGAGATAAGGTCATCTCCACTGTGGCCAAAGGCGGATTGAAATGACACCCCCGATAAAAGAAAGGAAGGCAGACCATATCGAGATCTGCCTGAATGAAAGGATCGCTCCCGGATATTGTTACTGGGACGATGTCAAACTGATGCACAATGCGCTTCCTGAGGTCGATGCTGATGACATCGACATGAAAGCAGATGTCATGGGATACAGATTGGAATTCCCGTTGATAGTAACGGCCATAACAGGCGGTTTCTCAGGAGCGAAGAAGATCAACGAGAATATAGCGAAAGCCTGTTCAAATCTCGGAATAGGCATGGGCATCGGAAGCGAGAGGGCAGGTATCAACGGAATAGACCCAGATAGCTATTCCGTGATCAAAGATTATGATCTTCCCCTCGTTATAGGGAATGTCGGTGCACCGCAACTTGTCAAGCAGAAGACAAAGGACAGATTCTACAAAGATGATATTGCAAAAGCAAAAGAGCTCATCGATGCCGATCTTATAGCCATACATCTGAATTTCCTACAGGAGGTAATACAACCTGAGGGAGACACCAATAGCATAGGATGCTATGATGCCATACGTGACATCGCAAGGGATTTCCCGATCATCGTGAAAGAGACGGGTGCAGGCATATCCTCTGAGGTCGCCATGAGGCTGAAAGGGACCGGCATACAGGGAATGGACATAGCTGGTATGGGAGGCACGAGCTTCTCTGCCGTGGAGCTCTACCGTGCCATGAAGGCTGGTGACGAGATCAGGTCCGGCATGGGAGAGACCTTCTTCGACTGGGGCATACCCTCGCCAGTATCCCTTATCGAGGCCAGGAACGGCCTACCCATCATAGCTTCAGGAGGAATACTCGACGGCATACATGTGGCTTCCACGATCGCGATGGGGGCATCGTGTGCAGGTGTCGCGCACTCCGTACTCAGAGAGGCCCTCGAATCATCGGAGGCCGTGGAAAGGAAACTCACGCTCATAAAAGAAGAGCTCAGGGCTGCAATGATGCTCACAGGCTCTTCGAACATCAAACAACTTTCAAAGACAAGATACGTCATATTGGGCGAATCTAAAGAATGGTTGGAAGGAATACAATGGATGCAAAAGAATATCTGAACAAGGCCTCACATGAAGTGGATGGCGCGATAAGGTCATACATACCTGATGAAGAACCAATGAAGCTCATCGAGGCTTCCAGGAGATACCCCTACGCAGGCGGGAAGAGGATGCGCCCCGCCATCGTGCTAGCGGCATGCTCTGCAGTAGGAGGCGACAGGAGTAAGGCCATACCCCTCGCTGTCGCGATAGAGTACATACACAATTTCACACTCATCCATGATGACTACATGGATGGAGATGTGAAAAGAAGGGGAATGACCACAATACATGTGGACTACGGCATGCCCACGGCCATATTGGCAGGGGATGCGTTGTTCGCCAAGGCGTTCCAGATAATGGCCGAGATGGATGTGGACGGCGAAAGGCTGAGGGATTCCCTCAGATACGTCACGAAAGCTGTCTGGGACCTTGCACGCGGGCAGGAGATGGACACCTCCAATGAGGGGAAGATCGTCTCAGAGGAAGAGTACATTGAGACTATAAGGCTGAAGACCAGCGTTCTCTTTGCGGCTGCAGCGGCCGGAGGCGCGATCGTAGGAGGAGCCGATAAGAAGACCGTCAAGGCCATAGACGACTACGCCATGGCACTCGGACTCGGATTCCAGATATTCGACGATTACCTCGGGATATGCGGAGATGCCTCCAAAACAGGGAAATCCGTAGGCAACGACATACGCAAAGGAAAATGCACGATACTCGTGACGCACGCCATGAAGAACATAAAGGACCAGAGGACCAAGGATGAGTTCAAGAACATACTGGGCAACATGGATGCGAGCGAGAAGCAGATCGCGCGTGCCAGACAGATACTGCAAGATGCGGGAAGCATAGATTATGCCAGGAACAAGGCCAAGGAAAAGGTCGACGAGGCCATATCGAAGATACATTTCCTCCCATCCAGCGAACATAAGGACTTCATGATCGCATTGGCACGCTATGCCATCGATAGGGATGTCTGAGGTCAAACATCGCTTATGCCTTTCGAGGTTATGCGGTAATTCGCGGTCCTCCCTTCGGGGAGGCTGCGATGCTTTATTATCACGGCGGTCCTGACGCCGTTGTTCCTTTTATCCAGCCTCATTATGGTCTTCGCATTATGTTGCATCGCATGACCTCCAAGGAATTCTATCGTACCGGTCTGAAGATTGGAATATACTTGCGATGATATGAGAACGGGTATCTCGAATCTCCTCGCGATGTCCAAAAGCACCTCTGTCTGTCTTATGAAATCGGTCCTGACCTTCGGATCGTCATAGTTCAGGCGGTAGAACATCGTCATTGAGTCTATTATGACCATTCCGAGAACATCCTTCTCTGCCAATTTGGAGATCTTGTCTATCTTATCGGATTGCTCCTCGAAACTGTGAACCTGGAATACGAGTAGCCCCTTCAATGACTCGTCCTCTCCGAATATCTGACGTATCCTGTCGTATGACAGCCCTTCCGTGTCGATGAATGCCACCTTTTTCCCGCCTTTGATTACATTCAGAGCTGCCTGGAGGCATATGTTGGTCTTTCCGCATCCTCCCTCTCCGTAGATCAATGTGACACTGCTGTCCTCTATGCCCCCTCCCAAAAGATCGTCCAGGGATTGACAGCCGATAGGTGCGCGTTTCACACCACAATATATCTCAAGGGATTGATAAAATGAGCGAATGAAAAATGGAAAGTAAATGGTTTGACCTTCACTCAGTAAAGGTTGTTGAGATCGTCGTCCTTCGACTTGGGCTTCTCCTCTGGCTTATCCTCGGGCTCTAGCTTCTCCTTGACAGGCTTGACATCCTTGATGTCATACGAGACATCGGTCTGATGGGTCTCTCCCTTCTTTATGTAATAAGGAACGGCCAAAAGACCCATTGCAAGGAATATTATCACTGCGATTACAATGATAGCTATTATGACGATCAGGATTATCTGCACGATACTCTCCAGTATGCTGGGGTTCATCGCGACGAATACCACGATCGCTATGAGCGCGAGAACGAGTACGAGTATGCCTATGCCTGACCACGTTGTACTTTTTCTCTCTTCTGTCATTTGATTTCACCTCAACTGCTGTTCGAAGGCAAGAATGGCACCAATGCAGCTGCAAGGTCTGCGAGCGTCATGGACTGTATTATTATCTTACCGGGTCCGGTGAGCGTGGTCACGAACAGACCCTCTCCTCCGAACAATGCTGTCTTTATTCCGCCTGCTGCGGATATGTCATACTGCACCGTGTCCTGCCAGGCCACTGCGTTGGATGTTGATACCTTGTATTTCTCTCCAGGCTTCAGATCCACGATGTTGAAATCACCGCATGCCGCGACGAATGCGATCCCGCTTCCGCTGAGCCTCTGCAATATGAATCCCTCTCCTCCGAACAATGCGGAACCGAGTTTCTTCTGGAATGCAAGGTCCATGTCCACTGTGGTCTGTGCACCGAGGAAACCGGTCTTCTGCACTACCCATGACCCCTTTCCAAGATCGAGATCTACAATCTTTCCAGGTGCCCATCCTCCAAGGCCCACTATTCCAGTTCCACCATGTGCATTATATTTCACAAGGAACAAGGATGACCCTGTGAGCGACCTTTTTAGTCCTTTGATGAGACCGCCCTCGAGTTTCGCTTCCATGGTCATATTGCCGGTCATATACCTCATTGCACCGGCAACGGATTGGAATTCCTCGCCCTCGTCTATCTGAACATTCACGAACTGTAAATTATCGCCAGTTATTGTATACCTCATGACTGAATATCCGTATTCAGAGTATTAAATATTTACACAAGAAGTGCAATCGAGTCCTCATGAATCCTGAACCGGTGGCTAGCGGTGCAGAGGCTGAGATATTCGAAACAGAATTCCTCGGACGTCCAGCGATGGTGAAGGTCAGGTCTCCCAAGGCATACAGGCATCCTGAGCTCGATCAAAGGATAAGATCGGCAAGGATGAGGACAGAGGCCAGGCTGATGAAGGATGCCAGGATGGTCGGGGTCAGAACACCTGTGGTATATGACGTCGATGTCCAAGAATGCAGCATAACGATGGAATACATCCGCGGAAGGAAGATCAAGGACATACTGGATGATGAACCCGAGAAGGCGAGGGCCGTATGCAGGATGATCGGCGAATCGATAGCGAGACTACACGATGGGGGCATCAGTCACGGGGACCTCACGACCTCGAACATGATGATGACAGAGGACGGCCACATCTGCCTGATAGACTTCTCTATGGGCTCTTCCAAAACGGAATTGGAGGACATAGGCGTCGACATCCGCCTTCTGGAAAGAGCATTCAACTCAGCGCATCCGGATCTTAAGGACGCATATGACGTCATGATCGAAGAATATTGTTCAAAGAAGAAGGATTCGAGCGCCGTCATGAGAAAGGTCCAGGACATAAAGGACAGAGGGAGATACACATGAGACTCAAGGTGATAACATCGAATCCAGGCAAAGTCAGGGAATTCGAGGAATCACTGGGCCATCTCGGCATAGAGATGGAGCACCTCCGTCTGCCATATGACGAGGTGCAGACGTCTGACCTCGAGGAAGTGGTGCGCAAAGGTATGGAGGAGATAAGGAAGAAGGGCGTCCGTGACTTCTTGATCGACGACTCCGGCCTGTTCATCGATTCGTTGAAAGGATTCCCCGGCGTATGGTCCGCATACGCACAGAAGACCATAGGGAACAAAGGCATCCTGAAACTGATGGATGGGATCGATGGCAGGGATGCGGAATTCAGATGCTGCATCGGATGCGACATCGTGGGGCAGACCATCATCGTCACAGGGATATGCAGAGGCCGTATAATGACAGAGGAGCACGGTGGCGGAGGATTCGGATACGACCCCATATTCACCCATGATGGCATGCTGTCTTTCGCGGAGATACCCACAGAGGAGAAGAATTCCTTCTCTCACCGGGGGAATGCGGTCAAACTCCTCATCGAGGAGATGCATAGAAAAGGTATAGTCTGACGATATCCTTATCTAGGACGAAATTATGCTCCAAGTATTAAGGGTCTATGGGCTAGCTTGGTATACTTGTGGCTTTGGGAGCCATTGACTCCGGTTCAAATCCGGATAGACCCACTCCTTCCTTCTAAAATTGGCTTTTATCTTCACAATTATTGTTATCTTTGATCTGAAAACAACAAAACATCACGGTCGAATTGTTCATTGTGGGAACCGTGCCCATTCAAATGGAACATTTGATGAAATACGAATCCGGCAATATTACGACTGTCATATAACAGCACATCGTGCTCTCAGAGTTCATCAGGTCGATCTTCAGATACAACTCCCCGATGATGCCGTTGAAATTGGCTATCGATATCTGGATGCCGTCATCGGGTGTGAACACGACGCTCACGGTGACTGAATCCGAATTGTATACAGTGTAATCGTACGAATCCGCTGCGAAGTCCACATCATAGGTCCCTACATCCGTCTCCTGGTCCGATTCCTCGACCGCGACCGATCCCAGATCGTCATCCGTCACGGACGGTGACACGAATGCGAGGTCCACGAACCATACCGCATATAGATCTACCTCGGAACCATCAACTGCAGAGAGGTTCTCTACCTGTGTTCCGAG
The DNA here is from genome assembly GCA_963676045.1 of uncultured Candidatus Methanogranum sp. Classification (GTDB taxonomy): domain Archaea; phylum Thermoplasmatota; class Thermoplasmata; order Methanomassiliicoccales; family Methanomethylophilaceae; genus Methanogranum. Next base: position 1,008,215 of record OY780938.1, read on the forward strand.
AACATAGACCGTGCCGCTGCCATCATCGTTCCCGCTCCAGCATATCAACGTGTATCCTCCTCTCGTGAATATCGTTGATGCCAATGTGACCATTACATCGTATGTGCATGATTGGGAATACGTCACATCCGAGCCGTAATTCGAATGGTAGATTATCGTGTATGTTATCGGCGAGTATTGGGCGTATATCGTTATGTCCGCATATGTGAGGGTATATTGTTCCCATTCTCCCATGTATCCTATTACGTAAGGCACCGAAGGTGCCACGACAGACATGTCCTCGGCATCGAATTCCAATATCGAAACTATGGAACCGCTAGCATTGAATGTGGCGTAATACTCTATCAGCGACATGCTGACGACAATAGTCGTATCCTCTGAACCCATTACAAAGGAGTCTCCTGAAGAGTACGTCACACTCGTGCCATAATACTTCCAATTGGAGAACGTGTATCCGTCCTTCGATACTGATAGCCCTGATGTCCCGAACGATATGATACCTGAATATGTACCATATACTGCGGAATATGTGTCGGAAAGGTCGTATGAACCTACGTTGACAGCACATCCTGGAACATAGATCCCCGATGAGGATACCACGTAGATCGTCAATGTATGCATCTGCAAGGATATCGTCAGATCCTGCCCGGATATCGAGGATGGCCCGTTAGACATGTCAAGATTCAATGTCGTCGATGAATATCCTGTTGCAACGGCCTTCACGACATACACCCCGTATTGCAATCCAGATATCGAATATGCTCCGGTGCTTAGATTCACAGTTGCGGTGTATTCCACGCCGTTGCAGGTCAACAGCACATATGTGCCAGATGGAAGAGCCCCGTCAGAGGAATGAACTGTTCCAGATATCTGGAAAAATGCGATCGTCAGCGTCAGGTCCTTGCCTGTCTGATTCGAGGTCATTGAAGATACAGTGGGTGTCACCGTCTGCATGTATCCAGATATGGATGCCGTGATACTGCCGGAAGACCCGTATGGGACACCTATTATAGTATAAGCTCCGCCAGTGGTCGTGAGCGCGGTATACTCCATGCCATCAACATTCAACACTACGGCTACATTCACAGACGACGCTCCGCCAACTACCGTAAGCGTACCTGATACGGAATATGTGTTCAAAGACCAGGTCTGCGATTCTACGAATGTGAGGTCGTTGGTCACATATGCGACATGATACTCGTATACGATCGTACCATAATTATTGATGACCCACATTCCGTCATTGCCGTAACATGTGACGATGGGTACGGTGCTGCTGTATCCCGGATTCACTGTTATCGTGAAATAATAATTCTCTCCATATACCGCGGATGTCTGACCTGTGACAACGTATGCGCTGTTGGATACTGGCAATGTGACCGTGTAGACGTTCTTGCTCCATGTGGCGGTCTCAGTGAAGACGATGTTCGTCGTCACACTATCGATTGTATATGTGTACGTGCTGCCGCTGATTGAAGAAGCGCTTATCGACACCCCGTTGGCCCATACTATTGGAGATGTCTTGTTGTATGGATCGTAGACCGTTATGCTGAATGAACATGAAGAACCGTATACCAATGATGTGGATCCACCTGAGACATAATACGCGATCGTATTGGTGGGATATGTCACAGTCAAGGTCGTTGCATTCCATTGAGCATAAAGGATCACGGTGGCACCTTGCACGGTCGTCAGATCCCCGACCATCTGGGAATCGCTATACGATGTGCCGCTTCCGTCTAAGGCTGTGTTCCATCCAGTGAAAGTGTACCCCGACCTTGTGTATGCGTTCGAAGTCAAATTCGCATATATGCCATATGTGAATGATTGGCTTGACATGGAACCGCCTGTGGAACCATTTCCGTTGTACTCTACTGTATACGTGTTCACTGTCCAACGTGCATATAGATCGACGCTGTTGTTGGTTGTCGTGACAGTCATCGAAGATGTGACCAATGTTCCGCCAGAGGATGAGGTGTACCAACCATTGAACGAATAACCCGTCTTTACAAGAGGGATCGATACAGATGTTAACAATCCTGTCGAAAATGAATTACTGCCGATAATTGATAAATAGCTTATATTATCGCTGAATGTCAGAGAGTTTAATTTCCCACAATTCGAAAAGGAATAATCGCCGATGTATGTCACCGAACTTGGAACCTCGATAGATACTAAATTATCACAGTTATAAAAGGCATAATCCCCTATCGATGTCAAAGAACTTGACAATGAAATATTAAATGATATTGCTCCAGTGCAATTATAGAATGCATAGTTGCCAATCGATGTGACGTCGTCGGCAATGGTCAACGAAATGATGCCATTACGGCTGATGTACCACGGAGTGTACATGTAATTCGAACTTGTATAGGTCGCACCTGTACCGGTCGATCCCTTTGTGAGTGTCACTGATGTTATGCCGGTGCAACCTGTAAAAGCAGTGGTGTTTGTAGCCGCGATGGTTATCGGCATGGTCAGTGATCTGACTCCTGTGCAGTTGTAGAATGCATAGTTGCCGATCGATATGACGTCGTCCGCTATGGTCACAGACATCGTATTGGTACGGCTGATATACCATGGGGTGTAAGTGGCGGTCGTAACCGTATATGTCGCACCTGTGCCAGTGGAGCCCTTTGTCAATGTCAATGAGGTTATCTTGTTGCAACCGTTGAACATGCCGCTTGTGATTGTTATGTTTATCGGCATGGTCAGTGAAGTTATCGCCGTGCAGTTGTAGAACGCATTCGCACCTATGGCTGTAACACTGTTTGGAATTGTCAACGATGTTATTTTGTTGCAACCGTAGAATGCATATGTGTTGATGGACGTCACAGTGTTGGATATCGTCAAAGATGCGATTCCAGTACAATTATAGAAAGTATAGCTGCCGATCGATGTTACGCCGTCGGCAATGGTCACAGACATCGTATTGGTACGGCTGATATACCACGGAGTGTAAGTGGCGGTGGTCGCCGTATATGTCGCACCTGCGCCTGAGGACCCCTTTGTCAATGTCAATGAGGTTATCTTGTTGCAACCGTTGAACATGCCGCTCGCGATCGTTATGTTTATCGGCATGGTCAATGAGGTTATCCCGGTGCAACCGTTGAATGCGTTGCCGCCGATGGACGTCACGCTGGTAGGAATGGTCAATGACGTTATGCCCGTACAGCCACGAAAAGCTGCACTACCTATGGAGGTCAGACTTTGTGGAAGTGTCAATGAGGTTATCCCGGTGCAATCGCGAAAAGTTGTGCTACCTATGGAGGTCACGCCTTCAGGGAGCACTAAGGACTTGATTCCAATGCATTTGTAGAAAGTATAGTCCCCGATGGATGTGACGCCGTTCTCTATGGTAAGGACGATCGTGTTATTGCGACTGAAATACCATGGAGTATACGCATAATTGCTGCTGTTATACACATAACCTGCACCTGTTGTAGACCCCTTTATTAACGTCACTGAAGTTATCGCGGTGCACCCGCTGAAAGCAGTACTACTTGTGACCCCGATGGTCACCGGCATCGTCAATGACTTGATTCCAGTGCAATTATAGAAGGTATAGTTACCAATGAATGTAACATCATCTGCTATTGTGAGTGATATCGTATTCGCACGACTTATGTACCAAGGAGTGTACATGTAATTCGACGTCGTATAATTCGGACCTGTAGCTGTTGACCCCTTTATGATCGTCACGGATGTTATTTTGTTGCAACCGTAGAACATACCGTTTGTGACCGTTATATTGACTGGTATCGTCAATGATGTTATACTCGTACAATTGTAGAACGCATTTGTACCTATGGAGGTCACACTGGCAGGAATGGCCAATGCTGTTATCCCTGTGCAACCATAGAATGCATTGCTGCCGATAGATGCGATCGAATTGGGTATGGAGATCGTTTGAATATTACTACGATTGTAAAATGCATTATTGCCTATTACCGTAACATTGTACGTCACACTACCACTCGTTACCGTGGAAGGTATGGTGATGCTTGACGCGCTTGAACTGCCTGTCGGATTCGTACCGTCTCCGACCTGAACGGTCGTAGTTGTGATCGTGCTATATGTTATTCCGTCGACAGTGAAAGTCGCGGCTGAGGATGGTTCTTCCTCGGACATTACTACCGCATAAGAGGAGACAAGTATCCCTAGGACAACCAAGAACAGGAATAATTTCCTTGGAACTTTAATGCCTTTGGAATGACCTATCATGTTGGGACCCTCATACTCCTCTTTGCGTTAACAAAAAAGGTGCAATGGATTTCGCTTGCTGGAATCAGGTCTCCCTTGATCCTTGCTTTCTCTTCCTGAATATTACCAACAACAGTAAGAGCAAGAAGATCACGATGACCAATGCGATTATTACGATCTTTTCCAATTGATTCGCCGAATCAGATGGCTCAGATATCTCTGTGTACTCCCATGACGCATATAACGTCATATCGGATGTTATGTCCGCTGCGGGATCGTAGGCCTGGATGCACCCAGAGTCATAATACCATCCCTTGAACACATATCCGTCGCGAGTCGGCGTAGGCACTGTGATCGTCCCCCCATCACCAACCACGTAAGGCACATTGATGGTCTCAGAGGGATTGCCGTCCATGAAATCAAATGTCACTGTTGGTGCAGGTCCCAAGACAGTGATCTTCATGTCAGCCGTCTTTGTGTGGTCCTCGTCAAAGTCCATCGACGTGGATATGTACTCTCTAACATAGAAATCTCCCGTATCATAAGGATATGTGTATGTGTAGGTATTCTGCGTTGAGGATGCCTCTATTGTGGAGAAATCCGATGTGAAACTTATCTCCCATTTCACTGCATACCCAGCGTTCTCCGAATCAGAAAAAACGAAATCCGAGGCGTATGCCTCTACAGTGGTCATATCGCCGTCATCTTCTGTGTCAGCAACAGCAATGCTATCGCTGGATATGATGATGACGGATGACATCAAGCATAGGGCCGCTAGGGCCAGAACCATTTTTGTTCTCATTTCTGTTACTCCTTTAATATATTAAATTAATTGAAAAAGAGGGGCCTAAGCCCCTAAATGATTTGATCATCCTGTTACAGATATCACTATGTTTGGATCGGGTATTATGAATGTAGCTCCACTCTCCAACACAACGAAATAGAATGTGAAGGTCTGAGTGTATCCGCCCACATTATAATCGACTGTCACTGCATGTGTACCTGTCACATACAACGGGAGGAGGAAATCCAAAGTCCCATCGTGTGATGTTGAGTCAACAGAGAATGTGTATTCTGTTATGCTAGGTGTGGTAGCATCCTCGAGAAGAAGATTGCCATCGACATAGATCTTCTCTATAGCAGGAACATAGTTCTCTACACCTGTGAATGTTATGGTCACGGCTGCAGAATTGCTGCTCTGGTCAACATATACTGTTCCATTATCCCCTATTATCTGCGGATCTGAACCAGTACCTGTTATAACTCCAGATACATTGGACAGGTGCGTTGTGATGACTACATCCTGTGTGGTCTTAGCTCCTGTCACTTTATCAACGACTACTGCAGATACTGTGTATGTAGTTACAGTAAATGAATCGATTGTTGCATATCCGCCCAGGTTGTTACCGAGTATGTACAAACCGTTAGGGAGCTTTTCATTATCGTCGTCACCCTCTACGATGGTGACTGCATAGCTACCTGATCCGCCGGATACCAGGGCTGCATTCAATGCGACGCCGAAATAGCAATCGACAGATGCGTCCACGGCCATATCAGAGTATACATTCAATATAACGGCCTGCGAAACGTCTCTTGTGGCAATCTCTGCACCGTTGCATTTTATTGTTGTAGTAGAAGTGACTGTGAATGAGCCACCGGAAATAACTGTAGAAGCTGCCAATACAGTTACGGCATTAGTAGTAGAATTAACAGATATTGTAACACCTGTCACATCTGTCTTTGTAACGACTGTCTCAACTGTGTAGTTGGAATCATATGTCCCTTCCGCCCAATTAACGGTGGGCGTGAATATTACTGTTCCACCACAGGACATATTGATGACCTCTGGAATGTAGTCAACACCGCTTGACGCTTCATTTATTGCTATCGTGCTCGAAGCATCGGAATCATCAGACCCCGTCATTGATGCTACTCCCACGAAGGCCGCCGCCATCATCATTGCGATGGCCAACACTGCGAATATTTTCGTTTTGATAGATATTCCTCCTTTGCTGGCCCCGGACATGACCTTGATTTAAGCGGTACAGGGCCTATTGGGTATTTTGAGTGTTACAAAGAGATATACTTGTGCTATAAATTTCTGTAACAAGCTATACTTAGCCAATAGTATTTTGATGTTATATTTAAAGATTTCTAAATAAAAGAATATAACATATATATGTTCAAACTATTTAAATAAATCTGATATTACTGTTAAATTGTAATTTACTGTATAAATACAAACCGCAGATAAGTCTGGATTGACATGTCAAATCTGTGTTTTTCTTTAATGAATTCGTATAAGGATTCACTTATTTCGAAAAAGAGTCAAATTATAATAGTAACACATGATTATAAAAATAGACATACTGAAACATACCGTATGCCCTGAATTACGACAATTGACAAACACCCTATCGTACGATTTTTACTCACTCCGAAACATAACTGCCTTCATCATCCACCAAGATATGCAGCGAAGATCGATAGCATCAACGCCGCCCCCATGACCATGAATCCCTCGGAAATCCTTTTTTTCTTACTGCTAGATGGGTCGATGTACATGCCTACGAAGAAAAGCGATAACGATGCCAATAAAGCGGCAGCGTTCAATGCATCGCGCCTGTCATCGATCAGCACGAGTGCGGCTATTATCGGCAAGGTCGTCATCATGGTGATGAAGAAACAGGTAACGGAACTGTACAGCATCTTCTTGCGGTCCTCCCGCATCTCCCTGCGGTCCTCGACCCTGCTATTTATTATGAGGTCCACTCCTTTCAGCTTATCCTCCTCAGTAAGAATATCAAATATTGTGCTGTCCAATTCACTGTAGATCTCATCGCGATAATCTTGGTCATCCCTCTTATTATTGATGAGTTTCACATATCTCTTCTGTGTCGCGACGTCCACCCTATAGAAGATCATCATGTCGATCGCCCCCCATACGAAGTTCATGGCCACGATCATAGTGACCAACTCCCATGGCGAATAATACGAGAATATGCCCACCCTTGCGGCTATGATGAACGTGAGCGCCATAACGAAACCGTACATAACCTCCTGTACTGCAAGCTCGACCCCGGTGTATTCGAGTAGCTTGTCCATCAGCCTGTGTTTCATACTGTCCCTTATATTACTTATATTGATTATTAATCTATTACTAAAAAGACCTAGGGTGTGTTATATACTATATATTAATCCATATTGATATATATCATATATAGTCTAATATATATTACATCGACATTCAATATATATGATTCCGTAAATCTTTTACTCAAGGTGTAAGACCTTGAACAAGAACATGAAAATATTGACAGTCCTCATTGTAGCTGTCGTCGTTATCGCCGGGGCCGCTGTGGTCCTGAGCAAAGACAACGGTGGCAACAGCGAGAAGACCACGATCGTTATCCAGGGATCCACCACCGTAGCCCCGATAATGCTCGCGATCGAAAACATTTACGAAGAGAAGAACAACGTAGACCTTCAGATCACCGCAAACGGATCTGGTGCAGGTGCCGCCGCCGCCATAAATGGAACGGCAAACCTTGCCATGCTCTCACGTAACCTGAAATCATCGGAGATATCTGCAGGCCTTGAAGAGACCGTTATCGGAATGGATGGAATCGCCATAATATTCAACAGTTCCGTCACAGGCGTCACTAATCTCACATTGGAGCAAGCCGCAAAGATATTCAGCGGAGAGATCACCAACTGGAGCGAAGTTGGAGGGAACAACCTCTCGATACACGTCATCTCAAGAGAGGAGGGATCTGGAACCCGCGATGGATTCGAGACCGCATTGAAGACAGTTGACTCATCATACGAACTCGTGGATGATGCCATAATAACATCCAGCACGAATGCTGAGATGAACGTTGTCGATAATACAGGCGGCGCTATCGGATACATCAGCATCGGATACCTCGAGACCAAAGGAGAAAACACAATAGCCGCTACACTCAATGGAGTGGAAGCGAAAGAAGAGAACGTGATCAACGGAACCTATCCTATTCAGAGAAACCTTGTGCTCGCCACCATGGGAGAACCATCGGGAGCAGTAGCAGACCTGATAGAATGGATCCTCAGCGACGAAGGCCAGGCATACGTTGCCAGCGAAGGATACATCCCACTTCCGTGAGCTGATAGAATGACAAACACTCAGGACGGATTCGCAAAAAGGAAGAAGATCGACACGGATGGGATATCCAAATATGTCCTCATGGCGGTCGCCTCCCTGACCGTCCTGATCCTTTTCTTCATTATATTATTCATAGTATACAATTCAACAACCGCGATATCTGACATAGGTTTCTGGGATTTCCTGACGGGAATGAAATGGAAGCCATCATCTGACCAATACGGTGCCGTACCTTTGATCGTCGGCACATTGCTTGTCACCGCCGGTGCGATCGCATTCGCGGTACCTGTGGGGTTGGGCGCCGCGATATACCTCTCGGAGGTCTCGCCAGAGCGCCACAGGAGATTCCTTAAGCCTACAGTAGAATTGTTCGCTGGAATACCTTCCATCGTATACGGTTTCTTCGGTATGATGGTCATGGTGCCATTCATGGCGAAGATGTTCAACGGAGAGATGCCGACCGGTTTCTCCTGGCTGACAGGATCCCTGTTGCTCGGGATAATGGCATTGCCTACGATAATCTCTGTATCCGAGGACGCCTTGAAGGCCGTCCCCCGCTCATACAGGGAGGCATCCCTGGCCATGGGTGCGACAAGATGGGAGACAACGAGAAGGGTGGTAGTACCCGCAGCCATATCTGGAATATCCGCGGCTGTGATACTAGGTATCGGAAGGGCCATCGGAGAGACCATGGCCGTAATGATGGTGACGGGAAATGCAGCCATCGTACCAGATCCACTTTACAATGTGTTCTCTTTCGTGAGAACGATAACTGCGACACTGGCCCTTGAAATGCCGGAAGTGGTCGTCGGAGGCACCCACTACTCAGCACTGTTCCTGCTGGCCCTCATATTGATGATAATGATACTCGCCGTGAATTTCATCGCGAAATACATAGTAAAGAGAGTGAAGATGAAGTTCGAAGGCAATCTACCTGAGAGCCGGGTATCGGAATTCTTCAAAAAGGACAACATGAAGACATTTATGGAATCAGCGAAAATGGGATTGATATTCCTTTTGCTACTCATGGCTGCCTCTCTCTTCGTGGACCTCGTGTTGGCAGCCGTCATCGCGTTGGCGATCACCATCGGATACAAGGCGTTCGCACGCTTCTACGAAAAGGTCTCCAGAAAGATGAAGCAGAGACTCGCCCATATAGGGCTCCTCTGCATCGTGCTGTTCGTTGTCGGACTGCTGATCGTCATGATCGGGAACATAACCATCAAGGCCTTGCCAGCATTGTCCTGGAGCTTCATAACCGAATATCCTACGGACGCGGGAAGGTCCGGAGGCATATTCCCTGCGATAGTCGGTACGCTTGAATTGATCGCAGGTACAGCAATAATAGCATTGCCCGTCGGGATATTCTCCGGTACGTATCTAGCGGAATACGCCAAGGACACGAGGGCCACCAGACTGATAAGGCATGCGATAGACATGCTGAACGGTACCCCTTCGATAGTCTTCGGGCTATTTGGAATGACGGCTCTGGTAATATACACCGGATGGGGTTACTCGCTGATAGCCGGATGCATAACACTGGCACTCATGATACTGCCGGTCATAATAAGAACAACAGAAGAATCTATCAAGAGTGTGCCTCAAGAATTGAGGGAGGCCTCTTTCGCGATGGGGGCGACCAAATGGCAGACCACTACCAAGATTGTACTGCCTTCCGCATTCGGCGGAGTGATAACAGGTTCCATACTCGGACTGGGACGTGCGGCCGGAGAGACAGCGCCGATCATGTTCACCGCTGTGGTGCTCATGCAATCCCACTTATCCAGTTCGATATTCGACCCTGTGATGGCACTACCCTACTACCTTTACTACCTGGCCACAGAAGGTACTGCGGACCCTTCGATGCAATACGCCACTGCCCTCGTGCTGCTGGTGATCGTACTATCTATGTTCGTGGTAGCTTCGATAATAAGAGAGCGCAGCTCTAAAAAGAACAAATGGTGAGATCAATGAGTGAAATAGTACTCGACATCCAGAACGTGAACCTATGGTACGGTGACAAACAGGCACTCTTCGATGTGAGCATGCCTGTCGAGAAGAACAAGATCACCGCCCTGATAGGGCCTTCTGGATGCGGAAAATCGACGCTCCTCAGGAGCATAAACAGGATGAATGACCTGATACCAGGTTGCAAGACAGAAGGGAAGATGGAATTCCACGGGGAGGACATATACGACCCAACGAATGACGTGAATTCCATAAGGAAGAAGATCGGCATGATATTCCAGAGGCCCAATCCTTTCCCGATGTCCATAAGGGACAACATAACATATGGGCCGAAGATCCACGGGATAGAGGACAAGAAGGAACTCAACGAGATCGTGGAGAGGACACTCCATCATGCGGCATTGTGGGACGAGGTGGGTGACAGACTGGATAAGTCCGCCCTCTCACTTTCAGGAGGACAGCAGCAGAGATTGTGCATAGCGAGAGCACTTTCGATCAATCCGGATCTTCTCCTCATGGATGAGCCCACATCTGCATTGGACCCTATAGCCACATCGAAGATCGAGGACCTTGCATGCGAATTGCAGAAAGAATACACCGTCGTCATTGTGACACACAACATGCAGCAGGCATCCCGTATCAGTGACAAAACCGGATTCATGTTCATGGGCAAGATGATAGAATTCGGCGATACCGAAGGGATATTCAACAAGCCCAAGGAAGAGACCACTGAAAGATACATAACAGGAAGGTTTGGATGATAATATGAAAAAATTCGAAGATGATCTTAATAAACTGATAAACACCACAAAGGAGATGGGTGACCTTTCGCTATCACTGCTGAAAAGGTCGATAAAATCATTTGAAGAGAAGGACCTTTCGCTCGCGGAGGAAGTGATCAAAGACTTCGAGCACGAGGTCTTCCTGGATGAACTGATAGAGGAGGACTCCATAAGGATGCTAACGCTCTATCAGCCAACGGCCATGGACATCAGGACGATATCGACGATAATGAAATCGATAACATACATGGAAAGGATAGGCAAGAACAGCAAGAACATAGCCAAGGTCGTGAAGGTCCTTAGCACCGTGGATGCTGGCGAGGTCCTTCCGGAAATAAAACAGATGAGCGATGTGGCACTCGAGATGGCCGAGATAGCGATAAAGGGACTCAAAGAAGATACTATCGAAGGATTCGACAGATTGAGTGAACTGGACAATAAGATGGATTCCCTCAGGGATTCAGCGATGATGAGCGGGACCTCCCATATACACCAAACCCCGGATGATACGGATGTGTACATGTGTTACATATCCATGTCCAGATATCTCGAGAGGATCGGAGACCACACCTGCAAGATAGCCGAGAAGGTCACCTACATGGTGACAGGCAAACATATCGAGATCGACTCGTAAAAACCTATTCAACTATATATTTTTCAATTTACCAATATATTAAAGGGGACAACGCGATATGCTGAGTGTGGAGATAAGGAAAATACAGATCACAGGCGGATCATCTTTTATGGTCACCCTCCCCAAGGAATGGGCAGAATCGGTCAAATTGAAAAAGAATGACCCCGTAAGATTGGAGGTGCAACCTGACGGCAGCCTTTTGATAAGCACAGGTGAACCTACAGAGGAGATCAGCGCTCCGAAAAACATACTAGCACACGATGACTCGATCTTGCTTTACAGACAACTCATAGGAGCTTACATCTCGGGTCATAAGGAGATAAGGGTCTATTCCGAATCAAGACTCTCTGGAACAGTGATAGAGGTTGTCTCGAGATTCACGCAGACCTCTATCGGATTGGAGATCGTCGAAGAAGACGACGACCATATACTGATGAGGGACCTGATGAACCATAGTGAGATGAAACCTCAGAAAAGCATCGAAAGGATGAAAGTGCTGGTCAACAACATGCTGAATGATGTGTACCTTTCACCTGGGAATCCATCTGTGCTATTGAACATGGACCAGAGGGACACCGAGGTGGATAGGATACACTGGCTGATATCAAGGCAGGTCAGCATATATCTCAAAGACCCCTGGCTTTGCAAGAAGATGGATGTCCGCCCATATGATGCATCGAGATGCCTTACCGTGAGCAGGATGATGGAGAGGGTGGGGGATCACATCGTGATAATCTCGAAGAATCTTACAAAATTAAGAAACGATGGCAAAGGCGCCGAAGTCGACAAAGTGATCGCCGACATAGGTGGCGACATAGCGAAATTGTTCACATCCTCCATGACCAGTTGGAGCAAAAAGGACATGATCCTTGCTGAGAATTGCATCGAGACATCCAACAAGAACGTTGATAAGATCAAGAAGACATTCAAGAAGATCGAGATCGATGCCGACACGGCATCACCTACGAATACAATAGCCGCAAGCACAAGAAGGATCACCGAGTATTGTGCTGATGTCGCAGAGCAGACAATAAACGCAGCGATGGAATGAACGATATCAGTCTTGCTTTTTCTCCGGATATTCGTTTATTGTCTTCTTCATGCCCTGCAAGGTCTGAGTATAGCTACCGTCGCTATCTATGTTCTGGCACATTCTATCGACGATTTTTATGTAACTGACCATCTCCTCGTTCGATATGCCGTCGAATAAGATGTTGAAGGTCCTATCTAGGTCCTCTCTGAGATATCTCGCGATCTCCTTTCCTTCATCCGTGAGGTATATGTTATACTTCCTCGAGGTCCTTGATTCGCGGTCATCGTAGACATATCCTTTGTCTTCAAGGAATTTTATTGCACGGGTGGTGTTCGCCTTGTCAAAATAAAGACACTCGGAGAGCTGTTTCAAGGTATGCTCTCCGGTGTCCAACGCAAGGATATACTTGAAATGGATGTTCGAGATGCCGTATTTCTGCTAGACACTCTCGTGCCTCTTGTGATACTCGGTCTCGAATAGCCTCATAGCCACCGGCATGAAGAGCTTCCAGTATTCCTTGAGTTTCTCATCTATCATGACTTATCCTCGACCTTGTTGGTCTCCTCCAGGAGAACCTTACCGATCTCTTCCTTCTTCTTGGCCCTGATGAGGAATCCGACGGCCACGAGCGAGAGCATTATTATGCCTCCGATAAGGAAAGCGAAATCGACACTGTTAGCGAATGACGTCATGACCTGATCGTATCCTGCCTGACCATAGTTCATGAATATCTGCGGGAGATAGTTGAGTATACCTATGTCATGAGGATAGTTGTTGTATATGTCTGGGGACAGGTTGGTTGCGAGTTCGGATGCGATCCTCTGCGATATCAGCATAGAGAATATTGCCGTTCCGGATGTGGCGCCTATCGAACGCATGAGATTTACCGACGATGTCGTCATACCCATCTCATTTGGCTTTGCAGCATTCTGCGTCACTATCATGACGACGGACATCATGCATCCCAAACCGACACCTAGTAGGAACAGACACCATACCATCTCCATTACGTCCCCGCCATACTTTAGGCCGGACATCATCCACATCGAGATGAAGGTTATAATCGGCCCCGCGATCAACCAAGGCTTATATCCGGTACGCGTGAGTAGGTTTCCACTCAGGAGCGATGTTATCATCATTCCGATTATTAGCGCCACTATTACCTCTCCAGCCTCGAGTGTCGTGAGTCCGTACACGTATATCATGAACATCGATGCGTATGTCATTGCTCCCATCATACCTATTCCGAAGATCAGCATGAATATCCCGCAACCCACCAATGTGCGATTCTTGAATATATGGGGAGCAAGCACTGGGTCATCGGCTTTCCTCTCTATCTTTATGAAGGCTGCGAGCAATATTATGGCGACCGCGATCATACCGGCTGCCTCTATGCTTACCCATGGCACTTCGTCTCCGCCCCACTCAAGGAAGAGGAGCAGGTCTACTAGGAATCCGGTCAATATTGCCATACCCAGATAGTCGACCTTGTGAACGGTGTCGACATTTGCCTTCGGGAACTTCTTGATCGTCAATATGAATGCTATTATCGCCAATGGGACATTCACATAGAATACCCAGCGCCAGTCAAGATATTCTGCGATGTATCCTCCTACCAACGGACCTATTCCGCTTCCGATACCGAATATAGCACCTAGGAGGCCCTGTATCTTACCTCTCTGTTCTGGAGAATAGAAATCACCCACAGCTGCCATGGCGACAGGTATGAGGGTACCTCCACCGAGTCCCTGGATAGCACGGAAGAATATCAGCTGTTCCATGGATGTGGACATACCAGCTAGCACGGAACCTCCCATGAAGAGAACGAGTCCGAGGAGGAACAATGGCTTCCTTCCATAGTGATCGGACATCTTTCCACTTATAGGGATCATAATGGTCTCACAAAGCATGTATGCGGTTATCATCCAGGCATAAAGCTCCGTACCATCGAGGTCAGCAGCTATGACGGGCCCACATGTTCCTACAATGGTACCGTCCAAACAGGCGATAAGCATTCCAAAGGCCAGACCGATCATGGTGATCTTACGCAACCTTGGATCTATGTTCGCCCAAGTAATATTTGTTTCCATCTGAATCCCTAGTATTGTCCGTTAGAATCGATATCCTACCCGGTTCCAATAGGGTCGAGCAATACTATGGAGTATATATAATTATGTTGAGTAATCAACATAACTCATCTAATCACAAAAAACTAAATCTCAATTATAGAGGAAGTATATGACCTTATGTATCGTGTTAAAATAAAATCATTATATCAAAATTACAAAATGTATAGGAAACCCGTTATTATCCCTATATTGATAATGTCTATGAATACGCTTCCTACCAATGGTACAACGAAATATGCCTTTGGTGCGACACCGTACCTTTCGAACAGAGCATCCATGTTCGCCATAGCATTAGAGGTCGTACCTAAGCCGAATCCAGACGTCGCTGTCACCATTGCGGCAGAATCGTAATTCCTGCCCGTGACCCTGAATATGAAGTAATATGCGAACAGCGCCACAAAGATCACCTGTACCAAAAGAATGATCAGCATCGGTGCGGCGAGATCGGCAATCTGCCATAGTTTCATGTTCATAAGTGCCATGCTCAAGAACATTGCTAGACATACCCAGCCGAACGTTTCTATCTCCTTTGAAGGGGTGCCCCATTTCAATCTATCCATTGAATTGCGCAATATGATGGCGACCAACATTGCACCTATGTAGATCGGCAGTGTGATGCCGAGGCCATTCAGACCATCGTATATCAGTGTTCCAGCACCGATGGCTATCGCAATTAGGACCAGAGCTATCAGGAATCTGTTCTGATCGATCTGGGGACCGCATGCCTCATGTCTTCCATATTCGCGTACTTCCTCCACGGACTCATTCGAGGGCCTAAGATTGTTATCCTCTACGCGTTTCTTTGCAAGAGGCCCACCGATGACACCCCCCAATACCAATCCGAAGGTCGCAGATGCGATCGCCACCACCGTGGCACCTTGAACTCCGTATGTATTTTCCATCAAAGGCCCGAATGCCGCCGCCGTACCATGACCGCCTACAAGACTTATGGAACCCATCGCGAGACCTAACCGATCATCTATTCCCATCATCATGGAAAGGACAACCCCTATTATATCCTGTGAAAAAGCTAACAGGGCGGCAGATAGGAGCAGTATTATCACAAGCTTCCCACCGCTTTTTAGCATACGGAAAGACGCCATGAATCCTATCGAACAGAAGAAAGTTATCATGAACAGCGTCTGAAGGGTAGTATCGAATACGAATTCCAATACACCTGCAGAATACAATATCAAATGCATTACTGAGAACGTCAATCCTCCTACGACTGCAGCAGGTATGCAATATTTTCGTAAAAGGATGGACCTTTTAACAAACAACATGCCGAGTACAAGTACCAATGCACCCATGCCTGCGGTCTGATACATGTCCAATTCGATGACGAACACAGCATGGATAGGGACTTTCAAAATAAAATGATTCACCAGATATGAAAATAGAGTGGGCCCGTCCAGATTTGAACTGGAGTCACTTGCACCCCAAGCAAGAAGGATACCAAGCTACCCCACGGGCCCTATAATTCAGGGTAATAGGTTTTATGTTAAAAGGTTTACCCAGATTTCATCCGAGAGGCGCGATCTCGCCGATGAGGTCAGCATGAGATACGATCATCCTGCGGCAGCAGTATCTGTCGAATCCCATATCATCAAGAACCTTTGAAGGTTCTTCGCCCATTCCAACGCGCTTTACGTACTCGGGGTAGGCAGAACCTACAACCTTTCCGCATGTGAAACATCTCACCGGTATTATCATGATATCTCCTTAACGGTATGACTTCTGCTTCTTTGCACGAGCACCGTGACCAAGTGGGTTCTTTGGCAGTTTCCTTCTGTCGTCATTGACGATGAGGGTTCTGTCGTATGCCCTGAATACGGCCTCGAGTTCCTCGTCCTTGTAGAAGGCCACGAGTCCTTTTGCGACCGCGGTCCTTGCTGCACTTGCCTGTCCTATCACTCCTCCACCGGTGACGGTGATGGAGATGTCGACCTTGGCTACCTTGTCAGGAACGAGTTCCAATGGCTCTTTGATCTTGAGCTTTGCAAGCTCTGGTGAGAAGATATCGAGTGGGATCTTGTTTATTGTGACCTTTCCCGTTCCCTCTTTGACAGAGGCCCTTGCCACGGCCGTTTTCCTCTTTCCGCTTGTGTTTACGCAATCCATAAGATCATCTCACATTGGATCCCAGGAATTTTGAAACGGCTCCCAGGGTCGTGTATTTGCCGGTGATCTGCCTTACTGCCTCTTCAGGCCTTACCTTTTCACAGTCAGCGAACTGCGCTGGAACTCCTACGTAGACGTGAAGTCTCCTGTAGGCATCCCTTCCACTGGACGAGGTCCATGGGATCATTCCCCTGACACATCTCTTGAACAGGAGATCTGCCCTGCGTGGGTAGAAAGGTCCTTTCCTCTTGGTGGTGTCTCCACAATCTACCTTCACCTTGAAGTATGCGAATGTGACCTCCTTCTCTCCGGTGATTATAAGTGATTCTGCATTGAGAACAATGACCTCTTCACCGCTCATTATCATCTCGGCAACATTGCCTGCAAGCCTGCCGTAAATGAGGCCTTTTCCATCAATAATTGTGACCATCAGAATCACCTCAATATCTTGACCTTGGTGCCATTTGGATTGGATTCCATAAGCTCCCTTAAGGTCACAGTCTTACCGCCAGCAGCATGAATTCCTGCTTTTGCTGCATCCGAAAAATCGTACGCTGCTACGGTCAATTTCTTTGTTAAATCTCCTGCTGCGAGGACTTTACCAGGGACCAATACGGTCTCCCCGTCCGTTGCATACATCTCTAATCTGCTAAGATTCGCTTCAGCCCAGTTACTCTTTGGTTTCTCGAGCCTAAGCGCGATGTCTCGCCAGATCGGAGCTTCTGTCTCCCTTGTCTTTGCCTTAAGATCGAAGATCAAGGCAACGAGTTGGGGATTTGTCTTCTTTGTGCTCATTTTACTGACTCTCCCGACATTGGGTAACCGTCGTAAGTAAATGTTATTTATAAAACTATCCTGCCTCTTTTTGACTTTCATACTAGTATAGGTTCGCACTCATCCTAATATGACTGATCCTTTCAGTGCAGGACATGCACAATGCTGAACAACACAACTATCCTATGAAGTTATCGACTTAAGATAGATTTAATATCCTTTTGCACTTACGTCACCTCACCGTGATATCATGATAAGATTCGGACCCGCCGGAATTCCATTGTCCTGTAAAGGACGCACACTGAAAGACGGTGTGGAGGACGTCCACAACCTAAGCCTTACCGCAATTGAGATACAGATGGTCAGGGCAAACTCCTATAAGAGATACCCAGAGGAGGAAGAGGTTGGCCTTACCATAAAGGATATCGTAGAAGGTTTCGTAGTGGAAATCTACAGGGACGGCGAGCCTATAATGCCCGATGAACCCATAGAAGAGGAGGACGAGCTCGTATACATGCCCTCTGGAATAACCGATTTCTTTGGAGAACTCTACGAAGTAGGCTATATGGCAAAGAGACTGGATGTTAGCATCTCCCTTCATACTCCTTATTACATGGACCTCGGTTCGAACTCGGAACTCACCAACACATGCATAGACTCGATAAGACATGCTGGACTGATAGTCGATGCCCTTGATGGCGACATTGTTGTGACGAATCTCGGACTTTATACCGGCAAGATACCTGATGAGGAGATAGATGAGAACATCTACAACAACGTCACGGACCTCATGGGATGGTGGCAGGCAATGGGCCTCAAACCAAAGCTGGGCATAGAGCTCACAGGACAGCAGTCCGTGTTCGGTTCCTTGGACCAGGTATTGGACCTCTGCTCGCAGATAGACGGTATCGTGCCTGTTGTCAACTTCCCTCACTACCACTCGCGCACAGAGGGATCCCTTCTGGACATAGATGATTTCGAAGACCTTTTGAAACAGGTGGAGCCATACTACAACGGTGGCAACATACACACCGCTTTCGCCGGGGTTGAACATGAAGGCGGCTACGAGAAGAGGCTTACGCCAATAAAGAAGGGGGACCTCAAATTCGAGCCTCTGGCTGAAGCGCTCTGCGACATACAACCGAACGCGACCGTTATTTCGAGTTCGCCTCTCCTCGAGCATGATGCCATGTACATGAGGATCATCAACGAAAGGGTCCTCAGTAAGAGGGTCATAAAGCAGATCAAAGAAAAGAAGAAAGCTGAAGCGGCAGCCAGCGCAGCTCCTGAGGAATGATCTTGGAAGAGAACATAAGGTATCTCAGCGATTATTGCAAGGATGCCGTGTCCTCCATACCAGATCATAACATCGAGGAATTGATCGACCTCGTAATGAAAAAAGAGAAGATATTCATATATGGATCAGGAAGGTCGGGACTGATCGGACAGTTGTTCGCGGTCCGTCTCGTGCAGATGGGATTCAACGTTTACTTCGTCGGAGACATGACAACGCCGATAATCGGGAAGAACGACCTGACCATACTGATATCCAACACTGGACATACCGTGTCGGTGGTTCAGACCGCGGACATAGCTGGACGCATAGGTTCACATGTGGTGTGCATAACATCCTCGCCTTCCAGCAAGCTGGCACATGTTTCCAATTCCAAGATAGTGCTTAGAATACCGAAGGATGACAGATCCCCGAGCATCGCACCGCTCGGTACCATATTCGAGGACAGCGTCCTTTTGTTCTTCGATTCTCTTGTCCCCGAGATAATGAAGAAGATGAACGTCACAGAGGATGACATGCGTAAAAGACATGCCATCTGGGTCTGATCCACTCATTCACTCCATTATCACCATCTTGGCATCTTTCTGCTGTCCATCATCACATAGGAATACCTTTACCGTGCCATCGGACGGATCGATGACCAAAGCGAACCCGATGTCTTCCCCGAATATCCCGACGTGCGTCCTTATGTCCGTATCCGAAAGATAACATCCAAATCCTGGATGGGAATGATACCAGCCAACAACCATCCTTCCCTCAGAACAATCCATGTTCTTGAAAAGGTCCTCCAAGGATTCTCTGTCGAATCTTACGTTTGTATCATCCGAATCCAATCCGGACGTCACTGCATCTGTAACGACCACATATTGGCCCAGATCATCCCTGTAGACCGTTCCCATCATCAGTCCCATTACCTCTTTGTTCTCGATATACCCGGCATCGGCATGCTCGATCATCAGGTCCAATACATGCTCGGACATGAATATCGATGCGCCCTTGACAATACGCGGACGATATGCTATCTCGGCATCCTTATGCGCCAATACTTTAGGCATGGTCATCACCAAAACTGACACTGGCATTGAACTTCGGACGGTTCTGTTGATACCACTTTGCCGCAAGTATGCATGATTCGGTACCATAAGGGTTCATCGGATTGGGATCCATCAACAACTGCTCGACACCTTTGACGAATGACAGTAGTGAGGACCCGAAGGACCAGTTGTCCAATGTCTTCACGCATACATGCCCTCCATCCTCTGGAGACATTATGTTGGGATGGAAAATCGGAGTAAGCCAACGTGCTTTGGGCCTCTCGTACGGATACTCCTCTGAGATCGACATTATGAAAGAATGCTCGCTGCCGATCTCGTCCTCTGACACTCTGGCAGGTATGTTCGACAGACCTATCCTTATCTCTATCGGGAAATTGGCATTCTCTGGTATAGTCCTGATCTTCAATCCTAGATATTCATTCAGGTCCGATATCTCATTGTTTATCCTCTTCACGAGGATCGGCCTTACGAGGCCCATCTCAGGCTCCACCTTCCGGATCCGGTATCATCTCGATGATATCGTCCTCCGATAGATTGATCTCATCGACTGTGCGCCCTTTGCTAAGTAGCTTCGAACCTTTCCTGAGCACGTATGCGCCTGCATCCTTGCCCCAATAATCGGCAGCGGTATCGATTATGTCGTCAATAGTCTCATAGGATTCCAATTCCATCCTTATGGTAGAATTATTCAATGTGTTGACCACGGTTATCCTTACTGTCATACTGGTCCCTCCGTCTCATGATTAGGACATCTTGGATCGACAGATATTTGGAATTCGTCCATGGTCCCCATCTCTCCATTGTAATACATGACGTTATTGATGCACATATCGCTTCTGCAAGATAATATCTTCATCGCCTCCCGCACCTGCACAGCGGCTATTATCGATGTCGTAGTTATCTCCGACGCGAATTTGGGCGAGAATATTGTGCTGTTGCCGGTGCATGAGAAACGTTGGTCCATTATCGAAATGTGGCTCTTGTTCATCGTGCATTCCAGGCAGGGGCCTTCCGGCAATACCACTTGCACCTTCCCCCTGAAGCCATCGGTCGCCCCGTCGATGTATGGTATCCCATGGTATCTCGCATGAGAATTGGTATGGAGCCTGGCCTGAATGTTATCGAGACATCCGAGGACCACATCGAAATCCCAATCCTCCAGCTCCTGTATCCTTGAGACTATCGGCGTAATGCTCATGAAAGGGAATGACTCCGAGACCTTCGATGCGATGACCTCGGCCTTCATGCGTCCGACATCGTCATCCGTGAAGAAGATCGAACGACTCAGATTGGATTTCACTATACTGTCCATGTCCACGATCGTGATATCATGGAATCCTGCGAGCGCCATGGACTTCACCACCTCGTTACCCAATGCGCCTGCACCTACGATGAGGCATTTGGAACCGTGCATCCTCTCCATGTCCAACCATTCGATGCGCTTCATCCTGTCATATCGATCTTCATCATATTCCCTTACACGCATAGAACAGCATGGTCGTGCCTGATAATAATTTTAATATTGTGAATACGATGAAGAGACATCATGACCTCGCTCCCTGAACACGACCACTGCAAGAACTGTGGCGACCCTGTACCATTCGACATGCAATATTGCTGCATGGAATGCTACAATGAGTATCAAGAGAAACAAAAGAAAGAGAAGAGAAAGGACATCATGTTCTGGGCTGCCGCGGCGTTGAGCGTTGTGGTCATCGTCGTGGTCGCGGTATTGTTAAAGTAATGCATCCAATGTCGAGGCCACATCGTGGACCCTTATTATGTCTGCACCAGCTGCGGCCGCGAGCTTCGCAGCCTCTATGCTTGCATCATCGCGGTCCATCCCAGGAAAAGCGCTTGCGAGGAATCTCTTCTTGGATGCCCCGATCAGAACAGGATACCCTTTAACTATGGAGGAGCAATTCCTTATCAACTCGAGACTGTCCTCGTGCGTGATCCCAAAACCGATACCGGGATCGATGATTATGTTCTCTTTACGCACGCCGGCCTCGATCGCGGCCTCGATCCTTGATCGGATGAACCCTCTGACCTCAGGCATTATATCGCCCTCGAATACATCGCTTGCCAACGTCCTAGGGTTGCCGTGCATGTACATTATCACCACCGGTAGACCGGAGGATGCAGCTAGGTCCAACATACCATCGCCCCTGAGACCGAAGACATCGTTGATCATGGTCGCACCGGCATCAATGCATGCCTCTGCCACCTCCGCCTTCATGGTATCGACGGATATGGGCACATCCGTGATGGAGGAAAGCTCGCTTATGATCGGCAGTATCCTGTCCAACTCCTCCTCGGCACTGATCCGATCCGAGCCTGGACGGGTGGACTCGCCACCGATGTCCAATATGTCTGCGCCGTGATCCACCATCTCCAATGCATGCGTGATGGCATCCATCGGGTCCAGATACCTTCCGCCATCGGAGAAGGAATCTGGCGTCACGTTGAGGATGCCCATTATCATGGGCCTCTGCCTTGAACGAGCCGATGCCTTCCAATCCGTCATCTTATCACAGGTGACTGTCGACCAGTTCCACCAGGTCCACTACCTCTACCTTCCTCTGGCCCTTCGCAGATGCTAGGTTGGTCACGCAGAAAGGACAGGTCGTTATTATGATGTCAGCGAATGCGGCCTCGTCCAATCTGGACTCCGCTATCTCCCTTGCGACCTCTGGATAGGCTGCCCTCACACCTCCGCCACCGCCGCAGCAGTGACTCGTGGAACGATTGCACGCCATCTCCTTGAACTCCACGCCTGGGAATTTCTTTATTACCTCCCTTGGCGGCTCGTATACATTGCAGTGCCTTCCGAGGTGGCACGGGTCATGATATGTTACCTTTCCCTTCAGAGGCTTGAGCTTGAGGTCCTGTTTCGCCAGGAACTCTGTCATGTGCAATACCTCGAAAGGTACATCGACATATTTCGGATACTCGTGCTTGAACATCCTGTAGCACCCCGCGCATGACAGTATCAATGTCTCTACGCCCTGGGCCTTTATCGCATCCACGTTCTGCTTCATGAGCTTCGTGACCTCTGCCTGGTCCACACCAACTCTCTGTAGGACTGACCCGCAGCAGACCTCATCCAAGGTCGTGTAATCCACGCCCAGCTTGTCCAATATCGACAAAGATGCGGCGGAGGTCTTCTTAGACCTGTATGTCGCTGTGCAACCTGCGAAATATGCGTACTTCGCCTTATGGGGCTTGCGTCCGAGCGTCTCTGCCACGGACTTCTTCTCGTTGAACGGGTTACCGTTCTGCAATATGCTGTCTACCATCGCCTTGTGCTTTGGAAGCATGTGTCCGTTCTTCACGAGGTCCGCACGGCATGTCTCGATGATGTCCACGATGTTCACCTTGGATGGGCATCTCCTCACGCAATCCGCACATGTCGTGCATGTGTACATGTTCTCGATGACCGAGTCATCGGCCTGTATGTCGCCGTGTAGCAGACCGTATGTGAGCACTATGCGTCCTCTTGACAACGCGGAATCCCAATTTATCGCTTTGAACGAAGGGCATACGCTCTTGCAGAATCCGCACATCGTACATGTGTTCAAAGCCTGGGATACCTCTTTTATCTTATCCGATTTGAAATCCTTCACGTCATCCACCTTTGGTATTGTCACGCTGCCGTCCATCAACACAATGAATTTGGCATCCTTCTTCCATTCCAACGCAGCCTTCACCGCATCATCCACCGAAGCGAATGGGGTTATGTTGGCCCCTCTGATGATCTCCGGGTCCAGGTCCGTGACCGCCCAGATATCGGCCCATGTGGCGATCTCTGACATCTTGGCCGCCTTGTGGTATCCGAGCTTGTACTCCGCCTCGAGATTCTTGAGGACCTGCTTGGGATCCTTGGAGCATGACAGCTGGGTGAGGAACGTGGAATGACCTATCCCCTCCCTGCATTTGGACACCATTATTATCTTCCCTCCTTCCTTGAGGGCCCACTTGCCGTTGTCCAATGCCTTCTGCGACTGATACAGGTCCACATCCATCGGATATGGTGCTACGGATATCACCACATCCGCCTTCTCTGGTATGGGCACGCAGAATACCTCCTTGGCCCACTCTACGGCCTGATCGAATGCTGGATTTAGGTCCCCTGACGCGACCCTGTATATGTGCTGATGCCTGTCCAGGACCATCTGTATGGAGAATATCGCCTTCCCCTTCACAACCTCCAAAGCATCCATCATGTCCTCATGCACAGGATTTCCTTCCAACACAAGGGATTGCGCGGACTTGCTCATGGCGAGCTTGTGGTTGGCCTCCACGGTCTCAAATGAGGCCACACCTGGAAGGAAGGATTTCCTACCTCCCGTGAAACCTGCGAAGTAGTGAGGCTCCACGCTTGTTATTATTACCAGCCTATCCGCCTCTACGGCGATCTTATTGACATTCATAGGCGTGCCGTTCTTGGATTTGCCTAGGTAAACGCATTCTGATTTCTTCGCATCGTGCGCGATTATGCGGTCCTTCAACTCGGTGTACAACGGACCGAATACGAAATCGTATTCCTCCTTCGTCATATCCCTGTGGGTTCCAGTGGCTACCAGGAATCTTGCCTTCTTGAGGTCCATCCTCTTCGACAAGGCCTGCAAGACCTTTGCTGTCGGCGTGGGACGCGTACCGTCATTCACTATGAAGACGATGTCCTTTCCGCCTTTCAAGAAACTGTCCAAAGACTCGTACCCCAACGGGCTGTCTATGGACCTGTTGATTATATCATCAGCATTGCCACACTTAACGTCCTTTGGATAGAATGTCCCGATATATGACTCATCTGGGATCTCTGTCCTCTGAACACCGTCCTTTCCGTATTTGACGTCCACAATCATTGAGACCAAAACACTGAATTACGCGACCGTATTAAAGCATATTTGCGCGTGATGGGAAATAGTATTTGAACAGCGGTTGCATTAGAAGAAACAATGGCCTCACTGAGAGAAACAGGTGAACGAACACTGATCAGCAATATACAAAAGATCATCAGACCAGCACCGAAGATCGGCCCTGGAGACGATGCTGCGGTGGTGGACATAAGCGACAAGGTCGTTATAACAACGGACACGGTCACGATAGAACGGCATAAACCAGATAAGATGACCTGGGAACAGTTCGGATGGATGGCCGCGGCAGTGAACCTCAGCGACATCGCAAGCATGGGTGCCAGGCCCGTTGGCGTATTGGCCGCGCTCGTCCTACCTGAGGACATGGAAGAGGACGAACTGTACGAGATAATGAGCGGCATGGACCAGTGCGCGGAATTCTGCGAAACATACATTGTCGGCGGAGATACGAAATTCGGACATGGCTCCATAACCGGTACGGCCATCGGAACATTGGATGGGAGGAAACCCCTCACCAGGTCCGGGGCGAACCCGGGAGAAATCATCGCCGTCACTGGGAACCTCGGGTCCGCCGCGGCAGGATTCTACGCACTCGGGAATGGCATCGAGGACGAGGACACCATTCTCTCACTTCTTGTCCCTGTGCCAAGGGTCGAAGAGGGGCTCATAATGTCCAAATCGGGCGCAGTCACTTCCTGCATGGACCTCTCAGATGGATTGGCGGAGGCTGCAAAGGCCATATGCACGGCGAGTCATGTAGGCATGGACATACAGATGGAATTCCTCCCAGTATTGCCTAATGTGGATGACATAGCATCAGAACTGCATTTGGACAGGAGAGACCTGATTTTATACTGGGGAGGAGATTACGAACTGTTGTTCACATTCAAAAAGGAAAAAATAGCGGAGCTCTACAAGGCCGGCCTATCGTTCTCCATCATAGGGATGGTCACGAATGATGACGGCCCATACATCCTTGAGAACGAAGAAAGGACGATGATGAAGAATGGCCAATATTAATCCCAACATCGAAGCCAAATACTATCATCGTGACGGCGATGTTTATGTCTGCGACCTGTGCCCGCACAGATGCAGGATACCAGTGGGGGGAGTCGGCAGATGCAATGCGAGAAGAGGAGAGGATAATTTCCTATCCGCCTACAGCTACGGCAAGGTCTCATCCATATGCGTCGACCCGATCGAGAAGAAGCCCCTGTATCATTTCTACCCAGGCAGCATGATCTTCTCCATCGGCGGAGTGGGTTGCAACATGTCCTGCAAGAACTGCCAGAACTATGCCATATCGCTATCTCCTACTGGAAGGAAACGTACCACCTATGAAGATCCGGCAGAGATCGCGGCCCTTTGCAGGAAAGAGAAGATGGACGCCATTGCATTCACCTACAACGAGCCTATGATCTGGTATGAGTACATATTGGATGTAATGGCGTGCGACCCTGACCTCAAATGCGTGATAGTCAGCAACGGACTTGTCAACGAAAAGCCATTGAGAGACCTTTGCAAGGTCAGCGATGCGATGAACATCGACATCAAAGGATTCACCGATGGGTTCTATATGAAGATATGCGGCGCGCATCTCGATGACGTGCTTAGATCGGTCAAGATCATATTCGAAGAGAAGGTCCATTTGGAACTGACATACCTCGTCATACCGGGGCTCAACGATTCACAGGAAGAGGTCAAATCTTTCTGCATGTGGGTACGGGACACACTTTCGCCTGATGTTCCAGTGCATTTCACGAGATTCCATCCGGATTTTGAGATGATGGACATACCAATAACACCGATAGAGACGGTATTGGAATGCCAGAACATCGCAGAGTCGTGCGGGTTGAACTATGCTTATGTCGGCAACGTCATAACGGATGACGCCTCGGATACATATTGCCCGGAATGCGGCACCGCGGTGATCAAGCGCATCGGATACCTTGTCGATATCATCGCCATGGACGGTCGGAGATGCTCTTGCTGCAAGACAAGACTGCCCATCATACGCTGATCAGGAATAACGGATTCCCTATCAAGACCATGAAAACGGTCACTACCGTCAATGGGATTATGAATGGCACCATAGGAGTGACCCATATCCTCGACTGACCCGATGATTCCAACCTATCGTATATCTCGCTTGGATCGTCGGATATGTCGCATCTGAAAAGCTCCCCGTCCTGCACATCGTGCATCGGCCACACATGTGAAGCACGCGCCTCTTTGACCGACGTCATATACCCTATCGCCATCCATTTGCCCTTGTCCCCCCTCATTGTGTTGGATGCCAGATAGTATGCGCATGACAGTATCACCACGAATGTGCCCAGGAACAATGACGACATCGCGAATGTGAACGTGCTGCTCAAAGCATTGTCTGGAACATCTATCAGAGGCGATGAGAATATAACGGGATAAACTGGGAACAACATAGCGAGACACACTAGGCATTTTGTGTCCGCACCTCCCTGTATTATCCCGAATATATAGAGTCCCAGGAAGATCATGTAACTTAAGGGTATGGATACCCAAGCAGCAAGATAAACGTTGCTCGTCTCATAGAGACTATATAAGGGCAATATGAAGAGGATGATCATCGACGCATAGAATGGGACCAGCAGCTTGTTCGATTCCATGAACATGTCCGCCAGCATCATGAAGGATGCGACCGCCAGAAGAACATACTCCCATCTTATGCCATCCTCGATGGAACAGAATATGGTAAAACCGATGATGCCCACCGAACCCAGTACCATCCAATGCTCATCTGACACCTCCCTTCTCTTCCAATCACTTACACTGGCCGAGACCATGACTACTACCATCGCCAAGAACATGGCCAAGAATATCCAATCGACGCTCATTTGACTGCCTATGCATCAATACAATTTTATGTTAATATGGCTTGCCCGTGAACAATGAGATCGAAGAGCATCATTGCTGCACTTGTTATCACGGCGTTTCTTGCCGTCCTGATAGTGTGCCCAGTTTCCAATTCGGAGGCCACTGATAGCAGCGATGTTAGTCTCATAACCAATAGCAATACTGTGGAGATCGAATCTTCAGGCTCTGCAGTACTAAATATTATAGTCACCAACAATCTTGAATACGAAGAAAATCCGACCCTTGCCAATACACGTCACATATCCATTACCTTAGTCTCTGATGATAATGTGACCGCGACAGTAGATAATAACGACTTCGAACTGGCTGGTCAAGAATTCAAAAGTTTAGCGATAAATTTGGTCGCGGACAGATACTCATCCACAGGGTCATTTGATCTGACGATAAAAATACAGATACAGTCACTTGATTCGAGCGATACCACGATAACAACAAGCGAATACACCATAAAAATGATAGTATCGTCTTCATTAGATGATGGAGCAGGATACAACAAGATACTCGGGATATTCACAAATCCCCTGCCCAGCCCCTTCAATGAGCCTTTCGCGACAGCGATAATATCATTCTTCATCGCAATAATGATCGGTCTGGCCATAATCCTTGTCGCCACCCCGATCCTGATGAATATCGTATTGCACGATTACGACAAACAAGAGAGGAAGAAATACAGGAGGACCGTTGAGAAATTCCTGTTCCTCATTGTGATACTCTACTCTATAGATATCTCACTGTCCGTATATGGCGCCCCAGTGGACATCATATCCACATTCAAGACCTGGAGCGATGTGCTATACATAATACTGGGTGCGATAATAGCTTGGAACATCTACGAGGCGTTCATATCCTACACGCTCACAAGGATACATAACGAAATAATATTAGGCGATGTGGACGATCTGTATCCAGATGAGGCCAGCGACCTGGAGCCGTTGTTCCGTCTGATAGGAAAGATCCTCATCGCCGCAATAGCGGTCGGTGCAGCACTGGCGAGCTTCGGATTCGACCTGGCGGCTGTGATAACCAGCGCAGGACTGGTCACACTTGGAATCACATGGGGTGCCCAGAGTGTGCTCAACCAGTTCTTCAGCGGTATCGTGCTGCTCGTCACACGTCCCTTCAAGACGGGAGACCTCGTACAGATCGGTACGACGGGTAAGACGTTCAAGGTAAACAAGGTCAGCGTGATGTACACGACCTTCGAGAACTGGTCCAACGAAGAGATAATCACGATGCCTAACAACTCGGTTGCATCCTCTGCGATAACCAACATTACAGGAAAGGGCCTGATATACAAGATACATGTATTCATGACCATAGCCTATGGTGAGGACATAGACAAGGCCAAGAAGATAATGCTTGACATAGGGTCTAAGCACCCTGAAGTGATATTGGACGGTACAGTGGACCTCCCGTACATCAGAGTTACCGCATTCCAGGATTCCGCAATACAACTAAGGCTCACGGTGTTCGTAAGGGACTACAACAACTACTCTAAAGTAGAGTCCGAACTCGGTGAGGCGATCTACAAGAAGTTCATGGAAGAGAACATAAACATACCCTTCCCACAGATGGACGTTCATGTGGATTATGCAAAAAAAGGGGAATGACCCCTTCTTCTTCATCTTTTGCTTTATTCTTATCGTCAATTGTTTTCGAAGATTATCATACGCATAATAAGAATTTATATAGTATAATTTGGGTTATCCGCAATAGATTTACGAAATACGAAAATCTAACAATACGGTGACAAAAATGATCGACAACCTTGACAAACACATCCTGGAAATCATGAAGAAAGATTCCAGATGCCCGTTCGTGGAGATAGCTAGCCAGTTAGGAGTATCAGAAGGAACGGTTAGGAGCAGGGTACACAGGATGACAGAGGAAGGCATAATCCGCGGATTCACGATAAAGACCAGTTCCAAGAATGTCAAAGCGCTTGTCGAGATCAGGATAGATGTGAATACCGACACTGAAGCCATAGCAAAGGAACTGGCAGGATATGACGGGGTCACAGAGGTGTTCGAGGTAACTGGCGATCAGGACATCATCGCCATCGTCGATGTCGAATCGTCACAGAATCTTAACGAGATTATAGAGAGGGTACGTCGTTATGACAATATACTCAGTACTCGTACCCGTCTAATACTCAAGGAACACTTTGGAGATAATTAAAATGTTTAAAGGCACGTCGACCGCGATCATCACGCCGTTCTCCAGGGACGGGTCCGTCGATGAGGACAGTCTCAGAAGATTGGTGGATTTCCAAGAAGAGAATGGAGTGAGAACACTCGTACCCTGTGGATCCACAGGGGAATCAGCCACGCTTTCCCATGAAGAGCACGTGCATGTTATCCAAATCGTGATGGACCAGGTGAAGAAGGCAAAGGTCCTCGCTGGAGCAGGCAGCAACTGCACCTCCGAGGCTGTGATGCTAAGTAAGAGGGCAGAGGACCTTGGAGCTGATGGTGTGCTTTCGATATCCCCCTATTATGTGAAACCTACTCAGGAAGGGATATATCAGCACTACAAGACCATAGCAGAGGCGATCAACATACCTTTGGTGCCATACAATGTCCCTGGAAGGACAGGGTCCAATATAGATGCCGATACCACCCTGAGGCTGGCCAAGATAGATAACATCATAGCGATAAAGGAGGCGAGCGGCAATCTCTCACAGATCGAGAAGATCATAAGGAACAGGCCAGATAACTTCGAGGTGCTCAGCGGGGACGATGCCTTGACCTATGCCTTGATGTGCAAGGGAGCGGACGGAGTAATATCTGTCGCATCAAACTGCTGTCCTGACAAGGTATCCAATATGGTGAACCTCCTGCTGGATGAGAAGAAGGCCGAAGGAGAGGCGATCGACAAGTATCTGCATCCTTTGTTCGTAGCGCTGTTCGTGGAATCGAACCCGATACCGATAAAGTACATAATGCAGAGGCTCGGCTATGGAAACGGATGCCCACGCCTACCGCTACTTCCGATATCTGAAGAAGCAAAGAAGAAAATAGACCCTATTTTGGAACAAATGGGCCTCTGAGTTGATAGTATGATAAATGTGGTCGTAGGGGGTGCGACAGGCAAATTGGGATGCCTGGTATGTGATCTTATAGTCAATTCTGATGATATGCGCTTGACAGGCGCCATCGTCTCCGACTCAGGCGGACACGTAGGGGAGGAACTGTATCCTGGTGTCAAAGCCATGGGGACGAGTTCGCTTAAAGAGCTTCTCAAGGATGCTGATGTGTATGTGGACCTCACAACACCTACGGCAGCATCGAAGATAATCGCGGACATACCCGAAACAGGTGCTAACATAGTCCTTGGGACCACTGCAGTACCTGCGGATGTCCTTGATAGGATGACGGCGAATGTCGCGAAGAACAACACATCCGCCCTCGTCTCAGCCAATTTCGCCATAGGAGTGAATGTCTTCTGGAAGATGTGCGAGATCATGGCAACATATCTCGATGATTACGACATAGAGGTCATCGAGGCGCACCACAGCGCGAAAAAGGATGCCCCGTCGGGTACCGCCGTTGAAACGGTGAAAAGACTCCAGGCCGCGACGGGCATAGAGAGGACAGTGTATGGAAGGGAAGGCGTCACAGGCCCCAGACAAAGAGAGATCGGAGTGCATTCCATCCGTGCTGGTGACATCATCGGCGACCATACAGTGATCTTCGCCAAGAACATGGAACGTCTGGAACTGACACACAAGGCCATTTCCCGCGAGGTATTAGCGAGAGGATGTGTCACATCGATAAGATGGATGGCCTACAAGAAGGACGGAATGGTCCACAACATGAACGAGGTGTTAGGCCTATGATCACAGTCATGAAATTCGGAGGCACGAGCGTAGGGTCTCCAGAGGCATTGAAGAGAGTTGCGAACATAATCATAAACAGTGAAGGCCAGAAGGTCGTCGTTGCATCGGCCATGTCAGGCGTGACCAATTTCCTGGTCAACGCAGCCGATATGGCCAGTGAGAAGGAGAAGGAAAAAGTATTGAATGATTTCAACGAGAAACATCTGGATACTGCTAAGAAGCTCTTCAACGAGCAACAAATGGCTGCCTTCATGAAAGAATACACGATAAGATTCGATAAATTCAAGAAATTACTCATGAATAAGAAGGCAGCTATCGAGGACCCGTTCTACAAGGACAACCTGTCCTCCCAAGGAGAGAGATTCTCCACACTCATACTGGCACATGTATTGAAGTCGGTAGGCCACGATGCGATCGCCATGACCTCCGAGGATTGCGGGATATGCGCGGAAGGAAAACCGCTCAACGGAAGCGCGATGCTCATCAAGACCGAGACCCAGATGACGATGAAGTTGAAGCCTGTGGTGGAGAACAACATCATACCGGTCATAACAGGTTTCTATGGGATGAATGACGACGGCAAGGTGTTGACATTCGGAAGGGGCGGTTCGGACTATTCCGCCGCCGTTGTGGCAAACGGACTGAACGCAGACGTGCTGGAGATATGGACGGACGTCAATGGATTCATGTCCGCAGACCCTAGGGTCATACCCGAGGCCGTGCGCATTGACGAGATGAATTACGCTGAGGCAGCAGAACTTGCATATTTCGGTGCAAAGGTCCTCCATCCAAGGACGATAGAGCCTGTGAGGATGAAGCACATCCCACTGAAGGTCAAGAATTCGTTCAAGCCGGAAGACCCTGGTACGATAATCCACCATCTGAAGAAACAAACCGACGAGATGCTGAAGAGCGTCGCTGTCAAGACGGACCTCTCCATCATATCCATCAGCTCGGCCGAGATCGCATACAGGCCGAAGATGGTGGCCAGGATAATAGAGAAGATGTCCGAGAACGATGTGATAATCTACTCCATATCCACATCACTCTCGACCGTTGCCTTCCTCATACACAACAACGATGTCAAGATGACGATGATGAAACTCAACACGTTGGAACCGGGCGACATTGAGAGGATAGAAGTGAAAAGCGACGTGGCCCTCGTATGCGCGGTCGGTGACAACCTTCTCTCGAAATGCGGGGTGTCCGGTGAGATATTCACTGCTGTGAAGGAAGCGAAAGCGAATGTTGAGATGATATCCGAAGGTGCATCTGATGTGTCCCTGAACTTCGTAGTGCCGATGTTCAGAGTCACGGAGGTCATAAAGATCCTCCATAAGAAGTTCGTAGGTGAATGCCAATGAGGGATTTCGAAGGGAAGAATGGCAATATGATATTCGGCGGGATGCCTGTTACGGAGATAGCCGATAAGTTCGGCACTCCAGTATATGTCACCGACGAGCAGAGGCTTAGGGAGAATTACAGGAATGTATACAATGCATTCTCCAAATACATGGATACCTGGATCCATTATGCATGCAAGGCCAACACGAACCTTGCCATATTGAGCATATTGAATCAGGAAGGCAGCGGGATAGATGCTGTTTCCGTAGGAGAGGTCATGACCTGCATCAAGGCAGGTATACCTCCAGAACGCATAATGTACACAGGTGTGAACGTGAGCGATGCTGAGCTGAAGGCCGTCACGGACATGGGCGTGATGATCAATGTGGATTCTAGATCCGAACTGGAAAGGCTCGCGAAGATCAACAAGAAACTCCCGATATCATTCCGTGTGACCCCGGGTGTGGGATCCGGACATAGCGACAAGGTGATAACCGGAAAGAAGGGCTCCAAATTCGGAATACCGAAGGAAGAGGTCATAAGCACCTACCTCAGAGCCAAGGAGCTCGGGTTCGACATCAAGGGAATACATGCACACATCGGTTCCGGCGGACAAGTGGTAGAACCATTCATGGAGATGATGGATGTGATCACAGACACCGTCAACGAACTCAAGGAGAACGGCATCGACCTCGAATTCATAGACATGGGCGGAGGCATAGGCGTACCCTACAAACTGAATGAGGATGAGATGGACCTCGACGAGCTCGCGATGAATGTAACAGACATCATAACCGAGAACACGGACATTAAGAAGATCATCCTGGAACCGGGAAGATACATAATCTGCGACTCGACCATACTCCTCACCAGATGCGTGGACGTCAAGGACGCGGGAACGAAGAAGTACATCGGCGTGGATGCTGGGTTCAACACATTGATACGTCCTGCCATGTACGACTCATATCACTACGTGGCGATCGGCAACAAATTCGGAAGGGCTGCAACTGACAAATACGATGTTGCTGGACCGATATGCGAATCGGGTGACTTCCTCGCACATGACAGGGCACTCCCGACACCAGAGGAGGGGGACGTGGTCGTCGTTTACAATGCAGGCGCTTACGGATTCACGATGTCCAGCAACTACAATTCGAGGCCGCTGTGCGCAGAGGTCCTGGTCAACAAAGGCAAGGCGGAGATGATACGCCAGAAGGAGACCGTCGAAGAACAGTGGAGACACCAGATGATACCTGAGAGGCTCAAGAGATGATATTCTGGAAGTATCATGGCATAGGGAACGACTTCATACTCCTCGACGGATCGAAGGGAGACCTGAAGATAGACATCGGATTCTGCAAGAGATACTGTGACCGTAACTTCGGTATAGGCGCGGACGGGGTCCTATACCTATTACCTGGAGAAGGCACGGACATAACCATGAGGATCATCAATGCAGATGGCTCAGAGGCGGAGATGTGCGGCAACGGCATCAGATGCGTCGCCAAACATGCCTACGACTTCGGGATAGTGAGGAAGAAGGAGTTCACGATACACACCCTCGCCGGCGATCTGAAAGCGAGATTGAACATAGACGATGGCAAGGTATCCACTGTACAGATCGACATGGGCGCGCCCATACTCGATGCCAAAAAGGTCCCGATAAATGCCGACGGCCAATTCATCGATCAACCATTCGAAGTTGATGGCGTGAGATTCAGAGCGAATGCCGTCTCGATGGGGAATCCCCATTTCATAACATTCTCCGATCTTTCGAAGGAACAGATCAGAAAGCTAGGGCCCATCATCGAATGCCATCCGTTCTTCCCGAAGAAGACGAACGTGGAGTTCTGTAACATCAAGGATGGCAAGATCCACATAACAGTATATGAAAGGGGAGCGGCATGGACCCTTGCGTGCGGCACAGGCGCGTGTGCCACCACAACAGCCGCCGCATTGAACGGACTAGTCCCATTCAATGTCCCCATCGACGTGCACCTGCCTGGAGGATGGCTCAAGATAACGGTCGACAGGGACCTTAGATTCGTCCTCATGGAAGGACCGGCAGAATTAGTTTACGAAGGAAAGATCGATTAAGTGATACCATGACCAAATTCGAACAATCGGAAAGACTTCAGAAGCTCCCGCCATATCTATTCGTAAGATTGGAAGAGCTCACCGCATCTAAGAAGAAAGAAGGATGGGACCTGATAGATTTCGGAATAGGTGACCCCGACCTTCCGACCCCGAAACCCATAGTGGACGCCTTGAAGAAGGCAGCTGAGGTCAATTCGAATCAGAAATACTCATCCTCGCAGGGTGAAAGGGACCTGAGGGTGGCTGTCGCAGAATGGTACAAGAAGAGATTCAATGTAGATCTGGACCCTGACAAGCAGGTGTGCATAACCATCGGTTCGAAAGAGGCGATATTCAATATCTCGCAGGCTTTCGTCAATTGCGGAGAGACCATAATAGCCCCGAGCCCCGGATATCCAGTATATTCAGGAGCGGCAACTCTGTTCAACGAGGCCAAATGCGTCCTTGTCCCATTGAAGGCGGAGAAGAACTGGCTTCTTGACGTCAATGAATGCCCGAAAGGAGCCAGGATGCTCTATCTCAACTACCCCAACAATCCGACTGGTGCGACATGCAGCAAAGAGTACCTGAAAGGAGTGTACGACTGGTGCGAGAAGAACAAGACGATCTTCTGTTATGACAATGCGTACTCCGAGATGTGCTATGATGAATACAAAGCACCATCGATACTCGAGATCGGACCGGACGCCATAGAATTCGGGTCTTTATCCAAGACATTCAACATGACCGGATGGAGGCTGGGATATGCAGTAGGACATCCGGACCTCATAGCTGGCCTGAAGAAATGCAAAGGACAGATAGATTCCGGTGCCCCCATATTCATACAAAAAGCGGCCATAGAGGCCTTCAAGATGTATGGGCCGAACGGCGAGATACCTCAGATCGTACGCGACAACATGAAGGAATACGCTCTGAGGAGGAAGGCCCTAGTAGATGGGCTCAGAGAACTAGGATACGATGTTACGATGCCGAAGGGGACGTTCTATATCTGGTTCAACTGCGGTATGCCCTCGTTCAAATTCACTGAGAAGATGGTGGACCTCGGAATAGTGGTGACACCTGGATCGGGTTTCGGAGAATCCGCGGAAGGATACATCAGGATGACGGTCACGGAACCGGTCGAGAGGATCCAAGAGGCCCTCGCCAGAATGAAAAGAGGAAGTTACAAGTGAACTGAATGCGCACCTGAACCTTTTAAAAACCGTTTACTTTTTTACATCATATGTAGAACTTATAGGAATCCATATATCTCTGTATCGAAGCTGACAATTTGCCTATATGTATGCCGTCAACGAACGAATGATGCACCTGAACCGAGAACGGCATCATCGTCCTGCCGTTGACCTCGCGATATTTTCCCCAATCGAAAAGAGGCACCGCATTGTCCTTTTTCCCAGGATCCGTATGCGATATCTGTGTGTATGTTATCCAAGGCATGGACGAGAAGATGAACACATCATTGCCTGGATGGCCTGAGAAATATGTCTTCTGAGATTCTATTGCATTGGACGCTGCTGCCATGTACTCATTCATTGAATCGTACATAGGGACGTTTATTACCTTGAAAAGATCGTCATCGCCCTCCAGATGCGTGAATGTCGTACCTATCGTGTCATACAGTACGACCTTGCCATCTAAGAAACGATATCTGAACTCCTCTATCTCGTTCGCGCATTTTGCTACCGCGTATATGAATGCCAGAGTGAACGAGAGATCGTTCCTCCTTACCATGTACAGGAAATTCGTTATGTCGACATCGAATGTCACGCAGTACTGCGGCTGGGCACTGTCCCTGAAGACCGCACAATGCTGTGCGCGCCTCCAAACATCCATCTGTATCTCGGTATATTTCGACATTTCCCTCTCATTGATCTGACTTGAATGTTCTCTTCGATTCCTTCAATGCCTCTATCACTGGCATCGGCTCCCTGAGTAGGAAGGTCTCGAGCGCCCCTCCGCCGGTGCTGACGTATGACATCCTGTCGGCATAATCGAACTTCTCTGCCGCGCCTGCGGTATGCCCGCCACCTATGACGGACAGACCCTTGCTGTTGACCATCGCCTCCATCAGCGCCCTTGTACCTATCTCGAACCCTGATTTCTCGAACATCCCTGCAGGGCCTGACATGAATGATGTCTGCGATGATTCGATGACCTTCTGGAATTTCTCTATCGAGAGGTCCCCTATATCCAATGCCGGTTCGGAGGTCGGCATATCGCCTATGTTCACTGATACGCGCTTGCCATCCCTCTCTACCGCCACATCTACGGGCAAGAGTATGCGGGAACCGTACTTGGACATCACGGACCTTGCCGTGCTTATGTTCTCCGGGGTCAGCTCCTCTTTCAATATCTTGCTGCTGGCCTCGCCTATCTCCACGCCTCTGGCGTAAAGGAATGCGTTCCCTGCGAGTCCGACGATTATCACCGTGTCCGCCATGTTGTTCTCCATGACGACATCGATCATATGAGGGACATCCCCGAACTTGGCGCCACCGAGTATGAACACAGACGGACGACGGGGGTTGTTGAATATCGATTGCAGTGCGTATAGCTCCCTCGCCATCAATCTGCCCGATGCTGAAGGGACCTTTATGGGGAATCCGACCAACGAGCACTGGGAACGGTGCGCGGCACCGAAGGCATCGCACACATAATAATCGATGAGCGGTCTGAGCTCCTTGACTATCTCTCCCTCGGCGTGGATGTGCATGTCGAGCTCCTCGCTCTCTGAGTCGATGTTCCTTACGTTCCCCAAAAGGAGCACTTGCCCTGGCTCCAGCTCTTCTATGGCCCTCTTTGCATCATCGCCGATCACATCGTCAACATACTTCACGGGTATGTTGAGATTCCTGGAAAGCCTCTTTGCATGTTGTTCAAGGCCGGTGCAGTCCCACTTTCCCTTCCTCGACTGATGGGCCAATATCACGAGCTTGGCCCTCTTGCCTATCAATTCACGAACTGTTGGAACGATGGACCTTATCCTCACATCGTTGATTATCTCTAATTTATCCTTGGAAAGGGGGCAGTTGATATCCACCCTGAGAAGGACTGTCTTGTTTTTGAAATCGAAATCATCCAGGGTGTAGAAGTCTTTATTCGTGTTCATCACCCTTTGTTGGGGATGCGCATTGAATCGTTCGTCTTCCTGACGGACCTCGATGCGTCCTCACATATCTTGCACATGGACCTTATGCAGTCTACGTTCTCCGGGACTACGTCAGACTCCTGATGGACGCCCTGGTAGTAGTAGAGTTTGTTGCCGACCACCTTGACGCCGTCCTCCCAGACAATTATCTCGTACATGTCGGACCTGTCCCTTCCGATGTCCCTTGCCATCTCCATTATGTCCGCTGTGGTCTTTATCCCATCCTTGCTCTTCACGAGCCTGATTCTGGGCGATGACCTGAGTATGTTCAATACCTCGTCTGTGGTCGTCTCTCTCGACAGCTCGGCTACGACCGTGTGCATGTGCATCAGCGTTGTGGAGGCCTTTATCGCCATCGTGTTTATGTTCAGCCAAGGCATGATGCTCTGAACATCCGGACCGTGATGCGTTGGTAATTTGACAGAAGGCTCCAATGCATTGATGGGTCCCGTGAGACTATCCCCCGGATCCGCCGCCCTCCTGACGATCGTCACATATGCTGCCTTGACCTTGAACTCCTTGTCTATCGGGAAGAGCGTCCTCAATAGACCTGTAGTGTTGCAGGAAACCACACGCGAGAACTGCGCGCCCCACGACTCACTGTAATTGGCAGTGGAATTGAAAGAAATACCTGTGAGGCCGTGATCCTCTCCTCCTTGGAATATCCCCTTCACCCCGGCAGCCGCGTATTCCGCTTTGTATCTCTCGCCGAATTCCCCAGGTGTGCAGTCTACCATTATGTCTATGCTGTTGTAAAGGTCCTTTATGGTACCAGCATACCTCACATTGGCTTTATTGAATGAATCCACACTTGTCTCTGGAACATAAACATCGAACCCTTTCTCTATCGCCATGAGAGTCTCGAAATTGGGCCTGGTCTTCGTCACACCGATGATCTCCATGTCATCTTGAAGATTTACCGCTGTAGCGACCCTTTTACCGATGGTACCGTATCCGTTTATTCCGACCTTTACTTTCGACATGTCGTTTCCCTGATAGGACAAATGACCTACCTATAAAATAA
The DNA here is from genome assembly GCA_963676045.1 of uncultured Candidatus Methanogranum sp. Classification (GTDB taxonomy): domain Archaea; phylum Thermoplasmatota; class Thermoplasmata; order Methanomassiliicoccales; family Methanomethylophilaceae; genus Methanogranum. The sequence goes on from OY780938.1 coordinate 1,047,593, forward strand.
TCTTACGCGCCATTGCACGACAGATTATTAATGCAACAGGCCATACTGCCCCCCCGAGGATTCCAATGAAAGGATCTAGAGCACTGCTGAAAATGCTGGAGGACAGAGATGTCGAATACATCTTCGGGTATCCCGGAGCTACCGTCATTCCTATCTATGACGAGATCATAGATTCGTCCGTAAGGCATGTACTGGTAAGGCACGAGCAGTGCGCCGCGCATATGGCCGATGCATACGCAAGGGCCTCTGGCATACCTGGGGTTTGCCTATCGACCAGCGGACCTGGTGTCACCAACCTGATAACGGGTGTGGCTACCGCTTACGCGGATTCGTCCCCTCTGATAGCATTGACTGGACAGGTGGGCACTGGTTCCCTCGGCCTTGGCGCGTTCCAAGAGATAGACGCCTACAGCCTGATGATGCCAGTCACCAAACACAACTACCGCGTCCTGACCCCAGATAAGCTGCCTCACATACTTGCGGAAGCCTGGGACATCTGTCAGACCGGTAGACCCGGCCCCGTTCACATCGATCTTCCGGTCGACCAGCTCAATGCGAACCTGGATGAGGGGCTACTAACTGAAGAATACGGCATCAAACCAATAGCAACGGATGTTTCCGAACTCAAGCAAGCGATCAAATGGATAAGGGAAGCGAGACAACCAGTGATGCTCGTCGGAGGAGGCGTCATAGCAGGTAACGCATCCGCGGAGATCATAAAACTGGCAGAGATGACCAACATGCCTGTGGTCACTCCCTTGATGGGAATAGGGGCCATACCATGGGACCATCCCCTCAACATGGGCCCGCTGGGAATGCATGGCAAGATGCCTGCATTGGATGCTTTCAGTCATGCAGACCTCATAGTCGCAATAGGCACGAGGTTCTCCGACAGGACATACAGCCCACACACCGTCCCAGGGGACAGATGCAGGGTCGTCCATATCGACATAGATGCAACAGAGTTCGGAAAGCACAACCGCGAATCGATAGACCTCCTCTGCGACGCCAAGAGAGGCACGCAGATGTTGATCGATGGACTAGGGGGTTATTCGGACCAGCATCTGGACTGGGATAGGACGGTGGAGGCCTACAAGAAACGCTGCTGCTGCAGATGCGACATAGATTCGGACCCCATCAACCCCAAGAAGGTCATGTGCGAGATAAATAAGATCATAGACAAGGATATGATAATAACAACGGATGTTGGACAGAACCAGATGTGGGCCATGCACCATCTTCACATAAGCAGACCCAGGCAATTCATATCATCTGGTAGCATGGGCACCATGGGATTCGGACTTCCGTCCGCCCTAGGAGCCAAAGCTGCCAGGCCAGATAACAAGGTCATGACCGTCGTCGGGGACGGCGGCCTGCAAATGGTCATACAGGAGCTCGCCACATCGGTAGCGGAGGATCTGCCTGTCGTCATATGCCTCCTGAACAACGGATGGCTGGGGATGGTCAGACAACATCAGAAATTCTTCTGGGACAAACGCTACAGCGGTGTCGAACTGGGAGCGGACCCTGATTTCTGCATGATCGCCAGAGCATACGGCGCCAAAGGCATAAAAATCGAAAAATCCGGAGAGATCGGAGATGCATTGAAGGAAGCATTCGAATGCGGAAAGACATGCATCGTCGACATACCAACAGATTGCGAAGCGGATATGACCCCGATGATACCTGTAAAGAAAACATCCCCGATAATAAGGGGCGACTGCGTCTACTGATATCAAAACACGGCCTTACAGGCCGTCCTTTAATCACATTTTCTCCTGCAACACTTTTAACGGATGACACCAATCGGGTCTCGGAAGATTCATCATGAAAGGATCAAGGGCACTGTTGAAAACGCTCGAAGATAGGAATGTCGAAACCATGTTCGGCTACCCCGGAGGGGTGGTTATCCCGATATATGATGAGATGCTCGAATCCTCGATAAGACATGTGCTCGTAAGACATGAACAATGCGCCGCCCACATGGCAGATGCATATGCGAGGGCATGTGGAATACCGGGCGTGTGCCTGGCCACCAGCGGACCAGGGGCGACCAATCTGACCACTGGTGTCGCGACCGCCTATGCGGACTCTTCCCCGATGATAGCGATAACAGGACAGGTGGGCACTGGTTCCCTCGGCTTGGGAGCTTTCCAAGAGGTCGATGCCTATAGCCTGATGATGCCTATAACCAAACACAACTTCCGCGTCCTGGACATCAATAACATGCCGAATGCTATCGCAGAAGCCTGGTATATATGCCAATCCGGCAGACCAGGGCCTGTGCACATAGATGTCCCTGTGGATCAGGTCAACGCGCAGATAGATGACAGGCTGGTAGCAGAAGCTGAATACCATGTGAAACCGCAGATGACAGATACTTCGGGACTGCATGAGGCGGCGGACTGGATAAGGGCCGCGAACAGACCTGTGCTCATGATAGGCGGAGGAGTGATAACCGGAAACGCATGCCCCGAGGTCCAAAAACTCGCGGAGATGACCAACATACCTGTTATAACCCCGATGATGGGGATAGGGGCGATATCCTCCAAACACCCGCTCAACATGGGTCCTCTGGGTATGCACGGAAGGGTCGGCGCCTTGGAGATCTTCAAGAATTCGGACCTGATAATCGCAATAGGCACTAAATTCTCTGACAGGACATATAGCGCGCATACGGACCCAGCAGGATGCAGGGTCATACACATAGACATAGACGCTACAGAATTCAACAAACATTCGAACCATCCTTCTGTCAATCTGCTTTGCGACGCCAAGAAAGGCACTCAGATGCTCATAGAGGCGCTAGGGGGATATGTCGACATACATACCCAGTGGGATTCCAAGGTCAAGGATGCGAAGAAGAAATGCCCATGCGATTTCAACTACGGATGTCATCCGATAGTCCCGCAGAAAGTGATGTATGAACTGAATAAATTCCTTGACGATGATGTCATCGTTACCACCGACGTCGGACAGAACCAGATGTGGGCGATGCACTATCTGGATATAAGACGCCCCAGACAATTCATATCCTCTGGAAGCTTTGGCACGATGGGATTCGGATTGCCCTCGGCGATAGGCGCGAAAGCGGCGAAACCCGAATCCAAGGTCATAACCGTGACAGGGGACGGCGGACTCCTGATGGTCATACAGGAACTCGCAACATCGGTCGCGGAGGACCTGCCTGTCGTCATATGCCTCCTGAACAACGGATGGCTGGGGATGGTCAAACAATGGCAGAACCTATTCTGGAATTCCAGATACAGCAGCACCAAGCTCGATGCGGACCCTGATTTCGTAAAGGTCGCTGAGGCCTTTGGAGCCAAAGGAATACGTGTAGAAAGAGCGGGCGAGATCGCAGATGCCTTCAAACAGGCCTTCGAATGCGACAGGACATGCCTAGTGGAAATAAAGGTGGACCCCGAAGAGAACATAACCCCTATGCTTCCGCCCAACCCACAGTTACCTTTGATAAGAGGCCGTTGCAAATATTGCTAAAATGTCAATCGATGGTGATGTTGCAGTGGAACAAGCCCCCGTGTACATGCGATATATTTTAGTGTGATAAGGAGTTGGGTCTCTCAACACTAGGTGGAATTATGCACATTTACCACGATGCAGATGTGGACATCAATGTCCTCAAAGGCAAGAAGATCGCAGTCCTCGGATATGGTTCCCAGGGAAGGGCCCAAGCCCTCTGTTTCCATGACTCCGGCCTCGACGTGACCGTCGGAGCGAGATCAAATGGAAAATCCTGGAACATCATAAAGGAAGATGGACTCAAAGTCGCCGAATTCGCAGATGCCGTCAAAGGAGCCGACGTCGTCATGATGCTTCTCCCAGATGAGATCCAGCCTGACATATACAAGGACTACGTCGCACCCAACCTCAAGAAAGGAGCGGCACTCGAGTTCGCACACGGCTTCGCGATAACATACAAACTGATCGTACCTCCCAAGGATATCGATGTCATAATGATGGCACCCAAATCCCCGGGAGCTATGGAGAGGGTCCAGTTCTTGGAAGGATTCGGAGTTCCAGCACTCGTATGCGTTCATCAGGATGCCACAGGCAACGCGAAGAAGATCGCACTCGCATTGGCAAAAGGCCTGGGCGCGACCCGCGCAGGTGTCTTCGAGACAACATTCGACAATGAGACCAAGACCGATCTCTTCGGAGAACAGGCGGTCCTCTGCGGCGGACTTACGGCCATGATCAAGGCAGGATTCAAGACACTCGTAGATGCAGGATACCCCCCTGAGATGGCATACTTCGAAGTACTTCACGAGACCAAGCTCATAACAGACCTCATCAACAAAGGCGGTTTCATGGGCATGTGGGACGGAGTATCCAACACTGCCGAGTACGGAGGAATGACCAGAAGGGACAGGGTCATCACACCCGAATCCTACACCGGCATGAAATCCATACTCAACGACATCGAATCCGGAAAATTCAAGGACGACTGGCGCGCAGAGTGGCATGCTGGCCTTGTTAACCTCAAGAAGATGGAATCTGACGAGAGCAAGATCCAGCTCGAGGTAACCGGAAGGGAGATCAGACACCTCTTCGAGAGGAAGAAGTAAACAATCCATACCAGGTGATGTTGTGAGCCTTATCAGGATCCGCACGAGGAACGCCGAATACACGGCCGAACTGGACGATTCGGATATCTCCAACACCATCTGGTTATCTTTACCTTTTAAGGCCCAGACCAACATGCTGGGCAATCAGATCTATTTCGAGATGCCGCTTGATGCGAACATCTCAGGTGAGATGGATACCGTGTTCGATGTCGGGGACATCACATACTGGCCAAAGGTCAATGCGATCTGCATATTCTTCGGCCCTACCCTATTCAGCGGCGAGGACGGCCGTCCCGTCTCGAAATTCCCATTGATAAAAATAGGAAAAGTGTTAGGGGACTGCTCCGAGATGGAAGATGCTGGAGACAGGCAGCGCATCACCTTGGAACAATCCTTTTGATCATATTATCGTGAGTTCGTGGTCGAAACTCGTGAGCCTCTCGGCACCATCCTTCTTGACGAGGCATGTATCCTCTATCCTTATGCCGCCAAGACCTGGGATGTATATGCCTGGCTCAGCCGAAACCACATTGCCAGAACGGAGTATCTGCTCCGATCTGGAATATATCGATATGTCCTGATGGACCTCCATGCCGATGCCGTGTCCGAAAGTGTGTATGAAACGCCCCTTGAACTCGCTTTCCTCGATCATCTTCCTTGCTACCACATCAGCTGCCTTGGCCTCGGCGCCGTCGCGGTATTCCATGAAACCTGCCTGCTGAGCATCCTTGACGACTTCGTACGCCCGCTTCAGAATATCCGAGGGCTCACCGAAGAACACCGTACGCGTCATGTCAGAGCAATACATGTTGTATTTGGTACCGAAATCGAAGAGCGCGACATCTCCTTTCATGAGCTTTCTGTCTGTGGGGCTGTGATGCGGCTTGGAAGCATTCTCGCCGAAGGCCGCTATCGTCTCGAACGCGTTTCCTTCCCCTCCCAATTCCCTCATCCTATTGTCGATGAAATGGCCCATCTGCTTCTCGGTCATACCTTCGCGAAGCGCATCTGGTATCTCGCCAGCGACTTTCGAGGATATCTTGCATGCCCTCCTTGTGGCCTCTATCTCCTTCTCATCCTTCACGGATACGGTCTCCGATATCGCTTTTCCTGCATCGACTATCTCGATCTCGCCTGCCAGCCTTTTGATGTATTGGACATTGGCGTACGTCGCGTAATGGTAATTGAAGCCTATCTTCTTCGAATCGCCGAGTATGTTCTTTATTATGTTCTCCCTGTCCTCGCGGGTCTTGTACACATGTACCTCGCTTTTGCCTGTCCTAGCGGTCTCCTCCTCCAGAGACCCTGTCACCATATGGAGGGCCCCATCCTTGGTCACTACGACAATGGACCCCTCGAAACGTCCTGATGATAGGCCGGTGAGGTACCAGAACGTGGAATCCAGAAACGGTTCCTCATCGTTCATGATCACGACGGCATCCAAGCCGTCGCATTTGGAAATGAGCCTCTCGGCCCTTGAATTGAACATAAGGGAAAATGAATGAGGTTTGAGAAATAGGTTTTGCATCAAATGCCGAACCATTCGTTCCTGACTATCCTCTTGAGGGCGGATATCGCGGAAAGACTGGCGAGATGAGATGTCTTTGGATTGTCCGGTTCCGGGACGTTGTATGTGTGGCATTCCATCTCTCCGAACTTGCCTTTTACCTTCAGATCGTGAGAGTTGCTCTTTATCTGCGGATCCAGGACCACCGTGACCATTGTGTCATCGAACCCGATCCCCAGAAGACTGACGGTTGCAGCGACATTCACATTCTTCGGGAATATCCTGACGGCCTCCCTGGCTGGACCTGTGTATATGACTGTCCTGTCCTTGATCTTGTTGACGTCGATGCCCTTGTCCATCAGGTACTTGACATCCCCGAGGGACTTGGGGCCCTTCGTGGTTATGAGTTCGACCGATTCGATCTCGTCCACGGATGCGCATCTGAGGCCGTCGGTTCCACACAAGGCCCCGGTCGGGATGTATATCCTTGCGCCACTTACCTTGGCCCTGTCGAAGACCATCTTTCTGAAATCATCATCCACGAGTGAACCTACGGACATTATCATCATGTCCACGCCCCTCGCGACGACCATTGGAAGGAATTGCTTGGCCGCATCCTGTGTGGCCGCCTCTATCACAAGGTCGCAATGATACAGCTCGTCTTCGACTGAATCTATTACAACCGCCTTGTCCATTCCGGCTGCTACGCTCTCAGCCACTTCCTTGCGGATATCGATTAGGTATATCCTCTTGACTTCTTGCATTTGATCGGCAGCCTTTGCAAGCTTCGAACCGATGGAACCACATCCGATGATCGTTATGCGCATGAACGGTGACAGATACTGCATCATATTAAGAATTTGTGTGGTTGTCATACGAAAATCGTAATAAACATGCTGATACCTCCAATTTACCTCATGATTCCTTCGATTTATGGAAACAGGAAGAAAATTCGTTAACGAGAACGTATTATCTACGGATACATGTGTTCAGGGAACGTGGAAAGATACGAGTTGATGGAGCACACAGCAGATCTGATGGTCAAAGCATATGGCAGAAATATGGAAGAATGCTTTGCAAATGCAGGATACGCGCTTTTCGACCAGACGGTGGACCTGTCCACGGTAGAGCCTGTCAGGTCTGTGCACTTCGAGGTCTCCAAGGAATTCATCGAGGACAGATTGTATTCATTCCTCTCGGAACTGCTGTTCATCGAGGATTGCGAGAACGTTATCCTGAAGGATATACATGTCGAATTCGAAGGCGACAAGGTCATATGCGATGCTATGGGAGAGGACCTCGACCGCAGTAAGCACCGCCTCAAGTCAGAGATCAAGGCGGTGACATACCACATGATGGAGATCGACGATCGCGTACCTTCCATCACCGTGATCTTCGATGTCTAAATTATAATAGTCCCATTACTTACAGAGGTCCGATATTCATGCTCAAGATAGGTTGGTTCTCCACAGGCAGAGGTCCAGGCTCCCGCAATCTCCTCAAGACCGTCATGGACAGGAAAAAACAAGGTGAATTGGATGTGGAGGTCTCTTTCGTATTCTGCAATTGGGACAACACAGAGGAACCCAACCCGAAGAAGGAACAGAGACAGATGTTCTTCGACATGATCAAAGGCTACAACATACCGCTCATAGCAGAATCGTGGAAGAAATTCAGACCGGACCTGTTGAACACGGACGAGGTCAGATGGAGAGATGAATACGGGAAGGTCCTCAGAAGAAGGACAGAGGGATACAAATTCGACCTGGGGATACTTGCCGGGTACATGCTCTGGATGGACGACGAGACCTGTGAGAAATACGACATGCTCAATCTGCACCCCGCGCTTCCGGATGGGCCCAAAGGGACATGGCAAGAGGTCATATGGCAGCTCATAAGGGAAAGGGCCGACAGGCAAGGCATCATGCTGCACATATGCACAAAGGAATGGGACCGGGGAGCGGCCCTGACATACTGCGGATTCTCGATAAAAGGGGATGGATACGATGCGCTCTGGAAACAATTGGACAAGAAACTGGAGAGCAGGTCCCTGGATGAGATCATAAAGAACGAGGGGGAAACGGAACCTCTTTTCAACAAGATAAGAGAGGAAGGCGCAAAACGCGAACAGCCCCTCATCGTCGCCACGATAAAGCTTTTCGCCGATGGGAAAGTAAGGATCAAGGACAAGAAACTTTACAGCGGGGAGGAAAAACTCACCAACCCATACGACCTCAGCAAAGAGGTCGACAAATCTATCTGAGGTATAAAAATGGCAGAATACGACCCTATGGAAGAACTCGGGTTCATCCATGACAAACAACTCGTCTGCAGTTGCCTTGGATTCCTGTACACAAACAACAGCACCAGGGACCTCTGCACGAAATTCATACGCAACGGAGACAAATTCTACGACCTTGTATCCAGATATGAGGACGTCGCCTCCTATGTGCTGAACAGGAAAGACAACAGGTCTGGGAACACGATGAGGGCCGTCGCCCCTTTCCTTAAGGCGTTCGGAGCGACAGACTACGGTATCCTCCAATGCTGCAAGGAATCGCTCAGGCTCATGCCAGAAGCAAAGAGGGTGATGAACTACCTCACCAATACCCTCCCGACATTCATATCCACCTCCTCGTACGAACACCAGGTGATGGCGCTGTGCGAGGCCCTTGAGCTCCCGATAAGCATATGCGACTACAGCACGGTTGACATGGACAGCTATGACATGAGCCGCTCGGAAGGACGCTCCATAAGGGAATTCGCAACCAAGATCGATTCCCTCAAGGTACCTAAATTCGAATACAGGCTCAATACCCCTGTAGCTCTGGACAAGAACGAGACAAAGCTCATAGAGATCATGGATGACATCTTCGATAACAAGCTCAAGAACCTTGAATGCAACTCCATGATGACGAGCATGAAATCCGTAGGTGCGAACGAGAAGGCCTATGCCCTGCTCGACATACGGAAAAGGACCATGATCGACTTCGATGGCACCGCATACATCGGCGGCAACATGATCGACTACCAGGCCATGGACCTCATCCGCGATGGGAGCGGACTTTCCATGGCATTCAACGGCAGCGAGTTCTCTGTGCACGGATGCAACATAGCCGTGCTCTCAAGGGATTGCACCGTCGCCGCTGTCCTTGTGCAGGAATTCTACAATCGCGGCATAGAGGCCGTGTACGACCTTGTTAGCAATTGGGACAGGGAATCACTAAAGAAGAGGGAGTGCCCGGACAAGGCCCTCATGGATTCCATGCTCGCTTCCAACCCTCGCAAACTGCCTGAGGTCTATATCGTCAACAGGGAGAACGTCTCCGAGGTAGCATTGAAGAGCGATGCATACAGGAAGAAACTCCTGAAGAGCAACTATTGATTTGAACGGCAAGTGATCGATATGGAAGAAATAAGTTCGATTCAAACATTCAAATTAAAGATAGAGCCTGTTGTATTGATTGTATTCTTTATGATTTTTGCAATAATCCTATTGATAATATGGGCCATTTTTGAACTGAGTATCCTACTATTGCCTTTCCCTTTCATATCCCTAACATTCATCATAATCTTAAACATATATACGGTCCATCGGGCAGGCCTGATCTTCTTCAATAATATGATCATCATCACATACGGTGCATCACGCAAGGAAATAAGATATTCTGAGATAACCGAGATCAAGATCCCAGGCAATCTATGGCAATCCTATGGATTTTCATTGGACACAATCCAGGTAAAATACGGGAAAAAGAAAGTATCGTTCGCACCCAAGGACAAGGATGAGGTGCTTGAACTGTTAAAGGAGCGTTGTCCGCAAGCAAAAGTGACCATGAAGAAGAATTGAGATGGTGCTCCAGTCGGCCGTTTGTGCTGACTGGTGCCAGCTTCTAAGAGATAATAATCAATTTTTACCGTTTTTCGGAACTTCGCTCTCCCTATGTTTTACAGTCATTGATTCCTCATTGACAGGGGGTGAACTCCTGTAAGTTTTACTTCGATTTCTCTTGCATTAGGACACCCTCTAAACCTTTTTCCAAACCCCTTAGAAAAAGAAAATAAAAATCACCATGGAGTGTAAAAAGATGTCAACAGCAACAAAGGCATTAGAGCATAAAGTTCAGCAACAGTTCGGAGAGGTCCAGAAAACAGAGGACCTTAAGCCCAAGAGGGAGACGTTCATCTCCAATTCTTGCGGAGATCTCACCATATCCCTCGGTTCCATCCAATGGGTCGATAAAGAGGACCCTACGAAGTATCAGGATCCATTACCGATATGGGAAGGAACTGCACTCAAATTCACGAACGCCAAGGGATACAGGATACCCTTCACCTTATCGGATGATCCTGTCGTTCTCCGCGAGACCGCCAAGGCCTTCGAGGCAGTGGCCGATCTCATTGAGAAACACGATCTCAAGCTCAACAGACCAGCAGAGCTCAAGATGGACACCGAGGGCGCAGAGGAGTTCTTCTCAAAGCTCAAGTGAGACTTCTGACCGCCTGCCTTCTCTTCCCTCCTTTGAGATCGCGGGCGGTCTTTCATACTATTCTCTTCGGGACTTTCCCCGAATGGAGGTCAAATGTTCAAAAATTCAAATTTCTCAAAAATGTTCGGGATCGTTGCAATACTCGCGATCTGCATGTCAGCCGTGGGTGTCATGATGATCTCCGAATCCGAAGATTCCGACGCCGCAGGTACTTACGGTTCCTCGTCAAGTCCCGTGTCGTCGTTCTCTGGTACCGTATATGGATACAGTACCATCCACATTTACAAAGGGTCGTCATTCTCGATGGAAGGCGCCGTCCTGGCAGGCGACGATGAACATTGGTACCCTACGGCGGTGTCATCTGGTTTCGGTCTAACTTTAAACACATCGACCGAAAAGGTAACGGGTACACTTTCCAAAACAGGTACGATAACGATATCCTATACCTGCGTCACATTGACCACCGAAGATCTTGTGACTTCAGGTTCGGTCACCGTTTACGTCTATGCGACTGAAACGGAACTTGATTGGACCTCCCCAGATGCCGTCGATTGTATTGTCGGTTCATCCGTGACATACAATCCATCTGTGAATATCATCGCCTCCACCTTCTCAAAGACGTCTGGTGCATCATGGCTCACATTGTCAAATGGGACCTTGACAGGTACCGTACCGAGTGTAACGACCGTGACCAATTACTCCATTGTGATAAAGGCTACGTCTCCAGGCGGTCAGACTGCCAGCCAGACTGTGACGTTCACAGTTTACCCCGTAATGAAGTTGACAGCGTCGACGCTTACGGGATCGTGCACCGTCGAATCCCCTCTCAGTTCTATAACCATAACCTCCAACGTATCAATGAACACGATTTCGGTCACGAATCCGACATCTGGTTTCACGGTAACCAAATCAACATCAACCACAGCATCATTCTCAGGCACCCCGACAGTAACGGGAACGTTCTCGTTCAAGTTCACTGCCACGTCATCGGTCGGACCTACTCAGACCGCATACGTTACGGTGACGATAACGGTCATCGAAAAGACATTGAGCATAACATCGGCTTTTCCGACTGCCATCTATCCAGAGGGTACTTCGTACTCGTACACTCCTACGGCCAATCAGACAGTAACGTGGACATTATCGGACGGACCTTCATGGCTCGCCCTTTCCAGCGGTTCCGTTATCGGCTCGATCAACGGCATAGAGGCTGGACAAACGACCTTGTCGTATGTCCTCACTGCCACCACACCAGGGGGACAGATAGCTACTCAGACAGTAACTATCACTGTCGAGGACACACTTGTCTTTACGTCAGTACCGACAGCATCATGCGTCGTCATTCCGATCTATACCTACAACGATGACGGCTCATTCTACATAATGGACCTCATTCCGTCCGTCGATGCGTCCGATGGCTCACAACCAACCAACACCTACATGTTCGTGTTCGTCGGCGAGAATGCCGAGGTTGTGACATGGGATTTCGGGGATGGAACGACAGCCGAGGGATTCAACGTCACGCATTCCTATGCGTCGGCGGGAACATATACCTACACATGCACTGCGACCAATTCCCTTGGTTTCGACAGCGTCAATGGAGAAGTAACCGTATCGTTCGACAAGACAGGCGATTACTTCCTTTACGCACTTATCGGAATACTCATCCTGCTGATCGCTTACATCGTCATCAAGGCCATGAGATCTCACGGGAGGGCCTGAATATGAATTATAGAATATTCGGCCTGATATTGACAATGTCCGTATGCCTTTCGGCGGTCGGCGTCATGATGTCGGATTCGGAAGATTCCGACGCATTGACCTACGGCTCAGAGGCCGCTGGTCTGACATCATTCAACCAGGATGCTCTGACATTGTTCAACGATTCGTCTACGATATACATGGCCGTGGGCGGCACCTTTAACATAGATCCCTGGGCTGACGAGCACGGCTATTACTACCATCCCTACGAGAGCCAATCCTCCATAGGCCTCACATACAATCCCAATAACGATCTCTTCTCAGGAACGATATCGTCCGTCAGAACGGTCGATATCGAGATCGCGGAATACGAGCCTGTCTCTGGCGAGATATCCTCGACCTCGACGATCCGCGTGATATGCGTGGAATCCACGGGGACACACTACACCCACACACTGATCTACAACGGTAACGGCGGATTCGGAATACCCGACACTCAGACCGTGACCGATGACAACGAGACATTGCAGATGACGATCTCTTCCCTCGAACCTTCGAGGGAGGAACACACCTTCCTCGGATGGTCCCTCTCAGCATCCGCTAAGATAGCGACATACCAACCAGGTTCCAAGATATCGATAGGCTCGACATCGGAGACGCTTTACGCTGTCTGGTCTCAGGACCCCATACAGGTGCACACGTTCATCTACGACCTCAACGGAGGTTCGGACGGTCCGGAGAACGAGATCATAGTCGACCGCTATCTCTCGATCGCGATGACCGTATCTTCCGTGATACCTGTCTGTGAAGGTTACACTTTCATCGGATGGAGCCTGCACGACGGGGACGAGACGATCTACGTAGGCGGTAACCAGTTTGCCGTCGGAAATGAGACCATAACGTTCTATGCTGTTTGGGAATCAAACACCGCAGGATCGTACACGCACATCTTGCGTTATGACCCGAACGGAGGATCGGGCGGTCCTCAGGCATTGACGCTCATAACGTCTAATCAGTCTGTCGATATGGTCATATCCTCGCTCGTTCCGCATTACAGCGGATACTCGTTCATAGGATGGTCCCTTGTCGCACATTCGGTCAATTCTGGCGAAGATGCCGATTATCTTCCTGCCGAGACCATCACCGTGAACGCCGCACTCACATTGTACGCGGTCTGGTCTCCTTCAGATGATGACGATGACGACGAGCTTTCGATAACATCGTCCTATCCGACCAGCATCTACACCGAAGGGATGGCCTACGCCTATGAGCTGACCTTCTCGATGGAAGGCAGCTACACCGTGACGGTAACGGGCGTATCATGGCTTACAGTTGACGGTAACGTCATATCTGGTACCGTTCCAGAGATAATCTCAGGCCAGACGTCCATAAACTACGTCATACTCGCCACGTCCTCGGACGGTCAGACAATCACGCAGACCGTGATCATCTCCGTACAGGCGGAAGAAATACTCGACCAGTCAGATATTCAAAGCATTGCCATAATCGGCTGTCTTATCGTGATATTCCTGATAATCGGCTATATCGCAGTCAAAAGGAGGCGCTGATATGGGCGGATGGTCCAAGATACTGAAAGGCGCCAGTAAGATATTCAAGACCACGGGAGGCAAGGCCTTCCTCGGAGGGGTTGGTACCTTCTTCGGGTTCGAATGGCTCACCTCTGGCGGTCTCGTCGATTCCGCATCCGATACCCTCGGAGTGTCCGAGAACGTGACCAGCATCTTCCTGATACTGATAGTCGCTGGCGTGATCTATATCGGTTTCAAGTACGTCAACTCCAAGGTAGGTGCCAAGAGATGACGTCTCAAGGTTCCAAGTTCTGGTCAGCCTTATCTGGCCTGATATCTGGTATCTTCTTGATCGACATGGTCGCATGGCTGGTATCGGGCGAGGGCATCGCCGAGCTCGTCGGCGGAGGTTCGGATAGTCCTATTGTGATGTCAATAGCGCAACATCTGACCACCATACCCGATTGGTCGTTCTATCTTGTCTGCGTGCTTGCTGTCATCGGACTATCGGCCATAATGACGATGTCCGTACTCGTATCAGTAAAAACGTGGAGGCACTGAAATGGTGTCGAACAAACTACTTATCACGGTCCTTACCGTGATCCTTTTTTCTTCCACGCTAGGCGTTCTGGTGATGGATTCGGAGGGTGCCACGGTACCCGATCAACCCAGTCATACCGATAGTCTCTCCATGCCCTCGATGTCGTTCACTCAGTCGTCATCGGCTGTGTCCATGTATCTCTCAGAATACTACGGGGACTATGCGACGGTCATCGGAGGCGCATACATGCAAGGCAACCTTACTATCAATGATAACGGGTTGCCCTCGTGGATCACGTACACTCTCTACTCCAATAGATATGATATAAGATTCACCATAACGCCTGGTTCAGAATGCAATGAGACATTCTGGATCCTGTTCTCATGTTATGACATGAGGATCCTGATAACGTTCCCGATCACCATCATTGATGATGGCGGGGGCGTCATACCCGATGACGACCAGAACACGTACATTCTGGCGTTCGACACCCAGGGCGGTTCTTCGGTCTCCCCAATGATATCCTATACTTCGTCAAATTTGCATACATTCGATATCTCGGACGTCAGATCAGAGAGGACTGGGTATAAGTTCCTAGGATGGTCCACTGTCGCGAATGCCTCAACGGTCAACGTTGTCAATTCGTGGACGCTCAGCGTATCAGGTTCCGAGACCAGCGATTCGTACACATTGTACGCCGTCTGGGAGAAGTCCAGGGTGACGATCCCTACGGTATGGTCCGAGTTTGCGAAGGCCTTGAGTAATCCAGTTGTCCTGTTGGTCCTCGTCATCACATTCTTAGCTGTATGCTTGTTCATACGCTCACGCATAAAGGGGATGATGAGATGATACCCGTCATAATCGGTATCGTTGGCATCGCCATAACCGCATGGGACATCTATTCGGATTATGCGACATCCCAGGATATCGCAAACTCGGTATCCCAGCTAGAGGCCTTCTTCTATGCGATACAAGGCGAGATGTCCTTCTCCGAGTTCCTTTCCAGTTGCTGGATGATACTCGTACTTGGATTCTTCATATTCTGGTTCGGTCTCGCGATTGCATTCCCCAAGTATAAGAGAAAGGGGGTCCGCAAATGAAGATCGCCAGGATATTCAGCGGATGCACCATACTACTGGGTTCTGCGCTTTCCTCTGCGTTCGTGACTACGATGACGGGATATTCCCAGATAGGCACTATCGCGATCACTTCGATAATCGGTTTCGTCGGCGGATGCCTCTTCATGAACGGAGTGATGAAGAAATGATAGACCTGTCGATGCTTATTCCGATACTGGGTCCCTTCGTGGCTGGAACGATCGTGACGATATTGATCATGAGGATAAGAGGTGACGATATTGTTAGAGAAGTTCACTGATAATCCTAAACAGACGGTCATACCTCCGACCGGTCGCACGAAATGGGATTTCCTCTCTGGATCGTTCAAATGGTTCGCACTCGGCGCGATCGTGATCATCGTGATCATAGGTCTGTACTGTTACTCTGGAACCTCCGAGCAGATGTCACATGTGATGTCTGAGTACGGGCCCTACGCCGTGCCTTTCGTCCTTGGTCTGGGATTCGGGTATTTCCTTTACTTCTACTTCATGAGGGATTATGTCGTAGTTGAGGTCGAGAACATCGAGGCCAATACCCAGGCGATATACGAGGTATCTCGGATACGTTTCAAGAGATTGGTCGTCAAGAAGGGAGTCGTCCGTCCATCATCTACAAAGGATGGACACGAGCTCTATCGCTGCACACACTTTGATCATAACATCGATGAGATCTCATTCGGAGATTGTCACGATCCCAAATTCGATTACGCGTCTGTGATGACAAAATCGCAATACTGGGATGCTTTGATCACTCATGACAAAGAGAAGTCCATGCGTGTCGAGTTCCTTGAAAAGATGTCCTATCAGGAGACCCTTGTCAATGCACATGAGATCTCTGGCGGATTCGCCGATGCCATCGGGATATGGAACCCTAACAAGAAGGATGCACCGAAAGTGGACCCTGATATCCCAGACCCTGTAAGGTCTGAGTCAGATAAGGAGAGTGTCCTCATTGATAAGTGAGTCCCCGACCTTGAATTATCTCGATTCGATGAATTACGGCGTCGTCTGTATCCTTGGTTCAGGTAAGACCTTCAAGTCTGGTACCATGTATACGATACTGGACGAGGTACCTTCGCTGAAGAAAAGACCGAAGGCCTTTCTCAAATTCTCTGGATTGGAATACTTCCCAAAGGATTACGGCCACAACGTGACCGATTATTGGGACGTGGAACCTGGATCCATACTCATAATAGAGGATGCTAACAGGCTGTTCCCATCGAGGTCATCGTCCAAGACACCCGACATCCAGGAGTTCATCGGACTCATATCGCATAAGGATATCTTGATATTCCTGACGACCCAGTGCACTGCAAATGTGGATATGGCCTTCTTCCGCGATCAGGAGAATCTCATTATCCACAAGTACATGTCGCCGCTCTCGATCGCATACGAGAGGCCTGAATGCGCCAGTTTCTGCCAGGATGCCAATCGCATGATCTACGAGACATCGTATAGAATGCAAGTGGATTGGCATTACCTTTCGTACATACCTATGTTCTCCGAGTGTCTCATACTCGATCAGCCTGTTGGTTTCTACGGTTGGGAGATCTCACACTCTCTCATCAATTACAGGCCTGAGAAGAAGGGGGCCAGCGCATGAACAATCTGTTCGTCCCGTCGGGAGAGGCCTCTGCGATTTTGTCCCAATTGACATCATCGCGTTTGGATCTAAAACGGACCGAAGGTCTGAACGGTATCCCTGATCGTTATTTCGAGGCTTACAGGATCTCAAGATACCTTGGATTATTGGATCATCCCCAGGTAGCCGAGTTCTTGGACATATTGGCCTCGCAAGGCGTTGCCATGGCCATGTCTGGGGCATCATCCCTGGACCGTATGGCCAGCGTCCTCCCGAATGCCGACAACGTACTGGTCACCCAACCACAGGGTAGGTCCGTGTCCCTATCAGGTGCGTCCCCGCAGGGGTACACTCGCCCGAATCAAGAGGGCGAGGGTAAGCACCTCCATAACGAGGGAGGGGAAGGGGTGAGGGAGGACTTGTCCCCCTCCCCCGACACTCCCGACCTTTCTAAATCAGATACGACAGACCGCAGTCTGGCGTATCGTCCTTTCGATAAGAAGTAAGAGGAATTAGCATGAAGAACAGGAAATCGAAGGAACAGAGCGATCTAACAGATTTTGACGAATATTCAATGAGATCGCTGGAATCGGCGATCGAGATCTGCGAGTTGAACGGCTTGGCTATAGACAAGGCGTTGCAATCGCATCCCGTCACCAAATACGTCCGTGACCTCCCGTTCGAGATCGTGGAAGGTCACAGCCAGCAAGATATAGAAAAGTATCCTGCCATAAGGAGTACTTACTCATCGTTCGAATTGAGGGATTACAGGAAGGATAACAACGGGATAAGGAACTCCGATCTAGTCGACATCAACAGAAAAAACACATATTGGACGTTGCCCGCTCACGATCGCACGAACATACAGAACGGCTACTGCGGAGTGAAACACTCCCAAAAGGACCATGACATGCCATTGTCCGCATGCAGTACGGACAAAAGCCATTACATCAAGGCCATAGGCGGTCACTGCTGGTCATTGCGTTGTTGGAACTGCATGAACAGCACGGCCCTTAAGATGGGCGTAGAGGCGGAGAACAAGGTCCTAGCGCCTGCTGACATCGAGGAACGCATAACAGGCAAGAAGATAAAGTTCAGCCATTGGGTTTTATCTCCGCCCCAGGAATGGTTCATAGACATAATGCAGAACTCGCGCAGATTCGCGCGTGCCTTCGATTCCATAATCGACCTGATCCAAGCCTGCGGCGTCCATGGCGGCGCGATCATCTTCCATCCATGGAGACAGTCGAACATTTACGATCGTAATGGCGACATGGACCCGAACCTCCCGTCATTCCTTTTGGACGATCGCGGAGATCTCAAAGAGGAATACCGCGAATTGAAGAACTATTGGAGACTGGGCCCCCACTTCCATATAGTCGGTTACGGTCGTTTCCTCGATACTAACCGTTTTCAAAAGTTCATGGACACTTTGAACGCAGAAAAACACTACTGGCCATCGGTAAAAGATACCGTTGGCCATAGCTCGACGGATGACTTCGTTTCTCGCGATCAAGACAAAGGATTGAGCGATCACAATTGGGTCATAAAGAAGATCCATCCCAAGAAGGACATCAAGAGCATGAGGCAGACGATAGCATATCTTCTGACTCACGCTGGTCTATGCAACTACGACTACGACGCAGATCTGAAAGAGGCATATAACGACCTTCTAATTCCAGTTCGCCTGAAAGGAAACAAGAAGGAGGTCAAGGAATGCAGCATAACCTCGTATAAGGCCGACTGGACGACATCAGGATGGAACGCAGAGCACCTGGACATATGGTCACTCGATGATTGGATCCTATGGACCAAGAACGTCCTATCGGGACAATTCAATTCAATTCGATACTTCGGGACCGCCAACAAAACGAGGATCCTGTCCGACTACAAGGAGGAACAGGTCCGAGTATGCCCGGAATGCGGTTCACCCATCTGCCGTTACATGGGCGTCCATGACAAGTCACCGCAGACCTCCACCTACCAAAGAAAATCGCGGATCCGCGTAATGAAGGACGACTTCGAGGAAGTCGATCGCTTCATCGAGGACAACAGGGACGACATGAGACAGAACGGTAAGACCATTCTCAACGTCGCCCTCAATATCCCGCAGTGCTCTACACCTGAGACGCAAGGCGTCCAGGAGTTCATAGAGAACCTCACATCGGAAGTGAGGGCTCAACTGAACGACCGTTGCCTGATCTACGTTCCGAGCATCCACGGCAAAGGCCTCTATCCTAAGATAGTTAGTCGCAAGGCCGTTTGTTTTCACTGTAATAATATGATTAATAATGAAGAGGCATTTTAATGATTAATTCGGGTCTCTTTTCATCAAATACGGATTTATGGTCAACTCTAATAAATCTGTTCAACAAATTGGATCATGAGTTCAATTTTGAATTGGACGTCTGCGCAGACGAATATAATCACAAATGCGCAAAATACATATCAAAGGAACAAGACGGATTAAAGACTGAATGGTCTGGCGTTGTCTGGTGCAATCCGCCATATGGCCGTTCGATAGGTCAATGGGTAAAACGTTGTTGTGAATACAGCTTGACAACAGGCAATATTTCGGTAATGTTGTTGCCAGCACGCACAGATACAAAATGGTGGCATAACTATGTGATGTATGCGAAAGAGATTCGGTTCATCGAGGGACGTCTCAAATTCGGTTCATCAAAGAACAGTGCACCGTTCCAGAGTGCAATCGTCATATTCAAAGGATATTGTCCTGAACGCAAGATCGGATCATATTCAATAACATAAAAAAAACTACAAAATTATTGCTTATTTTATAGTATTCATATACTTGTATCCAGTGTACTAAATGTTTATTTATTCATGGTACGTTATGCTATTTATTATATCTAGCTTAAGGTTTGAATAAAAATGACTAAAAAGGATAAAAATGATCGTGAAATTCATAGATATTTAGATTCGTTGAACTATGAATGCAAATGGAGCGATTATTCTTCAATTGATAATATCAAGGCAGTACTTTCAAAAGCATCAAAAAAGTGTAATAATGAAAACGGATACCCTGATTCCATATATGAAAATGAAGAAAAAAGATTGTTGATATTAGTTGAAATAAAGCCACAAACTTCTCAACATCAATCTGAATTAAAAAATGACCCAGGACATTATGCAGTTGATGGAATATTGCATTATTTATCATTTTTTACAAATGAAAAATTAGAAAATGATATACTAAGACAATATTTCAAATCATGGAAAATTATAGGAATTGCAATATCTGGTGACTTAAAAGATGAATACAGACATCGGATTGGTACTTTCAGAATAATAGATGATAAAATAGACGAAGAAAAACTAATTACTGATATTTTAGATGAAGAAGACTATATCAATTTATTTGAAAATACAGATGAAGAAGCAATAATTGAAAAAGTTGCAGAATCTTCAAAAAAAATAAACAAAAAACTTAGATCTATAAATTCTCAAAAACGTCCAATTTTACTTTCTGCATTAATGGTTTGTTTATTCGACAAAGAAGGCCATAATGATTTTAAACAAGGATATAACGGATGGGATTCAGAAACAATTGCAATGTCAATTCCTCTATATGTTAAACGTATCTTATCTACAGAGGGAATACCCAATGAAAAAATCGATTTAATTACAATGGAATTAGAATTCCTGAAAGTAGAAGACGATATGAAAAATACAAACATATTAAAAGATATACTTAATGAATTAAACGATAGCATAATTCCATTATTTAAAAGAAAAACAAACTATGATATTATTGGAAAATTCTATGAAGAGTTTTTAAGATATGCGGGCGTAGCAAATGTTAAAAAAGGAATAGTTTTAACGCCAAAACATATAACATCATTATTTACAGACCTTATAGATATTAAAACAGATGATGTCATATTTGATCCTGCATGTGGAACAGGGTCATTTTTAATATCTGGTATGAATAAAATCATAGATGAAATAAAAAAATCAGATGTTCCAAATAAAGAAGAAAAAATTCGTAACGTTAAATCAAATCAATTGATTGGATTTGAAAAAGATCCGATGATGTATGCTCTTGCTGTTTCAAATATGCTATTTAGAGGGGATGGCAAATCAAAAATATTCTTTTGTAACTTTTTTAGTAAATATGCAGATCAAACATTTAAAAGTTTAAAAACACAAGGAATCCAGCCAACAATTGGATTTGTAAATCCACCATATAGTGGCAAAGGTAATGATACAGATCCTACAAAACCTGAAATTGACTTTTTAATAAGAATGTTAGATCATGTATCCAGATATGGAGTGATTATTGCTCCAGTAGGTGTTTTTATTAAAAGTGAATATAATGATATCAGAGAATCAATTTTAAAAAAACATACTCTGAAATATGTAATTAATATGCCTCCTGATTTATTTAGTCCGAATGCAACTACATTAACAGCAATTGCTGTTTTTGAAACAAATAAACCACATAAGGATCAGGAAGTAATATTTTGCGATCTTACCGATGATGGTTTTGTATTATCTAAATCAAAAGGTCGCACAGATGTATATAATAAATGGGGAAAAATACATGATAATCTGATTGATAAAATTAAAAATCCAGATAGATATAATGATGGAATTCAATTAGTAAAAACAAAAATTAATCATTCAGATGAATGGATTTTCCAAGCACACTGTAAAACAGATTTTACAGATTTGAATGAAGAATTTTTTATAAATAATATGAAAAAATATATGATATATCAAGCCAAAAAAGAAATGAATTTGTTAAATCAAAATATAGATGAAGTTACACTTTTAGATATATTATCTGAACATTATAGTAAAAAAAAGGAATGATTATGTTTACTTCTGTTGATATAATTGATATTTCATCCTGGAAACCTTTCAGATATGATAATATCTTTATTGTAAAAAAAGGAAAAAGATTAACGAAAGCAGACATGGATGATGGAGAAACACCATTTATAAGTGCAACAGCCAGTAATAATGGGATAACAAATTATATTGATGCCGAACCACAACATGAAGGAAATACGATTACCGTTAATTACGATGGTTCTGTCGGCGAAGCTTTCTATCAACCTGATCCATTTTGGGCATTAGATGATGTGAATGTATTGTATCCAAATAATGATAATTATCCTGATTTTCATATTAATAAATACAATGCTATGTTTTTAATATCCATAATAATGAAAGAAAAATTTCGCTATAATTATGGAAGAAAATGGAAATTGGATAGAATGAATGAAGCAATCATGTATCTTCCAGTTGATAAAAAAGAAGATCCTGATTTTGCATATATGGAAGAATATATTAAAATATTATTTGAAAAAATAAGTTTTGAAAAAATTGTTTCTGATTCTCTATCAAAAAAAGATGTAAAAATTAGTATTGAAAAATGGAAACCTTTCAGATATGATAATATCTTTATTGTAAAAAAAGGAAAAAGATTAACGAAAGCAGACATGGATGATGGAGAAACACCATTTATAAGTGCAACAGCCAGTAATAATGGGATAACAAATTATATTGATGCCGAACCACAACATGAAGGAAATACGATTACCGTTAATTACGATGGTTCTGTCGGCGAAGCTTTCTATCAACCTGATCCATTTTGGGCATTAGATGATGTGAATGTATTGTATCCAAATAATGATAATTATCCTGATTTTCATATTAATAAATACAATGCTATGTTTTTAATATCCATAATAATGAAAGAAAAATTTCGCTATAATTATGGAAGAAAATGGAAATTGGATAGAATGAATGAAGCAATCATGTATCTTCCAGTTGATAAAAAAGAAGATCCTGATTTTGCATATATGGAAGAATATATCAAATCTTTGAAATATAGTTCTAACTTAAAAGGAAATTATTAATTAAATAAACATCAGATATTGATACAATGACAAATTATTTGCAATTATTAACAGATAGAATTGAAAGCATTACGATACCAGAATGTGGTATTGATCCATATGAAAAAAAATCAAGAAAAGAACAATATATCAAACGTAAACAAGATTTTTTAAAATCATTGAATGAAGAAGATGCAAAGAAGATATATTTAAGATTTGAAAATCTTCAAAAAGAATGTGAACTTAAAGATATCAAACTATCAAAATTTGATGAATTCATATTTTGTACATCTCCTTTAGCAGAGGCTACACCTTACCATAATCATGGAGGTATGACAAAAAAAGGATACATCTATTCAGATGTTTGTTCTGGTTCAGAAATTTGTCCACATGGTTTTGAATTAGAAGAAGAAAAAGATGATACTCCTGGCTTTAGATGTCATGATTATTGGACCTCCTGTCCCATTTGTCATAAATCCTGGACAGGTCGGGATTTCATATCAAGAAAATGGCAATCATAAAAATTAGAATAATAATTGACGCGGGTGTCGATGTTTAAGTGATACATTGAGGACACCTGCGCCATTATTAGAAGGTACAAAAATATAAAGGCGTTTGGGTAATATTCCCAAATAAAATCGTATGTCGAACTCAACCCCTAGCTTTCAAGCCAGATTAAGTTTTCCTCATTATCGATACTGATTCCTTAGATGCGCCGTAATTATTTTCGGGTTCAATTGGTTCCAATTCTCCATTTAACTCCGCTTTTATCGATTCCATCTTTCTAAGGATCGAACGTCCTTTATCTGTGATCTCGATCGTTCTCTTATTGTATCTACTGTGAAAGATCTCTCTGATAAGTTCTAATTTCAGCATTTCATCTATGCTGTCTTTTTGAGTTCTCCCATCATATAACATGCTTTTTGTTACCGTGGGGTTGTTGATAACAGTTTTCAATGTCTCTAACATAAAGTCATTTAGAACTGCTTTTGACTCTTTCACAAATGTAATAACTATTTGCTGGACTAAAAACGTGTCTTTGTTTTATCATTTAATCAAAAGTAATATATATGTTTTGAACAAATGTCATAACTAACTGAATCAGGGCACCTAACGCTATCACGATCGAATCCTATCCAATGCCCTGGTTCGGTTGGAGGCCTTCAAATGGCTAATAAAATCGAAGCAATGAAGATAATCTGCAAGAACTGCAACAACTCGAAGGTCCGCGTGGACACCGCAGAGAGATGCATAGCATACGACAGGGATATCACCCGTTCGAGATGCAACGTAAGGTCGTGCACCAACTGCACGCACAGGAACACCGACCCATTGGAGGATGCTTAAGATGACTGATTGTATAATCAGCATAGAGGTTGAACATCCTGCGGAAGTCGATGACTTCGGCACTTGGTGGCCTGTTATGGAAAAGGCCTGTTGTCAGGACTTCAAAGAAGATTTTGAAAGCGAAGATGTCGGAACATACAGCCTCGATGCGGATGGGTTACTTGTAACCTATGACGACCTTATCGGAGACAGATCATATTCGAAGACAGAGCTTGTTAAGGTCTGTCCTTACTGCGGTGCGAATATCATCATCAAGGATCTTAAGAAATACATCGACAAAAACATGGAGGACTGATCATGGCCTCCTCCAATATGGCATTTATTTTCGGATATCCCAAAACCGCCCGTATCATTCCAGACACGAAGGTCCATTGCAAATACTGCGATGCGGAAATAGATCTCGATTCCGAACAGATCAAGAGACACTACGATCTAGGCGATCTAGGCATAATCTGCCCGTCATGTGGCAACTTCACCAGGGGAGGCCTCTGAATGAACACGATCGGAAGAAAAAAGATCGAGAGGATCTCAACGAGACTATCGGAACTCCAAGAGGAGATATCCATTCTGAAAGAGGAACTCGAATCAGTCAAGGACGAGGAAGAGAGCAAATACGACAACCTCTCAGAAAATTTCCAGGAAGGAGAACGCGGTTGCAAGATGCAAGAAATCATCGACAATCTGAGTTCTGCCTTCGATTATTTTGAAGAAATCGATAACAACATCGAGAGCGCGGTAAGCAGTCTCCAGGAGGCCTGCGAATGAGCAGATATCCCTTCGAGGAATACGCCAGCAAATTCCTTTCCAACATGGTCGGCATCTATGCACCCGATACATGGAACAGAAGGGACAGACGTTTTAAGAGGATCGCTCGCGATCTCCAAAAACACTTTATAGAGAAGAAGATCTCGACGACATCGCCATTGAAGATGACCGTCGACGATGTGAGATTCCATCTAGCATATCGCAAGAATCTCGGATACAGCGCCTCGGAGTATGCACACGAGGTATCCAGCTTGATCAGGCTTTTCGACTACTGCAAGAACATGTCAGTCCGTTCCTGCCTTGTCCAATATCCACTTTTAAAACCTGCATCCAAGAACGCAAGGTTACCAGCGATGTCCGACGAGGAATATTCGACGATCGTCTCCATGCTCAACGACGTTATCGGTTCATCCTATGACCGTGTCCGTGCCTATGCGATGACCTCATTGTTCATAGGCTGCGGCCTTCGTAACAAGGAGTTGCGCATGGCCGATGTCAATCATTTGGATACGAAGAAATGGATCTTCGATATCGTTCACGTGAAAGGCGAGGCATCCTACGGATATGAGAGATTCGTTCCTGTTCCTCCGATATTCAGACCTATCGTATCCGAATATCTGAGAATGAGGAAGGAACACAATCCAAGGAACTCAAAGGCATTGTTCCCTCCGGAACAAGGCTCTACCGACTACCTCGTAAGCAACTCGTTGCGCAAGATCCTTCTCAAGGTCACCGACGAGACAGGGGTCGAGTTCAACCCTAGAAAATGCAGACGCACATTCGGACAGGTCTATCTCAACATGAAGATAGATAACGGGATCGAGACCGTCTCGGTCCTGATGGGGCATGCCACATCCAAGACGACAGAATCGTTCTACGCTCGCCGCAAGAACGATGATGCGATAGTGTCCGCAATGAACGCCTGGCATACCACGGAGAGTGAAGAATTGATTTCTCAGCCAGAGGAGAAAAAAGTGCTCCAGTCGGGATTCGAACCCGAGTGTCGGCCTCGAAAGGGCCGAATGATTGGCCGCTACACTACTGGAGCTTATCTCGCCGTACCATGAATTGGTTAAAATACTTTTTTGTATCGCGATGATTGAGTAAATGGTCATCTGTGTTCATTTTTATGATGACTGCCATTGGCCCCATCCATGCTTTTCCCTTCTTCATTATTACACGAGGCAAATATATAAACTCGAACATGTCCTTAGCAAACCTTTATAATAGTCGGGCAATCATGTGAGCGTTAACGGAGAAAGGAAGATGACTGCAACAGAAGGACCATTCGAGAGTTCTGACGAAGATGTATCACGTGTACGTCTTCCAAATATCAAAGAAGGGGAGATGTTCGGCATAGCCGACCAGCTGCTCGGAGCATCGAAGATCAAAGTCATGTGCGAGGACGGAGTTTCCCGCGTAGGACGCATACCAGGCAAAATAAAGAAGAGGATGTGGATCAGAGAGGGTGACCTTCTGATAATATCCCTTTGGGATTTCCAGACTGACAAATGCGACATAAGATTCAGATACACAAGGACGCAGGCGGTCAATCTCAGCAAGAAGGGCAGAGTACCGAAGAACCTAGATATCTTCTGAGAAGAGTGATGGACGATGCCCTCTTACGATGAGAAATATGCCTTCCTTGAGAGACACGTCGATGCGCTCAAGACCAACAAGGTAGGTGACGAAAGGCAGACCGATGGGGAAGTGTTCGATAAAAAGACCCTTCTTACCATATACGACCTGATGACCTCAGGATACGTAGACGCCATTCATTATCCGATCTCCACAGGAAAAGAGGGTAACGTCTTCTATGTAGAGGACGAAGATAAAGAACCGATGGCCCTGAAGATCTTCAGGACCTCAACTTCCACATTCAAGAGGGTCACCAAATACATCGAGGGCGACCCAAGGTTCAAAGGAGTGGCAGGCAATCGCTGGAAGATGATATATGCCTGGGTCAATAAGGAATTCAGGAATCTCCAGAGATACACCGAAGCAGGGATCCCTGTACCGGAACCCATCACGTTCGAAAAGAACTGCCTATTGATGGAATACATAGGCGATGAGAACGGCCCCGCCCCTCAGCTGAAGGACTATCCCATGGAAAACCCCACCGAGATGTACGACGAGGTCGTATCCTTTATAATAGATGGATGGCAAGAAGCACATCTCGTACATGGTGACCTGAGCGAATACAACGTACTGGTATCCGATGGACAGCCGATACTAATCGACTGCGGACAGGCAATGACGAACGACTTCTTCAATGCCAAGGACCTTCTGATGAGGGACATATACAATATCAACCGCTTCTTCAAGAACAAAGGTGCGGAAATAATAGAACAGGAAACAATATTCAATGAGACGATCAACGGATCGAACGACGAAGAGGAGGATGAGGAAGAATGAGATCCATTAGAATACCAGCGGACCGTGTTGGTACATTCATAGGAAAGAACGGAGAGACCAAGAAGATGTTAGAAGGGATCTCTGGAATCAGGATGTCGATCGATGCCGAGGGCCAGGTCTTCTTTAACGAAGAGGCGAAAGGCGTGGACCCCCTGAAAGCACTTCAATTGATCGATGTCATAAAGGCGATAGGCAGAGGATTCAATCCTGAACGTGCTACCAGACTCTTCGATAACGACGAATACCTCGAGGCCATAGACCTGAAAGACGTCGTAGGGGACAAGACCAACCAATTGGGAAGGGTCAAAGGAAGACTAATAGGCACTAACGGAAAGACCAGACAGCTCATCGAGGACCTTACCGGTTGCTATATGTCAGTATACGGGAACACGGTATGCCTTATCGGCAATTCGATAAGCCTCCCCGTCGCAAAACATGCTGTCGAGCTCATACTGAATGGGAGCGAGCATGCCACGGTATATCATTACCTGGAGAACCAACGCCCCAGACTCAGGATAGCTGAGATGGGATTCGATATCTGAAGTGAGAAAATATGGAAGACTGGGTCAGAGATAATTTGGATACCGCCCAAAAACTAGCGGAACTTGGACTATGCGATCACTGCCTGGGCAGGATGTTCGGCAAGATAGGCACAGGCATGACGAACGATGCCCGTGGAAGGGCCCTGCGCGATTCACTTAGAGAGGAGGGACGCGATGTCGCCGTCTCTGACTTCTGTCCTTTGTGCGAGAATGTCTTCGAACTCATGGAAAGATTCTCAAACGAGATCGCAGACAAGGTCAACAGCGTGGAATCGGACAACTTCCTTGTAGGATGCAAGGTAGAGCCAGAGACCTTGGAAAGAGAGAAGAAGATATGGGAAGAATACGGCCTTGAGAACGGAGAGAGCATCAAGACCGAATTGAACCGCGAGATCGGAAAATTGGCACTTCCAAAGATAAACCGCGCCGTGGAATTCAAACAACCCCAAGTGGTCGCCTGCGTGGACACCAGATTCGGGAATGTCGAATTGGATGTCGCGCCTATATTCATAGCGGGACGCTACAACAAGCTCAGCAGGGAGATACCTCAGACCATATGGCCGTGCAGGATGTGCCATGGAAAAGGATGTCCCAGATGCAATGGCACAGGCAAGATGTACCAGACATCCGTACAGGAGATCATCGGCGACATAGCTTTGAAGATGGCGGATGGAGAGGAGCATTTCTTCCATGGAATGGGAAGAGAGGACATCGATGCCTGCATGCTTGGCGAGGGAAGACCATTCGTACTCGAGATAAGCAAACCCCGTAAGAGGGAGATAGACCTAGACGAATTGGAATTGAAGGCGAATGAGTCCGAATTAGCAAAATACAACGGTCTTCGCTTTGTCCCCAAGGAGACGGTGCAAATGTACAAAGGCGCCGATCCCGACAAAACATATCATGTTACCGTCAAATCACAGGGTAAGGTTAATAAAGAAAGAGTGATTGACGTTGCTTTAGCGTTCAAGAATGTCCACATCGACCAGAGGACTCCACAGAGAGTCGAGCACCGTCGTGCCGACCTCGTAAGGAAGAGGACAGTCCACTGGGTAGAGGCGGAGGTAACTGGCGAAGATACCTTTGAATTGACGCTCAACACTGAATCTGGCACATATGTGAAGGAATTCGTGTCGGGCGACGATGGAAGGACCAACCCCAATTTCTCCGAGGCATTGGGAATCCAATGTAAAGTGGAGACCCTCGATGTACTAGGCATCGACTATCAAGAACAACCAATGAGGGATTAAAATGCAAGCATCCAGAGGAACAAGAACAAAGACCCGCCAGGTCCTCCAGAAAAAACCAAGGGCACGCGGACTTTCACCAATAACAAAGGCCTTCCAGACCTTTGAGAACGGAGAAAGGGTCAACATAATCATAGACCCAAGCGTCCACAAGGGAATGCCATTCTCGAGGTTCCACGGCCTTACAGGCGTCGTCATCGGACCAAGGGGAGAGGCTTACGAGGTCAGCGTCAAAACAGGAAACAAGATGAAGACCGTTGTAGCACGCCCAGAGCACCTTGTAAGAAACAAGATTTAAACACAATATCATCGAGGGAAACAAATGTCCGAACATTACATAAGTCTGGCTGAGGTCAGGGATCTCCTTGCTGCAGAGAACGAGAAAAGAGAACTTCTTACTACTCAGAAGGCAGCTATGGAACATGCAAGGACCGTTTCTACTCTTACCGCCGCACAGGCGAAGGAACTCATGGCAGAGGTCTCCTCGATCCATGACATATCTGGACCTGTAGCAGCGAAGATAGCAGATCTTCTTCCACAATACCCTGAAGACATCCGCGCGATACTTTCTAAGGAGAGAATCAACCTGGATGCAGCGGCCGTCGACCATATCTTGAAGATAGTCGCTAAATACCTGTAAACATATTCTCGGCCAGGGATTACAGTGGAAGAGTACGCATACATTCTAGATTATTTGCCTCAGGGTATACCCAGTGGCAACTTCGGTAAAAAAGAGCCATTATGCTACGCTGTAGGGGACGAGGAGTTCAAACTCTTCGAACTCGTTCCCAAAGGCACGGTCGTAGTAGGTGACAGGGTATATATCGGAAAGGACAATGTGAAGAGGACCGTCATTGACCACGTGAAGAGACGCATAGGCTCTACAGATCTTTCCCGCACTGCGGACCTAGAGCTCGAATATGCGATAGATTCCATAGTTGTCACAAATCAAGACCGGTTCATAAGATTCTACAACGAGGCTGAACCCATCTCGATGCGCAAGCATCTGCTCGAAGAGCTTCCAGGATTAGGAAAGAAAACAATGCAGGCGATCATCGACGAGAGGACGAAGAACGGAGCATTCAAGGATTTCGCAGACCTCAGCAAAAGAGCTGGGGTCAAGAACCCGGAGAAACTGATAGCCGCACGCATCGTGCTTGAGATCAGGGACCCTGACAGAAAGCGCTACCTCTTCGTGTCCAGATGAGAAGCAATGAAATGGGGAGATTGATCGCCGAGACTGGCATCACTCCTAAAAAGAGCAAAGGCCAGAATTTCCTGATCGACGATCGAGTGGCTGAACGCCACGTCGGATATGCAGGGATATCAAAAGAAGAGAATGTCCTAGAGGTCGGACCTGGCCTCGGTGTGCTAACAAGAAAGCTCATCGAGGTCTCCGACCATGTGACCTGCATCGAACTTGATCAGATACTTGCAGATTACATAGGCAACACCTATCCAGACAAAGTGAGACTTATAAGAGGGGATGCGGTCAAGATCGATTTCCCTCCTTTCGATAAATTCGTAAGCAACCTTCCGTACAGCGTATCGACGCCGATAATATTCAAACTCCTGGATTATGAATTCAAAAAGGCCATAGTGATGGTGCAGAAGGAATTTGCAGACCGGATGGTGGCCGACGTCGGAAGCCCCGATTACTCCCGTCTGACCGTGAATCTGTTCTACAGAGCTGACTGCAGGATCTTGGAGAAGGTACCGCGTTCTAGATTCAATCCAGCGCCCAAAGTGGATTCTGCATTGGTCGAGATAGTCCCCAGGAAGGCTCCTTTCACCGTCAAGGACGAGATATTGTTCTTCAAGGTGACAGAGGCCACGTTCAATCACAGACGCAAACAAATAGGGACCTCCCTCAGATCTGCCGGATTGTTGAACAAGGATGCGGACATACCGTACCTCAATGAACGCGTAGAGAATCTAAGGCCTGCGGAGATCGGAGAGATCGCAGATGCGATATTCGCATCGGATCCTTCTCATTGATTGCTGCGATTCTTGAGAATCTCGTTGACCGCGCCCTTTTGCAGCATCGGTATTATGGGCAATTCGAATATTACGCCAATCTGTTCATCCTTTTCCTGATATATCAGTATAGAACGGACCCCATCGATTATGACCAGCATCTCCGCCTTTATCTGAGAACCATCCACAACCCTTTTACCATTGGTGTTGAAAGTGGAGCTGTATATCTCCGCAAAGGAATCATTGCTGATGGTCGGATTCACGAATCTGACACTAGGCAGGTCCTCTTTGAATGAAAAGGGAGAACCTGCAGATACGCATACGACATCGATGGAATCGTTCAATGCCTTCAGAGGATCCATGACGGAGCGCAGCATCGATATCCTGGGGCAGACCAAGATGACCTCTTTCTTAGCGTTCAGCAACATCTCCGCGATCTGTTTCTTCAAAGAGATGCTGCCTTTTATATGCCATATGGGGAACGTCTTTTGTTTTGCGAGTGCGCTGCGATCGTTCAATTCCTTGGACACAACGGAGATCGAGCCTTCGAAGTCGTCCCTGAAG
This sequence comes from uncultured Candidatus Methanogranum sp., assembly GCA_963676045.1. Classification (GTDB taxonomy): domain Archaea; phylum Thermoplasmatota; class Thermoplasmata; order Methanomassiliicoccales; family Methanomethylophilaceae; genus Methanogranum. The sequence continues at coordinate 1,079,373 of OY780938.1, forward strand.
ATATGCAATAGACGTTCGACAGGTATCGCCCTGTAGCACCTAGGCCTGTTTTGAAAGACCTCGACATATCCCTTCTTCTCCATCGTGTCCAAGATATCGTATATCCTCGTCCTTGGAACACCGGATTGCTCATGGACCTGCCTAGCCGTGCCTTCGCCGATATCTACCAATGCAACATACACCATTGCCTCGTAGTGAATCATACCTAATCTGACAAGATTGTCGACGATCGCGCTGTGTTGCATTGTAACCCTTAAAGTTACAACATCAATTAATATATTCCTTACGTTAAAGTGTCAAGGAATAATTCCCCCTTCATTCAATATGCAACAAGGAGAGTTAGGATGGAAGAAATTGTCAATAAATCAGAAAAGACAAGATCCTTTGATGGATACGAGATAAAACTTCTATTGACGATGACCGCAGTGGCCCTGCTGGTCAATTACGTGGAAACGATGGTTCTACCAGGAATACCTACGATACAGACCGAATTCCACACGACATCCAGCCTGACATCCTGGATCACATCCGCGTTCCTCGTGATAGGTGCTGCGACAGCCCCGATATTCGGCAAACTCGGCGACACCTATGGAAAAAAGAAAATGTTCATCATCGTCCTGTTCATATACATCGTAGGACTTGTTTTCGCAATATTCTCTAGGTCCATATACGAACTGATAATCGCAAGAGCGATACAGGGAATGGGATTTGCAGTCGTACCAATCTCTTTGGCACTCTTGGCTGAGAAGCTTCCCCCTGAGAAGATAGGCATGGCCCAGGGAATAATCAGTGCAACGTTCGCTATCGGATCAGTGCTGGGATTGATAATAGGCGCCTACATCGAGGAGGTCTACAGCTGGCGTGACGCCTTCATGATAGCCCTCGTGATCAGCGTATTGCTTTTCATAATGTCATTCAAAGTGATAAAGAAGGATGCACCCGGGACCAAGGTCAGCATAGACTATGGCGGCGTCGCATTCCTGATGGCGGGAATAACGCTATGCATGGTATACATCACGGAAGGTCCGACCCGCGGATGGATATCCCTCGACAATCTTGCATTCATCATACCTGGACTCGCTTGTCTGATACTCTTCTTCGTCTACGAGAAGAAGCAGAAGGACCCGCTGATCCCGTTGAAGCTTTTCAAGATCAGGAACATATTGATGGCGAACCTCATCGGCCTATTCTCTATGATGGCGATGTTCCTGACGTTCTTCGGAGTCACATATTATACACAGTTGCCCGAACCGTACGGCCTAGGAATGACGACCATCGAATCCGGACTCACGATGGCGCCTGCTGCCCTGTGTATGCTCATAATCGGTCCGTTCGCAGGTAATGCGGTATCCCGCTGGGGACCTAAACCTATGTTGATAGTTGGTTCCTTGTTGGGTATGACCGGCATGCTGCTGTTTGTATTTGCGCGTCATGATTCCACCGCGGTCACGATTGATATGATCTTCACACTGGTGGGTGTCATCATGACCATGATCCCGATAATAAACATAATAACCGTATCCACACCGAAGGAGAACAGCACGGTCAGCCTGGGATTCAACACGGCCGTCCGTGATGTCGGCGGAGCGATAGGGCCAGTGCTTGCCACTACGATCATGACATCCTTTGTCATCTCCTCGATGATGCCGATACCCTCATCCACCGCTTTCGATGTCATCTTCGCGGCCGGGGCAGGCGTGATGGTAATAATGCTCGTCCTGACCTTGTTCGTCAAGAACTATTCGTTCGGAGCAAAAAAGACCTGAATACCATCTGGCTGATGCTCAGACAGGTATCGATTAATAGGCCTAGGGCGATCCATGAGCATGCATGGTCCAGAACTGTTCGAACATGTACAGAGGATAGCCCGCGGAATGGGCATCGTCGATATCTCGGTAGCATCACCGGACCTCTGGGAGACCGACCCGCTCATCAGCGCGAGGATTCCGGAAGGCAACAGACCGAAGGACATCATGCCCTCGGCGAAATCCGTGATCGTCATAGGCATACCCATTCAAAGGGCCATACTCGAGACGACCCCGTCCATATTCTACCATCAGCTTTACGACACCGTCAACAGGATGCTTGACGATGCATCCGAGAGGATCGCATTGGAACTCAACATACTCGGGCATGAGGCCATATATGTGCCGAGGGACGGATATCACGGGATCTCTGGACTGAAGGAGATCCCCACCTCTTTCTTCTCCCATAGGCACGCGGCTTATCTGGCGGGAATGGGCACGTTCGGATACAACAACACCATACTCACTAAGAAATACGGACCGAGGATAAGATTCGCTTCAATAATCACAACGGCTGAATTGCCTACTTCTGTGCCGATGACCTCAAATCTCTGCATAAGGTGCAAGAGATGCGTGAAACAGTGTCCGGTGGAGGCTGTCCCTGACAAGGAATATCCCAAGGGCATAATAGATAAGAAGAAATGTGTTCAACATTCGGCAGAACTCTCCGAATCTGGTATATCGCCGTGCGGCATATGCATAAAGACCTGTCCCGTCGGGATGGACAGGGATGATAGTGTTCCAAATCAGATGTTCATAGACAATGTCCGAAGGTTCATAAAACCTCATCCGTGAACAAAGATATAACAAAAGAGCTGTATACAGATGTGATCACATGCAGATAGGGATCGTAGGTAAACCAAACGTCGGCAAATCCACATTCTTCGGTGCAGCCACAATGGCACCGGTCGAGATAGCCAACTATCCTTTCACAACGATAGAACCAAACAAAGGTATCGCGTATGTCCGTACGCCTTGCCCTTGCAAAGAACTCGGGATACAATGCACTCCCCACAATTCACTGTGCATGAACGGCATAAGGATGGTACCCGTCGAATTGCTCGATGTCGCAGGATTGGTCCCAGGCGCATGGGATGGGAAGGGCCTTGGGAACAAGTTCCTGGACGACCTCAGACAAGCGGATGCGTTGATCAACGTCGTCGATGTCAGCGGATCCACGGACCTAGAAGGCAATCCAGGCGAACCTGGGAGGTTCGACCCTACCGAGGACGTGATATTCCTCAGAAGGGAGATCGAACTTTGGATGAGGGAGATAATAAAGAACGGCCTCGGAAAGATCGCCAGACAGGCGAAGATGCAAGGCACTAAACAAGAGGTCATACTGCAAGAGAGATTGGCAGGCCTCAATATAACCGAGGGGCAGATAAAAGAGGCCCTTAGAAAGGTGGAACTTCCCGCGGACCCGACACTCTGGGATGACGACATCCTGCTCAAACTCTGCATCGAGATAAGGACGCTGTCCAAGCCGATGATAATCGCCATGAACAAATCCGACATAGCATCCTCTGAGAACATAAAGAAGGTCTCATCTATGGGAGATATGGCAGTCCCTACCCTGGCCGAGACCGAGCTTGCATTGAAGAAGGCGGCTGCGGCAGGTATCGTAGATTATATTCCAGGTTATCCCACTTTCAAGATCAGACCCAATGTTAAGCTCAATGACGCGCAAAAGAAGGCATTGGAATACATGGCAGAGAATATGAGGAAATACAACGGCACCGGCATACAGACATGCATCGAAGAAGGCGTATTCAAGATGCTGGATCGCATAGCGGTATATCCTGTCGAAGATGAGAGCAAATTCACCGATCATTTCGGAAGGGTCCTGCCTGATTGCTTCCTTGTTCCAAGGGGTTCCACAGCAAGGGACCTTGCTTACAAGATACATACGGACCTCGGGGACAAATTCATAAGGGCCATGAACGCGAAGACCAAACGCACCGTGGGTGCGGATTATGTGTTGCAGGACGGGGACATCATAAGGATCGTCGCCAACAAGTGAGGTCAGAGATGGGAACATGGGATGTCAGACTTCTAAGCGCTTCTTACACCAGCGATGAGAACGAGAATGTATTCTTGGAACTCTTCGGCAAGACCCGCGATAAGAAATCCATAACGATCCTCTGCTTTGATTACAAAGCATATTTCTATATCGTAGACCCCAACGAATCCGTAGAGAAGGTGCTCAAGAAGGATGAGAACGTATTATCTTTCGATCCTGACAGATTATATTACAAGGGAGATTATCACGCTGTCCTCAAGGTCACCGTGAAATTCCCCTGGAAGATACCAGAATACAGGAACAGCTGGAAGAACGCAGGATATCATGTTCTCGCTGCGGACATACCATTCCATCACAGATTCATCTACGACATGGACATGGGATCGTGCATAAGGGTCACAGGCGAGGACGTCGAGAAGAACTATGCCACTGACGTCATAATAAAGATGACAGGGTTCGAGAACATCGAATCCTTCGATCCAGGCCTTAAGATCCTTTCATTCGATATAGAGAACAGCGTAGAGCATGAATTCATCTACACCATATGCTCGGTTATAGGCGAGGACGGGAACATAAGGCCGTGCGAGGCCCTTGTCGGCACTGAGAAGGATATCATCGAAAATTTCTCCAAATTGATAGATAGGGAAGACCCAGACGTCATAACTGGATACAACATAGATAACTACGATATTAGGAAGATAATCGAAAGGGCGGAATACAACAAGATGGACAACGCCCTCCCCTGGGGACGCGACCACGGTCAGCCCAGAGTGGTCAGCGATAGGTTCTGGCGTGTCAAAGGGAGGATGATCACGGATGCCTGGTGGGCCGCCAAGAAAGAGCTCCGCCCGAAACAGGAGACGCTTAACGCGGTATCTAAACAGGTACTTGGAGAGACCAAACTGGATGTCGATCCCAAATATATGGACCAAGAATGGGCCAAAGATAGGGAAAAAGTAATAAGGTATTGTTTCAAAGATGCAGAACTGGCACTTAAGATCCTGCTTCATGTTGGAACACTTAGGAAAGGGATGGACCTCGCCGCCGTGTCAAAACTACCCTTGGAGGATGTTCTTACCGCAGGCTCATCACAGCTTGCCGACTCTCTGCTGATACGTGTGGCGGACAGGAATAAGATAGGCGTGCCTTTGATGGGAAGAAGGAGCTCAGATTCCGATCAGATAGAGGGGGGATACGTGCATACGATGACCCCTGGCCTATACCACTGGGTCTGTGTGGAGGATTTCAAATCCATGTATCCTTCGCTCATAATCGCGAAGAACATCTGTTTCACGACATTATCTCCCGAGGGAGAGATACTGAGCCCTTCTGGAGCGAGGTTCCTTTCACCTTCGAAAAGAGTCGGGATCCTTCCGGGGATACTATCATCTTTGATGACCCAGAGGGACAATATAAAGAAGAAGATGAAGTCCACCAAGGATCCGTATGAACATCAATATCTTGACGGTCTTCAGGGCGCTGTCAAAGTACTTATGAACACCTTCTATGGCGTGTTCGCATCATCGTTCTACAGATTCACAGATAAGAACATAGGCGCGGCAATAACGGCATTCGCCAGAGATAACGTCAAATCGATAATAAAGGAGGTCGAATCGGAGGGGATCAATGTGATCTATTCCGATACGGACTCTGTTTTCATGCAATCCCCGTACAATGAACTGGAAGCTTCCGTGAAATTCGGAAATCAGATGTCCCAGCGTTTCTCACGTGATGGAGGTACACTGGAATTCGAAAAGCTCGTGGAGCCTCTGTTCACACATGGCAAGAAGAAAAGATATGTGGGGAAGATAGTTTGGCCTACTGTTGAAGAAGAACTTCTTGTGAGAGGTTATGAGATCAGGAGATCGGATTCGTTCGACCTGCAAAGCAACCTACTCATGGAAGTTTTCAAGAAGATACTCAACGAAGATAACGAAGGCGCCGTCGCTTTGGTCAAAAAGACCGTCCAGGATGTGCTTGCTGGAAAGGTGGAGCCATCGGAACTGGTCATATCCAGAACATGCAAGGGACTTGACGATGCCTACGAGAATCCCGAAAGGATGGCCAATGTCCAAGCGGCAAAGAAACTGATCAACCTAGGTTATGATTTCATACCCGGTATGAAGGTCTCCTGGATCGTCACCGACGCGAACAAGACCCCTCAGGAGGTCGAACCCTACGTGAGCGGCGTCGAATTCAAGGCAAGACCCGACTACCCATATTACGCGGAACGCCTGGCACAGATGGCATCAAGGGTCACAGAGGTATTCGGATGGACCGAGAAGGACCTCCTCCTGGGAAGCCAACAGATGACATTGTTCGATAATTTTGGACCTTCGAGCAACAAATCGAAAACAGAGACGAAGAAAGAACCTATAAAGGAAGATAAGACCGTGAAAAAGAAGGGCACCAAGCTTGAGGATTTCTTTTGAACGGCCTCGTCTGCGCGACCATTTAAATACGTGATTATCATCAAGATTCCTCGCAGGGTCGATGTACTCTGTCGGAAATGTGCCCAAAAGGTGAATCCGGTAAGGTGATTATAATGAGTGACAATACTCAAGAGAAGCGTCCTGTGAACGGTAAGAGCATGTACTCCTACATCGCAGATGCTTGGAAGAACCCCTACAAGGGATACGTCAAGGAATTGAACTACGAGAGAAGGATCCAATGGAGGAGAGAAGAGAACTTCCTCCGCGTTGAGAGGCCTACCCGTCTCGACAGGGCCAGGGCTCTCGGCTTCAAAGCCAAACAAGGATACGTCATTGTAAGGGCAAGGGTCAGAAAAGGAAACTTCCAGAAAAGAGCAATAACTGCAGGAAGGAGAGCAAAGCGCCGCGGTATAAACCAGATGACCGTCGGTAAGAGCCTCCAGAGAATGGCAGAGGAAAGGGCAGCAAAGAGATACCCCAACCTTGAGGTCCTCAACTCCTATTGGGTAGGAGCAGACGGACAGCAGGAGTGGTACGAGGTCATCTTGGTTGATCCAGCACACCCTGTCATAAAAGCAGACCCGAAGATAAACTGGATATGCAACAACGTGAACAAGAACCGTGTATACCGCGGACTCACCAGTGCAGGAGCTGCAGGCCGTGGTCTCAGAAAGAAAGGTAACGGTTCAGAGAAGTCCAGACCCTCTATCAGGTCGAAAAAGTACAGGAAATAATCCTATCCCTAAACCTTTTAATTTTTCTTGGTCCGTCCGAAAGACGGGCCTCTTTTATATAAAAAAAAATGAAGACGATATCAGACGTCTGATATCAATGCCATCATCTCTGATACCTTGTCATCGGTCATGCCTATCGTCGGGAAGAATATGGGAAAATCATAATTCGAGACATCCACTTCCTCGAGGCCGTTCAATGCGGTGCCCCATACATAACCGAATATCCTTCTCGGATCGCCGCTGTCCGAATCTATCTCCTTGAGGTCCGGATCGTATCTTTCCAATATCGAACAATCGAAATCGCCTCTGACGATGACCTTGCATCCGCGCTTCATCATCAGCCACGCAGACACTATCCCGCGGTCGTCATGCACTTCAGCGACCACGCGCCCTTGTGTACCGAGAGGCAATCCCGCATGGCATCTTATGTAGGAATCGAAGATGTAGGTCTTATTGTTCCTTACTTCCACGTAGAATATCTTCTCAGGCTTGTTAAGGTCCACCTTGAGGCCCTCGTTTGCCTCGAATATGGCAGAACCGGCCTCGCGACCTACATCCATGCTTGTGAATGAATGATGATTGCCCTCGCGCCTCGCTCTTACGGCGAACGTCTGACCCTTGTTGACCCTTCCTAGTGAATATTTGGCGGCAGCGGAGCATATGTCCTCCATGCTTGCCGTGGTCACTTCCGCGATAGACATGGACGCTATGCCGAATACCTTCTTCAACGACCTTGCGGCCGCATCGATGTCCGTGGCCTCCACGAAGAATCTTGCATCGCCCTTGGTGACTATCGCCTCCACTCCGTCTGCCGCAAGCATGGAGAGCATGTTGTCTTTCAAACGCGTCTCGAATCTTACTCTTACCGGGGTGCTTTTCAGACCGATTTCCGAATATCTTACGAGGATCAATGCCACGCATAAGGGTTAACGATAGACGATATTAAGAGTTTGCATATGAAAAATTAAAAGGGATGCGCGCATCAATGATCCATGGACCCCGTGATCGTCTTCGCATTGATCGCCGTCGGCATTTTCGCAGGCATCATCGGAGCGATATTCGGATTGGGAGGAGGAATAATATTCGTTCCTTTCCTTACGATATTGTTCGGGCTCGAGGCGAACGAAGCGGTCGCGGTGAGTCTCATCGGCATAGTCGCCTCTTCTGCGGGTGCAGCCTCCTCATATGTCAGATCGGGGCGTTCCAACATAAGATTGGGATTGCTGCTCGAGACGACAACGGTGATCGGAGCCATAATAGGTGCTTTCCTGGCAGGGATCATGGAGAACTGGATGCTTCTTTGCATATTCTCCATCATGCTCGTATACAGTTCCCTGCACATGCTGATGCATAAGGAATACATAACCGAGCCAGTGAAAGATGAGTGCGGACCCCTGGTGTTCCAATACGAGAACGACGACGGGGAGATGCGTCAATACAAAGTGGAGAATTTGAAAAGCGGGATGTCTGGATGTGCCGTGGCGGGAGTGCTCGCTTCCATGACGGGCGTCGGAGGCGGGGCGATCAAGGTCCCTTTGATGAACCTGCGCATGCATGTTCCGATAAAGGTCGCAAGCGCCACCAGCAACTACATGATCGGGATAACCTCGCTATCGGGTGCCATAATCTTCTTCCTTAATGGCGATGTCCTCTTGGATTATGCGGCCGGCATCGCGATAGGTGCGTTCATAGGGGCGTTGATCGGTGTCAAGATATCTGGGCGCATGAAATCCGATTCGATGAGGACATACCTCGCATTCGTCCTATTGGTAGTCGCGGCGGTAGAACTGATAAAAGCAGGGGGGTTCATATGAATCCGTCAAAGGCCACCGCCTTCACTATGAGGCTGTTCGTAGCCGTGGGAATCGCCGTCATGGCCATAGGCCTCGCATTATCTGGAAGGGAACATGGCGAGGACATCATATGGTTAGGGATGCTGATCCTCTTGTGCTCACCGCTATTGGGTATCCTCACGACATTGGTCGCCCTTGTATCTGAGAAGGATTGGCTTTGGGCGAAGATAGCGATCGTGCTCGCGGTCATAATATCCGCTGAGATCGCGATTTCCATCCTGTTCTAATAAATATATGGATAGCAATATATTGAACGGGAAGGGAGCACAATGGAACTATCAATGGTTCAAATTGCGATAACAGCCATACTCATATGCTTGGCAGCCTATTTTGTCTTCCGTGCTGTTAAAAGTGAAAGAGCGTGATAACATCGAGCCTCAGCTAGCATACGAGGATACCGAGTGTGGTGGACGGTTCAGATTGACCCTCGATGGCCTAGACGTCGGACATGTCACATTCGTCAGATTGTCCGAGAACATGATAGACCTCAATCATACAGTTGTCAAGAAGGAATGCGAAGGACGCGGATACGGCAAGATCCTGGTCAACGCGGTATTGGATATGGCCAAACAGAAAGGATTGATCGTCATACCCTCCTGCTCATATGCGGAACATCTCATGAAGAAGATGGGGCCGCAATAACATCAGAGAATTGATGTGGATGATGAGTGCAAGGGATGGGATTTGAACCCAAGAACCACTAAGGATTAGGCCCTGAACCTAACGTCGTTGGCCAAGCTTGACTACCCTTGCTACGGGGAAGTCTATCGCTTCATTGTAGATAAAAGTGATTGTGCATATCAGTCGCCTGATATGCAAGGTTTGAAAACATCGTATCCTTTGATCAGGCTTTCATGATCTTCATCCATCCACCAGACTCGTAGATGGCAAGACCCCTCTTCTTGAGTATAGTCTCAAATTCAGTCCAATCAATCACATCAAGCCTGTTGTTCTTACCCTTTGTGAATTGTACTCCGCTGGTTCCCTTTACCTTGCCGGGCTTAAGGCCCTTGTTGTTCGCAATCGTCTTCGCTTTTACGATATCGATCTTTTCCATGACCATCTTTTTCCCTCCCTCATGCGCCAGGCATGCTGAATGAAATATCCAGATGTACAGTATTTAAATGTTATCCGAAAAAATGACCATCGAAGCTCGTTTTTGAAAGTTTTTCACATGTAAAGGATAGCCAGAAAAATATTCGGATGACAAATAATATCAAGACGATAATCACTACATCTCATCATGGGAGAAGAACAGGTCCTCAACCTTAATTCCGCAAGGAACATGGTCATGACCCCTGAAGAAGTGATGAAGTTCGGAAAGGTCTTTGGAGGCCCTGGCATGTCGGTGGTCATCGGCAGGGATTGCAATCCCGCCAGTATTATGATGATGAATGCCTTCGCAGCTGGACTTCTCTCGGTAGGCGCCGATGTATGGGATGCGGGAATCATGCCCACTCCTGCAGTGGCGTACGCCTCAAGAGACCATGATTTCTTTGTCATGGTCGGAATGCCCGACAAGATAGACGACCTTCCCAAAGGGAGGATCTTCAACAAGGATGGTTCTCCGTTCAGCAGGGACTCGCTGAGAGACCTCATAAGGAGATACAACGACGACGATTTCCATCTTCAGACCTATGAAAAGACTGGCACTGTGCATCAGATGAACAGGGTGGCACAGGGATATATCGAATTCATATCGAAATCCCATAAAAGCCATAAAACACCAGTCATACTGGATTGCGGTTGCGGAAGCACCTCGTTGTGCGCACCCCAGATATTGGCAAGGATGGAATGCTACCTCACATGCATACACGGCCAATTGGACGAGGATTTCAAACCTAGGCCTTCGGGCATATCCAACAGCGACATAGCAAGCACCAACGAGCTTGTCGCCAGCAACACCGGATGCATAGGAATAGCACTCAATGGTGACGGAACGCGTCTTGCCCTTATCGACGAGGCAGGCAGATATGTGTCATTGGAAGAGATGCTGGCACTGATCCTCCTGCATTTGAAGCCGAGCGTACTGGTGCTGCCAGTTAACATGTCCGCACTGGTCGACGATGCATTCTACGGAAAGATCGGCGATGAACCCAACCTCAAGCAGGATGAATCCAGAAAGATAATAAGGACCGACGGTACACTGGAATCCACTTCGAATACTCTGAAGAAGGAAGGCACCGGATTGGGCATCACCAATGACGGCGGATTCGTCTTCTCCGAATCCCTGCTGTGCCCTGATGCGATACATGCCAGCATGATCCTCTGCGAGATCTCTAGCAAGAACAGCATCAGGGAGATGATCTCCCTTTTCCCCAAATACATAGTCATAAACGATGTCGTCCATTATTCCGGAAACCGCGAGGTGTTCGGAAAGAAGATAGGGGAGAAACTGGCAAACATAGAATGCGATAGCGTCTATTCGATCAAAGGATGGCGCGTCAGCATGAAGAACGGATGGTTCACGATATCCTTCGACGACGACACCCCGGATTATGTCAGCATCGTATCCGAATCGAGGGACAAGGCATATGCGATAAGCATGATGGAGATGGCGAAGGGCCTGGTCTTGAGATGCGTCTGATCAGAAGACCAATTCCAACTTTACCTCTTCTCCGTTGGAATTGTACGCCTTCCAACTGGTCCTGTCATAGGGCTGGCATGTTATGAAATGGACCCCGCCCATCTGGCCGAAGAATACTTTGTCCGCCTCCGACGGCCTGTTGGAAAAACCAGGATGGGAGTGGGCGCTTCCAGACCTGCTGTAATCTATAGGGGTCATCCATTCGTTTATGAAACTGTGACTCTCTCCAAAGATCGAACCTGGCACGAGAAGCATCTCTGTTACGACCCCTTCCTCCTCCCGATGATAGCATATGAATTCATCAGGATACGTGGACTTCGCGGATTCGTTGAATCCGTCGATGAAATCCACGCTCACTCCATAGATTCTCTTCATATCGTGTTCACCAGCTTCTCGCGCACACGCCTGTAGAAATCCGTGTTGAACCTTATGAACCTGGACTTGCGACCTGATGCGCTTATGTCTATGGAGGATCTGCCAGCCATCTGGAATTCCTCCTGCCCATCTGTGACGATAAGGCATCCCTTGTCCATTATGGACTCAACGGTGACCTTGGCACCGAGCGGTACCACAAATGGCCTGGATGCGAATTTGTAGGCGGCCATCGGAACTATGACCATGCCGTTGACATTGGGATCGATTATAGGTGCACCGAGGCTCATGGCGTAGCATGTGGAGCCCGTCGGTGTGGATACTATTATGCCATCCGCACGCACCTCTGTCATGAGATGGTCGTTGACATAGACCTTGAAATGCCTTATCTTCGCGATCGTGTCCGTATGGACCACGACCTCGTTCACACCGTCCGCGAGATATTCGCCGTTGTAACGGACTATGACCCTGGTCCTCTCCTCGACCGTGTATTCTCCGCGACGCAGCTTGGCTATGCCCTCTTCGATGTCTTTGACATCGATCTCCGCGAGGAATCCTACCCCTCCTGCGTTTATACCTATCAAAGGGGCCGAGTTCTTGTTCAACGCCCTTAGTATCGTGCCGTCCCCTCCGATCGTTATTATGATGTCCACGTCCATCTCGTCGATCGGACATCCTTTCACGCCCAATTCTTTTGCGATGGCATCGTCGAGTAGTATCTCCTCGCCTTCCAACGCAGCCATCACACGTTCTGTGTACTCGCGGGCCGTGGATATCCCGACATTGGCGCTTATGCCGTACCTTGACCTCTCCTTCGGGTTTCCTTTCTTCATTATGAAATCGTACACCTTCCTGTCACCGAATGCTATGAAATTGGAACGCATGTCGAGATTGAACGGCATGTTCAACGGCTCCCCCTCGAGATCGAACACCTCTCCCCCAGCCTCTTTCAGGATCAGATAGCTGGCGGCTATGTCGACCACCCTTATCGCACGGTCGTATTTCTCGGAATGCATCATGTATCCGTCGGCCTGACCCTCGGCCACTAGCTCCATCTCCAATGATGCGCAGCCGTATGAACGCGATGACTTGACCCTCTTCACAAGGACGAAGCTGTCGGGATGCGCTCCGTTGCCTAGATATATCATCATGAACAGGTCCTTGAGGTCAGAATTCTTTTTTGCGTGTATCCTCACACCGTTCTTGAATGCCCCCTTCCCCTTCTCGGCCGTGATCACATCCCCGGTGACCAGATTCTTAAGGTATGCTGTGTGTATGCCCTTGAGGTCATTCTTCCCTATTGCCATGGATATTGTGAAAAGCGGCACGCCTGCTACCGCGTTGGATGTGCCGTCTATCGGGTCTAGCACCATCGTTTCCTCGGCCCCGTTATCTACAAAACCTATCTCCTCGCTGAGCACATTGAGCTGGATCTTGTTCCTTACAAGGTAGTCGAGGACCGTGTTCTCCGCTATCTTGTCTATCTGCGAGGTGTCCGTACCGTCTGCCCCCATCCCGAGGCAGCACCCCTTCTCACATGAGGGGATCTTTGAGATTGCCTCCCCGACGGCATCGGCGATGCAGGCGAGGGTGTCCATGAGCGTCATAATGAACACACATAGCGTACCCCCTCTTTTTAGGATTTTGCAATCAAAACGATTGTTGTTATATTCGGATGACATCGGGAACCTCATGGAGACCTTGAAAGATGCCCATGACATGGTGTTCTCTGAGAAGGGGAGGATATACACCAGGTCCATCGACCCCGGCAACCGGGTGTACGGTGAGAGGCTTCTATCGATAAGAAGCGAGGAATACAGGGAATGGTCGCCTCAGAGGAGCAAACTTTCCGCATACATCACGAACGGCGGAAGGGCGTTACCGTTCACCAAGGACTGCAAGGTCCTGTACCTGGGGGCCTCCAGCGGGACGACCTCGTCCCATGTTTCAGATATCGTGTCCGAAGGGAAGGTATATTGCGTGGAGTTCGCACCGAGGATGTTCAGGGAATTGGTGAGGACCTGCGAGCGCAGACCCAATATGATGCCCATACTCGCGGACGCGACCAACCCCTCGGAATACCAATTCATGGTTGGGCCGGTAGATGTCGTGTATGCGGATGTCGCACAGAAGAACCAAGCGGACATAATCGCGAATAACATGGATGTGTTCGGTGCAAGGAAGGGCATGGTCGCGATAAAGGCCCGCTCCGAGGATGTCACTGCAGACCCTAGGACCATCTTCAAGGCCGCAGAGGAGAGATTGAAGGCGAGAGGGTTCAGGATACTGGACTCCAAAAGCCTTGAACCATTCGAGAATTCCCACCAGATGATCGTATTCGAAAAGGTGATCGAATGACCAAGCACACGGTCTATTCCGTCGCATTCGAGGACGACCGCTTCCTGATGGTCTACAATCCAAAAAGGAATGGATGGGAGATGCCTGGAGGGAGCATTGAGAGGGGGGAGACCGTCGAACAGGGCGCCAAGCGCGAATTCCTGGAGGAAGCGGGATATGATATCGAGATAGTCGCCGTAAGGGACCTCTTGTATTGCGATGTGTGCGCATGCAGGCTTTTGAACAAGAAGAATCAGGATTGGGAGATGAAATCGGCACTTTTCTCCGAACTACCTCGGAACCTCTCATTCGACAGGGCGGAATATGAGGACGTCATACCTTGGGCGAAATCCAAGCTAAACGGTAAATACCCATAAATGCTCACAGATGACGGAGATAAAATGGTATACTGTCCCAACTGCGGAGCTAACAACGATACAGGCTCCAAATACTGTGCCGTATGCGGAAAGGAATTCCCATCTCAGAACACGGGATTCGATCCATACGATACAACTAGGAACGATCCCCGCACGAACTGCAATTCCAACTGCAACAACACTGGGTACGAAGAGAAAAGCATAGCATTGGCTGTTTTCCTCAGCGTCATACTGCCCGGCCTGGGGGTCATTTACATAGGGAAGACGACAGAGGGATTCCTGATGCTGATACTCGCACTTCTGTGCCTGTTCTCAGGGTTCTTACTTGTGTTCCCATGGTTCGCATGTGTTGTCATCTGGCTCGTGTCATTGATATACACAGCCGTGAAAGCGGGGGAATACAACAGTACACTTCGCAGCACGGGTCACCCACCGTGGTAAAGAAGTATATAAAAGGTGAAGCTTTTAATACTCGGTATCATTTCGAGTGTTAAGCCTCGCCGCCTATATAATGATCGGAGAATCAACATATGGCAAGAATGCAAACAAGAAGAAAGGGCAAATCGTGCTCAAAACGCCCCATGATCAGCGAAAATCCCGCATGGGTTCCCCTCAACGCCACCGAGATAGGGGACCTAGTTGAGAAATTCGCCAAAGAGGGAATCGTATCTGCAAAGATAGGACTCATCCTCAGGGACCAGTACGGAGTTCCGAATGTTAAACTAGCAACAGGAAAAGACCTTACTGAGATCATGTCGGAAAGAGGAGTTCTACCTTCCCTTCCAGAAGACCTCTCTAACCTTATGAGACGCGCCATCGACCTCAATGTTCACGTAAAAGAGAACAAGGGAGATTACGCCAACAAAAGGGGTCTTGAGTTGATCGAAGCCAGGATAAGGAGGCTTGAGCGCTATTACAAGAGAAATGGCGTTCTACCAACAACCTGGAAGTATTCACTCAAGAACGCAGAGCTTATGCTCAAGTGAGGATTCATGGACGACAACGTCCTACCTTCCAAACTTCTTAATCATTTATCTCATGCTGCAGAAATAGTTCGCAGCCATGAATTCATACAGATATACTCTCACTATGATGCTGACGGCATATCAGCCGCCGCAATCATCGCGAAGACGATGCTCCGCGAAGGAAAAGAATTCAGGGTCACACTTTTCACTACCCTGAACGACGCTAACATGGAGATCGTGAAGAACACGGATGCCGACTGCATAATAATGACCGATCTCGGGGCATCCTACATCAAGGACCTCGATTCGATGAAATGCGACATCGTCGTATTGGACCATCACACCGTATACGATGAGGCGAAGAGGATATGCTACGCCAATCCCCATCTCTACAATATCGACGGGATGACCTCCGGATGCGGCGCAACGATGGCGTTCCTATTCTCCATCACAATGGATAAGAAGAATTGGGACCTTGTTCAAGTGGCGTTCGCAGGCATCGCCGGCGACAGGCAGCACATCAACGGCCTGACGGGCCTGAACACATACCTTCTGAATGGCGGTATCGAAAGAGGATTCATAGTGATGGCGGAGGGATCGCTGATACCTCTCGGAGAATTGACAGCGGAACTATTCGCATCCACAGATCCATACGTGCGCGGCGTAAGCGGCAATGTCAACGGGGTCGCCAAACTGCTAGATGATGCGAGGATAGACCATTCTAAACATTTCAAGGACCTCACAGACGAAGAGAAGAGAAGATTGACCTCTCTGATGACAGTGAGATTAGTACAACAGGGGGTGTCACTGCAGACCCTCATCGAGGTCTCCCGCACAAGATATTACCTCCCAGGATGGGAGATGGATGCGGAAGCGCTCTCGTCCATATTGAACGGGTGCGGACGCCTTGGCCTCATGGGCGTAGGTATCGGAGCGGGCATCGGCGACAAGGCCTGCCTGAGACAAGCTGAGGAGATTGAGGCTGAATCCCGCAGACAGATCATGAACGGCGTATTATCGTTGGACAATATCGGCCTTCGACAGATGAAGAACATCCAATGGTTCGACAGCTCCACCTCAGGGTTCACCGGCATCATATGTGGGATCGCAATGCAATTCATCGGCGACCATAGGAAACCCACGATAGGCATAAACAGTTCCGAGGGACTTGCGAAGGTCTCATCCAGAGGGATGTGGGAACAATTGGACAGAGGCGTCGACCTCTCAAAAGCACTTAAGACCTCTTGCGAATCCGTCGGAGGCAACGGCGGCGGACATAAGATAGCTAGCGGCGGTTCATTCGACCCATCCAAGATGGAACAGTTCCTTCAGACCCTCGACAAGGTCGTCGGCGAACAACAGGTCAACGCCAAGTGACCCTTACCTCATCCGTCCTGAACCTCTGTCTCACAGCGGTATCGTCGATGCCCATCCTCACGCCTGAGTTGTACATTATATTCCCGAGCCAGGCTATCATCGCACCATTGTCCATGCAAAGCCTTCTGTCGGGACAGAACATCATTCCGCCTCTCTCCTTGGCCATCGTGTCCACCATCTCGCGCAAGCGCATGTTCTGTGCGACACCCCCGCCGAGGAGCACCTCATCCTTCCCTATGTGGGCCATAGCCCTCTCGGTGACCTCGGTGAGCATTCCGAACGCTGTCTCCTGTATCGAGAATGCGATGTCCTCCAAGCTCTCCCCCTTCTTGCTATATGCCAATGCCGATGTCATGATGCCTGAGAAAGCTATGTCCATGCCCTTGACCGAATAAGGTAGTTCGAGAAGCTTTCCACCCTGTTTCGCCAATTTCTCTATTGCGGGACCGGCATAATATCCCAATCCCAGCTCTCTCCCGAGCTTGTCCAGCATGTTACCGATGCCGACATCCTGGGTCTCTCCGAATATGCGGTATCTCTGATCGGAATACGCTATTATCTGCGTGTTGCCGCCTGAAGCGTAGAGCAGCACTGGGTCTTTGCATCCTGTGGTCGCATTACCAATCTCGATGTGCGCGATGCAGTGGTTTACCCCGATGATCGGTATCTCCAATATGCTGGAAAGGGAACGCGCGGCGGTGGCCGCCACCCTTAGGCATGGCCCCAGTCCTGGGCCCATGGAGAACGATATGAGGTCGACATCATGCAGGGAGACCTTCGCCTCCTCTGCGGACCTGGTGATTATACTGGAAACGACATCCGCATGATGGTTGGCTGCCTCCCTCGGATGAAGCCCGCCCTCGGGCGGCTTATACATGTCGAGGACATTGGATAGCACCTTCTTCTCGGAATCCACTATGCCTACGCCCAGCGTATGGGCCGTTCCCTCTATGCCTAATGTGATCATCTTATCCCGCCGATTCTATTCTTACAATAAATACATGGTCATTGGAGTGTGATCATTCCATATGTATCAGTTCTTCCTTGGGCGGGACCCATCCTTTGAGCAGATACCTCAATATCAATAATCCCCAGAAGCCGATTATTACCGAACCTATTATCTCCGCGATTGACGCCCCCCACCACATGTATGAGAGGACCCCAAAAGTGGCCAGATACAGACATATCGGGATCTGCAAAGAATTCCTTATGACCGCCGATATGAGGGACTTCATACCCATCCCCAAGGACTGGAAGAATCCGGAACTGACGAATCCCAATGCCAAGAATGGCAACGAAAGCGACATTATCCTCAACATATCGATCATCCCCTCCCTTAGGCCGATGGTACTATCCGAATATGAAAACAGGATGCATATCTGAGGCGCGAAGACGTATGTAATGGCCATTATCGCGAGCATCGTAGCTATCATCAGCTTCAATGCGTAGAAATATGCGACCTTCACCCTGTCATAGCGCCTAGCACCATAGTTAGCGGCACATACTGGCACTACCGCCCAGGACATGGCCATCAAAGGTATCAGCAATATGTCGATTATCCTCCAACCGCTAGAGTATATCGCCACAGCATCGGTTCCACCTACATTGTTTATTATGATGTTCATGAACATTGCGACTATCGAGATCAATACCATCTCCATGCTCGCAGGCAACCCGACCGAGAATATGTCCTTGCATACGGGTCTGTCGAACTTGAATCCCTTGAAGGAAAGCTTGAGGAACGTGTCCTTCTTTATCTTGTACCAGTAGACGCAGAACAACAACGGTAGGCCCAATGCTACTATGGTAGCTATCGCCGCACCCGCCAGTCCCCATCCGAAGACGTATATGAATATGGGGTCCAATACGATGTTTATCAATGCCGCGAGTATCTGTATGTTCATCGACCTCTTCGCAGACCCCTCGGACCTCAGAAGGCTCGAGAAATATCCTGAGAGGAATATCACCACTGTACCGAATATTATCGGCAGTATGTATGCCAGGCATTCTGATTCTATGCCTTTGCCGCCGATAGCTCCGACCAAGAAGATGGATGCCACCGCCATTACCGCGGTCATCACTATACCGGCGATGAAGACCAGCACCATCCCTTGAACGGCCGCGTTGTCCGCTCCTTCGCTGTCGTTGGCGCCGATCCTCCTCGCTATCGCCTGCGATGCACCCACGCCTATTCCGCTTCCTATGGCGATCAGTATGAAGAATATCGGAAAGACGACACCCAATGCCGCCAGGGCATTCGAACCTAGCCCCGTCACCCATACCGCATCGATGACATTGTTTAGGGTCTGTATCAACAATGCTACCGCTATAGGTATCACCATCGCATTGATGGCCTTCTTCGGGTCACCTGTCAGAATATTGACGTCCTTAGTCCTTCTGGATGTCTCTCCCATCTTGGATATTAGATATGGAAACAATCCATATAGCTGTGTTCATTTGTAAATCGAAATACCCACTCTCAGAAAGTTTAATAAGGATAAGCGAATACGAGATGACACTGGGCTCGTGGTCTAGGGGTTATGACGCCACCTTGACATGGTGGAGGTCGCCGGTTCAAATCCGGCCGGGCCCACCACTCTTTTATAATTTTTGCATCTGGGTAATGCCTCATTCATATGCTCTCAGAGGAGAACTATGTTCTCACTCAAAATAACATCGTCATGCGTCCTCTTTCCAAGGACATCCTTTATCTTCTCGCTATGGATGCCTTTTATGCGGTTGATATCCTCGGAACTGTAGTTCGGTATCCCTTTGGCTACGGTCTCGTCCTTGCATACGATCTGTATGACCTCCCCCTTGGAGAATTGACCCTTGACATCCTTCACGCCCACAGGCAACAATGACTTGTGGGATTCCAGCGCCTTCAATGCACCTTCATCTATCACGATGGTGCCTGCTGGATGGGCCGCCTTGAGCCAGCGCCTCTTCTTCGTTATGCAGATATCGGAAACGAATATCGTGCCCACGTCCTCGCCTATGACGGTCTTCACGAGCATGTCCTCGACCTCGTTGGAGACTATTATCATCCTGCAGCCCGCGTCCCTGCATATCTCGGCCGCTCTTATCTTGGTCCTCATCCCGCCTGTGCCGACGCGCGAGGTGGATTCTCCGGCGGCACCTGAGATATCGTCGGTTATCTCGGTGACCGACGTTATCAATTTCGCATCTGGGTATATCTTCGGATTCTTATCGTATAGGCCGGCCACGTCCGATACTATGACCAAAAGATCGGCATCTATCCTGCTCGCTATAACAGCGGAGAGGGTGTCGTTGTCGCCGAACACCGGGCCTATCTCCTTCACGCATATCGCGTCGTTCTCGTTGAATATCGGGACCACGTCGTTCTGCAGCAATGCATCTATCGTGTTGTTGAGGTTCAGGACCGTCTCCCTGTCCGAGTAGTCGTCCAATGTTATCAGTATCTGCGCTACCACGATGCCGTGTTTCTGGAAGCTGTCGTTCCATTTCTGCATCAATATGCTCTGACCGACCGATGCGGCGGCCTGCCTTATCGGGATCTCCTTCGGCTTGGGTTTGACCTTCATGGCCTTCAGGCCTATGCCTATGGCGCCTGAGGTCACGATGAGCACCTCTTTGCCCATCCTCCTCAGTTCATCGACCTGCCTGGCCACGGAATCCATGAACAGGGATGACGCCATCTCCCCACCCATTGTGATGGATGATGTCCCTACCTTTATCACGACCCTGTCCACCTCTCCGAGGAGGTCCTTCCTTTCGCTCATTTTATCACAACTCGAATCTCTTGTCCAAAGGGGCATGTGTGAACTTCTTCGCATCCTTGCCCACGTAATCCTTGACGACCTGCCCGTTGCCCACGAGGATGTACTTGTAGATCATCAGGCCCTCCATTCCTACTGGGCCGCGGGAATGTATCTTGTTGGTGCTTATGCCCACCTCCGCGCCCTTCCCGAACCTGTAACCGTCTGCGAACCTTGTCGATGCGTTTATGAACACATCCGCTGAATCGACCCATTTCACGAACTCGATCTGGCTCTCCCTGTTCTGGGATATTATGGCATCAGTATGATGGGAGCCGTGCGTGTTGATGAAGTCTATGGCCTCCTTCAACGTATCGACGACCTTTATTGATACTATGAGATCGCCGTATTCTGTATCCCAATCCTTCTCCACTGCCGGGACCGTGTTGAAATCGCTGAGTATCTCCTTCGCGTGGTTGTCGACCCTCATCTCCACCTTGCTCTCGGAGTACATCTCGGCCATCTCCGGCAGGAAATCGTCCGCTATCGCCCTATGGACGAGCAGCGTTTCCATCGCATTGCAGACGGCCGGATACTGTACCTTCGAATCCAACGACACCTTCAAGGCGAGGTCTATGTCCGCATCCTTGTCGACGTAGACGTGGCATATCCCGGAAGCATGACCCAGCACCGGGATCTTGGTGTTGTTCTGGATGTAACTCACGAACTCGTTGGACCCCCTCGGGATCAACAGGTCGATGTACTTGTCCAGTGAGAGTATCGAAGAGATGTCCTCTCTCGTCTCCATTAGGACGAAAGCCTCCTTCGGGATGCCTGCCTTGGAGGCCGCCTCCGTCAATACCTCGAACAGCACCTTTATCGTGTTGAGGGCCTCGGAACCGCCTTTGAATGCCACCGCGTTGCCGCTCTTAAGGCAGAGGGACATTATCTGCGGCACTACGTCGGGGCGGGACTCGAATATCACCCCTATGAGGCCTATCGGACATCTTACCTGATACAGCGTGAGGTCCTGGTCCAACTCCAGTGTCGATATCGTCTCACCCACTGGATCGTTGAAGCTGAGCACATCGTTTATGCCGTCGATCATACCGCTGATCTTCTCATCGTTGAGCTTTAGCCTCTTGACCATGGAATCTGTCATCTTGCCTTGGGCCTTCAGAGCCTCGGCTGCCTGCATGTCCTTGACATTGGCCGCCAGGATCTCCTTGCGATGGGAATCCAAAGCGTCCGCCATCGACCTGAGCGCCTCGTCCTTGACCGATGTCTCTATGACCGCCATCTTGAGCGCGGCCTGTTTGGCTCCCATGATCTGTATTATTATGTGAGTCATGTCCCTTCGAACCTGGATTGCCTTCATCTCTTAAAGAGTTTGATGGGAAGGAACAATCCTTTAATATGTAGAGCGGATTGTTTCCGCCAGAGCCGAGGTAGCCAAGCCCGGTATGGCGGTGGTCTCGAAAACCACTGGTCCTAGACCTCGGGAGTTCGAATCTCTCCCTCGGCGCCATTCTTTATTTAGAAATTAGATGAATCATGTAGTAAAATATTCGTAAATATCATCCCTTACATAATACCTAAATCTAAGAGGTATATTTACAATTGAATCATTTGCAGAATTTACTGTTTGTCTGATATCTTCTACTATCGGAGAAACCTCGCCCATATAGTAAAATTCATCACCTTCAAGATCGCTCTTTTTAATAAACATTGGAATTTTTAATCCATTATTTTCAAATTCCCTTATTTTAATAACTTCTGAACTTTCTAGATGACGCTTTGATTTCGTCATCCAACTATAGACATTCTGATTTAAAAAATACTCAACGTATTTTGTTGTTTCACTTATGTTTTCATTTTTTTTACACGTAACAAATATCGGGCATGTATTATTTTTTATTCTATATCCATAAATCGTAGATTCTTCATTACTCTTCCAGTTCAAAATTCTACAAACATCACCACGAGAATATTTTTCATACAATACAAATCCTAAATTATCTTTTTTACTGTATTCATTCTTAAAAATTAGTAATCCACATTTAATTGAATCCTCAATGTAATCTTTTAATCTAACATTAGAGAAACATTTCTTCATTAAAGGACTCGGAATTATATAATTTTCAACTACTTCGATTAAAATTTCTCCTTTTTTATAAAAATTACCAGTAAGGATAGATATTGCAGACTCCAAAGATTCTTTTTTATTATCTGATAATAAACTTTCAACAGATACCGTCCCTTGTTTTATCAATGCATCCAATATTTGGAGTTCTTCTGAACGTTTTCCGTTGATAAATCTTTCAGAAATAAAACTTAAAACTTCATTTTCTTGATCATTAAAGACTGTCTGTTCTTCTCTGATTTTTAACTTAAAATTATTTAAATTTCCATATTTATCAATTATAACTCTTGGATCTAAAGCCCCTCCATTATAAAGATCTAATAACGTAGGACACTTTCCAAGACGCATTTTCATAGAAAGATATTCTGTCTTCAATACATTTTGATCGGTAAAATTCGATTTGTTTATACTCTCGTAAATACGTTCTTTTGTAATCTTATCAAAATTAACAGAAGAACAGCCCGGAATCACATCGTTTCCACAAATGAGGTATTTACGAACGATATCCTTATTGCACGTCCTGTCTCCTGAAAGTGCAACAGGTATCATAAAATTATTTTTATAATTTCCAATAAAATCGATGATAACTGTAAATTCTTTATTTTTTGCTTTACGTAATCCACGTCCTAATTGTTGAACAAAAACAATTGCAGACTCTGTTGGTCTAAGCATTATTATCTGATTTACATTTGGAATATCGATTCCTTCATTAAAAATATCACAAGTTAAAATGTAGTCCAGAGAATCTAGCCCAGTATCTTGTTCAAGTCTTTTTGCTGCAAATTCTCTTTCTTCAATTGTACTTTTAGCAGAAAGTGCAACTGTCCTATATTTTTTAATTGAAAAAATATTTAATTTTTCAGATAAAACTTTTGCTTCTTCATTACTGCTGCAGAATATCAAACCCTTTACTCTGTTTCCTGAATAAGAAAAATATTCTGCTTTTTCTATGATGTGTTTAATACGTTCATCT
This sequence comes from uncultured Candidatus Methanogranum sp., assembly GCA_963676045.1. Taxonomy (GTDB): domain Archaea; phylum Thermoplasmatota; class Thermoplasmata; order Methanomassiliicoccales; family Methanomethylophilaceae; genus Methanogranum. Next base: position 1,103,091 of record OY780938.1, read on the forward strand.
GATGTTAATAACTCAAAATTATTTTTTGAATTTTCATCATTCAAAACTTTTCCATTAATTATTACATCGGTTATTCCATAATAATGAAAAGGACATAACATCTCCATTTCCATAGCCTTCTGAAGGCGCAATTCATAAGCAATATTATAGTCGAATAATCTAAAAACATCTGCTTGATCCATTCTTTCAGGAGTTGCTGTCATACCCAGCATGAATCTAGGATTAAAATAACTTATAATCGAATCATACATCTTAGCGGTCGAATGATGAGCTTCGTCACAGACGATATAATCGAAATGATCATTAGAAAAATGATCAAGTATTTCTTTTTTTGACATCGATTGTATTGTCGAAAATAATACATCTGACTCATAATCTTTAGAAGAACCTGATATCTTTCCATAGCTGTATTTCGAACCTAACACCAACCTATAACTTTCCTTAGCATCATCCAAAATTTGTTCGCGGTGTACTAAAAATAAAACTTTTTTTGGATTATAGTTGCGAACGTCGAATGCGGACAAGAATGTTTTACCTGTTCCTGTGGCAGAAATCAATATTGCTTTATTCTTGCCACTTCTTCTTAAAGAATCCAACTGGCATAATGCTTCTTCTTGCATTTGATTGGGATTTATTACTCCATGCTTTTGATAATTAAAAACATCTCTGTCACGCGCTATAAGTGCATGTATGTGCCTTGGACGATAATCTTCAATCCATTTATCTGTAAGCGGTATTGATTCACACCACATTTTTTCAAATTCAGAAACTGTATCTTTTAATAATTCTCCATTTTCTAAAGAAGTAATTTTTAAATTCCATTCTTTATTAATTGTTAGTGCATCCTGAGTAATATTTGAACTTCCAATTAACATAGTACTAAATTCTTTATTTTGAAAAATATATCCTTTTGTATGAAAATTTTCCTTTTCATAAATTCTTACTTCTATATCAGAATGATGCAAAAGCCATTCTAGTGCATCAGGATCGTTAAAATTAAGATAATCTGTTGTAATTATACGGCCCTTTATTCCCATATCTTTTAGTTCTGCTAATTTTAAACATAATAATTCAAGTCCTCCTTTTGTTATAAATGCAATAGAAAAAGAGAATGACTCACAAATGCTAAGTTCATTTAATATTGAAGTTATAACTTTAACACCACGGGTTCTATCGTTAAGAATTAAAGAAGGACGATACCGACGATTGGATATTGTACGATCATCAATTAATGCAGTCTCAGAAGAATTACGAAGTTTACTCTGGACTGTATCTTGTAGAACCATAATCGAAAATGTGCAGCATTGAATATCAACTTACCGGATTTTTAATGTATATAAGTTAAAATTAAAACATCCTCAGAATGCGCATCTTATCCGGCGATATGTGGCAATACCCTCCAGGATTCTTATCCAGATAATCCTGATGATATTCCTCTGCAGGGAAGAAATTCTCCAAAGGCCCCGTCTCGGTGAAGAACCCGTTGTGCTTCGCCCTCTCGACCTCCACGAAATCCCTGACCGTCCTGGCGGAGCCCTCGTCCACCCAATACACCCCCGTCCCGTACTGGACGCCGATGTCGTTGCCCTGATGGCCCTTCTCCGTCGGGTCTATGACGATGAAGAACGCCATGAGCAACCGCTCAAGAGGTATGACCTTTGGATCGTACTCCACTCTCACGGCCTCCTTGTAACCGTACTTTCCGGAGCACACGAGCATGTAGTCCGGCACCAGCCTGTCGTATCCGTTGGCATATCCGCATTCGGTGTCGGTGACCCCGCGTATCCCTGCGAAGGCCTTCTCCAATCCCCAGAAGCAACCCCCTGCCAGGTATATCACAGACCTCCCGTCCTTCGGTGAATACGTTCTATCCGGGACCTTATCCATGAGAACATCATCGCATCGTAGGTATTTCAAGAACGCCTGAGAGCATTATTCCACGGAACAAACGATGAAAATCTTATTAAAGGGTCTTTATAACCGCAATGCGATCCCGTCTACGATGAGATCATGGACGTAAACATATTGCTATTTGACGGCTTCGAGACACTGGACATATTCGGGCCCGTCGAGATACTCAGCATCGTAGAGGAGAACGATCTCCATTACCTTTCAAAATCCGGAGGGACCGTCGTAAGCGCACAGGGCGTGAAGGTCGTCACCCTCCCCTCATCTGAATTCAAGGACGGTGGGATCCTGATCGTACCTGGCGGAAAAGGCGTCAGGACATTGGTCAACGATGAGCCGTATCTGGTATTCCTCAAGGACCTTGCGGACAGGTCCAGATTCTGCCTCTCCGTATGCACCGGTTCCGCGCTCTTCGCGAAAAGCGGGATCCTGAACGGCAAAAGGGCCACATCCAACAAGAGGGCCATGAAGTGGGTCAAATCCATGAACTACGGAGTGATCTGGATCGAAAAGGCACGCTGGGTGGTCGATGGCAAATACTACACCTCTTCCGGTGTCTCAGCCGGAATGGACATGACCCTGGGATTCATAAGCGACGTTCTGGGCAAAGGGGTCGCCGAAGAGATAGCGGACCGTATAGAATATGTGTGGAACAGCGATCCCATGAGCGATCCCTTCGCAAAATGATCAATAGCATTCGATCTGATGCGACCGCTATGGATCGGAATGTATGAAGGATGGACCCTTCAAAGCATCTTCTTCTCTTTCTTCAGATACATCATACCTAGCACGCCGAGCACCAGTATGACCAATATGACTGCTATCACAACGATACTCATGAGGATATTATCAAAATCCAAGGATATAACTATAACTCAAAAAAGGACCTAGAAAGTTTGGCCCTGGTAAAAGAACAGTTGCGATCCTGCCAGGGTCTGGTCCGGCCGTCAGACCGGATCACGCAGACTTCTTTTTCTTTGTCTGCAGGTAGTAGTAAGCACATCCTGCAACTACGACGATCACTACTACTGCCACTACAGCCCAAACCCATGCATCCATTTTGTATTCCTCCTTCATTGCTGAAAGGTACTCTTGTGCCTTTGGAGCTAAATATAGGACCGATTTTGTACATATTTATAGATTTTTATTGAACGCAACTTCACGTAAAATACCAGTATGACGAATGTCGAACATGAAATCTGAGGGCATTTGCATCCAGGTACTCTGGATGGACGGGGTCGTGTAGAATAAGATATTAACATGTGAAAGGATTTCTCGGAAAAGGAGGAACATTCATGCTTACGGCAGACGAGATGACCAAGAAGGACATACCTGAGGCCATGAGGATCTCACTGAAGGAATTGGGATCCGACTATCTTTCAGAAAAGGATTTCGAAGAGGCCATCGATTCGAAGGACATATTCTGCATCATCGTGCATGAGGACGACAAGGTCCTTGGATTCGCGATATGCCAGATGTTCGGCCCTGATAAAGTGGACAAGATGCTCCGCCTTCCAGACAGCCCGGAGCGCGATATGCTCATCTCCAAAGGAAGGATCGGGCTGTTCGATTCGGTGTCTGTGTCTGAGAAGGCAAGGGGCAAAGGAGTGGGCACGGTCCTCGCAAAGGCATGCATGGAGAGATTCCAGACCGAGGGCATCGAGGTCGTGACCGCGATGGCCTGGGAAGATTACACCGGGCACTGCAACATAAGGAAGATACTCATGAACTCGATGGGGCTCTCCCCGTCATACGCCATACAGGGGTATTGGAACCAGTTCGTCAACTCTCCGGAAGGGCATCATTGCCCGATGTGCGGTTCGCCGTGCAAGTGCTACGGAAGACTCTTTTACAAAGAATTCTGAGCCTTGCTCCTCTTATCGGAATATATCGAGGCCAACACTGTCAAAGTGAATGCCACCACGATGAACACCAATGATGCCACCACGGAAATCTCGTAATATTCGGATACCAGCATTTTCACACCGACGAAGACGAGTATCGCGCCGAGTCCGTACTTCATGTACTTCAGAGATACCATCGTTCCCCTCAAAGCGAAGTAGAGCGACCTAAGTCCCATGATCGCGAATATGTTGGACGTGTAGACGATGAACGTGTCAGTCGTTATCGACAACGCGGCGGGTATGGAATCGAATGCGAACATGATATCGGAAAGCTCTATGACGATTATGCACACGAACAGGGGGGTGGCGACCTTGACGCCGTTCTTTATCGTGAACAGCTTGGCCCCATCCAATTCAGGAGATGCCTTGATGCGCTTGCACAGCTTCACGGCGAACGACTCCGAGCCCTCCCTCTCCTTACCGAACGTTGTCTTCAATGCGGTGAATATCAGTATCGCACCGAATATGTACATGACGAAATGGAATGACTCCAAAAGCTCCGACCCTACGAATATGAATATCGCGCGGAACAGTATCGCACCGACGACACCGTAGAATAACGCCTCGTGCTGATATTCGTCAGGTATCGCGAAATATGAGAATATGACGATGAAGACGAATATGTTGTCCACGCTCATGGCCTTCTCGATCGCATATGCGGCGAGATACTCGGTGGTCTTCTCGGACCCCATCTCGACGTACACGAACAAGGCGAATATGAGGGCCACCGTGACCCACATGGCCGTCATCAGCAGGGCCTTCTTCACAGGTATGTGCTTGGGGCCGCGGTTGAATACACCTAGGTCCAATGCAAGTAATATGACCACGATTATGCCGAAAACTACCCACATTATCGTCTGATCTATCATAAGGATGAAAAGAGGATAGTAAAAAGGGGTTTTTAAATGAATTGGAACCAACCAGGATTATAGGCCTTCTAATTTCTTCCTTATCTTGGATTTCTTGGCCGCGGATGGCTTCTTGCCTGCATCCTCATCCAATTTCTCCAAGAGCTCCCTCTCCGCCGGGGTCACCTTCGAAGGCACGTCGATGCGCACCCTCACGAACAGGTCCCCGCGAGATGAGGAATTGATCTTTGGAAGCCCTTTGCTGGAAAGCCTGAGTACCCCGCCTACCTGAGTTCCTGCGGGTATGTTGACCTCCAGGACCTCGCCCTCCAGGGTCTTGACCTTCTCGGCCCCTCCGAGTACGAGACGCGGATACGTCGTCGTGACATCGGTCCAGAGGTTGATGCCGTCGCGTTGGAATTCCTTGTTCTCCTTCACATGTATCACCACGTAAAGGTCTCCGGGACCTCCTCCGTTGTAGCCTGCATCCCCTGCGCCGGGGACCCTTATGCGGGACCCCTCCTCCAATCCTCTAGGTATCTTCAATGCCACTTTCGATGTGGTGTTGTAACTTCCCGCACCATGACATTTTGGACATTTGTCCTTGAATACCTTGCCTGAACCGCGGCATGTCGGACAATCGGTCACCGCGACCATGTTGCCGAATGGCGTGCGCTGGACCCTTTGGACCCTGCCCTGGCCTCCACAGTCGGGGCAGTTCTGGACCTTTCCGTCCTTTCCTCCTGTGCCGTTGCAATCGCGACATGTCACCGTGTGCGGTACCGATATCTCGATGTCCTTGCCGTTCAGCACATCCATGAAATCTATTGTGAGATCGTAACGCAATGATTCCCCTGAACGTGCGGAGGTCTTGGAACCCCCGCGACGTCCTCCACCGAACATGCTTCCGAAGAGGTCACCGAATATATCGCTGACATCATCCGCATGGGTGAAATCATCCCAGGTGAAGCCGTCATTGCCGAATTGCCCCTGAAGGCCGGCACGACCATACTGATCGTACAGCTTCCGCTTCTCCGCATCCGAGAGGACCTCGTATGCCTCAGATATCTTCTTGAACTTGGCCTCTGCGACCGTCTTGTCCTCTGTAGTGACATCTGGATGGTACTTCTTGGCCAATCTGCGGTACGCTGCCTTTATCTCGTCGGGCGTCGCGTCCTTCTGTACTTCTAATATCTCGTAGTAGTCTTCTTCGCCTGGCATGTGGTATCATCAGCCCTTACTCGTCATCGACTATCTTGTAGTCCGCATCGACGAATCCGTCATCCTTCTTTGCACCGCTTGATGAGTTCGATGAAGATGAGGATGCGTTCTCTGTCTTGCCCTGTTTCGGGGCCTGCTGCTCTGTCGACTGCTGCTGGTATATCCTCTCGCTCATCGGGCCCATCGCCTTCATCAAAGCGTCGATCTTTGCCTTTATCGCTGCGGTGTCGTCGCTGTTCTTGACGGATTCAAGATTGCCGATCGCTGCATCGATGTCAGCCCTCTCCTGCTGCGTGGCCTTCTCCCCGAGCTCTTCCATGGTCTTGCGTGCATTCGCCACAAGTGAATCGGCCTGGTTGCGGACCTCGATGTTCTCTACCTTCTTCTTGTCAGCATCGGCATACTGCTCGGCCTGCTTGACGAGCTCCTCTATCTCGTTCTTGTTGAGCTTGTTGGAGGATGCGATGGTTATTTTCTGCTGCTTGCCGGTACCCTTGTCCTTTGCGGACACGTTGATTATGCCGTTCGCGTCTATGTCGAAGGTGACCTCGATCTGAGGCACCCCGCGCCTGGATGGCAATATCCCATCCAATATGAACTTGCCGAGGACCGTGTTATCGGAAGCCATCTTCCTCTCACCCTGGACGACGTTGATCTCCACGGAAGGCTGGTTGTCCACTGCTGTGGAGAAGACCTGGCTCTTCTTCGTTGGGATCGTCGTGTTCCTCTCTATGAGTGTCGTTGCGACACCTCCGAGAGTCTCGATACCGAGGGACAACGGCGTCACATCCAACAGGAGGACGTCCTTGACCTCGCCGGAGAGGACTGCGCCCTGCACGGCCGCTCCCATCGACACGCATTCCATTGGGTCCACTCCGCGCTGGATCTTGGGTCCGACGATGCTCTCCACGAAATTCTGGACCATCGGCATCCTTGTCGGGCCTCCGACCATTATGATCTTGTCGATGTTATCGTTCGTGAAATGGGCATCCTTCATCGCCTGCTCGATCGACTGCTTGCATCTGCTGACGATCGGCTCGACCAACTGTTCGAGCTTCGCGCGTGTTATGGTCTGCACCAGGTGCTTCGGGCCCGATGCGTCGGATGTTATGAATGGCAGGTTTATCTCCGTCTGCATTGTCGTGGAGAGTTCGATCTTGGCCTTCTCGCAGGCCTCCCTCACCCTCCAGAATGCCATGTTGTCCTTGGATAGGTCGACGCCAGTCTCGTTCTGGAACTGCTTGATCACATATCTCGTGATCGTCTCGTCCATATCCGAACCTCCGAGCTGGGTGTCACCTGATGTCGAGATGACCTCGAACACACCGTCGCTGAAGTCCATTATCGTCACATCGAGTGTTCCTCCTCCGAGGTCGAACACCATTATCTTCTGCGCTGTACCTGATTTGTCCAATCCGTATGCGAGCGCGGCTGCCGTTGGCTCGTTTATTATGCGGACGACCTCGAGGCCGGCGATGGCCCCTGCATCCTTTGTGGCCTGCCTCTGATTGTCATTGAAGTATGCGGGCACGGTTATGACCGCTTTTTCTACGGTCTCGCCCAAGTATGCCTCTGCGTCCTTCTTTATCTTCTGAAGTATGAATGCGGATATCTGCTGGGGTGTGTACTCCTTGCCCAATGCAGTGACCTTCTCATTGGACCCCATCTTCCTCTTAACATTCTTTATCGTACCGTCTGGGTTCGTGACCGCCTGTCTCCTTGCAGGTTCTCCTACGAGGAGCTGCCCATCCTTTGTGAATGCTACATACGAGGGGAAAGATTTCCCTCCTACGCTTGTTCCCTCTGCGGAGGGTATCATGGTTGGCCTCCCGCCTTCCATTATGGAGGCGGCCGAGTTGCTTGTTCCGAGATCTATTCCGATTATTCTTGACATCTTGCTCACCTGTCCTTAATTGTTTTCTTCTTTCTTCTTGGTAACGATGACCTTCGCGTATCTTATCACGCGGCCGTCGATCGTATATCCTTTTTGGAACACCTGGGCGATCTTGCCGTCGGTGTCATCTTCCACTATGCACATGGCCTCATGCACATTTGGGTCGAACTGCCCTTCGGATGGGATCTCCTTCAAACCCTTTTCCTCGAGCATCTTCATCAGATTCTTCCTTACGCCCCTGAAGCCGATCACCAGGTCGGTCTCTTCCGTCGCAGTTGCCAGTGCGCGATCGATATCGTCTATCACCGACAGCAGCTCCTTCACCATTCCTTCGTTGGCGTATTTCCGAAACTCCTCGTTCTCCTTCTGCGTCCTCTTGCGATAATTGTCAAAGTCAGCCTGCAACCTCCTTGCCATGCTGAGGTATTCCTCTGCCTTTGTATGCGCTTCAGCGAGATCGTCCTTCACGACGTTCTCTGCCTGTTTGTCTGACTCGGGTGCACCTTCCGTTGCCTTATCCTCCTTATCTGCGGACTTTTTTTTAGACTTGTCAGTCATCGGATGGCCTCTGTGTAATTCTATTTAAAGTAAAAGGGGGCACTGCCCCCCATTTTTTTAATGTTTTCAATCGTCCATGCCGCCTGGCATTCCGCTTCCGTCTCCCATCTGTGGGAGGGGGCTTGCTTTGGATGCGATGACGTCGTCGATCCTGAGGATCATGACCGCTGCATCTGTGGCGGAATTGATGGCCTGTTTTCCGATCCTGTAGGGTTCGATGACATCGAGTTTCATCATGTCCTCTACCTTTCCAGAGAAGGGGTTCAGTCCAGCGTATGTCTTGCCGGCCTTGTGCTGCTTCCTCATCTCTATGACTATGTCGATCGGGTCGAGACCTGCGTTGTCGGCGAGTGTCGTTGGGATTATCTCCATTGCGGATGCGAACGCCTCGATGGCGATCTGCTCCCTTCCACCGACGGACTGCGCGTAATCCCTGAGGCCCATTGCGATCTCCATTGCTGTGGAACCTCCTCCGGTCACGATCATTCCATCCTCGATTGAGACCTTTACCACGGACCATGCGTCGACGAGTGACCTCTCGACCTCATCTGCCACGTGCTGTGTTCCTCCCCTTACGAGTATTGAAACTGTCTTGGGGTCTTTGCAGCCTGTGACGAATGTCATGTCCTCTTCCTCGATGCGCCTGAGCTCTACTGTCTCCGCGAATCCGAGGTCGGTAGCTGCTATCTCAGAGATCTTGTTGAGTATGCTTGCTCCTGTGGACCTTCCGAGCCTCTCCATATCGGACTTCTTGACGCGCCTGCAGGCGTATATGCCCTCTTTGGCGAAGAAGTGCTGTGCGAGGTCGTCGATTCCCTTCTGGCAGAACACGACGGTTGCTCCGGACGCCTTTACTTTGGCGACCATGTCCCTGAGCATCTTCTCTTCCTCCTGGATGAAGGCAGAGAGCTGGCTTGGGTCTGTTATCTGTATTTTTGCCTCCATCTCGGTCTTCTTGACCTCGAATGCGGCATCGATGAGCGCGATCTTCGCGTTCTTTACCTTCTTGGGCATAGCATCGGAGACTGGCTCCTTGTCGATTATGAGACCTTTGACCATCTCGGTCTGATCCATGTTCGCTCCAGGTTTCTTGACGGTCTGGATGTTCTTGAGGTCGGCGAAATACTTTCCGTCCTCGGTCTTGTCGACGATCGTCTTGACTGCGTCGACCACCATTTCTGCGAAGAGGACCTTTGATGCGTTGACCTGCTTGCTGATCATCGCGGTCTGAGCTATCTGCTTCAAGAGGTCGTCGTCATTTATCGAGACCTTCTTGGATACTTTCTTGAGTATTTCCTGGGCCCTAATATTGGCGAGCCTGTATCCTGCCGTGATTATGGTAGGATGGACGTTGGAGTCGATCATGTCGGTGGCCTTCTTCAAAAGCTCACCTGCGATTATGACGGAGGTTGTTGTTCCGTCACCGACTTCTGCATCCTGCGTCTTTGCGACCTCTACGAGCATCTTTGCTGCAGGGTGCTGGACGTCCATCTCCTTGAGTATGGTCACACCGTCATTGGTTATGACGACGTCGCCCATGTTGTCCACGAGCATCTTGTCCATTCCTCTTGGTCCCAAACTGCTCCTTACAGCGTCAGCGATTGCCCTGGCGGCAGAGATGTTGTTGAACTGTGCGTCCTTTCCTTTGTCTCTTCTCGTTCCTTCCCTCAATATGATGACTGGAGTGTTACCCATTCCCATGTTTTCATTCCTCCGTTATTCCCACTATTACGTGGACTATGAGTGGGTTATAGTTTGTTCTTCTATATAAACATAACTACATATCGCCTTAATAAAAAACCATACGGAGCGCCATATCCGATGTGTCCAGATATTATTCTATATTAGATATATGACCTTTGGAACGGGCATCCGATCTCATGGGCAGGACACTCTTTTATCCCATTATGTAACATTGCGAGGCCGCCGCGATCATGGGAATTATTTTTATCGGATAATCGTGCTGTACTATTGTGTACCATACGATAAGGACCTGTTTCGCATGCGATGATGGAAAGATGCAACTCCTTGACAACATTCCCAAGGAATACTACTGCATGGACCTTCATGTGCAGGAGACCAACAAGGCCATGATCTCGTATGAGATGGAGCTCTTCACATATTACCTGTTCAAGAACTATCCGAGATATGACGACGGACCGGCCTATACGAAGGAATATGAGGACATATTGTCCATTCTGGAGTTCTATCTCAACAGGCTGACGGCATGCAATGACGACACCATCTCGGAACTCATGACCAATCTCAGATTCTCGCTGACGTACTATATGAGAAAGACCTCTGACCAGGTCAGAGAGCTTGCAGACAAGGATGTCCACAAACATTACACCACGAGGGACAGATACAGCAAGAGCCTGGAGTTGAAGAACATGTGCTGTTACGAGGCCCCGCTGTTCACGGTCAAGGACCTCGAGCACATCGATAAATTGGAACCGAAGGACCGTGCCAAGATAACAGATGGGTTCAAGAATGCCGCTTCCCACGATAAGACGATAACCAATCTGGATTATTCCTTCGTGATCAAGAATTGCCGTGAGGACACGAAAAGGTCGATAACGAACTTCTTCGAATGCGTGAAGAACACCGTGGAGATGTTGGAAGGGCCCTCTCTTTACGTGAAGGTGCCTGAAGGCCCCATGATGGAACTCACTGACGGATATTGGAAATCCAAGGACCCGTCACAGATCACCGCCAGGAAGAAATACCTCCCATTGATGGAATTGATAGATCATCTCGACAAGGTGGTCGATATGTCCCCCAACTTCCTCGGCTCCCAGATATCGAAGGATCTGGATGACATGCGGGACAACCACGTGCGCCCTTACGATGTCCTCCTCTCCGACATAGGCGAGCGCGATTCGGACCTCGAGAGCACGGACAGCACCCCTGGATACGTGTATGAAAGAGTGAGTAAAATCGGATCGACGATGGCGCTTCACAGGATGGCGTCCTTCATAAGGATCGCGCATTCGATATTCAACGCCTCGAAGGTGGAGAAGACAGGCAGCACCAAGTACATATCCCTGAGATTCAACGTGAAGTCGTTGATGAGGATGCTGGACCCCGAGATCTTCGGCAAGATCACATTCTCGGACATGGTCATAGTTTCGGATGACGAGAGCATGTACGATGAATACACCAAATACCTCGTGAAAGAGGTCGGCTTCAAAAAAGATCCCGAGGGCGGGTCCTACTCCCGCGAATATGATCTGAGCGGCATACAGAACGAATGGTGTCCGTCGGGAAGACAGAAGGACAGGGCCCTGCCGGTAGGCTGCATAAGCTACATAAGGTCCATACGCAGAGTGGAATGCGACGAGGTCCTCAACGCGTTGCCTAACATGAACAACAACTCCGTGATACTCGTCAACAAGGATGACCTGGACCTGGTGGAGACGATCGCGAGCGGACTTAAGAAGGCAGGGAAGAAGAACATACGCTTCATAGTGATCAAAGGCGACGACGCATTCGTGTCGATCAACGAGAACGTGGACGACATCATAGAGGTCGGAGTGAAGGATTGCGAGGAATCCCTTTACAATGTCCATTCGAACGGTATAATCGTGAAGAGGCAGATGGCGTCCGCCAAAACCATAGAGGCCATATACAAGGATTGCAAGATAAAACTGAACAGGAACGCGACCGCATCCGAGCTACTTGAGAAATGCATCGATAGGAAAGTGAAGGACCCGCACGAGGCGATACAGAATGCAGCGGTGAAAGAGTTCTTGCAACTATCTAGATCGCTTACCGAAGGATGAATTCTATGTTCATTTATCTAAATAAGTAACTAACAATCATTTAAATATTGACCAGCGAGATATCCTGAAAGATAAGTGACCATCGACTGCTTTTGATACCACGTAACAAGCGATACTGACTTGTTAGTTAGGGGGATTTAATATAATCATTCAGAGAGAATCAAATGCTGATAAAGGAAAAACATCAAGACGCCTCGAAAGATAACCATGTCCTGAACAAAGAGATAATCATACGGACAATAAAGAAAATGGACCCTCGGGTGGCCATACATAACCCGATAATGTTCATTGTGGAGATCGGAAGCATAATAGTCACCCTGTCTTTCTTCATCTCGCTTTTTGATGCGGACTCCCAAGGTTCTAGCGCCACGTTCTCCGGGCTTGTTGCAATTTGGCTTTGGTTCACTCTGCTTTTCTCATATTATTCTGAAGCATTGGCTGAAAACAGAGGCAAGGCACAAGCTGATGCGCTTAGGCGCATGCGTTCCAATACCACAGCGAAGAAAGTGAATGAATCGTACATCTCCGGCAGAGGAATACCGCCTCAAGAGGCTGAGATCTCTTCCTGCTCCTCGGCCGACCTACGTAAAGGAGACCTGTTCTTTGCTAAAGCAGGCGATATAATACCAAATGATGGCGAGATAATCGAAGGGATCGCATCCATCGATGAGAGTGCGATGACCGGGGAGAGCTCCCCCGTCATAAGGGAATCAGGAAGTGACTTCAATACTGTGACCGGAGGTACGAGGGTACTTTCCGACTGGATCGTTGTAGAGGTCACCTCTGATCCAGGGTACGGGTTCATCGACAACATGATAAATCTGATAGAGGGGGCAGAACGGAAAAAAACCCCCAATGAACGCGCCTTGAACACCCTCTTGATGGCTCTGACCGCGATATTCCTCATCATCTGCATTGCGTTGATCCCTTATTCGATGTATGCCGTCGATACGGCAGGTCAGGGGAAGGTCATATCGATATCCGTCATAACCGCGCTGCTGGTCTGCCTTGCCCCCACTACCATCAGTGGACTCCTTAACGCCATCGGGATCGCTGGAATGGACCGCCTCATACAAAAGAATGTGATCGCGACATCCGGCCAGGCAATAGAGGCCGCTGGTGACGTAGATGTCCTATTGCTGGACAAAACAGGGACGATAACCTATGGGAACCGCCATGCTGTATCCATCTTCTCCGCCGATGGCATGGACGAGAAAGAGGTCGTTGAAGCTGCATACCTATCATCCATCGCAGATGAGACCCCTGAAGGCCGCAGTATAATCTCACTTATTGAGAAAGAATACGGGGCAGAGAACATAGACCCGAAAAAAGAGAACATGACCTTCATACCATTCACAGCACAGACAAGGGTATCTGGGATCGACATAGATGGCATGATGATAAGAAAAGGAGCGAACGATGCCATAAAGAGGATAGTCTCGGAACATGGCAATATGTTTCCAGAATGCATACAGAAAAAGGTCCAATCGATCTCTGAATTAGGCGGAACTCCGTTGGTGATCTCGAAAAACGGATTCGCGATTGGTGTGATCCATCTGAAAGATGTCGTAAAACCTGGTATGAAGGCAAGATTCGCTCAATTGCGCAAGATGGGAATAACGACCATCATGGTCACAGGGGATAACAAGATCACAGCTGCCGCGATCGCTGCCGAAGCTGGTGTCGACGATTACATCGCTGAGGCCACACCTGAGAACAAGATCGAATGCATAAAAAAATACCAGGCGGAAGGACGGACGGTCGCTATGACCGGAGATGGCACAAATGATGCGCCTGCCCTTGCCCAGGCTGATGTGGCGGTAGCCATGAACAGCGGTACACAGGTAGCGAAAGAAGCAGCCAACATGATAGATCTGGATAGCGATCCTACAAAGCTCATAGAGATCGTGGAAACAGGTAAACAGCTCCTTACGACCAGAGGCGCACTCACAGCCTTCAGCATAACGAACGATCTGGCAAAATATTTTGCGATAATACCTGCAGCGTTCATCAGCATATACCCTGCGCTCGGTGAACTCAATTTCATGGGACTGGAGAATGCGATATTGTCCGCGGTCATATTCAACGCGCTCATAATCGTTGCATTGATCCCATTGGCATTGCATGGCGTCAAATACAAACCGATGCCAGCGGAGAAGATGTTCCGCCATAACCTCCTGATATATGGGATCGGAGGTATGATCGTACCTTTCGTTTTCATCAAACTGATCGACATGGCCATATCCCTAGCGGGAGTGATAACATGAGCAACAAAACAGACGACGGTGGCAAACTCAATAGATTCGTTGCTGCATTGAAAGAACAATCCCGCCCTGCGATCATAGTATTCGTATTGTTGATGCTGCTAACAGGGATAGCATATCCTTTGGCCGTGACAGCCATAGCACAGGTCGCATTTGAAGATGAAGCGGATGGTAGCCTGATCTATGACGATGATGGGAATGTCATCGGGTCCGTGCTCATAGGACAATATGTCGATGAAGAAGAATATCCTGAACTGTTCTGGTCAAGGCTTTCTGCTGTTGGATATGATGCCTCATCCTCCGGTGGAAGCAATCTCGGCCCTACGAGTGAGGAACTGGCCGAATTGGTACAGGAGAGAGTGGACCTTCTCAAACTGTATGATCCCGAGAATACGTCCGAGATACCCTCTGACCTGGTCACAGCATCCGCCAGTGGACTCGACCCCGACATAAGCTATGCCGCCGCCATCTACCAGATACATAGGGTGATGACGTATCAGCAGGAAAAGAACGACAACTCACTCACAGAAGAAGAGATCATGGCACTCATCGACGCCGCGACCACCCAGGATATCCTAGGCAACAGATACGTCAATGTCTTGGAATTGAATCTCAGCCTGAGCGACATATACGCATCAGAATCCGACGTGCCCGATGTGGATGACGCCTCCACCGATACGATATTGGGCCTCACGGTACCAGACTGGACGCTGATCGTCATAGTGATCGTCGCACTGGCCTTTTTGACGTTCGTCATGGCAAAACTGATCTTCGCGATATACGAAGAGACGGGCAAGGTTGGCAAGAAATTCAGAAATTTCATAGATCTGATCCTCAGACCAGTAAAGACTGCGGAGGAAATGTCTTGGAAAACATATCTTCTGAGCGTGATACTGTTCAATCTCCTTGGATTCGCCACCCTCTTCATGGTCCTATTGTTCCAAGACCACCTGCCTCTCAATCCGAATGGATACTCTGGCCTCGACCCATACCTCGCGTTCAACACGGCCGTTAGTTTCATAACCAATACAGATTGGCAATCATATAGCGGTGAAACGACAATGAGCTTGTTCTCACAGATGTTCGGCCTCACCGTACAATGTTTCCTCTCGGCCGCCACAGGCATCGCCATATTGTTCGCGATCATCCGCGGTCTCCGCAACAGATCCACCAAAAACCTAGGCAACTTCTGGATAGACGTGACAAAGGCCACATTCATACTCCTGCCATTAGCCATGATCGTATCACTTATACTCATATCTCAAGGAGTTCCACAAACACTGGAGGCATCCATACAAGCGACACTCACATACCCTTACACCGACAGCATGGGAAACTATGTGACCACACAGACCATTTCAATGGGCCCTGTCGCCTCCCAAGAGGCGATAAAACTCATTGGTACGAATGGCGGAGGATTCTTCAATGTCAATTCAGCACATCCATTTGAGAACCCGACTGCAATAACCAACATTGTGGAGATCGTCTCCATCTTGCTTATCCCCATATCCCTTTGCATAGTGTTCGGAAAAATGATTAAGGACAGACGTCAGAGCATGGTGATAATCTCCGTCATGCTGATACTGTTCATCTCACTGTTCGTCATCTGCCTATATGCAGAATTGGGAGGGAATCCTGCCGTGGATTCGATCACGGGGGTATCTCAGACCTGCACCCAATATCAGTTCGGCGGTAACCTCGAAGGCAAAGAGGTCAGATTCAATGTGGTGGGATCCGTTCTATTCGACATCTCTGCCACTGCGACATCATGCGGCGCTGTGAATTCGATGCTGGACTCCTATACTGCCATCGGAGGAATGTGCCCCATGATACTGATACAACTGGGCGAGATCTGTTTCGGCGGAGTGGGCTGTGGGCTGTATGGCATGTTCATGTTCGTGATATTGGCGGTCTTCATCGCCGGCCTAATGATAGGAAGGATACCCGAATACCTTGGAAAGAAAATCGGCCCCTATGAGATGAGATTGGCTTCCATCGCCGTCGTGCTCCCTGTGATACTTATCGTAGGTGGTACTGCGATCGCGATACTGTGGCCAGGAGCGACCGATTCGGTGCATAATACGGGAATGCATGGTTTCAGCGAGATACTGTATGCATTCTCCTCTGCTTCTGGCAACAATGGAAGTGCTTTCGCTGGATTGAATGCCAACACGCCGTTCTACAACATCGCATTGGCGATATGCATGATCGTAGGAAGATTCGGGACCATATTCCTTGTACTGGCATTTGCCGGCTCTATGAGCGAGAAGAAGGTCGTAACTGAAAATACTGGCAATCTCTCCACAGGCACACCTATGTTCGCCACGTGGTTGTTGATAGTCATACTCTTGATAGGGGTTCTGGGATTCTTCCTCTGTTTCTCCCTTGGACCGATAGCAGAAACATTGACGGGATTGTGAGAATCTATGATGACGCCATATTGCACGATGAATATAATCTCAAGAACACAATATGACCTTATACTCCTGAGGAGGGAATATGTCAATTAATAGGCCAGATCCGGACTCTATTCTAAAAATGATCAAGGATGAGGAGAAAAAATCAAATCGCGGAAAATTGACCATATTCTTAGGATATTCTGCAGGGGTTGGTAAGACATATGCCATGTTGGAAAGCGCCAAACGCCAGAAGAAATCAGGCAAGGATGTCGTCATCGGCATCATTGAGGCCCATGGCCGTAAGGAGACCGAGAACCTTGTACATGGGTTGGAAAAGATAGAACCGATAAATATAGAATACAAGAACATAACCTTAACAGAATTGAATATAGACCGTTTACTCGAGAGAGCTCCCGATATAGCGTTGGTCGACGAACTGGCCCATACCAATGTACCAGGATCCAGAAATCTAAAACGCTATCAGGACATATACGAAATCTTGAACGCTGGAATAGATGTCTACACGACGCTTAATATCCAACACATAGAAAGCATGAATTCGACTGTGGAACAGATCACCAAGATAAAAGTCACAGAAACCTTGCCTGATACGATACTTAACGAGGCGGATGATATAAAATTGGTAGACCTGCCTCCTAAAGACCTGCTCCTAAGATTCCAAGAGGGGAAGATCTTCATCCCAGAACAAGCACAGATAGCGATGAAGAATTTCTTCAATGAAGGGAATCTCATGGCCCTGCGTGAACTATCCTTCCGTGCGGCGGCAGAACACGTAGATGAAAAGATGATGGAGTACATGCGGTCGAATTTCCTTGATGGAGAATGGAAAATAAAAGAAAAAGTCCTTGTATGCATCGGCGATTCGAAAGAATTGAACGAGAAGCTTATAAACACTGGAAAGAAACACGCTGAGGAAACAAAGACCGAATGGGAGGTCATGTATGTCGAGTGCCGCACTTATAGACACGCGGGTACGATCTCCGAAGAAGCCATGAAGAGCCTTGAATTGGCAAAATCACTTGGAGCCAAAACAAATACCATTCATGGCACATCGATAATCGATGCCATATTGAAATATGCCAAGGTCACATTGGCAACACGCATAATCGTAGGTAATGCCATTTTCTCCCAAAAGATCGATGTGCTGAATAATAGCCTTATAAAAAAACTGACGAAAACACCGTTGAATGCCGATATAATCATTGTAACGATCTCCAAGGACGAAAAGGAATCCGTATTGGATTATAAGAGTGAAAAATCACCAGATGAACACCTACGTCCGAGTACATTGAAACAGATCATCATTGCGACATTCATCGCATCATTGACCTTGATCCTGAATCATTTCCTTTTCTCAGAGAACGAGGAATATTGGATATTCATCTTGATGATCGCAATGCTCAGCGTCATAATCTGTTCCATCTTCATGGATATCTGGCCCTCCATATATGCAGCGGCATTGACAATAATACTCACCGATATTTTCATAATATATCCACTTGGAACCATATGGATATACGATCCAATAGACACGATATCATTGTTGATACTAATGCCGATCGCAATAATCGTATGCCTATCATCCATACGGATAAGAAATCGCTATATCGTCTTTGAAAGGCGTTATAAGTTCGTATCGACGCAGTATGATGTGAGCCGTGAACTCTGCACCGCAGAAACGATAGAAGATGTATTCGATTCCCTGGAACATAATTTGAATGATACGTATGGCATACGCTCTGTCTTTTATTTGAAAGACAATGAAGACATAAGATTGGTCATGATGAGCGAGAAGGTAACCATAACCGCTAAAGATATGATGGCGGCAAAATGGACCCTGCGCAACAAGACCGCATCTGGAAAATATACCGATACCTTATCCTCGGTGGAAATGAAATACTTCCCGATGTCCTCTTCTAAATCGATGATCATAGGCGTCGGTGGATTCGTTCTAGACGATAACGACATCTCCAAGCGTATAGAACAAGAAAAGATCATACAGACATCCATACTGATGGCCGCAAAGACCGTGGAGAGGATACGTTCTACAGAGAATGCCAAGAATAATTGCGATCAATTGATTTGAAAAGTAGATTAAAGGGTTTAAGACCACAAAGGTCGACTGTGTGTTAGATGATCATATGGCTAAGAACTCACTGATCGTGCGTGTCTCCAGCCTCGTACTCCTCCAACTCTTCCTTTGTCGGCATCCAGGAATCCTTCTTGAATTTCTTCTCTATGAGATAAGGCGGCAATATCGCTATCGCGATGACACCGATCAACATACCTAAGATGTAGCCCAGGATCTCCAGCACGCTGTATCCCGTCGGGTCCTCCGGACATAGTCCGAATATGAAACCGAATGTCAGCGTACCTATGGCGATGGCTGCGATGAGCCACATACCTATTTTCCCACCTGGTAACTTGAAGGGACGCGGCTTGTCAGCCTGTGTCTTTCTCAGCTTTACGAACGCCAAGAACATGAAGAAATACATGATGATGTTGATGAGCGATGTTATCGCAACGAGTACCCAGTACCCGTTGAAATCGACGACCACCATTATGACATAAGCTATAACGAATATCGATGATATCGCACACTGCAAGATCAGAACACCGACTGGTGCGCCGTTCTTGTTGGTCTTACGGAATATCGGGGGAAGGTCACCGTTGTATGCCGCTGGGGCAAGACCCTTCGCAGGACCGAACATCCATGTGGACAACTGAGCGAGTATACCTACGGAGAGCATTATCCCCAATGGTACCAAGAGCCATCCTATTCCAAGGTCGTTCAACGCGATGTCGAATGCCTCGATGACTCCGCCGTTCATACCGTTCTGACTGTTCAGGAAATCCGCAGGAACTATTGAACCGACAGCCCATGTACCTATTATCGATATGCCGCATATCATCGCTGCGGCGAAGAACATGGCCCTGGGATAATCCTTGCTAGGATTCGCTGTGTCCCTCGCATGATAACCTGCCATCTCCATTCCTGCATATATTAGAACTAGACTGGAGGCAAGCGTGAACGTCTGGATCATATTGCTTGTACTGGGCAACAGTGAACTCGCAGTCAGATCGCCTAGTTGCGACACATGGCCGTTTGCCAACCATATGAATGCCAGTATGATCAATATGCCTATAGGTACCAATGCACCGAGGAAAGTACCCATGGTACTCAACTTTGTGGAATTCTTCATACCTGTGAAGTTGAAGTATGTCAGGGCCCACATGGCGCCTAGCATTATCAACAGCATGTATATCGCATTATTACCTAAGGTCGGCTGCAATATCGTATATGCCAATGTGATCATCACGAATGATGCCACCGTCGGGAAATACACGATGTTGTTGGTCCATGAGCACCATATGGTGATGAAACTTCCCTTCTTCGGATATGCTTCCTTGACCCAAGCATATATACCTCCCTCCTTGGGCCATGTTGATGCCAGCTCGGCTGCCACCAATGAGACCGGTATGAGGAAGAACAATGCAAAGAGCACATACCAGAATATCATGCTCCATCCTTCCAATGCCATCTGCGGGAAATTACGGAGGCTCAGAACCGCGGCGACGTTGATCATCGCCAGGGATACTATGCCCAATTTCATACTCGAAGATGACTTTGGCTTTTTTTCTTCAGAATTGCCTTCATTCCCTGATGCAGTAGATGTAGTAGTCATTGTCTATCACCTCGACTCCGTGCGAATCGTGCGCGAATCCGGGGAATTTCCTATCGAATTCCTCCAATGCGCGCAGATAACCCAATATCGGGCCGCCCTTCTTACCAGTCCTCTCACCCGGCATGAGCAGCGGTATGCCTGGCGGATAGGGTACTATCCCTGTTGCGACTATCCTGTCGTCGATCTCGTCGATCTTGACGTGCTCCACATTGCCCTTGACGAGCTCTGTGTATGCATCGGCAGGTATCATGACCTGTTTCGGTATCACCGAACAAGCCTCGTTAGCTATCTGCGTCTGCCTTGTGGACCTTATCTGTTCGTGCATCTCCTTAGCCAACTGGCGCAAGGTCATGCCTCCATACCTCTCCGGATACGATGCGACCAGATTGGGCAGTACATCATCCAGCAATGCTCCGGTGTCGAAAAGCCTCTTGAACTCGAACAGCTCCGACACCAGTGTGCCCCACTTTCCATTCGTGACTCCCATGGAGAAGAGGAACAGTATGTTGTAATCTCCGGATTTCTCGTTCACTATTCCACGCTGGTCCAAGAATGCCAATACCACGGCCGAGGGTATACCGAATTCGGAATGCTCTCCGTTATCCTCTATACCTGGCATCAATACCGTCACCTTTATCGGATCGAGCATCGCCCAGCCGTCCTCTATATCGCCGAATCCATGCCAAGTTTCGCCTGGATGCAGCACCCAGCAATCCGATTCCTTCTCCAAGACCTCCGCGGGGACATCGGCGAAGTCAATCTTCTTATGCTTCCTTCCTTCGGGTATGTGGACCGCGTCTGGCTGCCACATCCCGAACCACCAGTCCTTCTTATCCTTCTCCTTGACCGACCTCTTTATCCTGGCCATTGTCTGCCTGAATCTTATGGCCTCATCTATCGAGTCCTGGGTCAATACCTTTCCATTCGAATCCATCATCTTCGAAGACACGTCCAAGGATGCTATTATCGCATACTGCGGAGATGTCGAAGCGTGCATCATGAAGGCCTCGTTGAACAGGGAAGGCTCTATCTTCTTCTTACCCTCCTTTATGTGGATCATCGATGCCTGGGACAATGCTGCGAGGAGCTTGTGCGTCGACTGCGTCGCGAACACCGTCGGACGGTCATCGGCAGGAAGATCGTCATCTCTCATCGCGAATCTGTCCTTGTAGAAATCATTGAATCTGGCATAACCATACCAAGCCTCATCGAAATGCACGCAATCTGTGACTTGGCCCAGGATCCTTTCCACCTTTGCAGCGTTGTAACATACACCATCGTATGTGGAATTCGTCACCACCGCTATCGATGGCTTTGAGACCTTGTCGGTTGCGAGCTTGGAATCCTCTATCTTCTTCCTTATCACCTCGGGGGACATCCCGTCTGGCAATATCGGCCCCAGTATGCCGTATCTGTTCCTCGTAGGTATCATATAGACGGGTACGGCATGGCTCATCGTTATCGAATGCTCGATGGACTTATGGCAGTTCCTGTCAACGACCTCCACCTGGCCGGGAGAAGTGATCGCCACATGCACGATCCTATTGGATGTAGAGGTACCGTTTGTGACAAAGAATGTCATATCCGACCCGAACACCTTGGATGCGTACTTCTCCGCATCGCCGATCGGCCCGCTGTGGTCCAATAAAGAACCCAATTCTCCCACGGATATGGAAAGGTCCGATCTGAATAACTGTTCGCCGAAGAAATTGTAGAAAAGACGACCGACCGGGGATTTCAAAAATGCTGTTCCTGCAGTGTGCCCGGGTGTATGCCAGGAATACTCGTAATCCTCGGAGAACTCCACCAAGCTCTTGAACATCGGGGGGAGAAGCTCCTTACGATAACGCCGCATTGAAGCCTCGACACGACCGGCTATGAATGATGGCGTGTCGCCGAGTATCCATAGATATTCATTCACTTCCGACAATATGTCGTAAGGTATACCACTAAGCGCTTCTGGGTCTGTCATCAGGAATATCCCGATATCGGGATCCATGGAACGCATGTTCTTTATTATCGCGGTTGCGTCCTGGAGATTCCAGTCTATCATTATCGCGTCAGCGCCATTGCTTATTGCCCGTATACCCTTTTTGACACTTTCAGAATTGGTAGAGGCCTTTACATAAACATCCGATGATTCCAACTCACTCTTTATGGCGTCTAGCATCCTACCTTTGGAAGAATCGACACCGACATCGGCAGAGACTATCAATACAGACAGTTTGCTTATTTCTCTCATATAGCTACCTCAAATTCCTAAGCAGTTAAGCATAAGGTAATTGTAGTACGATTTATAGGTTTATAAACACATAACCCGTCATAAATCATTTAAATATAAATGGCCAGCAAAATCATATCTGCTTCGATATTTGGACTTTCGAATCTTTGAACTCCGCACATTTAGCTAACTCTACCAAAATGTAGGTTCACATATCACTTCAATAATTCTGAAATCTTATTCGAAATCCATAAAAAATATTTTCAATAACATTGTATGAAAAGATTCCACAAATTACCAAGTTGTACAGAACCCATGAATGCTGGCATATTGAAATCTGAAAATGAGATGAAACAGAAAGTGGAACCTGTATCGATTTTTAATGATATATAACATCTTGGTTTTTCAGATCGCACGGTCATTCTGATTGTAAAATGTATATTACAAAAATTTTAGTATGTTAAAATTGGGGGATATCCCCCGTTTCATGATCTGTTTTGAGCTTCGAGGATCTTCTTGTACCCTATCGGCATGACCTTCAGGAACCTTTTGACGTTGTTGTCCCAATCTGTCAGGAGGGTCTTCGCGATATCGCTGCCTGTATACCTCACATGGTCCTCCAGGATCTTCCTGAGCTCCATCTTGTCAGGCAAGGATTCGATGACGGAAAGCTCGACCATGTCCATATTGCAATGTCTGTCGAAATCCCCATCGTCGTTCAGAACGTAAGCGATACCCGCTGACATTCCCGCAGCGAAATTCCTCCCTACCTTGCCTAGGACGACTGTGCGGCCTCCGGTCATATATTCGCAGCAGTGATCCCCTGCGCCTTCGGAAACGGCCACGGCACCACTATTACGGACACAGAATCTCTCGCCTACCTTCCCTGCGATGTACACCTCTCCGGATGTCGCACCGTATAGCACGGTGTTCCCTGCGATCACATTGCATCTCGGTATGTGCTCCTCGCGGAAAACGGCGATCCTTCCTCCAGATAGCCCCTTTCCCACGAAATCGTTGGCCTGGCCTTTGAGATAGAACGTCATACCCTGGGACAGGAATGCACCGAAGCTCTGTCCTGCCGTCCCTTTGAATGTTATCTGTATGGAATTCTCCTTCAATGACAGTTCTCTTTTGGTCACCACACCTGAAAGCATGGTACCCACTGAACGGTCCACGTTGCAGATGCCGTATTCCAATTTCACTGAATCGCCAGCATCCAATGCGATATTGGCATCCTTTATCATCCTCTTGTCCAGGATGTCCTTTATTATATCGCCCTGACCGGTCGTGCATATGCTTTCTCCCTTCACGACCTTGACGATCGCGGATATGTCCACGCTATCGGACTTCTTGCCGACCAACGGCTTGCGCTGTATCAATTCCGCATGTCCGATGATCTCGTCCATGGACCTGTATCCCATTGTCGCGAGGTGTCTTCTGACATCCTCTGCGAGGAACTTGAAATAATTCATCAGATTCTCTGGCGTTCCCTTGAACTTGGCACGTTTCGCCGGGTCCTGAGTGGCTATCCCCACAGGGCATGTGTTGGTCTGGCACTTGCGGCATACTATGCATCCCAAAGCGACCATCGGTGCCGTTGCGAAACCATATTCCTCTGCTCCGAGTAAGGCTGATATTACCACGTCCCTGCCGGTCTTCATCTGACCGTCGACCTGGAGCCTCACCCTGCCCCTGAGGTTGTTCAGCACGAGCGTCTGCTGTGCCTCTGCGATGCCTAGTTCCCACGGCAGCCCTGCATGCCTTATCGAGGATGTCGGACTGGCCCCTGTACCTCCATCGGCACCGGATATCAGGATCACGTCCGCACCTGCCTTGGCGACACCTGCCGCGACCGTGCCCACGCCAGCCTCCGAGACGAGCTTTACACTCACCCTGGCGGTCGGATTTATGCATTTAAGATCGAAGATCAGCTGCTTCAGGTCCTCTATCGAATATATGTCATGATGCGGCGGAGGCGATATCAGCGTTATGCCTGGTATGCAATGCCTCGTCGCAGCGATGACCTTGTCGACCTTGTACTCCATTAACTGCCCGCCCTCGCCTGGCTTTGCACCCTGGGCGACCTTGATCTGTATCTCCTCTGCGTTGACCAGATATTGTGCGGTCACACCGAACCTTCCGGAGGCTATCTGCTTAACCTTCGAGTTCAGGTCCCTGCCGTCAGACGTCAACTTGAACCTGCGGGGGTCCTCTCCTCCCTCTCCAGTGTTGCTCTGGGCGCCCATCCTGTTCATGGCATCTGCGATCGTTTCATGAGCCTCGAGACTTATGGCGCCGAATGATATGCCCTCGACAACGAATCTCCTGATTATCCGATCGGCGGATTCCACCTCTCTCAGAGGTATCGCCTTCCCCTTCCTGATCTCCATGAGATCGCGTATGAAGAACGAACCGGAATCCTCCATCTCGGCGAATTGCTTGTAGGCCTCCTCATCGCTCTCCCTGACAGCCTGGTGAAGCCACTTCACGGTATCTGGATTCCAAGAATGCCTTTCTCCGCCCTTCCTGTAGTTGTACTCCCCCATGTCTTCCAGTACCACGGTGTCCCTGTCATTCTGATCGAATGCGGCCTCGTGAGCTGATATGGCCTCTGCCGCTATGTCTGTGAGCTTCAACCCGCCGATATTGGACACTGTATGCGCGAAGTATTTCGCACAGACATCCTTATCGATCCCTATGGCCTCGAAAAGCCTGGAACCGCGGTATGACCTTATCGTCGCTATGCCCATCTTGGACATTATCTTCAACAGACCGCTCTCGAGCACCTTTATGTAATTGTGCTCAGCGGCATCGACGTCTATCTTGAGGTCGTCCTGTTCCTTCACTATCTTCTCGATGACCGCGAATGCTAGATACGGATTGACGACATTGGCGCCATAGCCGAACAGCAATGCGAAGTGCATCACCTCTTTCGGCTCTCCGGTCTCCACGATGATATCGGTCTGAATGCGCTTCTTGTTGTGCACCAGATACTGGTGAACAGCGGATACTGCCAGGACCGACGGTATCGCCACATGGCCCTCATCGACAGATCTGTCTGAAAGTATGAGATATGAATCGCCCTTGTCGACGGATTCCTCTGCCTGGCGGCATATCCTGGTCAAAGCTGTCCCCAACCCTTCTGGACCTTCTGCGAGGTCGAAGGTCATGGATATGACCGTTGTGTTGAAGCCCCTGTATTTCAGATTTTTAAGCAGGTCCAATTCCCTGTTGGTTATCACTGGATGCTTGACCTTGACGATCTTGCAATTGAAAGGCGTGGGGACCAATATGTTGTTGGTTATCGACCCGATGTATCCTGTGGTGGACATCACGAGGTGCTCCCTTATGGGGTCTATCGGAGGATTGGTCACCTGTGCGAATGACTGCCTGAAATAATTGAATAGCCTCTGGGGCTTGTCAGACAATATCGCCAGGGGTGCATCGTATCCAGCGGAACTGACCGGCTCCTTGACCTGGGTGACCATGGGCACCATGACCTTCGTTATGTCCTCTTGAGAATATCCGAACTCCCTCATCATCGCGCCCATGCTGTTCACTGAACGCGGGACCATCCTTCCAGACGACACCGTGTCGAGATCCAGCCTGCTGTTCTCGAGCCATGTCCTGTAGGGATATGCCGTGGAGAGCTCTTCCTTTATCTCCTGGTCGTAGAGGATCCTCCCCTCCTTGGTGTCAATGAGCATCATCTTTCCAGGCATTAGGCGACCGGATTCCTCCAGGTCGTTATCCTGTATCTGTATGACTCCCGCCTCGGAGGCCAATATGAATAGCCCCTCCTTGGTTATGGAATACCTAGCTGGACGAAGCCCGTTCCTGTCCAACATACCTCCGGCATATCTGCCATCGGTGAAAAGCACTGCCGCAGGACCGTCCCATGGCTCCATGAATATGCTATGATACTCGTAGTATGCCTTGAGTGAATCCGATATTGGGTTCTTCTCGTTCCAAGACTCGGGTATCAACATGGACAATGCATTGGGCATGCTCTTCCCGCTCATGGCAAGGAACTCGAACACGTTATCCAGTGTCGCGCTATCGCTCATGCCGTCCTGCATTATTGGGAACACGTCCTTGAGGCCGGGTATCAGAGATGCCTCTAGGACGCTCTCCCTTGCCTTTGTCCAGGACCTGTTGGCCTTTATCGTGTTTATCTCACCGTTGTGACATAGCATCCTGAAAGGCTGTGCCAGTTTCCACATGGGAAATGTGTTGGTGCTGAATCTCGAATGCACCATTGCTATGGCGGACTTGAATTCGGGATTGGTCAGGTCCTTGTAATACGCCCTTATCTGGAGCGGCGTCAGCATCCCTTTGTAATTGATCGTCTTCGTCGAAAGGCTGCATATGTAGAAATCATCCTTGGACGCAATCTTCGATGCCGCAACCTTGTTGGACGACCTCTTCCTGACACAGTACAGCTTATGCTCCAATATGTCCTGACTGTCATAACTGGTGAGGAATATCTGGACCATCCTTGGCTCGCTGTCCTGCGCCTGGGGACCTGGGACCTCGTGGTCCACTGGTACCTCTCTGAGGTCGATCTCGTAAAGGCCGTAACGTCCGCACTCTTCCCTTATGACTGAGAGGCAGAACTCCTGGTCCTTCTTGTCCTTAGGTAAGAATATTATCCCGGTCCCGTACCTTCCCAGTTCGGGGACCGAGATCTTAAGGAATTTCGTAATGAAGTCGTGCGGTATCTGAACGGTTATACCGGTACCATCGCCGGTCTTCCCATCAGCGTTCTCCGCACCGCGGTGCTCCATATTCTCAAGGATCTGCAGGCCGTATTCCACGATCCTGTGGTCCTTATTCCCATTAATATTGACGGCAAGACCCACTCCGCATGAGTCGTGCTCGTTCTCTGGGTCGTACAGACCCACCGCATCATTCACTTTATCAGACCTCAGCTTATGAAGAGAAGTTCTCTGTACTTGGGCATAGGCCACATCTGATCGTCGATTATCATTTCCAGGGCATCTAGGTGCTGCCTTATCACTTCGATACCTGGAACGACCTTGTCATGGAATTCCACCGCTTTCTCGCGCTCGTCCTCGATCTCGTGTATCTTGGCGCATGTGACTTCAATTTCAGAGGCCAGGTCCATCGATGTGGAAACATGCTCGGATATCTCCTTGATCTGTTTGCGCACATGCGACGACAGCTGTTGGTACTCTTTGTCCGCGAACAGCTCCTTGAGCTTGAACACATTGTCCAATAGCAGGGACTGATACTCGATGGCCACGGGGATTATGTGATTGAGCGTCATGTCGCTGATGACCTTGGCCTCGATCTCGATCTTCTTGCTGTATATCTCCCAATATACCTCTTTCCTTGCTTCCAGCTCAACCTCTGTGAGGACCTTCGTATCCTTGTAGATCTTGACGGTGTTCTGCGAGGTGAATGCATCGTATATCACCGGGACGGAACTCTCGCAGTTGAGCTTGCGGCGCTTTGCCTCGGCCTTCCATTCATCGGAATATCCGTTCCCATCGAAGCATACGTCCTTGGCCGCCCTGTATGTCTCGCGTACCTCGTCCAGGACCGCTTGCATGACTGGCGTTCCAGCTGCTATCTTCTTATCGACCGCTATCTTGAACTGCTTGAGCTGATACGCGACGATCGTGTTGAGCATTGCCAACGGTGCACCGCAGTTCGCGGATGCGCCCACGGCCCTGAACTCGAACCTGTTGCCTGTGAATGCGAACGGCGATGTCCTGTTCCTGTCTGTGTTGTCGACCAGGAGCTCGGGGACCTGGGGGATTCCCAAGCTGTATCCTTTCTTGCCGCTGATCTTCACCATGTCCTTCGAGCCCAAAAGCTCCTCGAACGTCTGGGTCACCTGTACGCCTAGGAAGGAGGATATGATCGCCGGTGGCGCCTCGTTAGCTCCCAGCCTGTGGGAGTTGGGCGCGTTCATTATGGATGCCTTCAATAAAGCATCGTTGTCATGTACGGCCTTCAGGACGTTCGCCATGAATGTGAGGAACCTGAGGTTCTCCTCATCGGTCTTTCCTGGGGACATCAGGCCTATCCCATCCTCTGTACCAAGGGACCAATTGCAGTGCTTTCCAGATCCGTTGACTCCTCCGAATGGCTTCTCGTGGAATAGGACCTTGAATCCGTGGCGCTCGGAGACCTGTCTCATCAGTGACATGAGCATGAGGTTGTGGTCCACAGCGAGATTGACCTCCTCGTACACGGGGGCTATCTCGAACTGGTTGGGTGCGACCTCGTTGTGCCTTGTCTTAACTGGTATGCCCAATTTGTAACACTCGTACTCCAGCTCCTTCATGAACTCAAGCACCCTGGCGGGTATGGATCCGAAATAGTGGTCCTCGAGCTGCTGATTCTTCGCACTGTTGTGCCCCTGGAGCGTGCGCTCCGTTAGTATGAGGTCTGGACGCTGCGCGTATAGCTCAGAGTCTATGAGGAAGTACTCCTGCTCCCATCCTAGATACGAATGGACGATGGCATTCTCCATGCCGAAATATTTGAGAACGTCCGCCGTGGCCTTGGAGACCGCGGATACGGACTTCAGAAGTGGGGTCTTGTAATCAAGTGCCTCTCCCGTGTATGATATGAATACTGTTGGGATGCAAAGGCAGTCCCCCATTATGAATGCGGGTGACGAAGGGTCCCATGCGGTGTATCCCCTTGCCTCGAATGTGTTCCTGAGGCCTCCGCTGGGGAACGAGGATGCATCTGGCTCCTGCTGGCAGAGAAGTTTTCCGCTGAAACTCTCTAAAGATTCTCCCTGTCCGTGAGGTTCCGCGAAGGAATCGTGCTTCTCCGCTGTTCCGCCTGTCAAAGGCTGGAACCAGTGGGTGTAATGTGTTGCTCCCATATCCATGGCCCAACGCTTCATTCCAGCCGCAACATGTTCTGCGACAGACTTGTCCAGGGTTGCTCCCTGTTCTATCGACTCGTACACTATCCTCCTTGTTTCCGCAGAGAGGTATTTCCTCATTGTTGCTCTATTGAAGACATTGCATCCATAATAGTCGGATGTCGCAGTTGCCGGAGGTTCAACAACGACCGGCGTCTTTTTGATCGCTTCTTCGACGGCTCTGAATCTGCTGTTTGCCATGATGGGGTGTGATACGTATGCAAATATAAATGTTTCTAAAATTTGTTGTTAAATGATTCGAAAAAATCAATCATATTAGACATTTGTCTAATTATAATCGAAATGATGTATGTATTTCTAATAAATCGTACAAAAAAAATACATCAACAATGATGTTGCAGATGATGTTGGTCGAACGACTCGATACGATCCTGCATCAAAACATTGACACTAGTGGAGACTACCAAGAGATATAATCGTAAATGAGATTGACCGCTATGAAATACCGTATCGGCGAATTCTCGAAGATGGCAAAGGTCTCTACCAAGACCTTGAGATACTACGATGAGGTCGGACTGTTGAAACCCAACAAAGTGGACGGATGGAACGGATACAGATACTATTCCACGGAACAACTTGGGACTATGCAGACGATAATGATGTACAGAGATGCTGGCCTGTCGATAGACGAGACGCGGAGCATCCTCCTCGGATGCGATGTGGATGCGATCCTGAGGTCAAGAAAGGATTGCCTTTCCTTCGAAAAAGAAAGGATCGATATGGAACTTTCAAACCTGGAGAGTATAATAATGAAAGAGAAAGACGGCTCACACAACGCCATCGTAAAGGATCTTCCTGGATGCATCGTATACAGCGCAAAAGGAAGGATCGCGAACTTCCAAGAGATGACGGAGTTCATACTGGGAAGCGCAAAGGAATGTCTCGATGCCAATCCTGGACTGGAATGCGACCCATCGAACTATTGCTTCGTCAGATACTTGGATAAGGAATTCAAGGACAGGGACATATCGATCGAATATTCGCAAGCGGTCAAAACAAAAGGAAGGGATACAGGGAATATTGTCTTCAATAAGCTCGAACCTGTTACCGCTGTTTGCGCCATGCATAAGGGAAGTTACAACAAACTTGGCGACGCCTACAAGTGCGCACTGGAATACGTTGAGGACAACGGATATGTCATAAGTGAACTGGCGAGGGAATGCTATATCGCAGGATGCTGGAACAGGGATTGCGAATCCGAATATCTCACGGAGATCCAAATACCAGTGATCAGATCTTCATGAATCGACATCATGCCCTATTTAAACTAATTATCACCATCATTTTTGTTTTGGATAAAATAAATAACATTAATACTCAATTACCCATACTAGTGAGAATATGGCATTCCTATTCAAATCTGGAGACGAACTATTCGATGAGGGAGTCGATCTCGTAAAGCGTAAAGAATACAATAAGGCCAGGTCCAACTTTGAAAAGTGCATACAGAAGGGAACTGCGAACTCGAAGCTCGCATCGGTGTATGTCGCGATCATCACCATGATCAACGATCAGAACAATCCCAATGCATATACGGCCCTTGCAACCGCTTTGACCTCCAACAACATACCTACTTTCGAGTTCGGACTTACACAGGTAGACTCACAAAAATTGGCGGAGGAATGCAATCTGATCGCGGAGCGCATTGTGCTCATGGCGAAGAACGGCAACGCAGAAGTGAGGGAACAGAAGGGTAAGGACCTAATACAGCTCGGACAGAGATATCAGGTCAAGATAGGCAAGGACACTCTGAAGACGAATGAGATCATCAGCGGCGACACCGCCACATCCGGGATCAAGGAATCCCTGAGCATACAGGCACTTGGATATGAGACCTTGGCCTCGGCGTCGGTCCTAACCGATCCAAAGAAAGCGGCCGAATACCTTCAGACAGCATACAATTATCGCAAGCAGTCGGGAGATGACGGAGCAAAGGACATGGAGTTGATACAGTCCTATTCCAGATCGGCGAAATGTTGGATCTGCGGAAGGACCACGACCGGCGAGGGGATACATTTCGTGACCATGTCCAGCGAGATCACCCCGTTCATGAGGACCAGCAGCCAGGATGACCTCCTCAAATCAGCTCCTACCGATTTCGAATCCGTGTATGTCTGCAGGCCCTGCTATTCAGCGATATCCAGAAGATCGGACGCGATAGCCAACAAATACTATCAGGACGCAATAAGGGAACTCCGCGCGACAGAAGTGAGACTCGAGCTGGAGATAGCAGCGGTACGTTCAATGATAAGATGAGGTGGAATAATTGGATGAAATTGTCGCATTAAGGTGCAAATATTGCGGTGCACCACTTGATAAAAAAGATCTGGAATCCGATTCACCGTACGTGACCTGCCCCTCATGCGGCACTACCCAGCAAAGGATGGATGCCAAAGCATACCTTGACCAGATGATGGGACAGATCCAATCATGGATCAGCAAATCCCTCCCTGGCGGTTTCTCCATGTCACAGTCGGAGAACGTGGATTCTGTGGCAAGGTACAACATATTCGTTGCAAACATCAAACCGAAGATCGAGACGGAATACAGCGAATATAGATTCGCGATAAACACGCTGTTATCGAACCCACTCATCGTGCTGCCGTTCACAACGGATTCTTCCATAAAGGCATGCCATGAATCCAATCAAGCATTCGAATTCAATGCCAAAGCGAAAAGCATCGAGCCATTGGCGGTCGACGACAATAGCAGGTCCTTGGTAAGAGGCGCAGAGAACATAGCAACAGCCTATGCTCTGCTGATCAACAACACAAAACTGCTGCATGAGGACAAGCCTGGAAGGTATATCCTCCTAAGCAACAACTTCACTGAGGCATCGAAATCCTTCGGACTGATAAAGAGCTATGAACTGGCAGCACAACGCTTCGAAGCATTGTCCATCGTTTGCAATGGATGCGAGAAACTCCTCAACGGAGATGCCATGAGCGCCATGTCTATGTTCGAGACCGCACAGACAAAATTGGAGGATGTCAAATCAAAGGTGCTATCGGACCTCAACCTGGGCATAATGTACCAAGCTATCGACATGGAGATATCCCAGACCAGGATCCTCAAGGATATCGCAGGATTCGTCACCAACGGCGTATCAGATGATCCTCTGAGCGTTTTGAACGTCATAAAGAGGGTTTTCGGTTTCAACTTGATGAAAAACGGTGACTGGGGGTATCTGCTTGGTAACAAGGACAGGTACAACGAGATATTCGATTACATCTCATCTATAATGAAGGCCAAGAACGGAGGCACGCTACCGATAGTCTCCGGCTCCGGACAGATACTTGTCCCCTTCTGGGATGTAGACCTTAAATACAGTTTCCAGACGGGCGCGATGTGGAAGAAGAAGAGCGTGGAGGTAACGGAGGACATATTGGTCCCTGCAGACTTCGTGATAGACGGCGACTGCCTAAGGGACCCGTCATCAGCACTCACAGATATTTTCGCACTCCGCCCGGAGAAGAGCATACTCTCTGGAATAAAAGGTACAGAAACAAGCATAAGCGGAGGAGAAGGCATAACAAAGATATCAGAATTTGCCGAGAACTCGACCGGAGGACGGAAAGTGGTCGTACCTCTCAGCACAAAGAGGGAGGCGGAAAAGATCGTTTCCGACTACCTTAAACAACGCACAAGCAGTGACTCTCAGTTGAAACTCAGTAAACCGTACGTCAAGGGCCTGATATACATACCCTGTGAGATGGACAGCACTCTGAAGGTTCCAGCTGCATTTGGATCTTTGGTCCCTAAGAGGGTCAAGAGGACCAACCCGTCCGACCTAATAATAGTATAAGGAGAGAGATAAAATGACAAAATTGAACAACAGAACCCTTTCAGCGGTATCGTTGGGGATGTTCATTATCGCATTAGCGATAGGTATCATCGCCTACATGGCTTTGGACAAGGGAGTGTTGATTATACTTTGGGTTACAGCACTCATCTTCGGACTGACCTTGTGTCTGATGTCAAACCTGTTCAGCGATAAGACCACAGGCGCAGGGCCTTCCGAAAGGATATACAGGCTCGCTGTGGGAGCATTCGTTGCATTGATAGGCATAGTAGGCCTTATGTATACCGCGACAAACATCGACTGGATATACCTTATTGCGATCTTCCTGATCGGAATCGCCGCAATAGGCATAGCAATTGCACTCATCAACAATAAGAAGGAGGCATCACTTTGACGATCGATCAGAACATAGATAAAAAAATGAATGACAACAGGTCCCTAGTAGAGAGGATCGCCCTATACATCCCAGGATACAAGGGATACAGGCAGAAGAATCTCAGAAGGGATGAGGACAGGGCCGTTAGGGGAGAGGTAGCACGCGAATTGGAAGCCGTGAAGAATGACCTGGTCACAGTTCAGAGGGCGACCGTTGGAGATCTGGACCTCATGAGAGAAACGGAGAGGATCAGATCGAAGGTGGATAAGTACTACATCGATGTGAAAAAAGCGGTCGGCGGATACAGCGGATTCCATGACTCGGTGAAGATCATGGAGGCTGAACTCGACGGCCTCATTCAATGGGACGCGAAGCTGATGGACGATGTCCAATCCCTTAAGACCCAGACTAAAGCCCTTGTCAATGATGTGAACAAACAGGATAACACCTTGAAAGAGCGTTTGATGGGACTTGAAAGGACAGTGGACCAACTCTCCGAGGACTATCTTGGAAGAGAGAGCGTAATGAAAGGATTCAAGGAGTGAATTGAATGGCAGCAAAGACAAATGTGGTATTCTGGGAGAACCAGGGGCCTGATGACATAATCTACAGGTCGGAACATGATGACCTCAGGACGATCACGTCTGTGACGGTACCTGAGCACGCGGTCGCGTTGTTCATAAGGGATGGAAAATTGGAAGGTGTCTTGGAACCAGGAAGACATATGATAACGTCAGCCAACATCCCATGGCTTACGAAATTGTACAATCTGGCACTTGGATTCAAGGAGACGCCTTTCAAGGTATGGATCGTATACATCTCGCTCAAGATATTCAACGGAAAATGGGGAATAAGGAGCATGATAAAGGCAGCTGATGAATATCAGGTGCCTGTTACATTGATGGCCAACGGAGATTACCAGTTCCGCATAAACGATGTCTCTGTGTTCTACACACAGGTCCTCGGAGGAATGACCCAGTACACGACTGGAAACGTCAATTCATTCATGAAGAGCTTCATCAACGAGCAGATAATACAGCAGCTCACATCGTTGTTCTACATGGACATCATGAACAACATCGAGAAGGCTTCCACCAGCACGAAGATCTTGATAGAGCAGTACTTCACCCAGAGGGGAATAGAATTACTCTCCTTGAAGATCAACGAGGTCGCTACCACGGAAGAAGAGAAACAGAAGATCTTCGAATATCTTCAGTTCAGTAGCTCCAGGGGAGAATCCTTCAAGAAGTACGAGGTCATGGATAGGATGGCAGATGCCATCGGAAACTCGCAGGGAGGTGCGGCAGTGGGTACCGGCATGCTATTGTTCCCACAGATGTATCAGCAGCTACAGCAACAACCAGTACAGGGAGTGCAGTCACAACAACAGCAGCAGCAACAGAGCCAGAAGGTAATGTGCCCTGCATGCGGTTCATTGAACGACTACCCATACAAGTTCTGCAACAATTGCGGACAGGCCTCGCCGATGATGAATCGCTCGCCGCAGCCTGCCCCGGCCAATGCAGCGCCACCGGCCCAGAACAACACACAGACCGCTCCGAAAACGTTCAAAGTGTGCCCGTACTGCGGAAACGACCTTAGTGGATTGCCCAAGGTCCCTAAGTTCTGTCCATTCTGCTCCGAACAACTTAATTGAGGATATCGGCCGACGAGATCGGCCGATTCCATTTTATTAAAATACCTAAAAAATCACTGGTACATATTCCTTTTATACTCATATATCAATGTTAAAAAGATTACAATGACCGATGTCGAATATGGGGACGAGTATGCTGTATTCATCACTAGTAAAGGTATAAAATTCCTGACAAATGACGTGAGTCTTCAGATAATGGAGCTTTTAGCGCATTCTGGTATGACAGTCACTGAACTATCGGATATACTCGATCAGCAAAAGACATCCATACAGTCAAACGTCAAAAAACTCGAAAGATGGGATTTCATTACGTCCTATATCGATGATAATGACAAAAGAAAGACAGTATACGTTCCATCATCCGTCAAAATAATGAATCCGATAAGGACCCCTTTCAACATAGGCCCTCTCGAAAAAGAGATAATGGGGATAATGAACAAAGAAGGCGGACAATACAAAGGGATAATCCTTCTCATGGTCCTTGAATCCATGAAGTTGGGCCTGGACTTCAGTCCCCTGATGCTAAGGGGGGGATCGTTGCTTGCGAAATACGCTGAAAAAAACTACAAGGGCATGGACACGGAGACTCTGCTTAAAACAATAAAGAAGAATTTCTCGGATGCCAAATTCCCAGATACGACACTGTCCTTCGATGACGATGAACTTCACATAGAAATGAAGATGGACCCTGAATCAGAAAGGTCCCTTATGATGATCTCCCCGGTCATGATAGGATATCTCATCGAGGCAATAAGCGCGAACACAGGCATAAGATATTGCATAGGATATGTGAAAGTGGACGATAATGCCGTATACGCCGCTATCACCCCATATATCGGAAAGATAGATAACGGTACGATAATAGATGAAATGATAAAAGAGGATTTCTGCAATGGCTGGCCCCTTTCCATATATCACGTGGAAGGGAATTCCGTACTGTTCGGCAATGACGTGCAAGTAAAGATCCTCGACATCTTGAGCAGGTCGGAAATGTCTTTGAAAGGATTGTCCAACACACTCAACATTCCTCCGGTCACAATACACACTAACATAAACAAACTGATTGAATCGAGGGTCATAAAATCAGATAATGCGAGATCTTCGAAATATGTCCGCTACAGCCTGCATGGAGAACCTGCGATAACTGCCACCAAGAGTGAAAAGAATCTTAGAAACGAGATGGAGATACTGTTCAGAAGATATGCTAGCGATCCCACTCAATACTACAAGGCCATGTTCAGATATGTCAATCACTCGTTCCGCCTTGTGGGTTTTGACATCAGCAACATAATAAAACATATAGGGATGAATGTGGCCAACTCCATCATTGAGGAAAATCCTGAGATCTCTGCGATGGACTATCTCAAAAAGACCTGTGAAAAGGACATGGGACTCGGATTCAAACCTTCAGTTGAGACCTACATACCGTTAACCATCAGATTGGATCGCAAAGGACAGACGCTCAGTGAATTCAGATTCATAAGACCATTCTACGAAGGACTCTTCAAATTCGGACTACTCAGGTTGACTGGCGATGATCACAATATCAGATTCCCCTTCACAGGAAGGAATGATACCTCGATCAAAACAATTTAACTAGTTACGTATATCGAAATATTTATTCGAATTACGTATTTTTTTAATATATTTCAACGAAATACGAAATATTGATTCTGAAAAACAAATATTATATACTTGCACAACAATGTATTATTCACAGGAGGCAAGTGACGATCGGCAAAAGTAATATGTCAAGACACTGCGGCGAGAACAAATCCAATTCAGGTGTGTACTCTAAAGTGAAAGATGGGTCGGTTGGCACTTTACACTGAGAAAAGGCAGGCCTTCGGATAAGTTCGCAAGACTCGACTGATGACCGCGACAACTCGATCCTGGGATCGAGACCTTTAACCCTTTCATGGGTGTTATCAGAAATATACGGTCTTACCGTCAATAACATCGACTTTTAATATCGTCTTTATCTTTTGACCTAGCTCATTTTCCAGATCTGCCTTCTTATTGGTCTTTTCAAAGACGATTACCACATCTACGATCTCAGCACCGATGACATCCTTCAGGGCCATTATTATCGCACGCATGGTCCCTCCGGTACTAAGGACGTCATCGACCAGAACTACCCTATCTCCCTTCTTTATGCCGTTTATGAACATCTCGGATCTGGAATAACCTGTGCATTGGGATACGCTTATCTCCCCTGGAAGCCCGTACTTTCTTTTCCTGACTATATTCATCGGTATGCCAGTCTTGATCGATATCAATGAACCTAGCGGTATGCCCATGGCTTCGGGAGCGATGATGTAATCACAATCCAGATCCGCAACGGATATCATAGCGTCTGTGACCTCATCCAACAGGAGTGGATCGATGTAGGGGATCCCATCTGTCAACGGATGCACGAAATACTGATATCCTTCCATACCTACGACAGGGCATCTGTCAAGGCTTTCCTTCAATCGTTCCAACATCGGATCACTCCACTATAACATCGGTGAACTCGAATTTAACACTATCAAATAGGCCTTTATCGCTCATTTTCAAAGCGGGCACAACCAAAAGACACTGGAAACCGAGTGTCATGAAGGGTTCCCTTAACTTGCAGCCGGATGACCTGGCAGAGAATATGACGTTCTCTTCCATAAATGCAGCACATTCTGGGAATTCGGTGCTCATTAGGCCCGCGACAGGAGTAGGGTGATAGAATTCCTCTTCGCCATCTGTGAAATAATGTCCTCCCTGCTCGGATACCGAGTTTATAGCTGAAGCGAGCAGGTCGTATGATGATGCTACAGCCACGAGATTGTGAGAATCGTGGGATATTGATGTTGCCAACGCCCCCTTTTTGAAGCCGAAGCCGCTGATGAAACCGACTGCTGGTTTCGTGTCCTTGTACCTATTCACTACAGCGATGAGAAGGACATCCTTGTCTGGATCTGGCATTATCACCCAGTTCTCAGTCCTGAGCTCTACGATCCTCTCTCTGCTTGTTATCTGCTTATCCTCGACCTGTATTGCCCTGACCTTCACAGAGGAATTGTTGCAGGATATGAAAAGCTCCCTCTCCTTAACATCGCATTTTCTAATGTGCGTGCCACATGTCATCGGCTGTGCCTGGAAAAGAGCGTTGCCGCTATCGGCCACCAGCTCGCCATCGATATAGACCCTTTTCACTGTGAAACTTGAAAGGTCCGATACGAAGACCATATCCGCTGGACCGCCTACACGCACGGAGCCTTCATCCAGATTGTAATGCTTGGCAGGCCACAGCGTGGCTGCTTTGATGGCATTCATGGGGTCCACCCCATAAT
This sequence comes from uncultured Candidatus Methanogranum sp., assembly GCA_963676045.1. Classification (GTDB taxonomy): domain Archaea; phylum Thermoplasmatota; class Thermoplasmata; order Methanomassiliicoccales; family Methanomethylophilaceae; genus Methanogranum. The sequence continues at coordinate 1,141,892 of OY780938.1, forward strand.
GGACTGCCATTCTCAGAAGCCTGTCGATATAGCCTTTGTTAAGGCACTGCCCTACATGCATATCATCGGAACATAGCATGAATTCGCGGTCCTTGACAGCAGGAAGGATGTCCTTCATGTTGGAACATGCCGACCCTTCCCTTACCTGTATTATCATCCCCTTGTCCGCCTTCTCTCTGGCCTCTGCCTCGGTGACGCACTCGTGGTCGGTCGTTATGCCTGCGGCGATATACTTGTCCAATTTTTCCCCTGAAAGGCCTGGCGCGTGTCCGTCTATTGGCTTTTTGACCCTCTTGGCGGCATCTATCTTGGCCATCACATCTGAATCATCGGAAAGCACCGCTGGATAGTCCATCATCTCCGCCAATCCGAATATCTCTTTCCTATGAAGGAGATTCTCCACATCCTTGTATCCTAATTTAGCACCGGCAGTCTCGAACGATGTGGCCGGCACGCATGACGGGACCATGAATCTGAACTTCATAGGCACTCCTGCCGCATCGTGTATCATGAACTCGACGCCTTTTTTACCCATCACATTTGCAATCTCATGCGGGTCGGCGATGACGGAACATACCCCTTTGGGCACAGCGGCCTCTGCAAAGCGTGAAGGGACTAGAAGGGAGGACTCCACGTGCACATGAGAATCGATGAAACCTGGGAGGATATATTCAAAATAGGGTCCGCTGATCTCCTCGATGGACGAGATCCTTCCGCTCTTTATCGTTATCCTAGCAGGATATATCCTACTCTCCAACACATCGACCAAATTGCCTTCTAGTACCTTGGTACCATTCATAATCCGCCGCATCAACAAATGAGGATATCTTTTTTTGTATGGGCATATGATTAAAGTTAATACCTCGAATAACATTTGACTGGCATGAAGGAACTCAAAGATTACGTGATGACCATACCAGACTTTCCCAAGGAAGGGATAATGTTCAGGGACATAACAACCCTGATACAGGACCCCAAAGGATTCCATATGGCCATCGACGGTCTGTGCAAACTCTTGAAGGATGTCGATTTCGATGTCATCCTGGGATCGGAATCCAGAGGATTCGTTTTCGGTGCGCCTGTCGCATACGCCATGAACAAAGGATTCATACTTGTCCGTAAAAAAGGAAAGCTTCCACGTAAGGTCATATCTGAGGATTATGAACTGGAATACGGGACCGCAACCTTGGAGATGCATGCTGACAGCTTCCCCGAGGGTACAAAGGTCGTCATCATCGACGACCTTATCGCCACGGGAGGGACCACCAAGGCCATGATAGACATGGCGGAGAAACTTGGAGGGAAGGTCGTGAAGGTCGCTTTCGTGATAGAATTGGAAGGACTCGAGGGAAGGCAGAAATTAAAAGGCTATGACGTAGAGTCGTTGATAACATACGAAGGAAGATAATTCTCCGATCAAACCGTTTAAAAGATGCTGGAAGTCGTTTCCAGCATCTCCCATACATTCAACATCGAGTTGGATTTCAGGGTCATTGAAACGATCCGACCCCTTGATCGGTGTTGTCCTGGTCCCACTTTATTCGGTGCGACCTATATTCCATTGAGGACTTAGGAGGGCCTGCCGGGATTCGAACCCGGGTATTCGGCTCCGAAGGCCAAAAGGATATCCACTACCCCACAAGCCCGTGTCCCTCATCAACACTTGGGCAGTATTAATTTGTTGAGTAGTCTCATATTTGGCATCGTATCCATGCCAGCATGATATTCGCATAGAAATCATGCATCTATATGTCGATAAAACCAATATACTCGAAAACGAATGCCGACACTCATGCCGAAGATTGTCATGAACCACGGGGCCGGTGGAGAAATAATGCAGGAATTCCTCGCAAATCACATCACCTCTCATTTTCCAAAGATGAAGGCCGAAGTACCCTTGGATTCTATGGACGACTCTGCGATAATAGATGACGTCGTGTTCACGATAGATGGACACACCGTTAAACCGCTGTTCTTCCCTGGCGGCGACATAGGTAAGATCTCAGTATCAGGCACTGTCAACGACATCTCCGTCATGGGAGCTACGCCCTTGGGATTGGGATGCTCCGTCATCATGGAGGAGGGATTGGACTTCGACATAGTCGACAGGGTGATGGAGAGTGTAGGAAGGACGTGCGAGCACTGCGGCGTGCCTGTGGTGACCGGTGACACCAAAGTCATGGAATCCGGAGCAATAGATCAGATGGTAATGACGACAGCCGCCATTGGAAAAAGGTCCATCTACTTGGACAAGAACCTTGAGATAGCCTCCGAATACAGAAAGGTCGATAACAGATGGTGCACTGACAACAGCGTCAGACCTGGCGATGCGATAATCGTATCCGGTTACGTCGGAGACCATGGCGTGGCATTGCTATCGTTCCGCGAAGGATACGGCTTTGAAAGCGAAGTGCAGAGCGACGTCGCGCCGCTCAATAAGATGATCGCAGAGGGATTGAAAGTCGGCGGCATCGTGGCCATGAAGGACCCGACAAGGGGAGGATTGGCGAACACCCTGAACGAATGGTCCTCCAAATCGAAGATAGGTATGGAGATAGACCAGGTCAAGATACCTCTGAGAGAAGGGGTCGTCAATGCCTGCGACCTACTCGGCATAGACCCTCTGAGCATAGGCAACGAAGGCAAGGCCGTCATAGCATGCGTACCGGAAATGGCAGATCAGATCGTCAAGGCACTCAGGAAGACCCCTGAAGGCAAGAATGCTACAATAATAGGATATGCCAACGATGGACCTGCCAGAGTGGTCCTGAAGACCGAGATCGGCGGAAAAAGGATATTGGAAGCCCCATCGGGCGATCCTGTTCCTAGAATATGCTGAATCCCATCGTGCATGGTACGGCCCATCATTGTATGGTTACATCCGAATGAATGAAATATGTCCGCCTCATACACTTACAATAGGGCACTATTATGGTAATATTCCTTCCATTTCCTGGATACAGGCCTAATCTTAAAGCCAAAGAATCGATCGGAGAACGCATCTCACCTCCTTATGATGTGATCGGCCCCGATTATCTCAAAGAACTTCAGCAACACAAGAACAACGTGACCAACCTTACTCTAAAACCTGACTCTGACAAGAGATATCACTCTGCCAGGAAAGAACTTGAGAGGATGATCTCGGATGACAGCCTGAAACAGGATACGGATTCGTTCTATCTTTATCAACAGACCTTCGACGACAATGGCGTCACAAAAGTGAGGACAGGGATCGTGGGCATATTGAAAACCGAGGAGTATTCCGAGGGTCACATCATCCCCCATGAGGAGACGTTCTCCAAAGTCAAGGAAGACCGCCTGAACCTGCTCAGGGACATGGGCTCCCATCTTGAGTCCATATTCGGCATTTTCGAGGGTTTCACTCCGGAGCTCAACAGGAAGATCGATTCCTCTGCACAACTCGTATACAGATTCGTTGACCCGCAAAAAGTGGAGCACAGGTACCTCAGGATCGCAGACCACAGGATCTGCAACGAGATCACCGAACAGCTGAAAGGTCAGAAGATGCTCATAGCCGATGGCCACCACAGATACGAAACGGCCTTGAATTACGCAAAGGAGAATCCCGACGATAAGAAGAAACAATATGTCCTCACGACCATGGTGCCAGCGGATGACAAAGGATTGGTCATCTGGCCCACACACAGGATGGTTGACGCAGGGGATATCTCCGAGAAGAATGCGATCTTGAAGATCTCCAAAGAAATGACCTTAAAAGAGGTCACCGTCGAAGAGATGGAATCCGAGATCAAGGACTGGATGATGGGATTGATGTTCAGGTCCGGAAAATGCTACCTTGCAAGATACGAGAAAGGTTCCGATCCAATGTGGGCCCTGGACACGTACGTCGCACAGGAATTGATACTGAAAGCGATCTACAAATACGATGAGGATAAGGCCAAGGTCTCCTATGATGCTGAATATTGCTCCGTCAAGAAGAAGATGGAGAACAAGGAACACGATCTCGCCATCATTCTCAACGATCCGAAGCTACAGACGATCTGGGACCTATCAATGATCGGCAAGAGGATGCCCAAGAAGACCACTTTCTTCTTCCCCAAGATATGGTCAGGGTTCGTCTTCTACAAGATGGATTGATCGACCGATCACGCCATTAATCGCATCAAACCATTTACTCGAATTTCTCAAATCCCGTTTTCCTTCGGAATCGGTTCCAATTGCTCGCGGACGAGGAATACGGGGCCGTGCCCCCCGATGGCCATGCAAGGCCTTCCGGATTCCCTCGACACATCATGCATTATATCCATGACCAGTCCTCTCATCCTCTTAGCCTTCGGAGAGTCTATATCGACAGTGGTCATCAGATAGGGGGCGATGGAATTGAATCTTCTGAGGTCGTCTGAGAAATGCTTTATGTCCAGCAACAGGTCCCCGGTGAATATCAGGTTCAATGCATGACACACGAATATGCATTCGCCGTACATGTGTCCACCCTCTCCTTCGAGAATATCGAAATCGTATGCGCCGACTGAAAACTTGCCTATATTTATGAAACCGTTGTGCTCTTTGGGAGTCCCGCTGTCCAAAATATGCACCCTTGACATATCCGGAGAGACGTAACGTGTGATTATACGGCTCAGTCTGCTGTATCCTCTGCAGAATTCCTTTTCCTCACGATAATCGTCCTCGCCTGAATTATGACGCGCGAGACTGTCTGCACTCTTCTGATTCATCCATATCTCCGCATCATCCTGAAGATGGTAAAGCAGTCCGCAATGATCTATATCGGCATGGGTCACGAATATCCTCTTCGACAGGGAATCCCAATCCGGCATTGCCCTGCGGACCTCATGCATTATCTCCTCGTGATATACCGCATAACCGCAATCTACCATCATGACCGAATCGCCAGACCTCATAAGGCATATGTTGCTGCCACATACTGGCTCCAGGACCGTTATGGAGATATCGGACGCAATCTCCAGGTCGGTCCTCTTACAGATGAATCTTGCGCCATGATGGTCCTTTATGAATTTGCTGAAATCGCGTATGGAACTGAAGACCTTGTAAGGATTCTCACCGCTCTTCTGAAGGAATTGAAGAACACGATTCGCCTCCGATAGGAATTCCATTGACTCTTCCTTCGTAAGTCCCAGATCTGCTCTTATCTCCTCTGAGAACTGCATATAGAATACGGAATTGTCAAAACTGTTATCAGAACGATTGCGCCCGGTGACGATCGCTCCGTAACGCTCGCGCATCGCATTCAATGCCTCTTCCATATCCTCTTTGTAATCGAAGAGGACCCCCATCGAGAATTCTTGCTTGACTCCGTCCGCCTTTACAGAGTTGATATATGAGATGCTGAGATTGAATCTGTCGAGTATATCGAGAAGACTCAGCAACTCCCCTGGACGATCCTCCATTTGAAGGCTTATCGTCAGCACAGAGCTCTCTGTCATCTCTCCGGCCATATATCCCATTGCGGCAAGCTCCTTTGACATGCTGGCGATCGCTTCCTCTGACGCCTCGACATCGAGAAAGACCGTGCGCATATCGACAGCTTTGTTATAGCTAAGGCGCGTTATATTGCCACCATTGGATACGATGACCTTCGCTGCTCTTCTGAGTGTGCCTGGTCTGTCTGGGGCTGCAAGTATGAAGGTCTCTTTAACCATCGACCGGAAAATCATTTGGTATCTATAAAATACAATCTTCGACGATCATCGAACTTTATAGAATGCTGAAATTAACATATACCCAAAGATCTGAAAAAGGAATGGAGCCGCTGATGGGAATCGAACCCACGACCTACGCCTTACCAAGGCGTCGCTATACCCCTTAGCCACAGCGGCGTTACTCCATGCTAATCTGCCTATTATGTATAAATGTTTCTAAAAAAAACATCACTCAGCATGTATGCTTCAATAAGCTTTATTTCAGTGTCGTGCCTAACCATCCTCCATGAAGAAGGAGATGAGTTCTTTCGATGTTCGTTCCATAGTCTCAGAGCTCTCGATACTCGAGAACGCTCATATGGACAAGATATTCCAGTGGGGATCGGGCAATGTGCTATTCCGCATAAACGCCCAGGGCCCTGGTAAGAAGGACCTCTTCTTCAAGGACAGAAAATGGTTGTATCTTGCACCTGAAAAGCCAGAGACCCCTATAACCCCTACATCCTTCGCTACTTTCCTTAGAAAGTATCTGGACAATGCCAGAGTGGGAAAGACTGTGCAAGCTGGATTCGACAGGGTCATAATAATGGAACTTTTCAAGGCGGATGCGGAATATAAGCTGATCTTCGAGATGTTCGGCGGAGGAAACGTCCTGCTGGTACTTGACGGTAAGATCGTTAATTGTCTCATTCATAAGACATACAGGGACCGTTCTACCCGTCCGGGAGAAGAATATATCGCCCCAAAAGGAAGATTCGACCCATTCACTGCGACCCTCGACGCATTCAAGACTGAATTCCGTGCATCTGAGTCCGATACCGTGAGAACATTGGCCACGGTCATAAATCTCGGAGGACAGTATGCAGAGGAGGTCTGCAACCGTGCAGGCATTGCAAAGAACACATCTCAAGCCCAGATCGACGACGAGGGCATAGACAAACTCTATGACGCCTTGCAAAAGGTCATTGACCATGTGATTAAGGACAATCAACCGACAGTTTTCTTGAAAGAAGGGAAGATGGTGGACCTCGCTCCTGTCGACCTATCGATATATGACACAGAAGACTCTCTGAAATTCGACACTGTATCACTTGCCATAGCGGCCTATCTGAAAGAGGTGGGCCTGAAGGAAGAAGAGGATTATGTCGATCCGGAGATGGAGAAACTTCAAAAGAGGATAGAGAAGCAGCAAGAGACCATCGATGAATACAGGATGGAATGCGAGGACCTCAAGAAACATGCAGATGTCCTTTACACAGAATATCAGAAAGTCACTGAACTCCTTTCAGTCCTTGACCAACAATCGAAAAGGATTACCTGGGACAAACTGAAGGAGGGTGCGATGAAGATCCCATTCGTGAAAGACATCGACCCGTCCAAGAATATGGTCACCGCAATAATAGGTGGCCTAGATGTCAAGATGGACTATACCCAGACGCTCGATGCGAATGCTTCCAACATATACTCTAGAAGCAAGGACATAGGCGAAAAATCCAAAAGAGCAGAAGAAGCACTTATGGAAAGCAAAACCGAATTGGAAAAGAGATTGAAAGGCATCAACAAGGCAAGGGCGATAGCCGCATCGAAGGTCCAGCCTACTAAACAATTCTGGTTCGAAAGATACAAATGGTTCATAACAACAGCTGGAAAACTTGTCCTTGCAGGCAGAGACACCCACACCAACGATAATGTCGTAAAAAAGCATCTCAAGGAAGGCGATGTTTTCGCACATGCGGATGTTCACGGTGCTCCATCGGTGATACTCAAAGAAGGCAAGAACGCCGCCCCTGAAGAATATCGGGAGGTCTGCACATTCGCATTGGCACAATCCAAATCCTGGATCGCAGTACTCTCAGAAGGTACCGCTTTCTGGGTATACCCGGATCAGGTGAGCAAGACCCCTAATCCAGGAGAGTTCGTGCCCCGCGGAGCATTCATTGTTCGTGGAAAGAGAAATTACGAACATCACCTTGACATCGAACTGGGCATAGGCGAGATAGAATACGAAGGAAGCAGGAAGATAATGTGCGGACCTGTCAGCACCATTGACAAGTGTGCAAAATACATGGTGATCCGTCCAGGCCGTGCAAAGAACGGAAGGATGGCTGGCGATATCGCAAAAGAATTCCATGTTCCTGAAGAGGAGATATCTCGCATACTGCCACCTGGAGACGTGGAAATAATAAAGAAGGTCTGGCCTCAAGAGGAGTCCCCTGAAGTTTGACGTACTTCTGACACGAGTACCAACATTTTGGAATGGCGCCCGTGCTGGGATTCGAACCCAGGTCAAGAGATCCGCAATCTCGCAGGATATCCAAGCTACCCCACACGGGCTGATTATGCGGAGATTTATACTATTTAAAAAGTTTTCAGACTTCTGGGCGGGACAGGTAACGTGTTATGTAGCCTGCGATCCTGTTCCTCATTGTTATTGAGGAAACGTCTGTGAGTACATTTACCATTGCCTTGTTGTTTTCAAAATCCCTGCTGAATGCCTGGGGATATTTGTTGACGAGCTCAATGGCTACTCTCTTGATGTAGGTGGGTCTTATTCTTCCCATATCGTTCACCGAGTAACCCGACTAATTAATAATCCCTATTTAAGGTTTATTGGACTTCTTAGGCTTACCACATGACAACTTGCCTTCGGGACAGGGTCCCTTCACACATGGAGGTCCTGCATTCTTGAATATTGTAGGGGACACCTCCTTGCATAATGCCAACATATTCTCCGCCAACTCTCTGATCTCCCATTGTGCACGGTTGCAACATCTCAAAGAGAAGAAATGCAAAAGCTCCCTTGCATTCATGGTTATGGTTATGTTGGTGGTACATCCGTTGGGCAATAAGTACCTGGCATCCTCTGACGGGATCTTCTTCTCCATCTCCGTATATGCCTTCCATATCTGCTCCATGGTGGCAGTATATATCGCCATGAGCTCCGGGTCCGACCTGACGGTCTCCGGTATGACATAAGTTGGCTCATCCAAGGAAACGTATCTCTGGCTCTGCTGTGAGAATGAAGCTATCCTATGTCTCACCAATTGATGCGTCAGAGCGCGTGATACCCCCTCCACCGAGAATGTGAATGTGGCATGTTCTATGACCGAATAATGTCCCATGCCGACGATGGCATTCAATGTCTTCTCTGGATCCTGCGAACCGAGAAGATCTGCTGACGATCTTTCGGAATAACACGACTTTCCTGCTGCAGCACATATCGCATCAGCGTTCTGGGTATATGCCAATAATTTAACTATCATTGATCTGCCTTCGTTTTTAATTCATTGTTCCAGACTGAGTCCTTAACCTTATCCAACCTTTCTGGATCCAGAAGGTCCGCTAGCCTTATCTTGAATATGTCGAGACCGGGCAGCAATGCACATAATCCTTCCACGTGCGCATCTCCTACCACTATCACGATCCGATCATATTTTTCGTAATTCTCCAATATCCTTTGGGACATGTACTCGTTCCTTTCATCTATCAATTTTCTGACAAATGTCGGATATTTCCTTCTCATGCCATCTATGAATGCGGATTCATCGGCTGAGAAATCCCTCTGCACCTTCTCTACCTTCCTCGTACCGAAGAGATTGTCCGTTTTCATGGACCAGGAATACCTGAACTTCTCTCTGAATGACATCTCCTCTTCCATGTCCGCCATGACCTTCTCCGCGTCCATGTCCATACATATGACCTCTGCACCGACGATGTTTGCCATCTGGATCGCTGCCAGAAGCTCGCCCCCCGTCTGTGTGTCGTTCTGAGCGGACATCTTTTCCTGATACTTCGCTGATTTCTGATATGATTTTGGAAGTTCTGAAAGATCGCGCTTCTTTTCGGTGCTTTTATTATCTGCGGTGAGAGCCTTGTATCTCTTTTCATCCAATTCGATGAATACCGCATTGGGCCATATGTTCTTTATTATGAATGAAACGGATTCTGATATCCGAAATATGTGCCCTGTACCGATGATCACTATCATTTGTTCACCATGCCAACTTAATCTAACCTATTGATGGGGCAGCTCTCTATCCACTCGCCATCATATATTGCCGTACCATCCGATGAATAATGGATCCCGTGTCCCTCCATGCGATCGTTCAAGAACCAACCGATGTATTTCTCACCATTGGGCCATGAAAGGATCCCTTTTCCACTCATCTTCCCTTCTTCGAAGCCACCTTCGTACGTGGTCCCATCTGGCCATTCCATGCGCCCCGTACCTGACCTGGTGTCATCCTTGAATTCACCATCGTATCTTTTGCCATCGGCCCAGATGAAGGAACCTTGGCCTGAACGGATACCCACGGAATACTCTCCCTCGTATCTGTCACCGTTCGACCAAATGAAAACACCTATGCCATTCTCAACAGGCGCTCCGTCCAGCATGGCATATTCGCCGACATAGGTGCCATTGTCATAGATCATTTTTGTGACCCGCAGACCTTCCCCGTCCATGAATACTGTAAGTATTCACATCTAAAAACCTTTTACAACCGATGGCCCCGTCAGAGATACAGTTCTTGTCTCCTTCTATCGAAATACGATATGCTGGACATGTTTTGTTCTCTATCGTACCTTGGAAGATCGCCTTCCAACCTGCATGTGAGCATGTGCTCGTCGTCTCCAAAATACTCGCCTATCGTCCTTCCCTTTGGATCGATGACGATGCAACCGCCTCCAAATACTGCATCGATGCCGTTATGGCCTATCGCATTGCAAGCGGCCACGTACATGCCGTTGTCATCTGCCCTTGCAGGGAGGAACCTTTCCCATGTCTCCTTCCTCCTGGTGCCTCCTATGCCTGAGCTATGCGGTATCAGCACAAGCTCGGCTCCCTTAGCCCTCAATACGGTGGATATGTCTGGAATATGCCCCTCCCAACATAGATGGACTCCAACATCCGCATTGCCCACATTCGCTACGGGGAGCTCATTTCCAGAGTTGAAGAGGCCCTTCTCATTGCTACCTAGATGGGTCTTCCTATAGACGGTCATATTCTTTGGGCCGACTGTCATCTGTGTTATGTATGGCCCGTCTTCTGAAGATTCCATAAACCCGAACGATATGCCGATGTTATTCTTGGACGAAAGATCGCAGATGGTCTTTATGGCTTCATCATCGATGCAGATGGCATATTGATTCGGGTTTTTTGACGTATAGCCTGTGAGGCTTGCTTCAGGAAAACATAACATGTCCGACCCCAAACGAACTGCCTCATCGATAAAGGATATAATGTGAGAGAGATTCCTTTCCGTTTTATCTACGACAGAATTCATCTGTACCATTGACAACTGCATTGCTCTCATTGAGGGTGCATGGCATAATGCCGCCATAATCTTTATCGAGAGCAGATTCGAATGACGATATATTTTGCAATAAGCAAAAGGGATAATAACCGCCCTTCTTATCAGGTCAATATGAGAAAGTACGATCTCGTATGTTTTGACATGGACGGCGTCCTAACAGACATAAGAAGCTCATGGTGCTGGATACACAGATGTTTTGAAGTCGACAATGAGGAATCATACAAGCTCTTCTGCAACGGCGAGATCAATGAACCGGAATTCATGAAAAGGGATGTTGGTCTATGGCTGGGAGTCAAGCCAGATGTGAACCACAAAGACCTCATAAGATTCTTCAAGGACATGCCTCTGATAGAAGGAATACAGGAAACTGTAGCATGCCTCAAGGAAAATGGCATGCGCTGCGTGATAGTGAGCGGTGGCATAGACCTTGCCGCCAAGATGCTGAAGGAAGAATTCGGATTCGACGATTATGCCGCTGACGAATTGCTTGCAGACGAGAAAGGCGTACTCACCGGAAAGGGACTGAGGCATGTGGACCTTGCGGACAAAGGGATAACGGTAAGGGAATTCATAAAGAAATACAACACCGTGCCAGAACGCACTGTCGCTATCGGCAATTCATTCACCGATATACCTATGTTCAAGAATAGCGGCCTCTCGATCGCTTTCAATCCGACCGACATATATACCGAGGAAGCAGCGACATACACTGTAAGATCGAGGAACATCGCCGATGTGTTGGATTACATCATCGGCGATGATTGACCCCCTCGATGAGTGTCAGTTATCGTCCTCTTCATCCTCTATCTGGTATTCCGACTCGTCGAATTCGAACTCCTCTTCTTCGAATTCCATGACGGCGTAATTCTTCGGCCTCATCTTGGCGTATACCCTTCTTATCTCTCTGGCCTCTGCATCTCCTCTGCGGACAAGGCGGGTCTTCGTCTTGATCGCGTGCACGACGGCATCATAGTTCTCGAAAGACAATATCATACCGACGCTGAACTCATCGTCTGGCTCCGCATCGATCCTGAACGGCAGGGTGCGACGGTTGTCATTGACTGATATCTTAACGCTGATAATATCGAATTGCTTGACCCACAGCTTCTTGATCTTGGAGCCGATCTCCTTGTTCTTGCGGGACCCGTCCTCCGTGTCGATGAAAGTGACGCATACTCTTCTGCCGTCATCGAGGTAGAATTCATCGTCAACAGACACTATCTCGTTCTCATCCAACTGGGTCTGGGTCTTCTCTGTTACCATCCCATCGCTGAACAATACGGGTATGTCCAATTGTCTAGGTATCTTTATCGACTCGGAGAATATCCTCTCACATAGTCTGCACTGGAAAGTACCAGTTATGTTATCATTCCCCATCCTTGCTTTGAGGATCGTATGCTCTGTGAAATCATCGCATTCCGGACACTTATAGTAAATAAAATCAGGCATCTCTCTTTTAGCCATCTACATCACCTTTGGTCATGAAGGGGTAATCGTGTCCCGGGATGACCATGTCTGCGTAAGAGGTTATATTCTTTAAACTTTCTAACGCAAGCTTAGCATCGTAATTCAATCTCGGCGGCACCATCTTTGAATAATTGTCCTTTAAAGGTATCGCATCGCCCGCGATCACATATTTCAACTCAGAATCGATGAATACGCTGATGGACCCGGGCGTATGCCCGGGCGTATGCACCAGCCTTATGCCCTTTGTCAATTCCAGATCGCTGTCTATTATCCTGGCGTCCTTTATCTGCCCTTTCTCTCCGGAATGCACGATGAACTTCGCATTCGGGAACATGTCGTTATTCCCTATGTGATCGGAATGGGTATGGGTCAATACCACGAAATCCACATCCTTAGGCAATACCATTAGCTGTTTGAAAGAGGACTTGAGATCTGCTTTCCTTGCCCTTGAACTTGTATCTACTACGATGATCATATCATCGGTGCGTATCAGAGTGGATGTCGAATTGGCCTCGATGATGTTGCCCTCTTGATCCCTCACGAGATTGCCGATGGCAAGTATGTCCAAAGATATCATGATTGGACTAAGCAATTAGGGCATTAAATAACAACCTCATCTTTATCATCTTGCTTACTGATTCGTTCATCATGAAATACGATCCCGCGATCAAGATCGCTGAGGACCGCGAAGTATACCCGCCGTCCGAAGACAGCGTGATGTTGATACAATCGTTTGACGTGGATGCCGATGAGTCGTTGTTGGAGATAGGGTGCGGCTCGGGGGTTGTGGCCATACATTGCGCGCGCGACGGCGCCGATGTAACATGCGGCGATATAAATCCAAAGGCCGTGGAATTGACGAAAATGAACGCCGATATGAACAGCGTCAACGTCGATGTGTTCGAGACAGACCTGTTCTCGAACATTTCTGGAAGGTTCGATACCATCGTATTCAACCTGCCATACCTTCCAGTCGAGGAAGAGGGCGAACTGTCCAAGGCCTGGTCTGGTGGCTTCGATGGTATGGGGCCCTTGCCGAAGCTCATCGCAGAGGCTCCCGATCACCTCAATATGAACGGGAGACTGATCATAGTAGTATCGTCGCTTATGGACCAGGACAAGTTGGCTGGTATCCTGAGAGGACATTATGTGAACGTCCTCTCAGAGATGCCTCTCTTCTTCGAGAGGCTCAAGGTCCTCGAGATACATCTCAACCTATGATCTTCTGTATCTCCCTTGCAAGGATGTCGTTGGCCTGCTTGCCGTCGATCTTGCCTCTCAACGCTCCCATCACTGGCCCCATCAAGGGACCTATCGCCGCCATGCCTTTGCTGCGAACGAAATCGGAACGGTCGTTGACTATCTTCGAGATCACCTTGGATGCCTCGTCCTCGTCGACGGACTCGAGGCCCAGCTTCTTTATCGCTGCCTCCACCTCCGTGCCGACGATCATTTCCTTTAGCAACGCCGGTATGGCCTCTTTGGAGAAGCGGTTCTGCTTCAACAAAGCGAACATCTTGAAAAGCTGATCGTCCCTTATCGCCGTCAGGTCCAGGCCCTCGTGCTCCAACTCAGTGAATGTGTTCAAGAACATCGTGGCTGCCACGCCGGCCATGCCGTACTCTTCGGATATCCTTGCGAATATCTCATCCTGGCTCTGCCTCACGATCTGATGCGCCTGCTGTCCGTTTATTCCGTATTGCTCCATGAGACGGCGCTCCGTCTCCTCTGGGAATTCTGGCAGATTCCTCGCTATGCGATCCAATCTCTCTGGAGTCACGTGTGTCGGCGGGACATCCGTCTCAGGATACATCCTGGCGGCTCCCGGCAACGGCCTCGAGTACTTCGTCGTACCGTCTGGTAACGGGTCCCTTGTCTCCTCTGGAACCCCCAATAATGCCTGATTTGCCCTTTCGACCGCTATCTGCAGTGCTTCCCTGGCCTTCTTCTCCTTGGTTGCACATATCACGAAGGCATCGAACTCGCCGGTCATGCCGAGATGCTCCCTCAGCCTTTCCACATACTGGCCCTCGATCCCGTAGTTCGGAAGCTCGTCAGAATGGAATATCCCTTTCACCCCTTTGGTGCGTGCGTATTGCGCCATTTCCGATCCGAGCCTAAGGGTCTTGTTGTCCCCGTTCATGACACCGGCGAACCCAGGTAATCTCACCGCGATGACCTTCCCCTTCTCATCGAATGCCGACCTGATGACCTTGGACTCGCAGTCCTTGAATATCTCCGTGACATCGATCATCTCGATCGCCGCTTCCTTTACACCTCTCTCCTTCAGGATGCCCATTATCCTTAGCAGCATCTTCTGCCTGTTGACCTCGTTCCTGACGAAATCTGGAAGCATCCTCAGCTCCTGCACACCCTTTATCTCGATGCGTGCACCGCCGGGTATAGAGATGTTCAGGTCCTCCCTTATCGTGCCTATGCCGCGTTTGACCCTCTTCGTCGCCCTCAGCAGGGTACCTATCCTCGATGCGACCTCCATCACTTCTTCAGGGGTCCTCATATCAGGTGCAGTTGCAACCTCTATTAGGGGTATGCCCAAACGATCGAGCCTGTACGTGATATCGGTGCCTGTGTTCTCGATCTTGCGTGCAGCATCCTCTTCAAGGCATACGGAGAGTATCCCTATCTTCTTGCCATTTACATCCACTGAGCCGTCCATGGCGACCAACGATGTCCTTTGGAAACCGGATGTGTTCGAACCATCGACCACGATCTTCCTCATGAACTGGACCTCGTCGATTATATTGGCATTCAACATCGTCGAGAACACGAGCGTCGTCTCCATCGCATCGGAGTTCACTCCGTGCGGGGGCTCCTCATCCAATTCTACCAAGCATGTCGCGCCTGGGCTGCACTGATATCTGAATCCCATGTTCCTTTGGAATTGCGCCAACACCGCCCTGTCGATCTCGCCCATCTCACTTGTGGTGGGCCTCAGCTTCCTGTAATATCCGCCCTCTCCATCTTCACAGAGGCAGCTGTCGCAAGAACAGAAGAGCTTCTTTGTGTCCAGCTGCTGGTGGATCTCGATACCGCACATCATCTCGTATTGCTCAGACATCTATGGTCCTCCTGTCACTCATCTCACCCGCGAGCGGGGTCTGCATGATGGCCTTGGCGGCCTCTCCGTCCTTGGAATTTGCAAGGGCCCACATCAACTTGACATAGGCCACTTCTGGAAGCATGTCCAAGACGTTTATCGCACCTGCAGATATCATATCCCTGCCTGTATTGTAGACGTTCAGGTTCGTCCTTCCATTGAGGCATTGCGATGTTATCACGACAACCGAACCGTTGTCACATGCCTTCTTTATCAAAGGCACCATGTTCTCGTTCACATGTCCAAGGCCTGAACCTGCGATGACGATGCCTTTGCTCTTCATTATGAGCCCTTCGAACAGGGCCGGGTCCATTCCTGGATAGAACTGGAGTAGTATCGTGTCCCTCTCCATCTTGTTCCTCACCTCGACCTTCGCATCGGTTGATGGACGGCCCTCAGAAGTGAAGGACATCTTCCCCTCAGCATCGATGTGCGCAATGGGGGCTGCGTTGATGCTGTGGAAAGCGTCGCGCCTCGATGTGTGCATCTTCCTTACCCTGGAACCTATGTGGACGGCGAACGAATCATCCCCAGGAGTATCATGCATTATGACGAAGACGCCTGCCGTCTTGCCCTTGGTGCAGAAACGTGCAGCCGCGAGAAGGTTGGACGACGCATCGGACGAAGGCCTGTCGGAAGACCTCTGGGCACCGACGAGCACCACTGGACGCGATACTTCCGGCAACATGAAGGAAAGTGCCGCGGCGGTATATCCCATGGTATCAGTGCCATGTGGTATTATGATCGCATCAGCACCATCGTTGATCTCTTTGGCAACAGCCTCGGCCAGTCTCTGCCAATGCTCAACGTTCATATTCTCCGAGAATATGGAGAAAAGGACGCGCGCCTCCACATTGGCCACCTCCCTTATCTCGGGGACCGCGTTCACCATATCTGATGTGGATAGAGCGGGATGCACGGCGCCCGTCCTGTAATCTACATACGAAGCTATCGTGCCTCCTGTTCCGATAAGTGCGATCCTTGGAAGGTCTGGCTTATGGTCCACGTGCACCTCCTTTTTCTCTCTTGCGATGGGCCTTTCTAAAACCTTGACCGTGGAATCATCGTATATCTCGATACCGACGTTGTATCCGCTCTTCATCTTGAGTATGAGTACGTCTGGTGCACTAAAATCATGATGGGGCATCAATGTGCCTTTGAACGATCTGCCTTTGGACTCGACCGATACCACGGACCCTTCCTCAGCGCATATGGAGCTCAATAATTTTGAAAGTGATTCTGAATAGCTCATATTGTTCAATGTCGCAATTGGTTACATATTTATCACTGTTTCTTTCAATCCCGTTCGCGTGTTACTATGGATAAGGGTTTTTAGTACGGACCGCATCCACCTGAGCATGCATATTGTTCAGGTTGGAATGGAATACGATGTTCTAAGGGAGAACAATAAAATCGCCCATGAGAACTATCGTCTATTGAAACAACATGGCATCAGAAGTATCGATTTCATGGGCTCGATAGGCGCTGGAAAGACAGCATTGATAATAAAACTCGGAGAAAGACTGAAAGCGAAGGGACTCAGGGTCTGCGCGATCGCAGGCGATGTTACTGGGGACGACGATTTCACAAGGATGAAGAACTCCGGACTGGATGCATACAATTGCAACACGGGGCACGAATGCCACTTGGATGCCAATCTGATAAAGAAGACGCTCGCGTCCATGGACCTGGACAAATACGACGTTGTATTCATCGAGAACGTTGGCAACCTCGTTTGCCCTGCGGACTTCCCCCTGGGAACAGATTACAGGGTCGTGGTCATATCCACCACAGAAGGGGACGACATGGTCAGGAAACACCATGACATATTCACACACTCTGACATAGCGATACTGAACAAAATCGATATAGCCGATGCCGTGGATGTGGACCCGGACACAATCACCAGTGATTACACCAAACTTACGGGTGGTCTCAAACACATGTACAAATGCAGTGTGAAGAAGAATGAGGGGATCGACGAGATCCTCGGCGCATTGAAACTTTGAGGTATCGACATGAAGATATTGACCGTTGGAGGCGGAGGCAGGGAACATGCGGCTGTGGAGGCGCTTTACAGATCGGGTGCAGAGATATATGCTGTCATGAAGAACGCTAATCCAGGAATAATAGCGAGGGCGAAGGTCCACGAGATAATGGACGAGAAGGATGTGGACAAGGTCTGCGACTTCGCATTGCAGAACAACCTCGAACTAGCATTCATCGGTCCAGAGGCCCCTTTGGAAGCAGGACTTGTCGACGCCTTGGAAAACATCGGCGTCAGATGCGCATCGCCCACGAAAGCGGCTGCCAGGATAGAGACCTCCAAACAGTTCATGAGAGAACTCGTCAGCAAATACAACATAGAGGGGAACCTCGGTTATGCGAGTTTCAACAACGCGGAAGATACGGAACAATATCTTAAGGGTCTGAATGAGGAGATCGTCGTGAAACCTATAGGGCTCACGGGCGGAAAGGGGGTGAAGGTCCAAGGCGAACATCTCCACAACTTCGAAGAGACGATGCAGTACGTCAACGAGATCTTCGATAATCATGTCGGCGGAGCCGGCGTCATAATCGAAGAGAAGGCCGTCGGAGAGGAATTCACACAGATGGTATTCGTTGATGGGAAGACGATCGTGCCCATGCCGCTCGTACAGGACCATAAAAGAGCATATGAAGGCGATATCGGGCCAAACACAGGCGGAATGGGCTCTTATACCGATGCCGACCATCTGCTCCCATTCATAACTGAAGAAGATAGGAAGAAGGCACTGTCCATCCTTCAATCCATAGTTGATGCCATGTCATCGGAAGGATGCCCGTACAAGGGCGCAATGTATGGACAATTCATGCTGACCTCCAAAGGACCGAAGATAATAGAGATCAACGCAAGATTCGGGGATCCGGAAGCGATGAACGTGCTCACCATCTTGGATACGGGCTTTGCGTCGGTCGTAAAGGACATGGCCACGGGAAAATTGAAAGACGATATAGTTTTCGCGAAGAAAGCAACCGTTTGCAAGTACATAGTGCCAGAAGGATACGGGGTTAACCCGGTGTCTGGACACGAGATCACCGTGGACGCCGATACTATACACAACTGCGGTGCTGAGGTATACTTCGCTAATGTTGATGTTAACGATTGCGGGAAGCTTGTGACCGGTACATCGAGGAGCATCGGGATCGTTGGAATGGGGGACACCCTTGAGATCGCAGAACATAATTGCGAGGCCGCCCTTCAGTATGTCAAATGCGATGCGATGTTCGTCCGTCACGACATAGGCACCAAAGAACTGATCCAACGCAGAATCGACCATATGAAACAGATCCGCCCATGAGATACATAGCTGTAAAAGTCGCTTACACTGGAGAGGGATTCAACGGTTCTCAGAGGCAACCCTACCTCCGCACTGTAGAAGGGGAGATAATATACGATCTTTGCACGGTGTTGCATGTGGAACCCATCGATATCGACCTCCACATGGCAGGGAGGACAGACAAGGGAGTGAACGCCCTTGGCAATGTTGCCGTATTCAATACGGATTTTGAAGATGTGCCGACCTTGATGAAAGCCCTTAATGCCAACTCGGAGAGGATATTCTACAGGAGCCATACAATCGTTGATGAGACCTTCAATCCACGCTTCGCAGATTGGCGCATATATGCATATACGATACCGAAGAAGAGAATGAATCTGGAACGCATGAGGGAATGCGCTCAACTCTTCGTCGGCGAACACGATTTCATCAGATTCTGTAGGCCTGACGGGAAACCAACAACGGCCAAAATCGACTCCATTGACGTGATCGAAAGAGAACAGACCGTGGTTTTGAGATTCACCGCTAGATATTATCTATGGAATATGGTGCGTCGGATATCGGCGGCCATAATAACCGTGGGCCGTGGAAAAGCAGAATTAGATCATGTGATGTCCGCGTTGCAAGGTAAAGAGATCAATTTCGGTCTTGCAAGAGCGGATGCATTGACCCTTGAAGACACGATATATGTGGACCTGGCGTTCACACCCGTTGACCCCCGTACATACTCATATCGCACAGATGAGGAAACGTTCTGCATCAGCCTCAGAGATGGTTTCTATAAGGCTTTGGAGGAAGATGATGAGAGATCTTGAGAGAATCAGCGAAAATATCGCAATAAAATTGAAAGAATTGGAAAACGCCAGGATAGCAGCGATAAATGGTTCGAGACTTGTGATAAGAAGCACCAAAACGGTCATCCATTCGATACAGATACAACATCTAGATACGCAATCCGCGGAGATTATGGATAAACAGATGAAAGACCTCATATGCTCCATTGGATCTGAACCTGAGATCCTACACAGCGGTATCGTCGAAGATGCCATGATGGAATATGCTGAGGCAAGGATATTCATATCCATGATCTACGACCTCCCGATCAGATCTTATGATGAGCTTGGGATATCACCGCAATCCTGGGTCATGGGACTTTGCGATGCCATCGGTGAATTGAGGAGACTTTTGTTGACACATCTGATGGCTTCTGACCTCGAAAGAGCACAGGATATCTTCTCAAAGATGGAAGAGGCCTGCGACACTATAATGATATTCGATGTGCCAGATGCTATCGCGCCAATACGCAGGAAACAAGATACTGCAAGAAGCATAATGGAAAAAACCCGTTCTGATATGACTTCGGCGACAATGATCTTGAAAATTCGCCATTGTTGAAATATGAAGTTTTGAAAAATATTAAAAGGGGGAAATCCCCCAGTTTTATCAGCGTCTCGCTTTGGGCTTACCGTAGTTCTTCACAGGCTTACGATAGATATAGACGGCCATTATCACGATGATGATCAGGAATATGGCCATCATTATGTTCAACCATCCGTAGCTCGAATGCCCCACATAGAACGTGTGATTCTCATCCAAACCCGTGATGTTGTTGACGATCAGAGAATCATCGCTCACCATTACCTTGAATGTGTGGGAACCTGTGCTTATCGAACCAGCCGCGTAGTCGTATGTCACAGTCGTGGTACTTCCTGCTGCGACTGTCGCCTCGACTGGATCGTCATTGACCTTCACGCCATCGACATAGAAATCCAAAAGCAGTTCCTTCAGATCTACATTCGAATTATTGGTTATGTCGATCGAGAGAGTAATGGGTTCGACTACCTTGAGTAGAGCCTCCTTTGTCTCTGTCTGACTGTCACCATCATCTAGGGTATACGTGAAGACGACCACTAGTTTGTATGTGCCTGCTGTACTCGGCGCCGTTATTATCAACGTCTCCTTCACACCGGGCGATAGCGATCCAGATGATGGAGATACGGCACTTGATTGCGTCGTACCGCTACCATTGACCAACTTTGCGGTATAGGTGATCTCTATCTGCTCATATGTATCCGATACATCGAATATTATGGTTGCATTTACTGTTCCACCTGTTTCCACCGTGGAATCGTCCAGTTCTACGACACCGTTTGCTGCCGCATCTGAACTACTGGCAAATAGGCCTGCGCTGGCCACACAGACCAGCGCGATTGCAACCACTGCTACTAAGACTGCGTTTACTTTTTGCGTGAGAACACCCCCCTCTTAGAACCGGTCCAAACTATGAAGATCAGACCTAGCACACATAGAGCCAACAGGACCCAGAACAGTACTGGTACTGTACTTGGTGAATTGTAGATGTTGTCTCCACTGGCCGACATATCGGACGAATCGAGATCCACTTCCTGGGGACTGAGGGTTGCGGTTGCTGTCGATCCTGAGATCGTTACAGTACCCGTACTCTCCGTTCCAAGGGTCTGACCGGACATCGTTACCGATATCTGAACATCAGGAACATCTGTCGATGAACCATCTTTACACATGACTTTGACGTATATCGTTGTGCTTGCATATCCTTTGATACTGAATGATCCGCCTGATTCGAGTATTACATACTGGTTGACATCTGATATGACAGCAGACCATATTGAATCAGTTGTTACTGTTATGACCGCGGTCTTGAGATAGCAATCGTTGTTGACGATCGTTATCGCGTACAGATACTCGTATGTGGATACGGCATCGTTCGAAGCGCCATCTGCACCCGTTACATTAACATATGTTGTAGAGCTGGTTCCAGAGAATCCAGTACCATCGAGGACGTATGATCCGATATCATTACCAGATACGTCTGTAACAGTTACCGATAGATTCTCATTTCCTGCTCCGACATGCTGTGCATCATAGAAACCAGAGATTGTTATCGTTCCTGTGGAATTAGCTGCAACGGTCAATACGTATGTCTTGTATAGTACCCAAGCACTTCCACTGGTGATTATGTAAGTGTTCGCATAATCATTCTTATTCTCTATGCTCAACACAAAGCTACCAACTCCGCCAGAGAAACTGCAGTTGGATCCGCTAAGGACTGTGTCTTCTTCGGTCGATGTTGTTGTAGATGCCATGTTGACAACTGTCCCGTCCACTACGGCATCAGAGGTCAATGTCCTTGTCGATGTGTATGTATAGGTTATGTTGTCGTAATCAGCGTTAGTCTGAGATACCTCTGCGGTCAAGGTCATGGCCTGTCCCTTCGGAACGACTATCTTGAATTCTCCTGAGGTCACATCGAACGGAACTGATACATCGCCATAGGTCATTGTTA
Source organism: uncultured Candidatus Methanogranum sp. (assembly GCA_963676045.1). Taxonomy (GTDB): domain Archaea; phylum Thermoplasmatota; class Thermoplasmata; order Methanomassiliicoccales; family Methanomethylophilaceae; genus Methanogranum. Next base: position 1,164,097 of record OY780938.1, read on the forward strand.
CCGTTCCATCGGCATTAACTCCCACATATCCCTTTATTGTTACGGCCTCTGCTTTATCAGATAGGTCTAACGTGACATTTGAGGAAGCATCTGTGACTGAACCATATGCTATCGTCTCTACGCCTGTCGATGCACTCTTTGCAGCGAAGTAGTAGGAGTATCCCTTCTCGACATAATATTTCAGGCTGCTGCTTGAATCCACATAGTATGACCCTGTGTTGCCATCATCGTCTTCGATCGCTATGACCGATATGGAATCGTTAGTTGATGCGTCCAAGGTTACAGTTATCACTTCAACTCCATCTATGTCCAGAGCACCTGTATTTCCAGGATAGACATAGACGGAACCGCTGTAATAATAGCCAGTGCTTCCATTTATCGTTGCAGTGTATCTACCAACAAGGATATCTTTGGATCCTGTGAATGTGTATGTGACACTACTGTCCGTGTATAGGGTGAGTGTTATCTGATACTCGCTATAAACACTTACGAGCTTGACATACATATCCTCATTATCCTCAGAATCTGCCTTCAGTGACCAAGTAACCGAATCATCTGTGCTGCCAGCCGTGAATTCCTCGGTCTGTGCTGTGCAGTAGAATTCGTCTGTATCGAATGCATCGATGCTCGCTGTGACTGCATACCCTGTGGGTACATAGAAATAAGCCTTTCCACTGGAATTTGTCATCGTTTCTATCGTGTATGTGTTACCGCCGATCGTTGTCTCGAATGACACATCTACGAAGGGGATTCCCTTTGTTCCACTGGATGTCAACTGGGTGTAGTATCTTAGTGTCGCGGTTATTGTGCGTGACGATGTCATGTCGATATCTTTGGTCGAATTTGCACTTACTGTGTAACTTCCGAGATATGCACTTCCGTCCGCATCATATGAATATACTGCGTATGAGCCAGCTGGAAGTACAGCTGTATAATTTCCGTCAGCATCTGTAGTGAATATGAAGTATCCACCAGAACTTAGGATGTATGCAACTGTTGCTCCACTTACTGAATCCCCTCCGCTGTCCTCAACGTTTCCAGTTATCGTATATCCAGTTACACTGGTCATCGTTATGGATGTTCCAGTGGTGTATCCGTAATATACTACGCCGTCAACAACTGCGTATGCTGTGTAGGATTGTCCTGTGATTCCTCCACTTATTGGTACATCGAATGTCGTTGATGTGGAAGATGAGGTTATGAAACCGAGCGACATCAAAGTGATAGACGTTCCCGATGGGACGCCTGATACAGTGATCTCACGTGAATCATATACCGTTACGGAAGAGGTCTTAGAACCTCCACTCGTCACAGTTATGCTAGAACTTACGGAGGCCATTGCCTTTCCATCTGTTGCTGAAAGCGTGTATGTTGCAGGGACCACCTTGAGAACAGCCGTACCATTCTCGATGTCTGCAGTGAACTGATAGCCAGTAGAGGTGTTTGTAGCCACTATCTGACCTGAATCTACGGAATTGCCGTATTCATCGGTGACAGTCACTGTTATCGTACCAGATGTTGCATCTATCAATAGTCCGACTGTATCGCCCATGCATACGTCCACTTCTTGAGTTGTTACAGTGGTACCGCTTGCAGTATAGATTGTAAAGGTGTATACATCAGGCATCATGGCACTGAAGGAGAATGTTCCATCAGAAGTGATGCATTGTGCTGTATATCCGGAGGTTTGGCCTTCGATCTTGACATATAGGGTCTGAGTATAGGCCTCGTATGTAATTGTGTCATCGTCGTCATCGTTTGTATAGACGACTATGGTTCCACTGACATTAGTCGAACTTATGACATACGGATCGCTTATCGATGAAACGTTGGTGAATGTCTGGATCACAGTTCCACCTGTGGTTGTTGTCGCACCAGATGATATCGTTATGTAATAATCAGCATCGGTTGGAACGGATATCGTGTATGATCCGTCTGCCAATGTCTTGACCACACATGTCGGCACATATGTAACGACTCCACTGGAATCGTAATCAGTCAGAGTGTATACAGCGACCTCTACTCCAGCAGCGGCGGATGTTCCCGTCGATGTCGTGTATTCTATCGTGCCGCTGACATCTTCTGTAGCGTTCTCAGAATATTCCATCAGAACGACGCCTGCGAGGTAGTTGATCATTCCGCCCTGCTCATTCTGGAGTGCGATGGCTTCGTATCCATCCATCTCAACCCATCCATCAGATGACAGAGTAGCGTCATCGTCTGCATTGTACATTACCGTCCAATAGGCAACCGTGTAATTGCATAGACCGTAACCGGGTATCGCCTTTACTGTTCCATCACTAAGTGCCAGCGCATTCAGGTATGATACAGTTGACGAATATCCGTAATATGAGGCGGATGGACCTATCAAAGACTTCCAGAGGAATGTCTCGTACATCGCATCGGTATATGTCGCATAGTAGGTGGTCGAACTGTATGAGAAGAACTGGGTCGCTGCTCCACCGCTGTCTGTGAGATAGCTGTTGAAATATGCTATGGTCGAGAAATATGAGCTGTCACCACTGTAGATGGGCAACATGCTTCCGTTGACCGCTACATATGTGATGTCATTTTCTGAGATCGTGCATACCTCATCATAGAAATTGTCCACATCTGGCTCACATAATTTGGATGTGATGTAGACTACCAGGACGACATACAATGCATTCTCTTGGGTTATGCTAGAGTCGAATCCAGGATATGTCTCTATGTCGGATGTGACCATGTCTACTGCGGTCTGAGGATCGTTTATGTATCCCGCTATGACCTCATAACTGAGGCCAGCTGCGATTATCGCGGCCTTATAGTCCTCGATATTCTCAGCAAGCATCAAACGTACAGCCATCGCAGCCGTTGCACCAGAACTTCCATTCGCCAAAATTATATTGGCCATAGCAGAAGTACCGCCACCTAAAGTGTCCGTTACACTATCGAAACCACCTTTGAAAGCGGAATCATTGGAATAGCTTAACCATGTGACCAAGGCACCGGTCTTCTCCTCATCTGAGTATTCGGCCCAGAGTTTGTTCATCGAACTCGAATCGGTTGTTGAGATTGTGTATCCAAGGCCTCCGAAATAATCACTGTCATTTTCGGAGTTCGTTGGTGTTGCAGCATCTACTGCGTATAGTATGTTGGGTGCCAAGATAAGCACTACTGCAAGTATTACTGTCGCAAGAGGTACCGGCTTCCCGATCTTCTTGAGTTTAGATTTGAAATCCCCTCCCTTCATCTCTGCGAAATAAGATCTGAGCTTGGCCCATCTTATAGCGGAGACTATCGCCATCGATGAGGCCACGGCAAAGCCGATGCCTGCGATCACGGCGTAGGAGACAGAATACCATCCTATGCAGAACATAGAGATTATGAACATCATGGTGAATGCGTATTTCCTCGAATCGAAATTCTTAGGGTATCTATAAAGCATCCACAGGAAGACCAGGATGGGCAACCAAAGTGTCAACCATCCATAATATGCGGCCATGTTCGAGATGGAGGTGTGAGAACCTGTCATCAAAGCCTGCATCAACTCTCCCTGGTAGAGGTTGTTTCCATGTATCAAAGCGGAATACAGGTCATATGCCCATAGGTACATGGCGACCACGATCACTAGCGTGGAGACCACGATTACCGGTATCATTATGATCCATGGCTTTTTTGATGTCAACGCGAAGATCACCATCATTCCGACACAAAGGACTGTGACGACCATTATGCCTGAGAATACAGGCCCCCATAGGCCCGCTGATATGTAGTATGGTGCGGATATCAGGACACCCATCAGGATGACGATGGAATAAACCCCTATCGTCAGGGAGACTTCCTTCGACCTGAAACGGTCTATGAGTGCCTGGAGTATCATGATCACGATCAGGCACGTAACGAGCACCCTGAACTGGTTCCATGACAACGCGATCAACAGGAACAAGAATCCTGCGATCAATGTGTTCTTAAGAAGAGACCTGTTGCTGATCAGTGCCTTGATTCCAAGTTCACGTGATTTGTCCACATCTTCCATTGCTCTGAGCAGGAAGTAGACCATCCATGCGAAGAAGAATCCAATGAAAGCATATTCTGTTCCGTTCGAGAACACGGACGTCATTATGAGTAGCGCGAAGAATGCGTACAAAAGCGCTGCTAGTAGGCCGATTTTCTCGTCATTGCCAAACATCTTCTTAGCAACTAGATAAACGGGATAACATGTCAAAGCTGCCAGTATTGGTGTTGACCATGCTAGCGTTCCAGCTGCGGCTGTGGCAGTGGAAACTCCGAACAGCGATACGATTCCTGCTACTCCCGCTAGGATGAAATCCATCAGAGGCGGGTAAACGTTCAGTGATCCGATTGGGTAGTTTAGTGCCGAATTCGTGGTACTAAACGTTCCGTTAAGGATACTGATGATCGTATTGAGATGGCTCGAAGCACTTGTTCCACCGGACAAAGCAAAGTTGTCCCCCGCAGAGATACCGTAGGCCCATGCAAATCTGATGAGGAATGCCATCAGAATTATTGCCATAAGCGTAAACAAGCGCCATTTCCTCCTAAACCATCCTTGCCCGTTGTCTCCCGACGAACGAACTTCCCCTCCATTTGAAGAGGCGGCTGACTTGATTGCAAATTTGCGCATTCTTAAATCTCCATTAAAGAATAGAGGTTGATGTGGGAATGCGTATATATAGGTTTACCGCGCCCGCGTTTATAAAGAACCCATTGATTCAAAGAACGGACCTTATCTCGTCGCAGATTGCCTTTGCAGATCCTGCTGGGTCATCTGATCTGTATATCGTCCTTCCGACAATCACATAATCCGCTCCTGCAGCTATTGCAGAGGATGCGGACCCCCCTTGCGTGCCTACTCCGGGAGACATTATCTTCTTGTCCCCGATTATCGAACGTATCGATGCCAGCCTGTCAGGACGGGTTGCAGGTGCAATGAATCCGGAAACCCCGCACCTCATGCCCATTATTGCCATTTCTTCGGCATGGATCGCTGTGAAAGTCTTTCCTCCTGGATGGCTCATCTCCGTTACAGCGTATATCTCAGCTCTGTCCCCAGCGGTATGAACGGCTTCAGACAATGAATCCTCCCCGGTGAATGCATGCACTATCACCGCGGATGCCCCTCTTTCGACTGCATTCTCCACGATCAGATGCACGGTGTTGGGTATATCTGCGACTTTGAAATCACAGACCACCTCTGCATATTTAGAGAGCCTCGTTATCATCTCTGGACCGGAAGATAGGACCAAAGGCCAATTGATCTTTACTGCATCTATATACCCAGATACATCTTTTACAATCTTTATCGCCTTATCACTGTCCGTCTCGTCCAATGCGAGGACCAACCGCGTATCCTTCTTCATCATTGGTACTAGCTCTCCAATGATTATTAAATCATCGCATACATGACCTGATCGATGAGCATCAAGAGATTCGAATACGGCTCCGCAATAAACGGAAAGACGATGGCAGAGGGGTGCAAACATTGCATACAGGGATCGAAAATGGTCTTGCTTGTGACAGGTAAATGCAATACAGGATGCTTCTATTGCCCCGTCTCCGCTGAGAAAAAAGGCAAGGATGTCGTATATGCCAATGAGAAAAAGGCCTCCAACAGAGATGAGATAATTGAAGAGGCAGAATCGATGGATGCAACAGGAACGGGCATAACTGGTGGAGACCCGCTTATCGTCATGGATAGAACATTAGAGATGATAAGGCTGCTGAAAGGACATTTCGGTCAAGAGCACCACATACATCTGTATACTTCTATGATGGACCTTGACAAGGTCATCGAACTGAAAGAGAACGGATTGGACGAGATAAGGTTCCATCCCTCTCCCTCAATGTGGGACAAAATGGAGCAAACAAAATTGAAAGAGATCGTCGACAATGTGAAGATTGATGTCGGAATAGAAGTGCCAGCTATACCTGGTATGGAATCTCAACTTGATGCTTTGATAAAATATTCCACGAAAATAGGTGTTAAATTCATCAATCTGAACGAATTGGAGTTCTCAGAAAGCAATTGGGATATGATGGAAAAACATCAATTCCAGATCAAAGATGATCTTTCCTCCTCCATACTCGGCTCAGAAGATGTCGCCATTCGTTTGATGAAAGCGAATAAAAAAGCCCCGATCCATTTCTGTTCATCCGTGTTCAAAGACGGAGTTCAACTTAGACAGCGCCTGATACGCCGTGCCCAACATATCGCAAAGGAATATGATGTCATCACCGAGGATGGAACAATGATAAAGGGGATTGTTTACTCCGATGACCTTGAAAATGCTTTGAAAATACTACATGAGCAATACGAAGTCCCCTACACACTGATGTTCATTGATGTGGAAAGAGGACGCATGGAAGTCGCATCTTGGGTGCTTGAAGAATTGGCGGATGTGCTACCATTCAAATGCTATGTCATCGAAGAATACTCCACCGCCGACAGGCTAGAGGTCGAGAGAACACCATTGAATTGAGAGCCTGGGTATTTTAAAATTTAAAATATTAAGTGGTTTAAGTAAAGCGGTTTCGGCCACACCGATGCCCATAGGCATCGTTCCTGGGGGATGCCTTCAATCAACGCTTAGACTCTGGATCTCATGATGCCTGTTCACAATGTCCCTAGCTATGCGGAGATTCTTTCCGGCCTTGCCGATCGCACGTCCCTTGAGCTTGGGGTCAACCGTGATGGTTGCGTGCGTGATATTTCCGCGCTGCTCGATAACGACCTTCTGAGGATTGTAGATATGGAAAACATTCATCACGAATTGCTCTGGATCCTCTGAATATTCCACTACCTGGATATTCTTGCCGGTCTTGTCCTTGAGCTTTATGACGTGCTCTCCCTTCTTACCTACGGCGATGTTACCCTGTCCTTTCTCAACAACGAACACAAGCTTGTCATCTGCGTCCATACAATCGATCGCGTTGGCTTTTGTGATCGATTCGAACAGAGCGATGTATCTAAGCGTGTCCTCGGTAAGTACGATATCTGCTGCCATGTTCTCACAACGTTAAGATGTTAGAGGTACCTTTGTCGATTACCGCCAATGCGGAAACGGAAAAAGGCTTACCACAAAGGGCACCAAGCTCCATGTTGTTACCCTCGTAGATGTGTATCTTCACACCGCTGTCTTTCAAAATCGCACTGGGACAATTCCTTGCAAGGATGACCATCTGGGCCTTCCCTGTCTTAACTGCCTTCTCTGTCTGGTCAACGCCGAACTCGACCTTTCCAGTCGTGATGGCGGCTTTCAATGCTCTGCTTATATCTATCTTCTCTTCGCTCATTCATCTTCCCCCTTTTTCTTGGGTGTGTAAATCAGGTTTACTGCACCGGTTCCTAACGTGACCGGTTGCCCAACTATGATGTTCTCGGTAACTCCCTCGAGATAATCGACCTCTCCGACCATCGCAGCATGCAATAGATGCGCAGCGGTGATCTCGAATGCCGCCCTTGCAAGTACTGAGGATTTCTTTCCAGATACTCCATGTCTTCCGATGGCCTTCACATAACCGTCATTGGTCATGAGATCTGCCACCAACATGATGTGCCTGATATCGACATCCAGACCTGCTTCTCCAAGAGTCCCCATGGCCTCATGTATTATCGAGTTCCTAGCGGCCTCGATACCCAGGACGTCCGCGACCTCGAGTATGCTGTTGGTCATTACGCTCTCTGTATCGACACCTTCGATCTTTAGGACCTCTTTCAAATTGCTACCTTCTGTAACTATCTTCCAAGTTCCCTCAACGTGAGACAGGACCGCCCTTGTTATGCCATCTATTCCCTTTATCTTTGCATTTTTGACGGCATCGTACATGGACTGCAATTTCTTGAATGAAGGTTCGTCCGAATTTATCACTATGTCGAAATCCGACATATTGACCATTCCACGAACGGCCTTCACTCTGTTCAGCCTGTCCACTATGTCCTCGGTCCTCAATCCACGGATCTCCATCTTGCGAAGGTCCGGGACTACAATGAGCCTCATATTGGTGATATCTGTCTCGACGGAAGCTACATCCAACAATGTGGTCATCTCTATCTCGGAGGCCACATGGCGTGCCACGCTCTCATCCTCGGCCGCTATACCCTTCAATGGTATGTCCATCGATGGCGTACTTGGAATGCGTCTGGCATCCACTATCTCTATCAGCCTGGGCAGACCCTGCGTAACGTTGATGTTAGCAACTCCTGCGTAGTGGAAGGTACGCATGTTCATCTGAGTACCTGGTTCACCGATAGAGTGCGCGGCCATGACACCTGCGGACTCGTTCTGATCCATGAGATGTGCTGTGTACATCCTTTCTGCGACCTTTATGAGCCTCTCGTAGGTCTCATCGTTGAAATTCGCATCCTTGACCGCCTCAGCGATATCACAGACTATCTTCATAGGAAGTGGCTTGCTGTACTTCTCGACGATCGAGAGCAATTTCTTCTCCACATCTGTAAGCTCATGTGTGCGGAATACCTCCTCCATGGGCTCGGACTTTGGCTCTTCGACCGTCTTCTTGGTCTTGACAACCGTCGCGGTCTTGCGTACTGTGCGCTTGCCGATCTTGTTCAGAACGGACTCGGACTCTTCCTCGGTGAGTCCCAGTTCCACAAGCTCTTCATTGCTGGCAGCACTTATGGCGCTGAGTGTGTTGTATTTGGTCAGGAGCAGATTCGAGACTTCCTCGCTTATGTCCCTGTTCATCAATGCCTTCAAGGTATCTTTCTTGGCCATTATCACTCACCTCCTCCTTCGTAATCCGTGTCGAGGTCGTCGAACTCTTCGCTCTCCTCTTCCTCGGTGTATTCCATCTCATCCTTCTCTCTGGATCCGTAATCGTCTCCGATATCGCGATCATCGATATGATGGAGGATCTTGTCGGCGTTGTCGCCTAGGACCTCTGCGAACAGATCGTCCAGATCTATTGCCTTACCTCTGACGGTCCTGGTCGGATCGACTCCGTCCTCTCCATACTTGAACTGAATGACCGTACCGATCGTGTTCCTAACGGTTCCATCGGACGTCAACTTGAGGTCCTCCAGCGCAGATACCAATCTCCTCTGCATGTAACCGGACCTTGATGTCCTGACGGCGGTATCGACCAGTCCTTCCCTTCCTCCCATTGCGTGGAAGAAGAACTCTGTCGGATTCAATCCTGTCTTATATGAGTTCGAACAGAATCCTCTAGCATATGCTCCGAGGTCCCCTTTCTCGAAATGGGGCAATGTCCTGTTCCAATATCCTCTTGCGAGCCTCTCACCACGAACTGCCTGCTGTCCTACGCAACCTGCCATCTGAGATAGGTTGAGCATCGAACCACGGGCACCGGCCTTGGCCATTATGACCGCAGGGTTCGACATACCGAGGTGTTTCCCTGCGATACGTCCTGCCTCATCACGAGCGTCTCCGAGGGTCTTCATGACCTCTACCTCGAGCGTCTCCCTCAAAGAACGTCCTGGCATCTGCTCCAATGTACCATCCTGATACGATGCGACAAGGTCTGTAACCTTGTTGATACACTCCTGATTGTAATTGGCTATCTGGAGTGCTGCCGCCTCGGGTATATCCTCGTCACCGATACCTGTACTGAATCCGTGATTCATCAACGCACCCAATGCGACTCTCGTGACCTGGTTTATGAACATGCATGCGCGGTCAGACCCGTAGTCACGTGCTATGCGGTCCAGGATCTTTCCTTTGCTGTTACCGATTGCTTTCGTGTCTATGGTACCGCAGAGCAGCTTACCTTCGCGTATCTTGACGTATGCATCGTACTGACAGTTCTCCCTCTTGCAGCCGCCTTTACAATTCAGACATATGTTGGCTTTGAATGTGGTGCGGAAATCCTCCGGCAACACTATGGAGAACAACTGCTTACCAGTCCAATACTCCTTGCCCTTGTCATCCACGAATGGCTTCGGTATCTTTATGTCATCCAATTTCGACAGTATGTTCATTGCCTCGAACATATCGAAATGCGGATTGTTGTGCGTCAGGAAGTATGCTCCCGTTATATGGTCGTGAATGGCTCCGATGATCGGACCTCCGTACCTTGGGGACAATATGTTCTCCTGGACCTGCATTATGATGCGTGCTTCTGCACGCGCCTCATCACTTTGCAGGACGTGGAGGTTCATCTCATCTCCATCGAAATCAGCATTGTAGGGGGGACAATCGCAAAGATTGAACCTGAACGTGCGTCCTGGCATTATCTTGACACGGTGCGCCATCATGGACATCCTGTGAAGTGATGGCTGCCTGTTGAACAACACGACGTCACCGTCTACCAGCTGTCTCTCCACGGTGAAATCGATAGCTACGTTCTCTGCCACTTCGGCGGCATTTCTCTGTGTTACCCTGATCCTTCTCCCATCGGGCCTTATCACGTAATTGACACCAGGGGAGTACAGACCTTCGTCACCGGGCTCTGGACCGCGTGAGATCATCTCCTTGATCTTCGCGATGTTGTGCTCATTGACGTGCACAGGCACTGTGAGTTCCCTTGCTGCCCTGATAGGTATACCTACGTCGTTTATGGAGAGCAATGGGTCTGGAGATATGACGGTACGGGCAGAGAAGTTGACACGCTTTCCTGATAGGTTGGACCTGAAACGTCCTTCCTTGCCCTTCAACCTCTGCGCCAATGTCTTCAACGGACGACCAGACCTGTGCCTCGCTGGAGGTATTCCTGATGTCTGATTGTCGAAATATGTTGTTACATGGTACTGTAGAAGTTCCCATAGGTCCTCTACGATCAACTGTGGTGCTCCAGCATCACGGTTCTCTCTCAACCTCTGATTGATCCTCAGGACATCGACCAATTTGTGTGTCAGATCGTCCTCGGACCTATCTCCGGAATCGAGCGTGATGGACGGCCTCACCGTCACTGGTGGTACGGCGAGTGCTGTTAGGACCATCCATTCTGGCCTGCATGTGGCAGGGTCCATTCCCAATGTCGTAAGGTCCTCGTCTGGAATGCGCTCGAGCCTCTCACGTACCTCTTTGGGCGTGAGCTTGTGGTTGTCGTCCACCTCTCTGAATGTTGTCGGTTTGTCGAGCTTTATCTTTATCTGCTCTGCACCGCAGTATGGGCATATCCCTTTGGTGGATGCGTCCTTTGCGGTGGCCTTGGAGAAATTCTTGACCTCGATGGTTCCCCCTCCGAGGTCCTTCATCTCATCCATATCCTTCATGCGCTCCTGTATCTGATCTGGAGACAGCATTAGCCTTCCGCATGAGCGGCAGGTACTCTCGAGCATCATCTTGATGTCCTTTATGAAACCAACATGGATGACAGGCATGGCGAGGTCTATGTGCCCGAAGTGACCTGGACACTCGTCCACCTTGCATCCGCATGTCTTACAGCGCAGACCTGGTTCGATGACTCCCATGTGGGGGTCCATCAATCCCATCTCTATGGGATATCCCTCGTCATCATACGTGTCCGCTGTGATGATCTTGGTTGCGGACATCTTCCTTATCTCCTCCGGCGAGACGCAGGAGAATTTTATGGAGCCTATCCTCTTCGTTATTCCGCGCATCATGTTAAATCCTCCAACTGAAGCCTCATGGCGACACCTAATGACAGGAGCTCATCCATGAGAAGTTTGAATGCATACGAGGTCTGGACCAGATATATGCTAGAGTTGTTCTTGCACACAGGACAGTACAGCGATCCGTGCCTATCCATTATCGCGATGTGCCCGCAGTTGGAATTGCCGCATATGTACTGCTGCGTTCCATCGGACTCGTCGAGGAGACGGTCTTTGATTACCATCGCTGCACCGTGACCGATAAGACAGTCACGCTCCATCTCTCCGAATCTTAGACCTCCCTGCCTTGAACGTCCCTCTGTAGGCTGCCTTGTGAGAATCTGCACAGGTCCTCTTGACCTTACGTGCATCTTTCCACTGACCATGTGGTGCAGCTTCTCGTAGAAGATGACACCTGTGTAGACCTCTGTCTGTATCATGCGTCCTGTCCTACCGTCGTACATTACCTCTTTACCGTTGCGGCTGAATCCGTTCCTGACGAGACCGTCACGGATGGATTCCTCCCTCTCTCCAGAGAAGGCAGTACCGTCGATGATGCGCCCTTCCATGGAACCTACCTTACCGGCTATCATCTCAAGGACGTGACCTATGGTCATACGGGAAGGTATACCGTGTGGATTCACGACGAGGTCTGGAGTCACTCCCTCTGCAGTGAAAGGCATGTCGCACTGGTCGATCAGCCTTCCGATGACTCCCTTCTGTCCGAACCTCGAACAGAACTTGTCACCGAGCTCGGGGATCCTCTCATCCCTTACTTTAACACGGACAAGTCTTGATCCGTTCTCGGACTCGGTCACCATGACCGAATCGACGTATCCTTTCTCACCTGGTCTTACTGTGACGGATGTCTCCCTTCTCTTCTGAGGTGTCAGGAAATCGGTCTCCTCCTCAAGGAATCTGGGAGGCGAGGTCTTTCCAATAAGGACATCGCTTCCTGTGACAGATGACTCTGGGGATATGAGTCCGTCCTCGCCCAATGATGCATATGCAAGATCTGCACGGGCGCCCATTATGTCTGGGGACGGGATCTCGAAATGATCCTCCTGTCCTCCAGGATAGCGACGCTCCTCTGCGCGGTAGGATCTCATGAATGATGATCTTCCCAATCCTCTCTGCACCGAGCTCTTGTTCATCACAAGCGCATCTTCAATGTTATATCCGTGGTATGAAAGCACAGCGATACAGAAGTTCTGCCCAGCAGGTCTGTAGTTGTATCCCATGAAATCCATGGTCTGTGTCTGCACCATCGGTACCTCGGGGTAATGCATTATATGGCCCCTTGTATCTGGTCTGATACGGTAGTTGGCGGCTGGTATTCCCAAGGCCTGTTTTGCCATACCTGCACCCATTGTTACACGGGGTGCGGAATTATGCTCTGGATACGGGACCACTCCGGATGCGACTCCGAGTATGACCATCGGATCGATCTCCATGTGAGTGTGCTTCTTGGTTATCTTCGAGGAGACCGCTGTCTCCTCTCCGCACCATTTGCATCTCAGGACGGAATCGCCCTCTCTTCCAGGGTTCATCCAGTCGACATCTGTTGGGGATAATGCGTGATGGCAGTGCTCGCATCTCTTTGGGACGTCGAACGGGTCTACGAGTACCAAGGCATCTTCCTCTTCCTCTGCATCTATCCATTCGATCACTCCCTCGCTGAACAGGTCGTTCCAGGTTATCTTGCCCTCGCGTATGCCGTCGAGGTGCTTCCTGTTGAGTACGGTCCTTCCATCGTTCAGTACGAGTAATGGGCGTCTTAGACGTCCCTCATCGCAGTTGATTATTATCTCTCCCATTTCCTCGTCATAACGGATGTTGACGCCATCATGGAGACGTCCTATCCTTCTGTTGTCCCTGACGCGCCCTACGAATTTATCGGCGTTAGATGTTGTTCCGACCAGGTCACCATTGATATAGACACGTACGCCGTCCTCTCCGACGGGCCTGAGGTCGTAATCGCTCCTGAGCAACATCCTGAGCTCTGTCTCGGAATATCCCTCGGATACGTCGATGATAAGAGCTGCGTTCTTCACCAGACCGCAATTCTGACCCTCTGGTGTCTCGGATGGGCACAGTCTTCCCCACTGGGTGGGGTGCAGGTCACGAGCCTCGAAGTGGGGCTGACTCCTCGTGAGTGACGATGTCACTCTTCTAAGGTGGGACATGGACGACATGTTAGAGGTCCTGTCCAACAGCTGAGATACACCGGCACGTCCTCCGACCCAGTTACCTGTGGCCAATGCGTGCAACAATTTGTGCGTCAAAAGGTCGGGCCTTATCGACGATGCGATGTTGACATCCGACTTCTTCCTTCCCCAGTTCCTCTCGAGCTGGTATTTCAGATCTTTCATCAGACTGCTGAAACTTGTCCTGAAAAGGTCCTCCATGAGGTCACCGGACAGTTTGAGTCTCTTGTTTGCATAGTGGTCCTTGTCGTCTTCCTTTCTCTTGTTGAGTGAAAGCTCAAGGACTGAACGTGCGATACGCCCTAGGAATATCGCCTTCTTCATGCGGTCCTCTGCAGTGTCACCGAGGTGCGGGAGCAAAGACCTGTCGAGTATGGACTCGACCTTCTTCGTCCTGTACTCCTTTGCCTGACCTGCTGCGAAGTTCCTCTCCAAGAACAATATTGCGTCCTCGGTGGTATGATAACCGTTGGGGGGGAATGTCTTCTTGTCGAGAGAGGCCTCGATATTGGAATAGACGATGTTGGCCATCTCCTCATCGGAGACGATCGTATCGTAGATGTCCTTATCCGACTCCATTCCCAATGCCTTCATCAAGGCTACCAATGGGATCGAACCGGATGCTACGGGAACGGAGACCATTACCATTCCGTCCTTCTTCTTCTCTACGAGAGTCAGTGCACGGTATCCATCCTTTTGAGAGAAAACCTTTGCGATCTCGACGGCTGCACCGTACTTCTCGTTGTATTCTACCATTATTCTGTTGGGGGCGAGATCCTCTAATGTTATCAGGACCCTCTCTGTCCCCCCGATTATGAAGTAACCTCCAGGCTCCCTGGGGTCCTCCTTCTGTTTCATGAGCTCGTGCGCATACTCCTCATCCGAGAGCATGCGGTCCATATTGGATTCCATGACGCCGTGGTTAAGATTGCATCCCCTGGACTTTACCATCATCGGAAGGTCCCCGACATGCACCCAACCTCCGTTCTCGACATTATCGAGCTCTATGCCGTCCTCGAATACCTCAAAATGGACATAGACTGGAGACATGTAGTTGAGATTCCTCAATCTGGCCTCCATTGGGGTATGCTCATGGCTGTATCCGTTCGCCTCCATTACAGTGGGCGGCTCTATCTTTATTGTTGGCTTAGCGGCTGGATCGATGGCCCCATCATCGTTCCTCTTTCTCCCTATGTGAATCTCTATGTTCCTTCCACCGGTGCGCTCTGGATCGAGAATGATCACTCCGCGCTGTGCGTCATCGGTCGGAACCCTGATATCGTCCACGATCCTTTGCATCCTGCTGTTGGGATTGCCCGCATATGCAAGGAAATCATCAAAGGATGAAATGTGGTGGTTCACGATATTTCTGTCGGCAAAGTATAATTTTACTAAATCCCTCAAAAAATCACCCTTTAGTTACTAGCCTATAGGCGACGAATTCCTGTGCTGTTTCGCTTTTCCTAACGATCTTGACAATACGACCCTCAGCGATAGGGCCGTATATGCTTTCAAGAACTTTGATGCCTGCATCGCTGTTCCTTATCTTCGGAAGCTGGTCACGTGTCATACCCATTTTATTGAGAATTTCCTCAGCCTCTTCCTCAGATAGAAGGTGATGCTCAGGCACCAAAACGTGCTTGAGAACATTGAACGAGATATTGTCTGATACCAAATGATTCACCTGCCAATTGCCCCGCTCCCGGTCAGCGGGAAATGCGTTTAAGAATTACGCTAATTGTTGTTTTGTTCCTCATACTTGATCCGCCGTTCGATCGCTCATGAAGAGACCAGCGGGCCTGAAGGGATTCGAACCCTTGACCACCTGATTAAAAGTCAGATGCTCTACCTAGCTGAGCTACAGGCCCTTGGATATCTTAAAGCTTGTATTTCGGGAGGAACATTTCCTTCTATATAATACCTCCTCACGTCCAATAAATATTAATCTAAATTTAGATGAATATAATGCCAAAATCGGTAAAAACATTATCTTTTTTTGATATCTATGAAGTAAAGACGCCTATTGATAAGGTTCGATAAGATGTATATCATATATGAAAAATCAATCTTGCCTTCCCTCATAATGAAATATCCATAATGCTTTCAGCGTGATAATGGTAAATTACCTAGAACTCAAGGTCGCGATGGCCAAATCACAGACCGAGGCAGGGTATGGAAGGGCTAGAATGGACAGCAGGTCCCGTAGTACTTTGAAGCTCGACCTAGGGGATGCCATAGAGATTCTAGGAAAAAAGACGGCCGTGGCAAAGGTATTCAAAAGCGATCTAGAAGATGAGGGACTGGGACTGATACGCATCGACGGCCTTACAAGGACGAGCGCCGGCGTCAGTGTAGATGAGAATGTAAAAGTACGTAAGGTCCTGCCACAGCACGCGGAGAAACTCGTACTCGCCCCTAATATTGCAGAAGGGAAATCGATACGTTTTGAAAATGGCATAGAGAATGTGTTCAGGAACGGTCTTATGAATCGCCCACTGATGAAAGGAATCGACATTCTGGTGCCAAACATAGCCCTTATGGGCAATCGCTCCACTTTCACGGTCCTATCCACTGTTCCAGAGGGTCCAGTGATCGTCGGGATAGATACGGAGATACAGTTGATGAGGGAACCTTTGAAAGAAAGGACCGAGACGTATCTGGGACAGACGACGTATGATGATATCGGCGGTCTAAATGATGAACTCAAACGTATAAGGGAGATGATAGAGCTCCCTCTCAAACATCCTGAGATATTCGATAGGATGGGGATATCTGCGCCAAAGGGAGTATTGATGTATGGGCCGCCTGGAACAGGAAAGACCCTCATAGCAGAGGCTGTGGCCAACGAATCCGGGGCCTCCTTCTACAATATACGAGGTCCAGAGATCATGGGTCGCTATTACGGGCAAAGTGAGGAACGTCTAAGGGAGATCTTCAAAGAAGCTCAGGAAAACGCCCCCAGCATAATATTCCTCGACGAGATAGATTCCATAGCGCCAAGCAGGGACGAGGTATCCGGAGAGGTCGAAAGGCGCGTAGTGGCGCAATTGCTGACACTGATGGACGGAATGGGAGGGAGAGGGAATGTTATCGTCATTGGAGCGACCAATCGCGAGGATTCCTTGGACCCAGCACTGAGAAGGCCTGGAAGATTTGACCGTGAAATAGAGATCGGCGTACCTAACAGGAAAGGACGGAAATCAATACTGGAGGTGCATACAAGGGACATGCCTTTGGCAGAGGATGTTGACCTCGATGTTCTCGCCAGCATGACCCAGGGATTCGTTGGCGCAGATCTCGCAGCACTTGCACGTGAATCGGCGATGAAATGCCTAAGCGGATACATACCACACCTGGACCTCGACAAGCCGATACCTCAAACGACCTTGAAAGAGATAAAGGTTAAAATGTCTGATTTCAAAGATGCGCTCAATGAGATAGAGCCATCGGGGATGAGGGAGGTGTTCGTTGAGATACCCAAGATCACCTGGGCTGACATCGGGGGCCTGGATGTAATCAGGAAAGAGATCGAGGAAGCATTCATACCCACGGAAGAGAAGAAATCCTTTGAAAGGTTGGGCATAGAACCAGGTAAAGCGATACTTCTGTATGGACCCCCTGGAACAGGTAAGACGATGATCGCCAAGGCTGTTGCAAATGAATCGGGAGCGAACTTCATTTCCGTAAGCGGCCCTGAGATCGCAAGCAAATGGATGGGCGAAAGCGAGATGGCCATAAGGAAGATCTTCAAAAAAGCTAAACAGATGGCCCCGAGCATAATCTTCTTCGATGAGATCGACTCCATAGCCCCCAAACGCGGAAGCGGTGATTCACAGGCTTGGGAGAGGGTCGTAGCGCAACTGTTGACCGCGATGGATGGCATCGAAGGCCTGAATCATGTGATGATCATGGCAGCCACCAACAGGCCCGATATGATAGACCCTGCACTGTTGAGGCCTGGAAGGATGGACAGGATGATATTGGTTGGAAAACCCGATCTCGATGCCAGAATGAGCATACTGAAGGTCCATACGAAGAGGATGCCCCTTCAAGATGTGGATCTAATGGGGATATCCCGGGAAACAGACGGATTCGTAGGTGCGGACCTGGCTGCCTTATGCAGAGAAGCGGGCATGTTGGCATATTACGAGAACAACGATGCAGAGGTCGTGTGTCAGAAACACTTTGACGGAGCACTTAAAAATATAAGGCCGTCCATCGATGAGAACACGTTCAGGAACTATGAGAACATGGGAAAAGAGATAAGAAAACGTAAAAGCGGATGGAATGACATCCCGTTCTATGGGTGATCGAATGACAGATAAATTCCTAACCAGAGAACTCATCGGCAAGAAGGTCGAGACCGTAGGTGGAAAAAAGATCGGGACGCTATCGGACATCGTGGTGAATTGTGACAACGGCACGATAAAATATCTTCTGATAAAGACAGATGGAACCTTGTTGAACAGCACTCAAAAGGTCGATGAGGCCGGACGCCTGGTCATAACCACGGAAAAGATCAGGGTGGAAGAAGATAGGATAGTAATCAATTGAGGCGCTTTATCATATAAGGCGCATCCAAATGGTATCCTAATGATTCGTAATACTTCCTGACCCCTACGCCGCTCGTTATCCTGATATGCGTCTTTCCATCCTTTATTGCGAGATCCTCTGCATCAGCCACCAATTCCTTTCCGAAACCACGATGCTGCCAATCCTCCCCCGTAGTACCGATGGATGCGATCTTTCCAAAGATCTTCAACTCGCGTATCGTAGCTGTATCGGTATGATCCGTCCTCAAACGGACATAACCTATCAAAGAATCATCGTATTCGAGTGCTATGAACCTCTCCAGCCCACCGCTGGCCTCATACTCTGTCATCTTCTTCTTGACAAGTGATGTGTTTTCAAGCAACGCACCTGTATGGCCGACCTCGCGACATCTTATGCAACGGCATTCTCTGCCTGTAACTTCCATATGATCCTGCACAAGTTGCCTTATGTTCGACTTCAATATTCCCGCTGAGATCTCTGGAACCGGTATATCCCTTTGAATACGCTGGATGCGCACATACTCTGGTACGCCCGCTTTCATCTTGGAAAGAAGCTCGACGGCAGTCTCCACATCCATCGGAGTATACTCTCCTGCCCTCCACATGTCGTAGAGTTTGGTGCCTTCCACCACAAGCGTCGGATAGAACTTCAACATGTCCGGACGGAAATCAGGGTCATCGAAGACCCGTCTGAAGCATTTCAGGTCGTTTTCAGGTGTGGACCCCGGAAGACCTGGCATTATGTGATAGCATACCTTGAGGCCGTGATCCTTACATGCTTTCGTCGATCTTATGACGGCGTCGATGCCATGTCCGCGGTCCACTCCGGCCAATATCTCATCATCGAGTATCTGGACGCCGAGCTCCACCCTCGTGGCCCCTAACCTCATCGCCGTCTCTATCTGTTGATCGTTGAACACATCGGGACGCGTCTCCACGGTGAGGCCGATGCATCTGTTCTCTGCTGTCTCGTTCGATCTCTGTGCATCGAGTAAATTTGCTGAATCCGCACCGTTCATTGCATCGAAGCACCTGCGGACGAACCATTCCTGATAATCGATATCCCTGGATGTGAACGTGCCGCCCATTATTATCAGGTCTATTTTGTCCGTCTTATGCCCTATGGCGGTAAGCTGCTGTATCCTATCCTTGACCTGCTCGTATGGGTCGAACCTGTTCCTCTCCGCACGTCTGGCGGCGGGCTCCTTCCCTGTATAGGATTGCGGAGAACCGTTGTCGACCCCTCCGGGACAATAGGAGCATTTTCCATGAGGGCACGGGAATGGCGAGGTCATGACCGCGACCACGGCGACGCCGCTGCTTGTCCTCATCGGTTTCTTGATCAAGAATGGCTCTAGCAATTTACGGTCCTCGGGCGATACATCGGCGAGGATCTGAGAATTGGAAGGTATGTCCGCCAATCCCATCCTCTGACAGAGCTTTATCTTGAATCTTTGAAGCTCGTCACGGTCCTTTATGATGCCATCCTTAACGGCATTGATCATGATGGAATTGAATTCTGAGGCCATGCGGGTCAGCTCATTCCTTCTGCGTCTTCGCAAGATTTTGGAAATGCTCAGCAGTTCTCTTGTAATTGTCCATCGCCATGCTCACGTTGGCCTCTGTGAAACTCCAGGCCTTGGAAAGGTCCCCGTACCTTATGCGGTATCCCTTCCTTATCGCACCGTCGAACTCCACATCCAGGCTTTCCAAGAGGTCCATGGACTTCAGCTTGTTTATATGACGATATATGGTCGGTTTGGTCGTGTTCAACAAAGAAGCCAATTCCTCCACCGCCCACGCCTTACCTGTATTGGCCATGAAATAATCCATGAAAAGACGATAGGGGACGCTGTCCCTTACATTTGTGGCCGATGTCTTTGGGTCATACCCCTTCGGTATATATCCGATCTGCATGAGAAAGGTCTCAGCAACAACATTGATGTCTGAGACCGCACTCATTGGGGTATTGCTTACGACCTGTAGTTCGAACAGTTTAACAACTCCGATTTGCCCTTCGTATGAATTAAGGTGTTATATTAATTTCCTTAACAGGGCGAATCGCCATCGGAGCCGAGAATCACAGGAGATACTTCACTGCCTCTAACGCCTGGATGACACTATCATATGGCATCACGGGCGATACTGGTATGGAGATTATCTTTTCGACCGTCGGTGCTATTATCGGAGCGCAGATGATCGCGATCGCCCCGTCGCGCTCGGCACGTACGGCTGCTATTATCGCATCCTCCACGGTACTGATCGCATATTCTCTGACGGCGAATCTGTTCCCTTGTATCTCCATCGCCTTCGGCATGCCCTCCATGAATCTCGGGGATGCGATAACGGCCAGGAACCTCTGATCCTCTTTCTTGTACAATATCCTCAGTACCTTGATAATCTGCCTTACGGTCCTGAGATTTGGCTCACGCTTCTCTTCCAGGATCTTGTACATTGTGCTTTGGGAGATTCCAGATATTTGACAGAACTCGCTCAGGGACATGTCCAACTCATCATCCAGGATGTTCTTGAACGCCTTCTGGAAACCGCCTTCTTCCCTCAACATGCTGGAAACTAGGTCCTCTATAGTCATTTCTTCCCCTTTACGTAATCTGCCGCAGATAGCCCTGCCACTGCCCCCTGGCCTACAGCCTTAGCGACCTGCCAGGGTTTTCCTGCGATATCGCCGCATGCGAAGATCCCCTCCACATTCGTCATGCATCTCTCGGATACCTTGACGGTGTCATCTATCTCCGGCATGACTCCGAGATCCATAGCCAGGTCTGCTGACGACCTTCCGCCGAGCTCTATGAACACACCCTTTACGAATAACTCGGTACCATCATCCATGATCACCGAGGATACCTTCTCAATGCCTTTTATCTCCGTAGGCAAGGACGATACCATCTTCACGCCTGTGGCCTTGACTTTTTTAACCAATGTCGGATCGACATCGAATTCCCTTGATGCCCAATAGACCTCGGAAGCATATTTGGTCATGAATTCGGCAGAGATGGCGGCCTCTGACTCGCCGCCCACTATAATCACTGGAACGCCTTTGAAGAAATTGCAGTCACATACGGCACAATAACTGACGCCCTTGCCTAGGAACTCCTTTTCCCCGGGTACGCCCAGCTTCTTCCTCGATACGCCTGTTGCAAGTATCACCGATCTGGCGTATATGTCCTCTCCGGACTCCAATGTCACGGAGAAACCGTTCTCCAGTGACATTGCGGATATGGCATTGCTCTTGACTATCTTGACCCCTGAGGACCTTGCCTGCTCCAATGCGTTTTGAATGAGCTCCTCACCCTTTACAACCTTGGAGAATCCAAAATAGTTCTCGATGTGGGCTCCTATGAGGGCGCTGTCCATATCCTTGCCGATTATGACTGTGTCCATCTTCTTCCTGGCAGAATTTATTGCTGCCTGTAGGCCCGCTGGCCCCATTCCGATTATCAACACGTCTGCATTCATGGATCAAAGCTTACCGAGATAGGATAGTATATCTTCCTTAGGCCTTAGGCCGACAAGGGAGTCGACGTGGACCTTGTCCTTGAACACCAATAATGTAGGTATCGCATTGATGGAGAACCTTGCCGCTATTGCATGGTTATCATCGGTGTTGAGCTTTGCAACACCTACCTTCCCATTAAGCTCATTTGCCAGCTCTTCAATTATCGGGCCCATCCTTCTGCAGGGACCGCACCAAGGCGCCCAACAATCGATGATCACGATCTTGTGCTCTTCAACGAACTTATCGAAGTTCTGACTTGTTAATTCTGTGACCATAAGTTCACCAACTCCCATTATCGCCACAGCAGGTTATATAACTTTAGAAACATGATACCGCAGTCAGAATGCTAGACACGCTCAGCAATATCAAAGGATTGGAAATTTACTCTCCAAATGGGACATTCATTGGAATTGTGGATGAGCTCATAATAGACATCCCGAACATGCGTATCGACGGGATATTCGTAAATGACGTTAACCCGGCATTGGCCGACGAGAACGTTTCCATAAGCATTCCGTTCAGATGGATAAAGAGCATAGGGGATGTTATTCTACTGAACGCCTTCCCGGAGGACAGGATACACGGCATCACGAGATGATGCCTTTCAACTTCGGATATTCCCCTATTATCTCAGGTATGACGTCTAGGTCCCTACCATAAAGTTTTGAGAGTTCCCTGTGGAGCGATTCCATGCGGTCTGCGCCACGGATCGCACCTTTGCTCCTAAGTTTATCAACGGAATACTTGTGGTTCACCACTTTGTTATCACTAACAAGATTGTCTGCGTGTGCAACGATCTTCTCTTCAAGCGTACGAGGCATATAATCGCCTGGTGGAAGCCCCATTTCAAGAACGTCCTCATCATCGAGCCCGGCACCAGTATGCTTTCTTATGATGTCCACCAGTTCCTTCGGCAGGCCCAGGTCCTCGGCCATCTTCGCACCGATGGATGCGTGCATTATCGTATGGTCCACAGCCCTACCCATGTCATGAAGCAAAGAACCCGCGATGACCAACGAAACATCTGCTGGATGGATATGATTCATCATCTCCTCCGCAACCGCCCTGACTGTACAGCAATGAACTATCACACGCTTCTTACATCCAACCTCGTATAGGATGTCGATGCATTGAATATCATTCGGAAGGTTTGTTGACAACTTTTTTCCCCCTTTCACAAGGTATTACTGTCATTTGACCGTCGCGCTCTGCATATAACGCTTCGCCACCGGTTAAACGATCCAAGAATATCGCCAATGCGGCGATCTCGGAATGAGGTTGATTCCCGACTGAAACATTGAAATCGGCACGCTCGTAGACCTCAAATGGAACCTTCTCAGCACCGACTATTATAAGCATATCTTGGTCGCGAGGTATGTTCGGCATCGCCTCATCTACCCTCTGTCCGTACATCGTAAGATGCACGACCTTCCCATTGAAATCCTGAAGTACCTGCTTCCAAGTGACCCCAGTCTCGATCTTATAATCCCCGCCGAACCTGTCGACAACGCTCCTTATGTTCTCTTCCAGCTTGGGGTCCTTCGTATCGACATAGATACCTTTTGCACCAAGTGCTCTAGATGATAGGGCGACATGGGTCGTGACACGCTTATCTCTATCGGGACGATGTCCGATGCGCATTATCCAGATGTCTGACATCTTACTCTTCTCTGATCAGTTCTATCCTGTGCCCGCGATAGTCCATTTTCACAGACCTGCGAACAAGACTTTTGAGCATGGTTGATGAGAGTCCGAGTGCTTCCGCGACATCGCCTGAAAACCTTCCTTCCTTACCTACTTGCTCGAGAATCCTTTTTTCTATCGCAGCATACTCCGTCTCATCCATCATCGCAGCTGCCAGAACATCACTTATCTCATAAACTGGCCATTGTGCGTTGATATTGAAAGAAGTGTAGTATGTATGGTAAGATTTTTCAGGGTAGTTTCCATTCGTAGAGAGCCAACGGGTCTCTACGAGTTTCATCTTCTCAAAAAATATGATTGCATCTCTGCCTTCTGGACCGAATTTCTTTTCGATCTCATCAGCTGTCTTCCATTCCAAGGTCACCTCTTTCAACACGTCTCTTTTGACGGGGGTATCAACCGACCGGAGCATTGGTACTAGCTCGGATGGCTCATTGATGACCTTAATCCTATTCATAGGATGTGGATTATATTCTCGTAAGTATATAATTCCTTCTTAGAAACAGAAAATTTGTGTGAATGTTTATCAACTTTTCTGCGATAAGTTTTATTAACGCATCGACATTCGGGACACCAATGGCGAAAGAAAAGCCCTTAGAACTAAAATGGCAGTGCCTTAACTGCTACAAGGTATACGAAGGACCTGATGCAGAGCAGAAAGCTCTTGATTGCTGTGGTTCCTTTACTCAGGGATGGTGGGCAAACTATTCCAAGTGGGGAAAGCAGAAGTGGTACGGTCGTTGAACGCCTCCTACTAAACACAATATAAACAGCCTTAGCAAAGGCTGTATTCATTTTCAATCATAATATCTTAACAGCAGGATTATCTAATCGAATTCCGTTCTGACAAATATGCCCGGCGAAGATGCCAAGATGCTGACCAAGACAATGGAAGAGATGGATCTGATGGAAAGACACCTTCATATGCTGAAGGTCACGAAGGAATACCAACCCGTCGGTATAATCCGCCTATCGGAGATCCTTGACATCCCCAAACATAAGGTCCGCTACTCGCTGAGACTTCTTGAGAGGGAAGGACTGATAATCGCGACATCCGAAGGAGCCACAGTGACTGACAAATATGATCAGTTCATGGATGAACTTTCGACTCATCTTGATAAATTGGAGAAGCGCATAAATGAAGTTCGCTCAGAAATACCATATGCGAACGATAAGAATTAATATAACCCTTTCATTCGCACCACTACACAAGCCGTCGTAGCTCAGCAGGTAGAGCGTGTGACTGTTAATCATAAGGTCCCCGGTTCAAATCCGTGCGACGGCGCCATATCATATCGCCTTTCGATAGTTTTTTATCTATCCCCTTTCTAACCAGGGAATAAGGGCTCATAGCTTAGACAGGTAGAGCGCCCGGCTCATAACCGGGTGGTCGTCGGTTCAAATCCGACTGGGCCCACCAGTTCTTTTACTATACGCAGATTTGTGCATGTTGGCACATATAGTTTTCCATCAAAAGCCTTAATATAGGTTTGTGTCTTTTGCCTACCTATTATAAGACCTGACCTAAACAGGTTTTTGCTCAAAGAGGTAGACCCAAATGAAAATGCCGCGTATCCAAAAGGAGCTTACTGCCTGTCTCCAGTGTGGTTACTGTATCAACGTCTGTGAAGCACACAACCAGACACCATGGGAGTCTGACACCCCCAGGGGAAAGATATACTACTTGAATCAACTTTCTCAGGCCGACGGTCTAGACAAGCTCCTTAACAGAGAGGTTTCTCTGAGCCCGTACTTTGTCGATGCCATGTACAAATGTACTGGATGCGGCAACTGTGAGGTCGTCTGCCATGCACAGATACCACTCATCGAACTATGGGAGACAGTAAGAGCTTGGCTCGTCAAAGAGGGCGTAGGGCCGATGAAAGCCCATGCTGCGATGGCGAAGAAAGTCGAAGAATGCCATAACCCCTATGGAGAATCCGATACGAAAAGAGGAGACTGGTGGCCGTCAGATGTGCCTAAGGCGGACGTGCCCGATGTGATCTTCTTTGCTGGATGCACTGGATCATACAGACAGCAGGGTATCCCGCAGAACGGTGCACGCATACTTGCAAGGGCCGGAGTTAAGATGAACATCCTCGGAAAGGATGAATGGTGTTGCACTTCCCCGCTCCTGAGGACAGGTAACGACAAGTTCTCGCTTGAATGCGCTGAGACCGTCGTTGAAAAAGCGGACGGAATGGGTGCCAAGGATATGGTCATGACCTGTTCCGGATGTTTCAAGACCGTCTCCACGGACTTTGGAAAGTATTACGCAAAGGTCGGACAGAATGTTTACCATTTCTCACAATATGCTGAGAAACTCATAAATGAGAAGAAACTCCCATTGAACAACGAATTCAAGGCGAAGGTCACATATCATGACCCCTGTCACCTTGGAAGACACATGGGCGTCTTCGATTCCCCGAGGAATGTCCTCAAGAAGATAAAGGGAATCGAAATAGTTGAGATGGAGAAATCCAGAGAGAACTCCAGGTGCTGCGGTGCAGGTGGAGGATACAAGAGTCAATACAATGACTTTGCAGTAAACGTCGCTGCAGAGAGGATCAGAGATGCAGAAGAGACTGGCGCCGAGATATTGGTCACATGCTGCCCGTTCTGCGTCACGAATCTTTCCCAAGGAGCTGCCAAGATCAAATCGAAGATCAAGGTCATGGACCTATCCGACATACTCCTGCAGGTGACTGCACCTAAGATAGAGGAGCCTAAGAAGGAAGTACCTCCGTCCGCACCGGTTCAGAAGACCGAGGAGCCTAAGAAGGAAGCGACCCCTGCAGCAACACATGTTGTGGCCTCACATCAAGTCGACACGCCCCAAGTAAAGGTACAAGAAGAGAAACCAAAGGCAGAAGTTGTCGAGCCAACAAAGGTCGCAAGTCATCCTGAATCCTCGAAACCATTACCACCAGAACATGTGAGCAAGGTCGATGAAGATGAAGATGCGGACGAACCTGATAAGTTCACAGATAACTCCCCTGCAGCCTTGGTTAGGAGGGCTGCATGGAACAAAGGCCTCAGATGCAGGAAGGACTATGGGGATTACACCATCCCGATAGCCTTCGTGAAATCAAAGGTCGGAGTTTTCATATTGGACCAGGGAACGGTAGACCCTAAGATCAAGACAGCTCTGGAAGCAGATGACTGGATAGTTCTGAGTTTCAACACCAAGGACATCTCCAATGGTGAGGATCAGGCATCGGTCATACGCACCGCTGTGAAAGAAAACCTTAAGGTAATCAGAAAAAGGAAATGAATAAACAAATGGGGGGACTCCCCTCATATTTTCAATTTTCATGTCGTTTCAAAATTTATCCCCAGAATTGGTAATCGCACTCAAAGAAAAAGGTATAACCTCCCCCACAGATCCTCAAAGGGATGCGATCCCGAAGATCGCGCAGGGCCATAACCTTCTACTCGTCGCGCCGACCGGGATTGGAAAGACAGAAGCAGCGATGCTTCCCATACTGGATGCCATATTCAAAACAAAATCAAAAAAAGGCATCAGATGCATGTACATCACCCCGTTGAGAGCGTTGAACAGGGATATGCTCAAAAGAATGGAGGATTATGGGAACACATTGGGCATAACAGTTGGTGTTAGGCATGGGGACACCACACAGGCAGAGAGAAACAAACAGTCCCAAAAACCTCCAGACCTCCTGATAACCACGCCGGAAACACTCCAGGTCCTCTTCACAGGCAAACGCCTGAGAGAGCATATGAAGAACATAGAATGGGTCGTGATCGATGAGATCCACGAATTGGCAAGTACAGAAAGAGGAGCGCAATTGAGCATTGCCCTTGAAAGACTTGTGAATCTATCTGGCGAATACCAGAGGATTGGATTGTCTGCCACTGTAGGCAACATCGATGACATCAAAAACTTCCTCTCAGGCGTCGGCAGAGAGGTCATGGTCTGCAAACATGACACGCATAGGGATTTCGAGATACATGTGGAATGTCCAGAACCACATGAGGACAGCCAGTTGTTGGACAGACTCCAAAGCGACCCTGAGATACTTGGAGTGATGGTGAGGGCGAAAGAACTCATCGATTCCGGAAAATCAACTCTTTTCTTTGTGAACACCCGTGAGACAGCCGAATGGCTGGCTGCGAGGTACCATCTTTGGGATGAGAACATACCTATCGATGTGCATCATGGATCCCTATCCAAAGAGAATAGGATGGACATGGAGGACCGTTTCAAAAATCAAGAGATAAAAGCTCTGATATGCACTTCATCCTTGGAATTGGGCATAGACATCGGATCTGCGGATCTGGTCATACAATATAATTCTCCCAGAAAGGTCTCCAGGATGATCCAGCGCGCAGGACGTGCCGGACACAGAATAGGGGGGAAGATAAGGTCCATAATACTTGCAACCGCACCTGATGAGGTCATTGAAGCCATGGTCGTGGCAAGGAAATCAGATGCCAAGGAGATCGAATACACCCCGGGAAGGCATTCCCCGTTGTCCGTGCTGGCAAACCAGATAATCGCGATGACGATGGTCGGAAGGACCAGCAGAGACGATGCCTTCAAAATGGTCAAAAAAAGCAACATCTTCAAAGAACTTGGAAGAAAAGAGTTCGATGATGTCATCGAACAATTGAAAGGGATAAAATTATTGTTCGAAGAGGACAGTGGCTTCTATCGTTCAAAAAGAGGAATGGAATACTTCTACAGCAATATCTCCATGATACCCGATGAACGCACATATCTAATAAGGGACATAGCCACCAGAGGAATAATCGGATCTCTCGATGAGAGCTTTGTAGCCACCTTTGCAGAACCTTTTGCGATGTTCATCGCGAAAGGACGCACATGGCGCATAGTGGAGATGCGTGAAGACGAACTACTGGTCGAAGAGGCGAAAGATGTTGGATCGGTCCCCTCTTGGGCAGGCTCAGACATACCTGTGCCTTTCGAAGTCGCTATGGAAGTAGGGAGGATCAGGAGGAATCGCGATTTCGAAAGATATCCCGGCGATAAGAATTGCTATGAGTGCGTATCAAAGTACTTCAAGGAACAAGACGAAAGATGGCCCATGCCCACAGACTCCCTCGTGACCCTCGAAACGGGAGACAGGATTGCGATACTGAACTGTTGTTTCGGGACCAGGGTCAATGAGACCATCGCGAAGATATACTCGGCGCTCCTCATCGCCCGCATCGGAGAAAGCATCGGCGTCACTACAGACGCATACAGGATAATCCTGGAACTCCCCCGCAATGTTGATAAAAAACTACTGATGGATACCTTACTCTCTATAAAACCTGGAACGATAGAGGCTCTAGCCAGGATAACGATATTGAACTCCACCTATCTTAAATGGAGATTCGTCCATGTTGCAAAGAAATTCGGAATAATCGACAAGGATGCGGACCATCGCTTCATGAACTTCAACAGATTGTTCGATATGCACTATGGAACGCCCGCATACAACGATGCCGTAAATCTCGTACTTTACGAAGATTTGGATATCGAGAACACCGAATTGGTCTTTTCGATGATCAAAGAGGGCAAGATACAGATAAAGGCCTCCGACATATCGCCGATCGGCCTTGAAGGCCTTACCAGATCGAAAGAATTGATGCAACCGATACGTGCCGACCATTCGATACTCATGGCACTCAAGAAAAGATTGGAAGATGAGCTTCTTTTTGCGTCCTGCGTCAGTTGCAAGGCGCAATGGAGACTGAGGGTCGCAGATGCTCCAAAACGTTTCAAGTGCCCTAATTGCGATGGCCGCATGATCGCGCTTCTGAAAAGTTACGAACGCGACAACATAAAGATCATGAAGAACAGCGAACTCGATGATCAGCAGAAGAAAGAGGCTCAGAGGATCATGAGGAACGCGAACCTTGTGAACGAATACGGCGGCACAGCCGCCATCGTACTCGCAGGCAGGGGCATCGGACCAGACAGCGCGTCCAAGATACTCAGGACGATGCATGTGGATGAAGATGAATTCCTAAGGGAAATAATGAATGCTGAGATCCTTTATGCGAAGACAAAACGCTTTTGGGATTGATCATATATTGATGCCCTTTATCTTGAACTCGGGTTCCTTGTTATCCTCTTCTAAGACCTTTGGCTTCACATTGCATGCTGCCAGGAATCCTTTTGATATTACATACATCTCAGATGAAGTGTCACGGGATGCGGCTGGAGAATACACCTTTACGGATTGGAACCTCTTATCTAGTTCCTTCAATAACAGGTCCATCATATCCCCCATGAAGACCTTGCATACCATCTTTCCATTCTTCCTGAGAACTCTGTCACAGACATCTACTGCGAACATGCAAAGGTCTACCGATCTCGCATGATCCGTCGAATAATGGCCAGCAATGTTGGGTGCCATGTCCGAGAGTACCACGTCTGCCTTGCCACCGAAAACGTTCAGAAGCTCTATCATGGTCTTGTCTTCCGTGATATCGCCTATTATCGTAGTCACTCCGTCCATAGGCCTTATGTATCTGAGATCGACACCGACTACCTTGCCATCTCCTACACGCTCCTTGGCTACTTGCAACCAACCGCCTGGACATGCCCCCAGGTCCACCACTGAATCCCCCTTTTCGAAGATCCCGAAACGATCGTCTATCTGCATCAGTTTAAAGGATGCCCTGGACCTGTAGTTCAATTTCTTTGCGAGTTTGTAATAATACTCATTCTGTCTTTCGACAACCCAACGATCGTGCAAGCTCACGAGCTTGCTTATATTGTCCTTCCTTAAACCATTTACGCCTTAGGACCACGTGCGAAAGTAATAATTAAAGGAAACCATCATGAGTAAGGAGGCCTCGAAATGACAAGTGGATGGACTTACTCCAAAGCAGGCGTGAACATCGATAAGAAATCAAGTGCGATCGAATCCCTGGTCGGCGAACTGAAATACAGGAGGGCAGGTTTTGGCCAGATGGTACAAATACCTGGCCTTTTCGCCAGTCTTATCGATTTCGGAGACAGGTACGTCACATTGGCGACCGACGGCGTAGGGACAAAGATCCTAGTGGCAGAGGAATTGGGAATATGGAACACAATCGGGATCGACTGCATAGCAATGAACGTCAATGATACGATATGCGTGAATGCGGAACCCATATCCTTTGTCGATTATGTCGCGATAGACAAACCCAATGACGATCTGACTAAACAAATAGGGGTAGGCCTCCAGAAAGGTGCCGAACTCTCCAATATGGAGATAGTCGGAGGAGAGATCGCAGTACTGCCTGAGATAATAAATGGCGTGGACCTCTCAGGAACATGTCTCGGACATGTGCAAAAAGATAAGATAATAACAGGTGAGAAATGTGAAGAAGGGGACCTCATAATATCACTTAGATCATCTGGAATACATTCAAATGGATTGACGCTCGCTAGAAAGGTCTTCGAAGCATCCGGTTTATCGATGAAAGATAAGACCTCGGGATTATCCAAGTCTGTAGGGCTCGAACTGCTCACCCCGACTGAAATATATGTGAGACAAGTCCTAGAAATTACAGAGGAGAATACGATACACGGCCTGGTCGACATCACTGGCGGGGGACTTAGAAACATACTAAGAATGAAAAAAGGCCTCAGATATATCATAAGCGACCCTGTGAAGCCAGATAATATCTTCACTAAGATACAAGAACTTGGCCAAATAGAAGACAGGGAAATCTATCAGACCCTCAACATGAGCATGGGTTTCACAATAATCGCACCACCAGAAGATGCTGAGAACATAGCATCGAAATACAAGAATGCAGAGATCGTTGGTCGCGTAGAAAAAGGAATGGGAGTATATCTCGAACCTTGCAATGTCCTGTACGACCATTACTGATTGAGCTTGGCGTTGAGGGCCCCACAGACCGCACCCAATGCGGTGCAGGTCTCCAAGGAATACCTTCCATCAGTGATGTCCAGGTTGTACTTCGGTATGGATGCGGGCTCTTTAGGAACTCCGTGAGGTCCAATACCGAATACCAACAGTATGCTCTGCCCCCTGTCCACCATGTCCACGACCCGCGCCAAAGACAATTGCTTTTGTTTATCTGGCTTACTTGTGGTCAATATAGGCTCCCCCAACTGAGGCGGAAACCCTTTGGAAGGATACGGGAATCTCATGAACCTCCCCTGTTCTGCCAACTTTAGGAAATTGCCTCCGTCATCACCGATGCTCGTTGTACCGGCTATCCACTGGGCTACCTCCAGAGGCGTATTGGTTTCCTCTGGTATTGGAAACCCGAACAGCACTAGATTCATATTGAAAGCAAGAGCTAGATCGCCCGCTCTGGCGATGACTCTTCTATGCGGTTCCCTGAATTTGTTCTGGTCATATGCATTATAAAGACCGATTGTAATCCTTCCTTTACCCATTTGATCACAACTTTCTTCTGCCGACGATAGCATGAGCATCGCCATCCAGAAATATATCATACTCAGGATTTTCCGCCTGCAGACGCTTAATCTCGATAAGGACCTCTGAAAGAGTCATTTTACAGGTCTTTATATCGATGAAAACTCTGTCGGCTTCCAATTCAATCCCTCATATATCACTCCAATAGAAGAATAAAAAGATGGTGCCGTGAGCCGGGCTCGAACCAGCGACTTCGTGATCTTCAGTCACGCACTCTCCCAACTGAGTTACCACGGCGTATTTCCCCCATAGTTTGATTTACTTTATAAAGTTTCTTAAAAGATCATTTCCCAGGCATCTTACCTTTTGGTGTTATTGTGTCATCCGATGCGTTTTTTTCTATACCTGGCCTTTTCAATCTGAAACATTCGACGGTACTGTTCCTATCCAATAGTTCCAGATACTTCCTACGGGTAACGAAGATCATCACCAAAGATACGAAGAAGCATAATGAACATGCGATGAACAGAATCCTAACATGATCTTCTGTGAATATCGACGCCATTATGGACAGCAGGAGGGCCATCATGATGATAATCATAAGGCCCCTCCATGCTGTCTTCGACCTCATTCCGATGCCTCTGGCTCTTTAGGCACCGCCTCTTCGTCTTCTGAGACCAATGATTGTACTGCAGTGATCTTATCATCATTGCGCATATCCATGAGCTTGACACCTTTTGCATTGCGGCCAGTCTCGCGGATCTCATTTACGAACATGCGTATGATCTTGCCCTGCTTGCTGGTCACCATCAACTGGTCATCCAGATTCACCCTTCTGACGCAGACCACATCTCCGTTCCTCTCATCAGTCTTTATTGTGATGACCCCTTTCGCACCACGGCGTGTCAACCGATAATCATCTACCTCTGAGATCTTACCGAATCCGTTCTCACTGACAGATAGCAGCTTATCCCCTGCTTTGACCGCGGCCATTGAGACCACACTGTCGTCTTTGCTCAGTGTCATTCCTCTGACACCCATGGTATCTCTTCCGGTGGAACGCACGCCATCTTCATTGAAACGGCATGCGAATCCTTTCTTGGATGCGAGGATTATCTGTTCCGTGCCGTCTGTTATCGCTGTTTCGACGACCTCGTCTCCATCCTCGAGCTTTATGGCCTTTATGCCTCTGCTCCTGACATTCCCATAGGCGCTCAGTGCTGTTTTCTTCATCAGACCTTTCTTGGTGCAGAAAACAAGATACTTATCGTCAGAGAACTCTTGTACGCATATCGTGTCCTCTACCTTCTCCCCTTCCTCGAGATCCGAAAGAAGATTGATTATTGGCTTTCCCTTGGACTGCCTACTTCCTTCTGGGATCTTGTATCCTTTCAACCAATGCAGACGCCCATGATTGGTTATGAACATGAGATAATCATGAGAACATGTTATGAACATGCTCTTCACATGGTCCTCCTCCTTCGTCTGCATGCCGATGAGACCGACGCCTCCGCGTGCCTGCTGCCTGTATGTGCTCAATGGGATGCTCTTAACATAATTGTCAGCGGATATCGTGATCACTATGTCCTGTTTCTCGATCAAGTCCTCTTCGTCCACATCGATTGCGTTCGCATTGATCTTCGTACGACGGGCATCGCCGTAGGATTGGAGCATGCCTTCCAGCTCACCCTTTATTATGCTGAGCACTCTGTTTTCATTGGAAAGGATGTCCTTCAGGTCGTTCATCAAGGTTATCAGATTCTGATACTCCTCCTTGAGCGCCCCTATCTCCAGTCCTGTCAACTTCTGTAGCCTCATGTCCAGGATTGCCTTTGCCTGATCCTGATCGATAGTCAGTAATATCTGCAGTCCTGCATTGGCCTCTTCTGCGGAATCAGATGCGCGGATCAGAGCGATCGTCTCATCCAGCATGTTCAATGCCTTCATCAGGCCCTCCAAGATATGGTATCTTTTCTCCGCTTGGGATAGATCGTATTGCGTCCTGCGTACGACCACATTCTTCCTGTGGGCGATGTAGTGGTTTATCAATTCCTTAATGCCGAGGAGGGTGGGCTTTCCATTGACCAATGCCAGATTTATGATTCCGTATGTCACCTCCATCTGGGTCTTCTTGTATAGATTCTCAAGTACTACGTTCTCCAAGGCATCCTTGTGAAGCTCAATGACGATGCGCATACCCGATCTATCGGATTCATCGCGCAGATCCGTTATGTTCTCGAGGGTCTTGTTCTTGACCTGGTCGGCTATGTTCTCTATGAGCATCGCCTTGTTGACCTGGTACGGTATCTCGTCGACTATTATGCGGACCTTTCCGTTCGGCATGTCCTCGAAGTGAGTGTTTGCCCTTAGTTTGATCCTTCCTCTGCCTGTCTCATACGCCGATATTATCCCGCCACGGCCGTATATCGTACCTCCTGTCGGGAAGTCGGGGCCTGGAACGAATTCCATTAGCTCCGCTGTGGTCACATCCGGATTATCGATCGTGTACTCGATCGCCTTGCATATCTCCGTTATATTGTGTGGGGGCATCTTTGTTGCCATTCCGACGGCGATACCATCTGAACCATTGACCAGAAGATTTGGCAGTTTTGCAGGCAATACCGACGGCTCTTTCAAGGAGCCATCGAAGTTGTCGACCATTTTGACTGTCTCTTTATCAAGGTCCTCCAATAGGTCGTTCGACATCTTGGACAGACGTGCCTCGGTGTAACGCATGGCGGCCGCGCCGTCACCATCGACGGAACCGAAATTACCCTGACCATCGACAAGCATATACCTCAAAGAGAACGGCTGCGCCATCCTTACCATCGATTCGTATGCGGCGGAATCACCATGAGGGTGATATTTACCGAGTACCTCTCCCACCACGGTTGCAGATTTCTTATAGGGACGGTTGCTCTGAAGGCCCAGTTCCGACATCGCGAATAATATCTTCCTGTGGACCGGCTTCAATCCATCACGTACATCTGGCAATGCACGTCCCACGATAACACTCATCGAATAATCGATGTATGAACGCTGCATCTGCTGCTCTATTCCCTGCTGTATGATCCTCTTCTCTCCATCCATAATATCACACGTCCAGGTTTACTACTTCATGCGCATGCTCGATGATGAATTCCCTTCTTGGTTCGACATCGTCGCCCATCAATATGGAGAACATCTGGTCTGCCAACATCGCATCCTCTATGTGTACCTGTTTCATGACCCTGGTAGCAGGGTCCATGGTTGTCTCCCATAATTGCTGTGGATTCATCTCACCGAGACCCTTGTACCTGCTTATGTTGGCGCCGGGACCTATCTCCTCGATCGCCTTCTGCATCTCATCATCGGTGAATGCATAGATCTGCTTCTTTCCCTTGTGCACACGATACAGTGGTGGCATCGCTATGAAAAGATGCCCCTGTTCTATCAAAGGCCTCATCTGCCTGTAGAACAATGTCATGAGCAGGGTTCCTATATGTGCACCATCGACATCCGCATCGGTCATTATTACGACGCTGTGATACCTTATCTTGCTTACGTCGAAATCTATCCCGATGCCGCCTCCGATGGCGATGACCAGATTCCTTATCTCCTCATGATCCAAAAGTTTGTCTGGACGGGCCTTCTCCACGTTCAGTATCTTTCCTCTTATAGGCAATATGGCCTGGAATGCACGATCCCTGCCCTGCTTTGCACTTCCGCCTGCAGACTCTCCTTCCACAATATAAACTTCACATTTGGAAGGGTCCCTTTCTGAACAATCTGCGAGTTTTCCGGGAAGACTTGTGCTCTCCAAGAGCGATTTCCTTCTTGTCGCGTCTCTTGCCTTCCTTGCGGCCTCTCTGCCCTCAAATGCTGAAACGGCCTTTTTCATTATCACGCTGGCTACCGAGGGATTCTCCATAAGGTATTCCGATAATTTGTCATTGATGAGTCCGGAGACCGCCCTTTGTGCCACACTGCTACCTAATTTAGACTTGGTCTGACTCTCGAACTGGGGATCTGGCATTTTTATGCTTATTATCGCTGTCATCCCTTCGCGCACATCGGATCCATCGAGGGTTATATCCTTTAGGAAATTGTTCTGCTTACCATATTCGTTGAATGTCTTGGTGAGAGCGGTCCTGAATCCTGTCAGATGGGTACCTCCCTCCGTTGTGTTCTCTGAATTCACGAAGGAATCCACGGCCTCGTTATAACCATCTGTGTATTGGAGCGCGATATCTATTATCACGCCCTCACGCTCCCCTGATATGGATATGGGGAATGGATGTATTGGGGTCTTCGATCTGTTCAAGAATTGCACGAATTCCACGACTCCACCTTCATAGTGGTATGTCTCGCATCTTGGATTCTCTTGCCTCTTGTCCGTGAATGTTATCGTCGCCTCCTTGTTGAGGAATGCTTGATTACGGAACCTGTTCTGCAATACCGCGAAATCGAAATCTGTCGTTTCAAACACGGTTTCATCTGGATAGAATGTTATCGTTGTACCGTGCTTTTCAGAAAGGCCTATCTCTTCCACCGGCCCCTCTGGAATACCGATATGGTATACCTGACGATATATCTTGCCTTTCTGCTCCACGATCGCCTCTAACTTCTTTGAAAGGGCATTTACGACGGAAACACCCACTCCGTGGAGTCCACCGGACACCTTGTATGTCTTGTGGTTGAACTTACCACCGGCATGAAGGTCTGTGAGACAGACCTCTATGCCGCTCTTTCCCTCTTTGTGATTGAAATCCGCAGGAATGCCTCTTCCATCATCCTTCACGGTCACGGACCCGTCCTCGTTGACGAATACTTCGACCTTGGTCGCATATCCGGCCATTATCTCGTCGATACTGTTATCGACCACCTCGTAGACCAAATGGTGCAACCCTCTCGAATCGGTACTCCCGATGTACATACCAGGCCTTACCCTGACCGCTTCAAGACCTTTCAAAACTACCAAACTATCTGCATCATATACTTCTTGTTGATTTCCTTCCCCATCCATGTAGATTTACACCCCTGACTTAATAAGGAACATATGATTTCCGACTATAAATACGCGTGTATGCGCGTACGCATGTGAGACACTAAGTTGAAATAAACACTTACCAATCACATGTCGATTTCAAATGAGTACAATAATGGAAGAGGCACGCAGAGGTGTAACACCTCTTGTGAAAGAGATCGCAAAAAAAGAGAAAGTGAGTGAGGAATTCATAAGGAACGGTATCGCCTCTGGCCGCATCTGTGTACCTTGCAATCCGATACATGACCCGATACCTTCTGCTATCGGAAAGGGGACATCCATAAAGATAAATGTGAACCTCGGGACCTCGCGCGACATCGTAGACCTTGAAAGCGAGGTACGTAAACTCAAGATCGCTTTGAAATATGGTGCTGATGCCGTCATGGACCTTAGCACCGGCGGAGACATTGACAAAATACGTTCAAGGCTCCTGCGTGAGTGCCCGATAATGATGGGCTCTGTACCGATATATCAGACAGGACTCACCGCTGCAAGAAGGAATGCCGTCGTGGAAATGACAGAGGACGACATCTTCGGCGGTATCGAAAAACATGCAAAGGACGGAATGGATTTCATGACAGTCCATTGCGGAATAACGAAAGAAAGCGTACAATGGCTTAAAAGAAGCAACAGACACATGGACGTAGTATCGAGAGGCGGATCATTCTTGACCGCCTGGATACTCCATAACGAAGAGGAGAATCCTCTTTTCAAGAATTTCGACTATCTTCTGGAAATGGCAAGAAAATATGAATTCACCTTGTCACTCGGAGATGGGTTCAGACCGGGTTGCATCGATGATGCCTCGGATCAGGCACAACTATCAGAACTTATGACACTGGGACATTTGGTCAAAAGGGCTAGGGAAGCGGGAGTCCAAAGCATGGTGGAGGGCCCTGGGCACGTACCTTTGGATCAAATACCCATGAACATGAAACTGGAGAAGAGCCTTTGCCATGATGCCCCATTCTATGTTCTCGGCCCGTTGGTGACTGACATAGCGCCAGGTTACGATCATATCGTAGGTGCCATCGGCGGAGCGATAGCCGCGCAGAATGGCGCTGATTTCCTTTGCTACCTCACACCCGCAGAACACCTGTCGTTGCCTGATGAGGATGATGTCAAAGAAGGAGTAATAGCCTCAAGGATAGCCGCGCACGTCGGTGACATCTGCAATGGAAAGAACAGAGAGCTTGACCTTGCTATGGCGAAGGCCAGAAAGAAATTGGATTGGGATGCGATGTTCGAAGTTTGCATAGATCCAGATAAGGCGAAAAAGTACAGGTCCCGCGGATGCACGGAAAAGAAAGACGGATGTTCCATGTGCGGCGATGTGTGCGCAGTCAAGATAGTGAGTCAATATCTTATCAAAGACGGAAATGTTCCAGATATCAAAAATGATGAGTGCTGATATCCGATGGAGCCACTGGAGGGGATCGAACCCCCGGCCTACAGTTTACGAAACTGCCGCTCTACCTCTGAGCCACAGTGGCATTGGACCTGACTATCCCCATTAAGGATAAAAAGTTTGCTTATGGGCGATAGGTTGGGAACATATCGCGGAATACCACTGCATCCTTTTCTATCAATGGAGATTCACAGATGAAGGTGCAGTCCTGTTTTGAACCATCTAAAACATCCGCTAGAATGCTAAGATCTGGGTCCTTCGTTTCCAAAGGCAAATGGGATATCTCCCCCCTTTCTCCGTATTTTATACAGCTTATGTGGAAATGTGCTATCTTACCGCATAAGGCAAAATGGGCATCCACGAGGTCTTGCATATCCTTCCTGGTCTTCAGACATCCTACTCCTCTTGCATGGACATGCGCGACATCCAACACAGGCCTTACCCCATCGACCGAATCCATGACCTTCGATATCTCTTCCAAAGTACCGAATTGCCCCTTCTTCCCCATTGTCTCGACTCCGAGAATGACGTCCTTGATGCCTTCATCATCCATCATATCCTTGCACTTGGAAAGACCTGCTATAACTGCGGGCAAAGCTGTGTTTGGCGATTTGCCATATGATGCCGCATGTATCACTATTATGTATGCTCCGAGATTGTGTGCCGCGTGAACGGTATCCATTACCCAGCCGATGCTTTTTTCCCTTGTCTCGTCTATTTCCGAATTGAAGCTTATAAAATATGGTGCATGACAACTAAGTCTGATATCCAGATCACGGGCGACTTTACCTACGACCTTTGCTCTGTCCTCGGATATCCTCGCACCGCGTACGAACTCGACCTCCAAGGCATTCAATCCGATTTCCCTCGTGTATTTCAAAGAACCCTCGGGGGTCTTTCCTGCCGATGGGTATCCTGCGGGTCCGAATCTCATGATAAGGTCAATGACATCAAATTATTTCATTCCTCGGAATGAGTTTATACTCGCTAAATGATGGACTTCCGATGCATGTAAAAATGGATGTATCGTTAGACCCAACGCTAGGATGCGGACAGGCGCATAGGTGGAGAAGGACCGATGACGGATGGCAAGGTGTGATGGGAAAAAAGGTCATCACACTGAAGCAGACGGAAACAGGATTTGAATGCCTTGGAACATCCGATGTATCGAGCTTGCTCAACTATTTTAGGAATGATGACGACTTCGACGAGATCGTCCAATACATATCCGATCGCGACGCATACATCGCAGACCTTTCTGATGCCTGTCCCGGGCTTCGCATATTGAGACAGGACAGATGGGAATGCCTTGCCACCTATCTATTGGCAACCAATGTCAATGTCAAGAGGATAGCGAAGATGGTGGAATCCGTCTGCGATACCTTCGGCGATGATCTTGGTCAAAGACATGCATTCCCTACGCCCAGGCAGATACTTGACAGGTCCGAGAAGGTTTGCGACTGCAGACTGGGATTCAGAGAGACGAGATTCATAAAACTTGCGAAGATGGTGGAAGATAACGAGATCGACCTGGATTCGATCGCAGATATGAACTATGGTGATTGCGTCAATGAATTGATGAGAATAGATGGCGTTGGTCCCAAAGTTGCTGATTGCGTTTCACTCTTCGCTTTCGACCATCTTGAGGCCTTCCCTGTGGATGCCAGAATATCCGATCGGATGGAACGCCTGTACAACGTAAAAGGCAGCTATAAGGTGGTCTCGAATTACGGTCGCACGAAATTCGGAAAATACGCAGGATACGCGCAAGAATTCCTCTATCACAGCGATTTCATATCCATATGAAGGGTGTGATCGCCCCAAGCACATTTTGGTGCAGGCGTCCCTGTGTTATCGGTGTATATCTGGGCCAATAATCCTATGGCCTTTATCGCAGTGCATATCCTGCACATCTCGATAGATATGTCTGATTTCTCCTCTGCCAATAACTTGGCCGAGACCTTTATCTCGTCCTCAAAAAGATTGTAATGTTCGCTGTTCTCTATAACCGAACTTCCGCCCCTCTTATTTTTTAGATATTGTGATATGGCCGCATCTGTGACGCCGAACATACTGGCCACACGCGACTGTTTGAAGCCGTATGTTTCCACCAATTCTCTTGCCAATTCCCTTCTTATGGTGGGGAGAACGTACCACACAACGATCTCGCAGGGCGTTTTCATTGAATTTAACAATAGATTACATCTATTAATATCTGATTAAGCTCCGGGATTGGTTTTAAGATAGAATTCGGACACATCCCAATCCTCTTCTTCAGCGGATTTGCCCTCATCTATCTTGACCCCTAGTTGCTTTGCTACTTCCTTTATGTATCTCGAAGCTGCATCGTCACCTTTGAAATCCTCGACCTTGGCACCTGTCACGCAGACCTTCCCCTTGAATGAACCTATTATCTCCGTTCCTGAGAAAACAACGCATTCTGTTGATCCGTGTGTCTTCTTTATATGATTCCTTAGGAAGAGATGCAGATTGTCCTGAGTGTTGAGCAGCATCTTCTCTACGAACGGCCTCGGATTTATGTCGACATCGTCTTTGAGCATCCATCTCAATGTCGGATCGTCCTGCAAGAGGAAACCTTTGGCCAGGAATCCTTCGTTCTCTAACTCGGATAGGACCTCCCTTGTTATTCCCATCCTGATGTTGAGGAATTGAGAGAGGCCCTCAGCGGAGAATGTACCGAAATCCTTGAAGTGCATCGTGACGACCTCCTTTATCGCATTCTTCGTCTCGATATCCCTCAATGGAACTATGCTGTAATAGGAATCCGCATCCTGGTATACCATGGATTGCTTGGAAAGCGCGGATATCGCCTCCAATGTCTTGTTCATGGACAATGGGGAATTGGCTATTATCTCCTTTCTCGAGATGGGTTGCCTCTCCTTTATGAGCCTGTACATGGACCTCATGTCCTCGTCCATCTCCCCGTTCTTTGTGGCACGGTATAGAGGCGCGAATTCCAACGTCGTGTATCCCATATACGGGGGCATGAGCGACATCCTCACGAGCATCCCGCGCTCGACCTGCTTCTTTATCGATGTCTTCTCAGCTACCCTGGTCACAAGCTCCTGATCGTTGCGTATGTATCCTCTGGCGGCGACGCAACGGTCCACGGTCTGATACTTTGAGAATTTGGATACTTTCTGTTTGTAGAATATGTAACTGAGGTATTCCTTGTCGGAGAAGGTCTTCACGACGAATCTTCCCTTGGCGTAGAAGCCGTTGATCGGGTGATATCCCCTGGATGTGAGCACACTCACTATATCCTCGCCCAACTGGGATGCGTCCGTGCCCATGACCTCCCTTATCCTGACCACGTCGGTGTTCTTCATGTTGAAGAACCTCATCAGATTGTCCACAGCGACGAGCACCTCCTCGAAATCGGTGGGGTCGTCGATATCCATCCCTCTTATCTCGATGCACCCTGACATCTCCCAGATCTCTAGGGCGCCGATGACGCTGCTGCCCCTCACCAGAGGATAGATCCACCTGTCGCCATAACGTGCGGAGAGCTCTGCCCATTTGGCACCGAGGTCGTGATCGAAAAGGGATAGTATCTTGATCCTCTTGTCCGGTGCCGGCGCATTCTCCATCGCGCGTATCTCGTCGGGCATGATGTACATGGTCGTCTGACCGCTGCCCACCAGTATGGTGGCTGCACCTACATCCTTGGCCACAGAATCTATCTCATCGAGAGGTACGCCTGTCAGGAACCTCAATGCCTGCGCAGGTATCGGACCGTGGGCCCTGATGTAGCTCTTTATCAGGTCTCTGGAGGGCTGACCTTTGGGTTTATCCGGCCTGTACACTTTGTAAGTGTTCTCCGTCCCCCAGTCCTCCCTCTCGTCGAATGCGCGTATTATCTTCAAAGAACGGTCCAATCTTTGTATGGACTCCTTGACCTCATCCTTATCGCGACCGGTCTCGGCGACCAGCTGCCTCATCGTGGCATGTT
The DNA here is from genome assembly GCA_963676045.1 of uncultured Candidatus Methanogranum sp. Classification (GTDB taxonomy): domain Archaea; phylum Thermoplasmatota; class Thermoplasmata; order Methanomassiliicoccales; family Methanomethylophilaceae; genus Methanogranum. Next base: position 1,206,393 of record OY780938.1, read on the forward strand.
CGAAACCATCGATCATGTTCAGAAGCTTCTTGTCGTCATCTGTGGACTCGTCCTCTCTCAGCGAGGCCAATCTGTCACCGTCTTCTGCCATGACGTATCTGACCCTTCCCCTTACAAACCTTCCGAGGAGAATGTGCTCCGATTCCCTCATGGAATACCATTCTTTGAGGTTGAATCCCTTCACCCTGTTGAATACGTCGATCTCGCTTCCGGCAGAACCATAGAATTTGAAGAAATCATCGATCGATTCGAATTCCTCTCCTTTCGTCACCCTGTAATTCTCGACGGTATCGTAATCGTATATGTTCTCCTTGCCCGCCTTCAATCTCAGGCGGTCCAGGGATTTCATGTACTGTGTGTTCTCAGAAACTAGGAAGAATCCCTTTGCCACCTCTTCGCTGTTGACAAGGGATTCCAATGATGCCCTGGTATCATTCTCAGGTATGGAAAGGGAATATGCTACCTCCTGCACCGTTGCTGGTGCGAAGCAGTCCAGATAGCGGAACACAATGGCATCCATACTCGCTGCCTTATCGAGCTCAGGATACTCCACCCTTCCGAAATACCATCTGTTGTTTGCGGCGATGTCGGTCCTTGTTATCAGATACATCGATTCCAGTTTACGTACAGATCTGAATGTTACGTCCTCACTTATCTGGAGCTCTGCGGTTATATCGCTCATGGCGGTCCTTTCCGCTATGCAATCGTAAACATGAAGGTCCTGATCCGTCAGGTCTTTTTCCTTTACCGTCGCGGCCGCATACTTGGGAATCTCGGTCTTCACCATTATGTGCGGTTCGTCTAGGAAGACGGTCCCTATTATCCCATCCTTTAACAGGTCCCTGACCCATTCGTCCACGACCTTCCTGTCCTCATCGCAATAGGCGTAGAGATTACGTCCACGCTCCCTGAATACCTGCAACGGGCCTGTGCGCATCAGGAGTTTCGGTATGTCCTCCTTGCAGACTACACGGCCCATCTTCTGCCTGAAATACGGAATTACCTGGTCCTCATCGAACTCGAAGTCCTTCACTGAATCCCCTAACGCCCTCGTCAGGACCTTGCGATGTAGCTCGCGCAGCAATGCCGACCTGTCCTCCATCAGGACTATGTCCGAGAATCCGGAGAGTATTATCGAATGGGCGAACGGCGACGGGGTGCCTGTGAAATAGATTGTCTGGACCCCCATCTTCCCATTCTCTATCATCTGCAATACGACCTTGGCATTCTTTATGTCCATGTCGTCCTCGAGGACCTCCCTGTAGGTTTCCTCGATCACCGGCTCGTTCTCCATGTTACCGAGATTATCGAGCAGGTACGCTGACCTTATCTGCTGCCTGTTGACCGATATTGGACGCCCCATGTAATTACGGAGTATCATGAAACTACGCGCTGCAGTGTGCCTGAATCTCAGCTTGAAGATCTCTGAATCCTTTATGGATTTCCTCAATATGGGTTCCAGGTCCTTGGAGCTCAACATTCCGAGGACATCCTTGATATCGATCTTCCTTGAAGTGCCTATCATGAAATTATCATCGGTTATTGTGATCGACACATTCGAACCGATGATGTTGGTCATCCTGTATGCATATGCTCTGGATAGGGCATCGTTCACCCTCCTGCCGAACGGGAAATGGAATATGATCCTCTGATTGCCAGAGGGATCTATGTACTCCTCGATGGCCAACCTGTCCGCATCAGGTATGAATCCGGATACGGCCTTTTGTTCTCTCAGATATGACACTATGCTCCTCGCAGACCCTTCATCGATATCGAATTCCTCGCTTATCTTGAGGATCAGAGATTCCGTCTCCTCTTCTATGCGATTCGACATCTCGGTCCTGAAATCCGCAACATCCATTGAGAGGTCGAAACTCCTTGGCAGCATCTCGCCTGCCCACGATGGGACTGTTGGCTTCCTGCCGTTCGCCTCTTTGACGTATGCCATCATGCCTTTGGAACGTACGAACTCGAATGACCTGCCTCCAAGAACGAACACATCCCTTGCTGAAAGCCTTTCCACGAACTTCTCGGATAATTCTCCGGCTGTGGAACCGTGACTGGTTATCACACGGTAATTGGCCTCTTCAGGTATGGTGCCGAGGTTCATCAGATATATCATCCTGGAGCCTTTCTTCCTTCCGAACTGCTTCTCTTCCTCGTCATACCAGATCTTGGAATAAACGCCCTCGTGCTCATCCTTGCTCCCTAGATATCTTAGAACATTGATGAAACTCTCCATGGTCAATGTACGATAGCAATATGACCCCTTCACGACATCGTATGCATCATCTACGTTCCATCTATAGTCCAGACTCATGCCTACAAGGGTCTGAGAAAGCACATCGAGACAATTCTCAGGTATGCCTACGCGATCGATGTCGCTACGATGCGCTGCACGGCACATCACGGCACACTCTATGAGGTCATCTGGATCGAACACCATGAGGCGGCCCTTCGCCACCTTGCCGAAACTATGACCGGACCTTCCTATCCTCTGAAGCCCCTTCGCAACGGATTTGGGGGAACCTATCTGACATACCAGGTCCACAGACCCTATGTCTATTCCCAACTCGAGCGATGTGGATGACACCACGCACTTTATCTCTCCCCTTTTGAGACGCTCCTCCACATCCAATCTCGTATCCTTGCCCAAAGAGCTGTGATGCACCTCTATGTTGTCCAACCCTCTCTCCTTGAGCTTATAGACCACGCTTTCAGCACCAGACCTTGTGTTTGTGAATATCAGGGTGGTCTCATGCGTTGCCACGAGTTCCCTCAATCTGTCGTACATCATCGAATTGACAATGTCCGATGAAAATGCGGTCATATCCTCCGTCGGACAGATGACCTCCAGATCCAGTATCTTCTTAGAATCGGATTCTATAAGCGTCACATCGCGCGTGGAACCGTCTAAATTACATCCTACCAGGTATCCTGCGATGGCCTCTATGGGAGCGAGCGTTGCCGACAGACCTATCCTTGTGAACTTTGAATCGCAAAAATTCTGCAAGCGCTCCAATGTCAAGGAAAGGAAGGCCCCCCTCTTCGAATCACATATGTCGTGTATCTCGTCCAGGATCACCCATTCCACTTGTTTGAACTTCTCACTGAACTTTGGCGCGGCCAATATGAGTGCAAGGGATTCAGGAGTGGTTATGAGGATGTGCGGAGGATGACGCACCATCTTCTGCCTATCGCTCTGAGAGGTGTCGCCAGAACGCACCGCCACCCTTATATCAGGGATGTTGAGGCCGTTCTCCGCTGCGACCTTCCTCATCTCGGCGAGAGGCATATTGAGATTCCTGTTGACATCATTCGCCAAAGCCTTCAAAGGAGAGACATATATGCAATATATCTTCTCCTCGAGCCTTCCTTCCGAAGCGTATCTTGTCAACTCATTGATTATGCTTGTGAAAGCGGTGAGGGTCTTTCCTGATCCGGTGGGCGATGACACTAGGACGTTCTTTCTCTGATGAATGACGGGTATTGCTCTGGCCTGAGGTTCAGTAAGGTCTTCGAATTTCTCATAGAACCACTTTGATATCAATGGCTCCATCAGTGCCATGACCTCATCCATCGTATGCGTCTTATCAATCCGCTCCAAATCCTCACCTAGATTAATGCGTAGCTTACTCCAAAGTTGTATTTATTTCCTCCTAAGATATACAGAAAATATCATCGTATCGAAACGCTCGAAGAACAGATAGGCGAAAATGAATGGAAAATATAAAGACATGTAAATGGATTGGCATCCAATGAGATACAAGGTTCTACTGGCCGCCATTATCTTGGTTTTGTCCATTCTGATCATTCCGACATTGAGTGATGAATCGACATACGGTGATGAAGGCCAGACCACGTATTACATCAAAGGATATGTTGTAAGCACTGAGCCGGAAGGCAACATCCCACTTGTTGGTGTTGAAGTCACTATTATTTACAACAACATAACAAGTCCATTGTATTCCGACACTACTGATTCAAATGGTGAATTCAGTGTGGAAGTCCCGTATAATACGAACCTTCAGATAAAGTTCACATTGAACGGATATACTCTGAGGTCCTGCCCCAATATAACAGAAGGAACATCGGGATACTATGTGTTGGATCTGACTGGCATCACCCCTATCGATGATGTTTACAGTATAACATCGGATGCAAGTGGCTTGCAACCGGCAATAATGTCTCAATCATCAGCTATGGTCAAAGGCACGATCTCCTATTCGGGAGGCTACGTCCAAGGTGCGACAGTAACAATGGTCTCAACCGACGGATCCATCGAATATGAGACGAAGACGAATTCGAAGGGTGTCTTCACATTCGAGGAATGCGAGAGCGGGACCTACAAGATGACCATCACCTGCGGAGGATTCGAAACATACGGGCCTGAGACCATTACGATCACAGAGGGCATAAATGAATACAACGCAACGCTGATATCGAAAGAGAATCAACAGTTCTTTGGATTGGACCTGATACATCTTATGATGATATTCGGAATACTGTTCGGGATACTCATATCGCTCACGATGTTCATACTCGTACATCGCAAAAAGGACACGGTCACCATCATAGACGATACGCGTGATGAGGACGAGAACTGATTTCAATATCTGACGAGTGATCTTCTGACATCCTCGTAAAGACTGTTGCCATGGCTGTCCATGGCCACTACCAGCGGACCAAGATTCTGTGCCTCGAATTTCCAAAGGGCCTCGGCCATCCCAAGGTCCTCCCATTCCACGCCGGTCACCTTCGAAAGTCCTTCCGCAAGCGATACGGCCGCACCGCCTGTTGCAGCGAGATAGACGCATCCTGCCTCTTTCATCGCTTCCAATACCTCTGAGGACATGCCCCCTTTGCCGATTATGGCCTTGATGGAGAATTCCCTTATCATCTCTGGTTCAAGCTTATTCATCCTGGCGCTGGTGGTCGGACCTGCTGCGATGACTGTCCATTTGCCTCCTTCCTTGACCATGATCGGGCCACAATGATAGAGGACGGAATCCCTTATGACATCTGGTACCGCTCTGCCTTCATGGACGTATTCGAGCGCGCGGATATGCATCTCATCCCTGCCCGTTATTATGGGGCCGCTGATGGAGACCACCTCTCCGACCTTCAATCCTCTGACTGCGTCTATCGAGAGCGGCGATCTGATGGATCTCATAATCTTGCCCCCTGTGTGTACTCGACGCCTTTGTCTGATATCCTTACAGATGCCCTGCGTGTCGCCCAGCAACCTATATTGACTGCCACGGGAAGACTCGCCGTGTGACAATAGGCCGTATTTATCTTGACAGACAGAACGGTCGTTGCGCCCCCTAGACCCATCGGGCCTAGTCCGCTACCGTTTATCTTTACGAATAGGTCCTCTTCCATTTTTTTAAGGACTGGATCAGGATTGTCCTCGTCGATGGGCCTTACCAATGCCATCTTGGCCATGGCGACACATTCATCGGCGGTACCTCCTATACCGACCCCCACGATGCTCGGGGGACAGGGCCTTCCACCGGCATCGATGACTGAATCGAATACGAATTTACGGATGCCTTCCACGCCATCGGATGGGTTGAGCATCGCAAGGCGCGTCATGTTCTCAGAGCCTGCACCTTTGAGAAGTACTGTTATCTCGGTGAAATCATCCTCGGTTGGAATGAAATGGATGATCGGCATTCCCTTGCCGAGATTGTTCCCGATGTTCTCCCTTGTTATTGGATCAACGGTGTTTGGCCTCAGGGGTATCGATCTGGTTGCTTTCTCGATGCCTCTCGAGATCTCTCCCACGATCGAAGAATCGAATCTTCCCCTGACATAGAATATCGGTATCCCTGTATCTTGGCACATAGGTCTTCCGAGGAGTTCCGCCTTTTTCACATTGTCCATTATCGCCCCGAGCTGCGAATAGGCGATCGAATTAGTCTCCCATGCTGCTGCGGCTTCCAGAGCCCATCCTATATCCTTCGGCAATTTCGTATTCGCCAGACGGAGCAGGTTCACAACCGTGTCCTCGATGGATTCAGGAAGTTTGATCATTGTCAAGATTTCACCTCTTGCTCGGTATGTAGTACAGTGTCCCTTCTATGTCCGCGACCTTCACGGTCTCCCCTGCCCAACTTCCCTCGGGAATGACAATGTCTATAGTCTCGAATGTCCGAGGGTTGAGTATCTGTATCTCCCTGCCGGATCTGCTGATCACATTCGCCTCTGTAAGGTCCTTTGCCTTTATCAGCACCTTGAGGTCGTTCATCTCTGTGCGCTTTATGGACTTGTCCTTGAATGTGGACAGGTCTGTTATCCTACCTCCTGCGTTCGATACCTTTGAAAGGAGATAATTGCGCTTTTCATAGCTGACCACATCCCCCACGTGGAAATCTGGAAGACGGACGAGGTAAGTGAGCCTGTACATCTCCTGCCCATCCCTGGTCTGACCAACAAGCTTGGATGCCTCTTTGGTCTCAGCGGAGTATGAGTCCACCAGCGTCTTGGCCAACGCCTTTCCGAGTTGTATCGATGAGAGATACACGTCGACACCGCCAGTCACCAATTCCATTTTCGAGATGAATATGTCCCTATTGGTCTTTGACTGGAAATCGACATAGTTCTCTATACGTGCCAGAACCTCATCCTTGAGATCGCTCGGCAGATCCTTGCAACAGGTCCTTATCTGCAGGATGGACTCGTAATAGCTCCCCAACACCCTCGAACACCTTTTGCAAACGGTGTTCTTTATGCGCACTAGTACGGTTGCCTCGGCCTCGACCTCGACATCGGAGACGTCCAACAAGGCCTGCATATGCACCAGGTAATTGCTTGGGTCCTGCTCTTCGACCGCCGCCCCTACCTCTATGACACGTGCTTCCCTTATGATGGACAGGTTCCCTATAGCCGTATCCTCGATTATCTTCATCTTGTCCATGGGCAGCCATTCGTCACGAAGGCGGTACTCGCCGCAATTCGTACAGACCTGGAGGTCCACATGATGCGGGACGGTCACTAGTTGCCTTCCCTCGAGGAAGCAATCTATGCATAGGCCGTTTATGATGTCGTTGCAATCCTTTCCACATTTAACACAGAATCTCAAATTATCACTACCTGGGCGTGCTTTACTCCCCCGATCTCCATAACATTGGCTTCGGAGACCATTCCCTCCGCGACCGCCCTTTCGACTATCGCGTTTCCTACGAGATTCATTATAGAGACAGATTTGGTACGTTCCACGAATGTCTCTTCCGAAACTATCTCGCCTCCGTAGAATTTCTCAGACACGGTTATCTTTACACCGTCTCCTCTGAAGGTCCTTCCCAAAATCTCCTCATCGCATGCTGCGAGTATCCTGTCGTTCTCATGAACGTGTATCTTGACGTATACCATCTTCAAGCCTTCTTGTAAATATTGTCGCGCGGGGAATATATCGTGCCATTCTCAGAAAGTGACTTCAACACCTTCTTCACATCCCCCTCATTCATTCCTTCTTCTGCAGTATGCAATAGTATCTCATCAAGAGTTATACCATCGGGAGAACCGAACATGTCGATTGCCCCTAGGACGACCTTGGTACGGTCGCGATCCTTCTTGGTGAATCCTGAATCTATCGCTCCCATGTCCCATTGACCGCCATTGTTGGACGCCATCGAGGCCAGGTAATATTCCACCAAATCCACTGCCTTTTGTGCATCCGAATCATCGACGATCTTGCTCAATCTCAATCTTGCAGATGCTTCTGACAGACGTACCAGCGCCTCTAATTGCCTCGCGGTTATAGTTATGGTCCCGTCAGCCTTTCCCATGTCCCTTATCCTCAGATAGCTCTTCTGTATTATCGTTATCGCATTATCTGTCATGATAGGTACGAAACGCTTGGAATATGCCACATACTTCCTCAGGAGCTCCACATCATAGAACGGCTTAACGTTCATGGTCGTATCCCTGATCTTCTTTGTGTCCACACCGCTCAATACCAGACCTTCTGGCATCTGCATGACCTCACCGCGCCGGTGAACTCCCAGGATATGCTTGGAAAGATTTGTGTCCCTTTCACGATCTGGTTTGTCGGTGAGTACGAATAGAAGATCGAAACGAGACATCAAAGCTGGAGGGAGATCTATCTGCTCGTTCAATGTCCCCATCCCGCCCTCTGTCTCGAACCTACCGAATTTTGGATTTGCGGCTGCCAGCATCGAGCATCTGCATTGCAGGGTTGCTGTTATACCGGCCTTAGCTACCGATATCCTCTGTGATTCCATTGCCTCGTGCAATGAGGACCTGTCCTGGGTGGTCATTTTGTCCAGCTCATCGATACATGCGAGTCCTTTGTCGGCCAGCACTAATGCTCCCGCCTCAAGGGTCCATCTTCCATCACCGAAATCATCCTTCACCGCCGCGGCCGTAAGTCCTGCTGCGGATGCCGATTTACCTGAAGCGTATATCCCTCTCGGTGCGAGCATGCTCATATATCTTAGTATCTGGGACTTTGCCACTCCTGGATCTCCGACCATCAATATGTGAATGTCGCCCCTTATCGAGGTCTTATCATCCATCTCCTTGTGACACCCCCCGAACAATTGCAATGCGATGGCGCTCTTAACTTCCTCCATACCGAAAATGGTGGGTGAGATGGATGCGATTATATTTTCGAACAATCTCGGATCATGGGACATCTCCAATATCTGGAGCTCGTCCTCTTCTGTTATCTGGATCTCATCGTATTCGTGCTGTTCGAATTCTATCGACATTACATCGATGTATATCTCGAAAACAGTCGTCTTTTCACGTTCTGGTTTCTCTACAGAACGGATGATTCCGTTCAATGTGACCCTGTTACCTGCCGTTATCGTACCGGATACATCATCCTCGACATACCCAGAAAGTCTCTCTGGCTGTGCACCGCCCCTCAATCCCTCGGGGCTTTCCTGGATCTCGATCTTCTGAGTGTCTATGTATAGTGACTCTTTGTCATCCAGAATGAAGCGTACTGCTTGCTTGTTACAGCCGCCTTCCGGATTGGAGCACATGACCGGTTCCTTCAATATCATCCCACTCTGCTCCATCCAGACCTCTGAATTACAACGAGCGCATCTGAACTTGGCGTATACCATCCTGGGCCTCACAGTGGTGGCCTTTCTGACTAGCCCTTCGACTGCCACCAATTTCCCAAGGTCCTTTGACCTTAACTGACGGATGTCCACCTTCGCATCATGGGGCAATTCGCTTATCCTCAGATTGATGACATTCTTAGTATCCCAGGTAGGGGGCATGATCGATTTTATTACCCCTTTTCCTTTGATCATGCAAAAATCAGGATTCTCAAGCACATGCATTGCAAAATCGATGTTGTATGCCTCTATATCCTTGTATGAAACGAATATACTCTTCTTGTCTGGATAATTTGCCGAGATCTCAGCGATGATGAAACGATACTTGTCTTTGCTGAGTATCTCTTCCCATCCTGCAACTATGTCCTGTTCTTGGAAATTCGACATTTTCAATCATCCTTATTCTCGCGACATTCTTTATCGACCCACCAGACCCATCCACCTTTCTCGATCGAGACCTCTCCTTTTATGAGGCCTTTCCTTTTGAGTCTGTTCAAGGTCTTCGCCATATCATCAGGACATCTGTATTGGAAAATCGAATCCAACCTTTCATTCACCTCTCTAGTGGTGATATGGTCCTCGCCCATAACCTCCCAAATCAAAGGTGCGATGTCATCTAGCATAGCATTCTCCTAATGTTGAGTACGTAAATAAACTATGCTAGTCAGTTGATATTATCGCCCGATGTTCCCAATATGGATGCCAAATACTCATTCTGGATCCTTATCACATCTGAACTATCCTTGGCCTTGGAATAATCATCTAACATGGCACCGTTCAATCTTATGAACTCGGGTGCCCAATTGAATCTTCCTAGGAACTCTTCGGCCTGTTCCCTCTCTCCGAGTATTATCAGCGCTGCCATGACCGCCTCGGCACTATTCAATTCCATCGGGCGACCCCAGTTTATCGGATTTGACGCCAATAGATATGGAAGCGCCCTTTCTTCAGCTTTTTTCAATCTCGGAAATTCATCGATATTGGTCCATGTCAAGTCCATCACGACCAATCCCCTGTATGCATGCCTACGGTCAGCTGGAGACAAAGCCTGCTTCGAGAAAGGAGATAGTACTATCGATCCAGAAGGGATCTGGGACAAAGTCTTTGCCTCCTTGCCAAGGCCGAACTTCAGCATCCTCTTGGCAGTACACTTCTTCGGGTCGCATTGACATTTATCATGTATTATTACTTGGATCATGCAACGATCATCATCTTCAAATTCGCTGGATCTTTCATATTGTCGGAGACCCATTTCCTTGTTCTTTCAATGAGCTGCTCATAGGCTTTTGCCAATTCTGCATCATCTGTTGCGGAAAAATCATCCATAGAACCTAGGTCCGCAAGTATCTGTTTGCCTTGCCATGGTGTTCTTGCTGCCCACTCCTCAAATACTCCCTTATCGAGATATATCACAATATCGTATTCTTGATCCTCGCGCAAAAGCTCAGTGTTCTTGAAATCCTTCGATACCTGGCGCCTTATGTCCTCTCCGGAACGATACATAACGGATATCATCTCACAATCCACGAGGTCGTGTTCTGGCCCTGCGCTGTAGGCCTCATAGATGTTGCCGAACATATTCCTTGTAAAATATTCTGCGAGCTGAGATGTTAGATCGTTCTTTTGATCGACGAACATCACACGGAATTTATTGACGGGTTTCTTGAACATATGCGTCATGCCGTAGATTATGCTACTCGATTAAACCTTTTCGCACAGAATGCACCGCCTTTGAATTGGAAACATTACCAAACAGTAATAACCAGGAAATCAATCGTGTCGTGCCGCGATGATGATCGTTTATCGAGCTGATTGTGATGATAGACGGGCGAGCTGAGCGGCAATCTATTATTCTCTCAATAATTGTAAATAATCCCCAACACATGAACGATCATGAAACCCGTATTGCAAGTAGCATTGGACCTGATGCAACTCAACAGGGCAATAATAATCGCAAAAGAAGCCGTCGAAGGGGGAGCGGACTGGATCGAGGTCGGCACTCCCTTGATAAAAAGCGAAGGCGCCGATGCTGTACGTGCTATACGCAAAGAATTTCCGCATACCACCATAATAGCTGACACCAAGACCATGGACGTCGGCGGAGTGGAAGTCGAGATGATGGCGAAAGCCGGGGCGGACATTGTCACCATATTAGGATTGGCCGAGGATTCCACCATTGAAGAAGCCGTCTCTGTGGGCCGGAAATACGGTACTAAGATCATGATTGACATGATACGCGTACCAGACCGCGTCACAAGGGCGAAACAGGTGGAGAAGCTCGGAGTAGGGTATATTTGCCTGCACATGGGCATAGATTCACAGATGAAAGGCGAAGCTCCACCTATGGACATCCTCAAGAAGATCGTAGAAGAGACCTCCATACCCGTAGCTGTCGCAGGCGGCATCACAGCCGACTCCGTCAGAGGTTACATTGAGGCAGGGGCCTCGGACATAATTGTCGGAGGAGGGATCATAAAAGTACCTGACGTGAGGTCCGCAGCCACCATGATAAAGAAGGCAATGGAAGGACTGACCGTAAAATCGAGCATCGCCAAAAAATACAACGAGGACGAACTCTTCGAAGCTTTCTTAAAATGCTCCACGTGCAACATATCCGATGCCCATCACAAACAAGGGATAATATTCGGACTTCAGCCATACATAAAGGACGGCGAACGCATGGTAGGGAGGGCCCTTACAGTACAGACCTCGAATGGGGATTGGGCGAAACCCGTGGAGGCGATCGATATGGCCAAACCAGGAGACATAATAGTCATCGATGTGGGAGGGGCTCCGATAGCCGTATGGGGAGAGCTTGCCACCAACTCTGCGATTACTATGGGCGTCAAAGGCGTCGTGATCGACGGTGCGATAAGGGACATAGACGACATCAGGAAATTAGGATTCCCCGCATTTGCCAGAACCGTGGTACCATGTGCCGGAGAGGCAAAAGGCTACGGCGGCATAGGAATGGAGATAACCGTCGGAGGTCAGAAGATACGCACAGGTGACTGGATCATCGGCGACGAGAGCGGATTGATCACCGTACCGAAGGAGGTCGCCGTCGAAGTAGCAAATCGCTCAATTGATGTGAATGAGAGGGAGAACCGCACCCGCGAGGAAATACGCAGAGGGTCCACCCTCTCGAAGGTCAACGAGCTAGCGAAATGGGAACCGGTCAGATGATCAATAGAGATAATCTGCATCCTTATAGTTCTCTTTCTTCTTACTCTCTTTCTTCTTTCCATCCTCTGCATCGAACTTGTCAGCAAGCTCGTTGAGCCTTCTTATCCTCTCCTCGGTGGGAGGGTGTGTGCTGAATATGCTGGATAGGAATGTTTTATTCTTACCCGTCAACGGATTGCATATCATCATATCTGCATACGATGGACTGGAATAGGTATCCTTGGTCGTGTTGCATCCTGTCTCGATGTGTTTCAATGCACGTGCGAGGGCACGAGGATTCCTTGTCATCTTAGCAGCAGATTCGTCTGCAAGATACTCACGACTGCGGGACACTCCCAACTGCACAAGTATGGCCGCCAAAGGTGCGGTGATACTCAAAGCTATTGCGATGAGGAACATCTGCCCCCTGTTATCTTCGTTACTGCTGAACGCCGCCATGATCGCAGCATATCTTGCTGTGAAACTTATCACGGCCGCCATCGTGGAAACGACGGACATCACTAGTATGTCTCTGTTCTTCACATGTGACAACTCGTGAGCGAAGACCCCTTCCAACTCATCGTCCGGCAATAGCACCAGTATTCCCCTGGTCGCTACTACCGCCGCATTCTTTGGATTCCTTCCGGTTGCGAATGCGTTGGGCATCGATGTGTCTGCCACACCGATCTCGGGCATTGGAAGTCCTGCCTCATCTGAAAGCTTCTTGACGATCGCGTACAGTCTTGGCTCTTCGGCCTCTGTCACGATACGGGCCTTGTTGGCCCTGAGTGCCGCTTGTTTTGAAAAGAAATATGCATAGAATCCTATCAATACGGAGACCATCAACATCACAATGACTCCGATCAGCCATCCGTTGAAGATCAATCCGACGAAACATCCTATTGCCGTAAGCATCAATGTCATCAACAGGAACATTATTCCCGTTCTCGCGCGCCAGAACATAATTACACCTCGTATTCCTTTGTCATACCTACGTAGAAATTCTTCACACCTTCCAATCCGAGGCACACTCTCATTTCGGTTATGCCTTCAGGACTGGTACAATGATTCAAGGAGAGATCGAGACATCCTGCCTCTTTGAAGGTCTCTGCTATTGCCTGACCTCTCTTCCTTTCCTTTTTCTTCAGGTGTATTCCCCCGATATATGCTTTTGGAGTGGTACCGAATCTCTCTTTCACCACATCGATGACGGTCTCCACGCCGCAATGAGAGCAGCCGCTTAAAACGACTGGTCCTTTTTTGGATCTTAACACCAGGAAACATTCGTCCCCGCCATCGTATCTTACTGGAGGGGTCATGAAAAGATTGTCGCTGATCTGCACCCAATCCTCCACTGTCTTGACATCTACCTTATCCTTGAGCTCTTGGGATATGCAAACACCATTGCTTTTGAACAATCCCTTGCTCCCGATGGCGGAAGCTGGAAGGAATATGTCCGTATGCGTCTGTTTTTCCAGCAACAGACCTTCCAATCCTCCGAAATGATCCCTATGGTCATGAGATATTACTACAGTCCCTATGGAATCAAGCTTTACATCGAGATAACTCAGATTATGTGTCAGATACCTCGGCCTCATCCCTGTATCGAATAGGACACGCTGACCATCCACATCCACTAAAAGAGAGAGCCCTTTGGCGCCGATATACGGCTTTTCCTCTACCGCCCCCTCATCATAGACACACAGGATATTTGCTTGCATAGCTGTCGATATGTCGGATAGTCTCCTCATTGATAAATATATCAGCCCTGCGCATATGACTTTGATTTTTTTCGTCATGCACGATGGTATAGGGAATCAGGGATCTCTTTGCATATCCTGTACACGGCCTCCTCGTCGGCCAGACCGGACCCTAATATCTGCCTTATCTTGTTTGGTACGGTAGCGGGGGCCATTATCGCCATTGGCTTCTGAGGGTCGTCGATGTAATCCGTCTCTATCATGAATCTGGTAGTGCCCTTGCCGAGAGCCTCTTTTATATTCGACTTCGAGGCAGGAATCGAAGGCATCACACCGAAGGTCTCGTCATCCCTTACGAAGGGCGGCGAGGAATGTTTCACCACAAGACCTGGCTCCAATCCTGCTTTTTTAGCGATCTCTGCCAATGAGCGGTTGGTGTCTGTCGATCCCGACTCGCAATGTATGATGACGGGTACGTTGTTCTCTTTGGCCAACTCCATGCCTCTTGACAATATCCGGTTCGATGCATCTATGTACCTCTGGTCTGTATCGAAGTGGGGCCTGCCGATCTCTCCTATCGCACATGCCTTGCCCTCTGAAACATCCCTTGCGGCATCCTCCATGCCCTTCATTAGAATGGCCTCCGCCGCTTCGAGCCCATAATGCTCCGCCAATGGTATTATCAGAACAGGATATGGTCCGACAGCAACATTCACCTCCAGCCCAGTGACCTCTCTGGCCTTCCTGGCCAGATCGTACGTTATCTCATAGGAGGTCGCGAAATCCTCGCCTCTCCTTATAGGCACCTCTGCATAGGGTAAAGTGACCAGCGTTACACCCGTCCCGCCTGCGGCCTTGAACTCCTTCAGCGCCTCTACATTCCTTCCCGAAGGACTCATATGGAAATGATCGTCATAAACAGGCAGCTTGTCCATGACCATGAGTGGTAAGCAACGTAATTATAGCTTGCTCGCAATAATCTTCATATGGACCCCAATTCCCGTTTCCTGCTCAAATCATTCAGGAAATACTACAAGGAATACACCCCTTGGATGCCGCACAGGCATACGAAGAGGGAATTCGGTTTCATGTTCTTCGACAGGGACATCATGCAAAGGCATATGGGATTCAACACGTCCGAAGACCTGAAGATGTTCATGATCTCCCAAGTGCCGAAGCATAGCTATTATTCGACGGCGTATTACCGTCGCCCTTCAGCACCTACCATGGACGAGAAGGAATGGATGGGTGCAGAATTGATATTCGATCTTGACGCCGACCATCTTGAAGGTGCGGATAAGATGACATATGACGCCATGATGGTCCAGATAAGGAAAGAGATGGTCACCCTTGTCGATTCTTTCCTTATGGGGGACCTCGGATTCACAGAAGACCAGATACAGCTGTGTTTCTCTGGGGGGAGAGGCTACCACGCACATGTTACAAAAGCGGACGTTCTCCTGCTCGGAACGCATGAAAGAAGAGAACTGGTCGATTACATCACATGCTCAGGCATGGACATAGATTGGGTGTTCCCAATAGACAGGAGACTCATCGGTACGGCGGTAGTCAAAGGACAGACGCGCAACAACATAGCCGAGATAAGGACCATACCCGATGAGAACTCTGGAGGATGGAGGCTCAAAATGAGACATGGTCTGATGGAGGTCGTAGAGGACCTTTGCACAAGAGACCCGTCCTATCTCAGGAAGACGTATCCTTCGATAAATGGAAGCGCCTCGAAAAGCCTGTTGAACCTTCAGGAAAGATTGACGCCTGTAAGGACTTCCCTCTTTGAAAAGAATGACATGGGCCTGCTGAAAAAGACCGATCAAGAGACACTCATAAAGATAATGAAGGAGGACAAGGCCCACATGATGTCGGGAGAGGTTGATAAACCTGTCACCCCTGACATCAAGAGATTGATACGCCTGCCAGGATCGGTACACGGAAAGACGGGGCTGCGCGTCAGCCCTATAACTCGCGGAGAGCTCACGGACTACAATCCCCTGATGAACGCTGTTCCTGAATCCTATTCGGATGAGCCTGTGAAGATCACTATGAGACGCCCCTACGAACTTAAGATGAGGGACCAGACGATCTCGCTTAAAGCTGGTGAGACGGAGGTCCCAGAATTCGCAGCGATATTCCTGGTCGGAAGAAAAGAGGCCAATTGGGGATATGACTCAGAGAGGAAAGAGCCTTTGATCTGATCACTGGAATAAAAAAAATTGAAAAGGTTTTCTTGATTTTTTCTTGATCGTCAGATGTTCAATATGACCATATCTGACCTTGCTTCGCCGTTTGCCTTTATACCGAAAGTATCGACCAGTACCTTTGTCACGTTGGGTGTCAGGAAAACAGGCAGGCGGGGGCCCAGCATTATGTCC
This sequence comes from uncultured Candidatus Methanogranum sp., assembly GCA_963676045.1. GTDB lineage: Archaea > Thermoplasmatota > Thermoplasmata > Methanomassiliicoccales > Methanomethylophilaceae > Methanogranum. The sequence goes on from OY780938.1 coordinate 1,222,746, forward strand.
TTCACACCCAACGACAGCAAGGACAACAGGACAAGGCATGCCTTCTGCTCATACCAAGCGATATTGAATGACAACGGCAGACCGTTGACATCCGTACCGAACGCCTCGGCGAGGGCTGATGCTATGACGACCAGAGAATAACAGTCGTTACACTGCCCAGCATCTATCACCCTTGGTATACCACCTATATCTCCCAAATCCAGCTTATTATAGCGATATTTCGCACATCCCGCAGTCAGTATGATGGTGTCCGAAGGAAGCTGCTTTGCGAAGTCCGTATAGTACTCCCTTCCCTTCTCCCTTCCGTCGCATCCTGCCATGACGACGAATCTGCTTATGTCACCTTTCTTGACAGCGTCAACTATCTTATCAGCCAACGAAAGCACTGTGCCGTGCCCGAAACCTATGGTCAAACGCATATCATCTATCTTGTGTGGAGATGGGCAGCTTTTTGCAATCTCTATGACCTTTGAGAAATCCTTGTGGCCTTTCGCATCCGAATTTATGTGCTGAATTCCTGGAAGACCTGCTACGCCTGTCGTGAATAGCCTGTCTTTGTACTTCTCAGATGGGATCAGTACACAATTGGTGGTAGCTATTATGGGACCGTTGAATGACTCGAAGTCCTTCTTCTGATCATACCATGCACCGCCGTAGTTTCCCTTCAGGTTGACGTACTTCTTCAATTCTGGATATGCGTTTGCGGGTAACATTTCACCGTGCGTGTATACATCGACGTCTGTTCCCTTTGTCTGCTCCAAAAGCATCTTGAGGTCCTTCAGGTCGTGCCCGGTGATCAATATCCCTGGCTTGCTACCCACACCTGTACCGACTGTGGTCATCTCGGGGGTACCGTATGTCGCAGTGTTGGCTTTGTCCAAAAGTGCCAGACAAACGACCCCTACCTTCCCGCATTCCATATTGAGAGATACCAACTCCTCCGCTGACATGTCCTTCCTCAAGGAATACAGGGCCTTCCTTATGAATTCAGGAACCGTCTTGTCGTGATATCCCAATATGGTCGCATGATGGTAATATGCCGCAAGGCCCTTCGTTCCAGCCAAAAGGAGTTCCTTCAATGACCTGAGGTCATCGTTGGAATCGTAAGAGTCTATTCCAACACCTTCCTCCGGATGTCCTGATACGCAGAAGTGGCAATCTATGCCAAGCTTGTTCTTCAACTCCTTATTACGCTGGAACTCGATCTTTATCCTCTCTAGATCGAAATTCGTGTTGGTGAGCGTCATGAACAGCCCATACACCGCCCTGCGATCGATCTCATCCACTGCATCTTTGTCTAACTTGCTCTCCATCGTGCCCTTGGATAGGACCATCAATGATTGTATCAAAAGGTCCTGTGCGTCCGCCAATTCTGCTGACTTACCACAAACTCCGCCCTTGATGCAACCTGTTACCTTTACCGTTTCCTCGCATTGTCTGCATTTCATGTATTTTTCTCCGTTGACCACCAAATCATTTTCTGACCCTTTGGGTCGTGCGATTGACAATTGACTCCTAACCGTCAATACGTCAATGCTCTTGATATGGATTTTATATCAAATATCAAATCTATACTAACGTATAAATAGAAAAGAGTTTCTTACAGCATACTATGGACCATGAATGCACAGTCTACAAGACGATGGACTACCTTGCAAAAAGATGGACGATAATGATACTACTGGAACTGTATAAGGGCACAGACCACGGTAATGAATGGAAGAGGTTCTCGGAGATAAAATCTGGAATGAAGGACATAACACCGAAGATGCTATCCGAGCGCCTGAAGGAACTCGAGGCAGAAGGATTGGTGGAAAATAGGATAGACGCGTCTTCATTTCCGGTCAAGAGCGAATACAGACTCACGGAGCCTGCGAGGGAGCTTATGAAGATCGTCCACGAAATAAAGATTTGGGCACTTGAATGGAAAATAGACAACAAACCCTGCAGAAAACAGGATTGCGGCCTATGTATTCTATAAATCACTAGCCCTTTCTAACACCAAACATTTATTAATTAAATATAATTCCCCGATAGAGGTAATAGCTATGAAAGCATTCCGTATAACAGGTTCATTCGCAGATCCGAGACAAAGGCAGAAATTCTGCATTGAGATGTCAGGAGAGGATGAGGCCGCAGTAAAGGAGAAGGCACTTTCCACTCTCGGCAGCAAACACAGGCTCAAGAGATGGGAGATCGACATCACAGATATCAGCGAGATTCCCGCTGACCAGGTCACAAACCACGTTGTAAAATACGATATCGGTGAGTGAAATGGAAGATGGTGAGCTCCGTCAGGCCATGGCGGTCCTTGAATCATACAAAAAACAATTGGAATCCCTGAACCGCCAGGCACAGGTGCTCCAAGCATCAATGGATGATATTCTAAGAGCGCGCGAGACCTTGAAAGCATTGAAAGATGCCAAGGAAGGAGACAAGGTCCTACTACCAATCGGAGCTTCATCATACATCAATGTTAATATATCGGCCGACACAAAGGTCATTGTGAACGTAGGGTCCCGTGTATCGGTAGAGAAATCTATCGATGAGGCCGTAGAATTCGCGATAGACACAGGAAATGAGTGCTCTGAGGCCCTCAAAAATGCTGTCAACGCTATGAGCGAGATCGAAGGCATTGCAAACGACCTCTCGATGGCCATACAAAACGAATACCGCAACAGACAAATGGGTCAGTGAGATGTTCGAGTCTCTCAAGTCCAAGCTCAAAAATGTTTTTCATAAATCAGAAAAGCTGGATTCTGAGAAGGTATACGAACAGCCGGAGGAAGACGTTCCAAAGCTCCAAGAACTCCCTTCGAAAGAACCGCTGACCGAAGAGCTCAAAGAAGAACCTCCACCGACAGACGAGAAACCACTGTCGAGAAAGGAACAACTAAAAGCAGATAAACAGAAGAAGACAGAAACAAGGACCGAAAAGAAACATTCTGACAAATCAGATGCGGATTCCAAATACTCCACCGAAAAGATGGTGGGAGACAGCGGGAAAAAGATCAAAGAAGATCCGCTTGATGATATCTTGGATGAGCTCGAGGTAGCACTTTTGGAATCGGACGTCGCATATCCTGTCGTACAGGAGATCATCATCGGTGTTCGTAACAACCTTGTCAACAAGAAATACAGCCGCGAATTCACTCTTGAACAAGTTGTAGAGGCCGCTGTTAAGGAATCTGTAAGAAATGTCCTTAAGGTCAACGAATTTGACTTCAAAAAATGGATAGACGAACAGAGCAGACCTACCGTCATCATGTTCATAGGAATCAACGGAACAGGCAAAACAACGGCAATAGCCAAAATCGCAAACATGCTTCAGGAAGACGGGAAGAGTGTCGTCCTTGCAGCATGTGACACATTTAGAGCTGGCGCCATTGAACAATTATCGGTCCATGCAGAGAGATTAAATGTCAAAATCGTAAAACAGGCCCAGGATGCCGATCCTGCATCTGTGGCGTTTGATGCGATCGAACACGCAAAATCAAAAAGAAGGGATGTCGTGCTGATCGATACGGCAGGCCGCATGCAGACCAACAACAATCTCATAGATGAGATGAAGAAGATCGCCCGCGTATCAAAGCCTGCGTTGAAGATATTTGTCGGTGACGCACTTGCAGGTAATGATGCCATCGAACAGGCGAAAGTGTTCGATGATGCTGTCGGAATCGATGCGGTCATACTGACCAAGATAGATACTGATGCAAAAGGTGGCGCGGCATTGTCCATCGCACATACCATAGGAAAACCGATCGCGTTCGTATGCAACGGTCAAGGTTACAACGACATAGAACAGTTCAACACCGAATGGATGCTGGAAAGATTGTTCGAATGAACGATCACACACATAATTTATAGAGGAGAGTCGCGAACACCTTGGCGTCTATAACGATGCTATCAATGGGCACATATTCATTTGGACCGTGAAGTGTACCTCCTCCGTATTCCCAAACGTATGCATCATACCCTTTAGCCCTGAAGAAATTCGCACATGTGGCACCACCTACACCTATTGCCTTCGGCCTTACACCCACTACGGATTCCACCGAATCGGAGAGGGCCTTGTAGATATCAGATTCCGTGGAGGACATCTTTCCAGAATTATGCCTTTGGACCTCTGTGACATGGATGTGCGCTCCTGTCCTGCGTTCATATTCCTTGGCCAACTCCATAACGGACTGCTTTACCTCATCCAAACTGTATCTTGGGATGACGCGCATATCCATATAGAATTCGAATTTGCCAGGTATTGTGTTTACATTTATTGATGCGATCTCATTCTTCGTAGGCTCGAATGTGGAGATCGCTGGATCGAAAAGCATGTCTGTCTCATTGAATTCCTTTGCGAGTTTACTCATGAGCTCCGAAAGGAAATATGCACCAACACGGAAAGCATTCTGTCCCTTGTTCGGAGTGGAACCGTGCGTCGACTTGCCTATCACGTCGAATTTCAACCATATCAGATTCTTTTCCGCGACCTCTATCATCGATCCGCCTGGACTTCCCCAGTCGGGCACTATAAAAACATCATCTTTCGAGAAATAACCGTTGTTCAACAGATAATCGATACCCATGCGGCTTGTGGTCTCCTCATCTGCCACATATGCTATCCCGATGGATCTCTTCGATAGTATGTCCGCTGGTATGAATTTTGATGCGAACATCGCAGATAATATTGCCTGACCGTTATCCTCTGTTCCACGGCCATATATCTTGCCGTCCTTCACAACCGCTTTGAACGGATCGGTATCCCAATCCTCGATATTGCCCACTGGAACGGTATCCATATGGGCAACGACCCAAACTGTACCTTTTCCCTCTCCGTTCTTCTTCGCCAAAATATTAGGCCTCAAAACGAGTGGATCGTTCTCATCTGGAACATTGATGCGCTGGATTGAATCGTACCCCACAAGACATCTTTGTAGCATATCTGCTCTTTTACCTTCGCCCACGCCACCATTCTCGGGCGCCATGGCAGGTATTGCGATCATCTCGGACATGACTTTGACAATGTCTTTACGGGAGTTCTCTATATTCTCGAGAACAGCGTTCAATTCCATAGTTATGGGTAATCAAACTGAGAATTGATATATTCTTTGCTGTATGAAAAAAAGAAGTAGGGGCAATGCCCCTGTTTAACACTTACGAACGATCATCGTGACCGCATTTCCGCCGCCGAGGCATAACGTGGCAAGTCCTGTTTCCAAATTGCGGTCATGCAATCCGTATATCAGGGTGGTGAGCACACGAGCTCCGGAACATCCTATCGGGTGTCCCAATGCTATCGCTCCACCATTGACATTGAATGCTTCGTCAGGAACGTTCAATTCCTTTTTGACGGCACACGAAGCGGTGGCAAATGCTTCGTTGTGCTCGAAAAGATCGATATCGTCTATCTTCATTCCCGCCTTCTTCAGAACGTGTCTGGTCGTTGGTATTGGTGCTTCCATGATGTATTCTGGTTTGACACCACGCTCTCCGTACGCGACGATCTCTGCAAGGGGCTTTATTCCATGCTCTTCGGCCCAAGACCTTGATGTGACTATGCATGCGGCTGCGCCATCGCTCAATTGGGATGAATTGCCTGCTGTCACTACACCGTCCTTCTTGAACACTGGCTTCAATTTAGCGAGGGATTCCAGGGTCGTATCTGCCCTGATGCCTTCATCTTTGCTGAATATTATGTCGCCTTTCTTATCAGGTATCACGACTGGGACGATCTCCTTATCGAATTTACCTTCCGCCTGCGCCTTGGCAGCCTTGGCATTGCTCTCGTATGCTAGCTGATCAGCATCCTCTCTTTTGACGTTGAACCTCTCGGCCACGATCTCTCCGGTGAATCCCATGTGCTGATTGTTGAATATGTCCCAAAGTCCATCATGTACCATTCCATCTACCATGGGCTGGTCGTTCATCTTCAATCCCCATCTGACGCCATTGAGAATATAAGGAACATTGGACATGCTTTCCATTCCTCCAGCGGCGATGACCTTGTATTCGCCTGCTTTGATCGCATCGGCGGCATTCATTATTGATTTCAGTCCCGATCCGCAAACGGCATTGACCGTGTATGAACCTACTTCGACAGGTATGTTCGCACCCACAGCCGCCTGTCTCGCAGGATTCTGACCAAGGCCGGTGGAGAGAACGTTCCCCATGATGCATTCCTCAATATCCGTAACATGGATATTTGCTCTTTTTATCGCCTCAGTCAGGGCAACGGATCCTAATTGCGTTGCTTTGATACCGGTCAATGTCTTTCCGTATTTGCCGATAGGCGTCCTTGCTGCGCTGATTATTACTGCCTCTTCCATAGATACACCTCATTTCTGAGAATGAAGGAGACTCGAAAGAACAATATATATTACTGTCGGTCATTGAATACGACAATTAACGAAATCGATAGGTTGCTCCTCGCCCATTCTCTTCAATGGTTTCGATAGATGACGCCTCGCAGACGTGGGTGGCTCATACCATCCTGGCACCATCCACCTATTGCATTCAGTCATCAATGGACCATCTGCCTTTGTATGACATTTCTTACAACGGAAACCCTGTCCTTTTCCAGATGATCCCATGGTCCTACCGCATGACGAACAGACGGGATTGGAGACCTTCGCGAAATGATTCACGACTTCGATCACTTTGACCTTTTCAACGTTCAAGGTCCTTGGTTCCTCTCTCAATTCCCCCATCACCCCTATCCTATCACCAACGACAAGATTATCGAAAACATAACGGAATTCTTTTGAAGGCTCGTATACTCCACACGTGATCGGACCGTATTTGGTCCCTATCTCGAAGAAAACATGGCCACCTTTGATGTGTCTCGCAGAGGATTCCACCGTGCCTTCCAGATAATAAGATTGATTGGGCGTCAGTACTTGTGAATTATAGATTATATGATCGTCCGTACCCTGATTTGTCAGGAATATCATCCACCTGTCGAGAGGTTCTGTCTTAATGATACCATAGCCCTTTATGAGATCCTCCGGAACGTCGCCCCTGAAACCATACATCACCGGGCACGGCGTTGAAGGCACCATCGCGACCTTCTCTGCCCTGTCTTCCCAACTATTGAATGAGGTGCGTATCTCATGCTCTGCATCCCTTATGGTCGACGGGTCGTAGGCACGCTTGGTCCCCCATCTTTCCTTCGGCCTATATGAAAGAAGCTCGTAAGTGCTATCGCGTGGCCTCCATGCCATTCCACATGTGCAGCCGATGACGCCCCTTCCATTGCCTATCTCGAACTTCTTTGCATTTATCCTTGAGATCTCGTCCTCTATGACCTTTCTATCCATTATGGTCCTTACACCATTCCAATAGAACTCCTGAGATGGCTTTTTTCTAGATATCACAAGGCCGGGATCAGCAGACGGTTCATGGTATCTTTCGATCAGCGGCCTTATCCTTTTCAGCATATCGGATTCATCAGGCTCGAACGATGAACATTTGTCATAACAGAAAACATCATGGCCTTGGATGTTCCCGATGAACCTTTTCTTCCCCGTGCCCTTTCCAAATCTCATCACGAGAGAACCGTTGCCTCTTGTCTTCCAAGGGGTCGCTGGATTTAAACGGACGAGTCTTGGATTGCCGATGAGGTCAAGGTCTTGAAATTCATTTATTATCTCGGTTGCCAAAAAAGTGGTACAGTTCCCTTCGGTAGAATCAGTATCGTCCACTGCAACATACATATTCGGACTAATTCATCGGCATGATATATTTTATTCGCCTCATTACAACATTGTAGGATCGAATTCTCCCCTCCCGCGTCCATATGCCATAAGAACATCGAACTGAGAAAAAGTAACAAAACCTGCACCATAGGTATGTAAATGGAGAAACATAAAAAATATGAAGATGATACAGTTAGAATGGAATTGGCCGCATTTAGAGTGCGAGCATAATGAACCAAAATAAAATCATCGAATTGCGATCCATAAGCTTGCAATAGGAGTTGACTAACCGTGTGGAAATTACTTGCAGAATGCATAAGGTCATTGAGCGATACGTCGTACACTGTACACGGTTATCCGATAACCGATCTCGCAAAAGAGGCTGGATCCATCAATGTCATAAACGAAAAGACGGCCTTGGAATATGCACTCGGAGACTCCTTATCGAAGAAAAGATCCGTTGTCATCGTAAAAAATGTTGGAATGAATGCTCTCGCCGATCCACTGGTCATGGCATCCACACAAGGATTGATCGGAGGTGTCGTGTTGATATCGGGCGACGATACCGAAGTGAAAAGCACACAGGCCCGTCAGGATACGCGGCCGTATGCAGAAGTCGCATCGATCCCGCTTCTAGAAGTTGATACGAAAAAAGTCTATCACAGTCTAGAACAAGCATTCTTGGAATCTGAAAGGTATTCAAGAGTGACGCTTCTCAGGACCACGGATGTCGCCCTCTACAGCAAACCAATAGAACAAGACATGCCCTCGGTACCAAAGGCCCGCCAATATGGGAAACTTAGCGATAAGAACATCTCGATAAGGGATTCCGCCGACTATGCTGACATGCTTTTCAAAGGAAAAGATACGGTACCGAAGACAATTGAAAAACAGGAGTACAACTTAGGACTTTGCAAGAACTGCCCCTATAAGCCTCTTCTCGAATACATATCAAAGGAAAAAATCGACGTCATTATCGATACAGGGTGCATATTGCTCGCCAGAAGAAAACCATACTATGTCGGGATCGCGAATTATGGATTGGGATCGTCCGTCGCCGTCGCGGCGACATCCACAAAAATAGCAATAACAGGGGATTATGCATTCCTCCATTCAGGGATAAATTCGTTGATAGACGTCTACGAACGGAAAATTCCCCTACTGACCATCATACTCAAGAATGGAAAGCTAGCTATGACAGGAGGAGAGGAATGCATTGATGTAATGAAATACATCTCTTGGGCAGAGCCCAATAAAGTAGATATTGAAGAGGCCAAAGAGATATTGAAGAGGCCTCGGAAAGGTCCTAGGACCATCATAATAGAGACAAAATGTCCAGAAGGTGAATTGCATGAAAAAATTAGATATTGAGATCTGCGATGTGACGCTTAGAGACGGGGAACAAACCCCCGGAGTCTCATTCACATGTGAGGAGAAACTTGACATCGCACACTGTCTTGACACGATCGGTGTCGAAATTATCGAGGCGGGTTTCCCGAGCGTCAGTGAAAATGAGATGAGATGCATAAAGGAGATCACAAAATCAAAACTCGATGCGAGGATATGCTGCCTTTCCAGAGCAATTAAATCTGATGTGGACGCCGCCATAAAATGCGATGTGGACCTGGTTAGCATATTTTTTGCCACATCTGACCTTCACATAAAGGTGAAATACAATAAAAGTCGCGAAGAGATGCTAGCTCAAGCTCTTGAAATGGTGGATTATGCAATAGACCATGGCGTACAGGTCAGATTCTCCGCAGAAGACGGCTCTAGGACGGACATATCATTCTTGAAAGAGATGTTCAGACAAGGATGCGAGCACGGCGCCACCTACAGCAGCATTGCGGACACGGTCGGATGCCTGACCCCTCTTCAAACAGCGGACCTCATCAAGAATCTGAAAGAAGGTCTGAACAACAAACTGTGCGTACATTTCCATAACGACATGGGTTTTGCTACCGCTAACACATTCACAGCAGCCGAATGCGGGGCATTCCAACTTCACACGACAGTCAACGGCATCGGGGAAAGAGCTGGAAATGCCAGTCTCGAAGAATTGCTTGTCGCGCTTAGGATGAAGTGGGGCATCGACAGATACGACCTCACACATCTTACAAATATTTCAAAAATGGTTTCCAATTATTCAGGAGTTCCAGTATCCAAAACAAAACCAGTCGTCGGAGAAAATGTTTTCTCTCATGAGAGCGGCATACATATCGCAGCATTGCTTGTCGATAGCTCCACGTACGAATACGTCCCGCCTGCGATGGTCGGAGGCGAACAGAAATTCGTACTCGGCAAACACACTGGCAGAAAGGGACTGGAACACATCGTTAACACCTTGGGATATCAATTGACTGATGCCCAGATCGACAAAGTACTCCATGATGTAAAAGAAAAAGGCGAGGAGAAATCGACCATCACACCTGATGTTCTCAAGGATATCATCAAAAATGCGAAGGAGACGATGTAATTGAGCACATTGTCTGAAAGGATCCTAAAAGGGGACGCAGGCACATTTGTTGATGTGAAAGTGGATAGAGCGATGGCGCATGATGGCTCAGGGATACAGGCGCTGACGGCGTTCCACGAGATGGAAGCAGATAGCGTGCCATACCCTGACAGGATATCGATAATCTACGACCACATTGTTCCAGCTAACAATACGACCACAGCCAACCTCCAAGCGGAACTTAGAAAATTCTCCCTCGAGAATGGTCTCAATTTCTACGATGTTGGAACGGGCATATGTCACCAGATCATGAGCGAAGGCATTGTGATGCCGGGCGAGATCGTCATAGGCGCCGATTCACATACCTGTACAATGGGCGCATTCGGAGCGTTCGCGACCGGGGTGGGCGCATCTGACATGGCATCCATCTGGATCACTGGTGGAACATGGCTCAAGATACCGGAGACCATTAACATAAATCTTGAAGGTAAACTCCCAAAATTCTCAGAACCTAAGGATGTCGCATTGAAATACGTAAGTCTTCTCGGTGCGGATGGAGCAACATACAAGGCCATAGAATTCACAGGGGAGAATGATATCCAAATGGAGGGCAGGCTCACGATATCTAACATGGCCATCGAAGCAGGTGCCAAAGTTGGTCTTTTCTATGCAGACAATGTCACATGCGCATACCTGGAAAAATACGGTAAGAAGGCCTTGCCTCAAAAAAGAGAAGATTGCGAATATATAAGAGAAGAAACAATCGCGCTCGACGATATAGAGCCGCTTCTTGCAATACCCCATAGGGTTGACACTGTTAAACCTGTATCCGATTTCGCAGGAACACATCTGGACCAGGTATTTGTCGGAACGTGTACCAATGGAAGATACGAAGACCTGAAACGTTTCGCAGACATCGTAAGAGGTAAAAAGGTGAAGGTGAGGACCATTGTAGTACCTGCATCGAAGAACATATTGCTCAAGGCCATGGAGACCGGTGTTCTGAAGGACATAATAGAATCTGGAGCCACGATAGGAACACCGGGATGTGGTCCTTGCCTAGGTGCTCATCAGGGAGTGCTGGGGGAGGGCGAGGTCGGACTTTCCACCGCCAACAGGAATTTCAAAAACCGCATGGGAATAGGCGCGGAATACTATCTCTCATCACCGACCACCGCTGCCTTCTCTGCACTGAAGGGCGAGATCGTATCGCCGAGGGATGCACAATGAAAGGAAAAGCGTTGAGAATCGGCGATGATATCGATACAGACCTCATAATCGCAGGAAGATATCTCAGAACAAAGGACAAATCGGTCTGGGCAGAACACGCTTTTGAGGATCTGGACCCCAATATCTCATCACGCCTCTATGGAAGCATAATCATCGCAGGAAAGAATTTCGGATGCGGCTCTTCACGTGAACAGGCTGCGATCGCTCTAAAAGAGGCAGGAGTGGTGGCCGTGGTCGCGACCAGTTTCGCAAGGATATTCTTCAGGAATGCGATAAACAGGGGGATACCACTGTTCGAAATCCATGACCACATAAATTATGAAGAAGGAGACGAGGTATTCGCCTCTCTTGAGGACTCATATATCGAAGTAGAAGGGAAAAGATACGACTCCCTGAGACTTTCAGACAAGATGATGGAGATCATAAATGCAGGCGGCATCATTGAATTGAGGAGAATGAACAAATGATGTCGATCGCCATTCGCTCCTGCATATATCTGAATATCAACGCTATGAAGGGATATGAATGAGGATAGCAGTTGTCAAAGGGGACGGGATCGGCGAAGAGGTAGTACCGATCGCGGTGAAGGTCTTAGAGCATTATATCCCGGATGCCGAATATTTTGAGGTCGAGGTCGGATATAAGAAATGGAAGAGAACAGGCAACGCGTGCGATGATGAGGATATCAAGAGACTTAAGGAAGCGGATTCCATCCTCTTCGGCGCGATAACCACGCCCCCGGACCCGAACTACAAGAGCGTACTCCTCAGGATAAGACATGAATTGGAACTCTATGCGAATATAAGGCCAGTGTATGGGAAGGGCTTCAAAATGACCGTCGTCCGTGAGAATTCGGAAGGACTGTATTCGGGCATCGAGACCATCGGTCCGGATAGGTCCACCACCTTAAGGGTCGTGACGAGGGGGGCCAGCGAACGTATCGCAGTGTGCGCTTGCAATATACTTCTAAAGGATTTCGAGGGGGGCACTCTCACAATAGGCAACAAGGCGAATGTGATGAAATCGGATGTCCTTTTCAGAGACACCTGCATCGAAGTCGCAGAACGGATGGGCGTCCCATACAGAACGTCGTATATCGATTCGCTAACCTTCGACGCCATATACAATCCCAAGAAATACGATGTCATCGTCACCACCAATCTGTTCGGAGACATATTGAGCGACGCGCTTGGCAACCTTGTAGGCGGACTGGGGATGCTGCCGAGTGCGAACATCGGAAATAAATATTCTTTCTTCGAACCTGTGCATGGCAGTGCTCCTGACATTGCTGGAAGGGGTATCGCCAATCCAGTGGCCGCGATCAGAAGTGCCGGAATGCTTTTGGAACACGTTGCCCGCATTAACTGCTTGGAAGATATCGAAAAGGCGATCGCTGATACGATATCGTCTGGCATCAGTACCCCCGATCTGGGTGGACATGCCAACACAGAGTCGTTCGGAAATGAGATAATCAATAAACTCGATTGAGTGATAATATGACGATTGATGTTTTTAATCCTGCAAACAATGAGAAACTCGGAACGGTCGAGGAATTCACGGAAAAAAAGGTCGAAAGCACAATCGGGATGCTAGAAGAAGGATTCTCTGAATGGTCGAAAAGAAGACCGTCCTCGAGAGGCATGATACTCTATAAGGCCGCAGAGGCCATAAGAATGGATCAGAACAGGCTAGCGGCCATCCTGACCGCGGAACAGGGGAAACCCTATTTCGAGGCAAAGAATGAGATCCAAGGTGTTGCCGCGGTATTCGAATTCTACGCATCGATATCAGGAACGATACATGGGCATACCATGCCGAAAGCGGATTATGGATATTCTTTCACGAACAAGTATCCTATTGGCGTATGCGGTGCGATCATCCCTTGGAACATGCCAGCGCTTATAATGGCATGGAAGGTGGGACCAGCGATCGCATCAGGCAACACCATAATAGTGAAACCTGCCGAAACGACCCCTTTCACCAATATAGAGATCGCAAAGATACTCTATTCTGCAGGCCTTCCAAAGAATGTCCTCTCGATAGTCACTGGAAACGGCAGCACGACAGGTGCAGCTGTAGCAAAGAACAGGAACATCAAACATCTATCGTTCACCGGCTCTGTAGAAACGGGAGAGAAGATCTCGAAGATGGTTAATGCGGGTAAGGTGAGATTGACACTGGAACTCGGTGGAAGCGACCCTATGATCGTGTGTGATGATGCCGATATAGATAAGGCGATAACAGGTGCGATGATAGGAAGATTCTACAATTGCGGCCAAATATGCACAGCCGTCAAAAGACTCTTTATCGCAGATACGATAGCGGATAAATTCATAGAGGGATTGAAGACCGCGACCGAGCGGCTCAATGTGGGCGATGGGGCGATCGAAGGTAACAACCTCGGCCCATTGAACAATACAAAAGGATTGAACAGCATCCGTGATATTGTTGAGGACAGCAGAAACTCAGCAAAGATAATAACAGGGGCTAAAAGATTGGATGGACCTGGAAATTTCTATGCTCCCACATTAATAACTGATATCGAATCGAACTCGAGACTTTTAAACGAAGAGGTATTTGGTCCGGTCCTACCGATAGTAAGATTCGGTGATCTGCAAGAAGCCATAGATATGGCGAATTCCACTAAATTTGGCCTGGGTGCCTCGATATGGACAAGGGACATAAAGAATATCTCGACCGCAATGGATGAGGTGAGGTCGGGGATATTATGGGTAAATAAACATTCAAGAATACCCCCCGAGGTCCCATTCGGTGGCGATAAGGACAGCGGCATCGGCCGCGAGAATGGTTTGAACGCATTAGAACAGTATCTTATAGAAAAAACCATAATCATCGCGCCGTAAAATCTATATGAAATTCCAAAATGATGAATAACAGGTCATTTTTCTTTTTCAACGGAACGGTTCCATATAATCAACAAAAAATATCGAACCATCATCAGACATACCTCCTTTTATCATATAGAAAATCTCCTTCGGCTCATACTGATAATAACATTTCATGATTTGATTGTCCATATCCTGGAATTGAAACACATATCCTTTTGAAGATTCCTTTATCTCGTATACAAATCCGTATTGAAATTCCTGATCTTGATCATCTTCATCAGGAATTACAAAAAAAGAGATGATAATCACTAAAGAAATAGAAATACAAATCAAAAAATATCTATCTTTGATTATTTTTGACATGATCTTTAGAATCATTATATTTTTATTGAAGATATTACTACAATTATATTGCTTAACGCCCCCACCCCTCCATTTCCACTGTAAACAAATAAGTAATGAATGCTACTGGAATTACATATAAAATTAAATAAAATGTTTTTATGAAAAATCAACCGAATTTTCCGATTGCATAAATCAATAAAATAAAAGCTACTATTCCGAGAATGCAGCCTCCGACTACTAACCAACCTTTCATATTTGCATCTCCAATGAAGTTGAAGGATAATATTCATTCAGTTATAAAAGAGATGTACTTATCAAATTCTTATCTGAAGAAAACTATTATACTTAATGAGTATATATTCCATTGGAAAAAGTGGTTCTGCAAATGGAAAAGGAAAAATCAATTTTTGAAAAATATATGGAAAGAAGAAATATTTTAATAAAAAATAGAAATATTCTTCAATCATCCTTCATTCCTGATCAACTTCCACATAGAGATATCCAAATCAATCAAATTGCAGAAATATTGGCACCATCACTCAATAAGGATAAACCTTCAAACATTCTTGTATATGGAAAAACAGGAACAGGAAAGACTGCTGTATTGAATTATATTGGAAAAGAATTGAGAAAAGCAGATCCTGATGAAAAGAATTGCAGTTACATATACATAAATTGTGAAGTTGTGGATACTCCTTCAGGAATATTATATAATATCTCAAATCAGATAATCACAGAATATAATAGAAAGATACCATTTACTGGATGGGCATTGGATAAGGTCTATTATGAATTATCTAATTATATCGATGAAAAAAATAAAGTTTTCATAATCGTACTTGATGAAATAGATAGATCTTTCAAGAAAAATGGCGATGATATATTCTATTTCCTTACAACGATGAATGAGATTCTTAAAAAATCAAGAGTCTCTATAATAGGTATAACAAATAATTCAAAATTCACAGAATTATTGACAACAAAGATAAAAAGTAGATTGGGCGAAGAAAAGATTGTATTCAATCCATATAATTCTTCAGAATTACAAGATATTCTTTATGATAGAGCAAAAGAAGCATTCGATCCAGATATTTTAGATCCTGCAGTGATACCATATTGTGCAGCATTATCTGCACAAGATTCTGGTGATGCTAGAAAAGCTTTGGATTTCCTTAGGATAGCTGCAGATATTGCAGAAAGGAATGGAGATTCAATAGTAACCGAAGCACATGTTAATTTTGCACGTGAAAAAATAGAATTCGATGCAGTGATCGAAGTTATGAATACTATAACAAATCAATCGAAAGTAGTTTTGATAAGTATCATAAAGAATTTTGAAGGAAATAATAAAAAGATGACTACTGGAGATGTATATACAACTTATAGAGAAATATGTTCTATCATAAATCTTCCAATATTGACACAAAGAAGAGTTGCTGGATTGATATCTGAATTGGATATGCTAGGTATAATCCATGCTCAAGTTAAATCATTAGGGAGAAATGGAAGGACAAAAGAATTTTCATTGAATATCAATCAAGATATAATTGATAAATTCATAAGAGATCCTTTATTCGAACCTTTGGTCAATTATAAACCAACAAAACAAACAACATTGATGTGAAACAAGTCTTCATTAGATCATTTTCTGTTGCATTGGAAATGGAGGGGTGGGGGCCTTTATTCCCTTCCTTTCCTTTTGTAATATTTTGAATATTGACGATAATCATATATCGAGCTTAACGATATTATCGAAATAATCAATGCAAGTGCAGATATTATCATACACGGAATGGAATTTGGAACCCATGTATCTATGACTTCATTATTTCCACTCATTATCAATTTGATTATTCCTCCCCATGGTACTTCTATCCAAGCAACAGAATTTATCTGACCTTCTGTTACAAGCCCGATTACAATGGTCAATTGATCGAAATAATTATTTTCAGCATTGTCTCCCATTGTGAGATAACCGCTGTGGGGTGCTTTCTCAGCGAGCCTGTCCAAGTTTATTGAAACATCCTTGGAACTATATCCAACATCTTCAAGGGTCAATGTTCCACTAAGATCGTTGTAATCATCGCCACTGGTGCATGTCCAGTCATCATAATCGGACAATGAAGATGCACTCCAATGACCTGTAGACTCATTATAATCTAGCCATAGGATAAGGCGGTGTATGATGGGGTCGGCGGTAGTGGAGTTGTCTCTTTCATATACAACAACGGTACCATATTGGCCAAATGAAGAATAATTGGTTTTCGACCCTTCAACATATGTCATAAGATGATCATACGAATCCCTTTCACAAGCATCTTTGTTTTTTAAGATGACCATGTCACCAGTATCGATAAGCCCGATCTGGGACGTATGGGAATGTTGCATACTTTGTGATTTTACATTTGTAAAAGTCGGATCGACATCGGATTCATATTGAATGTATCCATACAATCCGCCTACGATAAGAACTGTGATCAAGACAATCGCGATCGATTCTTTCGTATCCTTTTTCATTATTATCAGGAATCGCATCTTTGATTATAACCATTCCTAAAATCAATTATAGAATTAACGTAATGCAGTATTATGAACAGGCCCTCCAATGACCAATACTTCATGTCCATGGCGCATCTAGTATCTTCAAGATCGACTTGCATGAGAAGAAATGTCGGGGCAGTGATAGTGAAAGACAAGCACATTCTGTCGACAGGATACAACGGGTCTCCAAAAGGCACACGTCATTGTGAAGAGCTGGGATGCATCAGGGAGCAGCTGAACATACCTTCTGGTACAAGACACGAATTGTGCAGGGGAGTGCATGCGGAACAGAATGCGGTCGCTCAGGCAGCTTATTTCGGGGTGAGCGTAAACGGGGCTACGATATACACCACAACGTTCCCGTGTTCAATGTGTGCAAAGATATTGATAAATTCAGGCATAACCGAGATAGTGTATGATTCCGGATATGTAGACGAGCTTTCCAAAGAATTACTTTCTGAGACCAATATTTTAGTACGTCATTACTCGGCAAGTGAAGATAATTTCGACAATCGTCTACCTATAATATAATAAAGGAACGGAAATTAGGCATTACGTTTAAGTAAGGTCAAGGAATATCGGATTCCGCAAATAGTCGGGGAGTGTAAATTGAGCCGAACTGACATACTTTCGGAAATTAAAGAGGCTGAAGCGAAAGCCGATGCTAAAGTCGCACAGACTGAGGCAGAGAAGAAGGAAGCGATCGCAGAGGCCCGCAGAGATTCTGTCAAAAGAATTCAGGGCGCTGAAGCAGAGATGCGCAGCTCTTATGAGTCCGCAATGGCAAAGGAGAGGAAAATACTCGATGGGGAGAGGGCAGCAAAGCTTGCCATAGGTGAGAAAGAAGCCGCTTCTATCGAATCCAACTCCAAGAGAAAGAGCAAGGAAGTCCATGATTTTCTTAAAGATAAATTTGAGGAGACCATAAATGTCACTTCCTGAGTCGATGAGTAGGATTGTGATTGTGGGTACGAGATCTCACATGGAGGAGGCCGTTGAGGCATTCTACAGAGTGAGAGCTCTCCACCTGATCGACCATACCACCGGCGCGGACGGACTCTCAATAGGAACGACCGTTCCCACGAACGCTAAAGCATCTGAAAGGTTGCTTAAGGTTAGGGCAATGGAAAAGGAACTCGGTATAAACAAACATACTGAGACCTCAAAGGTTCCAGTTGATGAGATTAAGAGTCAGATCAAATCTGATAGCGTCGAAAATATCGAGAACGATGTAATGAAAGTTCTCGATAGAAGGAATGATCTTAGTCAAAGAATCACTGAGTTAAACTCTAAGAAGAAGAACTTGGAGCTTCTCGCACCGATCCCTGTGGACCTTGACCTATATTCTGGGTATAAGGCCATCGCATCGATCGTTGGTTCTGTAAGCGAGGATCCCACTGAGGTCTTAAGAACGATGAATGACATCCAATACTATGTCTCCTTCAAAAAGAAGGAGGGTGGTGTCGTCGCCGTCTTTATGAGGACATCAGACCGGGACAAGATTTCAGCAAAGTTAGCTGATTTCGGGTTCACAGAGATATCTGTCCCAGAGGGAAAAGGTCCTGTGAGCGAGAACATCGCATTAACAGACGAAAAGTTGACGGACCTCACCGTACAACTTACATCGGTAGAGAAAGAGATCGAAGTTCTTCAGATGAAACACAAAACCTTCCTAAAAGCGTCCGATGAACAGCTCGCAATTGAGATCGAAAAGGGAGAGTTCCCTTTGAAGGTCGCAATTACTGAGTATTCATACATAATGGACGCTTGGGTCCCCACAAAGAAGCTAGAGGTCGTCAAGGACGAGCTCGAGTCCAAACTTGGAAGCGAGATCTATGTGGAGTTCCAGGAGACGCGCGGCAGAAGCATGCACGAGTCTGAGGAAGTTGAGGAGAGATATAAGACCGTCCCGACCAAATTCAATAACGGAAAAATCGCAAAGGAATTCGAGTATCCAACCAAATTGGTATCGATACCGAAATATCAGGAGATCGATCCATCGATACTCATAATGATATTCCTTCCGATGATGTTTGGATTCATGGTTGGAGACTGCGGATACGCGATACCCTTCATTATTTTGGGAGCGTATGGGTTGAAAGTAACGCATCATAAAGACTGGCGTGCAATAGCTACTGTTCTATTCTTCGGTGGTCTCTGGGCATTCATATTCGGTTTCTTCTTCTTCGGAGAGGCCATGGGAATGCACTTCGTAACAGAGGACCTAGAGAATACGATATGGGGCGGCGGTGTAAATGTGACATGGGACCATCTCCTGGGAGTAACATTCCCTGCTTGGTTCAGTGGTTTGCTTCCATTCGGCCACGGAGTCGGAAAATTGGAAGCTGTCACGTTGCTTCTTAAGCTGTCGGTTTACATCGGAATCGTGCACCTTTTGATCGGATATTTCTGTGGATATTACAACAAGTATATCCAGCATGGAAACAAGGATGCCTTTATCGAGAAGGGAGGATGGATATTCTCCTTCGTAGGTATGGTTATTCTCTGTTTCTTGCTTACGCAATTGATGATCGTGGAGCCCGCATCCGTAGTAGTACATGGCTCGCAGGTCTATATCGTCGCAGCGGTCGGATTCATTATATTGATCGCTGGAGTCGTTATAAACTTCAAGAGGGAGAAGGCACAGGCGATACTGGAACTTCCAGGAATGATAGGTAACATCCTTTCATACACTCGTCTGGCTGCTATCGGTATGTCGAAGGCCGGTATGGCATTGGCATTCAACTACATCGTGTTCGGTATGATAATGTCGGTACAGAACGGGACACCAAGCATCGCTTTCATAGTGATCGGTATCCTAATGTTCGCGTTCCTGCATCTCGTCATATGGACACTGGCCATTCTATCTGGTGGACTGCATGCATTAAGGTTGCAGTTCGTCGAATTGATGACCAAATTCTTCGAAGGTAATGGAGTAGAATATTCACCTTTGAAGGTAAAACGCAATAAAACAATCTTAACTACAGAAAATACTAATAAAGAGGTATAAAAATGGCAGATGAAGTAAGTGTTGGAACAGGACTTATCGCGATTGGAGCAGGACTTGCAGTCGGACTCACTGGTCTCGGTGCAG
Source organism: uncultured Candidatus Methanogranum sp. (assembly GCA_963676045.1). Lineage (GTDB taxonomy): Archaea > Thermoplasmatota > Thermoplasmata > Methanomassiliicoccales > Methanomethylophilaceae > Methanogranum. The sequence continues at coordinate 1,242,951 of OY780938.1, forward strand.
GTATGGCAGAGAAAGATGTCGGAGCTGCAGCCGTAGGTGCAATCACTGAGAACGAGGCTCTCTTCGGTAAAGCAATGATCTTCATGGTTCTCCCTGAGACAATCGTTATCTTCGGTCTCGTTATCGCAATCATGGCAATCTTCGTAATGTAAGTCGAGAGGCCCTTCCATGGCACTTGACAACGTAACGAAGGAGATCGTCGCATCTGCGGACACCAAGGTCGCTCAGATCAAGGCCGAGCAATCGGTCGAGGTCAAGAAGATCGAGGCAGAGACAAATGCGATTGTCACCGAAATGAAAGAAAAAGAGGACAAAAAGCTCAAAGAAGCAATTGAGCTACTCAAACGCCAGGAGCTTTCCAGTGCAGATCTGGAGAGTAAGAAAATCGTCCTGTCGAAGAAAAAAGAGATCCTCGCCAAGGCATTCGAGACAGTACTCCACGACCTAGAGTCTGCTTCAAGCGAAGTAAAGCTGAAGCAGTACAAGGAAATGGTAGAGTCTGCAAAGACAGTCATCGATAAGCCTAAGGCATTCATCTCCAAAGATGATAAATTCACTGCGAACCAGTTGAAGGTATCATCGGTGGAAGTGGACCCAAGGATCCGCGCTGGTATCATCCTTCAGAGTGAGGATGGGACCATCGAGGTCGACATGCAGTATGAGACCATTCTTCAGACGATCTGGGACCGCGAGATCAAAACTTTGTCAGATATCCTATTCGGGTGAGACATATGTTTAGGCGCAGCGGAAAGAAAGGCAATTATGCGTATACTGTCGCTAGGGTGAAGGCCAAGAAGTCCCTCCTGATGAAAGAAGAGGATTACAACAAGATGCTAATGATGTCCGTGCCGGAGATATCCCGCTATATCAGTGAGACAGGTTATCAGAAAGAGATGACCGATCTTGCTGGAAAATATGTTGGATTGAATCTCTTGGAACATGCAACCTATGGTAGCATGGCCGGCGTCTTTGGCGATATCCTCACCGCTTCAAAGGGTGAGTTAAAGGACATGGTCTCAGCATATCTCGCGAAGTGGGATTACTGGAACCTCAAGGTCATACTCCGCGGAAAGTCATACGGTCTCAATGTCGACGGAATCAAGGAAGACCTTGTTCCAGCCGGCAGTCTAAGCGCCGAAGCTTTGGATAAACTCATCTCTTACGAATCCGAGGACGACATCTTTGCTGGTTTCTCATCAATGGCACACGTGACAATATCCTCAGAGGTAATATCTGCCTTCAAGGCAGCTAAGAATCTGGGCTTGATCGAGGATTTCCTCGACAAATGCTACTATGAGAATCTGATAAAAAGCATCAATCCCCGCTCGAGGCCTGAACTTCTCTTCCTTAACTATGTTAAGCAGGAGATAGATATCAAGAACCTCGAGACGATCCTCAAGTTAAAGCTTGAAGGCATACATGGGGAAACCGTCATGCAGTACTTCATTCCCGGAGGGAAACAGATCGACACGAAGCTTGCAACACAGCTTGCTAATGCAGAGACCATAGATGCAGCGATGGCCGACATAGGTCAGCTTGATTTCTATGAAAGCATAAAGGAAGGTCTCGAATCTAGCACATCCTCTTTGATGGGTGTCGCGGTCGGAATGAGAAAGTATGAGACGGATCAAGCAAAGAAGTTCTCGCATCTGTATCCGCTTTCAGTGATCCCAATAATTGACTTCATGATAAACAAAGAGAAAGAGGTCAAGAACATAAGGATCATTGCTAGAGGTACCGAGAGCGGATTGGACAAAGAAGCAATCAAACAACTACTGGTGATATAATGCAAATAGCTGTAATGGGTAGTGATGAATTCGTGCTTGGCTTCAGACTAGCTGGACTAAGGCGTGTTTTCGTTGCTGATAAGGAAAATTACCAAAAGGTAATGGCAGAGGCAATGGCCGATAAGGATATCGGAATACTTGCCATAGATGCTAAGGATCTCAGCTATCTTCCAGCTAATATCAGGGCCAAGGTAACGGATTCGATCCAGCCCGTGGTCGTACCAGTCGGTGGAGATGAGAGCGACCTTCGTGAGAAGGTAAAAAGAGCGATTGGCGTTGATTTATACAAAACAGAGGATGAATAAATGAGCACTGAAGGTGTAATTTACAGAGTCGCAGGACCTGTCGTGACCGCCACAGGAATCTCGCCCAGGATGTACGATGTCGTACACGTTGGAAAAGAGCAACTGATGGGAGAGGTCATTAAGATCGTCGGCGACTATTCTATCATCCAGGTTTATGAGGATACATCCGGTATAAAACCCGGAGAGCCTGTTACAAATACAGGGCTTCCCCTTGTTGCAGAACTCGGACCAGGACTTCTGACATCGGTTTACGATGGAATTCAGAGGCCCCTGCCCGTACTCAGGGACAAGATGGGAGACTTCATCTACCGTGGTGTTACCGCACCTGGACTTGATAGAGCTAAAAAATGGGATTTTACTCCCGTAGTCAAAAAAGGAGAAGAGGTCGAGGCTGGCCAAGTACTTGGTACAGTCATGGAAGGAACCATGTTACACAAGATCATGGTACCCCCATCGATCAAGAAAGGAACTGTAACAGAGATAAAACCAGGAATGTTCACGGTTGAGGACACAGTAGCTGTCATCAGCGGAGTAAACGTCCAGATGATGCAGAAATGGCCGGTCCGTATACCCAGACCAGTCTTCGAAAAGTATCAGCCAGATGTTCCATTGGTCACAGGTCTCAGAGTATTGGACACGATGTTCCCCCTTGCAAAAGGAGGAGCAGCAGCAGTCCCTGGCGCATTCGGTACTGGAAAGACCGTCACTCAGCAGTCTCTTGCAAAATATTCCGATGCACAAGTAGTTGTATACATCGGATGCGGCGAGAGAGGAAATGAGATGACCGAGGTCCTGACAGAGTTCCCAGAACTCGTGGATCCAAAGTCTGGACAGTCCTTGATGAACAGGACCGTTCTGATAGCCAACACATCCAACATGCCTGTAGCCGCAAGGGAAGCATCAGTTTACACTGGAATGACCATTGCGGAGTATTACAGAGACATGGGTTACGATGTGGCTTTGATGGCCGATTCCACCTCAAGGTGGGCAGAGGCCATGCGTGAGATCTCATCAAGGTTGGAAGAGATGCCCGGAGAGGAAGGATACCCTGCATACCTTTCAGGTCGTCTGTCCGAGTTCTACGAGCGTGCTTGCCGTGCAAAGACCTTGTCAGGAGACAACGGATCGATCTCAGTCATCGGTGCGGTTTCACCTGCTGGTGGAGATCTGTCCGAGCCTGTCACACAGAACACCCTGCGTATCGTCCGTGTCTTCTGGGCATTGGATACCAAACTCAGAGAGAGAAGGCACTTCCCAACAATCAACTGGTTGACATCATATACAATGTATGACAAACAGCTTGCTGACTGGTACAAAAACAATGTTGCTCAGGATTTCCCAGCACTAAAGGCATGGGCCATGAAGACATTGCAAAAAGAGTCTGAACTTCAGGAAGTCGTCCAGATGGTCGGATCCGATTCATTACCGGATGAGCAGAAGATAACCCTCGAGGTCGCAAAGATGATCCGTGAGATATATCTGCAGCAGAATGCATACCATCCAGTCGATTGTTTCTGCCCTCTAAACAGACAGTACGCAATGATGAAACTCATCAAAAAGTACTCAGAACTCTCAGACAAGGCACTCGCTGCCGGTGTATCTGTCGATAAGATCGCATACATCCCAGCCAGGCAGAGGTTCAACCAGGCCAAATACGAAGAGAATGTCGATGCTGAACTCGAGGCCGTCAATAAGGACTTTGACACCCAGTTCGCAGCACTAGGAGTGTGAAGATATGGCAACTGCTAAAGTATCTAAAGAGTACAAGACAATCTCACAGATCGCAGGCCCTCTCGTTTTCGTCAAGAAGACCGAGCCGATAGGCTTCCAGGAAATGGTAAGCGTAAGGCTCTCTGATGGAACGATCAAGAGAGGACAGGTATTGGACACATCCAATGAGATGGTCGTTGTTCAGATCTTCGAAGGAACATCAGGTATCGACAGGGCGGCGACAGTTCGTTTCCTTGGAGACACCATGAAGATGCCTGTTTCAAAGGACATGCTCGGAAGGATCCTATCCGGATCCGGACAGCCATTAGATGGCGGAGCGAACATAATCCCTGAGAAAGAGCTCAACATCGAAGGAGCAGCCATCAACCCATGGGCAAGGGACAGTCCCGCAGATTTCATTCAGACCGGTATTTCAACCATCGATGGAATGAACACACTGGTCAGAGGACAGAAACTTCCGATATTCTCAGCATCTGGTCTCCCTCACAACGACATCGCCTTGCAGATAGCAAGACAGGCGAAGGTCTTGGGAGAGAACGACGAGTTCGCTGTCGTGTTCATCGCGATGGGAATAACCAATGAAGAGAAGCAGATGTTCATGAAGGAGTTCGAGAGAACTGGTGCATTGAAGAATGCAGTGGTCTTCCTGAACCTCGCCGATGACCCCGCTGTCGAGCGTATCGTCACACCCCGTCTCGGTCTCACGACCGCGGAGTACATGGCGTTCGAACTCGGAATGCAGGTCCTCGTGATCATGACCGACATCACCAACTACTGTGAGGCATTGCGTCAGGTAGGAGCAGCTCGTGAAGAGGTGCCCGGAAGGCGTGGATATCCCGGTTACATGTACACCGATCTTGCACAGCTCTACGAGCGTGCAGGAAGGATAAAGGGAAAGAAAGGATCCATCACACAGGTGCCGATCCTATCTATGCCTGGTGACGATATCACACACCCCATACCCGATCTGTCAGGTTACATCACAGAGGGACAGATAGTTCTTTCAAGGGAACTTCACCGCAACGGAATATACCCGCCGGTCAACGTTTCCTCGTCATTGAGCCGTCTGATGAACTCTGGTATCGGAAAGGGCAAGACACGTGACGATCACAAAGCAGTCTCCGATCAGCTTTATGCTTCATACGCAGAGGGTAAGGACCTTCGTGGATTGGTCGCAATCGTTGGAAAGGATTCCTTGTCTGCAAAAGACAGGAAACTTCTGGATTTCGCCGATCTGTTCGAGGACCGTATCGTTCGCCAGGGGCATGATGAGGACCGCACAATAGAGAAGACCCTCGATATCGCGTGGGAGATCCTCAGAGAGCTCGATGTAGATCAGCTCACAAGGGTCGATCGTAAATACATCGATAAATACCTCAAGAAGTGAGTCAAATGGGTACGCATGACATCACACCGACCCGTTCCGTGCTTCTGGACCTGAAAAGAAGGATCAAGCTATCCCAGAGCGGATACAAGATCATGAAGATGAAGAGAGACGGTCTCATCATCGAGTTCTTTGAAGTCATGGAGAAGGCCAGGAAGATGCGCGCAGGCGTCACTTCCGACTACGCAGCCGCCATGGAGAAGATAACCATAGCGCGCGCAGTGGAGGGAGAGATCGCTGTTAAGAGTGCAGCATATGCCCTTAAAGCAGACCCACAGGTAAAGGTAGGAAGCAAGAGCATCATGGGTATGATGGTACCAAAGGTAGAGGCAACGGCTTCGTTGCACACGAAGATAGTCGACAAGGGCTACGGAGTCATCTCTACCTCGCCATATATCGAGGAAGCGGCACAGGCGTTCGAGAAACTTCTCGATACCCTGGTACGTGCTGCCGAGATCGAGACGACCATGAGAAAATTGCTTGATGAGATCGAGAAGACCAAGAGAAGGGTCAACGCTCTGGAGTTCAAGATAATTCCTGATCTCAAAGAGTCCGAGAGATTCGTAAAATTCCGTCTTGAAGAGATGGAAAGAGAGAATACAACTCGTCTCAAACACCTAAAGAAGAAAGGAGAGGCCTCGGATTGAGATCTTTCGAAGAACGCTGGGAAGAGATCCGCAAGGATCCAGTGAAGCTCAAAAGAGTCTTCACTACCGTTTGGGTCATAGCGTATTCGATGCTCATACTGGGGTTTGTCCTGATCGTCTGGGTCTTACTCACTGCGAGATACTAAACCATTTCCAAAAATTTTCTTTTTAATTTATGATCAAAATATTGATGACCATCACTTCATGAAATTCTTCATGACCGTTCTTCCTGTTCCAAGATGCACCATCGGCATTATTGCAGGATCTGGATTGAAGTTGTGCATCTTTTGATATTCGGTCTGACTCTGCCAAGCTGAGGCATTTATGAGCCTTATTCCCTTATATTCCCTCGTTCCAGCACCATGAACATGTCCCGATACGAATATTTCCGGTATGTTCTCCAGCACGAGATAATCTTTCTTCTCAGGGGCCAATGCAGTTTTTTGACCATACATCGGTGCGAGATGGCGCCTTGTAGCCATGAATTCCATCACTTTCAGAGGATCTTCATAGGAGAGTTGTTGAACTCCTGCGACCCAATCATCGATGCCCTTCCCATGATAGGATAATACTGTCCTGCCTTCTACTTTCAGATTGACAGGGTTGCCTACCATCATGATGTTGGAATCGAATGATTTTCTGAATATTTCTGGTAATGCCGGCTGTGGTTCGGTGATGCGCACTGCGTCATGGTTTCCTGGGTGTATGACCATTTTGATATGATCTGGGATTTCTTTTAGATATTCTGCAAGTGTCTCGTATTGCTTGTAGATATTGTCTATGGTCAATTCTTCCTCTTGATCCGGGAATATGCCTATTCCATCAACCACATCTCCTGGGAATATGATGTAATTGAGTTCGAGGTTAGACGAGTTCGTTTTAAGCCATTGTATCATTTTCTTCCATTGGGGCTCAAGGAAGGTATAGCTTCCGACATGTATGTCAGAAAGGAATGCTATCGAGGATCCTGAGTCGGAAGGCATCCATTTGTTATTGGCTGGAACATCTGGCCTGTAGATTTCATTCGCAATGAAAAGGTCCTTTCTGGATGTTGGTTTGCCTGCTATGCCGATCACTTCGTCGTTCACATAGGTCTCACTTATGATCGGAGAGTCCTTTGAGATCAGCACATTACATGTGCCAGTGTCATCTTCCACTTTTAATATGTAGTGTCCGTTCTTGGTCTCTTTTTTTTCATATATTATGCCAATTATTTTCGTTTCCCTATCCAAGCGCATTGCTTTTTCTATGGACATGGCCGAACCAAAATCCCGGCGTTTTTCAATTATGCGTCTTAATGCAAAATATCTGCTTTTGAAGTATGCAGCAAAATCATTGATCTTCCCTTCACAGGTAGATTCGCCGGTTATGTCAGTGCCAGGCACGACAGAGATGTCCCATTGAGGTTTGTTCTTGGGGTTTATCGTTTTCTGCGATTCGAAGATAACAGTGTCTCCGGCAATGGCATCCATGACCTCTTTTTTCGTTACAAACATGGAGTTCTCAGATAACTTTGCAAGAACGGTATTCATGAATTCCATTGGATGCGAATTCGATAATATCATCTCCATTGCATCAGGAGAAAGGAAAACACTTTTCCTCGCAGCCTCGGATAATATCTCGTTCTTCATCATCCGACCCTATTGATCTAGTTCTAAATATTATCTCTGTCGGGGAGTTAAAATATCATCAAAGGCATGAAGGAATATGGCCAAAGTAACGGTTACATGTCCCGTATACCCAAGTGAGGACCCTAAAAAGGTTCGAGATGCTGTTGCAAGGATATTTCCAGGAATGGAATTGAACGAAGCAGGGGACAATCTGGTCGGAGAAGGAAGTCTTGATTATTTTTCTAAATTGATAAGAAAACAAGCAATATTGGATAGTGCGAGGAATATGCTATTAAAAGGCATACGTGGAGACAGGACCATAATCCATCTCAATAAACAGGTTGCCACAGTGGGGAAAGTATCTTTCGTCGAATCGAGATCGATATTAGGAAGCATAGACGTTTGCATAGAGGATGAGAATCTCGAAGCTTTGATCGATAGGGTGGCACCTACGACCGTCGATGGCAGGGAAGTGTTCCGTTGATAGGGATTTCTTGCACCGAATTCTGTTCTAAGGATTTCATGGGAACATGGAAGGAGATAAGCCGTTGTTTTGATCACTGGGAGATATTCTCGGATGGTACGCATGCGATACAGAAGATATCTGGAGAGTTTCTTGCCAATGTTAACGAATTCAAAGGCATGACATATTCCATCCATTCTTCCATAGCGGATACGAACGTGGCAGCGGTAAACGACCGCATGAGGGAAGCGACCTTCATGGAGTTCTACTCAGAGATAGAGAACTGTCAGATGATGGGCATAGACATGATAACGATACATCCTGGCATATCCAATCTCACATGCAATGCATTGAGATGTCGTTCCATTGACAATGCAAAATTGACGATGAAGAGTTTAGATAGGATATCCAAGGAGTTCGGGGTCATGGTCGCAGTGGAGAACATGCCTAATTTTTCATTCATGTTGGGTCAGACCGCAGAAGACCTTCACAACATCATTGACGGCACGGACATGGGCGTATGTTTTGACATAGGTCATGCCAATACTACCGGGCAGATCGATAAGATGGTTGAAAGATTCAACGATAGGATAATCAATGTCCACATACACGACAATATGGGGGACAGGGATGCCCACATGACAATCGGAGAAGGCAATATTGATTTCAGCCATGTGGTATCATTATTGAGAAAGTATACCGGTAATTACATCATCGAAGCAAAGAGTCTGGATTCTGCAAATATCTCGAAGAAAGCGTTGGAAAGATTACTTGGTTGATTCTTCAACACTCGGTAATAGGGGCATGTTCTTGAAATCTTCACAGGCCTTTTCTTTCTTCGGGATCTTGGTTGCGATGAAGGCACAGGCGAACAGACCAAGCCCGATGAATGCTATGGAGCCTATTGCAGATACGGCAGACATCCCGCAATAAAGGAAGCTTCCAAGATAGTCTGTAAGGAAATGCATGATTATCGATGCATAAAGGCCGAATTTGACATAGACATATCCCATGATGATCCCGCCCATGCAGGTTATCAGTGCCTTTGTCATCCCCCAGCCATAATAGTGGGCCATTCCGAATATTATCCCTGAGAAGATGATAAGGAACATTGTTACCTTATCCATTCCAAATCCTCCTAAGAGACATTTGAAAGAATTAAGTTTTTTCGTTCTATACAGTTGTATCAATGCTATCGGTATACCGATCAACATCACACGGGACACTATCTCTTCCCATACGGATGCATTTGCAAGCATGTAAAGTAACTGTTCATCTGTATATTGATCCATCCAGCTGGTATCGATTTCAAATCCAAATGACATGGCAACCAGCGTATACACTATCTGAACGAAGATATCTGCGCAAAACAGAATCCCTACCCAATATATCGCGGTCTTTGTTATTGGAGAACTGTCTTTATCATTCTCCTTCATCTTTCTGATTCCTTTCATGAATTGAACGATGCCGTATGACACGCAGGCTAATATCGCTATTACAATCCCTATCCAATATATCTCTGCACCCAATCCATATATGGTGAAAAGTCTGATTGATTTTGGCACCACGATGAATATGTCCACTCCAAAGTCACCGATTATCGATAGAACGGAAGGAGCCTTGACAAGAAGTACAATGGTTTCAAGGACTAGATACAAAGCGATTATGAATGCTGTGAGAAGCATGACAACCTCTAAAACGCTTTTCTCACCTTTCCTTTTCGAAAATCTTTGGCCGCAGGCGCCACAGAACTGAGAACCGCGGTCATAGTATTCTTGGCATCTTTCGCATCGTGGCTTCATTCCAATTCCTCTAAATCTTTGAGGATACCATCCAATCTTTCCAATTCGACGAGTATGAGTATCGAACTTCTGTATTTCGGTATATCTGATATCTGTTCTGCGATGTATTTTTCACGAGCCTCAGATAATTTTCTATATCCTTTTACACGATTTATGAAGGCATCCCAATCTTTGACGAATAAGGAGGGGGATGACATATTGAACTTTTTTTTCATCCCTTTCTTTGCAAGTCTGTGTTCTTTCACGAATTCAGTTGCTTTTATTGTGTTGACATAGACGTTGGTGAAGCTATCGTCATCCATGTCAAGGGGTATGACCTGCATGCCGTCCTTCTCACAAAGGTCCACGAGTTCACAGAATGCAGGACATGGGAACTGCACCTCCCCGAATACAGAGAGGTGGTTCGCATATACAAGATCCAATTCACTCACTTCGTAATCATCTGAGAGTTCAGCTCTTTTTGATAGCGCTGTGATGCTCTCGATGCTCAAAGAGATACCATAGGCCTCATATTTTCCATAATTCTGCTTAACTATCTCTGCTTCCGAGGTCAATCCTTGTATGATTGGTAATATGTCTATCTTGCAATTGCCAATGTTCAGGGATATCATTTCTTTGTGCTCCTCGATTTCACTATATCTGCGAGTTCATTCTGATCGTCGATCTTTTTCAACTCTTCCTTTGTGACTATCGCTGTATTATCGATATTGTCCTTGGATGGTTTTTTCTCGACGATTATCAACGAATGTATTCCCGTGATCCTCGATATCTCTGCTGTTATCAATGCTTTTTGGATGAGTTTTTCCTCTTCTGAGCTTATTCCAGTAAGCATCGTTATCTGTGAGTTGTTGGTGACTGCTTCGAAAGGGCTCTTGATCACGGGGTTGATCGTGAATCCGATCTTTGCCATGTGATCGAGGGACTGGGATTCGACGTATGTTTTTATGCTGTATTCTTCAGTCTTAGTCTCGCGTTTGTATTCGAACGGGTCCAACGGTTCTATTATCGGCACATTGAGAAATTCTTCCAATCTCAAGGCCGCATCTATCATCGCACCCATTCCCGCTTCGTACATCTGTATCGTGCGTCTAGATACGCCCGCTGTCTCTGCTAATGTTCCCAGGCTTATGTTGTTGGACTCTCTGAGTTCTTTCAGCAAGCTGCTCGAGATCTTGACATAAAGCCCCCCTGGAGCGGCGAATATGAATGGCGGGACCTCTTCCAGAAGATGTTCTGCCAATGTTTGGTTGGATATTATCGGTATCTTGAATCTGGAATAGACTATCCCGTTCTCAAGTGGTCCGGAACTGGAATTCTCCCCAATCAATAACGGATTGGCACCCAATGCATCTGCCAGTATCTTCATCTCTTCGGCATTATCTCTGGAGAATGCATCGACGTTCGTCAGTACTTTCACAATGAGCAGCGTCTCATCTTGTTTTCCGACGATGTCAAAGCATATGCTACGTAAAGCAAGTGCTGAAGACACATCGAAACCAGCTTTGGCAAGAATCGCTCTTGTCGTATTGATGAGTTCTTCTCTGCTCATGGTTGTATAAAGTGGTTGTCCTTCTATAAAAAGTATATACCCAAATTGTTTGTTTTATTGTTGCCGGGAGGAATAATCTCCCGGCAATTGGATCATTCGATCCTTATCTTCTTCCTGAAGTCCTTTTTTCCTGCTATATGGAAAGTGACTTCCAATATGCCATTGTTGTATACGGCGTGCGCGCTATCAGGTTCGATATCGCACGGTAAAGCCAATACCTTGTTGAATTTCTTCTTCTGGGTCTGTGCTTTAACAGATATGGAGTTTTCTGTGCACTCCAGAGATATGTCCTGTTTTTTGACACCTGGTACTTCCAGTGTTACCCTCAAATTATCGTTTTCAGTCACGATATCGCTGAATGGCTCTACATTACTGGCCTCCAATCTGTATTCCTCTCTCGCATTGCCAAATTCTTGGTAATGAGGTATGCCATCTGGACCCTGGTACACTGTATAGCCATATGTCCTGATATTCGGGTCGCGGAGGTTATCAATCTCCGAGAACATACTTTCTATCCTTTGGTTGAGGTGCTTGAAATCCTCTCCGAAGAATTCATCCCATATGTCATCAGTTTTCATATCGATCACCTTTTTTCATTGTTTATCTATTTCTTCCATATTCTCTGAGTTCGTTAGCAACTCTGGGTCCGAATTTTTGGACCGCGTTCATTAGATCATCCATTCCGACTTTGGTGGCAATGATCTCTGTTTGATTGGGGACCCTGCCATCTTTGACAAGACGTCTTACAGCCGTCATCACCGCTTCATTGCATATTGCGGCGATATCTGCACCAGTGTAGCCTTCTGTCAAATCTGCGAGTTTCGATAGGTCCACATCATCGGCGAGAGGCTTCTCATGAGTGTGTATTCCGAATATCCGCGCTCTGGATTCTTTGTCTGGGGGACCGATGTATATGCTCTTGTCGAATCTTCCAGGCCTTAGTATCGCTGGATCTATCATATCCGGCCTGTTGGTGGCTGCAATAACCACAACGTTGTTGATCGCCTCTAGACCGTCCATCTCCGTAAGCATCTGGGATATCACCCTCTCAGTAACGTTGTTGTCACCGCCCGTCCCTCTTTCAGGTGCTATTGAATCTATTTCGTCCATGAATATCACGCACGGTGATGCCTGCCTTGCTTTTCTGAATGTTTCTCTGACGGCCTTTTCCGATTCACCGACCCACTTGTTGAGGAATTCAGGTCCTTTGACGGATATGAAATTGGCCTCTGATTCTGTTGCAACTGCTTTTGCCAACATCGTCTTGCCTGTTCCAGGCGGCCCATAGAGCAATATCCCTTTCGGGGGTTTGGCATTCATGTGCTCGAAGACATTTCCGTATTTCAATGGCCATTCAACCGCTTCCCTGAGTTCTTGTTTCGCATTCTCGAGGGCACCTATGTCATCCCATTTTACATTGGGTTTCTCTATCAGGACCTCTCTCATGGTAGATGGTTGAAGGTCCTTTATTGCAGACATGTAGTCACTTCTTGTGACACTTATCTGATTCAATACGTCGACCGGGATTTCTTCGGCCTCAAGATTCACGCGTGGCAGCACGCGTCTCAATGCAGCCATGGCCGCTTCTTTACACAATGCCGATAGGTCGGCACCAACGTATCCATGTGTCCGGTCAGCCAGCTTTCCAAGGTCGACATCATCTGAGAGTGGCATGCCTTTGGTATGGATCTGGAGTATCTCCAAGCGTCCATTTCTGTCTGGTATCCCTATCTCTATCTCACGGTCGAATCTTCCAGGCCTTCTCAGTGCCTCATCTAGTGAATTCGGCCTGTTGGTGGCACCTATGACCACGACCTTGCCTCTGGCATTCAGGCCGTCCATCAAGGAGAGCAGTTGTGCAACTATCCTCCTTTCCTCCTCTCCCGCGACCTCGTTACGTTTCGGTGCGATGGAATCTATCTCGTCGATGAAGATTATGCTGGGGGCATTTTCCTCGGCTTCTTTGAAGATCTCTCTGAGCTTACCTTCGGACTCTCCGTAGAATTTGCTCATTATCTCCGGTCCGCCGATCGAAATGAAGTTGCTGCTGGTCTCACCAGCCACGGCTTTTGCCAACATCGTCTTGCCTGTTCCTGGCGGTCCGTGAAGCAGGACACCCTTGGGTGCTTCCACTCCGAGCCTCTTGAAAAGCTCTGGATGTTTCAGTGGCAGCTCCACCATCTCGCGTATCTTGTTTACTTCGTTACCGAGTCCGCCTATGTCATCGTAGGATACCTTTGGAACCTCCATGCTTGAAGGCTTTGCTGGTTTTTCAGATACCTTGACCTCCGTGCTGGAGGTCATTATCACAGCTTCAGCTGAAGGAGTGAAGGATGTTACAACAAGATCGATCTTATTGCTCATCACATTGAGCGTGAGCACATCTCCCTTGCTGAAGACACGTCCTTCCATAATCTGGGTCAGATATTCTTCTCCACCTTGGAGTCTGAGTTCTTCTGTCGGGGAGAATGTGATCTTCTCTGCATTCTTTGCGACCACTTTTTTAATGTTAACTCTCTCGTCGATGGATGTACCGGCATTGCGTCTCGTGGAACCATCTATTCTTATTATTCCGCGATTCGCGTCTTCAGGCCCTCCCCTCAAGACTTTAGTCACGGTCTTTTTGCTGCCGTCGATCTGGATTATGTCTCCGACTTTGATGTCAAGTATATCCATCAATTCGGGGTCCAAGCGACATATTCCCTTTCCAGTCTCACCTGGTTTCAATTCTGCGACTTTGATCGCTTTTTCATTAGTCATTGATATCACCTTGTTTCTTCTAACATGTGCATCAGGTCGTCCATCATCTGATTTATGAATGATTCATTAACACCCATCTCTTCAGATATCGATGACAGGTCCATGTCAGGGTTGTTCAGCATTTCGTAAAGGAGGTTCCTATGTTCGTAGTCGATCATCCGGTCATCTATATTTTCAAGGAAATCCTTTATGAGTTTGTTCCGTTCACCGATCAATTCAGATCTTAGTTTTCCAATCTCCTCCAGTTGCTTGTCTATATCAGATATCTTCTCCCTTGTTTCTTTGAATTCTTTCGTGTTTTCTATCTTTTCTTTATTTTTTGCATCAGTGCTTGGTTTGGATTCCACTATCCGTGTATCGAACATCCCATTGCGCATGTCGATCACGATGGTGAATTCGCTGTTAGGACGGTAGAAAATCCTCTCGGGGCCAATATTGCTGCTTTCCCTGTAGCTGACCACGATACCGTTGCGTTCCATGATTTCAAGGTTCTTCACTACGGATTGTTGGCTGATTCCAAGTTCCTTTGATAGTTGCAAAGGATAATGCGGTTCACGTACTATCGCTTGCAATATGCGCCTTCTAGTTGGATTCTCAATTACAGATAGTATTCTATCTATATCGTTCGCGGTATCACCATTCATAGGTTTACAACCATAAGTTGTATAGCATTAGTTGTATATAAAGGATGCCTTGTAACAATGTATTGATGTATAAAAATATACATTAATGTATATAAAATTAAATATGAGCGAGTATTATACGATTTTCATGGCAATACCAAAGGACGCAAGAATAGCACTATCGCCAGAGGAGATACCCAAACGCTGGTATAACCTCGCAGCAGATTTGCAAGGATTGAAACCACCTATGAATCCAGGCACGATGGAGCCTGCGAAACCAGAGGACTTCGAGCCTATTTTCTGTAAGGAGATAATAAAGCAAGAAGGGTCCACTGAGAGGTACATCGATATACCCGAAGAGGTCAGGGACAACCTGATCTACCTGAATAGGCCAGCCCCGCTCCAGAGGGCATACAGATTGGAGAAATATCTCAAGACCCCGGCGAAGATCTATTTCAAGAGAGAGGATATGAGCCCTCTTGGAAGCCATAAAGGCAACACCGCCCTTGCACAAGCGTACTACAATGCAGAGGCAGGCATCCACACATTGTCAACCGAAACTGGTGCTGGACAATGGGGAACGGCTCTTGCTATGGTGTCAAATCTCTTTGACATAAGCACCACGGTCTTCATGGTGAAGGGCAGTTATATAGCGAAACCATTGAGAAAGACGATCATCAAGACATATGGTGCAAAGATATACGCATCACCAAGCGCGCAGACAGATTTCGGAAGGAAGGTTTTGAAGGAGCATCCAGAGACATCTGGATCATTGGGCATAGCGATATCCGAGGCATGCGAGGTCGCAGCAAAGGATGACCATACATGTTATTCCCTGGGCAGCGTTTTGAACCATGTGATGCTTCATCAGACGGTCATAGGTCAGGAGACCATACAGCAGATGAAGGTTGGAGAGATCGATCCAGATTATGTGATAGCATGTGCTGGAGGAGGATCGAACTTCGCAGGGATGACATTCCCTATGCTGGGAGAGAAAATAAGAGGCAAGGGATTCAAGGATACGGAATTCATCGCAGCAGAGCCCAAGGCCGCGCCATCGTTGACAGAAGGTGTATTCAAATACGATTTCGGTGACACTGCTGGGTTCACACCTCTGATAATGATGTACACATTGGGAAGCGAATTCATTCCTTCCGCGATTCATGCTGGTGGTCTGAGATATCATGGCATGTCTCCGCTCGTGTCCGCCGCATACGATCAAAAATTGGTGACTGCGAGGGCATACGATCAAGTGGATACTTTCGAGGTCGGAGTGATGATGGCCCGGACAGAGGGCATAATTCCAGCTCCAGAATCATGTCATGCGCTGAAGGCCGCGGTCGATGTGGCATTGGAATGTAAAAAGAAGAATGAGGAGAAGACGATAGTGTTCTGTCTATCCGGACATGGACTATTGGACCTGTATGGATACGACCAGTATCTGGAAGGTACCCTTCCTTCGTCAAAGATCTAAATTCTAAACGGGGTCACTGTCTTTCAGGTTCGAGTAGGAATCTGTATGACGGCACCCCTCTTTCTTTTGTGATGTCAGATACATTCGTTGGAGCATATCTTCTTCCGGTCTTAATGAAGATCACCTCTGAAAGTTCTCCGATATAAAACTGCATCAGTGCATAGCATCCAACATTAGTAAGCATCGTGCATTCTAAAATGAATGTGAGCGGTATGTAAGATTCGAGTTCGAGTTTTGTGCAAGACCTCCTTTTAAGATTGCATATATTGTTTATTATATTGTCAAGTGTAATTTCCGAATTGTTTTTTACTATGGTCTTCGCATAGGTCTTTCCCAATTCATTTTGAATCCTGCTGCTGTCGATAGATGTAGCATCCAATGTCATTATCATGTATTGGAATACCGACCTGTAGTACGATTCAGGGCGTTCTGCGGCTTTTTTTATGATCTTTTTCACGAATTCGAGGTTCTTAGTGCAATCATCTTTTTTTGAGATAATCAAACTTCCATAGATGTTATACAGGTTGGGTCCAGAGTCGCGGTCGCTGTAGATTATGCCTGCGTCTTCTAGTTTCGTAAGGTTCGAGAACAGTGTGGATTGCGATCCTCCCAGTTTGTCGTTGAGGCCTTTCAAGGTATCGGGTTCCATCTCCAGTGAACGCACTATTTCGAGTTGTGATTGGATGTCGATCATCCTTGGGCACTCGTCTTTGTCAAGTATTATTGAAAAATCTTCATTTTGAGATAGTGCCCCTTCTTTTATGTCTAAAAATCCGTCTTCGGTGTACAGGCTCGTTTTTATTTTGTTGTAACGGGAATGCGGCTCGATCTCGAACAGGATCGCATCATTATTATCTTTCATTTCGGATCGTATTATGCTGTAATGTTCACCGGTAGAACATTCAAGGCCAGAGCATATGAGGCCTATCGAGGATCTAAAGATCACATCTGCGTTATTTGGCATTTTGAAACCAGACCTTAACTCTATCCTCATGGGGGAATAGGAAACGATCATCATCTTAGGGCCGTTCGAGGCATTGAAATAATCATTGAGACGATCCATGACCGAATTGATGCTGCGGCCCTTCAATTCATCAATCATAGCAGTCCCAATCAATCTCCCGACTCTTTCCATGAGCGGCCCTAGATTGAGGCCAAATTTTATCGATCCTGAATTGAGTAGGCACACTACATATCTGTAAAAATGAGAGGAGTCATCGAGATCTGTAGTCAATTTATCCTCTATCATGTTTTGGAGTTCTGTCGTAGGGTCTATCGAGACGATCATTTTCAGGGATATCTTGCAATAATACACCTTTCTGCGATCCCTATTGTCTTTGTACGTGCCCAGTAGTCTTTTCTCTTCAAGTTTGTTGGTATTGAACAATACGGTCGATACAGGCAGGTTCAACTCTTTTGATATTTCAGCTAAGGTCATGTCTTTGGAATCAACCATGTCCATTATTCTCATGCCTATTTCGCTGTTAACGCATTTCATACCAATGTCAGTATAAAAAATACCAAATGATCTTCCCCTGTCGCAGACGGACATTGAGGAAAACATACATTGTATGAGATTTTAAATTCTTTGAAGGTATACTTAGTTCAATTATTATGATTCTTTAATGATCAAATATACCGTAGAATTCATTTTTAAGAAGAATCCATAAATAGTGACTCATTGTAACATCGTTGATGTCCGGGGAATTGGTGGATGATATTGTGGTCGTGAAGGACCAGAAGGAAGGATGTCAGCTCTTCAACAAAGGTAACTTTGGGTATCCTGTCAAAGGAGGAGGTTCTGAGTTGGATCTGGTAGAGGCCACATTCCTAACTGAGTGCAATAGGCTGGAGGTTCTTAGGAACGGCAAGGTCTTGACATTCCAAGAGATGTTCGATCATTCATCGTCTCTTTTTGATGGGTTTGACATACGATACCTCGTATACAGGGACATAAGGCAACGTGGATTTGTTGTAAAGATGGAAACGGGGGCGTTCGATTTCTCAGTTTTCCCAAGAGGGTCTACCATGAGCAATGCAAGGCCTCTCTACATGGTTAGAGCGGTCTCCGAGCGTATGGCTCTGGATATAACAGAGTTTGCCTCAGAAATATCACAGTCCGAGAACAGGGGGAAACAGCTCCTGTACGGTGTTGTCGATGAAGAAGGCGACATAACATATTACATCATGTCTACCAAAGATCCTGTTGGCCAGGTGTACGAAGAGCCATCTGAGCCGGTGGATGGCACGCTGATAAGCGATAGGGTATTCGTATTCAATGAAGAAAAAGCAAGGATATTGTATAACGGTGGATTTTACGGCAGGATGTTGGACGGGACCCTTCAATTATCATTGATCGAGGGGTGCCATCTTTCGTCTGAAATGAAATTGAAAGTTTTCACAGTGGATGGACGTCAGATATCAAACGGCGAGTTGATAGAATTCGGGAGGAAAGCCCAAGACGAGTTCGATCTGCGCATGAAGGCCTTCTCCGAACTTCGCAAGAGAGGCCTAGTGGTAAAGACCGGATTCAAATACGGGACGCATTTCAGGGTGTATGAGAAATCCCCCGATGATTGTCATGCCCGCTATCTTGTGCATGCAGTTCCCGCATCCAGGGTCACCATGTGGCCAGAGATATCAAGGACAGTAAGATTGTCGGGCGGCGTGAAGAAGGAGATACTGTTCTGTCGCGTGAGTGACAAAGTGGAGTTCTTCGAATTCAAATGGTTCAGACCATAAAAAGGTTAAATGGTTTCAAAGGTGTTTTATTCAGAGCTGTATCTCTATACCCAGTTTCTCTGTGAGCTCTTTGTATCTGTTCCTTATTGTGACCTCAGTCACACCAGCGACATCAGCGACCTCTCTCTGTGTCCTGCGTTCATTGCAAAGGATCGAGGATATGTATATTGCAGCTGCCGCAACACCCGTAGGTCCACGGCCGGAAGTGAGTTCCTTCTCTGAGGCATCCTTGAGTATCTCTGCCGCTTTGCTTTGGACCTCTCCGCTCAATTTCAATTCGGAACAGAATCTCTGGACGTAATCCTGTGGTTTTGTTGGCATGAGCTTCAATTTAAGCTCGCGGGTCATGAAACGATATGTGCGGCCGATCTCCTTCCTTCCTACACGGCTTGAGCCTGCGACCTCATCCAGCGTCCTTGGTACGCCACATTGTCTGCACGCAGCGTACAGTGAGGCGGCTACGACACCTTCGATGGATCTTCCTCTGATGAGGTTCTTGTTGACGGCTTTCCTGTAGATCATTGCAGCGGTCTCTCTGACGTTCCTGGGAAGCCCCATCGCCGAGGCCATCCTGTCCAATTCGGATAAGGCGAATGCAAGGTTCCTTTCAGTTGCATTGGATACACGGATCCTTCTCTGCCACTTCCTCAATCTGTATAATTGGGCTCTGTTCCTTGTGGGTATGCTTTTACCATAACTGTCTTTATTTTTCCAAGAGATCTCTGTTGATAATCCTTTGTCGTGGATCGTGTATGTCATCGGAGCACCGGTACGTGCTCTCTTTTCACCTTGCTCAACGTCAAAGGCTCTCCATTCC
Organism: uncultured Candidatus Methanogranum sp.; assembly: GCA_963676045.1. Taxonomy (GTDB): domain Archaea; phylum Thermoplasmatota; class Thermoplasmata; order Methanomassiliicoccales; family Methanomethylophilaceae; genus Methanogranum. Next base: position 1,262,645 of record OY780938.1, read on the forward strand.
GGACCTTGATCGATGAACTGATCGTCAATCACAAGTCCGCAGTCCTCGCACAGCAGTTCTCCTCTCTCATAATCACGTACGAGGTGGTGGCTCCCACACTCAGGACAGACTTCAATCTCCTCTGTTCCTTCTTTTGCCTTTACCATGTTGAGTTCCCTTCTTGAAGTATAGTGCTTTGTTCTTCTGTCCTTGTGCAATGGCCTTATCGTCCACGGCTACTGTTACATAAGGTTCATCGACAGGACCGAATATTCTTTTCACAGTTCCTACCATTCTTTCCCGCTGATCGAACACTGGGTCTCCGATGTCAGGAAGTGTTTTTCCTCTTATTATCAACTTGCCGTCAGTTGTTATTTCTTCGACAATTCCTAACAATTCCATTTTCAATCCTCAAAAGAACGGTCTAACTTATATACATCCTTAGTATGATATATTATTTAAATATTTTGGATATATTTAAGAATACTTAGCTGTAAGTATATCATGTTTATCGCTTTTTATTGAAGATAAAACAAACGTATGGTCATCACATCCAACTAAGTTTCTATTCATTCATCGATGTAAGGATTGTGGTTTGGAATCATCTTTGATGACGTGTTCGGTCTATCTATCGCTGGTGATAGTCAACCCCATCTGACACTAAGGTTTAATAATAATCTATTCCATCATGTGGCAGTTATCATTCGATTTGAATGTTATAAAATGGAGGCAAAAAAATGGATATTTGGAGTTTCCTCACGCTCATCATATTCGTGTTCGGTATTGTGATGATGATCGCGGGTATCTTCTCAGCCTATTTTGGGGCAGGGAAAAACAGGGTTTACGGCGGCATAATATTCGCTGTTGGTCTTATTGTAAGTTTGATATGGGCATATTTGACCATATGGAGCAACATCACACCATTCTGCGATGTAGATGTCTGGAACGTCATATACGATGCAATCATCAACCTCATCGGTATTCTGATAGGTGCATTGATCGCAGTCGGAATATTCTTGGTCGTTGTACTCAAGAGTTAAACACCCGGGGGGAGACCCCCGATTAAAACCCATCTTGTTTTGAACGTTGATTATTTATTCTTTAATACTGTCGCCATCTATCGATGCCAAAGGTTTCAATCATAATGGGAAGCAAAAGCGATCTCCCGATAGCGGAGAAGGCGTTTGTTATTCTGAAGAAATTCGATGTTAGTTACGATATCGCTGTTGCATCTGCGCACAGGACACCGAAGAGGGTGGAAGAGCTCGTCAACGGGAGCGATGCATTCGTATTCATAGCGATCGCTGGGATGTCCGCAGCATTGCCTGGTGTGATAGCTTCCTTTACAATAAGGCCGGTCATTGGCGTTCCAGTGAGCGGTACTTTGAACATGGATGCCATATTATCTGTAGTACAGATGCCGCCTGGGATACCAGTTTCCGCAGTGGGTCTCGATCGCGGGGACAATGCGGCCATATTGGCAGTGGAGATTCTCGGGCTGTCTGATGACAGACTCAAAAGTGCTTTAATGGATTATAGGAAAGAGCAGGCTGAAAAGGTCATTGCTGATTCAGAGAAGGTGATTTCTGATGTTCGGTGTTGAAGATTTTATCAATGAGTCCATAGTGGACATACGTTCGAAGATCCAAGGAAAGGCGATAATTGCCTGTTCCGGCGGTGTGGACAGCATGGTGGCAGCCGCCTTGACTAGCAAGGCCATAGGAGACAGACTGTTGGCAGTCTATGTCGACAACGGCCTTATGAGAAAAGGAGAGACAGAGGAAGTCCGTTCTATGATGGCGGAAATGGGCATGAACTACAAAGTAGTCGATGCGGGAGACCAATTCCTATCGGCATTGAAGGGAGTAACCGATCCTGAGCAAAAGAGGAAGATCATAGGCGAGAAGTTCATCAGAGTGTTCGAGGCCGAGGCAAAATCATTCGATGCTGTATATTTAGTACAGGGCACCATAGCTCCAGATTGGATAGAGTCAGGAGATGGCGTAAGGCAAACGATAAAGTCCCATCATAATGTCGGTGGTCTGCCTAAGGACCTAGGTATGAAGCTTGTGGAACCGCTCAGGGACCTGTATAAGGACGAGGTCAGGGATGTAGCTAGATTTTTGGGTGTAAAAGCATCCGAGAGACAGCCGTTCCCAGGTCCGGCATTGGCCGTTAGATGTTTGGGGGAAGTCACGCGCGACGATGTTCAAATCGTTCGCGAAGCATGTTTCATCGTCGAGGACGAGATATGCAAGGCCGTCAAAGCAGGAAAGATGGTCATGCCGTGGCAATACTTTGCGGTTTTACTGCCTACAAGGTCTGTTGGTGTGCAAGGAGACAGACGGGCTTATGGAAGGACGATAGCGGTTCGCGCAGTGACATCCATAGACGGGATGACAGCAACATACGCAAAGATACCTTTGGATATTTTGGATATTATCGCAACCCGTATAACAAACGAGATGAAGAATCAGGTCAACCGTGTCGTTTACGATATAACAAATAAGCCGCCATCAACGATCGAATGGGAATGATTCAGGTTTCATTCAAAATAATCGGAATTGTAAAGTATAGAAACATATTTTGATGACGACCCACGACGGGGGTCGCATCATCTTTATATTATCGACATTTATCTTGATATAATGAAAGTATATGTTGTCGACAATGGTGGACAATGGACCCATCGTGAGTGGCGTGTTTTGAAATATCTCAAGGTCGAGACAAAGATTGTTCCTAACACGACACCATTTGATGACCTCAAAGACCTTGACGGTCTTGTACTTTCAGGCGGTTCTCCAAATGTCGCCACCGATGCAGATCAGATGGGGAACAATGGAGTGTATCTGGACAGGGCGGAATATCCGATAATGGGAATATGCGCAGGCATGCAGTTCCTGTCTGAACATTTCGGTGGCAAATTAGGCCCTAGCGCAATACCTGAATTTGGTCATGTTAGCTTGAAAGTATTATCACACGATGATCTTTTCAAAGGGCTTCCAAGCGAATTCAATGTTTGGGCATCTCATAACGATGAGGTCAAGACGGTACCGGAGGGATTCCAAATAACCGCCACATCCTCATCTTGTCCAGTGGAAGGATTGAGCTCCCTGTCTCGTCCGATATACGGTGTTCAATTCCATCCAGAGGTCGAAAACACAGAGAACGGACCTCAGATCTTCCAGAACTTTTTGAACATAATCGAAAAACATGATTACTGATGTAACGGGGGTGCTCATGCACCCTCCCGTTATTGTATGATTAATTAGTTTATCTCATCTTGATTGGCTTATGATTTCGAGTTGGCTCATGATATTGTATATGAGCGTTCTGCCATGCATAGGTATATTCGGATCATTTGCGAGATCGTCGAGTATGGTAATCGCTCCCGTGGCGCGAACATCTATCGGGTCCTTTCCGGCGAGTTTTGCCTTTGCATCGGTCGCACCTTTTCTTATATTCCTAGGGACAGAGGTATCCTCTGCAAGCATATCCAATGCATCAACAACTGGTTTTATTTTATCTACCACAATAAACACCTTTAGATAGATTCGAACTCTTCTTGGAGATCGCTGATTAATTGTTCCAGAACCTCTTCGAAGTTAGGGGATTTGTATTCTCTTACACCACCAAGGTCACTTTGGATCCTCGCGACGATATCATTGTTCTCCTTGACCAATTCAACGTTGCACAAAATTTCTTCCATAATCAACACCCCGTGCGAATTATAGTTCGGAATTGGTATCGTATATATAATGATGTCTATGGACGATTATTGCACAATAATTAATACATAATCAAGTCTTACTTAATGTAATGAATTTGCTGGGGGATAACATCCGCAGATATTCCATATATCACGGTATCATTTTCGTAGTAGCTTCAGCTATATTCGTCGTGATAGTTTGGGCCACCGGAGTGCCTTCCGATGTAGAGGATTGTTATTTCGTATATGCAAATAAAATGATGGAAGGGGTTATGCCCTACACTCCCGGATTAGGTCTATCTTGGGAGTATCCTCCTTTTTCATATGTTTTTATGTTCATACCCAGGTTATTTTCATCTTCTGTGACAGGATACGAGATCGCCTTCGTAGCCGAAGTAGCAATAGTCTTCATGTTAGGGATATGGATAGTAAGGAAGATGGCCGTCAAGTTAGGACGCAGCCCGTATCTGGCCATGTTGATATACTCCATATTAATGATGGTAATGTTCGAGTTCTTGACAGATAGGTTCGATATATTCCCGGCAATAATGACGCTCTTTGCTGTTTATCTGTTCTTTTTCACAGATAAGAAGTGGGCGGCCTTTGTGATATTGACCATCGCCGCAGCGACCAAGCTGTATCCTGCATTGCTCATTCCGTTGTTCGTAATATTGCTGCTCGCAGATAGGAAATGGAAGGATACCGCAACTGGGGTGGCCTTGGTACTAGTTACCTCTGGGGCGATAATGCTTCCATTCATTCTCGCGGATGTTCAATTCATGATGTTCTTGGACTACAATATCAACCGTCCTTTGGAAGTAGAGTGTTTTGCCTCATCAATAATATTGTTCGCATCCATGCTGGGATTGACACAATCGTATGTGGGATTCGATTATGGCTCTGATAATCTATATGGTTCATGGGCGGATGCAATATCTCCGTATATGACGGGGATATCGTTGATCGTAATAATATTGATTTATGTGCTTTTCGCAATATATGTGAAAAGATCCAGGACACAATCTTTCGATGGAGGATTACAACTCACAGCGATATTTGGTTTCTTGATAATACTATCGTTCTTTTTGTTCGGAAAGGTGCTGTCTGGCCAATATCTAGTATGGTTGATACCTTTCGCGTTTTTGATAATGATGGCATTTCCAAAGGAGTATAGTGTTAGATCAAGATTTTTCCAATGTTTTTTGGCAGCTGAGATATTCACGCAGATAAATTTTGCAGTCAATTATGGTCTCAGGGATAAGGGCGAAGACCTTTCAGACGCGGGGATAATGATATTGTTGATAAGGAATCTCCTTTTGGTCGTTTGTTTCATCTTAGCTCTGAGGATATTGAGTCGGGAAATAGGTCCTGTTAAGGATATGTTGAAAAAATAAACGATACCGTCGACTTAAATTGACCGTAACCTTTATAACGCCCATCTATTTTAGGGACATTATCCAATTGTTGCCCTTCAGTGGTAACGAAAGAATGAAAAGGTGTCCCGTAGATTATTACTGGATATCAAAGGAAGGAGAAAGATGAACGCAAATAACAGGGCAGAGGAGTTCCAAGGTACCATTGAGTCCAAAGTAAGCGGCCTCGGCAAGGGAAAATACGGAAGGATCCTAAAGATGGCCCGTACACCCACCAGGGAAGAATACAAGAAGACGTGCTATATCGCGGCAATTGGTATGATAATCCTCGGTGCTGCTGGTTTCGCGATCATGTGGATCATGACATATCTTCCCGATTATTTCTAAGGGAGCGATGCAGATGTCAAACGATACAATGAGGGCCCTTATGATGACCGGAGATAGCGGTCAGAAAGATGTTCGTGCAGGGGGCGGTGTTTCATGGCAATTCCAACTAAGTACAGGTTCGCCCACAGCGAATCTGGACTTTGAGATCATAACAGGTCCAGATTCAGATAGCGCCCCGGAGTGGAATGTCACACTTTATGATTCAACAAACGATGAGCTGTGGAGTAACTACCGCAGCAAAAGGGAGGTAGAGGTTGATCTTCCTGGGAACAAGGCCAAGATACTGAAGCTCGAGGTCATATGTCCTAAAGGTGCAAGGTATGGGGACATGGTAGAGGTCACTGCAAGATGCAATGGTTCTTCTATAGTTTTCAAGGCCGTAGCCAAACAATCAATAATGGTACTTAAGACCCAGATCGATCAGGAGAAGAGTGTTGCGGACAGTCTAGTGTCCAAGGCCAATCTTGGTGAGAAGGATATTTACACCATATTCGCTCCAGCCGGTCTGAGAGGATACATTTTCGTAGAGGGAATGAATACCGACCGTCTTCGTGAGAAAACAAGGGACATCAAGAAAGCACGTTCTTTCGTAGATGGTGAGACAAGCCTCGAAGAGATAAGTCATTATCTCGTGCCAGTCTCTGCCGTCGTAGGAATTGTTGAAGGAGACCTTGTTGAATTGGTCAACGGACCGTTCAAAGGAGAGATCGCAAGAGTACAGCAGATCGATCAAAGCAAAGAGGAGATCACAGTAGAGCTCGTCGAAGCGATGGTTCCGATCCCAGTCACCGTCAAGGGTGACAGTGTAAGAGTAATTGAAAAGGAGAAATGAACAATGGTAGATACTGTTGAGGCATTGGTAGATGGAGGCAGGGCCTCCGCAGGTCCACCCCTTGGTCCCGCATTAGGGCCTAAAGGAGTGAACATCGGTCAGGTAATCGCGAAGATAAATGAGAAGACAAAGGCCTTCGAGGGAATGAAAGTTCCAGTGAAGATCTTGATCAATAGCGATAAGACATTCGACATCAAGGTAGGAACACCTCCCATGTCGGCACTTGTGAAGTCAGAACTTGGACTTCAGAGTGGTTCTAGCAATGCAAAGACCACAAAAGTTGCCAACATGACATTGGAGCAAGCCATCAAGATCGCGAACATGAAGCAGGACAATCTTTTGGGAGCGACCCTCGCAGCACGTGTTTGCGAGGTAGCTGGAAACTGTGTGTCCGTCGGTGTCACGATCGATGGTAAAGACCCAAAGGTCTTCCAGAAAGATGTAAAGGCTGGCGTCTACGACGCTAAGTTCTGTTAAAACTTCAGGGGGGCATGACCCCCCACTGAAACACATGGGGTCTTCGCAAATCCCATTTTATTTTTATAACCCTCATAGATCTCATTACTCAAAGTTTAAATACTACTCCTATTTTAGGAGTCTTGCTTGTAGGAGAGTCCTAGGACTCGTTCGTACTACGAGGAGGAATTGTATTGGCAGAAAAACCAACCGTAATAGCCGTGCAGAAGGCACTTGAGAGTGCAAAGAAGCGCAATTTTACAGAGACGGTTGAGTTGGCTATCAATCTCATAGACGTTGATTTGTCCATTCCAAAGAACCGTATACAGGAGGATATAATCCTTCCAAACGGTCGTGGAAAACAGGTCAAGATCTGTGTGATTGGTGGTGGCGAATTAGCCTTGAAGGCCAAGGACGTTGCCGATCTTGTGATAACTCCTGATACATTGGGAGCGTTCGCAGATGACAAGAAACATGCAAAGAAGGTCGCGAACCAGATCGATTATTTCATCGCCGAGGCGCCATTGATGGCCCAGGTCGGTAAAAGATTAGGTACGGTTCTCGGTCCTCGCGGAAAGATGCCTAAGCCAATCCCACCAGGAACAGATCCTGTTGGAATGGTCGATGCTCTCCGTAAGTCTGTTACAGTCAGGACGAAAGACAGGAAAACCTTCCACGTACCCGTTGGAACCGTTGATATGGATGCAGAAAAGATTGCCGAGAATATCGATACAATCGTGAAGCGTGTCGCACTCCGTTTGGAGAAAGGTGACGCTAACATTCAGTCTGCATATGTTAAGACATCTATGGGCCCGTCAGAGAGGATCATGTAAGGAGGTCTAAAATGGCACACGTCGCAGCTTGGAAGAAGGAAATCGTCAATGAGCTGGTTCAGGACATGTTAGAGAGTCCCGTCATAGCGGTCGTTGACCTGCACGGAATTCCCGGACAGCAGATCCAGTCCATGAGGGCCGGACTTCGCGCTCACGCTAAATTAAAGATGACCAAGAACAATCTTATGCTCTTGGCACTCGATGAGGTAGCAAAGCAGAGGCCTGGTATGGATGGACTGAAGTCGGCAATCCATGGACAATGTGCAATCGTTGCAACGGATATGGATCCGTTCAAGCTTTTCAAGAAGCTTGAGGCTACGATGACACCGGCACCCGCGAAGGCCGGAGATATCGCACCACACGATATCACCGTTTTCAAAGGACCTACCCCATTCGGACCCGGACCAATCATCGGTGAACTTCAGAAATTAGGCCTTCCTGCAGCAATCGATGCAGGAAAGATAGCAATCAAAAAGGATACCACACTTGTGAAGGCCGGAGAACCCGTCCCAGCAAACGTGGCGGCAATGCTTCCTAAGTTGGATATACTCCCTATGATCGTGGGAATGGACCTAAGGGTCGCTTACGAGAATGGAGTGATCTACGGTAAGGATGTATTGGACATACCTGATGATTACTACAAGACAATGTTCGCTACGGCCGTGTATAACGCTCGCGCTTTGGCAGTCGAGATCGCATTCCCCACAAAGGAGACGATCACATTGCTCATTGCAAAGGCGTTCAGGGAGACAATGGCTCTCTCGATAACGGCCGCGATACCGACCAAAGAGAACATAGAGATCCTTATTGCAAAGGCAGACGCACAGATGTTAGCATTAGCATCAGCGTCTGGTGTTCAGATAAAATAAAGGAGATGACATAAATGGAGTACATTTACAGCGCAATGGTGCTTTACTCTGCTGGCAAAGAGATCACAGAGCATTCAGTTACAGCAGTTCTTGCTGCAGCTGGTGTTAGTGTTGATGCAGCAAAGGTCAAAGCATTGATCGCTTCACTCGACGGCGTAAACATAAAAGAGGCCATCGCAAATGCCTCTGTCGCCGCCGCACCCGCAGCAGCCGCCGCACCCGCAGCAGCACATGCAGCCGCACCCGCAGCAGCAGAAGAGCCTGAGGAAGAAGCAGTCAGCGAAGAAGAAGCAGCAGCAGGTCTCAGCGCACTGTTCGGATGAACAGCGAGTTGGTTCAGACAACGCAAACCTCTTACACAATACCTTTTTATTTTGAATACAATCCATACACTGGTACCAATGGCATCAACAGAGAGGGTCGCGATAAGGTTAACACCAGACACTATTGCTGTTCTGGATACTTTGGTTCAGTCTGGCGAGTTCCCAACTTTGTCCGATGTCATAATGGGCGCCATAGGTGAATTTATCAATGATAGGTTTACAGCTGATGAGATCAGTAAAATCTTGGAAGAACTTCCAAACAAGAAGATAGTTTCTCCAGAATCATTGATGGATTCTGGAACGCCGACAGATATGGATGCAGCAGTCAGGGCCGCGGTCGGCAATTATGTACGCAACAGATTAGATGGGCAAAGGTGAGATCGTGCCTTATGATGTTGCCGTCATCGGATGTGGCGGCGGAGGTTGCAATATCGTGTCGGATCTCAGTTCATTCTGCGAGATCATTCCGACGACAATAAATCTAGCATCACGCGGTAATGATGTGACAATACCCATGGATCTCGGTGAATTGAAGGATTGTAGAGGAGATCCCGTACTTGCATGGGCTTTGACAATGGAACATAAGAAGATGATCCACGATTCCATAGTCAGTAAATCTGCGGTCATGTCCGTGGCCGTTCTCGGAGGCGGTGTTGGGTCAGGTGCAATGTCCGTTGTCCTGGAATGTGCAAAGGATCTGAAGAAGATGGCGATCGCAGTGGTGGGCATACCATTCTCTGTCGAGGCCAGTAGGCGTAAGGCGGCCTTAGGTCAGTTGCAGGATGTAATTTTAAGCGCAGACCGTACGATCATATTCGATATGGATCGAACGATAGTCGCCGTTGGAGGCGATACAGACGTATCGGGTATATTGGGAAAGATCAATGTCTTGATGTGTGATGCGATATGCAGGATATCCGAATTGATGGACGGTCCCTTTTTCAGTCTTTTCTCCGAGAAGGCATATACTGTCGCATATGCTAATTCAGCAGACCCCGAGAAAGCTGCCGTGAACGCGATCAAAAATGGTTACACAGACACGGATCCGTCGCATGGAAAAATAATAATAGATACCGATTCTGAATTCTGGCCTCAAGATATCGAGCTGATATCGGAAGCTGTCTGTAACAGGACAGGGATACTTCCGGAAGTGGTATCGAGGAAGAAAGGCAAGGGAACGGGCATGATGATGTTCATTCCCATTGCTTACCGTACCTTATAATCTTCGATGCATCACCGAATATCCCCATGATGGTGTTGTATTCGTATTTCGTAGGTATCGAGCGTCCCATCATGCGTCTGAACATGATCGCTGTCATCTCTCTTCTGTTCTCTGGATAATCTATGGCGCCCATGAGGTCCATGAAGAAATCGAACATAAGCTCTTTTTCATCGTGACTGGCCGGTTCGGCCTTCCTATCGACGGAGTGAGCTTGGAACATCTCGTACATCACAAGCGTTGCGGCATGTGAAAGATTCAATATCGGATATTGTTCGCTAGTAGGGACAGTGATCAGGAGGTCGCATCTGTTCAATTCATCCTGCAGGAGTCCAATGTCCTCGCGACCGAATAGTAGTGCGATCTTCTCCTTATATCCACGGCATTGCTGCGCGAATTCCCTTGCAGGCAATGGGACGCGGGTGTAGTTCTTATCGCCTTTGGTTATTATCCCGCTTGTACCAATTGTCAAAAAACAGTCTTTGACAGCATCATCGATCGATGTGACCACTTTGGTCCTATCCAGGATGTCGTTGCCATGTTTGGCCCTGCGACGAGCGTCATCCCCTATCTCACACGAGGGATTCACAAGGTACAATTCGTCTATATCGAAATTGGCCATGGATCTGGCGATAGCACCGATGTTTCCTTCGAATTTTGGACCTACTAACACAATACGTATCTCGGGCATCATCGGAGTCAAAAACATAAATCTATATCAATTGTATCATTATGCAATCGCGTGAGCACACCTAAAGATCATCCAAGATACAAATCCCTGATGGTGAGGGAGCATTTGGCAGAAATGGTAGACAAAGGACTCGTCAATAAGACGGGATTGATCTCTCACGGCAGAGGGGAAGCATTCGATTATCTGATGGGTGAACATTCCATACCTCCAGCGATTGATGCAGAAAGGGTCGCTGCGGCATATCTTCTAAGGGCGAAGAACCCGGTAGTCTGCGCCAATGGCAATGCAACTGTTTTGGACCCGAAGAACCTCATAGCTTTGGCAGAAGTCGTACCTGCAAAACTAGAGGTGAACATATTCCACAGGTCAGAGGAAAGGATGGAATCCCTCATAGGGTACTTGGAAGAGCAGGGTGCGAAGAAGGTGTATGGACGTAACCCCGACTCGAGGATCCCAGGTCTGACATCAGATCGTGCGTTGTGCACCAAGGAAGGGATATTCGATGCAGATGTCATCGTTGTACCGATAGAGGATGGGGACCGCGCTGAGGCATTGGTCGCCATGGGCAAGGTCGTGATATCGATCGACCTGAATCCTCTTTCACGCACATCGAAGAAGGCCACAGTTTCGATATCGGACGAGATGACAAGAGCTTTGGAGAACATCATAGGATTCGTAAATGATTTGAGAGGTCACGAAAAGGAGATATCCGATCTTATATCCAATTACTCAAATCTAGACACTCGTAAGAGGACAATAGAGCATATATGCGATTCTTTGATGTTGGAATTTGATTGAGGCGATATTATGGAAGATCTATTGAACAAAGGAAGTCTCAGGCTCCATTGGGCGTATGAGCACATGCCTGTGATGAAAGAGATAAACAAGAGATTTGAGAGGGAACAGCCGTTATCTGGATTGAGGATAGGGATGGCCCTCCACACAGAGGCAAAGACGGGCATATTGGCAATAACACTTGCGAATGCCGGAGCTAAGATATGCCTTGCCAGTTGCAATCCGTTGTCAACGGATGATTCGGTATCATTGGCTTTGAGGGAGGAATACGGCCTGGAGGTCCATGCAAAGAAAGGCGAGACACAAAAGGAGTATTACAGCAACCTGAACAGTGTACTCGATATAAGGCCGGATTTTGTGATCGATGACGGGGCCGATCTGATAACGATGGCACACACGACGCGTAGAGACGTCCTATCCAACATAAAAGGTGGCAACGAGGAGACGACCACCGGAGTTGTTCGTTTGAGGGCGATGGCCGGAGAGGGCAAATTGGAATTCCCCGTACTATCGGTGAACGATGCAAAGATGAAATATCTCTTCGATAACAGATACGGTACCGGGCAATCAGCTTTCGATGGCTGGATGAATGCCACGAATCTCATCGTCGCAGGCAAGACAATGGTGGTCGCAGGATACGGATGGTGTGGAAAAGGGGTCGCAATGAGGGCCAAAGGCATGGGCGCCGACGTGATCGTCTGCGAGATCGATGCGATAAAGGCCATCGAGGCCAAGATGGATGGGTTCAGAGTAATGAGGATGATGGATGCAGTCAAGGAGGCCGATATAATAATGACCGTAACTGGCTGCAAGGATATCCTGAGGGCAGAGCATTTCGCAGTCATGAAGGATGGTTGCGTCATGGGAAATGTCGGTCATTTCGACAACGAGATCAACAAGAGCGACCTGAAGGCGGTCTCGAGAAAGGACATGCAGGTACGCGATTTCATACAAGAATACGAGATCAAGGACGGACGCAGGCTATATCTGATAGGGGACGGGCGTCTTATGAACCTGGCAGCAGGGCAAGGCCACCCTGTGGAGATCATGGATACCAGTTTCGCGACACAGGCATTAGGTATCGAATATGTTGTGATCAATCACGCGAAAATGGAAAAGAAGGTCTACGATGTGCCCATAGAGATGGATTATGCGATAGCTAGGATCAAATTGGCGTCCATGGGCGTAAACATCGATGAGATGTCCCTGGACCAAGAGAATTACGTACATTGTTGGCAGGAAGGAACCTGAATGCGCATTGCGATGATGACCGACAGTTACCTCCCGACGAGAGACGGGGTGGTCACAGCAGTGGTGACTCTGAGGAAGGCCCTTGAGGAATTAGGCCATACTGTCTTCATCATAGCTCCCGATCCTGGCGAGGGATATCGCGAGGAAGGGATCATATATTTCCGCGCTACCAAGTTTAAGAGGTATCCTGAGTATTATCTGCCTATATTTCCCTCCAATAAGAGACAGATAATAGAGTCTTTGGATGTCGATGTGATCCACATATACGGTGTGGCATTCATGGCCTTGAAAGCCCTCATCGTGTCCCACACAACACACATACCCACGGTCATGACGTATGTGACCAACGTGGTCGATGCTATGGAGTTCTATTCTCCGCTTCCATTGCCTTTTTACATGCAGAATAAACTTGCTTGGATATACATGAGGAATTTTTTGAAGAGACCAAGCTGTATAATAGCCTTGACTCCTGCGACGATAGACGAATTCAACAAGAACGGGGTCAGAACAAAACGGACAGAAGTGATCCCGATCGGGATAGACATCAAACATTTCTCAGAGGGACTGGATGGCTCAGGGATAAGGAAGAGATATGGGCTGGAGGGTAAACGTGTAGTGATACATGTAGGTCGCGTGTCATATGAAAAGAACATACCTCAGGTGATAGATGCCATGGCATTGATGCCGGATGATGTTGTGTTGATGGTCGTTGGAAAAGGTCCCGCGTTGGAGGAGATCAAAAGACATGTGGTGGAATCCGATCTGTCCTCCCGTGTAATATTCACAGGATTCGTGTCCGATGAGGAATTACCATTGCATTATGCATCATCCGATATGGTCGTATCCGCATCAAGATTCGAGACGCAGGGACTCACGATCGTGGAAGCTATGGCATGCGGGGTTCCTGCCGCGTGTGCATCCGGCAGGGCGTTCTTAGATGTCATAAAGGAGGGGTACAACGGGTATCTTTTCGATGATTCTGTGGAAGAATGTTCCAAGGCCATGATCAAATGTTTGGAGAACAGGGAAAATCTTCTCAAGGGGATACACGAGACCGCCCTGATGTATTCGACAGATAAAGTGGGCAAGGATCTTGTAGGATTGTATCGTAGTGTTGTCGATAATAAATCCATTGAGTAATTTCTAATATTGTCTTTTGCATACAAGGGGTATGTCAGATGGAAAAGGCCCATTCCTTTCGGTTTACGGGCATGTGACTATCGATCAGATACTATCAGTGAAGAGGTTCCCGGATCTCAATGAGACGGTCGATGTCGTTGAAAAGAAGACCGTACTGGGCGGGACTGGAACGAATATTGCTGTGACAGCAGCGAAGCTGGGTGTACCAACGGCGATATGCACGTTCGTCGGCGAGGATTTCCCTCAGAATTACGAGGGATTCATGAGGGGATCCGGCCTCATCATGGACGACTTTATCAAAGTTGCAGAGTACGAGACATCTCAAGCAATAATCTTGAACAATGACAAATTAGAGCAGAAAGTGGTATTCTATCAAGGGCCCATGGGAAGTGCCAGCAAGATAGGAAAGATGTTGACGGATTCAGCTTCAAGGTCCAAGTATGTGCATTTTTGCACTGGAGAACCAGAGTATTATATCTCGATAATGAGGCAATTATCTGGTAAGGATATCAAGATGTCATTGGACCCCGCTCAGGAGGTATACAAGATGTGGGATGAAGATAAGATAACGAGATCCCTAGAACATTGTGACGCTCTTTTCTGCAATGATTTTGAGGCCAAGGTAATAGAGGGATATCTGGGTATCGGCAACATCCTATCGATAAATCTGCCGATCGTCATACGCACATTGGGAGAGAGCGGCAGCATTGCCAAGGTCGATGGTAGATTGTACGATGTTCCAGCGATCAAGGCAGAGAGATTCGTCGATGCCACAGGTGCGGGTGATGCGTATAGGGCAGGTTTCTATGCTGGAATGTACCATGGCTATAGCGCTGTCGATTCTCTTGTTATCGCTTCCGCAGTCTCATCCTTTATCGTTGAGAAGGTTGGAGCACTTACCAATACACCAACATGGGACCAGGTAATGGAACGTGCGGACCGGTACCTCTGAGTGATACGATGTCATTGATATCCATAACCGGAACACCTGGCACTGGAAAGACCTCGGTATCTGATGAGTTGAGATCGAGAGGATACAGCGTGATCGATATCAACAAGCACATATCTGAAAACGGTCTTTTTGGAGAAAGGGACCAATCGAGAGATACATATGAGATAGATCTCGATCTATTGAACGAATCTCTTGAAAAATATAGAGACCCAGATGATACAATATTCATGGACAGCCATCTTTCACATTGTCTGGATTGTAACATGATAATCGTCCTAAGATGCGATCCAAACGAACTCGCTTCGAGATTAACCAGAAGAGGATACTGTGAGGATAAGGTAAGGGAGAACGTTCAAGCAGAATTATTGGACGTCATATTGTGCGAATCCACGGAATCAGATATACCGGTTTATGAATTGGATTGCACGACCCTTTCGATATCAGAAATCGTAGATACGATAGTTGATATTATTAATGGCAAGGACAATGACCATATACCTGGAAATATAGATTGGTCCAAGGAGATGGATGAATGGTTCTAGATTCGAAAAGAAGTACGGTGGATTTTGCAATAACCCCCGTTGCTAAGAAGCTGATTAATGTCAACCCAAATATGATATCTTGGATCGGTCTCATCCTGGCATTCCTATCAGGTCTTTTGTTCTATTTCAGCTACGATCATCATTCCTTGTTGCTGTTAGGTGCACTTTTAGTGATCGTATCTGGGTATTTCGATGCTCTAGATGGAAAGGTCGCAAAGTTATCTGGCAAGGCATCTAGCAAGGGCGATTATCTGGATCACGTATTCGATCGTTATGCTGACGTATTCATGATCGGCGGTGTTGCCGTAAGTGCATGGTGCAATCCATACCTGGGAATGCTGGCACTTGTCGGTGTACTGTTGACCTCCTATATGGGCACACAGGCCCAGGCTGTCGGTGCACCAAGATTGTACGCAGGCCTCCTAGGTAGGGCGGACCGTGTCGTTCTGAGTACTTTGTTCCCGATAATCCAATTCATAATGATATTGGCAGGATACACTTACATCGAGATAGGCGACATATCGATATCTTGGATGGAGGTAATGATGCTGTACTTCGCAATAGTTGGAAACGTGACCGCGATACAGAGGGGCATAATAACGTGGAAGAATATGAATAAGAAGAATGACCAATGATCATTCTTCTTTTTCAGGTCTTCTGAAGGTACCCGATTTTATGCGGTAGTAGTTCAGAGGATGGTTCATATTGTTGCGCGTGCATATTTCATCAGGTTCAAAACAGAGTCCGTTCGTCTTCATCGTCGAACATTCCGGAGGGGTATACCCTTCCGTACCTGAGAGTTCACCTGTTATGTGCTTTATTTGATAGCTGGATCTGGATTCATCGAAATCAGGTGACTGGGAGAAGAGGGCTATCATGCCATCATAATCCACCCCCAAGGCGTTAAGATATGAGACGAGTGCGAATCTTGCGCTGTGTGGAAGGTTCATGCCGTTCTGTGCATTGGCAAGTATCGTCCTCATGCAAGGTGGTAGAAATTCAGGATTCATTCCCTGACCGCCAGTGGGGCTTAGGCGGTTCTTCGTCTCGGAGAGTTTCATGCTTATGTGGTCAACATCCTTCTGAAGAGGTTTTTTAAGATCATCAGGTATTTTCAGTGGAAGCTCGGATTCTATGCGTTCTTGTAATGCAGTTTGCAAAAGACGTCCGAATTTTTCACGTTCCAAATGCACATTTCCATTCTTCACATCCATGTTTATCAGTTTCCACTCAACGGCCTTTAGAACGCATGAGTATCTCAGATAATCCGAGAAAGGCATGGAGACCTTCGTTTCCCCATCGGGAAAAGATCTCACCTCAAGCTCTTGTGATATGATAATAGAAGATCCTGGATCCGCCTTCAATAGTTCATACATCCTCGATGCTTCGGCGAGGGCATATCTTTTTGTAAGGAACTTGTCATCGACAATCGAAACCAGCATTCTTGCATACGGATAACTGAGGATCTCCATTAAGCATTCGTAATCATTCTTGAGTGCGACCTCAGATACCTTATGCGATTCGATCGCATCTAGAACACGTTGTAAACCTCTTTTTCTAGCATCTGAATATGAACTCGAAGCCACAAGTGATTCTATGTCGGCATGATTCGCTTCTGCGAAATCGGCAGATGAACTGAGGAAAGGATATCTTGCTGCCCCGATTGTGTCCATGCGACAAGGAATGTCTTGATCATAATTGAATTTGATGTCATTCGAACACGATCAGGTCTTTGAGACCCTCGATCACGCTGCGGTCCTCGAAGATAAGGTCCAACTCTTCAAATCCTTTGAAGGGCCTTTTTCTTACGATATTGGCTGCACGTTTTTTCCCTATGCCTGGTAGCGATTCGATTGCTGACATCGGCATTGTGTTTATGTTGAACGGATAAGACAATCCAGTGATCGATCTGAATCCCCAGTCGGTTATGATTATGTCATAGTTCCTTTCCAATTCCAATTGATATGGTATCCCGATCAGGATCGGATAGGACCCCACTTGACGTCCGAATGTCACATTACCATCATGCAATTCCATCCAGACATCCCTTATGATCGTACCTTTCGGAGCAATGCGCTCCAACATGGTCCTATCGATGTCCTCTCTTACAGTATCTTTGAATTTTCTGAATCTCTTCTGGTCTATCCTGACATCGAACGGCCTTCTGATCGGCAGTACTTGCCGTATGTTGATCCTCCTTATCATGAGGCCCTCATCTTTTATCTTCTCAAGGATCTCGATGTTCGCCTTGTATGTTTTTGAAGTCTCTCCATCCAGTCCGCATATGATGTTTATCCCTGGCAAGAGTTTGGGAAGTCCGTTCGATCCCCTTTCACGACCTATCTTGTTGATCATGCGGACCGCGGTAAGCATTTGTTCAGGGCTGCTGTTGAGATTGTTATCGTTTATGACTATCGGATCGGCCGATTCCATGCCTAGGGCGAGCACATTGCCTGCTGTGCAACATTCCACAAGGGTCCTCAATACCTGTTCAGATTCTTCTGGATGTGTTGCAATAACCGCAGGGTTCGCATTATCGACATGAATCGTTTGGAAGCCTATCGATTGCAGTCCTTTGAAAAGAGACGATATTGCTTCTGGATTGGGAACAGGCACCTCCGATGTATCCTTCGAACCATACGATATTATACAGGTCTGTCCGCCTATCCTGATGTTCCTGACCCCCATCTCTTTAAGACGGGCTGCTTCTTCCAGTATGTCTTCCGGAGACCTCATGAGAGGCTCGCCTTTTAACGGTTCTATGCAATATGAGCATCCGCCGCTCCTGTATCTGTGGCATCCTCTGTAAGATTCTATTTCCACCATTAGAGGATGCGGGAAATCCTGATGCTGCTTGACTATCTCTGCCCCAAGCAACATCCACCTGTTCCACTCATCCAGGGTCCTCAATCTTTCATTCACCTCTTTGCCTATCATCCCGTCATAGAGCGATGCGGAAAGGTCTTTTTTGATCTGAAAATCGAATTTCTCTGCGATCTTGGTATCTGCGGCCGAGCCCCCTATCAATCTCCATCCCTTCAGTTTAGGGAAGATTTCATCCAGTTCTTTCATGGACATAGGCATCGAACGGAGATATTTCCCCGGTACAGTGTTTCCTGAAAGGACCACACTAACATCTGCATCAGGTATCCTCTTTCCATTACGTATCATGTCGATGGAAATGTATTCGACATCCGCACCTGCGTCCATTGCGGCACCAGCTACCGATCGTATCATAGGGGATATGTAGGGTGGGACACCCAATGCAGCGGGATCATCGATATACCCGTCGATCAAGATGACTTTGATATCATGATCCATGGAACTCGAATATAAATCAACTATAAATATGAATACCGTTATCTCGTTTTTTGCAAATCGCAAATAAACTACGAATTTCGTAAAGATTTGGAGAAGTAATCATGGTTAAGAAGGAGTTGACGGTTGAAGAGCGTCTTGAATTGGCAAAGAAACCAGGTAAAGATGCGATGGTTATGCATAAATACTACGGCGGTAAGATCGAGACCGTACCGAAGTCATGCATAAGGTCATTCGATGATTTTGCAATATGGTACTCCCCCGGAGTGGCTGAGCCATGTAAGGACATAGCGAAGAATCCTGATATGGTATACGAGCATACATGCAAGTGGAACACAGTCGCCGTCGTGTCAGATGGTACCCGTGTATTGGGATTAGGAGACATAGGTCCAGAAGCAGCAATGCCGGTTATGGAAGGTAAGGCCATGTTGTTCAAATATCTGGGCGGTGTGGATTGTGTGCCAATATGCCTTGATACGAAAGACCCTGATAAGATAATAGAAACAGTAAGGTTGATCGCTCCCTCGTTCGGTGGAATAAATCTAGAGGACATATCCAATCCAAAATGTTTCGATATACTCGATGAGCTGAGAAAGGATTGCAAGATACCTGTGTGGCATGATGACCAGCAAGGTACTGCGACAGTCGAGGTGGCAGGAGCGATAAACGCGTTGAAACTCGTAGGGAAGAAGATACAGGATGCGCATATAACCGTCATAGGCGCTGGCGCAGCATCGATCGCGATCGCAAGACTTCTGCTCGCAACGGGTTTCAAGCCCAACCATCTCTGCATGTGCGACTCAACAGGTATCCTGAACAACGACAGGACCGATGTGGAGGACTCGTTCAGGCAGAAATGGGAGATATGCAAGAAGACCAACGGTGCTGGAAAGAAAGGCGGCATGAAAGAGGCCATGAAAGGCGCAGACATTGTCATCGCAGCATCGAAGCCCGGTCCAGGCACCATCAAGCCAGAGTATTGTGACGGCATGGCACATGATGGAATAATATTTGCAACCGCCAACCCTGTGCCGGAGATCTGGCCATGGGAGGCCAAGGAGCACGGGGTAAAGATATTCGCAACGGGACGTTCCGATTTCCCCAACCAGGTGAACAATTCGATGGGATTCCCGGCCATATTCCGCGGTGTTCTTGACGTAAGGGCAAAGACGATCACAGATGAGATGTGCATCGCAGCCGCTGAGGAACTTGCCAAGTGCGCGGAGGAGAAGGGCCTGACAGAGGAATACATAATTCCGAACATGTCCGAGTATGAGGTCTTCCCAAGGGAGGCAGTCGCTGTGGCGCTCAAGGCACAGGAACAGGGTGTAGCGCGTCTCAAATTGTCGCGTCAGGAATTGTATGACAAAGCGGATTATATGATCAGCAGGTCTAGAAATCTCACAAAGACAATGATGAAAGATGGTTTCATCAAAGAATACAAGGATTGATATCACTTAAACAGGGGGATTTCCCCCTAATTTTTATCTACGTTCTAGTTACTATGCCCTATCAGGGACCATGATGATGAAAAAACAGAAGTTGACAGTTTTCATATTATCATCTCTGATTTTATCTGTATCATTGTTCTCATTCTATCTGTTCGATACAAGCGACGCGTCCATCGACGGTTCTTGGGATTTAGCATTCTATCGCGGATACGACATCGATGGCGATTATTACGAATGGTCTTCCGATGCTGCGCATTCATCGGACGTGGTCTTCTATGTAGAAGACTCAACAAACGGCATGATGGTCGGTACGATAGATGGGTTTGCCTTCACGGGCTCTATAGCAAAGGAAGTTATGACTGTATGTCCAGTATAGGATTCGGCGAGTGTTCAGATCATCGGAGAGTTCTATGCATCCAGCGTTGTGTATCTGAGCATAGTATGCCAAGAAGACGATGACATAAACGTCATAACGGCCATCTTCACGAGGGATGGAACATTGCCCCATCTTTTGGATTACATCTCGTTCGATGATAGCGGGGAGTGGATCAGTCGCGAGGTCTATGACTCCACAGGGCTCATAACAAGCGTGACGATGGACATAACATCTCAAAACGTCACCGTATTGTATGGGACAATGCAGATCAACGATGATGCAGAGGTAGATTTTTGTGCCGTATTCTCATTATTGTTGAATTCCTCAATGAATGCAGGGTATCTCATCGATGAAAACGGGAATGTTTGGATCGCCATGGCTAGCAGGGGTTTGATATCGATATACGCATCGGATTATGTAGATTCGGAGTTCCAGGATGTTCAGATATCCCTGACTAAGGATCCAGGTGATGTGATGGTGCCTGTATCGGCCGATATAAGCGGAGACTGGGAAGGTTTGCAGGGCTATATGTACGGATCAGACGATCCAATCGACATATCTGAATACAGTCTGTCCATAGAACAAGAAAGTTGCAGACTGTATGGAAGCATAGGTTCCGATGGCGATGCGAGCTTCGAAGGAATCGTATGCGTATCTTTGCCTAAGACTGCAGAGATAACAATCAATATAGAGGGCAAGTTGCTTCACGGTCAGATATCGATATCTGATTCGAAGATCACGATAATGATATCCGATGGGGACCTTGACGGCCTGAGCGTATTAGAGTTCAAGAGGGTACAATGACAATATCAATGGAAAGCCTGGTCAATATCTTGAACTTCGATAAGGCTAAAGAAGAAAAGAACAAAGGTTGTTTGATTTTTTTCTCCATCCTGATACTGTTGATCGCAACATACTTCATTTACCAATTTATCTCTTTCAAGTATGTTGGAGAGGTCTATAATGATTATTTCCCTTATGCTGACGCTCTGGTAAATGGCATATTGCCATATCAACCATACAACGGATTAAGGTGGGAATATCCTCCGTTGGCATATCTGTTCATGGTCATTCCAAGACTTTTCACATCAGATCCGTTCGTCTACACGCTGATCTATATCTCGATGGTCCTGATCGTTACGCTTATTGGATTGTGGCTTATCAGAAAAATTGCCATGAAACACGATAAGAATGCAAAAATATTGATGTTAGGATATACGGCGTCAGTTCTTTTTCTTGTGTCGTTCTATTTCGATAGATTCGATGTGATAGTCGTGGTCATTACCATCGCGGCGATCTATCTATACATGGAGAAGAAATATTATTGGGCATTCATCCTGTTGTCCATAGGGATGTTCATAAAACTGTATCCCGGGTTGTTGTTACCTTTCTTTTTGATACCCTTCTTAGCAAACAGGGATTTCAAACTGGGCATACGCTGTTTCTCAATATTCTTGGCGGTATCGGTTCTATTGATAATCCCATTCATATGGATGTCCCCTGATACGTATCTCTCATTCATAACGTATCATACCAACAGGGGGATACAGATAGAGAGCGTGTTCTCCTCCTTCGCATTGATGCTGGAGCTATTAGGGTTGACATCAATGCAGACGATAAGCTCCTACGGGTCTTTCAATCTGGAAGGAGGGATAACAGGGGTCTTATCTGCCATATCATTCCCCCTCATAATCCTAAGTCTGATCCTGTTTGCTATCGTATACTATAGAAAATGCATGGAATCGGATGATAGGGATTGGGGTTTCAAAATGGTCCCGATGGCCTCTTTGGTAGTGGTGCTGGTATTCATACTCTTCAACAAAGTGTTCTCAGCGCAATATATGATATGGATCATGGGGATTCTAATACCCGCATTGATCTATTGCTGCGATCCAAAACAGATAAGATCGTATCTGTTCTTGTTCACGGTCGCTGCCATCGATACATGCATAATGGTGGCATATTACCCTGGTCTCTGTGAGCATGAATTTGAATTGATATTGATACTCACGATCAGGAATGTATTGTTGTTAGTTATGCTAATTTTGATAGTAAGATCTTATTTTTCAATCAAAGTTCCAGACTATCTGAATTTGAAATTGAATAGACAGGCAAAATCTTGATAACTCAAGTGGAGATCTAAAAGATACATTATGTAAGAGGTTTAGATGTTATTTTGCTCAATAACCTAAGAATCCCTTCTTATACGATTCGATGGAGCTGTGGACTATCTTTTTAGCTTCTTCTGCGCCAATTATTTCATCGACAGCTGTCTGTTTTTTCTCCAATGCTTTGTACACTGTGAAGAAATGCGCCATTTCATCGAAGATATGTTGTGGAAGTTCAGAGATGTCCTTGTACCCGTTGTATGTAGGGTCATCAAAAGGTATCGATATTATCTTCTCATCGTTAGCTCCGTTGTCGATCATCTTTATCGCACCTATTGGGTAACAATGTACCAGGGTCATCGGTTGTATCGGTTCGGAGCATAATACCAAAGCATCGAGAGGGTCTTTGTCATCCGCGTATGTCCTCGGGATGAAACCATAGTTTGCCGGGTAATGGGTAGATGTGTAGAGTATGCGGTCCAATTTCAAAAGTCCGGTCTCTTTATCGAGTTCGTATTTGTTCTTGCTTCCTTTAGATATCTCGACTACTACCATGAAGTCGCTAGATGAGATTCTTTTAGGATCCATGTCGTGCCAAATGTTTGCCATATGATCACTCAAAACTAAAATCTGTATTTAAATGAGGTTAATGGGGGTAGTCCCCCTAGTTTGATTATAGAACTGTGTTCGAAACACATTCGACATTTTCAATGCCTTTGATCGAACTAAGAGCATCTTCTAATTTGCTGCCTATCGATTCGTCTGTGTCATCAATTACGAATCCCACGCTGACCTTCATAAGGCCGAATGCTACAGGTGCGATTTTGGTCTGAATGATCTTCACACCTTTCGGTACTATGCCCGGGAGTGCTTCGATAACTGTTTTCAAATCGATCTCTGTGCTTTCAGGCATGAGGTCGTATTCTGCTACGATCTGTCCCATGTTTAACACCTTTCAAGGTCCGATGAACCCGCATTTTTTGCACTCGTATTGAACGCCCTGGTCGCGGCACTGGTCGCACCTTCCAATTAATGTCTCCCCGCATTTAGGGCATTTGAAGTTGGTGTTTCCTTGGCCGATAAGCCTCTTACCGCATGAAGAGCATATCTTGTCTGTTGCCATGTTTTGAGCGATACTTTTTATTGTATATAAAGTGAAAGGATAAGGCCTCTATAATAAAGGCAAATAATTAATCTATGTTCGAGCATGAAGAATCATGCAACCGCATCCCGATTGTGTTCCGTGTCTGTTGAGGCGTGTTCTATTCCAGGCGCGTCTTCTCGACAATGATACGGAATTTGATGCAATGTGTGCAGCTTTGAAGACATATGCAGACGCTATCGATAAAGCCGACAATTCTGCAAAGCTGGCGACGGCGGTCCACCGGAGCGCGTACGATGCCATGGGGGTAGAGGACCCTTATATGGGTCTGAAGGTCCGCGCTGATGAGATCGCGGGAAGATATGTTGACAGATTGCAAAGATTCGTAGACTCTTCGAATGACAAGTTCACGGCAGCAGTGAGGGTCTCTATAATCGGGAATGTGATGGATTTCGGTTCGGGGATAGCGATCGACGATCCTGATGATTTCGAGAAGGAATTCGAGACGTTATTGGCCCAGGGGATTCAGTCGGATCAGACAGCGGAACTCAAGGAGATAGTGAACTCAAGTTTTACCATCGTGTACCTATTCGACAATTGTGGCGAGGATCAGTTCGACAAGATACTAATCAGGCAGTTGAAGGATATGGGAAAGCGTGTCGTAGGTGTGGTCAGAGGTAAAGCGATATTGAACGATGTAACGTTGCGCGATGCAGAGCGCATAGGCTTGGGCGAGGATTTAGATCGGATATTGACCTCCAACTCTTTCTCGATCGGCGTAGATCTGGCGTTGATCGGGGACGATTTGAGAGAGGAGATTTCCAACGCAGGCGTCATAATATCGAAGGGAATGGCCAATTACGAATCATTATCGGATGAAGAATTACCAATACCTATCGCTTATCTGATGAAGGCCAAATGCATCCCTGTCGCCAAGTCACTAGATGTGTCTGTTGGAGATAATGTTGTTCGTGTTCAGACATAATTGTCGGTAAATTTCTTTTTATAATAAAGCACATCACGGTGAGGATAGCATGGCATCCGAAGTAAAACAGGCAGTCATAATGGTGGGCGGTCAGGGAACAAGACTAAGGCCTCTGACCGAGACAAAGCCCAAACCCATACTGCCAGTACTGGATAAACCTTGTTTGAGGTATCTGATAGAGTCGCTTGTGGAGGCAGGAATAAACGATATAATTCTTGCATGCGGATATCGGTCAGAGCAGCTTGTCAAGGCGATAGGCGATGGTTCGGATCTGGGGATAACGATCGAGTATTCCTATGAGGATGAACCACGCGGTACTGGTGGTGCGATAAAACTGATCGAGGATAGGCTAGACGATGTTTTCGTTGCAGCGAATGGTGATGTTTTTGCTGACATATCCATAAAAGGTGAGATAGATAAGCACATATTCACACATTCAGCGGTCACCATCGCATTGACGCCAGTAAAGAACCCATGTGAATTCGGCATCGCAAGACTTGATGAGACTGAACGTATAATAGAGTTCAAAGAAAAGCCGAAGCCGGAAGAGGTTTTTTCCAATCTTGTGAATGCGGGAGTGTACGTCGTTAACAAGAGGATAATTTCTGAGATACCTCCGAACCAGTTCTATGATTTTTCAAAGGATCTTTTCCCTAAATTGCTGGCAAGGGGCGATAGGATACAGGGTTATGTTATAAGCGGCGTATGGAGGGATGTAGGTCGTCCGTCAGACCTTTTAGGTGCCAATCTTGCGATGGCAGCCATAAGATACAATGAGTATCTGTGGGGCGGCAAGAATATCCAGAGGTGCGATATCAGGAAACCGTTCTATTTGGGGAAATCATCAACGATATCCGATACGAATGTCACGGCCTCTGTTATACTTTCAAATTGCGCTGTTAAAAACAGCAAGATAACGAATTCGATGATAATGGATGGTTGTAAGATAGATTCTGCAAAGATAGATAACAGCATCATCGGAGATGGTTGTGTCATCAAGGCTGGAGCGAATATTTCCAATTGTGTGCTCGGGGACGGTACGGTCATCAAGGAGAATTCGACCATTACAGACAATAAGGTGGCCTGATGGTCGAGTACATAAGGGCAATGGCCCCGCTGAGGATAGGATTCGCGGGAGACGGTACAGATCTTGAACATTATGTGATAAACAACAGGGGTTGTGTTGTAAGCGCTTCAATAGACAAATTTGTGTACTGCACATTGACGCCTCGCAACGATCACATGATGTCCGTTCATTCCACATGTTATGGTAGATACAAGGCGCCTCTGAAAGGCCCTATGGAATTGGACGGCAACAACGATCTTCTTAAATCGGTCGTCAATTATTTTGATATAAGGGAAGGGTTCCAGATATTCATACACACGGACGTCCCTGTAGGTTCCGGACTAGGCGGGTCATCAGCGGCATTAGCTGCAATGATCGCTGCAGTATCTAATTGGATCGAGTCGGATATAACTAAGAACGACATGGCTAAATTGGTATACAATCTGGAAAAAGAGGCGATAGGGGTTGCAGCCGGTGAACAGGACGAATTCGAGTCTGTGTTCGGCGGTTTCAATATGCTGGAGTTCGAGAATCATCACGTTTACGTTGAACCTCTGGACATGGATCCCGATATTTTAAATGAATTGCAATGCAGATCTGTATTATGTTATGTAGGAAGGCCCAAACAATCCATGGAGATAATAAAGGCTCAAACATCTGATTATGACAGCGGTAAGAACGTCAAGGCGCTCGAGGAGTCGAAGGAGCTTGCATTGAAATTGGCCAATGCGGTCAAACAAGGCGATTTCGATAGGACAGGCGAATTGATAGATCAATCTTGGGAATGTAAAAAAAGGCTTTCCAAGAATGTGACGAACCATGATATCGATAAGATGATCAAGGTGGCAAAATTGAATGGTGCCATCGGAGGAAAGCTTACTGGCAACGGAGGAGGCGGATTCATGTACCTTCTTTGCGAATATGATTTAAAGGTGCAAGTAGTGGAGGCATTGAAATCCAAAGGCGCGATGGTGACTGATTTCATGTTCGAGCCCAATGGTGTAACTAGCTGGAGAAGTAAAAATGAATGACCTTATCTTGGCCGAATTGAAAAGGAGCTCAGAAGTAATCGCAAGTATCGACCCCGCTCAGATAAGAAAAGCAGCAGACATGATGCTCGAATCGATAAGAACTGGAGGTCAGATAATATTCATGGGGAATGGCGGTTCCTCCGCAGATGCCCAGCATATAGCAGCGGAATTCTCCGGAAGGTATGCATTCGATAGGCCAGCGATGGCTGGTGTCTGTTTATCGAATATCGCTCCTGTTACGGCGATAGGCAATGATTATTCCTATGATCTGGTGTTCAAGCGTCAGATAGAGGCCATATGCAGGAAGGGCGACATCGTCGTTGGGCTTTCGACCTCAGGAAATTCAAAGAATGTCATATTGGCAATGGAAGAGGCCAAAGTCAGAGGCGCCAAGACGATGTCCTTCACAGGAGATCAGGGAAAGATGAGAGAGATAGCGGACCTGGGAGTCATAATACCGACGAAGGAGACGCCAAGGGTCCAGGAAGGATATCTCGTGGCTTGCCATACCATCTGCGGAATAGTAGAGCGTGAGATGTACGGTCAGAAGACGGTGATGGTAGATCGAGACGGTACTGTAGCGATAGACGTTCCATATTGTGCCGATCCGGGGCAGATACGTCTTTTTCCAGGGTCTGCAAAGGCCATCAAGAGGTTGAACGACGCAGGATACAAGGTATTGCTTGTGACAAACCAATCCGGCATCGGAAGAGGGGTTGTGACGCATGAGCAACTTTCAAAGGTTCATGAGAGGCTCTGTGAGTTGATAAGGGAAGAAGGAGGCCACCTAGACGGCATATACTATTGTCCTCATCATCCGGATGAAAAATGTGGATGCCGTAAGCCTGAGATAGGAATGGGCGAGAGAGCATTCATCGAACATCCGATAAATCCGAATGTCTCATATATGATAGGGGATTTTGAAAGAGATGTCGACTTTGGAAAGAAGTTGGGACTGAGGACATTCCTAGTGACAGACGTGTTCACTTTCGCAGATGCGGTTGAACAGATCTTGAAGGATGAATGATCGATTTCTCTGGGTCTTTTATGGTAGATATAAAATAATGGTTCATTGTTCCTACCATCGGTAGTTATGGCCGGAACATGCACAGTGATCATTCCAACATATAACGAAGAGAAGAACATCGTTAATATGGCCAAATGTATAAGGGGATAGTATCCTGATTTTTATATCACATTCATGGATGACAATTCGACGGATAGGTCAAAGCAACTCATAGAGGAATTGGCCGATCCAAAGACCAAGCTCGTGACAAGGAAGCCTGAGGAAAGGGGCCTTGCCGCAAGTGTTCTTCAGGGAATAGTGGAATCCGAGACGGATTATTTCATGACGATAGATTGCGATTTCCAACATCCTCCAAGCGCACTTGGGGACATGTACAAGAAGATGGAAGGGGGATGCGACCTCTGCATAGGTGTGAGGGAGGATAGATTTGCTTTGGGATTTGTTCGTTGGGCAGGTTCATGGGCATTCAACATATTCGCCGACCTGTATCTTCTGTGTCATAGAAAGAAGATTTCAAAGGACGTCATGAGCGGACTCATCGCAGGGAGGACAGATGTGTTCATCCCTGTCATAAAGAACAATTGGAATGAGTTGGAGATGCAAGGTTGGAAGGTATTATTGGACCTCCTTAAATTCGGACCTCGTGATTTGAAGATCTCAAAGGCATACTATAAGTTCGGAAAGAGGGCAGAGGGAGAATCCCACATAAGCCCAAGGGTCGTTGCGACGACATTCCATCAGTGCGGGGTCTTTGGAAGATTCTGTGCCAAAGTATACTGCAAGATCAAACATATTGATTGACACCGGAGAGAGGGTCACAGCATTTGTGATCCTTACTCCTCCAGGACTTCACACCTTCTGGTTCGAACATGAAGTCGGTCAGTTCCGCTCCGGCTTTCTTGAGCGCTTCTGCCACCAGCGGTTTTCTGTCGTACCTGCATATGAAATACATGAATCCACCACCGCCAGCGCCGGAGACCTTTCCTCCGATGGCGCCGTTCCTCTTGGCGATGTCGTAAAGTTTATCGATATGTTTGTTGGATATGTTGTTCGAGAATTGCTTCTTATATCCCCACGATTCATCGAGTAATTTTCCGGTGGTCTCTATGTCGCCATTCTTAAGTGCTTCGCCTATGTCTTTGGCAAGTATCTTGGAATGGTCCAAGGCATCGATGTTGGAACCCTTTTTAGCCGACTCCACCTGCGTGGTGATTATATCTGCGGATTCCCTTGATATTTTTGTATAACAAAGGACAGAGCGACATTGGAGCTCGTTTATGATGTTCTTTTCGATATGAACGGGCCTTACCTTTACACCAGCATTATCTATGTCGATGAAATTGAATCCTCCGAAGGTTGCAGCGTATTGATCCTGCTTTCCCCCTTTGAGCCCTATGACCTCTCTTTCAAGATGATACGATAAGCTAGCGATCTCTTCTTTGGTCATCTCCCTATCGATCCAGTTGGCAATAGCGGAGATCATTGCGACCATCATCGTTGAGGATCCGCCTAATCCAGAGCCTGCTGGCACATCAGAGTGGATCAACATCTTAAACCCGTGCTCAAGTTCAAAATAATTAGCGACAGCTTTTATAAGGTCCATATTGCCGTCGAGTTTAAGTGGACCATTTTTCAGGGATGCTTTGTATCTGCCATAGTAACGGGATTCGACGGTCATCTCTTTGTTGTTGACAGGTGTCAGGGTACAGTATGCATATTTGTTAATTGTTGTGTTGAATACGCATCCTCCTTTATCTGATGCATAAGGTTCAACATCGGTTCCTCCACCTGCAAGACCGATCCTTAGTGGTGCCTTCGACCTGATGTATTCTGTCATTTTATTCCCATCCAAACAGGAGGCTGCGTCTGAATGCGGGGCCCCCATGCATCCCATTTAGTGTGCCTGTATGGTTAAGGGTAATTAAGATTATTGCTGAGAAAATAAAGGGGTAATTTGTAAAGATATGCGTTCTTATTTGGATAGACATTTCATTGCTCGATTCCGTTATCTATTAATAAAGATACTATAATCCTTCTTCAATGGAAGAGTTTTTTTCTGATTACAAAGGGCGAGTAATCAGATTCACGAAAGATCGCGAGGTCCTCACGGTCTTGTTAATTTCTTCGATAATAATGTTCGTCTCCTTGTTCATATGCACATATGGAGGGAGAGGAGCAGTAGACGATGTTGTGAATTTCTACAACTATTCAGAACTGATAAAATCTGGATTGGTACCTTATAAGGATTTCAATTTCGAATATCCTCCTTTCGCTCTGGTATTTTTTTTGATACCTTCGATATTCACTTCGGATCTTGGGACATATGTGATCCTGTTCGGAGCGGAGATGATATTCTTCGTCCTTCTGACATTGTATTTCATGATGAAACTTGCTGAAAAGATCAATATAAACAGATATTTTGTCGCAATCATCTATCTGTTCTTCATAATGATCTATTTCGATCAGATGATAAAGAAATTCGATATGGCAGCGGCAGCACTTACGTTCATGTCATTTTATTTCTTCTGTGAGAAAAGATACAATCTTAGTTACGGTCTTATGACATTGGCTGCAATAACCAAACTCTACCCTGTTGTGTTGATCCCCATCTTATTTATGATGAATCTGCTTGGAAAAGAAAAGAACAAGGTCCCAATCGTGTTGAAAGGTTCTCTCGTATGTGTGGCGATCTGCGGATTGGTCATGGTCCCTTTCTTGATGATGTCGGTTTCTTTCAGCGAGCTCTTTTCATTCCTTACTTTCCATTCGGATCGTGGTTTCCAAGTTGAAAGTATAATGGGAGTGATAGTGCAATGTCTTGGATATTTTGGATTAACCAGCGTTCAGATCGTTCCTTCGTGTTACACATATGATGTTCTAAGTCCCGTATGCGATATTTTACTGCCATATTGGCTGCCATTATGCGGATTTGCAATGGTCTGTGTATTCATATTGATCTATATCAACATAAAAAGAACAACTATGGATTCCAATGATGGAAATGTGAAACGTCTGGCAATATATTTCATATCAGCATTGTTGTTGTTCATGTTGATGAACAAGGTATTCTCCACTCAATACGTACTGTGGTTGTATCCCTTCATCCCATTTTCTATATTGATCGTTGGGAAATCCTTGAATATCCCCATGTTGGTGCTTTCATCTCTTGTAGCAATATTTTCGGTTCTCATAATCTTGATAGGGGTATTCGGTCAGTTGTTCTTGTTCGTGAATGTTGTTCGCGATATACTATTGGCGGTGATCATGATCGAATTGGTAATGTTCTTACTGGGCAAGAAAAATATTTTCGATATATTATTCAAGGTTCAGGAAAGATGACGATAATGAATCGATAGGAATTGTACACAATCGATTTTAAGTCTGGATTTCATAAGTTGGTCTGATTATTTTCATCGGTCTTTATCGACTATATCAAATATGGGCATACATATTCGCGATTAGGAGAGTATGATAATGCACGTAATTTCCTTGATAGTGAAGAACGAGTTCGGCGTCATGCAAAGAGTGATGGGTGAATTTACCCGTAACAAGATCAACGTCGAGACCATCGTAGTAGGGAAATGTGAGCTTCCCGGGAAATCAAGGATGGTCCTATCGGTAATAGGCAAAGAGGCAGCAGAGACAGCCATCGGAAGGCTTCAGAAGCTACAGGATGTTTACGAGGCCGAATTGATCCCTGAATCAGGGCAATCGGCATACGCTTTGATATCCACCTCCAATGGCAATGTGGGTGTGGTCGGGGGGTCAGCACAGGTCGAAGAGATAATAGACCGCAGCAATCCTGACAAATATGTGAAAGCTTTAAACGCACTTTAATTCAAATCATAAATCAATAATAAGGGGTATAATAATGGATAAGACAGAGTTTATCTGGTTAGATGGAAAGCTTGTCAAATGGGAGGATGCACGCGTCCACGTTTTAGCGCATGCTTTGAACTATGGAACGGGGGTCTTCGAAGGCATAAGGGTCTATCACACATCAAAAGGTCTGGCAATATTCAGGCTAAAGGACCATGTCAGAAGGCTCATGGACGGATGCAAGGTCATGGGAATAGATCTCGAATTTGGAGGAAAGGTCTACGGGTTCGATGACATAATGAAAGCGATAAAGGATACGGTCAGGGCTAACAAGAATGTCGATTATGTCAAGCCTTGCATATTCCTTTGCGGAGAAGAGGTCGGTCTGAATCCTGTCGGTGTCCCAGCAAGCTTGGCGATAACATGCATACACATGGGAGCATATCTGGGCAAGGCAGGAAGCGATGGTGCAAAGGTCATAACATCATCATGGCAAAGGCCCGACAACCTATGCGGCCCTGCAGGAGCTAAGGTCAACGGAGCATATGTCACATCGTGTCTTGCAAAAAGGGAAGCCATACGTCAAGGAGCGAACGAAGCGCTCATGTTGAATTCGGTCGGGCATGTCGCAGAGTGTACTGGCGAGAACATATTCATCTACAAGAACGGAAAGATATTGACTCCATCTTCTGCAGAATGCATATTGGAAGGAATAACTCGAAAATCGATAATGCAGATCGCATCCGATCTTGGATACGATGTTCAGGAAACAGAGGTCACAAGGACCCAGTTGACTACAGCTGATGAGGTTTGGATGACAGGCACTGCCGCTGAGGTCGTTCCAGTCACCATGGTCGATGGAAGGACAATCGGAGATGGCAAGGTCGGAGAGGTTGCCAATAAGATACACGCGGTCTTCCATGACATCGCAACAGGAAAAGCACCTGAATACGAAGATTGGTTGGATTACGTCGACTGATTCACATTGATAAATTCTTTAAAAACTTCTTTCATCATTTAATTTTCAGTTCAAATCATTAAGAAAAATGATATTTCTCATGATGCGACATCATTTGGGTCATGCTTGAAGATGTAGTATTTGCTGAAGATCCAATTCAATGCGATCTCGATAACACTGGTCACCATCTTTGCCGCAAGTCCTGCAGTTCCGAAAACGGTTTGATCGAGACCAAGGTTGAATAGAATGGGGAATAATATTATTGCAATTGCGCCAGTAAATACCCTTGCACCACAAAATGAACAGAATTCTTTGACTATGACTGTTTTTTCAATACATTTGCTAGAGAAGACAATCCACTTATTAACGGCAAAGGCAAAAGCCACTCCGCATACCCAGGATAATATGTTGCTGATGTTGAGTTCCAATCCAAGCCAGACGAATATCGCATATGCAAGCCATGTGACGATAGTAGTGAATCCTCCACATAAGATGTAAAGAAGACCTTCTCTGTGTTTTTCTACTATGCCTTTAATGTCAACCATATTTCGCACCGATTTGATAGATTAACTAGTAGATACACTCAATAAATAAAAGACATACGTTATGAAATTCATGGAATACTATTAATTCGATGTTGTAATGACGGGATACATTATGGATGGAAGGATTGTTCTGGGAACATCTATGTTGGTTTCTGCAATAATGGTTATCTATGGAATAGTCAATGTTTCACCAATAACATCAACAATAGCTTTGATATCCTTCTTATGCGTCGCAATAATGCTATTGGATCGTAACTATGCGGTAGATCCAAAGATAGCAATCATCTCAGCGGTCACAATAGTAATCGCATCTCTTTTGGTTGAATTCTATCCGTATGTACCTGGTACAGTCAGCAGGACAGAGTGGGGACATGTCATTGGGATATTTTATTGGATGGCAGCATATCCAGTATCATTTTTGATGATTCAGGTTGCGGTTATAAAAGCGAATGCGAGATATAATTTCCCACTTTTGTCTGGATTGCCCGTATTTCTAACCGGTGCTCAGGTGGTCATCGGTTGGGTTGTCGTATCCTTGTTTTGTAATTCGGAGATCAACACAAAATTCACGGGTGTCGAGCTGGTAACATCAATGTTCGTAAGTCTCGTATTATCTGTATTTTGTGCATTGGTATTATGGAAGTGGATAAGAAGGAAGCATTTCGTTCTAAATTGTGATACGTGCGGGGTGAAGCTGTGAGGAAATTCTCAGAAGAGGAAGGCAAAAGAGCAAGTCTTCTGGGACTTTTGATAATTGTCGCATCATTCGTTGCATTCATAGTGATGGTTAAAATGGGGATCGCACCTGGTTTGGAAGCAGGGCACCCTTCTGAGTATTTAGTAGCGACATTCATCGCAGTTGGGATTTTAGTGTCGATCCTTCCAATCATGTGGTACTTTGGTATTGTACGTATGCCGTTATGGTTCACAGTCCTGTTGATCGCAAATATGTACTATTATGCGATATCGATGTTTTTCGGCATGTATCTTCGCTATATATGGTGGGGAGACATAGGGCATGTGGCATCATCATTATGTGTGACGGCGATAGCTTTCCTTTCTCTTTGCATATTGCAGTCGAATTCTCCAAAGCATGTTACATTGGGATCAAAAAAAGGGGTCCTTTTTTTGGTATTGATGGTAGGGATATCCTTAGGGGGAATATGGGAAGTTATGGAAGGATATGTTGATATCATGACAGGTACGCCATACATGTCGTATGGCATTTGGGACAATCTTATGGATCTGAGGGCTGATACCGCCGGTGCTATAATAATGACCGTATTGGGTTATCTCTTATTGAGAAAGTACACTATTGAAGAGATCTCTACAACCACTAGGATCAAGATACATCATAAAAAGGATATGAGGTAAATACCCAGTATCCTATCTCATATTGAGTATTTTTCGGATATCACATTCGAATAAACTTCTTCTATCTTTGGTATCAATAAGTTCCAGTCATATCTTTTTGATTCTTCAAACGCTATTTTTCCGATCTCATCGCGTTTTTCTTTGTCTGATAATAACAGATTCATGGCTTCAGAAAGCGATGCTGGATCTTTTGGAGGAACAATGATCCCGCCGCCTCTCACCGTATCTGGAAGCCCGTTGACGTTAGTGCAGATTATCGGTTTACCATAGGATAGTAATTCGATCGCGGCAAGTCCGAGAGACTCAAAGATAGAAGGCATGACGAAGAATTTACAAGACGCCATAAGATTTTCTTTTTCATTGTCCTCTACCCATCCTCTCATTTCGATTTTTTCTTCAAGATGAAGTTTTTTTATTATTTTCGAGAGATTTTTAGACTCAGGACCTTTACCACACAGTATTAGTTTGCAGTCCACATCCTTCATCGACCTGATAAGATATTCCAATCCCTTAGTCTTTACCTGTCTTCCTAAAGAAAGGATATAGTTGCCCTCTGGAACATCTATGTTCTCTGGTTTTTTGGTCAATCCTGTTTGCACGGTCGTTATATCTTCAGGTGAATATCCATGGGATATGAGGTCATTCCTCACGTAATCGCTTACTGCGATGATGTGATCGAAGGTATCCAAACAAGATCTGAAGCGGTTATCGTTGAATTCGGATAGTTTCGCTTGTAAGCCTATCCCTTCTCCCCAAACATTGTGGTATGTGAATGTCTTCTTCCCATCGTATTTTTTCAATTCTTTTGTATAGCTAGGTGCCCATCTATAGTTAAAATTAACAATATCTGGATCTATGCTTTCTATGGTCTCCATTATATGCTTGGAAGTTACAAATGGAGGGTTGTATAGATTTATGAATTTAGATTCCAGACGTATGATCTTGTATCCGTCTTCAGTCGATTCTTCCTCTTGTGTATTTGGAAGTCTGCTAGTTACAATCGTGACATCATGTCCTTTTTTTGTCAACAATTTGCTAGTATCGTGCATTCTATGCTCTATTCCACCTTCGAACGGATAGAAGAATGGATTGACATCGACGATTCTCATTGATCAAGACCTTCTTTTTTCTTATAGATCATCGAGATAATGAAACTGACGGCAATCACTATTATGATGAAGATCAAAGTGATCGTTCCTGCCATGTCACTGCTGAAGTATTCGTAGAATATTTTGCACATCAACATGATGAGGCCGTACTTCACGAAGCAGCCTATTACAACGTAGGCCAATGATTTCTTGAGGTCCCATTTCATTATCGCGATGAACGCTCCTGCAAAAGGTATCATGGGTGCGACCCTATTGAGAAGAAGCAATCTTTCATCACTTAGGATCAAGAATCCTGTATATTTTGTGGCTATCTTTTCGATCTTCGCGGGGACCCTGATATTCTTTACAATGAAATAGAGTACAAGAATGCCGATAATCTCAGCGAGTATGGCAGCAAAAAGGAGCTGAAGTCCGAATATCAAAGTCGGATTGTACATGCACCCCAATGCAAAGAACATTTCTGGCAATGTCGGGAATACGAGAGCATCGAGTAAGAATATCAGGAATATGCACAGTATCATTCCGAATTCGTTGTTCCCGAATAAATCGTAAAGCCATTGACTGAGGTTGATCATTTCGATTCCTTTTTATTTATGCAAGGTAAGAGAAAGACACCTGTTATAAAGATTATCCATGTTCAAAAACATTTATTATAAGGATATATAATAGAAGGGCATTATTAAATTCGATCAAATTGGACATGGCTCAGATGTCGATAAAGTCATTTTTCAAGAATCCCATTGTGGTCATAGTATTGGTTGGTTTAATAATAAGATTCGGACTCATGCCGTTCTTCACATATGATTTCGACATATATCACTGGGCCTTAATAATCGAGAACATAAACAGTGGGAACAACTTGTACGATCTGGCAGGTTATTATTACACTCCTGTCTGGGGATATGTGTTGGGTGCGATGTCGGCCTTTGCAGACGCATTCCTTCAATTGGATGTCATGGGGATGACATTCACGAATATGCTGCCGATCGAAAGTCTGGCATATCGTTTCCACGTCGCAACAATAACGACACTTCAGTTCAATGTTTTCATCAAAGTACCACTCATATTATGTGATTTGCTTGTAGGTTACATAATCTACAAGTTGATCCTCCAACGTACAGACGACAAGAAGAAGGCCACATACGGATTCGCTTTATGGTTCCTATGTCCTATTGTCATTTACATGTCCGCAGTACAGGCCATGTTCGATACAATATCGGCGCTTATCCTTCTATTGACCGTTTTCATGCTGTATAAGGATAAGTGCTTCATTGCAGGTATGCTTTTTTCGACAGTGTTCTTGTTGAAGTTCTTTCCGGCATTCTGTATATTCGTATTCATCGCGTACATATATGCGAAGCACAAGGATGATGGGCTTTTCAAAAGGAAATTGTTCGAAGCAATACTGGGGGCCTCTCTTTGTTTATTGGTGCTCATCCTTCCGCAGATAATAAACGGACAATTGGGAGATGCATTCTCATTCGTAACAGATAGAGTGTCCTCTTCCAACTTTTATGCAACGGCATTCACACTGTTCGGCATCATGATCGCAATGATCGGGATGGTATACTTCGGAATCAGGATGTCCAGAACAAAACCGGAGAATCTGGATAAAGGACTGTTTGAGAATGTTCTCCTGGTATTATCTTGTGCCATATTGATGTCGATAACACCTCAGTATGTGATAGTGGTCATTCCATTCTTGGCGTTATATGTAATGACCACAGATCTCAGCTATCGCAAATGCTGGATCATCGTCAGCATAGGGGCAGTGACAAGTGCGTTCATACTGAACAATTATTCCTTGTT
This sequence comes from uncultured Candidatus Methanogranum sp., assembly GCA_963676045.1. Lineage (GTDB taxonomy): Archaea > Thermoplasmatota > Thermoplasmata > Methanomassiliicoccales > Methanomethylophilaceae > Methanogranum. The sequence goes on from OY780938.1 coordinate 1,300,074, forward strand.
GTGCTCAATATCTGAATACACAGGTCTTGTCTCACCGGAATGGGTCATCTCTTCGATGCGCGCATTGGAGGGCACACTGTTCGGAGTGACATATATGAACCTTATAAATTGGACAGCGAACATAATGGAATATGTCGGTATATTGTTAATACTTGCATTCTTCTTCTCAGATAAGATATATGATAGATTCCCTAGTATAGGTTCGAAATTGATAAAGTTCAAAAATTTGGGGGCGAGGAAAGATGAGATTTGACAGAGTGATGGAGGTAATGGCTGTTCTGATAATTGCCGCGATCCTTATCGGAGAGGTGGTCGTCTATACCACCGGTCAGGATAAATATTCCTCAACCGCGGAATTGAACGGCGACGTCCTATCATATTCGATCTCAGTCGATGGCTCAGAGACCTTCTCTGTTCTGGTGATGGATAACGGCTCCATGGATGCGATGACCGAGATATACGTCTATTACGACGAGGGCTACAAGTCGAATTATGAGGAGGTAGAGGTAGCGATAGGGGCCAAACCCTTGGATCAAGAATACTATCTGGAGCAACTTGTAAAACAATTGGAATACCGGGGAGCGGTGAAGGTCACGGTCCTGAATGCGGAGGAGCTTTCAGCGGCATTGGATTCGGACATAGCCAACGGGGATTATAGTAAAGGACTGGTGGTAATATCGGGCGCGTTACCAGATACTGTGTACACAGGATCAGAGCAGGACGAGATATTCGAATGGATGGAATTCGGAGGCAGATTGTATTGGCTTGGAAATCTCATAGGATCATGTTATGCAACGGAGGACGAACTCCATTATGTCGATGATTACCAGGTGCTTTTCTTCGGCACGGAATGTTTGAACACAGAAGGCGTGGATGATGCGTATTCGGATGTATCCACAAATGATCTCAGATATGCGTTGTCCCTAAGCAACAACTCTGTAAAATATGGTATAGATGTAGATGCCTTGATAGCCGCGAAAGGTGTTGACAATGTCCTAGCTCTCGGATATTCAGAGGATGGTTATGCAAGCATAGTAATGACAAGTTTCGGTAAAGGCATGATATGCGTCATTGGCGGCGACTACTCCAATGACCAGCGTGGCGATCTAGCACAGGTGATCTCTTCCCAAGTATGTTACAAGACCGAACTGATAGAGAATATTACAGGTTCTGTTACAAGGGATACGGTCACAGGTGAATACGAAATGCAAGAGCCCTATGGAAATCTTGCAGTATACATCTATCTCGGAGGCTATTATCCGGTGTATGGGGAATTTTATTTGCCTTGAGGTAAGATGACCGAATATTCAATTCTGAGCACCATAAAAGGCTGGCCGATAACTAAGGGGTTCTTGAAGCATCCTTTGGTATACATGGCGCTCCTGGGCCTCATCATACGGATAGTACTAGGGCTTTTTTTGACATACAATTTCGATGTATCTCATTGGGCCACGGTTATAGAGAACATACGGTCTGGTAATGGCCTGTATGAATTGGATGGCTACTATTATTCGCCCCCGTGGGGGTATATCCTCGCATTCATATCCTCGATCGGAGATGTTTTTGGAGTTGGTGACTTCGGTGCCAGGGTATTGGATGCCCTCTCAGTAGAGCAATTCACAGAATGGCATTTCACGGCCACTCTGACGACATTATCGTTCAATATACTTGTAAAAATACCTTTGTTCATCTGCGATATCGCTGTCGCCTACGTCATACGTTGGATAATACTCGAGAGAACCAAGGACATCAAGAAAGCAAATTATGGCTTCGGTATCTGGCTGATGTGCCCTCTTGTAATTGTCATCAGTTCCATCAACGGGATGTTCGATACAATATCCGTGCTCATGGTCCTACTATGTGTAGTGTTCTTGATGAAGGACAAGTGTTTCATGGCGGGAACGATGTTCGGTTTGGCAGTACTAACCAAATTCTTCCCCATTTTCTTGGTATTCATGCTCATAGCATACGTCCTGGCAAAGCACAAGGATGATGGTATGGCCATTAAGAAACTCGGCGCATCCCTTATAGGAGCAGGATTGATAATGCTCATAATATTATTGCCGAACATATTGGATGGAAATGTCATGGAGGCCTTCTCCTTCATAACAAATAGGGTAAGTTCTGGATTGGATTCGGGTCTCGGTATCTTCGATAGATATGGTACGATATTGGCATATGTGGCATTCATTCTGGCCTCAATATGGATCTCATTCATTTTCTACAAAGGTAACGATCGGAAGGATACATTGGACCATAGATTCATGGTGTTTCTATTCGTTAACTTGGCAGTGCTGTTCCTCTATCCCTCGACACCTCAATACATACTCCTGCTCCTTCCATTCCTGATCTATCTGGCAATGACAACGGACCGTAGGTTCTGGTTATCATTCGTAATGATATCATTCGGATCTACAATGTTCGCGATTTCATGTAACTTCACATTACTTCTGTCATTTGGAGCATTCACCGATATCATCTCTGTAGGTACGCTGATACCTCTGATCGATGTATTCCAGATCCCCATGTTAATGGGAATTAGTTGGATGGAGATGATATATTACCTGGGCGGAATAACGCAGTATTTGGCGACCGTCTATATCTTCTATGTTTTGTATGACCTGAGAAGGAGGCAGCATCAAGGGAAGCATTCCAAATATGATTCCCCTGATACAATGGATCAACAAAATTGGCTCAACCTCAAATAATATATACTAACAGGAATTAGCTCGAATGCTCTTTAAGAGCCGATGAATGATGACGGTGCTTGCACCGGAAAGAGGTAATTAAAATGTCCGTATTTGTAAAATTTGAGACACCAAAGGCGCTTTCCGATAAAGCCTACTCCCTCGCAGAGATCGCAAGGGACGGCGGAAAGATAAAGAAAGGAACAAACGAGGTTACAAAAGCCGTAGAACGCGGAGCAGCCGCGATCGTAATAATGGCAGTAGATGTAGACCCACAGGAGATCCTTGCACACATGCCTGCTCTTTGCGAAGAGAGGAACATACCTTATGTATACGTTCCCAGCAAAGCAGAGCTTGGAAATGCCATCGGACTCGAGAAACCCACGGCTTCAATCGCAATAGTCGATGTTGGAAAAGGAAAGCCACTTTGTGATGAGATCGCCCAGGCAGTGAAAGCCCTTAAGAAATGAAGGTGAGCTGAATGGTTGATACTGACAGCATCCCCTCTGAGGTAGTCGAGATAATCGGCCGCACAGGGATGACGGGTGAGGCAACCCAGGTCAAGGTCCGTGTTCTAGACGGCCGCGACAAGGGAAGAATCATCACGAGGAATATCATGGGTCCAGTTAGAATGGGTGACATACTCATGCTCAGAGAGACTTCCAGAGAAGCAAGGAAGCTCGGAATGGGAAGGTGATTTGAATGGTAGAGGAGAAGAAATGCTCGTTCTGCGGTCAGGTCATTGAGCCCGGAACAGGCAAGATGTACGTTAAGAAAGACGGTACGGTCTACAATTTTGATAACAATAAATGTTACAAGAACATGATCGTCCTCAAGAGGGTCGCAAGGACCACAACATGGACCGAGAAAGCGGCCATCGAGAAAGAAGCCCATAAGAGAGCGATGGAAAAGAAGGAATGATCACATGACCATGGAAAGAACATATCTGATGATCAAGCCCGACGGAGTCGAGCGTGGACTTTGTGGAGAGATAGTTGCCCGCTTTGAGAAAAGAGGCCTGAAACTCGTCGCAATGAAATTCATGCAGATCCCCAAGGACGTCGCTGAGAACCACTATGGTGAGCACAAGGGAAAGAAATTCTACGATTCCCTCATTTCCTACATAACTTCCGGACCCGTACTCGCAATGGTATGGGAAGGGGAGAACGCAATAGCGGTCTGCAGAGGAATGATGGGAAAGACAAACCCTCAAGATTCCGCTCCGGGAACCATACGTGGAGATTTCGCAATGGTCACAGGTATGAACATAATACATGGTTCTGATTCACCTGAGTCCGCCGCAAGAGAAATCTCGATCTTTTTCAAACCATCTGAGTTGATGTCCTATCAGAGGACAGTCGACAAGTGGATTTACGAATAAAACCATTTAATCAAACCATTTAAAATTTCCGAATGGTGATCACATTGGCTATAAGACAACCTGTTGTAAGTGTTCTTGGGCATGTAGACCACGGCAAGACCAAGCTTCTCGACAGAATCAGAGGCACCTCCGTTCAAGCTAGAGAAGCAGGGGCAATCACGCAGCATATCGGTGCGACAGAGGTCCCTATCGAGCATATATACAAGGTATGTAGCAAACTTATCGGAAAAAAGAAGTTTGATGTTCCAGGATTGCTTTTCATTGATACTCCCGGGCATCATTCATTTGTAACACTTCGTGCAAGGGGAGGTTCTCTCGCAGACCTTGCAGTACTTGTCATAGACATACGTGAAGGGCTAATGCCTCAGACAATAGAGTCTATCCATATACTGAGGCAGTACAAGACTCCATTTGTGATAGCATTGAACAAGGTCGACACCATACAAGGGTGGATAAGTGAGGACGGTCGTCCATTCATATTATCTGAAAAGACCCAGCAGCAACACACGTTGGATGCCTTCAATGAAAAGCTTTACAAGATAATGGCCCAACTCGCAGAGGAGGGCATATCAGCAGACAGGTACGATCGCATAGACGATTTCACCAAAACCGTGGCATTGGTACCTATCAGTGCAAAAGAAGGAGAAGGGATACCTGATCTTCTGTTGGTCCTGATAGGTCTCGCACAACGTTTCCTCGAGCAGCAACTCGAGAAGGGTGAAGGGCCTGGCAAAGGAACGATACTCGAGATAAAGGAAGAAAAGGGCCTCGGAACGACAATGGATATGATCCTGTATTCTGGAACAATAAAGAAAGGAGACACGGTCGCACTAGGTACGAGGGGTGCGCCAGTCGTTACAAAGGTTAAAGCGATACTCAAGCCCAAACCTCTCGATGAGATACGCGATCCAAGGGATAGATTCGATTCAGTCAAAGAGATAAATGCCGCCGCAGGTGTCAAGATCTCCTGTCAGAATATGGAAGGTGTGATTGCAGGGGCACCATTGAGAGTTGTAAAAGGTCCTAACGATCCTGCAATATCCGAGATGACTGAAGAGACAAGCATCAAGATAGAGACCCAGGAGAGAGGCATAACGATAAAGGCCGATGCGATCGGATCCCTCGAGGCGCTTGCATTCGAGGCGAAGGCCGCTAACATAACCATAAGGAAGTATGGGGTCGGAGATATAACCAGAAGAGACGTGGTGGAAGCCGCTTATGGGGACAAGGCGAACAACGTCGTTCTGGGATTCAACGTCAACATCTCGAAAGATGCTGAGGAAGAACTTACGAAATTGAATCTGAAGGTAATGACGAATCAGATAGTTTACGCGTTGATCCAGGAATATCAGGAATGGGTCGATGAATCCAAGAGAAAGACGAACATCGATATGAGGTCTGAATTGGCATTCCCCGCGAAGTTCAAGATATTACCCAACTGTGTTTTCCGTGTAAGTAAGCCAGCGATCGTCGGTGTCCGTATTCTGGCAGGTCAGATAAGGATCGGACAAAAATTAATAACCGCAGATGGTAAGGATGCGGGAAAGATAAAGAGCATACACACCGGAGAAGACACCTTGAAAGAGGCCAAGCAAGGAGACGAGGTCGCTGTCGGAATAGATGGCGTAACCGCGGGTAGGCATATCAATGAAGGAGATGTGATATATGTCGATCTCATAGGTTCCGCAATCAAGCAATTGTCTAAGATGGACCTCACCGAGGATGAGAAGATGACGATGAACGATGTCGTCATCATAAAAAGGAAGGAAGAGCCTTTTTGGGGAATGTGAGACATATACAGAATGTCCCAGTTTTTAAATCGATTTGAGGCCTATTCACCAAACCTTTATAAATACCCTTAATATAGGGCGGGTTACAGGTGTTCAAATGGTAGAGTTTAAAACTATCGTAAATGATGTTAAGACCGGTAAATCATACAATGTTACCGTCTCTGGATACCACGCGAGCTCTCTGGATGGAAAAAACATCGGAGACGTCGTGGATGGAATATTTGTTGGACTTCCCGGATACAAGCTTATGATAACGGGTGGAAGCGACGGAAATGGAACTCCGATGAGGGGAGACCTTCCCGGAAAGAAGAGGAGAAAGCTCCTTCTGTCTGACGGTCTTGGATATCATGAGACATATCACGGTGAGAGGAGAAGGGTCGCAGTTCGCGGATCAACAATATCCTCAGAGATCGTACAGGTCAACATGAAGATCGCAGAGTACGGACCAAAATCCATTGAGGAGTCTTTCGCTGCAGCTGCCGAGACTTCCGCGGAGCACAAATGAAGGTCCCTAAGCAGCCTGAGATAAACATAGGGATGATCGGACATGTCGATCACGGTAAGACGACACTGACCAAAGCGCTTTCAGGCGAATGGACCGATCGTCATTCTGAAGAGATCAAAAGAGGTATCTCTATTCGTCTTGGGTATGCAGATGTAGCGTTCTATAAATGTCCAAACTGTCAAGGTTCTGCGGCATATGGAACTTCGAGCGAGTGTAAGAACTGTGGCTCAAAAACAGAATTCCACAGGGCTGTTTCATTCGTCGATGCTCCAGGTCATGAGACCTTGATGGCGACCATGCTTTCAGGTGCCGCTTTGATGGACGGTGCACTCTTATTGGTAGCTGCCAATGAGAAATGCCCTCAGCCACAGACAAAAGAGCATTTGATGGCATTGTCCATCATAGGCATTGACAAGATTATAATCGTTCAGAACAAGATAGATATCGTCACACGTGAGCAGGCGATAGAGAACTATAAGCAGATCAAGGAATTCGTCAAAGGTACGGTCGCCGAGAGCGCACCGATAATACCCGTATCTGCAAATCGCGGCGTCAATATCGACATGCTCATCGAGTCTATCGAGAGCAATATCATTTCGAAGATAAAGAGAGATGAGAATGCTCCTCCGCTTATGCATGTTGCTCGTTCATTCGATATAAATTCCCCTGGTACGACCTCAGATAAATTGAAGGGCGGTGTCATAGGAGGTACTCTGATCCAAGGCAAACTGAAGATCGGAGACGATATCGAGATCGTACCCGGTAGAAGGGTCGAGGTTGCAGGCAAGGCCACATACGAGCGTATACTTGCTAAAGTGGTATCTTTAGAGGCAGGAGGGAAGAGCGTCAAGGAAGTGCTTCCCGGAGGCCTCATCGCCATAGGTACGGGATTGGATCCGTCAATAACCAAATCAGACGGACTTACCGGAAGAGTGGTCGGAAAGTCAGATCATCTTCCATTGGTGACACACGATTTCATAATGAAGACGGTCTTGTTGGAACGTGTGGTCGGTTCATCTGCGGACCTTATGGTAGACGATATAAAGAGCAATGAGCCATTGATGTTGAGCGTGGGTACGGCTACTACTGTCGGAGTGGTCAAGAGTGCAAGGGGCGGTTCAGCAGAAGTAGTGCTGAAGATCCCCGTGTGCATCCTCCCCGGACAGAGGGTCGCAATATCCAGAAGGATCTCCAATAAATGGAGACTAATAGGATATGGAATAATAGACCAGTGAACCTATGCAAACGGTTATCTTAGACACAAACGCTTTACTAATGCCTTTTGAATTGAATCTCAATATCGATATTCTGGTCAATGATGTGCTCGGTGATTCTCATATGGTCGTTCCAGAACCACTCTTGGGCGAATTGGCTCGTTCCAAGAGCAAATATGCAAAGGTCGCATCGATGCTTGCGAGAAAATACGAGATCGTACCGGCCGTTGCAAGGGGTGACGACTCGGTGATAGAGGTCGCATTAAGGACAGGGGGGATCGTTCTTACGAACGATCGTGATCTTAGAAGCAGATTAAGGATATTAGGGGTCCCCTTGCTTTATCTCCGTTCAGGGACCCATCTGATTCTCGAAGAGCCTGGCAGTATCATTCTATGATTTCTACCCTTTCGATGACTATCGGGGTCAAGGGCTTATCATTGCAATCGGTACTTACTCTGCTCATCTTGTCCACTATGTCCATTCCTTTGAGGATTGTTCCGAACACAGGGTGGGCGTAAGGTGTGCGTGGGTCTTCTTTGTCCAGATATGTGTTGTTGACCACATTGATAAAGAACTGGGAACCACCAGTGCGTGGGTGTCCTGTATTCGCCATAGATATCGTCCCTCTTATGTTAGAGTGACCTTTTCCGAATTCGTCTTCGATGGTGTATCCTGGACCGCCCATTCCCGTACCATCGGGATCTCCTCCCTGTACCATGAAATCAGGGATCACGCGGTGGAATATTACGCCGTCATAGAAGCCTTCTTTTGCGAGTTTAATGAAATTACCTGTTGTTATGGGCATATCATCATGCATTTTGATGGTTATATCTCCCATTGTGGTATGAAGGATGACCTTTGTCATGCCTCCGCATTTAGAGAGATGGTAAATAAAGTTATCCGCTGTAAATTATCAAAATATTATTTCATATCCCATATGAAAGAATGGCGTTAGGCCATTCAATCAAGATAGTTTATGCATTTCTCTATTCCCAGGTCTGCACCCCTTTTCATGAGTTCAAGACCTATCTCCTGTCCAGGGAATTTTGATTTTCCTTTGCAAAGTGCCTCAGCGACCTCAAAGAGCAGATCCGGGACCTTCTTCAGGTCAGTGGGGCTCTCGTATTCCAAAAGTTCCGTGAGAAGGCCCACGGTCTCTTCTTCATCGAATTCAGGATCATATCCCTTGATGTATATCTTTGCAAGGTATAACGCTGCGACGTAACAGCCATCATCAACAGAATCGGAATACCATGACACGGCGGCATCGAGGTCCTTTTGCACTCCTACGCCCGTCTCATACATCCTCCCTATGCAGAATTCCGCTGCTTCATTCTCCATCTCTGCAGCTTTCATCAAGATTTCGAAGGCCTTGGCATCATCATTTCCACGATATGCTATCCCCTCTTCGTAGATCTTTGCTGAGATCTCGTTCGTCTTTTTTTTAGAAAAAATGCCCATACCGGGCGTATTGAACGTCAAGTGATATATTATTTATCGTTTATCTGATCACAGGTTCGGTGGACATTATACCAATTTCTTCGATCTCAACAACACTGTTGTGAGTATGCATACGGCTATAGTGACCAGTATTAAGGTTATGAATGCAAAGGAGCTCGATGCTATCGGGAGATGGACATTCATACCGTAGAATCCAGCGATTATCATAGGTATCGCCAGTATTATGGTGACTGCTGTCAGCCATCTCATGTTGATGTTGAGTTTTATCGTTATCACAGTCGAGAACAGCTCTCTTGTGCTGTTGACGATCTCACGATAGATGGTTGCCATCTCTATCGCTTGCTGATTCTCGATTATGACCTCTTCTAATTTTTCCATGTGTACTGCGTCTGTTTTTTCTCTGACATATTTTGCCATCATGTTCAACACAAGGTTGAATCCTTTCAAAGATGTGATGAAGTGGACAAGACTGATCTCCATCCTGTGCAATTCCATCATATCGGAAGTGTCTATCGAGGAATTCAGTTTCTCTTCCATCTTCTTACGTGTCTGGTCGATCTCTCTCAGATTCTGTTGATATTCTTCGGAGATGACGTACATGAGGCGTATTGCAAAGCCTGTGGCATCTTCCATGTCCATATCTATGCCCATCTGCGGAAGACGTTTCTCGGCTATCTTGGGGTCGTCGTTACAGACGGTGATGATCTTCTTTCCGCTGATTATGACAGAGAAGGGTACGGTTATGAATCCACCTTTCTCCGTTCTATATGGTACGTCCACGATCATGGTCGTGAGATTTTTGTCCATCTCGCATCTTGAACTCTCCTCCGAGTCTGTGGCTGCCATAAGGTAGTCTATATTGATTTCGAGGTCGTTCGCGACTCTCTTAAGCTCGTCTTCGACAGGTTCGGTGATCCTTATCCAAACACCGTCCTCTATCTTATCAGTGGGTTGTAGTTTTCCCCCGACGAACTTGAAGAGTCTTATCATCAGGCAAAGATGGAGAAGATGTTATAAATTGATTTTTAATGAAATCTAAAATAACATGCCATGAAATAGAAGATAGGGATGCGATCGGTTGGATGTTCAATCGATATTCCCTTAAAAAATCGACATTAGGTACCCATATCCTTCTTTTTCCATCGAGTCAAATGGAATGAACCTCAAAGAAGCCCCATTGATGCAAAAACGCGTTCCATTGGGGGATTCGGGATCATTGTGGAAAACATGACCGAGATGTGAGTTTCCAGCGCGGCTCCTTACTTCGACACGATGCATGCCGTAGCTATCGTCATTCAACATCAGAATCGTGTTCTCGTCGATTGTTGATGAGAATCCAGGCCATCCGCACGAGGTATCGAATTTAGCTTTGGATGAAAATAATGGCTCTCCTGTTACCACGTCGACGTATATTCCTTTCTCTTTTCTTTTATTGCATTCGTTCGAGAATGGGCGTTCGGTCATTCCCTCTTGTGTTATGGAATATTGTTCTGCTGTCAGTTTATGGATGAGGTCTTCATTGGAAGGCTTTCTGTAATCTGCGGGATCCACGATCATTTTCGGTATCACGTGATTTTTTGTGTCAGAGGACCGATTTTCGACCGAGGCGCTACCGGGGCAATCAGAATCGTTTTTTTGGTAAGCCGAGGGCAGGTATTCGATTTTTATGTCGATTGCTTTGTGACGTTCTTTCTCGATCTTACATACTCTTTCGATATCTTCTCTTAGCCGTTCATTTTCATAGTAGATATTGACGTGGTATGTAGGGGCTTTGGCACATCTAGGTTGTGTCATCATTTGGAGACCAATGATGCGGAAGAATGCAAATAAGATGGCATCCAGACTTATTTTTTCAGGATCATATTCCACGCGTATCATTTCGTGGAACTTTTTATCCATTATGTCAGCAGCGGAGCGATGATTACGATTCTCCAGAGCGGCCTTAAGATGTCCCGTGCACACTTTGATGTTCGGGATCGATAGCATCGCATCTTTAAGATCTTGAAAAGAATCACTTGCGAGATATATCGTATCGTATTTTCCACATATATCGGAACGGCGGTCATCAGATGGAATCATATGTCTGTAAATGTGATCGTTTTCTCAGCTATTAGAGTTGTCCATGGAATAATTTCGATATTTTCCTGAAAAACGATTCTCATGTAATATGACCAGTTTGACTTTTTGGTCAATATTATTTACAAACTTGCAAGGCGGGCCTGAAGGGATTCGAACCCTTGGCCGCTCGATTAAGAGTCGAGCGCTCTACCTAGCTGAGCTACAGGCCCGCACGTTGAGCCTCTTGATTGCATTCTCATAAATAAAACTGTCTGTCGGTAGACCTGATACGGGCACGTTATTTCCATTAATTATATATCATTCAGTAGTTGATTGTGACATGATATGAAAGCAGACGGATTGTCACACATCGGATCCAGAACCAAGGTACTAATCGCATCTTTGATCGTGGTCATCGCAATAGCATCGGCCGTATTGATCCTGAGTGCCAATGATCCCGATACATCTAACAGATATGATGTCTCCATCAATGCCGGAGACGGCATCGGATCCGTGACAGGCGGAGGGGAGTTCAAGGAAGGCTCCGAGATAACATTGGAGGCTGAGTTGGAAGATGGCAAGGCATTCCTCGGATGGTATGACTCATCGAACAACCTGGTATCATCTGACAATCCATTCACTTTGAAGGTCGTTTCCGATCAAACGTATACTGCAAGGTCCATCTCCGTGTATAAGATCTCCATCAATGCCGGAGACGGCATCGGATCCGTGACAGGCGGAGGGGAGTTCAAGGAAGGCTCCGAGATAACATTGGAGGCTGAGTTGGAAGAGGATAAAACATTCCTCGGATGGTATGACTCATCGAACAACCTGGTATCATCTGACAATCCATTCACTTTGAAGGTCGTTTCCGATCAAACTTATACTGCGATAGCAACCGATCTGTGTTCATTGACGGTCATCACCAAGATGGGGGTGGAAAGTGCCTCTGGTGCAGGCGAGTATGGTCACGGGCAGCAGGTAACAGTGACCGCATATGTGGATGAAGGCTATTCATTCCTCGGATGGTTCTCCGATGAAGGACTTTTGAGCAATGATGCAACATATTCGTTCGAAATGGAAAGTAACATCTCCATATACGCATACGGTGAATCTCTGACGATGGTCTCGGAGACTTCGGAGGGAGTTTTTCAATTTGTATCGCCAGTGGATCTAGATTCCACACTTCTGTGGACCGTGACCAATAATGACACGAAAAAATATGTGGGCACATATCGCTCGGATGAACTATCCTTCGATCCAGAAGGCGGTAATTACACGGTGCGTGTGAGTGGAAAGGTCTGCGGTGAAGCGTATTCCCACAGCGAGATATTCATCGATTACGGTCAGGTATCAAAGAGATTCGATTGGACATATGACGGCGTAAATTACTCCTTCGTATGGACCTTGAATTATTCTACATATCTGTCATGGAGGAACAGTACAAGCATAGATCGTTGGCCGACCACAGATGGTGAGCGGACATCGTATGTCACCAATTCCATATCGAGTGTGAGGTCGATATCCGATTATCTTGAAAGTTGTTCCTTGTCGATGACAGAAGTGGAACGCGCGGATTTTGTTCTTAAATTCGTTGAGAGTACAGAATATGTATCCGATTCTACCAGTAGGAATAAAGCAGAGTGGTTCAAATATCCGATAGAGACCTTGTTCGACAACGGTGGCGATTGTGAGGACACATCAATACTGTATTGCACATTGATGCACAGTCTAGGTTATGACGTCGCACTTTTGCATTTCCCTGCCAGTCTCGGATATGATGCAGGCCATATGGCCGCATCTGTCGCCCTGTCCGATTGTAGCGGCAGGTATTATCTTGTCGATGGCGAGAAGTATTATTATTGCGAGACGACGAGCAACTGGGATGTAGGGGTCCCGTGGGAAGAGTACACCACAGCCTATGTTCTGGTCGTAGAGTGATAAACGCAATTAATATATCGTCATCGCACATTCTGATGTTGATGATGAAGACACTCAGGGTTAGGGACCTTATGACCACACAGGTGGTCACAGTCAAACCGACTGATACGCTCAAGCAGGCCACCATAAAGTTCGCTGTTGATAATGTGACAGGGGCACCTGTAGTCGACAACAGGAATCATGTGGTTGGAGTAATCACAGAGAATGATATATTGAATCTGATATTGAAATATCAGACCAGATTTGCCAACGATGTGGACCCTCATTTTCTTTTGGCCGTACCATTGGATGGGGAGGCAGAGGATCCAAGGGTCAATGAGATAAACAAGACATTCTCAGAGACGAAGGTGGAGGACGTCATGAAAAGGAGCGTTCTCACAACGACACCTGATGCAGAGATCGTGGAGGCATTGAAATCCATGATGGTCATGGATGTCAACCGTTTGCCTGTACTCGAGAAAGGAGTATTGGTAGGGGCGATCTCTAGATCGGATGTAATCTTCTACATATACAAGAGGAAGGTCTGAGTGTCAGATGTTTGAGGTCCACGTACTTGCCAGCGGAAGCGACGGTAATTGTACGGTGATCCAGTTCGATGATGAAGCGATCATGATCGATGCGGGGGTCAGCTACCGCAAGATCTCTACATACATGGATCAGGAAGGAGTGGACCCAAAGATCATAAAAGCACTTCTGATAACGCATGAACATTCAGATCATATCTTGGGAGCCGGGGCGACCGCAAGGAAATTAGGATTGCCTGTGTATTGCAACAGGCCAACATTCGAAGCCAGTTGTTTAGGTTCAGTGGAGTATCACGAGATCCGCACTGCAGATTCATTTCAGATAGGGGGGATGAATATAATCCCTCTCCCAACTTCACACAATGCTGTGGAACCAAATGCATTCTTGGTGGAAGAAGATCGCAAGAAGGCCCTTCTTGCCACAGATACAGGAAAGATGACATTCCAGATAGAGCATGCGTTGGCAGAGGCGGACATTGCGGTCATAGAATCGAATTACAACAAGAAGATGTTGGTCGAAGGACCCTATCCAGCATATCTGAAGAAGTTGATCGACAGCGATCAAGGTCACTTATCCAATGTGGATTGTGCGGCTGCGATAAAACGCACCATGAATGAAAAGAGACAGATATTCTTGGCCCATCTTAGTAAGACCAACAACACCCCCGATACTGCGAGGGAGGAAGTGGCCGATCTGACTGGTATAAAACGCATTAAACTGGATTGTCTAGAGTTCCAAGGGGATACAAGGACCCTCAGATTCTGATCAGGGCGAAGGCGTGAGGAGTATGGCCTTTTCCCTGTGAACGAGTGCGTCAGCCATTACTTTAGGCATCATTATGACGTCTTCCTTCGAAAGTCTATAATCGCGATCTGGTCCGGAGAATGCCGGGAGATCTTCGGTTATGCGTATCAGGACCATATCATTCGTGGTAAACGAATTGTCGCGAGGGGAAATCTCTTTTTCTTTTTTTCCTGAAATCCTCATCTCATCATCGACGACCTGTGATGCGGGTGCGGCAAATAGCTTATCCTCATCAATCGCTGCATTGTCGTCATAATTGACCGCATCTTCTGGGAAATTGTCGAACTGGGGTTCTTCCATTTCAAGTTCCGGTTCGAAATTCACTTCGACGACAGGTTCAACAGCAGTCTCTTTCGGTACTGGTTTTGAGGGTGTTTCCACCACAGGGTCCTTTTTAGATGGAACATCAGGGTCTATTCTTGGAGAATCATATTTCTTTTCGCCAGCCATCTTAGTTATGAGGGCCCCGTGTCTTCTTGAGATCTCAAGTACATTACTGTAATATTCCTTCTCTTCCGGGGTAAGTTGGTCTATGACGTTTTGTGCGCCCATGGCACTTCTGAGTGCCAATGAGCATATTTTCTGCATGCGTATCTCAACCACTTCTTTTGATAGCTGTTTGGCCTTCTTCCTGCGTTGATTGGCGCCTTCACATATGAGCGAGTCCGGGTCCATCGAAAGTTGTTTGTTGTACTCGGCGCTCAACCCCATCAACAATCCAGCTATCGCTGGGTATAGGTCTTTTCTAACTACTGATAGCGAGGGGGCCTTCTTCTCTACTCGGTATATCGCAGTAAGGTCCTCGAAATCAAGGGGGTCTTGGACAGAATTCAACATCATACCTTCATTTTCATGTCGATATTTGATTGTATTGGAACCCAAAAGACGATATCCTCACAGCACAATCCATATTCATGGAGTTAAGGGATGTATCTCGCATAGTTAAAGAAGGTTTGGAGGTGGATATCCTTGTATCTCCTCGTTCTAGCAGGTCCGGCCCCGAAGGATTCGACGAATGGAGAAGAAGGCTCATAATGAGGATAAAGGCCCCTCCATTGGATGGAAAGGCTAACAAAGAAGTGGAGGCCGAGATCAAAGGATTGTCAGGGTGTCAATCACAGATAATATCTGGACATCTCAACAGGCAGAAGACCGTGATCATATATGGTGACGGTCAAAGGATACTTCACGATCTTGAAGGTAAGATATGAATGATGCTGACCGTTTGGAGGCCATTGACAAGGTTTTGGAAGATCTGTCGATGATGTCCAATGACCATGTGATCCTAGTGGAAGGGATGAATGACGAGAGGTCCTTGAGGTCATTGGGTATCGAGGGTATGTTCAGGCATATTCAATCTGAAGGAGGACCAATCAGAGTGGCGGAAAAAGTATATAATAGCGGGATGAAGGCCATCATCTTGACAGACTGGGATCATAAAGGCGGCATTCTTTCCAAAGAAATGAGCAATCAGTTATCTTCACTCGGCGTATTGTACGATACATCTTTGAGAAAAAGACTCGCGATATTGTGCTCAGGATATATCAAAGATGTAGAGTCTTTAGAGCAAATGGTGGGTCGTCTCAATTTCAGAGGCAGAGACATATAACCAGTTGGTATTATAAACCATAATTACGATATAAAATCATGTCTAACGACAAAATCAAAAGGCCATTATTCGTTACGATCATAGGTCTGTTGTTCCTATTGGTCGGTGTGCTCGCATTGATATTCGGTATCGCTGTAGCGGCCGGGTATAATTTTGGAGAAGACTCAATAAAAACTACATTTGGTGCGATAGGTATCGTAGTAGCAGTGATTTACGCGGTCGTAGGATACGGTACGCTCAAAGGATGGAAGATAATGTGGTACTTAGGTGTCATATTCGCAGTCATCGGAGTTATAGTTGGTATCCTTGCATTCCCTGTAGGTATTATCGCATTGATAATTTCCATTGTGATCCTGTACTATCTATTCCGTCCAGGTGTAAAACAATTCTTTAATTAAAAAGTAAAATAAGTCCGCCGTTCGGCGGCATTTTTTCATTTATATCATCAATCCATAATAGGACGGATCTTTGTTTCTCAGAGGTCTGAAATACTCCAAACACAGTATGGTAGGTGTTATGACTGGAGCATTCATAGTCTTCGAAGGAATAGACGGTTCCGGAAAGACAACCCTCTGCAATAGGGTACGTGAGGAGTTGGAGAAGATAGGCAAAAGTGTCGTCGTCACCCAAGAGCCAACGCATGACGAGATCGGGACATTGATAAGAAGTGGTTCTGTGAAGGGCATATCTCCTCTGGCAGAGTCCTTGTTATTCGTTGCGGATAGGGCGGTTCATACTGAAAGGATAAGGAAATTGGTCGAAGAAGACAATATCGTGATATGCGACAGGTATTTTGCTTCCACCGTTGCATATCAATCCGCACCTTTGAATGGCGTTTCAGTCAATATTGATTGGCTTTTAGAGATCAATATGCCGGTCATACTTACTCCGAACATAACTTTTCTCTTAGATCTTGACGTGGAAAAGAGTATGAGGCGCGTCATAAACAGAGGGGAGAAGAGCAAGTTCGAGGATTTCGAATATCAGCGTTCAGTTCGTACAAATTATATCAAACTCGCTAAACAGTTTAATTTCGTGATAATCGAGGCCGATCGTATGCAGGAAGAGGTCTTGGAAGATGTCATGAGGATAATAAAGGAGGTCATTTGATGCATCCGTCAGAGGAAATATATTGTGAGAAAAGCAAAAGACTGAGAGGAAAGACAATTGTATTGGGCATGACAGGAAGTATTGCGGTCACAGAATGTTTTTCGCTGATACGGGAGTTGATAAGGCATGGCGCGAAGGTCATACCAGTTATGACTCCCAGTGCAGTAAAGCTTGTGGCGCCAGATGCGATCGAATTCGCATCCGGTGTGAAACCAATCGTAGATTTAAGCGGACAGACCGAGCATATAAAATATCTCGGAGATTCAACCGCCGCAGATCTTTTCATGATATTTCCTGCGACAGCGAACACGATATCCAAGATAGCCAACGGGATCGACGATACATCGGTCACCTCATTCGCCACAGTGGCATTGGGAAGTAAGATACCGATAATACTTGCACCCGCGATGCATCAGCATATGTACGATAACCCTGCCGTTATCAAGAACATAAAGACCTTGGAATCTTGGGGTATAAACATAATAGGTCCAAATCTAGACGGCATCAGGGCGAAGGTCGCATCAAAGGAGGAGGTCGTAGCATGGGCCATAAGGTGCCTTTCAAGGAGCGACCTCAACGGGAAGCGCATACTCATAATAGGAGGACGCAGCGAGGAACCGTTGGATTCGATGAGGATAATCACAAACCGCTCGACTGGCCTTATGTCGTTGGTACTCGCCCTTAGGGCTTTTGAGCGTGGTGCAAAGGTCGAATTATGGATGGGGGCATGCAGCGTCCCACTTCCTGATTTCATCAAGGTCAGAAGGTTCAATACCGTATCGGACCTAGTATCGATGATCGATGGGATAGATCAGGACTATGTAATAGTTCCAGCAGCGTTGGCTGATTTTGCACCAGACTTCACCCAAGGGAAGATACCGAGCGATCATAAACACGACATGATGCTGAATCCAGTACCAAAGGTATTGCCATTGATACGCAAGAAGTGTCAGAACGTCATCGGATTCAAAGCAGAATCCGGGTTGGACACATTCCATCTCGAGGAGAAGGCCAGGCAACGCATGGACATGTACGATCTGAAAGCGGTTGTTGCCAATGACATAGATTCTGTGGGCAAGGTATCAACCTCAGCGCTCTTGATAACAAAGGACGGTTCGAAGGACATAACCGGATCCAAGACCGAGATCTCGGATGCGATACTGAATCTTTGCGTGGAGAGTAGATGATAAGTGCCTTCTGTCCAGCGCACATAACTTGTTTCTTCGAGCCGGTGGAGTCCACAGATACGCTTTCCAAGGGATCAAGAGGAGCGGGGATAAGACTCTTAGAGGGCACGAGGGTATCGATCAGTGAGAATAGATCCTCACACACCGAGATAACCATGGATGGGGCGTCTTCGGAAGCGCCCATTACAAGGAAGCTATTGGAAATGGCAGCCTCAGGAAGAGGATTCGATGTGGTCATTGAGAACAGCCTTCCCATAGGTCAGGGATTCGGGATGAGTGCTGCAGGCGCCATCGCAGCTGCATTGTGCGTAGGTGAGATTCAAGGATTCGATAAGCAGGCGGCATACAGTCTGGCACATCGTGTGGAAGTTATAATGGGAGGAGGTCTTGGTGACGTCTCAGGTATAATGGGCGACACTCCTCAACCAGTGCGTGTCCTTCCAGGATTGCCGCCCATTGGAAGGGTAATAGGCACAGGAATAGATCTCGAAGAACTGTCCGTTGCAGTGCTTGGTCCTAAGGTAAGTACTTCGAAGGTCCTGAATGACAAATCAAGATATAGGTCCATATGCGAAGCAGGTCATTTTGCAGTAGATGAGTATTTAAAAGGACCTTCTAAGTCATCATTGTACTCCATATCCAATGAATTTTCAAGGAAGGCAGGTCTGGAAAGCATTGAGATATGTAAGGCCATAAACAGCTTAAAATCGATAGGAATAATGTCTGGAATGTGCATGCTGGGCAATAGCATTTTCATTGATTCCAGATCTAAGAAAATAACTGATGCGATCGACAGTCATGATGTGTTGAAAGTCACACCTACAGGGATGCCCGCATCAGTCATTCGAAAAGAGTGAAGAGTACATCATCCCCGTCGACATCGAAAAGCCCAATTCTAGCACCGCAGTCAAGCCAGCCATGTGCGTAGTTGACGGCAGCAAAGGCAGTCACAAGATCGCCCTCTTCTCTAAAGTGCTTTGCATCATTGTAATATGAGGTTGCCATTTTCAAGAAGTCGTCAGCTAATCTTTTGTTGTATGAGCGATCGGGCGCTGCAATCTTAAGTTTATTCAGGGCTCTATTTGTTATCTCTAGATATCGATCGATCTTTTCATTCGTTATCGTATTCTGCATAGTTCGCTTTATGTCTTGGGTCGATAAAATCCTTATGTCCTTTGTTCGGAAGCGCATTTATTATAATACTTTGCGATGACGATATTATGATAGTAATCGGAGGTTCTTCTTCCAGAGACCTCGCCAAGGAAACAGCATCGATAATCGGTTGCCCATATATTCAGGCAGCATCGATGAGATTCCCTGACGGTGAATGTTATGTTAGGATCGATAGCGAATCCTTAGATGATGATGTCATCATCATCCAAAACACATACCCAGACCCCTGCATGATCGAGATGTTCCTACTTCAGAATGCTGTTAGGAACATGGGTGCAAGGTCTATCACTCTGGTGATACCTTATTTCGGATATGCCAGGCAGGATAGGATATTCAAGCCTGGAGAGGCAGAGAGCGCAAAAGTCATGTGTAAGCATCTGAATCTCAATTGTGACAGAGTCTTCACGATAGACATACACAAGGAGACGACTCTGGATCATTTCACCTGTCCACATAAGGACCTAAAAGCAGCTTCGGCGATCGCTGATTACTTCAATAAGAAGAACATCGATCTGGTATTGTCGCCAGACATAGGTGCGGCAGGACGTGCAAAGGATGTCGGTGAGAGGTTGGGAGTGCAATACGATCATCTTGAGAAAACACGTCTTTCCGGGTTCGATGTGCGCATCGCTCCTGCCAATATGGATTGCAGAGGGAAGAACATACTGATTGTCGATGATATGATATCAACCGGATCAACAATAATCGCGGCAAAGCAGGCACTTGTAGAAGCGGGCGCAAACACAGTATCAGTTGCATGCACTCACGGCGTATTTGTGAGCAATGCTCTGGAAAAGCTAAGAGGTAATTCTCTAGATGTGGTGATGTGTTGCAACACATTGGAGAACAATGCCTCTTTGATATCTGTAGCGCCAATGTTGGCAAAATCTTTGATGGAGAAATGATTTTATGCAGAAAGAGGAGAATTTCAACGAATGGTACAATGAGATCGTAGAAAAGGCGAACCTTTCCGATAAGAGATACCCCATCAAAGGGATGAATGTATGGACCCCTTATGGATGGAAGATAATGAGGATGATCGATACATACATAAGGGAAGAGTTGGACGCAACAGGACACGATGAGGTGTGTTTTCCTTTAATGATCCCTGAGACAGAGTTCAAAAAGGAAAAAGACCATATCAAAGGATTCGATTCCGAGGTCTACTGGGTCACTCATGCGGGATTGAATGAGTTGGATGTTCGTCTGGTCATAAGGCCAACTTCTGAGACCGCCATGTATCCAATATTTTCATTGTGGATAAGGTCCCATCAGGATCTTCCTTTGAAGGTGTATCAGATAGTCAACACATTCCGTTATGAGACAAAACAGACAAGGGCATTCATCAGGGTCCGCGAGATACATTTCTTCGAATCACACACTTGTCACGAATCAGAAGAGGATGCGCAGAGACAGATAGACGAGGATGTCGAAATTCTTGCAAAGGTCGCTAAGAGATTGTGCCTCCCTTACACGTTATCTGTACGTACTGAATGGGACAAATTCCCAGGCGCTCATTATACAGTAGGTATCGATACCGTTATGCCAAATGGAAAGACATTGCAGATAGGTTCCATACATCACTATCGTACCAATTTCTCAGAGCCATACGATATAACTTTCGAGGATGATGATGGAGAGCATAAGTTCGTCCATCAGACCACATACGGCATGAGCGAGCGTCTTCTTGGTGCTGTCATCGGCGTCCATGCCGATGACAAGGGGCTGGTAATGCCTCCCGAGATAGCATCGTTCCAGATCGTGATAATCCCGATACTGTCAAAGAACAATTCAGATATGGTCACTGCCGAGGCACAAAGATTGTACAGCACCTTGGTCAGCTCCGGCCTCCGTGTCAAATTGGATGACAGGGATGCTAGACCAGGCAGCAAGTATTATGATTGGGAGATAAAGGGCGTGCCACTACGTTTGGAATTGGGCGGCAGGGACATCGAGAACAAAGTGGTGACGTTCGTCAGAAGGGATAGCGGTGAGAAAGGGACCATGGATCTCGAGACCGTGTCCGAAGGTGCGAGATTGATGTTGAAGGTAATAGCGGATTCAATGTATTCCAAAGCTAAAGTGATACAGGAATGCCACATGCAGGACATACAAAGCGTAGACAATGTTCCAGAGGACAAGATATTGAGGTTCGGCTGGTGCGG
Source organism: uncultured Candidatus Methanogranum sp. (assembly GCA_963676045.1). GTDB lineage: Archaea > Thermoplasmatota > Thermoplasmata > Methanomassiliicoccales > Methanomethylophilaceae > Methanogranum. Next base: position 1,321,685 of record OY780938.1, read on the forward strand.
ATCTCCGGAGTGCGGCCATGCATTCGAGGAGAAATTCGACATCAAGATCCTGGGGCATACATATGGGTCAAAGAACAGATTCAAAGGAAAGTGCATAATCTGCGGTAAAGACACCGAAAAGCAGGTAATGTCTGCACACACGATGTGATTTGATGATCGGTGCAGATGAGCTCATTTATCTTCTAGATCAGTCGGGTAAAAGGACTTGGATAAGGACTGAGCCCAAGATGTTGAAGATTTCCTCGCTAGGTACTATAGATGGTTCGAGACTTATAGGACTGGAGGACGGTTCTCGCATAGAGATCGTTGGCAAGGAATATACTATCTTCAGACCAGGTGCCATAGAGCTCATCGAATCTCTCGACAGGGGCGCCCAAATAATAACCCCCAAGGATGCTGCCACCATATTGATGAATTGCGACGTGAAGGCAGGAGACCTCGTGCTGGAAGTAGGTGCCGGATCGGGAGGATTGACCACTGCCCTGCTGAACGCGGTAGCGCCTTTGGGAAAGGTGATAACCGTCGAATTCAGAGAGGAGAATGCGCAGCGTGCATTGAAGAATGTCCGTCGTAATGGAATGGACAAATACTGGTCACCGATAATAGGCGATGCGAGAGATGCCGATGTCGGTGAAATAATGGCCGATGTTCTCACAATGGACATGCCAGACCCTTGGTTGGCCTTGGACAATCTGGCACCCCATCTGAGAAGTGGAGGCAGATTGTGTGCATACGTTCCAAATGCCAATCAGGCAGAATCCATTGTAAATGCCCTTCGTGAGAAAGGTTTTGCGGAAGTATACGCTCTGGAGAACCTACAGAGAGGGCTAGAGGTGCATCCGGGAGGGGTAAGGCCATCCTTCGAGATGCTAGGACATACAGGATATTTGATATTCGCAAGAAAAAGATTGTAATGGGCAATCCCTTCCCCTCGCAATCTTTTATTTATACGCGTGCAATACAATCAGTAATGGCAGTAATCGAGATCAGAATCGAGCTCAAGAAAGGCGTTGCCGATCCTGAGGGAATGAATACGAAGAAGACACTCGAGTCCCTTGGTTTTGAGGGGATCGAGAACGTTAGAACCATAAAGATGTTCGAGCTCACGCTTGATATGCCTGCAGATAAGGCTAAACAGAAGGGCGAGGATATGTGCAAGAGACTTCTGGCCAATCCTGTTATACAGAGTTACACTGTGACTGTGAGATGAAGCAATGTCCAAAGGACCTATGATAAAGAAAGATGTTTCATTCCAGCTCTATGAAGTGAATATACTTGATGCTGATGATAATGGACTGATTAAGATCTCAACGGATATGAGCTTGAGCCTCTCCTTGGAAGAGATGAAGACGATAAAGGACTATTTCATCAAAGAGAAGAGGAATCCAACAGACGTCGAGATGCAAGCTCTTGGTCAAGCTTGGAGCGAACATTGCTGTTACAAGAGCTCCAAACCAATTCTAAAGGAATTCGTTTTTGGAATCGAGCGTGATGATGTGCTGTCCAGAGGAGACGCTGGAGTGATGGTGTTCGATGATGATTACGGATATGCATTGAGGGTCGAGAGCCATAATCACCCCTCAGCGATAGAACCCTACGGCGGGGCAGCCACAGGGATCGGAGGGATATTGAGGGACGTTGTATGCATGGGTGCACAACCGATAGCTTTGGCAGACCCATTGTGCTTTGGCCCAATAGATAAGAAAGATGAGATGCCAAAGGGGATAAAGCATCCGCGCTATCTTGTAGGAGGCGTTGTCGCAGGTATAAGGGACTATGGTAACCGTTGTGGTATACCAACAGTGACAGGAGGCTTCTTTTTCGATGAAAGGTACACAGGCAACTGCCTTGTGAACGTAGGATGCTTCGGCATAGTCAAAAGGAAGGACCTGGCAAAGAATTATGTCGGTGGTCCGGGGGAGATACTCATACTCATCGGAGGACGTACTGGAAGAGATGGTATCCACGGTGTGAATTTCGCATCAAAAGACCTCACTTCAACATCCCAGGACGATTCTAGAGGTGCTGTCCAATTAGGTGACCCGATCACAAAGGAGCCTGTCATCCACGCATGTTTCGAGGTAAATGCGAAGCATCTCATAACCGGAATGAAGGACCTCGGGGGAGGAGGTCTGAGCTGTGTAGTTGGAGAGATGGCCTTGGGCGGAGGCTGTGGAGCAGACGTAGACCTGGAAAAGGTGCCATTAAAAGAAACCGGGCTCGCACCTTGGGAGATATGGGTCTCGGAATCGCAGGAGCGCATGATGTGCAGCTGCAGGCCAGAGAATGTCGACAAGGTTCTCGAGATATTCGACATGTGGGATGTTCTGGCTACACCGATAGGAAAGACCACCGATGTACCCCGTACTCGCATATTCTGGCATGGCAAAGAGATATTCGATATGGATCTGGAATTCCTAACAGGGGGTCCGGTGTATCATAGGCCGTACGTCCTTCCAAAGGTGTACACGAAGGTCAATGAGAGATTCCCGAAGATACCAGGGGACACAGAGGTAATATTATCCTTGTTATCTGATCTCAATGTGGCATCCAAGGAATGGGCGATAAGGCAATATGACCACGAGGTTCGTGGTTCCACGGTGATACACCCGATGGTAGGTAAGATGAACGAGACAGGACCTGGGGACGCAGCCGTCTTGATGCCTGTTCCTGGCAGATGGAAGGGGCTCGCGATCGCGACAGGTTGCAATCCTTGGTTCACTTCAGGTGACCCTTACAATGGCGGAATGGCATGTATTGATGAGGCCTGCCGTAATCTGGTAGCTGTCGGTGCAAGGCCCAACGCTTTCACAGATTGCTTAAATTTTGGAAACCCTGAGAAGCCCGAGAGATTGGGTGAGTTAAGGGAGGCGGTCAGAGGTATAGGAACGATCGCAAAAGGATTGGGCATCCCTATACCATCTGGTAATGTTAGTCTATACAACGAGGCTCCAGGAGGAATATACATCCTGCCCACTCCGATGATAGTGGGATGCGGACTCATCGATGACGTAAGGAAGGCCATAACCGCAGATATGAAAAAAGTAGGGTCGTGTCTTTACGTAGTAGGGGACACCAAAGACGAGATGGGAGCATCGCTGCTATTCCGTAAATACGGAGGAAAGGAAGGACAGGTGCCTGTTGTAGATGTACCGCATCTCAAAGTACTCATGGACAAGCTTTTAGAGGCAATGGACAAGGGACTTGTATTGAGCTGTCATGATTGTTCGGATGGAGGATTGGCCGTCGCAGTGGCCGAGATGTGCATATCCGGACAGATAGGTGCAGAGATAGATCTCGCTGCGTTGGGAGATCTGGAAATGCGCATAAAATTGTATTCCGAGAGCAATTCACGTTGGATCGTCGAAATAAATGGCAAGGACGCATCAAACTTCGAGAAGATACTAGGCGATGATGCAAAATGCATCGGGATATCGAAAGGCGATAAGTTGAAGATAAAGGGTTCGAAGGTGGAAATACCGTTATCTGACATGAGAAAGGCCTGGAACGATCCCATTTGGAAGATCATGGGAGGTGCTTCACAATGAAAGATGTAAGGGTATGTGTCCTCAGGATCGAAGGAACCAATTGCGAGGATGAGATGGCGGAAGCCTTCAACATGGTAGGTGCAAGTGCAGAGAAGGTCCACCTCAAACAATTGTCTGGCGGGGTACCTCATGGATTGAGGCGCAATCTGGAGGATTATGATATTCTGGCCTTGCCTGGCGGATTCTCAGCGGGAGATTATGTCCGTGCTGGTGCCATATTCGCAGCAAGGATAAAATCATCCATGGGGCCTCAATTGAAGAGGTTCGTTGAAGCGGAGAAACCAGTTCTGGGAGTTTGCAACGGATTCCAGATATTGGTGGAATTGGGTCTTCTCCCGGCATTCGATGAGACGATGACATCAGAACCTACGGCGGCTTTGTATACGAACGATTCAGCAAGGTTCGAATGTCGCCCGACCGTCCTTAGGAACGATAACAGAGGGAATTGCATTTTCACATCCGATATAGCTCCCAAGAGGATACTGGCGATACCTTCGGCACACGGAGAGGGCAAGCTGATGAGCATGGACCCAGATTTCATTCAAAAACTGGAAGACAACGATCAGATAGTGTTCAGATATGTGGAACCAGATGGTTCTTCTCCGGATTATCCTTGGAATCCGAACGGGTCGCCTTCTGACATAGCAGGCATATGCAATCCTGCAGGTAATGTGCTCGGTATGATGCCACATCCCGAGCGTGTTATGACCAGGTTCACCCATACCGATTGGACGAGAGGATATGATTCCGCAGATGGGGATGGAAGGCCGATTTTCACATCTGTTATGAAATGTTTTTCAAAATGATTTTTCAATGGCCGGTGATCAAACCGGCCATTTTATGATATTTACAGAATCAAATGCTGACTCTCACATCGACACGATCGCCGTTACCGATGCTAAGGGTCCTTCTAAGGTGATAGTGGCATATTATCTCGATCACGTCTGCATAATGTGACCTTTCAGGTACGACTATAGCACAGTCGATGTTCCTGATCTTTGCTTTATACGCAATAACGTTCCCGAAACTCCTGCCTTCGCTAATGAATCCGTCTATCATCTGTCCGGATGTGCTTCTGATGACGTCAAGTTTTCCAATGTCATCTTTGTCTACAGTAATATTCAGTGTTCCTTCGAATGGTTTGAAGCCAAGTTTCTTTTCAAATTGGTCCATATATCCTGGCTGGCAGATGTAGTATCCGCCTTCTCCCATGCCCTCTGTCACTTTTCCATGGATCGTTATGTGGTCGGTCAATTCAAATATTCTGCGATATTCGTTATATTCTTTCTTAAGTTCTTCCACTCCGCGCGGGGTCAGTTTTATCCTTTGCCTTCTTGCCCCAAGATCGCGCACTATTAGTTTTTCATCCAATAGTTCGAGTATTCTTTTTGATGCAGATTGTTGACTCATCTCTAAAGTATCACCTAGTTCTCTTGATGATACTGCGATATAGTCGTCTATTCCGCCAAGCAATGCTATTTTCCTTAGTGCGAAAGTGTATTTTTCGTCCACATTGACGGTCAATTACTATGAGGATTTAAAGTTACCGTAATTTTGGTAATACGTATAATTATGGTTATTAAATTAAAGGCCCCGAAGGGCCAGATGGTTTAAAGTTTAGAATCAAGCCATTTCTTGGATGAAGGCAAGATCTCGAGTATGATGATGCATATTGCAAACACCATCAGAACAATGCCGGCCCATAATTCAAAATATTCTGCCGCGGTGCATCCTGCGATGATACCAAGGTTCAAGAAAGATATGAAAAGTGCAACTCTCCATCCCCATTGACTATTCTTTGTGAATGCTCCTGCGAGCGCGAAGAATAAGACTGCGGTAAGCAAATACATCGAGGCTATTGTGAGAAGGCTTTCCTCATAATTGTTGAACAATCCTAAACAGGCAATGCTGAATGCGCCTCCGATGAGGCTCAGTACCAATGCTGTTTTGATTCCATTTGGGGTCACAGCCATTTTTACACATCCTTTTTACAATAGTTATTATTCGGTTTGGATAACATCATGTCCACCGCGGCTACGATCATAAATACCATGACGCCGATCGCTGACCAGGCCTCGTATGTGGCGAATCCATCCTTTATGTGGATTCCCATCAGGGTTATCAGAAGCACGATAGGTACGGCGGCAAATACTTCATGCCCGTTCATCCAGAACCCTCCAGCGTAGAGACACATGGCGATGAGGACGAAGAATCCCATGAGTAATGCCACGTGATTGTGCGGATCTCCATTTCCAACATCTTCGGTTACTATGCCAACAAGGAACAGAAACACCGCGCCGATGACGAGGAATATCCCGCCGGCGGAGATGCATTTGTTCTTTGAATATATTGTGGATGCAAATCCAAATATAGCTAGGAATATGGCGGTCAGCATGCAGCAACCGTAATTGAAGAAGTATTTGGCATCTGTGTCTGATATCCCGAGGTCGGAAAGAGTGTTCTTTCCAAATACCCAAGAGGAATCGAGTGCGACGGCACAGATCCAAGAGATCGTGAACACAGCGATTGCTAGAATGCCGAACCAGGCGAACGCAATGTTGTGTGGATTTTTCACTAACATGAATCCTGAATCCTCATTGGGTTAAATTAGGTTTGTGTTGTCAGGATATAAGAAAATGTATATCGCTGTAACATATGGGTTATGTCCGAGGATAAAATGAGGAATCTATTCTTTGTCGGGACCGCGGGTAGTGGAAAGAGTACATTGGTCGGAGCATTCAAGACTTGGCTCGAAGACAACAGTGTTGATTCTATAATTGTTAATTTGGATCCCGGGGCAGAATCGTTGCCTTACAGGCCAGACATCGACATCAGGGAGTGGGTATCTATGAGTGAGGTAATGGCCGAGTATGGTTTGGGACCCAACGGGGCTCAGATCGTAGCAGCAGACCTGATGGCCATCAACATTAGGAAGATGATGGACATCGTCGATACATTCAAGACCGATTATGTGCTGATCGATACGCCTGGTCAGTTAGAGCTGTTCGCTTTCAGAGAATCCTCAGAAAGGATAGTATCTGCATTCGGTAAGGATAAGTCCATGTTGATCTATCTTTCAGACCCAACATTATGCAGGACACCGAACGGATTCATCTCTTCAATGATGCTATCTTCCATAGTCGAATTCAGACTTCAGATACCCACATTCAATCTTCTTTCAAAATCTGATATGTTCAAGGAAGAGGAGACCGAGAGGATCATACAGTGGTTTGAGAATTCAGATGTGCTATACGGGGATCTGATGGATGAGATGGGAAACTCCGAGTCTGTAGTAGGTGTGGAATTGTTCAAAGCACTTGACAATATGGGCACTTTTGGTGAGATCCGTCCCGTATCTGCGCAGGAAGACATAGGGTTGGGGGAGATATACGCCGCAGCTCAGTTGGAGTTTTTCGCGGGGGAAGATACATCGAGGGAATGATCCCTCGAAAATAATTTTTTAAAATGTTTTTTTTAAAGGAATTGTTTATCCGAACATGTAAGCAGGTACGGACTTTATTTTTGCCCTTCCCGCTTCCATTACCTTTTCCTTGGCAGCGATGAAATCATCCATCGTGATGACGTCGCGGTTATCCCTTATTGCAAGCATTCCCGCTTCAGTGCATATGCTCTTTATTTCTGCACCCGACGTGCCATCTGTTATCTCTGCTAATTTCTTTACTTGAACATCCTTTGAAATGCTCATCTTGGCCAGGTGAATCTTGAATATCTGCGTCCTGCCATCGACGTCAGGCAACCCTATCTCAATGATACGGTCGAATCTTCCAGGCCTTAGAAGTGCATCATCCAAAATATCGGGTCTGTTTGTGGCTCCAATGATCTTCACATCGCTGGTCGGTGTGAATCCATCTAATTCGGAAAGTAGCTGCATCAGGGTCCTTTGTACCTCGCGGTCTCCAGACGTTGCAACATCCATTCTCTTCGCACCAACGGAATCAAGCTCATCTATGAATATTATGCTCGGTGATTTTTCCCTTGCAAGTTCAAATAGCTCGCGGACAAGTCTCGCTCCCTCACCGATGTACTTCTGTACAAGCTCTGAACCCACCAATCTTATGAATGTCGCCTTTGTAGCACTTGCAACAGCCTTGGCCATCATGGTCTTACCGGTTCCAGGCGGTCCCACAAGTAGTACTCCTTTTGGAGGTTCGACACCGACCTTTGCATAGAGCTCAGGTCTTAAGAGTGGGTCCTCCACGGCTTCACGGAGTTCAAGCATCTGTTTTGAAAGTCCTCCAATGTCCGCATAAGTTACATTGGGTTTGTCTATGATCTCTGCACCAGTGACCACAGGGTCTAATGGCGCAGGTAGAACACTCATCACTGCAAGAGATTGTTTGTTGAGGGATACCCTTACGCCGGGTATAAGTTCCTTAGGGGTTATGTATTCTGATACAGATACAATGAAATCGGGTCCAGTCGAACTCTTTACCACTACGCGGTTATCTGGCAGTACATCACGTAACGACCCTATAATCAGAGGTGGGCTTTTTAGCCTCTCGTTCTCTGCTCTTAAGCGTGAAAGTTCCTTCTGAAGTCTAAAATTCTCTCCTTCAGAGTAGCGTTTCTCGTTCTCTGCGTTCTGGAGGTCCTCCATAAGTCTGACGTTCCTTTCTTCGAGCGTGATTATCTTGGTCTTCAGTTCCTCGATTTGAGCCTCCTCGTCCATAGTATCCCTTTCAAGGATTATGTCCTTCCCTTTTTATTACTTTTCTATGTCTATGTTTTTCTTGTTTGCGTTAGACTTAATAACGCCCTCATCAATAACAAGGACAATGATATGTGAAATGTGTGGAAAAGAATCGCCTCAAGCAAAGGCGATGATGGTGGAAGGAACCAAGCTAATGTTATGTCCGAATTGTGCCAGATTCGGAGATGAGTACAAAGCGGCTGCAAAAGCAGGTTCAGGTGTACCTGCACCTAGTAAAGTCGTCATAGAGCAAAGGTTGGAGAGACGTGAGAAGAGGATGCAGACCCGCGATGTATATGCGGGGTCAGGCACGGTAGAGATAGTCGACAACTACGGCAACGCGGTACGCGAGGCTCGTGAAAGAAAAGGTATGGATCTGGAACAGTTTGCTGCATCCATATCTGAAAAGAAAGGGATATTGGCAAAAGTAGAATCGAACGACCTCGTACCAGATGATAAGCTTAGGGCTAAATTAGAGAAGGCTTTGAATATAAAACTTACAGAAATTGTATCGTCTGGGTCAGTTGTAGGTGGCGGTAAGGGCAACGGCTCAATGACCTTGAGTAATTTCATAAAGAAAGAGTAAATCATCTTTTTGATATGGAGAAGTATGCAACATCATAGTAAGGGGCAATATCCACACCTTTGTCTCTGAGTACTATGAGTGCGGCAACCTCCATATCTACATTTAATCTTTTTACAATCTTGTTGCATTCTGAAACGAATATTCCTTTTTGCATGCCTACAGAAGTTGCTAGGTCCATCATCTTTGGCAATAATGCATCTTTATCGGATTTCGAAGGGGCTTTATGTGTCGCTTTTGAATCATTCGTGTTCTCTTTTTTATCAGATGGAGCGGATCTGATAAATTCTAAAAGTTCTTTTGATGGCTTATATGCTACAGGAACATCGATTGTGCTGAGTTCTTTTGCAGCTTTAAGCAGATTATCCTGTGTAGATGTCACAAGTCCTTCTGAAACAACAACCTTCACGAATCTGCTAGCTGTTGTCGCATCCATCCATCTAAGGTCCAATGATATGGTCATTATCAATTCCATGACGGTGATGACCTCTTTTCCCTTGTTGCGGAAGAAGGCAGCAGTGCAGACCTTTAATTCATCATTCACACCCGTTGATATCCTTGCTTATAAAAAATGTTATTGCCTCTCTATACGCGCGGGCGTTATTTGTGTTTCTACTAACAAATTAAAATAAAGGAAGGCAAACATTTATAATTAACATAGGTCTACCTCGATTCCTGTATGGTGAGTCAAATGAACTACACTAGATTCGAAAAAGCAAGGATCATAGGTGCGAGGGCACTTCAGATCTCGTACGGCGCACCAGTCCTCGTAGATTACCCTGAGGACATGCTCGATCCAATCGATATCGCCATGCTGGAGTATGAGAAGAATCTCATCCCAATTACAGTTGTTAGAAACTAACAGAGGAATTCAAATGAGTGAAGAGGAGAGCATCGCAGGAAACACCGAATTGTTGGTCGCAGAGGACATCTACCTTACATCCGGAGTGCACATTGGAACACAGCAGAAATCTGCTGACATGAAAAGTTTCATCTACAAGGTGAGGCAGGATGGGCTTTACGTTCTTGACGTGAAGAAGACCGATGAGAGGATAAGGGCGACAGCCAGTTTCCTTGCTCGTTATGACCCAAAGAGGATACTTGTCGTATCTGCAAGGCAATATGGTCAGAGGCCAGCAAGAGAGTTCTCCAAGACCATAGGAGCACCAGCATTTGCAGGTCGTTTCGTTCCAGGTACACTCACAAATCCTGCAAACCCTGGATTCATAGAACCCGAGGTCCTTGTAGTCACAGACCCTGCAGCAGACAAACAGGCACTCAACGAGGCTCTCAATCTTGGAATCCCGATAGTTGCAATGTGTGATGCAAACAATGAGACACGCAACGTAGATCTGGTCATACCAACCAACAATAAAGGAAGGCGTGCATTGGCATGTGTCTATTGGATCCTTACAAGAGAGGTTCTTCTCGCAAGGGGAGACATAAAGGATCCCGCAGACTTCAAGATGGAAATTGAAGATTTCGAAGCTAAACTTTGAATCACTTCAATCACAAACACTTTACCTATTAAACCCCTTAAACATTTATGCGCTATCCGGCTGTCGCAGGTCGTTTCTATCCTTTAGAAAGAGATGAGTTGATTTCTTCCATCAGATCTTGTTTTTCAAATCCATTGGGTCCAGGTTTGCCAGAAGTATCATCAAAAGAGAGGAGGATAGTAGGCGCAGTATGTCCGCATGCAGGATATCAGGCATCCGGTATGAATGCCGCCCACATATACAAGGCGATAGCGGAGGATGGATTTCCTGAAGCCTATGTGATAATCGGTCCAGATCATTACGGGGTCCCATTCGATGCGGTCATGTGCAGTGAAGAATATTTGACGCCTCTCGGTCCGTGCAAAGTCCATAAGGATATTGCCGCGAAATTATCCGAATTTATACCTGACTATGTCAGGGCCCATCGCTCCGAGCATTCGATAGAGGTGCAGGTTCCATTCATACAATACATTGACCCAGATCCACATATTGTGCCTATAATAATGAGCCGTCAGGATATATTGTCGGCTAGAAGATTGGCAGATAGGATCAAGATGGCATGTGATGGAAGGGACGTAGTTGTCATTGCATCGAGCGATATGGCCCATTACGTTCCAAAGAAAGTTGGGGAGAGCATCAACTCCAGTGTGATCGAAAGGTATGTTTCTAAAGATGTGGAGGGAATGTATTCCACAATAATGTCAAAAAATGTTTCTGTTTGTGGATATGGTCCAATGGCTGTAGCGATGTTATCCACAGATCCTAAAAAAGTTCAACTTTTGAAATATTCGGATTCTTGGGATTCATTGAAATTGGATGTAGATTCAGTCGTAGGATATGCATCCATAATCATGACCAGATGAGGGCCACCACATAATATTATAATTGCGGATATCAATGTTGGGCCCATGACGGACGAAGAGTTCTGCGTAAAATGCGGAGTCAAGTTAAATAAGGATTCATATTTCTGTCCTTCTTGTGGATATCACGTTCCAGGGAAGGAAGAGGCGGAGAAAAAGGCAGAGCGTGATTATCTGAGGACCATGTTCCAGTCACATGCCAAATGGGCAGGGTATCTGATGTTGATATACGGGATTCCTCTTCTTATCCTGGGTCTTTACTATCTCTTTGATTCCAACGGCATAGCGAATTCCTTGTGGAATGATTCCAACATTCATCAGCAGTTAGTGAACTTAGGTATATCTTATGATGAATTGGTGAAATATTTGCAATATTGGGGAGCTGGATGGTTGATATCTGGAGTTGCTGGAATATTGTCTGCAGTTCTTTGCATCAAACGCAGAAGCTATCTGCTTGCGTTGATCCTCAGTATGATCTCAGTCGTATTCGCGATAACAGGTTTCATAACCTTCCTGATAGGTTTGATAGCATTCTGGCTTGTGGCATCTTCGAAACTCGGGTTCGAAGAATACAAGGAAGATCTGGAAGAATTCTTGAAAGATCAAACAGAAAAACAATAAACTGTTTTAATAATTTTTAATAAATAAAATGAACGGGCGTTAAGCCCGTTCAAATACGTTTCAGATACCTGAGGTTGGGCTCATAAACCAATCCCTTGTCCATGAGTGAATTGGAGATCTCTTCCAGTTCCATGCTGGATATCCCCTCCGCCTCTGCTCTCCTTTCAAGTTCATCACGAGGTGCTCCTTTGCCAGTGGCATCCAGTTCTTCTAAAAGCCTTAGTATCGTATCTTCCATATCTGCACTATTGTTCTTTGTGCTGTTAGGTTCTATCTCGATCTCATCTGGCATATCGGATGCATCCTCAGGTAGACCCAGATCGATATTGGTGTCTGGCAATATGGTTCTAAGTGCAGATTGAATCGTTTTCAAGAATGTGGTTGAGTTAGGAACTTCGTAGTTATCCAAGGCAGTTATTATTCCTTTGGCATCTCTTTCAGAAAGTCCTTGACCGATCAGGTCTTTCTCAGTCACGTTTTCTATGGATGTTGCTTTTTTCATCATTTTTAGCCTTTGCCATGTGGACTGCGCAGTCTCAAGCATCCAAAGTTTACGTGTTTCCTCGTCTATCTTGATTATACGTTCTGGACGTATCGATACGAACACGCGGGTGTCGTTGGTCGTATAGGTTCTTACTTTTCCTATTATAGCTACATATTCAGGCGTTTCCATGTTCGCAATGGCTATGGCGGCTTCTGGTTGGTATCTTCCAACATTGATGTAAAAATTACCAGAAGAAACGTCTTGAACCCTTCCTCTCCACATCGGTTCTTCCTCAGAACCAACATTTTCTTTTTCAGTAAGTACGCCGGCAACCAGAACCCTGTTTACCATTGCACCCAGATGTGTAACGATATAAGATGGTGATTTTTCATCCGAGCCCTTTATCTCATAGGTCGCAGTGTTCAATTCTGATGAAAAGAGCCTCCATGCCGTCTCTCTTGCATTCATAATGCTCCCTCCACATCTTCATAGAGTTTTTTTGCTTCAGATGAAACATCCACCTTGTCTATCGATGTCTCTTTGACAATCATCATCGGGCCATAATCATCGCTTAGGACATTTCCTTTGATCGTGATTCTCTTCATAATAATGACCTTGGCCATTTCTCTGCTCACTGATTCAAGATCGCTGTGGGATTTCGCGATCTCTTCTGCGGCATTCAATGTTATGCCTGTTAGTTTTTCAGTATCATCCCGACTCACAACGGCACTCAACGCTCCGGTGCCATCATCGACAATAAGTTTCATTCTCAGATCGAACACGGGTTTGATCTTTCCGTGTGCGCTGCATTCATCGTTCAATACAGAACGGTTGCATTGAGGACATCTTTTGATCAATCCGCTTCCTGCTCTGAGATCAACGACCGTGCCGGATACGGAGATATCGAGTGCGCCTCCGATCTTGACGATCTCAGATATTGTTTTCTTGGAAGAGGTCTTGTTAATCTGTCCGAATGTATCATCTACCCGACTGACCTCGCACCTCTCGCCCAAGTTCAATTGAGGTATCCCTCTCCACGCTTTGATATATGCATTCTTGATGCATATCGTCTCTCCTTCTTTGAGCGAGTAGTCATTCCAAGCGGAGTATTGTATCTTTCCAGAATCGTCTGCTATTATTCCTGAGTATACGACCTTTGATTCTCCTTTAACATTGATGTTTCTGGTTTCAGTGGAGATTATGCGACCAGTGACCGTTATGTTGCCTACTCCGTCCTTGATGTCGCCTATTTTCATTTCACGGGGATCCGTAGCGATTATCGTTCTCTCTGGAACATCAACCTTTGTCTCTGCCTTCTCTATCTTTCCACGTGTTCCCAGATTTATCTGTACGCGGTCGTTCCATATCTTAGTATATGCATTTTTGAAGTGATAGGCCTCTCCTTTGACGAGGTCTACGCTTTCGCCTTCCCATATCGTGAACGGACAGGTACCGGTTTCATCACCCAGTATGCCTGAGATTATGGTCTTGTTAGTTCCTCTGATGTTGATTTCTTTTTTATCAACGAATACAGCTTTCGCCACGACATCAAAATTCATTTCCGTACCTTTCAGGTCAGCGATCTTCTTGACAACGCTGTCAGCGGTTACAAAACTCGATGGCGCATCAGCATCATATTTCTTGATTATGGCCCTTTTTGCGCGGTCCGCATCGATACCATAATCCTCAACATATTTCTTGACCTCTTTCATCAAGGCCACATCATCGATCTTTCCTTCAAGCACCTTTTTCAGATCTTCAAACAGAGGTGTTAGTTTTTCATTACTGCTCATTTTATCGACCTCTTCGCTTATTAACGAGGCAAAATCTGTTACTTCTTGTAGATATAAAATATTATGATAGGGTACGCCGAATGTAGCGAATGTATCAATTATGTTTGTAGGGTTCAATCTCAAGGACATAGATGTTTTTGATGGAATCAAACAGCAATATCAGACCTATGATGAAAATCGGAGCTCCAACGATCCAATATACGATATCTCCTTTCAAGAATGGATATATGGAGAACGCAATGAAGACGAGAAATCCTACCATTGATGTGGACATGTTCTTCTCTTTATACGCTATCACAGACGCGGTCAACATACCTATGCCTAACATTATGTCTGCGATCTCAAGCCCGCCCAGCCCCATCATCGCACAAACTGAGAAGGTCAGTGTCGAGGAACCAAAGAACAAAGACATCATTCCAGATGTGATAGACCCTTTACGTATGGCCAGCCCTGCGTAATATAGGATCACGACTGACATGAGGATCTTCGTTATGTTGTAGGTTGTGGGATCAATGAAGATCAAATTGAGGTCCTTGTTAAGGTAATACACCCCGACCAGTATGGATAGAACTCCCATGACCATGAATCCTGCCGTTCCCACTGCTATATCGGCAGAATGCGCGAGTTCATCTTCTTCCCAGGGGTATCTTTTATTGTCTGTACAGACGGTGTACCATGCATGGAAACCATATGCCAGGTACATGAATCCAGATATCGTTGCGGTTATGCCCATCAACATCGAGGGGTCTTCAAAGGCTGGAGAAAGAAGGAAGCCGAATGCCGCTGTGCCAGTTCCTATAGCCAGTACTATATCCTTCCTTGAATAGAATGCAATGGTTGTTATCAGCAGGCCAATCCCAAGCAAGAAATTCAATAATTGAAGGTCGGTCTGCCCATTCATAAGATTGGCAGCAGATGAGGCTACAGTCGATATTCCAACGAGTATCATTGAGATACCTTCCATCGTAGCCTTCTGATTGAGAGCGTAAAGTCCAATGCACAATACAAAAGACATCATTATTATCTTGGTGATATCGTATGTATCTCTGTCAGTGGGGAATATTCCATTCAAGCTTATATGATATATCCCGATTATTATCATCAACATACCAAAGAGCGAAGTACCTGAAATTATCGCACCGATACTGTGTCTGTTATGATACGGATGAGAAATAAAAAGATTCACCATGTTGGTATCAGGGATATCTGGAGAACCATATAAGAGTTAGCTAAATATTGTTCAGATAGATATATTTAAAAGGAATAAAGATATCAGAGAATATGGTTCCCAAGAGCAAGATCGACCAAATTTTGGAAGGGTACGACAAGAGCGATATTACAATTGCTACGCTTTGTTCGCATTCATCCCTTCAGATCTTTCACGGAGCCCGTAAGATGGGCTTTAAGACGTTGGGATTGACCGTCAAGGACAACACCAGATATTATGATGCATTCCCATTGGCCAAGCCTGACAACCTTATCAGGTACAAGGATTTTGATGAGATGGAGGAACGCGCTGGCGAGCTTCTAGACAAGAACACGATATTGATACCACACGGTTCGTTCGTCGAGTATATGACCCCGTCCAGGTTTGAGGATTTTGGTGTACCCTCATATGGCAATCGTGCAGTCCTCCAATGGGAATCAAACAGGGACAGTCAGAGGCAGTGGATAACATCCGCAGGAGTGCCGATGCCACGTTTGATAACCGATGCCAGGGAGATAAACGAGCCAGTCCTTGTAAAGTACCACGGTGCTAAAGGCGGTCGCGGATTCTTCATAGCCAAGGATTATCCTGATTTCAAGATGCAGATCGATAACTCCCAGCCTTACACGATTCAAGAATATTGTCTCGGTACAAGGTACTACCTTCATTTCTTCTACGATCCATTGAAAAAAGATGGATATCGCTGCAAGCAGGGCGGATCATTGGAACTCCTGTCGATTGATCGTCGCGATGAGAGCAATATCGATGAGATGTATAAATTGGGGTCAATAGAGGACTCAAAAAGGCATGGCCTATACCCATCGTTCGTTGTAACAGGAAATACTCCCGTAGTCATACGTGAATCTCTATTGCCAAAAGCTTTCGAAATGGGAGAGAACGTTGTTAACCGCTCGTATGAATTGTTCGGCGGGATGTGGGGGCCGTTCTGTCTAGAGACAGTAGTTACAGATAAATTGGATTTCAAGGTGTTCGAGATATCTACGAGGATAGTTGCCGGAACGAACCCATTCATATCTGGTTCCCCTTATGCGGACCTCATATACCCAGGCATGAGCACGGCTGCAAGGATGGGGATGGCGTTAAAGAATGCAATTAATGCCGGTAATTTGAATATATTACTGAGTTGAGCGATTTAAAAAATATATATGTGAAGAGGGTTAGGCTGGGAACGATGGTATCAAAAAGGGTTCAGAGTGTGCCGGCATCGGGAACGATAGAGATTTCGAACATTGTAAGTCAGCTTCAGGCATCTGGAGTGGACATAGTATCATTTTCAATGGGAGAGCCAGATTTCTCAACACCATCGAACATCGTTGATGCAGCGGTCGAGTCCCTGCACGAGGGATTCACCCATTACACACCATCTCTGGGCATACCAGAGCTCAGACAGGCGATTGCAAAAAGGGCATTCACCTTCAATCATATCAATTGTCAGCCGAAACATGTTTTGGTGACACCATGCAAACAGGCCATATTCATGACCGCATTGGGATTCTTGGACCCAGGAGACGAGGTAATATTACCAGATCCAAGTTGGGTATCTTACGAGGCCTGTATAAAATTGGCAGGCGCGATTCCAGTGTATGTTCCAACAAGATACGAGGATGATTTCGTCATAGATCCTGCGCTCATCGAGGCCGCAGTGACTCCAAAGACGAAGATGATATTCCTCAATACGCCATCTAATCCTACAGGTTGCGTATATCCTCTTGAGACGATAAAGGCGATCTCAGAGATAGCGATAAAACACAACATCCTCATCATGTCGGACGAGATCTATGAGAGCATCGTATACGAGGGAAAACACGTATCCATCGCATCATTGCCAGATATGTTCGATAGGACGATAACGGTCTCAGGGCTGTCAAAGACCTATGCAATGACCGGATGGAGGCTTGGATGGGCGATCGCATCTGAGCCGAACATATCCGCTTTGAACAAGCTCCAGTCCCATTCGATATCATGCTGCGTTTCATTTACCCAGACTGCGGCAGTGGAAGCATTAAACGGGCCTCAGGATGCGATGCATCACATGGTTAAAGAATTCAGATCGAGGCGCGATTTGGCATTGGACCTCATAAGTGAGATAAAAGGATTGGAGTGCAATGTTCCAAAGGGTGCATTCTATCTATTTCCTAAGTACGATTCGAAGATCAGTTCTAATGAATTGACCGCAAATCTTCTAAAACACGCGCATGTAGCAGTTACGCCAGGTACTGCCTTCGGCCCATCTGGTGAGGGATTCTTCAGGATATCGTATGCTACAAGCGAAGACAACATAAGGGAAGGATTTGAAAGGATCAGAAAATACATGAACAACAATCTTTGATTGTTCATTTTTATTTTTTCCATACCTATTATACGCGTGCACGTAGGTTAAGATAAATACGGGATAGCTAATCAAGGTCTCGCTGTCTGATAGGGAAACAAGACGGCCGAGGGATTAGATTGAGCAGAAAATTGTTCACAGTAGGACCGGTTCATGTTGATAATGAGGTCCTTCAGGCTATGACTAAACCGATGATAACGCATCGTTCGAAAGATTATAAGGTGCTTCACGGAAACATCATAGAAAAGATGAAGAAGGCATTGGATACCGATCAGGACATCTTCCTGGTGGCAGGATCGGCAAGCATCTTCCTGGAGGGTGCAATAAGGAACGGTGTACAGAATAAATCCCTAGGCATAACGAATGGGTCATTTGGTAACAGATCCATTGAGATCGCACAATTGAATGGGAAGGCCGTTGAAGAGATTCAGGTCCCATGGGGGTTGGCCATGAAACCAGAGCATATTTCTGGCAAGGTCAAGAAGGACATAGAGATGGTCCACTGGGTGAGCAATGAGTCCTCCACAGGTGTTTTCAGTGATTCGTTGGCATTGGCCAAAGAAGTGAGGTCTCAAAATCCAGATTCGTTGGTTATGGTAGATGCCGTAACATCTGCATTTGCAATGGATCTAAAGTTGAAAGAGCTGCATCCAGATGCAATGATATTCGGTACTCAGAAGGCATTAGCATTGCCGCCAGGTCTTGCAATGATCGTAGTTTCTGAGGAAATGATGAAGAAATCGAAGTCCGTGTCCAATAAAGGATTCTACACAGATTTCCAAAAATTGAAGAAGCAGAACGATGAGAATTACGCTCTTACCACACCTCCAGTTTCCCTCATGTACGCATTGGATTTCCAACTCGATCGTATACTCAAAGAAGGAATGCCAGCAAGATACAGAAGGCATAAGGATATGGCAGACCTTGTCAGGACATGGGCAGATGACAATCTTAACGGCATCTTCCCAGAAAAGGGATACCAGTCTAACACGATCGGAGTATTGAACCGTGGGGATCTGGATTTCGATACATTCCATACAAAATTGAAGGCCAGGGGATATGAGATCTCGAGTGGCTACGGGGATGTTAAGGACAATACATTTAGGATAGGGCACATGGGAGATACGATGCCCAAAGACATCAAAGAACTACTTTCCGTTATGGATGAAATACTGGAGGATAATTAAATGACCGCTAAGACAGCAAAGATTCTTATTTCAGATTCGTTAGACAAAGAGGGATTGGATATCCTTAAGGCCTCTGGATTCCCAGTGGATGACAAGTCAGACCTGTCTGAGGATCAGCTCTGTGCCATAATCGGAGATTATGATTGTTTGATCATAAGGTCTGGAACAAAGGTCACAAAGAAAGTTTTGGACGCAGGCAAGAAACTTCGTCTCGTTGGTCGCGCCGGTGTAGGCGTGGACAATGTGGATGTTCCATACGCAACAGAGAAGGGTGTGCTTGTGATGAACACTCCTTCTGCCAATATATTGTCAGCAGCCGAGCACTCCTGTGCCATGTTACTTTCATTGGCAAGGAACATCCCCTTCGCTCACGAGTCGATGCACAAGGGCGAATGGAAGAGATCCAAATACACTGGCGTAGAACTCAACGGAAAAGTATTGGGAATCGTGGGCGTAGGTCGTGTCGGAGGAGAGGTAGCCAAAAGGATGAAGGCATTCAACATGACAATGATCGGATACGACCCCTATCTTCCAAAAGAGGTCGCAGATCAGATCGGAGTCAGGCTAACCAACCTCGAGGAGGTAATAAGCACTGCCGATTTCATGACCATCCACACCCCTCTTCTTCCTGAGACAAGGAATATGATCGGTCTGAAACAGTTCAAGATGATGAAGCCGAATGTCAGGATCGCAAACGTCGCTCGTGGAGGAATAGTCAACGAGGACGATCTCTACACTGCACTGAAAGAGAAGATCATTGCAGGTGCCGCATTCGATGTCTGGTGCAATGAGCCATTGACAGACGATGAGAAGAAACTTCTTGAGTTGGACAATCTGGTAACAACTCCCCACCTCGGCGCTAGCACCGTGGAGGCTCAGGAAAGGGTCGCTGTGGAAATTGCAAACTCGGTCGTCATGTATCTAAGAGACAATGTGATAACCAATGCCATCAATGCACCACGTGGCAAATTGGATCCAGATACTGAGAGTTACCTGCCACTTGCCGAGCGCATGGGATCATTGGTCCATCAGATCAATGGCAACAATCCGATCGAGGAGTTCGAGATAACATACTGCGGAGAGCTTGCTTCGAAGCAGACTAAATTGATAACGATCGGAGCGGTCATCGGTCTTTTGAACAACATTGTTGGAAAGGGCAATGTGAACATGATCAATGCAATGCCTATCGCCAAGACCAAAGGATTGACGATAAAGGAATCTTCAACAAACAAATCAGAAGAATATGCAAACATGATCGAGATAAAGATAGTTTCCGGAGGGAAGGCCACCTCGATACGTGGAACAGCATTCGGAGAAAACCCAAGATTGGTCGGATTCAACGAGTATTCCTTTGACATTCCGATGACCGGAGATATCATCATGGTAACATACAAGGACGTTCCAGGTGTGATCGGTAAAGTCGGGTCGGCACTCGGTGATGCTGATATAAACATCGCACAGATGACCGTATCAAGGAAAGGCAAAGAGGCATTGATGATCCTGACCGTCGATCAGAACGTATCGACAGATGTATTGGCAAAGGTCACAAAGGCCACAAATGCGATAACTTCTGCAAAGTTTGTAGATCTGGTAGAGAATTGAGGTGAAAATCATGACCGTTACTACAGTTACAGTCGACGACCTTACTTTGGCGATAAAGAACAGTATCAATAACAGTATGGGGATGGAAGATGAGCAGGCATATTCCCTTGCTCATCACGTCCTTAATTTCTTTGGATACTCAGACAGGATCATAGACAATATCCTGGAGCCTGAGGACCGTGATGCGTTCTACATGCTCGAGGATGCAGGCATTCTGACAACAGAAAGGGAAGAGACGACGCTATATGACGGTCGTGAATGGAGGATACACTATTGGCTCTTCAGAAAAGAGAAGATCGGAGAGCTAATGGCACGTGCGCGCTCCTCATCCACGGATACGGATGGGGAAGAATCTGTATATCGCGACCTACCAGACGACATATGGCGCAGCAGAGGCGGAGAATAAGGCCAGATGGACCTTTTTCCGTATAAGTACAGAGGCGATCAAGAGGAGATCGTACGTCAGGTCAGCGAGGCTGTGAGGCGCGGTATTCCCCTGGTCATGGAATCTGGTACGGGAACAGGCAAGACGGTAACATCTCTTACCGGTGCATTGGAAGTTGTTTTGGGCACCGGTAAGAAAGTCATATATTTGACCAGGACCAAATCTCAGCAGAGACAGGTCATACATGAGGTATCGCTGATATCAAAGAATGTGGGCCTGATATGCATAGGTCTTCAGGGCAGGAGCAGCAATACCTGTCCAATGATGGCAGGTGATCCAGAATTGGCGACTGGTACATCAGAGGAGCTTTCAAAACTATGTTCCGAATACAAGAAAAAAAATGCAGGAGAATCATCAGAATGCATTTATTTCGATAATACGGAACAATGCGATCTTTCAAAATACTTGGAGTATCTAAGAAAAGAGCATCTTCAGCCAGAAGAATTTTTTTCATATTGCATTCAGGATCTTGTATGTCCATATGAGTTGACAAAGCGCTTACTTCAGAATGCGGACGTTGTTGCCGTACCTTACCCATTCATATTCTCTCCGCATGTGATACGTCATTTCGTGGATTGGACGGGGACACCACTATCGAACATGGTACTGGTCGTGGATGAGGCCCATAATCTGCCCTCGTATCTCAGAGAGGTCATGACTGTAGAGTATACCACAAGAGCTTTGGACCTCGTTGAAAAGGAAGCGAAGGATTGGGGAGACCCAGTAATTTCAAAAGGATTCAAGGTCACAGACATATCTTCAGTGTTAAGAGAATGTATGGAATATGCAATATCTGAATACATTATAGATGAGGATGGTATTTTGCCATATGGGTTTTTACAAGATGAGATGATGGGTAGATTAGGAGTCTCCTCACTATCCTTGGATTCCATATACAAAGGTTTGATCGAGCAAGGGGAGATAATTGTAGAAAATAAGAAATCAAATCGTAAACTGCCACGTTCATACATAAGGTCATTTGGCGATTTTATGCTTTCCTGGAATCTTTGTGAAGAGAACACATATGTGAAATTGATCATAGGGGGGAGCAATCCGAGGTTCGAGGCCTTTTGTCTAGACCCATATGAGGCCGCAGAACCTCTGAGAGAATGTTGGGCATCGTTGAGCATGTCAGGTACTCTGACGCCTTTATCGGATTATTCGCATGAATTAGGGATGGAAGAGCCGATCGAAAGGGTATTTGTCTCGCCATTCCCAAAGGAAAATCTCAAGGTATTGTATGTAGACGATGTATCGACAAATTATGAAGAGATTAATGAAAATCAAAAAACATATTCCAAGATGGTCGATCATGTCAGAGGATTGATCCATTCCGTCAATAGGAACACTGCTGTATTCTTCCCATCGTACAGTTTGATGGACAGGATGTTCAATGATTGTGTCCATACGATATCCGATAGAAGGATATTCGCCGAAAGGAGAGGTATGGCGCAATCCGAATTGATGGAGGCAGTGTCTAATTTCCGGTCGTCAGAAGGTAGTATCCTGTTCTGTGTGATGGGAGGAAGGATCAGCGAAGGTTTGGATTTTCCAGACAAGGAATTGGAGGTTGCCATCATCGTCGGAATACCATTTCCTAAACCAACTGCAAAACAAGAGGCTTTGATAAGATATTGTGATTATAGGTTTGGTAATGGATGGGAACATGCGGTCAAGGTCCCGGCTCAGAGGAAGATGAGACAGGCAATTGGAAGGCTGATAAGATCTGAGACGGACAGAGGGATAGCGATCATATTGGACAGAAGAGTGTCCACCATGGAAGGATTAGGGGCTATTCATACCACGGAACCAGTGAAAGAGGTCAAGGACTTCTTCAGGGAATGAGCACGGTTCAGCAATTATATAAACGATGTTTGTCTGGGGTAAAGCATGATTACGATTGATGAGGATGTAGTCAAGATGATTCAATCTAAAGGTCAGGACTATAGGGTATGTACAGCATGTGCAGGTCCTGCACTCGTTCCGATAAAGGTCAAAAGACCAAAGGAAACAGACATAAGGATCCCAGTAGGGAACAACACACTATACGTATCACGAATCCAGGCGCAATATATCGATAGGGTTTCTATGGACATGCTATACGATGAGGAAGAAATAGATTCCTGTCCTGCATTCTATTACAGTAAGCGCGAATGAATGATCTTCGCGTCTGCAGCAATCTTCTCGGCTAATTCGTCCGTATCTGTTCTGTCATCGAAGATGTGTATCTTATCGGGATCAGCTTCAGTAATAGGTTTCAAAGGAACCAATCTGCACCCGCATATCTGTTCTATCGATATGTTGTAGGTACCTATTTCCTTGGCTATCGCCTCGATCTCAAGTTTATCGTATCCGATCAAAGGCCTAACCACAGGGAAATTCAATCCAACATTTTCAGATCTTATGTTTTTCAAGGTTTGTGATGCGACTTGTCCAAGTGAGTCCCCCATCACTATTCCTTTACAGTCAAGTTTTTTTGCAAGTTCTCTCGCCGTTCTTTGCATCATCCTTTTGCACATGACGCATTGGTAGTTGTTGTCACAATTGCTTTTTATGATCTCCTGCGATATGAAATGTGGAGCACAATAAAGCGGCATCTCTTGTCCAGTGACCTCTCTGAGTTTCATTGCTAGACGTTCGACATGATCTACTATCTCATCGTCCGCATATGGACGGTTATCCATATGCAGAAGTACAATCTCTGCACCAGCGCATGCCATCGTATATGCTGCCACAGGGGAGTCGATCCCACCAGAAATCAATGCTATTAGTTTCATGTGTTGTATCTGCCTAATTCTGGACCGCTGGGGAAATCGCTGTAGAAGCATTCCTCCTCTTCTTCTTCACTGAGCATGCTGTACATGGTCTTAATGAACTCTTTAAGTTCCTTGACCTCTGCCCTAAGAGATTTGACCTCTGATCTCAACGATTCTATTTCCTCGACACCATTCATATTTTCACGTCGCCGTAATCATCGGCTATTTTTCTCAAAGAAGATTTCTCACACTCTGGACAGTACAGGTTCTTTCCTTTTTTGACGAGTTCTGTCTTGCATGTTCCGCATAGCGATCTTATCACACCAAGGTGGTCTTCTTTCGTGGTTAGCTGGAGGGAAGGGCTGACATCTATCACGCGTGCACGGATGAAATCGCCTTTTCTAAGTTCTTTGGAAACGTCATCTGTGTAGTTCGGTGATATCTTCGATACGTGTATCGTTGCGTTCGTATCGCTTGCAATATCTCTTCTCGTTCCTTCCTTTGCGACGACTTCCGCGGTCGCCATGGTTTTTCTAATATCGCCGATCACACCATAGACGATATCGCCGATCTTCAGTGTATTTGGAGGGTTGGGAGATGTCACTCTGGCGACGCATTCATTATCGTCCAATTCCAATATGCCGATCTGAGATGCGTATATTTTCCCATCACACGCGAAAGTTCCATCCGAAGCGAGATATTCTTCTTCTTCTGCGACTTCGTCACCTGGAAATACTTCAATCTTTTTTGTCATTGTAATTCACCTTATGTTGACGACCGTGATGTCAACGCTCTTTTTTTCTTTCTTATGGAATTCAAAGGTATGAGGAATATCGTACTTATACGTTTTATTATAGACTATTCTCCTTCCTTTTTTGTCAGCATATTCTTTGACGAATTCCAATGTATCTGCCATGTGCATGGAATATATACAGTCCGAGATCTCCATGGCCTTATCCAGGAATGCCCTGTCCGCATTCCGGTTCTGACATCCGAATGGAGGATTCATGAAAATGGTATCTGCCCCGTCCTTCACATCCTTTATGTCTGATACCTTAAAGTCTATTTCTGCATCGAACGATAAGGCAGTAGATATGGCTTGATCTATTGCAGATTTGGATATATCGTATCCCACCACCATTCCAGCTTCTAGAAGCCAGGAGCCTATTGAGAAAATCCCTGTACCGCATCCAAGGTCTATGACCTTCATGTCCTTTACATCCCCGTTCTTGTAAGCATGGAATAAGATATCCGTTGCAATATTGGCAGGAGTAGAATATTGTTCAAGGGTCGGATCGGGGTCATTGAATGGCGGAATTTTTTCCAAGGCCATTTCTAGGTCTTTTTTCTTCATCATTGGTTCGATATGTATGTCATGATGATAATATTTAAAAGTAAGGGTGGGAGGTACCCACCCAAAAAAGGTTTAGTAGCTTATTCCCTGCCAGAGCATCGCATCTGCTACTTTCTTGAATCCAGCTATGTTGGCTCCTGCTACGAGGTTGCCCTTCATTCCGTATTCGTCTGCAGCTTTTGCGGAGTTGTGGTAGATATTTATCATGATGAGTTTGAGTTTCTCATCCACTTCCTCGAATGTCCAAGACATCCTCTGGCTGTTCTGTGACATCTCCAATGCGGATGTTGCCACTCCACCTGCGTTGGCTGCTTTTGCAGGACCGAATAGTACTTTGTGCTTGTGGAAGTAAGCGACAGCTTCAGGTGTGCTTGGCATGTTGGCTCCCTCAGCAACGGCTTTTACACCATTCTTTACCAATATCTTGGCGGATTCCTCATCCAATTCATTCTGTGTCGCACAGGGCAGTGCTATGTCACAGGGGATGGTCCATATTCCATGGCATCCCTCGTGGTATTCGGCTCCCTTTACGTATTTTGTATAGGTGTTTATCCTGTCCCTCTTCTGTTCCTTGATGACCTGCAATGTCTTGTAGTCGATTCCAGCTTTATCATAGATGTATCCATCTGAATCTGAGACTGCAACTACTTTTGCACCGAGCTGTTCGGCTTTCTGGCAAGCGTATATCGCGACATTACCCGATCCAGATATGACAACGGTCTTTCCTTTGAAGGAATCTTTGTGGTCATTGAGCATTTCCTCGGTATAGTAGCAGAGTCCATATCCTGTGGCCTCTGTCCTTGCAAGTGATCCTCCATAGGAGAGGCCTTTTCCAGTGAGTACTCCGGTGACTTCGTTTCTAAGTCTCTTGTACTGTCCGTACATGAATCCGATCTCTCTTCCTCCTACTCCGATATCTCCTGCAGGAACATCAGTGTCTGCACCGATGTGTTTCTCGAGTTCTGTCATGAAGGACTGGCAGAAGCGCATGATCTCATTGTCAGATTTGCCCTTCGGGTCGAAGTCGGATCCACCTTTTCCTCCACCTATCGGGAGTCCGGTGAGGCTGTTCTTGAATATCTGTTCGAATCCTAGGAATTTAAGGATCGACAGGTTTACTGATGGGTGTAATCTAAGGCCTCCTTTGTATGGGCCTATTGCTGAATTGAACTGTACGCGGTATCCACGGTTTACCTGGACCTTTCCGGAATCGTCCATCCAAGTGACACGGAAAACAATGATTCTTTCTGGTTCTACGATGCGTTCAATGAGTCCAGCTTTCTGGTATTCGGGATGTCTCTCTATAACAGGTTCAAGAGATTCCAATACTTCCTCAACTGCTTGAAGGAATTCCGGTTGATTGCTGTTGCGTTCGGCAAGGCCGGCATATACACCTTTAAGGTATGCATTTTTTATAGCCATTTTTATTCACCATTATTCATAGAAGTGTATTTTTACAATTCATATGGTATTTTATAGAACCTGTTTTTTAGAATAAAAATCTACTGTTATCTTTCTAGTATAAAAAAAACAGCATCTGTTCAAATATCTAATGATTAATAAATAATATATTTATTTGTACACAATTACAATAAAATAGAAAACAAAAAAAATTGAAAGCATTTTTTTAGAGGCTTGTTTTTTTGCTTGAATCCGGCCAATTTTCATGTCGGATATGTTTATTAAACATCAGTTGTTATGAGCAGCAGAAACGGTAGGAACCGTTACCTCGAAAGAGGAGGTATCATTACGATAAAGATCAAAAGAGCGATCATCAGTGTTTCCGATAAGACGGGGATCGTCGATTTTGCAAGGGAATTGGCATCATTGGATGTCGATATAATTTCCACCGGCGGTACATACAAACTTTTGAAGGACAATGGGTTGAAAGTCACTGAGGTCTCGGATATAACTGGATTTCCAGAGATGTTGGATGGTCGCGTAAAAACACTGCATCCAAATATCCATGCTGGAATCCTTGCGAGAAGGGACATTCCCGAACATATGGAAGCAATCAAGGAGAAAGGCATAGATACTGTCGATATGGTCGTAATAAATCTGTATCCTTTCAAGCAGACTGTGCTTAAGGATAATGTGAAATTCGATGACATCGTCGAGAATATCGATATCGGCGGTCCAAGCATGATTCGCGCAGCGGCCAAAAACTACAGATTCGTGGCAGTTCTCACAGACCCCGATCAGTATCCCGCTGTATTGGAACAAATTAAGACCAGCGGAGGGTTGGACGAGGCGCTTCTTGAGAAATTAATGGCCGAGGCCTTCGTTACCACCGCTAATTATGATTCCATGATCGCTCAGCAGATGAGTAGGAGGTTCATCGGAGGATTTCCAAAATCCTATCCTGTGCCAATGGAAAAGATCGAGGACCTCAGATATGGCGAGAATCCAAATCAGAAAGCCGCTTTTTATTCTGAGCCATTCACTCCAGGAATAACCCTTGCAAAATCTGAGAAGATCCACGGGAAGGAATTATCATACAACAATATCTTGGATCTTGATAAATCACTGGATATTGCAATGGATTTCGAGAGACCTACGGCCGTAATCATGAAACACACGAATCCTTGCGGTCTGGCATCTGCGGATACGATATTTGATGCATTCAAGACCGCATACGATGTGGATCCGCTTTCTGCGTTCGGTTGTGTGATATGCCTTAACAGGAATTGCGATCTCAAGACAGCAGAGGTGATATCCCAATATTTTGTGGAGGCCGTAATCTGTCCGGATTACGATGCGGGCGCGATCGAGATATTGGAGAAGAAAAAGAATATACGGCTATTGAGAACGAAAATGCCTATCGGCCCTTCAGGAAGACATAGGGAATATAAGTTGAGGAAGGTTCAGGGCGGAATATTGGTACAGTCTGATGAAGATATGCCGATAAGCAAGGAAACGCTTAAAGTTGTAACAAACCGCACACCCTCGGATGAAGAGATCAATGCACTTCTATTTGCTTGGAAATTGGCAAAGCACGTAACTTCTAACGCGGTCGTGTATGTAAGGGGCGAACATGCGGTCGGCATCGGTGCCGGTCAGATGAGCCGTGTGGATTCTGCAAAGATAGCTACAATGAAAGCCCGTGAATCCACAGAAGGTTGTGTAATGGCGTCAGATGCATTTTTCCCATTTAGGGATGGTGTAGAGGAAGCAGCAAAGGCCGGAGTGACCGCAATAATCCAGCCAGGTGGAAGCATAAGGGATCAAGAAGTGATCGATGCTGCAAACCAATATGATGTGGCAATGGTTTTTACCGGATGTCGTGTCTTCAGACATTGATCAGGTGGGGCTATTGCCCCACCAAGATATTATATTTTATTTAGACTTACAGATGTCTTCGGGCATTATCGGCTTTCCTTCTGCCTTTCTTTTCATATGTCCGCCAGGTCCGCCTCTTTCAATTCTTGCCTTCTCGATGCATTCGGGGTCGTCACAAGTGAACGTTGCAAAGACAAAATTCGTGCATTCCTTTCCACAGAATTGGCATTTATATTCGCTAAGGTCTATCGCCATATGAGGGGGAATCGATGAGTTCAGATTAATTCTTTACGGAATCTATGTCCAAGGAAAAATGGATCGCATTGACAGAATGCGTGATCGATCCCATCGATACAATATTTGCACAACCTGCATAGGATAGCACATTGTCCTCTGTTATGTTTCCAGAGGCTTCTATTTTTGTTTTTGGAGATATGGCGTTTACGAGTTCTT
Organism: uncultured Candidatus Methanogranum sp.; assembly: GCA_963676045.1. Classification (GTDB taxonomy): domain Archaea; phylum Thermoplasmatota; class Thermoplasmata; order Methanomassiliicoccales; family Methanomethylophilaceae; genus Methanogranum. The sequence continues at coordinate 1,350,417 of OY780938.1, forward strand.
TCAATTTCTTCGTCTCATTCGGAGCCATATGGTCTGCCATTATGATATCCACGCCGTATTCTGCTGCAATGAGTCCTTGTTCAATGGATGTGACCTCGACATCGATCATGATTTTAGGATCGACCTCTTTAAGCCTTTTGAGAGCATTTTCGATGCCTCCGCAAGCGATAATGTGATTATCCTTAATCATGACCATGTCATAAAGTCCCATCCTGTGCGGCCATCCGCCTCCGAGTTCGACCGCTTTTTTCTCGTAATATCTGAATCCAGGTGTTGTTTTTCTTGTTGCAGCGACCATCAGATGCGGGTCCTGTGTTCTGATGAGTTTTGTGATTCTGGAGGTTTTTGTCGCAATACCCGACATCCTCATCAATATGTTAAGTGCCAATCTTTCTCCAGTGGTTATTGCTTTGAGAGGACCGTATATCGACATGACTATCGTGTTTTTGGTAACGGTATCCCCGTCCCTATTGATCAATTGGCATTCGGCACCTAATGATTCAAAGACATCTTTCGCTTCTTCAAGGCCCGCTACTACTGCTTCTTCTTCGCAAATGATAGAGGCCGTGCCTAGGACGTCCGGCACGAATATTTCGGTTGTTATGTCTCCAGAACCGATATCCTCTTTCAGAAAACGTTTGATGTCTTCTCTCATATATCCAGTTCGAATTCCTCTCCTGTTTTAGGGAGTATCACATTATAGTTCTGGAGGTCAGGTAAGAACAGATCACGTGTTTCCGAGTGCATTATTATTACATTCTCAGGATCAGATTTCTCGATGAATTGAATAAGTTCATCATGTCCCGCATGTGCAGAGAAATCGAATTTTTGTACTTCGCATTCAATCTTGATGGTCTCCCCATCAACTACAATGCATCCCTGCTCCATGAGAAGCCTTCCATTTGTGTCTTCAGCTTGATAACCGACGATCAATATGGCACTCTTGGGGTCGTTCTTTATTTCTCTTAGGTACCCTAAGACAGGACCGCCATCGAGCATACCGCCCGTGGTCACAATGATCTGGCCTTTGTTGGCCTGTTTTCTCATACCTGCATTTCTAACTTCTGTAAACGCCTTTCTTGCAGATCTCAGGGATTTAGGGTCTCTAAGATATTCAGGATAGTCTAGGAACAGGCGAGTGACGGAGCGTCCCATTCCATCCACCCACATCTCGTATCCAAGGTCTTTTAGAAGTATCATTATCTCTTGTGTTCTACCAACTGCAAAACACGGTATGATCACAGTGCCGCCCCGTTCTATAACTTCATCTATCTTAGATATGAAGCGTTCTACTGTGGTTCTTTTGTCTGGGTGATTACGCCCTCCATATGTACCTTCAATGAAAAGATTGGTACATTTTACCGGTTTGGCACCTAATACAAGTCCTTGGTCCTCCGTGTGTAGGTCTCCAGTATAAACTGTGCTTCTATCGCACGAGAATTCGAACATCGAGGCTCCAGGAACGTGTCCTGCAGAATGTAAGGTGACATCCAACTTACCTAGCTCGATGGTGTCTCCAAAGGTCAAAGGCGCAACACATCTCATTGTCTTTTCAATGTCGGATTCTGTATACGGCTCGTTGTATCCTTCTGCTTTAGCGATCTTCAGACTATCGTACATCATAAGCTCAGAGATCTCTGCAGAGATCGGTGTAGTAAAAAGTTCACAGTTATCTCTGCCACACACCGCTGGAACCATCCCACAGTGGTCCAAATGACAGTGTGTCAGGAATAGATGATCTATCTTAGGAGCCACAATCGGATACTCCGGGGGTTTGGTAGGGCTCATTCCATATTCGACGAGCATTGTCTTGTCGTCTCCTTCAATCGTCATTCCCATACGGCCAACCATTTCAGCTCCGCCTAGGAATCTAAATTTCATTAACATGATATTCTCCTTTTCGTAATTTTTTTACCTTCAATCTAGGAATGAAGGATTTTGTGAAAAGAGGCAAAGCCTCTTTGACTGTTATGATGATGGAGGGCGAACATCGCCCCGCATTATAGGTGATAGTTTAGGTTACATATTCGGGATATATTTAATTTCTCATGGTAGAATTTAAAGACTTTATTTCTGCCTTCCAATGAAAAAATACAAAAATAAGTATGTGGGTATCTTACATCATGGGAGCAAATTTTAGTGACGGTAAAGTCTTGGGGGTTTCGGGACTTTTAGCCGCGCTTATATACATAATTTCGTTGTTTGCAGCCGCATTTACAACCAGCGGGTTTGAAATCGGCGTTAATAACATAAACGATTTAGGAACATCATTCGTCTATAACGCAGGATGTGTTGTGGCAGGTATTCTGGGTATACTATTTGGTTTAGGGATTTTCATCCGCAATAAAGATGGAGTTTTCATAGCCAGGATATATTCGATCCTAATATTGGTCGGCTCGATAATTCTTATTGTTCTTGGAGCGACCAAGTCAGAGGGAATAGTTGTGACGATCTTCGAGGTTGTTGCAATAATCGCAGTATTATCGGAACTAGGTCTGAACTGGGTATCAGAGCAGAAGGCACTGATGATCGTATCTGCATTCTTTGCAATATTTATGCTGGGTACAGCCGCATTGGATGCAATTCTCGGATTCGGTTTTGCAGTTTTCACAGCATTGTGGATAATAATCACATCGATAACATATGTAACCGAAGGGCTGGCTCCAACTCAGGAGTCAAAAAAAGTTGAGAAAACAAAGAAGACTGAGGTCAAGAAGCAGCAGGCTCCCGCAAAGACTACTGATAAGGCAACAGCAAAAAATGAGATTAAGAATGATTCTGTAAAAGCATCTGCTGTTGCTTCGAATGTAAAGTCCGAAGCCCCAAAACAAGATAAAAAAGCAGAGGCCAAGACTGAACCAAAGAAGAATGAAGTCCCTGAAACAAAAAGTGTTCCAGAAAAGAAAGAGGAAATTCCAAAGTTGAAAGTGATGAGTTCGAGGGATGCAGCAGTAGTAAGGGATAACAGAAAAACAGACGATGTTCCTTCAGATTCTGCATCAAAGGAATCACCAAAGGCAGAGCCTGTAAAGGAATTGCCTAAAGTTGAACCTGCAAAAGAACTTCCAAAGGCAGAGCCTGTAAAGGAATTGTCCAAATCTGAACCTGTAAAAGAACTTCCAAAGGCAGAGCCTGTAAAGGAATTGCCTAAAGTTGAACCTGTAAAAGAACTTCCAAAGGCAGAGCCTGTAAAGGAATTGCCTAAAGTTGAACCTGCAAGAGAGGAAGCAGCATTGTCTGCGGCAACAATATCAAAGGATGAATCCAATATAGATGAAGATGAAGTCGATATCGAGTCAGCCGATGAGAGTGGCGACGATGATGAATTCAACATCATAGAGGACACTCCTGATGCGTTGGTTAGGAGGGCTGCATGGAACAAGGGACTCAGGTGCAGAAGGAATTATGGAACTCACAACATTCCAGTTGCTTTTGTCAAAGGAAAGGTGGCAGTTTACATTTCGTCGAGTCCGATCGATGAAGCTGTAGCTGAGAAATTGAGATCCAATGGTTGGGTCGTTCTGCATTATTTGGAAAGTGAGATCACAGACGGAAAGGTACAAGGAGAGGAGATTTCCAAGGCCGTTAAAGAGAATCTAAAGGCAGAACGCGCATCTAAGAAGAAAAAGAAGTCAAAATAAGACTCAGTTAAAACTTTTTTACAAACCTTTTAAACAAATATATAAAACAGTGTTCAGATATCACAGGTGGGGTGCACATTGGCAATTAGTGTCTTCGAGGGGTTCATTAAGAAGGCGGGATCATACAATTTCAAGACGTATGATGTTCGCATTGCTGCCGTAATGTGCTTGTTTTTGTCTGCAGTATTATGGTGGATACCAATACTTGGTCCCGCCGTTGCAGGATACGTCTGCGGTAGGAAAAGTGGTTCAATGACAAAGGGTGCTATTTGCGCCCTATCTGTTGGGGCTCTAATCGTTTTTGTAGCATGGGGGCTATCTCAGTTCGTTCTCTCAGCTGGAGGTTATCCAGAGGTTCCAGCTGATGAAGCGGCTTCGAATCTTAGCGGCATGTCCGGGTTGATAGGTTCTTATCTTACAGCATTCTTCAATCCAGGCACAGCAAGTCTGGCACTTTCAAAGTTAGGTTTAGTTGCTGTTTTCGGGCTTGTCGGCGGGATACTGTCAAGACAGATAAGAAAAGAGACAGTCGACCTAATAGCCACAGGTGCTGTGGAAAGCGCGATAAGGCCGAGTGCAAGGTCTATGGAGATGTATCGTCGTAATAAATCTCTAGGTTTCAAATCATTCGATGATTGCATAGAGTCTCAAGGTATGATCGTGAATGACAATCCCGATTCGAAAAAATCGGAACCTTCTAAGACGGTTAATCGTGAAAAACCGCCAACTGGTACAACAGTTCAGACAGTTACAACAACTGTCTCTCCAAGTTCAACTTCAACAGAAGACGAGGCACCGAATCCGTTCTCCGATATATTGGATAGGTCTGCGCGTAAGAGAAACGGCCCCCAGTAATAAGCGCGCGTGCGTGTGGCAAGTTATTAATATCGACATCCAATGTAGGAGGAGTGGAGGCTGATGGTATGTTTTGTTCCTCATGCGGTTCGATGATGTTTCCTAAAGACGGCAAATATGTGTGCAATAAGTGTGGTGCCGTGAAAGAGATCGGCAGTAACAGTCAGGTCTTTAAGACCGAGTCAAAGAATAGAGAGACAACGGTAATCAAAGAGAATATTGCAACACTTCCAAAGACACGCATAACATGTTCGGAATGCGGCCATACAGAGGCATACTTTGTCATCAGACAAACCCGTGCAGCAGATGAACCTGAGACCAGGATATATCGTTGCTGCAAATGCAATCACTCGTGGAGAGAGTATTGATTTTGGAGGCATGTAAATGTTTAAGGCGGAGATTAAATCAGAAACATTGAAAGGGCTTGTCAATATCATATCCACCCTCATCGATGAGGTTAAATTCACCATAGATCACGATGGTATGAGCTTGAAAGCGGTAGACCCCGCACATGTGGCAATGATAGAGCTCAACGTGGGGGCAAAGGCATTCGAGTCGTTTTCCGCAAGTGAAACCGAAATCGGATTGGATCTCGATAAGATCAAGACCGTATTGAAATTGGCAGGTCCAGGCGACATTATAATAATGGAGCAGGATGAGAGCCAGGGCAGACTGGTATTCAAAATAGGAAACATAACCAGGCGTATGAATCTAGTTGATACTTCAAGCATGAGCGATGCAAAGGTACCGCAATTGACGCTCTCTGCTAAAATAAGCATATCCATAGATCAGCTTCAAAGAGGAATACGTGCGGCAGAGTCCATTTCCGATCACATCTCGCTAAAAGCAGACCCGAATGGATTTGAGCTTTCTTGCGAAGGAGATACAGACTTTGCAAGTCTCAGGGTAGACAAAGCAGATCTCGCAGGATTGAATGTGTCCTCGGCCGTATGCAGTCTTTTCCCACTCGATTATTTCTCTAATCTGGTCAAAGCAATTCCTGCAGGTACAGTAGTAACCGTCGAATTAGATGACGACTATCCTGTAAGGATATTATTCAAGTTGGCTAATGGTGAAGTTAGCGTTTGTTATTTCCTCGCACCAAGGATCGAGAGCGATTAAGAGGGATCCGATGGAATACAGTGTTGATGAGATCAAGAACAAGGCAAATGTTTTGAGATTAGACGTCATCGAAATGACCACTGCAGCAAAATCAGGGCATCCTGGAGGGTCTCTGTCAGCAGCAGATTTCATGGCCACTTTGTATTTCCATGTGTTGAATCATGACCCTTCGAATCCAGAATGGGAGGACAGGGACAGATTTGTATTGTCAAAGGGGCACGTTGCACCGATATTGTACGCATCCTTGGCCGAATCTGGATATTTCTCCAGGGACGAATTAAAAACACTGAGAACCTTGGGGTCGCATCTTCAGGGTCATCCGGTACGTGGGAAGTTACCAGGTGTGGAGATGTCAACGGGCTCGTTGGGGCAGGGCTTGAGCATGTCTTGTGGGATGGCACTCGCGGGAAAGAAAGATGGCAATGATTACAAGGTATTTTGCCTTCTTGGTGATGGGGAGCTTCAAAGTGGACAGAATTGGGAAGCAGCAATGTTCGCCCATCATTACGACCTGAACAATCTTATTGCCGTAGTGGATCGTAATCGTTTGCAAATAACAGGGAATACAGAGAACACGATGGCTCTGGACCCATTGCCTGAAAAATGGAGGGCGTTTGGATGGAATGTCATAATAATAGATGGACACAACATCCGCCAGATAATCGATGCATGCAACAAGGCGAAGGCATCCAAGAAGAATCCTGTTGTAATAATAATGAACACTGTAAAGGGAAAGGGTGTTTCCTTTATGGAGAACAATGCAGAGTTCCACGGTAAAGCGTGTAATTGCGATGAGTACGAATGTGCAATAAAGGAATTGAAGGATGTGATCCATTGAATGGAAAGAAGATTGCACAACGTAATTACTACGGTAAGGCATTAGTTGAGCTCGCAGAAAAAAATCCAAAGGTCTTTGTAATCGACGCAGACCTTGCAGGGTCTACAAAGACATCAGACTTCAAGAAAGTAGCTCAAGACAGATTCATAGAGTGCGGTATCGCAGAACAGAACATGATCGGAATCTCTTCTGGTCTTGCAGCTTCAGGCAAGGTTGTATTTGCCTCGACGTTTGCGGTATTTGCAACAGGAAGATGTTGGGAGCAGATAAGGTTGGCAGTGGCCTATCCAAAATTGAACGTGAAGATCGTAGCTACGCATAGCGGCATAAGTGTTGGCGAGGACGGGGCATCTCATCAGGCTTTGGAGGATATGGCAATAATGCGTGCATTGCCAAACATGACTGTAATATCTCCGGCAGATGCATTTGAAGCATATCAGGCAACGATAGCCATTGCTAATTTCAACGGCCCAGTGTATATGAGACTAGGTCGTGCTGAATTCCCATGTGTGACAGCAGAGGGCGAAGAATTCGAGATCGGTAAAGCCAAGCTTATGAAAGAAGGCAAAGATGTAACATTGATCGGTACTGGTCAAATGGTTTCGAATTGCATAGAGGCTGCAAATATACTTTCCAATGAAAATATAGATGCAGAAGTTATCAACATGTCCACAATAAAGCCACTTGACAAAGATGCTGTGTTGAGGTCTGTCAGTAAGACAAGATGCGTTGTCACGGCAGAGGAGCACAGTATAATCGGTGGATTAGGGTCCGCAGTCGCCGAATTACTATCTGAAGAAATGCCTTTGCCACTTAGAAGGATAGGTACTAATGATACTTTCGGAGAATCAGGTACCCCAGATGAACTTTTTACAAAGTATGGACTGACCGCAGAAGATATAGCCAATGCGGCAAGAATCATGATTCAAAATAAAAAAGAGGCATTGCAATGAAGATATTCATAGATACAGCCAATCTTGATATGATCAAAGAGATAAACAGTTGGGGAATATTGGATGGTGTCACAACTAATCCAAGTTTGATTGCGAAAGAAGGAGTGGACACACCCACGCGCGTAAAGGAGATCGCAAAGATCGTCGACGGTCCGATATCTGCTGAAGCGATGTCATTGGATGCAGAGGGAATGATCAAAGAAGGTCGTCAGCTGGCAGCCATACACCCCAATATCAATGTCAAGTTGCCAATGTGTATCGAGGCCTTGAAGGCAACAAAAGTATTGTCTTCGGAAGGGATAGATGTCAATGTAACACTGATATTCTCTTCACAGCAAGCACTTTTGGCTGCAAAAGCTGGAGCAAGATACGTATCTCCCTTCGTAGGGCGTCTTGATGATATCGGCATGCACGGATCGGATCTTGTCGGAGAGATAATGCAGATATTTGCAAATTATGACTTCGACACAGAGGTGATCGCGGCATCGATAAGAGGGCCGACACACGTTCTAGAGGTCGCTTCAATGGGATGCGATATCGCCACAATTCCCTACAATGTCCTTAAGATGATGGTTTCCCATCCAAAGACCGACGAGGGCATTCAGAAATTCATTGAGGACTACAGCAAAATCAAAAAGTGATCGTTGTCTTCGAGGTCAAAGGAATGAGGATCGTAAAATCAGCGAAGGTTCCTGCTTCCGAGGCCTCGGAGATAATACCACAACTTATCGGTTTGGGATTTGTGGATCGTTCTGCAAAGATATGTAAGATCGACGGATTCCGCTTGATTCCGATATTGATTGAATTTGAGACAATAGTTCATGATATGGGCTATGAATTGGTGGAAGTATCAGCATACACAATGGAAAGGAGACCTCCGCAGGAAAGGATCGTAGAGATGCTCGGAGATCTCCCAGAGGAAGTAATACGATCCATGCCAACCAAGTGGGAGTATGTCGGCGATATTGTAATTTTGAAATTGGACCCGATATGTGAACCTTATAAAGGGCGGATAGGGGATGTTTATGCTAGTGTCCTTGATATCGACACCATATGTGCAGATATGCGTGGCGTGTCCGGAGAATTTAGAAGGCCCAGCATGGATGTGATCCACGGAACCAAAACCGAATCTACAAGATTGGAGAATGGGATATACTATAACTTCGATGTTAGCAAGGTCATGTTCGCATCAGGTAATACGGATGAGAGACATAGGATGAGAGAACTGGATTGCACCGGTGAAACAATATTGGATATGTTCGCAGGCATTGGTTATTTCACGTTGCCCATCGCCAAATATTCTGGGGCTAGAAGGGTATTCGCATGCGAGAAGAATCCGGATTCGTATCAATTTCTTTTGAGGAATATACTTCTTAATGCTGTTGATGATAAAGTTATCCCGATATTATCTGACAATCGGAATCTCCAGGGTAAGGATTTCGCGGACCGGATACTGATGGGATACGTTCAAAGAACTTCGGATTTTCTTCCTAAGGCGTTGTCGATGATCAAAGACAATGGCGTGATACATTATCATGATACATTTTATGTAAATGACCATCAAAAGAGGATCAAAGAGATCTTTGATAGGGAATGCGGCAGTAATGGATATGAAATAGAGAATTTGCACGAGGTAAAATCATTTGCCCCGGCAGTTTCTCATTATGTTGCGGATGTTCGTATATTCAAACCGATTCTCCAGAACTGCACGCAGTGAGCAGAGTATTCATAGAATCTCTATATTTTTCACCGTTTGTTTCAATGACCGCTCTCACGAAAGGTATCAAAAATTGCACGAACTGCAGTTCATCCGGATTCAGATTGATGGGCGATTTCGCCGTCTTATCGCAAGCGAACACAAAAGCGACAGCTAAGCACCGTTCTTTTGAATTTTTCAATGTCTCTGTACCAATGACTTTTAGAACGAAATCCAAGCCCTCAACTTTTGCAGCTTTAGCTAGCGTATCTGCTAATCTTGTCATTGGTTTCGGCCTTACAAATTGAGGAAGACTTGCAACGACATCTTCTGATATATGTTTCTGATATGCTTCATCAAGCACGAGTTCATGTGATGATTTGGGGCGTTCTTTGTAACGGGACGCGATCCTTTCTGAAGTATGTGCTTTGATGATCTCATTCCAATCAGTATCCCAAAGATATGCGAATGCTTCAGAGGCCTTTCCATTCTTTAGTATGAGTGAACGCGGATTGTTCTCCAGGAATTTCTTAAGAGTCTTTTTCTCGTTTTCCGTCCCTATCAATGCAGAAATAAAATTATCGAGATTGGAACCGTAATTTTTAGTGCCTATTATATATGTAGATATGCCGCAGCTTTTCAAATTACACAGTTTATCTTTCTTTGTATTTATTATTAGGGTTTTATCGTTCAATTCACCGCGGATATATCTGTCAAGGACCTCGCCTTCGATCTTCATTTCTCCGCTTTCATCTTGCGTATGATACTTATGTAGTATTTTGACCTCTATATCATCCAATGGATCAATGGCGCACAATCTTGATATGAGGAATTGTATCGTGGATATCTCCTTGGCGCAATCTTCGCATATCCTTATCGATTCGTTGAGGGATTTGATGCGTATCATAAGTATAAGCGAACTGTCATGTCCGCATTCGAGGCCATCATCTTTGAACTCATATGGCGTTTCCCAGAATGTCTCATAGAGATAATCTACAGGCATGTTCGGGGTATCCGAGCAGACCAATCCATCCTCGAAAGAATATAAATGTAACTTATTCTTTTTTATGAATTGATTATAAAGGAGAAGTCTTATTTTTGGGTCGTTGTAATACTGACAGCCGATCAGCTTATCATTCCCGACAGCACCTCTGACTGCAAACGGCACTTTTTCTCCGGCAAGAGTTGCAGTCGCCAGAAGAGGTATCTTTCCGGCCGCAGACAAGGATATTGTTCCTGCGTATGCTTTGGCAATATCGTCGCTGCCTCTGGCCGCAAGTTTCAAAAGTGCAGCTTCATCTTGTTTGTATTTTGAAATGGAATCTATTTCCTTAAATGTTTTATCAAATACACATTTTCTACAATTACCTGCGCACATAGGCCTGAGGATGCTTGGGTTATCAGCTATTTTTTTGGAACGGCTTATGATCTCATCCTCGAGTCTCTTTGGTGTTTGCTTCACACCTCTCATTCTGAGACGCTTCTTGCCTACCATATATGCCCGTATACGATTTTTCGATAAATAATTACTGAACGATGCATGAACATTATTTAATCTGTGCAATGACATTCTGGATTCGTGTCAGACATAATCATTGAAACAGCATCTGCAATACGGGAGATGAAGATTCGTGGTGCAGGGAGGATAGCACGTGCCGGAGCTTCCGCTTTAATGATTTTTGCAGAAGAATATCAGGGCGATTCTTTGGAATCTTTTGTGAGGGATTTGGATTCGGCTTCAAAGACGATATTGGATTCAAGGCCCACTGCTGTCTCATTATGGAATGCGGTGAATTCCTGTATCAAAGATATACAGAAGATGAAGAATCTGGATGAAGCTAAAAGATCCGTGTCCATTAATGCGAAAATATTTATTGAAACGTCATCAAACGCAGTGGATTCTATTGGAAAAATAGGATCTAAGAGGATACAGGATGGCGACGTTATAATGACCCATTGCAACAGTAGTGCTGCATTGGAAGTAATGAAAGAGGCGCACAGACAAGGAAAGACCTTCAAAGTTTATGCAACGGAATCGCGCCCTTGGAGACAAGGCATACTGACAGTCAATGAACTTGCCAATGCAGGCATCGATGTAAATTTGATAATAGACAGTGCGGTCCGTACTGTAATGAAGAAAGTCGACAAGGTATTTGTTGGCGCTGATACTATCACGTCCACAGGTACGCTGATAAATAAGATAGGGACCTCTCAACTAGCACTCTGTGCTGATGAGGCCCGCGTGCCATTTTACGTATGCAGCGAGACCTACAAGTTCTCACCCCTGACCATTCTTGGCGATAATGTTACTATTGAAGAGAGGGGATTCGAGGAGATAGTAAAACCAGGAGAGATATCCGATTCGGTAGGGATATTCAATCCGGTGTTCGATTCGACTCCTGCAAAGTATATCGAGGCCATAATCACAGAGATTGGGATAGTGTGTCCAGGTTCTGTGTATGATATAATGGTAAGAAAATTTGGAGATAATTCTATTAAAATGAGGGATTGAAATGAAAACATATTCATACATGCATCTTGGAGAATCTGTCGATCCTGACAGATACGTGGTATGTAAATATCGTGTCACCACGGAACTTTCAATGGAGAGGGCTTCAGAAGCCATCGCTGCAGAGCAATCGACCGGTACATGGACAGGAATATCTACCTTGAGCCAGGACATATTCGAGAACTATGGTGCGAGGGTAGTCGATATAAAGGGAGATATGGTGGCCATCGCATATCCTGAAGAAGACTTTAGCATAGAGAATGGAGGGATACCTCAGATATTGAGCGTAATAGCCGGAAATCTATTCGGTCTTGATGCATTGAAAGGCGTCAGATTGGAAGATGTGGATTTCCCGAAAGGCATAATGGAGATGTACGGGGGTCCAAAATTCGGGTCCGAGGGATTGAGGGAGATACTCCATCGTTCGGAGAAGCCACTGGTCGGTACGATAGTGAAACCCAAGATAGGGTTGAACCCAAAGGATACTGCGAAATACGTGTACGATGCAGGCAGCGGAGGACTTACGAACAGCAAGGATGATGAGACCTTGGTCGATCAGAGGTTCTGTCCGATCGAGGATCGTACCATAGCGATCGCAGAGTCACTGGATAGGTTGAAAGAAGAAGGACATTACATGGTACATGCTATGAATGTAAGTACCAATGGTGACAAGATCGTTGAATTGGCAGAGAAGGTCCAAGCATGGGGTGCCAAACAGATAATGGTGGACGTCATAACTTGTGGATTCGGTGCTGTCCAGGCCCTTGCCGAGGACAAGTCGATAAAGGTCCCCATTCATGTTCACAGGACAATGCACGGTGCTATGACGAAGGACCCATTGCATGGCGTATCCATGCTCGCAATAACCAAGTTGGTGCGCATGTGCGGAGGAGATGCATTGCATATAGGAACCCTTGGGGTAGGAAAGATGACAGGCGACTGCAAGGGAGATTATGAGAGCCTAAGGGCATGCCTCGACAGTTCCAGATATTATAAGACGATGATGCCCGTATCTTCCGGAGGAGTATATCCCGGAGCCGTAGGCAAATTAATTGACGTTGCAGGTAAGAACATTCAGATACAGGCAGGTGGCGGTGTAGCAGGGCATCCAGGTGGAGTCAAGAAGGGTGCAATGGCAATGTGCCAGGCAGTAGATGCCGCTTGTTTGGGAATAGATCCTCGTGAATATGCAAAAAGTCACGAGGAATTAAGGGTCGCTCTTGATACGTGGGGAATGAAATGAAATTAAAAGCTAGATTGATGGACTTGGATGCACCTGAGCTGATGGTGATATTGGGTAGCTCGGATGCGGGCATACTCGGTGTAAAGGAGAACGACCGCGTACGTTTAGAATTCAAAAAAGAGAATGCAACAGCAGTGGTATCAATATCCGATGCATATCTGAATTCTGGTGAAATATTCATTATCGATGAGATGATGAAAAAATTAGGAATAAATGATGGAGATATTGTTGATGTCTATTATTCTGTAAGTCCTGAGTCAGTAAGAGGCATACGTAAAAAGATGGATAATGAAAAGCTTTCACCCGAAGAGATAAGGAGCATAGTTCAAGATATTGCAGATAGTAAACTATCCAGGATAGAGATCTCTGCTTGGTTGACAGCATTGTACATCAATGGTATGGACATCGAGGAGATAGCAGCATTCACTCAATCGATGGTCGATACTGGAGATAGGATACAGTTCGATAGGACCCCGGTCTATGATTTTCATAGCATGGGGGGAGTTCCAGGAAACAAGGTCACGCCGATAGTGGTCTCAATTGTGGCGTCAGCGGGCATGATGATACCAAAGACATCATCCCGTGCGATAAGTAGTGCTTGTGGAACATCTGATTTCGTAGGGACTTTCTGCAATGTAGAATTGGATGCATCCGAGTTGAAGAGGATAGCAGAGACCACAGGAGGAGTATTGGCATGGGGAGGTTCACAGAACATCGCCCCTGTCGATGATATAGTGATAAAGGTGGAGCATCCGCTTGGAATAAATCCAAGGGCTCAGATGTTGGCATCGATCCTTAGTAAAAAGGTCGCTATCGGTGCTACACATCTGTTGGTCGATATACCAACTGGAGCTGGCACAAAGGTACCTACCATAGAGGTGGCCCGTACATACGCCAGGGATTTCATGGATCTAGGCGAGGCATTGGGTATGCACATCGAATGTGCGATAACATATGCCGATCAGCCTGTAGGAAATGCGATAGGCCCCATATTGGAGGCAAAGGAATGCATAAGCATATTGGAGGGAGCCAAACACCCGTCAAGTGTGATCGAGAAATCGTGCGACCTTGCAGGCATAATCTTGGAGATGGGAGGTTACAACAATGGTTCTGCCAAGGCCAGAGAGATATTGGATTCAGGCGAGGCATTGAAGAAATTCAGGGAGATAGTATCCGCACAAGGTGGAAGTCCCACTTTGAAGTCGGAGGACCTGGTTCCAGGAAAGTATGTATTCGATATAGTATCCACTTCTTCTGGGTATGTTCATAATATAAGCAATAAAGATATTGCATCGGTCGCAAAAGCAGCAGGCGCTCCTTCGGATAAAGGTGCAGGCATCATCCTTCATAGGAAGAAAGGTCAGAGGGTGGAGGTAGGAGATCTCCTATTCCAGATATATGCAGACAATGAGGCAAAATTAAGTCGTGCAAAAGACCTTGCTGTAAAGTACAAGCCCTTCGAGATAGAGGGAATGCTATTAAAAAGAGTCACTGCTACAAGGGTAAGATGATGAAAAAGGCATTTTGCTTCACAGTAGACCTCGACAGGGATGTCAACATCTGCATAGATGGCCAGTTGGCGGCAGGATCGGTCGACAGAGGCAGAGGGACGTCGCCAAGATTCGATTCCACCAGTAGGGGCCTAGTGCTTCTCTCAGGCCTTCTGGATGAATTGGGGGTCAAGGCCACATATTTTGCCGAAGGCAGGACGCTTGAGAACATAGAGTGCGCTCAGTATCTCAGTGGACACGAGGTCGGAATGCATGGCCTGGATCATGAGGACCTTACAGGTTGCAACGATGTAACCTTGAATGCGGAGATGATAGCCGCAATACTTCAGAGGTCATCTGATATCGTAACAGATGTAACAGGCAAGATGCCAAGATGCTTCAGGGCACCATATATGAAAATAGATGACCTCATAATCGATATGTTGCCATCAGCGGGAGTGCTTTACGATTCATCCATGTATGCGCCGATACAAGTCAGCTCGCATCCTTCAAAATGGGAGAACGGGATAATAGAGCTATCAGTGCCAGAGGATGAGGATTCTACAGGTAATAAGATGTCAGGGTATCTTTGGCCGATGCATGAGGGAAAAAGATCTCCGAAGGATTATATCTCTCTTTCAGAACATGTAAAGGAAGGGATCTATACGATAGCTACCCACACATGGCACATTTGCGAATCTCGAAAGAGCGGTCTGATGGACGAGACAGCAGCCCTGAACAATCTGAACAAGATAAGGGAGGTATTGGTAGGTCTAATGGATGCGGGGTTTGCACCAATGACTATACCAAAGGCAGCAGAGAGGTTCTGTCGCACGCTAGACTAATATAATAAAAGGGCCTTCAAAGTTCGGTGTGGTTTTGACCGCTCGTTTGATATTAGGCAAGGAAGTTTCCGAGAGTATTTATTCAGAGCTCAGTGTGAGAATCGGTGCATTGAAGGCCAAGGGAATAACCCCTGGTCTCGCAGTCGTATTGGTGGGCGAAGATCCAGCATCCCAGACATATGTCAGGATGAAAGGTAAAAAATGTGAAGAGCTGGGAATGCATTCTGTCACCATCAGGCTGCCTGAGAGTACGACCGAGGCAGAGTTATTGAATAAAATTCACGAATTGAATCATGATCACTCCATACATGGTTTCCTCGTACAATTGCCACTTCCAAAGCATATCAATGAGGATGTAATTATAAATGCAATAGATCCGAAAAAGGATGCTGATTGCTTTCACCCCGTAAATGTGGGAAAAATGCTGATAGGCAATCCAGATTTCTTGCCTGCTACTCCTGCAGGAGTTCAACAGATGCTAATCAGATCACAGATAGAAACGTCTGGAAAACATGTTGTGGTCGTAGGAAGGAGCAACATCGTTGGAAAGCCAATGGCAGCACTTATGTTGCAAAAAGGAAAGGGTGCCGATTCAACAGTTACATTGGTGCACTCAAAGACAAAGGACATAGGGTCAATAACAAGGCAGGCCGACATATTGATCGTTGCAATAGGCAAGCCGATGTTCATAACGAAGGACATGGTAAAGGAAGGTGCTGTTGTAATCGATGTTGGTACGAACAAGATCCCCGACCCATCAGCGAAGGACGGTTCAAGACAAGTGGGGGATGTGGATTTTGAGAACGTCAAAGAGATCGCATCTGCAATAACCCCTGTACCTAAGGGGGTCGGACCGATGACAATATGTATGTTGATGGCGAATGCAGTTAAAGCGGCTGAGAACGCCGTTTCTTCCAGGTGATATGATGATAAGAGATTGTGAGAATCATGGATATTTCCGGGATGAATATTGCCCGATCTGTGGAGAAGAGGGCAAATTCATAATGAGTGATTACGAGGTAGAAAAGTTAGGAAGGACCATGGCTGGAATACTCAGGCATGGAAAGTACGAACTTGAAATGGATAATCAAGGATTTGTCGATGTAAGGGATATTGTTGCGTCTGTCAAAGAAAGGAATCCTCGTATGAAATGGTTAAGGCCCTATCACATAGAGGCAATGGTGGAAACAGATCCCAAGGGCAGATATCAGATATCTGGTGCCGATGTAAGGGCAACTTACGGGCATACAATAAAACTAAATCTCAATCTTCCCACTGATAACATTCCATATGCCTTGTACTATCCGACCACCGATGAGGAATGCGAGATAATAATGGAAACAGGCATACTTCCATCGGACAGGGCAATGGTCCACTTGTCAAAGACATACTGGGACGCTGTCAGGGTGGGTACCATCCGTACTGAGGATCCGATAATCCTCGAGATCGATGTTGTCAGCTGTGAAGACGCAGGCATTAGGATCGGAAGGGCGGCAAAGACAGTTTTCCTATGTGACAGCGTGCCACCAGAGTTCCTCACAATTGTCGAAGAAGAAGACATCGAAGAAGAAGACGATTACGAAGAGGATGATGAGAGCGAGGATTGAGATGGTGCAGATTCTGAGGCCCGATGAGGTCAAAGCCAAATACGGGCAACTGTTCTGTCAAGGATTCCTTACGATGGTCGATGAAGACAACGGTATAGCACAGGTAGTGGAAAAGTGCATATCGCGTGGCCCTGGTGAATGGGACGTTGTCAACAGAAGACGTACAGGCGGCGTGATACTGGATATCCGCATGGAAGGCTACACCCTCATCATGGACACAATAATAGGCGAGAGGGAACTAAGATTTGGTCCAGTATCTTCCGAAGTCGGAGGTCAGGGGCTTTCTGCGCTGAAAGTAGAAGGAGACGAGGTGCGTACAACATGGTACGGCATCGCGGGAGCATCGATCGGCATAGGTGCATGCATACCCCAATGCAGTGATGTCATAAGGGCAGAATATCCAGATGATTTTAAGATCGGCGGGGCGCACAAAGCACATGTCGACATAATAACTCCTAAGATGGTAAGGGTGGTCATCGGTATCGATGATACTGATACGAAGGAGAAGGGGGCATCATGGGTCGTAGGATTGAAGCTAGGGACATCATGTCCTATCGGAAGGTTCATCGATCATAGGATCATACAATTGAATCCAAAGGTGCCGAATAAGACCACGAATTGCTGTTCCACCGCAATATCATTCGCAGTGAAGGAAAAGGACATACCGGATCTCATCGAATACTGCAGGGAGTTCATAAAGATAAACTCATATTCAGAAGGTGCAGTAATGACCGTTTATAAAGGTCTTAAGATTCCAGATCAACTTAGCAAGTTCGGATGGGAAGCAAAGAGCATCATTTTCACAAAAGAGGATGCCATAAAGGTGGCAGAAGAGAATGGCGTTCAGATAATATCCATAACTGGTATGAAGGGAGTCATCGGGGCTGTAGCCGCAATAGGTTGTTTTGATTTCGGAGATAAGGCTGCAGGAATTCCAGAGGATTTCAAGTGATTTAATGACCGTACCTACAATAATAACAAAAACTGCTTATTCACAATATGAAAAGCAATTATTGAAGGAGGTCAGAGAGGGTGGTGCGATACCGAAGCATCTTGCGATAATCATGGATGGTAATCGCAGATATGCAGAAGAGGTGCTCAAGGAAGAAGTCAACATAGGTCACGGCCTAGGCGAGTTGAAATTGGAGGAGCTCTTGGACTGGTGTCTTGGCCTAGGGATAAAATATGTGA
This sequence comes from uncultured Candidatus Methanogranum sp., assembly GCA_963676045.1. Taxonomy (GTDB): domain Archaea; phylum Thermoplasmatota; class Thermoplasmata; order Methanomassiliicoccales; family Methanomethylophilaceae; genus Methanogranum. The sequence goes on from OY780938.1 coordinate 1,368,407, forward strand.
CCGTGTTCGCATTCTCAACAGAGAATTTTTCAAGAGGTTCAACAGAGATCGAGTATCTGATGGACCTATTCGAGGCATCTTTGTACAAGATCGCCGATCTTCCAAAGACACACGAGGAAGGCATGAGGGTCAGAGTTATGGGTGAAAGGAATTTAATTTCTGACAATCTGAAGGAGGCTATCGATTACGCAGAGAAAAAGACGAGCTCGTACAGCAATTTCAATTTCACCATCGCTATGGCTTATGGAAGCAGACAAGAGATAATTTGTGCTGTTAAGGACATAGCACGCAAGGTTCGCGATGGAGAGATGGAATTGGAGGACATATCCGAAGAGGCCTTCTCAAGACACCTTTATACGTCGGATCTCCCCGATCCGGATCTAATACTTCGCACATCCGGGGAGGTCAGGATCTCGAATTTCTTGTTATGGCAGATAGCATATTCGGAGCTATACTTTACCGATGTCTATTGGCCAGGATTCAGGTACATAGATCTTTTGAGGGCGGTAAGGTCTTATCAGCAGCGTGTAAGACGTTACGGGGTATGAAATGTCATCGGACATCATATTCCTTCACGCACCAAGTGTGTATGATTTCAGGAAGAAGCCGATATTTTATGGTCCAGTCAGTGATGTGATACCATCATCACCAGTGTTCGAATGCTATCCTATCGGATTCATGACCATATCCTCTCATCTTGAGGCTGCAGGGTTCAGGACAAGAATAGTTAATATCGCAGTACAGATGTTGAAAAGTGATACTTTCGATGTCGAGAAGAGGATAAAATCATTGCATGCCGATGTATTCGCGATAGACCTGCATTGGATGCCTCATGCTCATGGAGCGATAGAACTCGCCAAGATAGTCAAAAAGTACCATCCTGATTCGAAGATAGAATTCGGAGGTTTCACCTCATCATATTTCTGGGAGGAATTGATTCAAAGGCCAGAAGTGGATCTCATCATGCGCGGAGACACGACAGAGGTTCCCACTGTAATGATGATGGAAGCATTGAGCAAAGGTACCGAGGATCTTTCAGATATACCGAATCTAGTATGGAAGGATAAAGAAGGCCGCATACACAATAACGGGATAACATATTCTTTGGATTCTTTGGATGAGGTCATATTCGATTATGGCGACATGATAAAATGCGTCATGAGGACGATGGACATAAAGGGAGCACTCCCCTGGTATGGTTGGGATAAGAAACCGCTCACTTCAGTCTTCACTGTAAGGGGATGTTCGATCAATTGTGCAGAATGCGGCGGATCGCATTTCGCAAACGATAAGGTCGTATGCAGGAAGGCGCCTGCATATAGGAGTCCAGAGAGATTAGCGGAGGATCTTGAAAACATACAACGCTATCTAAAATCACCTGTTTTCATCGTAGGCGACCTCAGACAACATAGCATGGGGTATGCAGAGAGATTTTTGAAAGAGGTGAAGGACAGAAGGATAGAGAATCATGTCGTCATCGAGCTCTTCAATGGTGCAAATGCAGATTATTTCAAAAGCGTGGACCGGGCATTCGAAGGTGGCTGGAGCATCGAGTTCTCTCCAGATTCCTACGATGAAGAAGTCAGGATGGCATTGGGGAAAGGATACACCAATGAGAACATCGAAAGGACGGTCGAGGCCGCATTCAAAAACGGATGCAATAGGATGGACATGTTCTATATGAACGGTCTACCTTTTCAGACAATAGAAAGTGCAATAAACAGTGCCAAAGCCTCAAAGAAACTATGGTCCCTTGTAAACAAGGAAGATGGATTGTTCATCTACAATGCGCCATTCGCCCCATTCGTGGACCCAGGCAGCAGAGTGTTCGAGGATCCTGAGAGATGGGGATACAAATTGTATGCTAAGACGCTGGAGGAGCACAGGCAGAGATTGGACAATCCTTCTTGGAAGTATGTTCTTTCTTATGAGACCAAATGGATGAATCGCGACGACATAGCGGAGGTCTCATATGATGCTGCGAATGTTCTCGCAACAATGGAATTCGAAAGCGGACGCATTTCCAAAGAGATATTGGATTCAAGGAAAGAACGGACCGAGACAGCTCGCGCATTAATGCATGATATCGATATCATAATGAAAATAAACGACAAGGAAGAGCGTGAGCAGAAGCTTTGGGAGACCAAAGATAGAAGCATCGGGCTTGTCAATTCAACGATATGTAATAAAAACGATCTGGATTGGGATACGGGATCGATATACACCAACGGGTTCCGTGTGGTTTCAGGCCTTATAAGAAGAAAGAGAAATTGAATATCCTTCTTACTACCTTTCTATATAATATAGGAGAGGGGATGCCCCTCTCATTTGGTTTTTCCCATTTCAACGGACCTTCTTATCGCTGCGCTCACAGCATCTAGAACGATCGATTCAAAATCAAGGTCGTTCAGCACCTTTACGCCTTCGATAGTCGTACCTCCTGGCGAGCAAACACCATCGATCAGCTGTTCTGGTGTCATACCGCTTTCGAGTATCATCTTTCCAGCCCCTATCATGGATTGGGCAGCTAGTTCAGTGGCAGACTTTCTTGGCAATCCTGAAAGTACGCCAGCATCAGAAATTGCCCTGACCATCATATACATGAAAGCAGGTGAACTTCCACTGACGCCCGTAACGGCATCTAAATCGCATTCCCGGACCTCAACGGCCAATCCAAGTGCGGACAATATCACATTTACTGTCTTCATATCCTCATCTGTTGCGTTTGTCCCCCTCACATATGCGGATGCGCCTTCCAATACCATGCAACAGTGGTTAGGCATCACTCTAATAATTTTACAATCTGGCACATATTGATTTATGGTGCTTATTTTTACTCCTGCAGCTATACTGATAAGTAGATGATTCGATCCAAGTTTAAGATGTTCCTCTTCGAAAAGCGCAGGAATCTGTTTTGGTTTTATGGCAAGTATTAGAACGGTCGCTCTTTTTGCAACCTCTGCAGCATTTTCATATACGGATATCCCGTATTTTTCTGAGACCTTATTGCGCGTCTCTTCGGTGTGAGCGCATGCGATGATTTCATCTTTTTTGTAGACATTTTTCTCTATGAGTCCACTGATCATCGCACCCGCCATCCTGCCTGCGCCTATGAATCCTATTTTGATCGTCATTGTATCTGCCAGATATATTGCGTTTTCAAGCATAAAATAGATTTCTCGCCCCTATAATATAAATAAAATTGCGTGCGTGAAACGTTATATATTAACAAGCCATGCAGGACCACCAATGTCACTAATTATGACCTATCTACCATTGGTCGTCGTGAGCATAATTGCTCTCGGTTTCGCACCTTTGTCGTGGTTAGTATCGAGGTTTATCAGACCCACTAAACCAACCGCGTGGATGGAGACAACATATGAGTGCGGTTCGGAGCCTATCGGAGAGGCTCACGTTCAGTTCAAATTCCAGTACTATTCTTTTGCAATTATTTTTGTGGTTTTTGATCTGGTCGCGACTTTCCTTATGATCTGGGCTGTTGCTTTCGGAGGCCTTTCTACAATGGCCACCATGTGGATGCTCATCTTCTTCGCGATTTTGATATTGGGTGTGACATACGCGCTCAAAAAGGAGGAACACGTATGGATATGAGTCTCTACCCCCACGCCGTCGCAATGAGTAAGGAGGAGTTCATGACATGGTCTTCGGCCATGATTAATGACCTGCTCTCTGCTGGTACGAAAAAGACCGTCGATAAATTGACCGGACCTGTCTGGTCCTGGGCTATGAAAAATTCCATGCACCCTCTTCACTGGGGACTCGCTTGCTGTGCTCTAGAGATGGCAGCGGCATCTGCACCACGTTTTGATGCAGAAAGGTATGGAATGATATACAGATCTTCCCCAAGGCAGACAGATATCCTTTTAGTAAATGGCTGGATCTCAAAGAAGATCCGTCCAGAGCTCAGGCGCCTTTATGAACAGATCCCCAATCCAAAATGGGTTGTCGCCATGGGCGAGTGTGCCATATCGGGAGGACCCTGGTACGATTCATACAACACAGTTCAGGGTCTGGATCAGATCGTCCCTGTCGATGTATACATCCCAGGATGTCCAGCAAGACCTGATGCGATGATTGACGGATTCATGCTTTTACAGAAGAAGATCGATGATTATTTTGTAAGAGGCGTATTCTTGGAGGACTGAGGAAATGGATACAAATGCTATTTATCAGAAACCTTCAGAAGAGGAGATAAAGACCCTGCTTACCGAGAAGTTCGGTGACAGTGTTAAGATAACCAAGACAGAGACCAGAAGGGTCTATGCTGTCGTTAAGAGGGAGTGTATTCACAAGGTCTGTGAATACATTCATGATCATCTGACATTCGAGCACATCTCAACAGTAATAGGCGTCGACATGGTCACCAACTTCCGCGTTGTCTACCATATCAACAATTATTTCAACGGATGCGTTATTGAATTGACAGTAGATGTTCCTAACGAAGATCCCCACATTGCATCAATATCCGACATCTGGGTCGGTGGAAATTGGCACGAGAGGGAGACATGGGAATTATTCGGAATTGTATTCGACGGACATCCGAAGTTACAGAGACTTCTAACACCCGATACATACGAATTCTATCCGTTCAGGAAGTCTTATAAAATGAGGGGGCAGGAGTGATGGAAAGAAATCTTATGGATATAAGAGCAGAGACCGATGAGCTCACTACGGATAAGATGTGGGTCATCATGGGACCTCAGCACCCGTTCTCTCACGGATTGTGGACACTCAAAGTCGAACTCGATGGAGAGATCGTCACAGATGCAGAGCCAATAGTGGGATATCTGCACAGAGGATGGGAAAAAGAGTGCGAGAACAGATCATATGCAAAGATAGTGCCAATGGCAGACCGTCTTTGTTATGCGGCATCCATGACTTACTCTCATCTATACTGTATGACGGTCGAGAAGGCCCTTGATATCGAAATACCTGAGAAGGCAAAATACATCAGAGTAGTATCCGATGAGATATGCCGTATCAGCTCCCATCTGATGTGGTTGGCAGCTGTCGGTACCGATCTGGGTAACTTCACAGTTTTCCTTTGGTGTATGAGGGAGAGAGAATATTGGATGGACCTATTCGTAAGGCTTTGTGGAGCAAGGATGACCACCAACTATCCGCGTATAGGTGGAGTCAGAAATGATATCACAGAGTTATTCGACAGGGATGTCGATAGATGCACAGAGCATTTTGAGAAGTCCTTATGGGATATCATCACACTGATAGATGATTCATCAATATTCGTATCAAGAATGAAAGGTACAGGAATCCTTACTCGTGAGCAGTGCATAAACCTTGGAATAACAGGTCCAGCTATGAGAGGAAACGGCGTGGATTTCGATATCCGCCGTGATGACCCTTACGAAGCCTACGATAAAATTGATTTCGAGGTCCCTGTCATGAATGATGGAGATTCATATTCCAGATACATGGTGAGGGTAGAGGAGCTTTTCCAATCATGCAGGATCATAAGGCAGGCAATGCAGAAGATCAGGGCAATTGGAAAGAATGCACCATACAGACTCAAGGTACCTACTAATGTACCAGCATGTACAGCGATGTGTAGGCTCGAGGACCCTCGTGGAGAGTCTTTGATGTACCTTGTGGCCGACGGAAGCGGAAAGCCATACAGATTGAAGGTACGCAGCCCGATATTTACGAATGTTTCAGCATCTAAACCATTGGTCGTTGGAAGCAGGATAGCAGATGTTCCTGCGATAATGGCAATGATAGATATGTGTCTTGGAGAGACTGACAGGTGATAATATGGCATACAGCAGTATTCTTGATTGGATCACCTTCAATAATTTGATGCAGAATCCTTGGTACCCTTACGGTAGCACATACAACCTTCCCTTCGACATATCTTACAAGTTGTGGGAGATAATAGGAGGGCTGATAGCATGGCTCATCAATCTCCTGGTTCCAGGGAATGCAGTTTCAACATGGCTCGTCTCGGACGGGGTCTGTGTTGGAGGAGCTTTAATAATATTCATGATCGTGATCTTCCTCGTTGTATTCATATGCACTCTGTTGTCATTATGGATGGAACGTAAGGTCCTCGGAAGGGTCATGGACAGAAGAGGAACGATGATCGGAATGAAAGGATTCCTTCAGTGTGTCGCTGATGGACTCAAGACATTCATGAAGGAGAACACGATCCCGAAGAAGGTCGATATGATGACCTACATGTGGACGCTCTCCCTGGTCATCGGTGTGTCCGTGCTCATAGCATGTATGATCCCCTTGTCCGGAAGATGGTTCGTGGTAAACTACGATACGGGTCTTCTGATAATCATGGCATTCTTTGCTCTGGCCCCATTCTTCATATTGGTATCAGGTTGGGCCCAGAACAACAAGTATTCTCTCGTTGGTGGTATGAGGGCGGCAGAGCTGATGATATCATACGAAGTCCCAATGTTGATCATGATCTCATCTGCATGTCTGTTGGCAGGCAGTTTCAACATAGGGGACATCGTCAATGCGCAGCGTGATGTCTGGTTCATCATACCGATGATCGTAGGTTTCATAACGTTCTTGTTCTGTGCTACAGCAGAAGCAGAGCGTACGCCGTTCGATATTGCAGAAGCAGAAGCAGAATTGGTCGAAGGATGGCAGACAGAGTACGCAGGAATGAAATGGGGACTCATCATGCTCGCTGATTATTTCAGAGGGTACGTATCATGTGCGATGATAACCATTATATTCCTTGGAGGCTGGAACATACCGTTTGTTTCAGACAGCGTGAACAATTTCCTGCCTGAAGTCGTCTTCCTGTTGAAGACATGGTTCGTGTTCTTCCTGATGATAATGATAAGGGCGGCACTACCAAGGGTAAGGACCGATCAGATAGTCAACATCGGATGGAAGGTTTTCATGCCATTGTCAGTTGTTAACTTCGTGATTGTCTTGCTTCTCAAAGTAGGAGGGATATACTGATGGTCAGTACAAAAGAGAATGGAGATTACAAGTATTCCTCCGATAGAGGCAATGTCGAGAACATGCCATTTTTGAAGGAGTATCCAAAGAATCCAGCTAAGACTCTCTGGGTCATGAAGCCCATCGCGAAGATGTTCAGGTTCCTTGGCAAGACGATCGTGCACAGGCCGGTATGTATATTGTACCCTTACGAGAAGATGTGGGTGCCAGACAACTATCGTGGACGTCCAGGATTGGATTTTAACGCCTGCGTAGGTTGTGGAATGTGCGTTAGGATGTGCCCTACCACGGCGATAGAGCTTGTAGACGCTCCAGATGACGCGGGAAAAATCGTTCAAAGGCCTCAGATAAACATGGGAAGATGTGCATTTTGCGGATATTGTGCAGAGTACTGTCCAATAGACGCAATGACGATAACGCCCGAGTTCGAGTTGGCAGAATATACAAGAGAGGATCTGATCTACGGCCCTCGTAGGCTCGCTTACGAAGGAACCAATGAGATGATGAAGATCAGGATTGAGCAGACCTTGATGTCTGACATCAAGAATGGCAATACCGAGAGACGTGTAAAGCCATTCATGATCGATAGGCCAGAGTTGGAATCCGCTAAATGTATAAGTTGCAGGAAGTGTGAGAAGGTTTGTCCTGTGGCGGCCATTAAGATGGTTGAACACGGAGTAAATGCAAAAGGCAGGCCAATACTTTGGCCTGAGATCGATGACAGCAAATGTATATGCTGTGAGAATTGCGTGGATGACTGTCCCAAATCAGCTCTCCACATAAAAGAGGTGCTATAATGGGATCGATTGGAGATATCTGGAACGGATTGATCGATGTCCTTCATTATATCTGGAGCAATGGCGATCTCGTCGCATTCCTCGTACTCGCCGGCATTGCGATAGCTGCCGCCGTGTATGTAGTTACAGACAGAGAGATCGTTCACAGTGCGTTCTACCTTGCATTGGTTTTCGTATGTGTCGGATTCACATACTTCTTCCTGGAGGCAGAATTCATCGGTGTGATCCAGATACTCATATACGTAGGAGCGATAACAATCTTGTTCGCATTCAGTATTATGCTTACCAGAAGATATATTATGAAGACCGGAGGCGACAACAATGAATAAGAAGGTCGCAGTCGGCGTAGGGGTGGCAGCACTCCTGATGGTCGTTTGCGTGGCAGCGGTATTCGCTACCAATTGGGATGACTATATGAACAACGACGAGCCTCAAGAGATAGAATACACAGACGTAGTTGACGATCAAGGTAACATTGACCACAACTCTCTCAATTACACTCTGTTCGAGACATATGGTCCAGTATTGCTTATACTTGCGATCCTAATGTTCGGTGCCATGATAGGTGGTATTTGTATCGCTAGAGAAGAATCTGAAAGTCTTAAAGAAGAAGATGGTGAAAAGAAATGATCCCAATAGAGTTCTTCTTGGCTTTCGCAGCTATACTGTTCGCAATCGGAGCATATGGTGTTATGACCAAGTCAAACACGATCATAGTTCTGATGTGCATAGAGCTGATGTTGAATGCAGCGAATATCAATTTCATTGCATTCTCTGCATTCCTAGGAGATGCTGTGGGTCAGGTTTTCGTCATAATGACGATATCTATCGCAGCTGCAGAAGTTGCAGTTGGTATAGCAATCCTGCTCAACGCATACAAATTGACTAAGACCACAGAGGCTGATGCTTTGACATCCATGAGGTGGTAAGATGTTCGTAGAATACGCGTGGTTAGTTCCGCTTGTACCGGCCATCTGTTTCCTCATAGTGGGATTCTTCGGTAACAAGTTCGATAAGCACAACGGCGGAGGATACCTAGCAATATTCGGTGTAGCTGTCGCTTGTGTGTTATCTGTATTGATATCCATTGAATTTTTCACATCAGAGGCATACTCGGATCCAGGTTATGTCACGAAACAATTGACCTGGTTCGCATTCCCCGGTGGATTTGAGATCAATATAGGATATTACATCGACACTCTCGCATGTTTGATGATGATGTTCGCGTCATTCATATCGATGCTCATCTTCATCTATTCACTCGGATACATGCATGAAGAGGGAAAGAGGAAGAGAAGGTACTTCGCAGAGGTCTCACTCTTCGTAACAGGTATGTTGGGTCTTGCGATCTCAAGTAATTTCTTGGAGATGTTCATATTCTGGGAAGTAATGGGATTGTGTTCCTATCTGTTGATCGGATTCTGGAGTTTCAATCATCCAGAAGGCGACGATAAGGCAGACAATGCTGCATCTGCAGCAAAGAAAGCCTTCTTGGTCACAAGATTAGGTGACGTTTCACTGATGGCAGGTCTCTTTGTTTTGCTATTCGCATTCAAGAGCCTTGATTACACAGTGGTATTCGATGCTGCAAACCTTGCATCCGTTGATCACAACATGATCATATTGGCAAGCTTGTTGATATTCGGAGGAGTAATCGGTAAGTCCGCACAGTTCCCACTCTTGGATTGGTTACCTGATGCGATGGCAGGTCCTACAACAGTATCTGCCCTTATACATGCAGCAACAATGGTCAAAGCAGGAGTATACCTCGTTGCAAGATGTTTCCCTCTGTTCTGCGAAGCATCCGGTGTGATGTTATTCGTAGCAGTGATCGGAGGATTCACAGCATTCTTTGCCGCAACCATGGCATTGAATAACATGAATATCAAGAAGGTCTTGGCATATTCCACACTCTCTCAGTTGGGATACATGTTCCTGGCACTCGGTGCAGGCGGATACATGATCGCAATAGGCATAGAGACGAATGATACTGCGCTAATAGCGGCAGGATCGCTGGGATTCACAGCAGGATGTCTCCACATGGTGAACCATGCCTTCTTCAAGGCGCTCCTATTCTTATGTTCGGGTTCGGTGATCCATTCTACAGGAACAGAAGATATGCGTGAAATGGGCGGATTAGAGAAAAAGATGAAGATAACTTCATTGACTATGCTGATCGGTTCGTTATCTATCGCGGGATTCCCATTCTTTGCTGGATTCTGGTCAAAGGACCTAATATTGGAGCAAACACTCCATGCAAGTGAGTATGGAATGGGTGGATGGGTGTTCCTGGTACTTTGGATATTAGCTATAATAACCGCATTTATGACGGCGTTCTATATGTTCCGTATGTGGTACATGACTTTCCGTGGATCAGAGGGCCATAACTCGGCTCATTGTCACGGAGAATCGCCAAAATCAATGACAATACCATTGATAATACTCTCAATATTCGCATTCGGATTCGGTTATGTCCTATTCTTCGGATTCGACAGCCTGATTTGTGTGGAGATAGAGCACGGACAATTCCGTGTTGGCGGTGGAGAAGCGGAAGGATTCGTATATCTCAAAGACATCTTTACCAACGTTTGGACATATGTAACAATAGCTCTGGTCTTCTTGGCAATATATCTTGCTAAATCGATGTATGATAAGAAGACTATGGATCCTGGAAGATTCAACAAAAACGGAGAGTCTTGGCTTTACAGGGCACTCACCAAGAGATGGTGGTTCCCGTATCTGTACGATCAGATCTCCTGGAAGCTCGGATACGGTGTAGCTCGCGGTGTCGATTATGTCGATAAAAACATCGTAGACGGTACCGTAAATGGGCTTTCTAATGCAGTAGTAGGAAGTGGAGAATTGATGAGCAAGGCTCAGACTGGAAATGTGAACAACTATACATCGGTGATAATGGGAGGCATTGTAGTGCTTTTCGTTGCCATCATTGCATTGTTCTTCTACATGGGAGGGTTGTAAGATGTTCGATTTACCTGAAATCCCCTATCTCTTGACTCTCTTGATCGTAATCCCATTGATTGGTGCCATATTGTCACTTTCCATGGGAGGAGAGAAACAAAAGTATGCAAAGACGGTGTCAATAGTATTCAGTGCAATAACATTGGTTCTCGCAGTATATCTGACGATATCCAGTAATTACGGCCAGTACACCGAGTCATACACGTGGATAGATACAGCTGGCGTTAAGATGTCATACATCTTGACCGTTGATGGATTGAGCATATTGATGGTATTCCTTACAGCATTGTTGCTGTTGGCAGTATCTATATTCTCATCGCATCAGACAGATAAGCCCAATTATTTCTTCGCATTGCTTTTGGCAATGGAAGTAGGTCTAATGGGCGTGTACATGTCTGCGGATTATTTCCTATTCTACATCATGTGGGAAGTGACCCTGATCCCGATGTACTTCATGATCTCATGGTTCGGAGGACCCAGAAGGCACTATGCTGCAATCAAGTTCTTCATCTATACGCATGTAGCATCATTGGTGATGTTGATTGGAATATTCGCAATAGTATTCCAGGCCGCACAGGGAGGTGTAGCTGACTTCTCATTCGCTGCAGTATTGGCTGGTTCCGCTGCATTCTCTGCAACATTCCAGACATTGGTCTTCGGACTTCTGTTCTTCGGATTCGCAGTCAAAATGCCAATTGTGCCATTCCATACATGGCTACCGGATGCACACACAGAAGCACCCACGGCAGGATCAGTGCTGTTGGCAGGTGTAATGCTTAAGATGGGTTCCTATGGTATCATAAGGGTATGTCTGGAAGTATTACCGGATGGTGCACATACATGGCAGATAGCAATGTTTGTGATAGCGATCCTTGCAATATTGTACGGTGCATATGCATGCATAGCTCAGAAGGATCTCAAGAAGATGGTTGCGTTCTCATCTATAAGTCACATGGGAATGGTCTTGCTGGGTATAGCCTGTCTATCTGAGATTGGAATAGAATTCGCAATATTCCAGATGTTCGCACACGGATTGATAACCGCAGTTCTTTTCATGACCTGCGGTCTTGCTCACGATCTGTTCGAGACAAGGGAGATCCCTCTTCTGGGAGGATTAGCATCAAAGGTACCAGTGTATTCAGCGTTCATGATGTTTGGATTCATGGCTTCGCTCGGTCTTCCAGGTCTCGTAGGATTCTGGGGAGAGTTCGGACTGATATTCGGATTCTACGAATATGCTGAATCGATCAACATGATATGGCTGATAGTCTTCTGTCTGTTGTCTCTAATGCTCACGGCTGGATACTATCTGTGGGCCATGCAGAGAAGTCTTTTCGGAAGATTAACGAAAAAGTTACCTCATGAGGTAATGGAACACATACGTGATGTCAATAAGACCGAAGGGATAGCAATGGGAATTATGTGTCTAATGATAGCGGTATTTGGACTTTGGCCAGATCTCGCATTGAATATAATATCCCAATACTCATCCTCGTTGATAGGAGTGATCTGAGATGGATACATCAATAATAACTAACCTCTTTGGGGAATTCACTCCAATGGCACCAATGGTAATCTTGATCATCGGTGTTCTCTTGATGCCTGCATTGTATTTCACGATGAAAAACAGGAATGTAGTAAGTGCATTCTTGATATTATTCATCGTTTTATCAATGATTGTGAACTCCGTGCTTCTTCTTGGAAGCTATGAGGCAACATATCTCGGTCTATTCGAATATGATGCATTCTCGGGATTGATGATATTGCTGTTCCAGATAGTCGCTTTATTGGTGGCTATCGTTTCAGCTTCCAGCGTGGAGGTCACCCATCTCCATTACGGCGCATACGCATCTCTCTTGATGGCGGCCACAACGGGTATGATGTTCGTGGCGACAGCGACTGATCTGATAATAATATTCGTCGGTGTGGAGCTGACAAGCATATCTTCGTATGTGCTCGTAGCCATGAAGAGGAACGATCCGAGGGCGGCAGAGGCAGCTGTAAAATATGTCATAATCGGTGGTTTATCCACGGCATTGACTGTTTACGGTATATCGATGCTTTATGGAGTCACAGGAACTACCAACCTTGAAGAGATAGCACAGGCCCTGTCCACACAGGGATTCACATGGGCATTCGGAATTGCAATGATAACGATGATTGCAGGTTACGGCTTCAAGATTGCAGCCGTACCATTCCACATGTGGGCACCGGATGTATATGAGGGAGCCTCAACACCTGTAACCACATTCCTTGCCACAGGTTCGAAAAAGATGGGTCTTGTAGTGTTCTTCAAGATCTTCCTGATAATGTTCGTGGCTGGTGCAAGTGTTGCGACATTTGCGACAGTGGAGATGCAGTACTTATTCGCGATAATAGCGGCTATAACGATGACAGTAGGAAACGTCGTCGCAATATCTCAGACCAACATCAAGAGGATGTTGGCATACTCGAGTATTGCACAGGCGGGATACATATTGATCGTCATGGCAGTAATGAGCGAATATGCTCTTACCGGAGGAATATTCCACATGTTCACGCACGTGTTCATGAAGGGAGGAGCATTCCTCGTCGTAGGTGCCCTGATATGTGCTGGAATAGGTGAGAAGATATCCGACTACAAGGGTCTTGCAAAGAGGGCCCCATTCCTCGCATTCGCGATGATGCTGTTCCTCTTCTCATTGGCAGGAATCCCCCCTCTGGCAGGATTTACATCGAAGTTCATCCTGTTCTCATCAGCGATATACGGCGATGGCGGCGCAACATCCCAGTGGATATGGCTCGCATTCATCGCCATCTTGAACTCCGCTATCTCTTTGTATTATTATGCAAGGGTAGTAAAGGTCATGTATGTCGACAAAGGAGAATCTACAGAGAGGATCAAGGTTCCAAAGGCATTCCTTATAGCGATCTCGATATGTCTTGTCGCAGTCATCGTATTGGGTGTATTCCCACAGATAATACTCGGACCAGCAGCTGATGCCGCATCCGCATTGTTCTCTGGTATTTGAACAGGTACGTACAATTAAACCTCTTAAAAAAACAATTTTTTCAATTCTTTCTTTTTTCCTTTTGAGATAAATATTAAGTATGGTCCATCCATCTCACTTCAATGGTTGATGCGTGGGACGCCTGTATTCATGAGGACCTGACAAAGGTAGAGGACCTAATGACCAATGTCATAAGATCGGACAATCTGGAGTTAACAGATATGTGCGATTATGTCCTCAGAACACATGGTAAGAGGATAAGGCCAGCGATGTGCATTCTTAGCTATTTGGCATGTGGTGGAAAAAATGTCAATGAGCCTGTAAGAGTAGGTGCTGCGTTGGAGATAATACACAATGCCACGCTTGTTCACGATGACATCAACGATGAGGCTGAATTAAGAAGAGGCAGGAAAGCTCTCTATAAGGAGTACTCATTAAGTAAATCGATAGTAGCAGGTGATTTTTTATTTGCTATAGGGTTCCAATTGATCGGGTCATCATCACATAAAATCGTAGATTATGTCGTGGATGCAGCAGCATCCATGGGGGCCGGAGAATTCAATCAACAGGATTTTGAGCACAAAGGCAAAGTGTCCGAATCAGATTATATGAGAATAGTCAATGGAAAGACTGCAAAGTTCATCGAATGTTCTGCTAAATGTGGTTCTTTCCTATCGGGTATAGAGGTGGAGCAGATTGAGGCCTTAGGGTATTTTGCCAATAGGCTGGGAATCGCTTTCCAGATAATAGATGATACATTGGACGTCATAGGCGATCAAGATAAGACTGGAAAACCAATTGGAAATGACATTCTCGAAGGAAAACCAACCTTGCCTACCATATATGGTATGCAGGACCTTGTTCATGGTGAGGCCATAAGGAAGATCTTCGAGAAGAACAAGCCTACAATGGAAGAGGTCATGGTTGCAATAGAGCTGATAAAGAGGACAGAGGCGATCGAGAAATGTAGAGCTTTGGCCGAAGAGATCGCTCAAGATGCTATCAATTCACTTTTCAAGATAGAAGATTCTGTGTACAAGGATTCCCTCATAGCTTTATCACATTACATTGTAAAACGTGATAGGTGATCAAATGTCAGACAGGCTCAAGACAGACGTGCTCGTCGTGGGTTCTGGACCTGCAGGAAGTGTTGCTGCAAGGTATGCGGCAGAGAAGGGATTAAACGTAACTTTCATCGAGCGTCGTTCTGAGGTCGGGGTACCGGTAAGGTGCGGCGAGTTAATACCATCCAACGATGAGATCAAAGGGATGTTTCCCAATCTTAAGGATGAGAGCACTCTATTCAACATCCCTTCGTATTTGCGTTTGAGGGAGATAGAAGGCATAAAACTTGTGAATCCGAGAGGCAGGTCCACAATTCTGGATTTCACAGGATACACAACAGACAGAGACAGATTCGATCAATATCTCGCCGGAGAGGCTCAGAAAGCAGGTGCGGAACTCATCAAGAATTGTCTTTTCAAAGATATCAAAGACGGTCGTGCCATCACGTCTTGTGGTGAGATAGAATATAAATTGATCATAGGTGCTGATGGACCAGGGTCCCGTGTAGCTAGAAGTCTAGGGCTTCCAAGGAACATGAATCCCTATCCCGCAGTAACTGCGCAGGCAAAGGGCGATTTTGATCCATATGTCGTGATGTTCTTCGGAGACATTGCACCAGGAGCATACAGTTGGATAATCCCAAAGGCAGGTGTGGCAAATATAGGAGTCGGATTCTCCCCTGATTTTGCTAACGGAACGCTGAGCGAGTATTTTGATGAATTCGCAATCAAGCGCGGTTTCCAAATAACCTCCAAGAAATTGGAAGGAAAATATGTTCCAAGCGAAGGAGCAATATCGAGGACGGTTTCAGGAAACGGAATGGTTGTAGGAGATGCAGCCGGACAGGTAATATCCGTTAACGGAGGCGGCATTCCTTTAGCAATGATCGCTGGGCGCATATGTGGAGAAGTTGCAGGGGACAATATAACAAAAGGTCGTTCTCTGATGGATTACGAGACTGAGTGGAGAAATATACTTTACAAACCTCTAAAGACCGCAGCCACTAACAAAAGGTTGGCGGACACATTCGCTTTTGGGTCTGAAAGACGTACCGTGATATGCATGGCATTACTCGGCAAAAGACGCATGGGAAAACTCATACGCTGCAAGAATTTGTTCCCCTGATCATCTCTTTCTGCAGGCTTTCATCGACGAGCCACATATAGGACATTCATCCATCTTTTCCTTGTACCATTTTTTGCATCCTATGCACTGATAGTTCCATTTCTCTATCTTTTTTATACCCTCTTGTCCAATTCCTTTAAAGGGTATATTCAATATCCGCGCGATGTTTTGTATGGAGTAATCATCTGTGAGTATTGTGCCGCCGACATCGATGGCCAATGCAAGAACGGATATGTCCACTGGTGAAAGTCTTCCGAGGTCTCCGCTTTTCCTTGCAGTATCTTCTACCTTTTTTATCGATGCCTGTGTACAGTCTGAAACCCTAAGAAGGTCTCCCCAGAGGTCCAGTCTATTGTCTTTGTATCTCGTGAGTTCATCTATTACTCCAGGGGGGCAACATGATTCTTCCTCTGGTAGTTGAGACATGGCGAAAAGTGCTGAACTGTCCAATACCAACATGCCCTGTTCATCAGGATTTCAATATTTCATATTTCCGAAAGATTAAACAATGGTGTGCATATAGGTGACCGATAAGAATGGATGCAGTAACCGTCCTCGTGATAATGATCAATGGCCTTTGGTTATTCTTACCAGCAATGGTACCGAATTCAGCGGCAGCATTATTTGGTGGTGGCACTCCAATAGATTTTGGAAAGAAATGGAGAGGGAATAGGATATTCGGGAGTGGTAAGACCTGGATGGGATTCTTCGGAGGAGCCATAACCGGAATAATACTCGGCATAATAATGATCGATATTGCATATTTCTTCGATCCAAAGGAATTTTGGGGATATGGTCCCTTCTGGAGCAATGTAGGTATCATTGTATGTCTTGCATTCGGTGCGGTCCTAGGGGATCTCATGGGAGCCTTTATCAAAAGGCGGATGGGTCTCGCCAGAGGAGAGAAGGCACCAATATTGGACCAATATGATTTCGTCTTTGGAGCATTTGTTGTAACCGCCATCTTTTTCCCAGACTGGGTATATTCCACCTATTTGGAAGGTTGGCATTTGGCTGCGTTGCTATTCATAATACTGATTATGTTTGCGATACATCGTGTTGCAAATATAGTAGCTTACAAATGGGGCGTAAAGAAAGAACCTTGGTGAGTCGATGACCGAGATATCAAAAGCATTGGAGGACTGTGGTGCATTGCAGTTCGGAGATTTTACCCTCGCATCGGGGGCTAAAAGCGATTATTACATAGATATAAAGAAAGCAAGTACCAATCCAAAGGTGCTCTATCTAATATCTCAGCTTATGGCTGAGAGGATGCAAATAGATAACATACGTCCAGATAAGATCGCAGGCGTTGTATTGGGATCGATACCCCTTGCAGCCGCGCTTTCTCTTGCAACAGGAATACCATATGTGATGGTAAGAAAAGAAAAGAAAGACCACGGCACGGGAAAACTCATCGAAGGGGACCTGATGGAAGGGGAAAAGGTGTTGGTGGTGGAGGACGTCATAACCACGGCGGGATCCAGCATAAAGGCGATAGAGACCCTGAGGTCTGAAGGTGCAGATGTCATAGGAGTGATATC
Source organism: uncultured Candidatus Methanogranum sp. (assembly GCA_963676045.1). Classification (GTDB taxonomy): domain Archaea; phylum Thermoplasmatota; class Thermoplasmata; order Methanomassiliicoccales; family Methanomethylophilaceae; genus Methanogranum. Next base: position 1,385,870 of record OY780938.1, read on the forward strand.
GGTGATCGATCGTGAGGGTGGCGGAAAGGAGAATCTCGAGCAGATAGGGGTCAATCTAACGGCCCTTGTCAGAGGATCTGAATTGTTGAGGCATCGCGAGTCATGAAGCCTGAACCAGATTGTAATCTGTGCGGGCTTTGCAAGTCACGCACAAATATCGTTCTCCCGAGCGGGGACCTCAATTCCAAGGTAGTTTTCGTAGGTGAAGCTCCAGGCGAGAATGAGGATCAATGTGGCAGCCCCTTTGTAGGACGTTCCGGTAAGTTATTGGACAAGATCATGGAGGAGGAGGGGCTGGAAAGATCAAAGATAATGATAACGAATACTGTAAAATGCAGGCCTCCAAACAATAGGGACCCAACCAAGGAGGAGATGGAAGCGTGCCGTCCATTTTTGAATTCCGAACTATATGATAAATCTATAATAGTGGGTCTTGGGAAATCCTCGTGCAGGGACCTTCTGGGATATGAAGGCAAGATGTCCGATATCGTCAACAAGGCACAGAAGATAAGGGTCGATGACAGGGAGATAACATTCATCCCCACATATCATCCTGCGGCATGCATCTATAGCAAGGATGCCAGAGTAGGGTTGAAGGATACGATAAGGACCATAAAGAATGATTATATGGGGTGATATTTTTGAAATTCTCGGGATTCATGATAGATATGGATGGGACGATCTACAAGGGAGGTAATGTGATCCCAGGAGCTGTTGATTTTGTAGAACATCTTCGTAAAAATAACATACCCTTGGTGTTCCTTACAAACAATTCATCCTGTCCCAGATCATACTATCATAGGAAGTTGGAAAGGATGGGATTCAAAGTATCGGAAGAAGAGGTAATAACCTCGAATGTAGCTACAATGAGGTTTGTATTAGAAAATTATCCCGAAAGCAAGGTATTTCCAATTGCCAGCGACGAAGTAATAAAAGAGATATCAGATGCCGGAATAAATGTAACGGATAAAGACCCAGACATAGTTTATCTTACATTCGATAAGACAATCGATTATGAAAAGATAAATAACGGTTTCCATCATCTCCTCAATGGTGCCCAGTTAATAGCAACCCATCCTGATGATGTATGTCCCACGGAGGATTCATACGATGTTGACATAGGTCCATTCATACGGCTTTTTGAATCATTATCTGGATGTAAGGCAAAGATAATAGGAAAACCAAACCGCCTTATGTTGGAAATGGCATCCATTGAGATGGGCATCAAGCCAGACAATGCAGTGATGGTCGGAGATCGTTTGTACACCGATATAAAGATGGCCTCGAACGCGGACATAAGGTCGATATTGGTCCTCACAGGGGAGACATCCAGAAAGGACCTGGAATCATCGGATATAGTGCCTACGTTCGTATTGGAGTCTGTGGCAGATATACCCAGATTCATCGACGAAGTGTGATCATCTTTTTTTGACCACAAGTACTGGTGACTTAGAAAGCCTCACTACCTTCTCAGCTACGCTGCCCAGTATTGCATGGGATAGGCCAGTACGTCCGGATGTGCCCATGACAACGAGGTCATAATTCTGAGACAATTCGATGATACCGTCTGCCGGGTCTCCGGATGTTATGTGAGGTTGTACATCAATACCTAATTTTTTCCCCATTTCGATGACCTCATCAGTGTATTTCTCCGATGTCTCCTTTATGTAAGCATCCGTATCCATGTTGTCCATGGTCGTTATTAGATTAGGGTCGAAAACGTGAAGAGTGTGTACGCATGAATTCGTGCTTTGTGCAAGTTCCAATCCGTATTCTGCTGCTACTAGGGCGTTATCACTACCATCTGTAGGTATGAGTATGCTTCTTATCTTCACCATATTTGGAAAATCTATTCCCACGTTATAAAACATCCTCTTAGATTGATTTTTAGGTTCTTGGATTTTAGATGAAAAACTGTCAGCACGCGTATCCAACTGGTAAATTTGAACGTGGCATTTATATATCGCGCAAATTAATATAAGACTGCCTTTCGAGGCAAAATGGGATGCATACGAGTTCGAGCTCGCGTTGCCCTAACAGGGGTGTAACGTGTACTTAAGACAGATAGAATTAGAGAATTTCAAGTCATTCGGCGGCAAATTGACCATACCGCTAATGGAAGGTTACATGGCGGTCACGGGACCGAACGGTTCTGGAAAATCGAATATAACAGATGCAATCTTGTTTGTCTTGGGACCAAAAAGTTCAAAGGCAGTAAGGGCAGGCAGACTTACCGATCTGATATTTGATGGCGGAAAGGCGAAGAACAAGGCCAGTTACATGAAGGTCTCTCTGGTCTTCGATAATTATGACAGGATTATGCCATGGGATGATGATACGGTAAGACTGACACGTTACGTCAAGGTAGCCGACAACGGTACCGATTACAATTCATATTTCTTCGTAAATGATCAGAAGTCATCACTTACCGAGTTCGATAGTCTATTGACAAAGGCCAGGATAAGTGCTGATGGGTACAATATGGTACAACAGGGAGATGTGACCCGCATAGTTCAGATGGGCAGTCTCGAAAGAAGGCGCATATTGGACAGCATATCTGGAATATCTAGCTATGATAGCGATATCGAAAAGGCAAACAATGAGAAGATAGAGGCGCAGTCCAATCTTGAACGTATAAACATCATTGTTGGCGAGTTGGAGATACAGATCAAGAGATTGGAAAAGGACAGGGAAGAGGCGAGGAAATACCTAGAGACCCAGTCCGTCAGGGATATGGCAAAGGCGCAACTGGTTCACAGACAATATCAGATCGAAGAAGCAAAGCTTCAGAGTCTCAACGAGGCCATTTCAAAGATCGCAGATGAGATAAATTCCCTGAGGTCGAAGAAAGAGGAGCTGAAGGCAGAATACGAGCTCAATGATAAGGCCATACGTGCGAAGGAAGAGGAGATCGTCGCAAAGATAGGTCCAGAATACAAAGAGATAAAAGGCAAGATAGAAGGCGCAAAGATATCACTTGCAACACAGAAGGACCGCATCGAACGCGCCAATGAGGATATGGAAGAGCAGACGGGATTCAAAATCAATTTCGAGGAATCCATCGCAGAGAACAAGAAGGAGCATTCCACATCGCTTGAGCTATTGGCTGATGTCAACATAAAGCTCGAGGAAGCATCTAAGAAACTGGAGGTCGCCAAATCAGAGGACTCCAAGATAACCGAGGAGATGGCCAAGAACGGTGGCGAATACATGGAGCTCCAGAACAAGCTCCTCAAAACAGACAGGGAGATAGATGAGACCGAAACAAGGGAACAGGCATCTCAGGTCTCATTGGCCAAGGCCGAGGCTCTGGCAGAGGAAAATGCACGTGCCAAGGCATCCTTGGAGGAAAGGTTGCAGTCTGCAGCATTCGATATAAAGGATGCCGAATGGAATATCCAGCAGGTAAAACAGGAATTAGGCGGGACCTCTCTGGAGGATTATTCCCAGAAGATATTGACGGTCAGGAAGAAAGAGGCAGAGCTCGAGAAACAGGAAGGGGAGCTCAGGGAAGCCATAAGGAAATACGATGCAGATTACAACCAGCTCGCCGCCGAGAAGAGAGTATCGGACAATGTAAACGGAGGCAACAATGCTGTGAAGGTCATCCTTGGTCTTAGGGACAAGGGGGACATGAAAGGTATACATGGCACTATCCAGGAGCTCGCGACCGTAGACCATGGCTATGAGACCGCCCTTTCGATAGCCGCCGGTAATAAAATGCAGGCGATCGTGGTCGATGATGATCAAGTGGCATCCGACTGTATCAATTACCTAAAGAAGCAAAAGCTGGGAAGGGTCGCGTTCCTTCCGCTGAGCAAGATGATAGGCGGTAAGCCGAAGGCCAAAGCGATAATGATATTGAAACAGACCGAAGGATACGCAACCGATCTGATAAAATACGATCAGAAGTACTCGAATGCATTCTGGTACGTCTTCCAAGATACTCTAGTTGTCGACAATCTAGAGAATGCGCGTTCATTGATGGGCGGCGTGAGGTTGGTCACCATGGCAGGAGAGCTCATAGAGGCCTCAGGTGCGATGGTCGGAGGAACAATAAGCCAGCAATCGGTGATGAAATTCGGGCCCTCCTCAGAGTCCAAGTTGGAAGAGGTAGGCTTGAAGTTGAGGTCTGCCAATTCGGCACTTGATATTCTCGTATCTCAACTAAGGGACATCAGGAACAACATCCGTTCCGTGGATGATGAGATGCGGAAGGCGAACGCCGCGGGAATGGGCAGTCAGGCCAAGATGGGTCAGCTCAATGCACAATTATCAGAACTTAAGAAAGTAAGGCAACAGTTATCCGATCAATTGGATGGCAAGAAGAAGGAATGCATTCAGACGGATAAAGTATTGCAAAATGCGAAGGATGAGCTCGGGGGGATATCAGAGGCATTGGAAAGTCTAAGGAGCAGCCGGTCCTCAGTGAGAGACCGTATCGAGAAGATAGCTCCGGCCGAGATACAGCAGCGCATCCAGAAGGTAAGGGACAAGATATACAGGTTGAGGGAGGAGGTCTCGGACCTATCCTCCCAGAGGACCACATTATCCACCGAGATAACAGGCCTTGAGAATCAGAGGGAGTCATTGGACGTCCAACTCGCCTCAGTGATGAAGAAGATCAAGGACGATGAGGCGTCTGTAAAGGCGAACGAAGAGAAGTGCAGTGCGATAGAGCTAGAATTGGCAGCTCTAAGGAACATAGAGCGCGACATGGAAAAGGGCATAGAGGGCCTCAGGAATCAAAAGGATGCCTTGCTGGAGAAGAAGTATTCTCTCGACAATCAAAGGTCATCCACGCAAGAGAGGATCGAGTTAAAGGATGGCATGAAACTATCTCAAGAGGCACAGGTGGCCATAGTTCAAACGAACATAGGTCAACTGAGGATAGAGATGGAGGCAATAACGATCAAGGTCAATATGCCGATCCCTTCAGAAGAGGAATTAAGAAGGACGATCAAGTCGTGTGAGAACATACTTGCAAGGATAGGCAATGTGAATCTCCGCGCGATAGAAGAATACGACGAGAAGAAGGGAAGATACGACGCACTGATGTCGGACGTATCTACTTTGAACAAGCAGATCAAGGACCTGGACTCATTGAAGGAGTCATTGAATTCGCAGAAGAAGATCCTCTTCATGAGGTCCTATGAAGCAGTGAACATCAATTTCAAGGCCATATATGCAGAACTTTCAGGCGGAGGGGAGGCCTTCATGGACCTGGAGGACAGGGATGACCCGTTCATCGGCGGGCTATCCATCAATGCTAAGCCTAAGAACGGTAAACTCTTGAGACTGGAAGCCCTCTCGGGGGGAGAGAAATCATTGACAGCATTGGCATTCATATTCGCGATCCAGGAATATCAGCCATCTCCATTCTACGTATTGGATGAGGTGGATATGTTCTTGGACGCAGTAAATGCGGAAATGGTAGCCAAAAGGGTCAAGGAGAGCTCTCGCAGGGCACAGTTCATTCAAGTGTCTTTGAGGAAGGTCACCTTGGCAATGGCCGATCACCTTATAGGTGTTACAAGGCCACCGTCTGGAATAAGTAAGGTCATCATACAACCTGACTTTGACGAGGTCGCAAAGTATGAAGAGGACGCGGTAAAGAGACAGCATCAAGACTAAAGAAGGGATGGGGAATGGAAAACGTACAAATGATGGAGATGGAGCAGCATTTGCTGTTTCACAAGGCGCTTGCAGAGGACGTGCAGTCCTTTGACAGGATCAATGGATACATGAGGATCCTGAACAATACCATTGGAGAGAAGCTTAACGATCCGGTAGATGAGTCTATAAGGGCGGTTTTCAACCTTGTGTTGGAAAGCGGCATCGATCCATGGGAGATCGATCTGAGGGAGTTCGTAAGGATGTATTCCAAGAAGGTAACCAATAATACATTCGATATGATCGTCGCGGGAAAGCTTCTGCTGATGGCATGGAAGATACTCAGACTCCAGTCCGAGGTAACATACGGAAAGGGAGCCGAACCAATTGTCGAGGAAGAGGTGTTCGCATCGGATTTCGACCTTGAGGACGAGGATGCGCACATGGCAGTCCCCGAGGTCTCATTCAATAAGGCATTCCAAAGAGATACCATGCGTCCTGTGACCATGTACGAGTTGATCGATGCATTCGAGGATGCACGTGCAGAGATCGAAGTACAGCAGGAAAGAGAGCGCGTTAAGGCAGAGCTCAACGCAAAGGAACCCCGGAAGTTCGAGAACAAGGCACACGATGAGGATGACGAAAAGGATGTAGAGCACGTCTGGGAGAGGATCCAGAGGCTTGGAGCAGGAGCGATCCAGATTCACGATCTCTACACTCATATCCTTATGGATGATCTGAGGACATTCGTATCGATACTCCATCTTGTGAGAGAGGGTAAGTTGGAGATATGGCAAGACACCCTTCCATATGGCGAGGTCTTCATAGAGATTAAGATGATGGGCGCCTCAGGGACGCTTGAGGATAGAGCCATTGAGGCGGTGAATTGAATGGATATCAAGGGAGCGGTCGAGGCAGCCCTCTTCTCTTCTGCAGAAAATATAACGGTCCAGGGGATCGTTGAAAAGACAGGGCTGCCAGAATCCGAGGTAAGGCACGCACTCAAAGACCTGAAGATGGAGTACGATGAGCGCGATTCTGCCATCATCATAGCCAAAATAGGAAACGATTATCGCATGATGCTGAGGCCAGAGTATTCCGAGTATACTGGGAAGTTCGCCAGAGCGGAGATGACAGGTGGGATGATGCGTACGCTGAGCACAATAGCGTATAATCAACCTGTTCTTCAGTCTGAATTGTTCAAGACCCGTGGAGCGCGCACATATGATGACGTCAAGGCGTTGATGGAAATGGATCTGATCGCCGGCAAGAAGGCCGGTCAGACCATGGAGCTCACGACCACAAAGAAGTTCTCCGAGTACTTCGGTATCGGAAGCACGAAGCTAGCGGATATAAGGAAATGGATAGAGGATCAAGCCAAGAATATGTGATTCTTTGGCAAAATCCATTTCTCATTGACACGTATTTGTATTATGTCCTTATGGGCATAGTAAAGGTTTTTATTTATTGCGAGATATGGGCATTTGATATTTATGGTAATGCCACAAGCCCTTTTGGAAAAATCCGTTGACAAACGTGTCTCCCTTCTCTTGAAGGATGGAAGGATATTGGAAGGCAAACTCACTGGATTCGACGAGTACATGAACATGGTGCTCGAAGAGACAGTAGAGAACAATGCGGCCGGCGGAGAAGAAAGGCGTCTCGGTAGTGTTGTTCTCCGCGGAAATAATGTGGTAAGCATCTCGATCCTCTGAGACGGGCTTTTAGCAAACGCACCGTTCGTTCGGTGAACGGGAAGGTTACTTCGATGTCCCTATTCAAGAAGATCAACGATATATCTAACAACGGAGAGGCGCGCAAGGCCTGGTTCGGTCTTGCGGTCGCCATTCTCATTTGTTTGATAATCATACCTTCGATATTCGTCGTAACTAAGTTATTCACGGATTGGGGACTCGTCAGTCAGACGCTTGCAGATTCTGCAATGATGTCCACCATATACGGTGCGATGTTGAATTCTTTCAGCATAGCATTCATCGTCACAATAATCGACATCGTGGTCGGTATTCCGATGGCATGGATCCTTGTAAGGAAATCCTTCAAAGGAAAAAGATATCTGGATACGTTGATGGATATGCCTTTGGCATTCCCGACAGCCGTCCTCGGTATCTCAGTAGTTATGTTCTGGGGAGCTCCACAGGGTATATCGGTTCCTGGAACGGGTCTGATACTATCTCCGTATCTGATGGTGATAATGCTACACATCATCTTCACATATCCTTACATGGTAAGGTCCTTATCGGCCATACTCGAACAGATAGAACCGAATTATGAGACGGCCGCAATGACCCTCGGAGCATCAAGGTTCACTGCGGTAAGGACAATAACATTGCCTCTTTTCCGTGCCGGTCTGGTCACAGGTTTCATACTTTGTTTCGCAAGGTCCCTGTCAGAAACAGGCGGTACATACATCGCCCTCTCTTTGATGGGGGATCAGAGTTCTTTCTTCACAGGTCCAACTTTCATCGCATTCATGAAGTCACAATCCACGGAGGTTGCAATGGGTCCGATGATAGTCATAAGTATACTCATGATCGTCATGGCCCTCGTACTTCTGCTGTTGGTCAAGAGATTGATGACAAAATTGAAGATACCTGTCACAAAGGTATGGCCTCAGATAGGTAGGAGGCTGAGCAACGGATTCGCCCCCAAGGCCAAGGACATATTTTCGATAGCTTTCCTGTTTGTGATCGTGCTCATCCCTTCATTCTACATCTTTGCATATTTGACGCAGCCGATAGCAGATGTCGACTATGGTTCTTTGATGTCCGCCATAGGGATATCGTTCTTCGTTGCAGGCGTGGCCGTGGTATTCGACATTGTGTTCGGCATACCTGTGGCCTTGTACATTGCAAGGCATCATAATACCAGATTAGGGCAAGCACTCGATAATCTGGTAAATATCCCACTCATAATTCCTACCACCGCCCTGGGAATATCATTGGCATTGTTCTGGGGAAGCCTCGGGGTCGGAGGTACATTATCCATCTTGCTTGTCATATTGGGCCACATATCCTTCACATATCCTTTGGTCGTTAGGAATATAATAGGTGCCGTGGAGGAAGTGGACCCATCTTATGAAGAGGTAGCTCTAACTCTGGGTGCGAAGCCGTTCCAGGCTTTCACCAAGGTCCTGATGCCCATAGTCAAATCATCGATAATCGCAGGCGCCATACTGGCATTCACAAGGAGCCTAGGTGAGACAGGTGCTACACTTGCGATAACGAACAATATTCAAACCGTCCCGATCTACATTACAAATTTGATAAAGGGAGGACTGTATTCAGAAGCAGCATTGTGTTCGATCATATTGATCCTGATATGTTTCGTATTCATGTTCGCAGTCAGAATGATCACGCACAGAGGTGATAGGAGTGCCTGAGATAATCCTCGACAACCTTGTTAAGAAATACGGAGGCGTAAATGCAGCCGATGGGCTGTGCCTCACCGTCAGAGACGGGGAGTATCTTTGCATCCTTGGGCCAACTGGTGCAGGTAAGACCACATGTCTGAGGATGATATGCGGACTTACAAAACAGGATTCTGGAAAGGTGCTGTTCGATGGAAAGGAAATGGGCAATGTCCCGATATCTGAGCGTCAGACCACGATGCTGTCTCAAGTGTATTCCTTATTTCCGCCCCTCACGGTGTATGAGAACGTGATGTTCTCGCCGACCATCAAAGAGTGGCCAGAGGAAGACAGTAAGAAGCTCGTGAAGAGCATGATAAAAATGGTCCATATGGATCATAAGGTCCAGCAATATCCTCGTGAGTTGAGCGGAGGGCAGCAGCAACGCACAGCTTTGGCAAGGGCACTGGCCTCGGATTCGAAGGTGCTGTTATTGGATGAGCCTTTGAGGGCATTGGATGCCCGTTTGAGATTGGAGCTCAGAAAGGAATTGAGGTCCATGACAAAGGAATTGAATCTGACGGCTGTACATGTCACACACGATCAGGATGAAGCCCTGGAGATGGCAGATCGTATTGCAATAATACGTCATGGAAAGATAGTCCAGGTAGGAACCCCGATAGAGGTGTTTCAGAATCCAGCCACTCCTTTCGTAGCTAACTTCGTAGGAAGGTCTAACATCTTCATCGGGAAGATAAGGTCCCTACACGACAGATATACAGATGTCGAAATAGGCGATGGTAAGATAGTGAAGACAAGAAGAACCGATCTCCCCATCGATTCAGAGGTTGCGATCGCCATAAAAATAGGATCGACGAAGATAGAGCATCTATACGAGAAGACGGACGAGGATGAGGACAGGTCCAAGATCTCTCCAGAAGGATATTTTGAGGGGAGGATCGAGAGGATATTGTACGAAGGGGCCACAGTGACTGTGGAAATGACATCTGAGGGGTTAGGAAGGGTTATCACAAAGCTTCCTAATAGGAAGTATGATGATTACTCGGTCGGAGAGCGTGTAACCATTAGTTGGGTACCGGAAATGGCGACAGTGTTCAAGATACCCGAATGTGGAATGGAAGAGGAACTGAGGTTGGATTGATGGCAAAAATAGAATTGGACGACATATCCATGAGATTCGGCGATTTCTATGCTGTTAGGAACATCAGTTTGAAAGTAGAGGAAGGCGAGTACATCACAGTGCTCGGGCCATCCGGATGTGGTAAGACCACGCTCATAAAGGTCATCTCGGGGATATGGAAACCTACGGGCGGCAAGGTCTTGATAGATGGAAAGGATGTAACCAATGTTCCAATAGAGGACAGGGATACAGGATATGTCTTCCAGAACATAGCGCTTTTTCCAAACATGAACATCAATGAGAATGTTGGATACAGCCCTCGTGTCAAAGATAAGACCAAAGAGGAGATAATCTACATTTCTCAGGAATATCTCGAATTGGTAAAGATGCTAGATCGTTCTGGAATGTTCCCAAGGGAACTCTCAGGCGGAGAGCAACAGAAGGTTGCCATCGCAAGGGCGTTGGCATCCGGTTCGAAGATGCTGATGCTGGATGAGCCGTTGTCCGCATTGGACGCACGTGTACGCGTGGAATTGAGATACGACATAAGAAGGCTCGTCAAGAAATTAGGAATAACTGTGCTGCACGTCACTCACGATCAGGAAGAGGCGATGTCCGTCTCAGATAGGATAATATTGATGAGGGCCGGTGGCATACATGAGATCGGGTCTCCTTTGGAAATGTACAGGGAGCCAAAATCGATATTCGCAGCATATTTCGTAGGAGAGACCAACCTATTGGAATGCACGATCGTAGATAAGTCCAAGACAGGCAAGACCACGGTGCGTCTCAGAGGCGGAAGGAGCGTGAAAGCTTCCAGGTCTCAGTTGGAGGAAGGGGACGCAGCAGTCATATCAGTTCGTCCAGAGCATGTATATGCAGCTAATGACGGCCTTAAGGCGAAGGTCTTGACCGTTGTTTTCATGGGCACATATTGGAGGGTAAGGACCGTTACGGAGACAAGGGATTATGTTGATTTCAACGTCTCATCTAGCGACGAGATACCCAATCTAGGAGACAAGGTGCATCTTGTTTTCAACAAGAAAGCGACAAAGGTCTTCAAAAGACCAGATGAGGGTTTGATAGAGGCGATTAAACTTGAGTGAAAAAGGAATGTTGGATTGGTTTTCTAAGAGGACAGAGGATACAGTCCGTATCGGGTCCAGAAGTCACGGGATTGTAGTATTGGATGTAGTATCTGAATTGAACATGGCACTTAAATCCATGGCGGATGGAAAAAAGGATGTTGCCTTGAAATGCTTGGACCGTTTATTTTTAAGCGAGCATGAGGCAGACCGCATAGAGGACAAACTTTGCATCGAGATCGTCGGAGGTGAGTTAAGCGTACAGGAGAGGGAGGACCTGATCCATTTCGTACGCAAGATGGACGAGATCGCCAATTGGGCCAAAGAGGCCGCATTATATGTCCAACTGATAGTGGAGACCCGTTCGGATGTTCCGCAGGATATATGGAAGGCAAATGAAAAGATGTCATCTGAGATCATGACCGCTGTAAAATATCTCATCAAGGCGATAGAATCATTGGGCAGCGATCCTAAAGAGACAGTCAAGAATATAGATGCAGTGAATGATCAAGAGATGGTAGTCGACACCTTATATTTCCAAAATATAAAGCAGGTCCATCTTTCGGACATGGACCCGAAGGCGATAATGCTGGTTCGCGATCTGATACACTCTCTGGAGATGACAGCGGACGCTTGTAAGACCTGCGCTGACACAATAACCATACTTTTGACATCAAGGAGAATATAAGATGGCAGACAGGATGTTTGGAACGAACGGCGTACGCGGCGTGGTCAACGAATATCTGACCAGTGAGTTGTCATTACAGATGGGAAAAGCGATAGGCACATCATTCAAAGGCAACATCGCGATAGCCACAGATACAAGGGTATCGGCTGAGATGGTCAAAGCATCCGTCGCCGCAGGGATAATGTCCACGGGGCATGATGTTTTCGACCTGGGTATCCTTCCAACTCCTGCATTGCAATTTTTTGTCAAGAAACATCCTGAACTTGTGGTCGGCGGGGTGATGATCACCGCTTCGCACAATCCCCCTGAGTTCAACGGGATAAAGTGTGTTTCTGGCGATGGTACCGAGGCAAGTCGTGCAGAAGAGGTAAGGATAGAGGACCTCTATATCACAGAGATACCCTGCGTTCAATGGAACAAAGTAGGCAAGATGGAGAAATTCTTCAACGCAGGGGAGATGTACATCAACAACGTGATGTCCCTCGTGGATTCAGAATCTATCCGCAAGGCAGGATTGACAGTGTGCTTGGATTGTGCGAATGGTGCGGCCTTCCAGACAACTCCGCTTTTATTGAAGAAGTTAGGTGTCAGAGCGATAACCCTAAATTCTGATGCGCAGGGGGAATTCCCTGGACACGAGAGTGAGCAGTCGAAGACAATCTCGGTGATCTGATATCTTTGGTGAAGTTCACAAAATCAGATCTGGGAATCGCTCATGATGGCGATGCGGATCGTTGCGTATTCATATCATCAAGTGGGAAATACACAAGCGGAGACAAGTGCTTGGCAATATTGGCAAGGTACATATTATCAAAAAAGAAAGGCGTCATTGTCACACCTGTCAGCTCGTCATCTATTGTGGAAGATGTCGTGAATTCTGCAGGAGGTACTGTGGAATATACCGCAGTAGGTTCGCCAATCGTAGCAAGGAAGATGATGGAGAACGGTGGCATATTCGGTGGAGAGGAGAATGGAGGAATGATTTTTCCGGATCAGCAATATTGCAGGGATGGCGCGATGGCCATAGCAATGATGCTAGAGTGTATCGTGAAGGTCGGTCCATTGAACGAGCAGGTGGCAGGGCTTCCAGTATACTACAATGAAAAAAGAAAGGTCGACTGTCCGAATGACATGAAGAAGAAAGTATCCGAATACATCGAACAAACAAACAAGGATGCTAGGTTAGATAAAACCGACGGTCTGAAATTCATATACAATGACGGTTGGGTATTGGTAAGGCCATCTGGTACAGAGCCGATATACAGGATATATACAGAATCAAAGGATGAGTCTTTAGCCAAAGAAAGGGCAGATAAGTTCCAGATGATGGTATTGGATTATCTTGATCCAGAAGGCACGCACGATGTTATCAAGGAGACATTGAAAAAGAAGAGATCCGGGCCACAGGCCTGATCATCCTTTAGAGTGCTTAGCATATACGGCCAAGGCTTCATTTATGAACCTGGATGCCAGGACAGATGTAATTCCAGATGGGTCTGCTGGAGGACAAACTTCCACGACATCGAATCCGTACAGGCGTTCTCCAATTATATTGATCATTTTTTTGACATCCATCGGAGATAGGCCAAACGGTTCAGGTGTACCTGTTCCGGGAGCGAACGCAGGGTCAATGCCATCAATGTCGATCGACAGGTAGACATGTTGATTTTCGATCTCACTCAAGGCTTTTTTTATCGCCCATTCTGCACCGTTGTCCATTATGTCGAATGATGTTATGAAAGGTATGACGTCATCCCTTTCCAACTCTTCGGCACCTATTGCGCGAACCCCCAGCGCATAGACATTCTCTATACCGAGATGTTCTGAGGCGCGTCTTGTGACGCAAGCATGACTGTAAGGGCTTCCCAGATATTCATCCCTTGAATCAAGGTGCGCATCGATCGTTATGAGTGCCACATCCTCGCTTTCGAAATTTTGTATTATCGGTATAGTGATCGAATGCTCTCCGCCGATGGCGATCGTGAATTTTTTATCTCTGATGGCCGGCCTTACGGCGAAATTGATCTCTTCCATCATATCTTCCGGCAATACAAAATCATCGCAGTTGCCGTAATCATGGACTTCCAGGCGAGGCTGGTCAAGGCCATGTTCAAAATGTATCTCTTCAAAATTGTATGATGCCCTTCTTATTGAGAAGGGGGCCTCTCTAGCTCCTGCTTTGAAGCTAGCAGTGTGATCATACGGAATCCCAAATATCACGGCATCTGCCGAATTATAATCGGCTTCCGCTCCAGCATATGAGATTCCGTATGGCATGTGGAACCCTTATAGAAGCTTGGTCTTTCCCATCGCGACGATGTACATGACCTCTGCACCATCTTCGATCACGCACTCGTGATCTGCGTTGATGCCCATCGAGAATGTCTCGAATGTCTCAAGGTCCATGATCTGTAGTTCTTCTCCCTGTATGGAGATTATCTGGCCCTTTCTCTTGTCTATCTGTGGAACCTGTACCTTTGTACTGACAGGTCCGTTGATTGATTTCTTTGCGCCTGTGAAGATATCTGTAGCTTCAATGGCAGCCTTTGCGGACCCATGTTTTCCTGGTTTGGACATGCTGATCGAAATGATCTTGCAAGGTGACTCATCAATGTTCACGTATCTTCCAATCTTCAACTCTCTGATTTCCTTCATCTCCCACATGACAATTACCTTCTTTTTTACTCATGCCGTGAATATCCGCTTGTTGTGTTCCATCTTGTATGGAACGTATCCTGCAAATATGCGCATAGCTAGCATGGTATCTAACCTCCCCAATGAGAATGTACATAAATATATTTTCACTGAGAGGCGTGCTTTTTATTGCTATGTCTCTTCTTTTTATTTGTTCCAACTGTTTTTTTCTTCGGAGGATCTGGATATTTACGTTTTATCTCGTCCACGCGAGCTTTGAATTGATCGTTCAGGATATTTCCTCTGAATTCTCCTTTGTATGCATCTATTTTTGCGGCTATCAAGACCTTTCCAGCGAGTGCCCTCGAGATGTTACCCCTCTGCCAATAAGGAGCACGGTGCACATCTGGATGCTGATAGATTATTCCATGTTTCGGAGGCTTCTTGCCAGATTTGAGATGTCTGAACATCGCCTTTTCTGCGCCTAGCAGTTGTACAGTTGAGGATGGAAGCGATGCAAGTCTTTCCAGACCGCCTGCAAGAGAGATCATCCTCGCGGACAACGGCCCTCCGAGCAGACAACACATGTTGGGGCATATGCCATCCACAATACCATTTATGTAATCCTCTATCCTTTTCTTGTCCTCGTATATTCTACAGAGCGTATCTGCAAGGTCTTGTACGGCACGCATATCCTCGTCGCTGAAATCTGCGCCGATGGATTGAATGTCCAATCCCAGTTCTTCGATTATACCTTCGCGTTCACCGTGGACTGCGATCAACGCGGCATATCTTTGGTCCTTTGCCAAGTCTGCAAGTTCTGGAAAATGCATACCATACCATTCATGAAGTCTTTCATTAAGCAGATTCGCAGTCGCGATCACATCGTCTAGGTTCCTTATCGCCTGTACAAGGCTGTTGTCCCTCGACATCGGTTCAGAGGTCCTTAGTTTTCCAAGACCCAGCATGACATCATGCATCATCGAGTCTGTAAATCCGTAGGATTCTGGCCTTATAAAGGAGGAATCATAGAACACAGGCCTTCCAAGTTCCGACTGTCTTCTGTCTAAAACATTGAGTCTGGGTATGTCCTTTGCCAGCTCTTTTTCTTCAGGAAGTATCAAACCTCTTTGTATCTGTGCCAATTTCTCAGATGTCTCATCTGGGTCCATCGGCATCAATCTTTTTTCGATGACCCTGTTTGTTTTTTCATCTACTAGAAATACGCCGAACCATTTGGTAATTAAGATGGTCATGTACTCAGAGTCCCCTTATCCTATCCATTTCAGTGCGAGGCAGTTCTTTCGTTCTTCCGACAAGAGTCTGTAATTTTGCTTGGAATTCCAATTCTTCCATTCTATTGTATGCTTCTTCCAAGGTCTTTCCCTGGGTGATCGCTCCATGCTTGCTCATGAGCATCGCATTGTATGAAGAATATCTACCTACCTCATCAACCAGTTCTTGTGATCCAGGTGTGCAATATTTGATCGTTGGGACATTTCCAAGGAGGAGTATCCCTTCCGGCGTCAATCCGCTCTTTATGCTTTTTCCTTGCACGGCCAGTGCAACACAGTAGAGGGGATGGCAATGTATCACTGCATTGGTCTCAGGATTCCTCTTGTAGAGTTCCAAATGGAATTTGTGTTCAATGGAAGGTTTCCCATCCGATAGGACGTTTCCTTCGACATCTATCTTTACCATATCATCTGGACCCAGCATCCCCTTATTGCGTCCCGTGGGGGTTATTATGAATTCACGGTCATTGATCCTGAGGCTCATATTACCTCCAGCCGATACAGTGAGATTGCGATTGTAAAGCAATTTGCATACATCTGTTAGACTTTGACGAGCAAATTGTTCGTTCATTGTCTCACCTTATGTATCTCGCTAGGTTTGAATATTCCCTTCTCTGTTATGAATCCAGTAACAAGATCCGCAGGAGTGACATCGAAGGCGGGATTCAAAGCAGGGGACCCAAGGGGAGCGATCCTGTGGCCGTATATCTCCGTCACCTCTTTTTCTGATCTCTGTTCTATCTGTATCTCATTACCGGATCTCATTTTGAAATCGAATGTGGATATGGGTGCAGCAACATAGAACGGTATTCCAAAGTGTTTCGCCACGATCGCTTTATCGAAAGTCCCTATCTTGTTGGCGAAATCACCGTTGGATGTTATCCGATCCGCACCGGTTATTATCATGTCCACGCCTTGCGACATATAATATGCGGATGCTCCATCAGGTATTATGGCATGGTCTATCCCTTCTTGGTTGAGTTCCCATGCTGTCAGTTGCATACCTTGAAGGCGGGGGCGGGTCTCTGATGCGTAAACAAAGAATCTTTTACCGTCCGCCCATGCTTTTCTCATCGGTGCCAATGCAGTGCCCACATCGACCGTAGCCAATGCACCTGCATTGCAATGTGTCATCAATTTCATACCGTTATCGATGAGTTTTCCACCGTATTCTCCTATCTTGGTGCATTTGTCGACCATCATTTGAGCATATTTATTCGCCGAATCTATGGGATTTTCTCCCTTTTCGAGCTCTTCCAGCATATAATCCACAGCGTAGAACAGATCATTTGCCGTCGGTCTTGCAGCCTTTATGTCAGTTGCGGCTTTCTTAATATCTTTTTTTGAGAGTTCAGCGAGGCACATGCCGTATGCGGCCGTAGCGCCTATCGAAGGAGCCCCCCTGGTGGTCATGTTCTTTATGGCCTCGGCAACATCAAGATATTCGGTGAAATCCACTATGACTATCCTATGTGGCAATTCCCTCTGATCGATCATTCTGACCTTGCCATTCTCAAACCATACGGCCCTAATATCGGAATATCCCTTTTCAGTTTTGACCTTCATTAATTTCACCTTCAATTGAATAATATGGGACCATCTGGAATCCGGTTTTCAGTAGGATGGCGTGAATGTGAGGACCACGCCGTTACCTAGTACCTCGGAGCTTTCCAATTTCAAGGACACTCCCCCCTCGACGATCCAACCGTCACCATCTGCAGGAGTGGGAGCGGTCCTCCCACCGATAATTAGGCCTCCAACGTATACTGTGTATTTGTCTACAAGTTTTTCTTTGAAGAATTGAGCGATGGTCTCTCCGCCGCCTTCCACAAGTATACTTTGGATGCCGACCTCTTCTGACAATTCGTTCAGTATTTTTTTGAGATCTATGGTCTTACCTGTGATTATGGTCTCTTCGCAGTCGAATTCCTTCTCGCATTCTTCTGTCGTGACCATGATGGTGGGTGCGCGGTCATCTAAAACCTGCGCATCGTCAGGCGTCTTTCCATGTGGGTCTATCACGACCCTTATGGGATTCGAATCATAATCTAGCCCCTTCACTGTAAGGTGCGGGTCGTCAGATAGGATCGTTCCCACACCAACAAGGATGGCATCGTATTTCTTTCTAAGCGATCTCACTCTGGTCTTATCTTCTTCAGATGATATGGTCACTTGTTTTCTATCGATGCCTGCGATCTTTCCGTCTGCAGACATTGCACAATTTACATGGATGAATGGTCTCATTCGCAATTCCCCGGATTTATACTGAAGTGGAATCCATTATCTTTACGTTCTACACCGAATCTTACATCAAGGAAGGATTCCAAAGTGTCCATCTGACTTAGAAGGTGCTTGCTGATCCTGGAGACGACGAATTCACTGCGACCTTTGGCCATGGCCATATAGGGCAACAGTTGATCCGCGGTATGGCTGTCCACCGTTGCTCCGGTGCCCATCTCATCGATGAGGTCGTTGGCCGCGTCCTCTCCAGATTGCTCTGCAGAATGTCCGCGGGAGGTGAGCACATTGCTCGAGATCATTCCATTTTCATATTCAGCAACAAGGACCATCCCCGCTCCCCTTGAGTTCCCTATGCTCTTCTGTATCTCGAATTCTACATCATATTTTGAGGATAATGCTTTTTTGCATGCATCTACCATGTCAAGTCCAATTTTGTCTGGGAGATGTTGTACGAACACCCTTCCCTTTATTCCTTTGAATTCTCCAAGGTCTGTCAGCATCAATGGGGTTATGTCCCCTATCGGGTCCAATGTGGCAATCACATGTCCTCCGCCAAGAGGATAGAAGCCTCTTTCAAGTATCTCGACGTCGGCATTTATCCCCATCCTCCTCATAAGTGGGAAAAGCACCATTTGATACGAATCCAGAGGAGGAGCCCACATGACATTGGTTCCGCCTATTATGTCCAAGGTCAATTTCTTGTTATGGTTCCTGGCAGCTAGAAGAACTGCCTGCATGACAAGACTTATGCTCCCAGCAGTGCCGATGTCTAATGTCAGATTGTTGACCTTTGTGTTACCAGGTTCGAATATCAATTCACTCGAGCCTACGAAGTTGCCTTCAACATTCGATCCTGTCATCTGTGCAACGGCGTTAACGGCTGTAGTGTGTTGTTTGGATAGGCCGTTCGTTGGTCTATTCTCACGGATCCTTGTGAGTTTCGTGGGAATGCCCGTGAGAGCCGACAGGGCCACAGATGTGCGCACCATCTGCCCGCCTCCTTCGCCTCTCGAGCTGTCTATCTCTAACATGAAGTAACCTTATGCGCTTATTCAATAAAATCATTATCAGCATATGTGAATATTAATGGAGGCGTATGGTGCGAATGCCGGGATTCGAACCCGAGTCAGAGGCTTGGGAAGCATCCGTCCTAACCACTGGACTACATTCGCGTGTGCTCAGACGATTGTAGGACTATTATTTAACAACTCAGTTGCCCTATGGTTTTTAATACCCCTTCGTTAATCAGGCTATATACGGACTCGTGGTCTAGGGGTTATGACGTCGCCCTTACAAGGCGAAGGTCGCCGGTTCAAATCCGGCCGGGTCCACCATCTTTTAAAAAGAGTTAATATTCAACGAACGCCTTCTGCACTTATGGTCAGTGCTTGTCCCGCAGAAGGAGATCCGAGGTTGGTCGTCGAGAAGTTTGTTAAGGATGATTCTTTAAGGACCATATCAGGTCTGAGGGATGAAGGAACCAAGGGTTTGATGAAGGTCGTAAGGGACGAGGTACTCAGGCAGGACCCATCGGTAAACATAATACTCTTGGACAGGGACGCAACGGCAAGATATCTTTTCCCAAGGGAATTGACATTCTTCATCGAATCGATGTGTGGGCCAGATAGGAACAATGTTGTATTGGTACCAGAGGACCTTTCAATGAATGGCTGGCAGCATTCATTCTCCCCGTTGATAGAAAAGGGCTACAAGATAAAGGTGTACTTCACATCTGTGGCGTGCCGTCAGGTACCGATCTGCAGTAAATTATTCTAAGAAATGAAAAGGAAATAATGGCGGGGGTCCCGTCCATTTCCCCGCCGTTAACTCATTGGAGAAATTCGTTCTCTGAGAGGTCCCTAGAGGAAGAACGATGGGAACTCTCAAAGGGCGTCAACCACTTGGATGGTTGAATGCTCCAAATATTGAAGTATATAATATATATAGTTTATTTACAATAAATGCATATATAGACAAATTTTCAAATCTAGTACAATGGAAATAACATGTTCAAAACAATATATGGTGGACCCGGCCGGATTTGAACCGGCGACCTTCGCCGTGTGAAGGCGACGTCATAACCCCTAGACCACGAGTCCGTAAAAACACGATAAAGCTTTCAATATTTAACATTCATGTCTGAAAAGATTTTAGATAGGTCATACATTACACATAATTATGACAGGCTCAGCCCATAGAGAGGCATATGATGATAAGAAGTTCGAGGCTGCATTCCAGGCGATCCTTCAGATGGATAAAAGGGATTATCCTTCATACATAGGTGGATTGATGGTCGCATCTGGCGTGGATTATCCGATGTGGAGCCCGATAGACGACAGCATTCGTTTTGGAACATTTCAAGAATCTGAGGAAGGCATCACCGAAGAGGCGGTCAATGCATCCTTGGAGGTATTCAAGACATGGTCTGTAAAAGACAAGTCTGAGAGAGAGACCATCATAGGTAATATCTGCATGGCGATAGAGGTTCAAAGGTACAGATTGGCAGCGGCAGTAATGTTATCTTCGGGAATGACAAGATACGAATCATTGGAGGAAGTGGATGTATTGTTGGACATATTGAAGGAAGGCCTTTCTGCGTCCTCCAAGATATCCGGTAAAGCGACAGGACCCTGGGCGATAATAACCTCCCACAGTTCCCCGTTGGCTTCGCCGATAGGTCATGCCATGATGGCGATGCTTGCAGGCAACACCGTCGTTGTGATGCCAAGCAAATACGCTCCGATTCCGGTGTTCATGGTTTACGACATATGCGTGAAGTCTGGATTGCCCGATGGTGTTTTCAACTTGATTTCTGACCGTAAGGATCAGACGCAGATAGATTTGGCCAACGACGATCTTTTGGCAGGTGTCGTCGTATCGGGACCAGGCAAGTCGTTCGAGGAGATGATGTTCCTCATGGTAGATGATCAATTGGTTTTCTATAACGAATTGAAGGGAATGAATCCTATACTGATCTATAGGCCAGCAGATATGAAGAAGGCAGTGAAGGACCTATTGGATTCAGCATTCAGATATTCAGGGCAGGGTCTGTATTCCACATCAAAGGTTGTTGTAACGATCGAGGATCAGAAGAGATTCATGGACATCCTGATAGATCAAATGAAGACATTGAATGTCACCGATCCGTATGAGAAGGATGCATTCTGTGGGCCGATAATCTCAAAGGATAGTAAACAAGCATTCGACAAGCTGATCAAGAACTTATCTTCCAACATTCTTTATGGAGGTAAGCCAGTGATCTCCGAGTTTACTAAGAACGGCCAATATGTGATGCCAGTTGTGATCACCGGCCTCGATGACGAGGATGATGCGGCCTATATGGATTTCGGACTACCGGTCCTGTATCTCAAAGTAGTATCTTGTCTCGATGAGGCTTTCGAGGAACTTGTATACACGGAATGCGGCCTTTCTGCAGGCATATATACGAAGGATCAGAGGGCGATCGAGAGATTCAGATCCGAAGCTGACCTTCCTAGGATTTTCATAAATGAGCCAAGTTGTTCCTTGAAGCCAGGAGTATATGCTAAATTGGAAAATTTTGTCAAATGATATCAAATTTCCCTTATACAAACATTTTTCACATATTTCTTGGCGCTTTTTGCAAGCACAGCCATCTCTGTTTTCGAATATGGCGTGATGTTTGACATTTTCGGATCATTCGCCTTCTTCGGATCGAATTGAACTATGATATAGCGTTTCGTGAATCCAATCTCTTTTGCGATATCTGCAATGCTATATTCAGTTATGATCCCTGGTATCGCAACAGTTTTGAAGATATTGTCTATCTTCGAATCTCTGATGATAGAGATGCTCCTTCTGATAGAGGGCACATCGATCTGTTTTCCTGTCATCGAGGAATATGCTTCGTAGTTCAAGGGGGCGATGATGTTCATGCATACGCAATCCACCATCTTAGCTCCAATGAGGTCATCCAAGATATCGGGGGCCATCCCGTTGGTATCCAATCGTATCGGTATCTTTCTTTTTCGGAGTTCTTTCAACAAGGCGTACAGGTCGGGCGAGGATGCGGGCTCTCCTCCACCCGAGACTATGATGCCGGTAAGGAAATTGGATTCGCTGTCGATGTAATCGAAGATGGTGTTCTGGTCGATGCAATCTGCGATGATCTCGGACCTTTGATCACAATACGGGTGATATAGGTCACAGCCGGATATCAGTATTTTGCAGGAGTACCTCCCTTCCCAATCTAGGGAGGTCATTTTTACAAAACCTGCAAGCTTCATATCAGTTGAGCTTCCTTATGTTCTCGAGTTCGTATACGCCTTTAAGCCCAGTGTAATATTCCCTTATCACCTTGGGGATATCTTCATAGTTGACGTTCGAGTTCTTCATATCTGCGACTATCTCCAAAGACATCGTCTGATACGCTATCATTATCTTGGAGAACACGGAGATGAGGTTGATATTGGTCTTGGCGATCACGTCGAGTGCCTTGTTGATGCTGCCTGGACAATCGGGTATCTTCATGTTGACCTCGATCAATTCCGTATCGGGTTTGAAGAACACTATCGACACGATCCATGAGCTCATATCAAGGGTCAACATGACCTCGGTATCATTGATATCCGTCAGTATATCGCCGTATTCGACAGAAAGGTCGAAAATACCGTCTGTGAAGGTAACAGGCGCCCCGTGTCTGAGTTCTTCTTTGACAGTACCGCTGTCGGATTCTTTCCTGAATATCCTCCCGATCTTTGCTGGTTTTATGCTGATGTATCTTATCTTCTCCACAGAGGGATCGTTGGCCTCCTTGAGAGCGGAGAATCTCTCCTTGATTATCTCTCCTTCGCCAGCGAAATTGAGTTCGGCCATGATGCTCCAGATTATCGTGGTATCAGAGATGCCGTTCAATGAGACGGAGTTAAGGATGTTCACACCTTGATCGCTGAGGAATTTGGCCGATTGCACGGTGGAGCCAGGGACGTCCTCCATGAAGATGTTGATATGCGTAAGGGTACGGAAATTCTCTTGTGGATACATGGAAAGGATGAGCTCATATCTTTTCGGTCCTTTCTCGGGATATTCGAATAAAGTACTGTATATGTATCCGCCTTCTACAAGCCCCATCACGCCTGCTAACCATTTGTCGATCTTGATCTTGTTGTCCTTGATCTTCGTGAATTCCCAGCTTTTCATGCCGTTCCCTTCATAACCTGATTATTTATTTGTCATATATCTTTTCGGTCTGTATTCTTCACAGATACCGTAGGTCTCGTCCAAATCGGTGCATCATCGTTGTTGGATTTTAAGTCGGCAATGAGATTGGAGATGCTACCAGGGTGTTCCACCGAATCCATCAATTCATTCAGGATCTCTTTCGCATGGTTTCCTCTGGAGCCTATGTTCGTCATATCGAGAGCATCGTTGATCAATCTAGAGGCCTCTTTGAGTTTGGACCTTGCTTTTTCCAATTTCCTTATGCGTATCGAGATGTCCGAGGTCTCCGGTCTGCTGACCCTAGTGAAGTTGTATCTGCTGGGCATCATCATCTTTTGGCCGACGTTATAGGAGCATACGGTGCATCTTCTCTTGACCTCAACTACCTGGCCCTCCAACGACATGTTCTTTATCGGTGACATCGCATTCTTGCATACAGGGCACACCTCTGGCAGTTCTTTCTCCACCTCATGATAATCGATGTCTATCCTTATGAGGTCCTTTTCCACGCCCACGCGCCTTATGCGCTCCCCGCTCGCACGATAGTCCCCATCCAGTTTGGAAAGTTCTTTGTTGACCAGTTCCACCAATTCCCTTTGGCTGTCAATGTGGGGAGTGTGTATGAGCGTCGATCTAATGGCCTTCGACAGTGTCTCTTCATCGGGGACCTTATAGGACATAACGGGTGCATCGTATCAGCATCTAATAACTATGCTTAATGGAAACATTATTAATGAGGTATTGAATTGGAACTCCGAGCGGGGGTAGCCTAGCTGGCCAAAGGCGCGGGACTTAAGATCCCGTACTTAGTGTTCCATGGGTTCGAATCCCATCCCCCGCACCATTTACATTTTTATCAGACTTTGGATAATCTTCCTCTTTGTTTCTATTCGAGGGATTTGTATTTTTCAAAGTATCGCTCAAATATCAACACCTTCATCAATGTTTTTACGAATATTATTTGCTCTAGATATGAATCTTGTATGATGATTCGATGAAATCTCTCTTTTTTATAAGGAGAATATGAGGATTATGAAAAGAACAGAAGTGATTTGTAAAAGGTCCATCTATGTCAAAATGAATTTATTGTTTTTCCATTTTTCTTTTATCGGATTGTATTGGAACATTCATCGATTTATTATTTCTAAGATCTTCCCAAGAGAAATCGATAGGATCTGCAGGAGGAATGTCCGATATGGGAGAATTGGATAGGCCGATGATTTTCAAATTTCCTGATTCATCTGGAAAGATGATTGTTTCTTCGCGATTCTTTTCTGTGATGAGAAAATATTTTTCTGAAACATTGTTGGAAAGGTCCCAAAAAACTTTATCAATGATACCAAAGGGTCTTTTTGAATCAGAAGGATTTGCAGATATCTTATCACACAATATCATATCAAGTTTAACAAAATTTTTGTATTTTTCATCATTAACATAGCAGATTATCTGATTTTTGCATTCGTTGAAATCCTTTTCATTGCCATATACGAAAATAGAATCTATATCCTTCAATGTAATTTTCTTACTCATTGAGGTTCTCATCGTTATTCTCCTGTAACAATAGTTAAGATAGTGGTTTCTAGGTTTATAAAAGTCTTTTTAAATAAATACGCAAAAGTAATTTGTAAAGGGTTCATTGATATTCAAGTTCCCGTCATGGACAATTTGTATGACGGACACATCATTCGAGTGCGTTTTTATTTCAATATCATCAAATGATGATATAAAGAAAAATATTTGATTATTTTTTTACAAATTGTAAAGAATGATACACATTGTTTTAAATGAATCTAAATTTTTGAACATATATAAATATGATGCAATTACATAATATTTTGATTATGAATAACCAAAATGTTACAAATAATCAGAAGGAATCAAAACGAATGGATTGACAAAATTCATTGCTTTAATCTCAGTAATCTTGATGTCATCTATCAGAATAGCACACAGTCCAATCGTAACCAATATGTATGCACAATGAGGGATAATTTGAAATTAAGATTAGAAAAATATAGAATTGTTGCAGCCATAATTATATTATGTGCAATGATATTTTCAATTATCGAAGGATATATTTTTAATATCGAAGTAAAATGGCAATCAATTACATTCCTTTCAGGATTTCTTATCGGTATGGGAATATTGATATTCTTCGAGTATAAAGAAAAAAATAAGAAACCTATTTTATAAAAGGTCCAGATGCTCCGCGTCTCATCCAGATATCGTCCAGTAGCTTTGTACTAAGTATACTATATTCTTTGATCTCATTCATTATGCTTTTAAGACGAATGGGTAAGATAGATGGGCATGTGGTGAATTTATCTGAACAACTCTTTGATGGCCTTCAAAGGTGTGAAAGCCGGTTCGACGAGCCTTCTTCCGTGTCCTATGACGAAAGCGAATTGCATCTTCCTGAATCTGGGGACGTCCTGGAAGAAATCAGCGATCCTCTCAGGGGATTCTCTTGCAGCTTCCATTATGACTGCGGAGTAGAATCCGCCTATCCCCATCATGAATCCTTTCCTTTGCATCCTCGTCGAGGAGATAAATGCTGAATCGGGATTGGATGAGAATATGAACAGCACTTGTTGGCTTTCCCAAAGCACAGGATTGGGCTCAAGGACGTTGTTCTCCTGACGCCATCTTTCCCATTCCTTGATCACAGGCGTCGTAGAGGCCTTATCCTTCATTATGGTCCATACCAGTTCCATGAAAGCGTTGAGGCGTTCTCCTTTGATCGAGAGCAATTCGACCGCATCCTCAGGTCTTCCTGTGGGATTGTATTTTGCAGCATCGAACAATATCGCGAATTCCTCATCGGATATCAGCCTACCATCGAACCATCCTTTGTTATTGTGGCCGCTCCCATCGGCCTTCAGTTGTATGGCCCCTTTGGGACACACCGAAACGCAATGCGCGCATACAATGCAATCAGTCCCTTTTTCAACGGCCTTTCTATCCACTATCTCTATATTGTCCTTCAAACAGGCATTCGCGCATTTCTTACAGCCGATGCATCTGTCCCTGTCTATAATGAGATGGTTCATTTCATGGGCATATTGGTAAATGGATGTATTAATGTGATCCATCGGTCATTAGGATTTTATACATCTATGCCCGTCTTAAGATCGGTCTTAAGTCCTGGTAAACAAGGGGCCCGCATCTCTGTTGTCTGTAGGCTCCTGGCGAACATGTTATCTGGGATGATCAAGGCGATCGACCGACCGTGAGAGGGTTGAACGCCCCATATCAAGAGGTAGTAAGATGGATAGACATGTCATTGAGGCCCTTGGGGTCACAAAGGTGACGATCGTTGATGGAAAGGTCGTGGACGTCACCGAGCCGAAAGTAAAATATTGTCCGCTTTTCAAGAAATATCGTAACATAGACGAATTGAACAGCTCTGTGGTGAAGGACAATATGCAGTTCCGCATCGATGATTTCGGAATGTGCACGAACGATAGGCAGACGAGCATGGATTATTTCGTCACATTCGGAATATCCGAGCTTCTGAGCTTTGCATGCAAGGAAGGGATCTTGGATGCCGCTGTGATAGCATCGGATGGATGCGGCACGGTCGTCCTTGACGATCCAATGTACATCCAGGGCATGGGCGGGAGGATATCTGCGATAATCGAGACATCTCCGTCGGAGAAGGTCATACGCGATCTTGGAATCGAACGTGTTTTGGATCCCAAGACCGCTAGGATAGATCAGGATGCAGGTGTGAAGAAAGCATTCGACATGGGATATTCCAAGGTCGGCGTCACGACACCTTTCGCCGAGAAGGCCAAGATGTTCCGTGAGGAATACGGTGACAGCGTGATGATATTCGGAGTCCATACGACGGGGATATCAGAGGAGCATGCGAACATGTTCTTCGACAACGCAGATGTCATTACAGCTTGCGCATCCAAGTGGATACGCGAGGTGGCCAAAGACAAGGCATTGCTGCAGGCAGGGACCAAGGTACCGATCTACGCGGCGAGCGAGCGTGGGGCTGAACTCATGTGGGGCAAATTGAGGGAACTCGGGAAAGAACCCGATGTTGGGTTGACCGACAGTCCAAGGCCTTTGTTATAATCCATTCACTCTTTGCCTATCGTCTTTCTGATATCATCGATAGGCATCTTCTCTTTTTTTGATATTCTGCACAGGTCCTCGAATTCAGGTTTTGTCTTTTTGATCCCGAACCCTTCTGAGGTTTTCATCTTGACAGGCCCGAAAACTGTATTCACATCCTCGATCCTGGATGTCATCTCGTACCTTTCCTTCAAGCATATCCTCACACCTATCGTGGATGTGTACCTCAAAAGGAGTTTCGAGAATTCATCCTTTTTCTCCGGACGGCAAATACAAGTGATCATAGATCCGGGGCGTCCTTTTTTCATGATTATAGGGGTTATGAATGCATCCAATGCTCCTTTTTCAAAAAGCAGCTCCATTGTAGATGATATGTCTTCGGCATGCATGTCATCCACATTGCATGAGATCTCGCAGATCCTGGGAAGTTCTTCCTCTGTGTTTCCGATGAATGCCCGCATGAAGTTCGCGATCGGGAAATCCTTCTTCCCCATCCCATATCCAACGGATTGAAAGATCATAAGTGGCATGTATTCGAACCTATCTGTGAAATATCTTACGAGTGCGGCACCGGTCGGAGTACAGAATTCCCCATCAACATCACCTGCATAGCTGGGTATGCCTCTTAGGATGAATTCGGTGGCAGGAGCAGGTATCGGGAGTATGCCATGCATGCATTCGACATGTCCTTTCCCTGTATGTACGGGCGAGGTTATCACCTGTTCAGGCGAGAGCATCTCCATGAGAACGCATGTTCCAACGATGTCTACCACGGCATCGAGCATACCCACCTCATGGAAATGGACGTTACTTACAGGGACCCCGTGTGCATTGGATTCTGCCTCGGCGATGATCGAGTAGACGTTCTTCGCATCTGCTTTCACTTTCTCTGACACATCCAATGCGTCTATGATTTCCCCTATGCTTTTCAGAGTGGAATGGTGATGATGGTGATGGGTTCCTTCGTGCTCTTCTTCACCATATATATTGACACTTATGTGGTTTCCTTTTATGCCGCATTTTTCCGATCTTTTGAATTCGACATGGATTCCCGGGATACAGAGGTCGTTAAGCTGCTTTATGAAGATCTCTGGTTCAGGTATAAGTCCCGCAAGGGAGCTGATCATCATGTCTCCAGAGACGCCTGTGGAACATTCCAAGTATAGGGTTCTCATCTTACTCACCTATGTGATTTATCATGCTGGCTATATATCCTGCTCCAAATCCGTTGTCGATATTCACGACACTTATCCCGTTCGCACAAGAGTTCATCATCGATAGCAGTGCGGATACGCCTTCGAAGGAAGCCCCGTAACCCACAGATGTAGGAACAGCTATCACTGGAACATTAACAAGGCCTCCGATAACGCTCGCCAATGCGCCCTCCATACCAGCGACTGCAACGATGACCTTCGCGCTCATAAGGATATCCAGATTGGCAATAAGCCTATGTAGACCAGCCACCCCTACATCATAGACTCTTTCGACCTTGTTGCCAAGTACCTCGGCCGTGATGGCTGCCTCTTCGGCAACAGGTATGTCACTTGTACCGCCAGTGACGATCGCGATGAAATTTTCCCCTTTTGGTTTGGGCATATCCCCGACAATGCAAATTCTCGCATTCTTATGATACGTGGTCGTTATCTCATTATCAATCAGATATCCTGCGCCTTCTTCGGCGACTCTTGTGACCAGAACGCATCCCGTATCTTTTTTTATCGATCTCACTATGCCGAGCAATTGTTCAGGGGTTTTTCCTGCACCATAAACGATCTCAGCGGAACTCTGTCTAAGCACGCGGTGATGATCCACCTTCGCATATCCAAGATCTTCGAACGGGTCCTTTTTTATGATCAGTGCCGCCTCTTCAGGAGAGATGGTGCCATCGCGAACATCATTCATGAGTTTTGCAAGATCCATATTCATCTCCCGACATCATTGATACCCGATTGAGATTCTTAGATAAAGTAATTTCAATGATCGAAGGCAGGCCTGGTAGATATTTTGTAAAAAAGATTATACAATCGCACTACGTGTGTCACACGATAACTTATGACAGAGGCAAAGTTCAAAGTTCAGCTCTTGGAGGCGATGTCATCCTTGATCATCGCGGCATTCGGATTGGTAGCGGCATTGGCATGGAACGAAGCGATAAAGTCCATGATCACCCAGGTATTCAAATCGAGCAGTGATGTTCTTGGATTGACGGTCTATGCAGCGATCGTGACGATCCTTGCAGTTGTTATGACACTCATAATAACAAGAGCAGTAAAGAAGGCAAAAGTAGCAGCAGGCGAAGAGGTCGAGGAAAAATAATACTTACCTAAACTTATTCCCTTTATTTCTTTTTGAGAGTTTGAATCTTGTTGATGCATAGTTAAGTAGATTGGTGCCATCAAGGTCTATGCTTGATGGACCAGAGCGTACGAAGAACGTCTCCGTTTTGCCATCAACAAGGAATACGGGCATGTCACTTTTATTACAGACGACCCTCATGACTCCCTTTCCTTTGTAATCCACAAGTCTGAAGGATATGAAGTGCAGGAAGTCATTGCCTATCTGGTTTGCGATAAGATGGGTCATATGAAGATTCAGTTTGTCGCGGTTCTCAAAACTACTCTCATCGATGCCCACAACGTTGCCGTCATCGGATACACCGATCAGCAATGTTCCGCCATCGGTGTTCATGAATGCCACCAATGTTTTCAAAACCGCCTTCTCCATTCTTGGATCCTTTTCTCCAGTGGCAAGGTTCGTTCTGAGTGTTGATTTATATTCCACTTTTTCGCTCTCTCCTTTTTCTATGGCCTTCTCGATCTCTTGTATCTCATATTCTTCAAGACCAATTGTTCCAGCGTTGGATTCTAGATATTTATTCAAGGTGTATTTGAAAAGTCCATTGTGTTTGTTCAGATAGAATATCAATGCGACGATCACATTGCCGATCAAGACCGTAGTGAACTGTCCCATTATGTCCTTGATGGTGGCTGGTTCAGAGCCGTTCAGCATATGCATGTAGAATGAGATTACGTTGAGTATCAAGAACATGGAGATCCCGACGCTCACGGACACGAAGGCAGTCAGGAACGGATTCTCGTTCCTTACGCCAGGAGATGTCTTCAGTAAAGAATAGGTTATTATCAATCCTGCAAGACCCAGTATTATGCCGAATAACAAACTCACAGGTATGGATATTATGGGCGTGTCGTCGAATCTTTTACCTATCAGCATGCAGACCATCAATATGACCAGCATTATGATCATCATCGGAGGGATGTGAACTGTCTTCTTTTCTGTGAAAAGGGTATCTATCAAGATGAATATCACGAAGAGTGCCAGTATCGTGTCCTCATACGTGTTCATAGCTATTCCGAACACAACTATGGCAACAGTAATGATCAATAGGAATATGTATGAAATGTAAAGCATCTTGCTGGTATACAGTTCCGACCTATCCTTTTGATTATTGGCGGGCTCTTCCATGTAAGATTATATACAAACTGGTTAATAATATTAGTCAAAAATAGATTAAAATGTGCCTGGGAAATATTTCCCAGGCGATTTATTCAGAATTCTTTCCTGATGAATTTTATCCAGGCTATCAGATATGCGATCAATCCCCATCCGATCAAAACCAGTGCTTCGCGAGGAAGTTTAGGGTCTTCGATGGGCTTCATGAATCCCCACATATTGGTATCGATCATGCTCTGCATGAAATTGGCAACTTCGATTATTGAGGGATCTCCTGACTGAAATAGATAATTCACAGCCGATTGTAACTGATCCAGGGTTTGGTATATCATTTGATTATACGACTCAACATATTCAGGTATGCAATTCAATATAGTGTTTCCAGCAGTATCCAGCATGTACCATGTGTCCCCTTTGATCATCATCGTCAATATCGGTATCACTAGAAGCAATACCAGCAACGAGATTATTGTGCATATGCTGCTCCTTTTGAAGAACGCACTTATCACAAATGCTATTCCAGATGCTGCGAATATATACAAGAAGCAGAAGCCGAATGAGACCAGGAAGGTGGCGGGGATGTCCTGTGTGAACACCAACAGCATTATCGCGACCAGTATGTAATAGAGTCCCATCATCAAGGTCTCTATCAAGACGCACGCTACTATCTTACCAACGAATATGGTGGTTCTTTTAAGAGGTCTTGTGAAAAGGATCAAAGCGGTCCTTTCTTCGAACTCTGATACCAGTGCTACCGATGAAAGGAGTGCTACAATGAGCAGGATCACCATACTAGCATAGGATAGATAGGCAGATAGAACATCCGATGCAGTCTTTCCATTCCATCCATCCCCTGTTGCATATGGCATCAAGGTGATCAATGCGAATATGAGGACAATTACAGCCAGGCTCAGTATGAATTTCTTTCCGCGTAGGCTTTTCAGGATCTCATTCCTGGAAACCACCAGGGATTGTCTAAAATCATCTTTTTGTATGTAGAACATTTAATCACCTCGATTCTGAGATGAGGCTCAGATATTTGTTCTCAAGAGCGTTGTTCTCAGATAGGCCGTATATGCCTATCTTCATTCCAGCGATGTCCGAATAGAGTTTTTCTTTCGTGTCGACGTCATCCTTTATGCGTATCTCGATATCGGTGCCATTGATCTCCGTCGATACGACATATTCGAGTTGACCTATCATCTCGATCTCCCTTTGAGTAGGTTGCATCTTCGTCTTCGCAATCATGGATCTGACACCATCTGTTGTGATGAATGCAGAGATATCATCATCCATCAAAAGTTTCCCATGGTTTATCATTGATATCCTGTCGCAAAGGTCCTGCACTTCTGTAAGTATATGCGAACTCATGACTATAGTGAGGTCATGCGAATCGGTTCTGAGATTCTTCATGACCTGCCTTATCTCGGCCATTCCCCTAGGGTCCAATCCGGATGTAGGTTCGTCCAAGATTATTATGCTCGGGTCATTCATGAGTGATTGTCCGAGGGCGATTCTCTGTCTCATTCCTTTTGAGAATGTTCCTAACCTTTTATCCGCCCATTCGGTCATCTTTACTTTTTCCAGTATCTCATCGGTCTGGGACGAGACAGTCTCCTTATTCATCCCGATTATTTCCCCGACATACCTCATGGTCTCTCTTGGTGTGAGATAGGAATAGAATTCTGGGGTCTCAATGACCGTACCCACATCCTTCAATGCGTTTTTAGGGTCCTTTGTGACATCTATGCCATTCAGATACGCTTCTCCCGAGGTTGCTTTGATCAAGTGGGTAAGTATCTTCAATGTCGTGCTTTTACCAGCTCCGTTGGGTCCAAGAAGCCCAGTGAAACTGTTCTTCCTTATCGTAAGGGTCAGGTCGTCGACCGCTACGAATTTGTTATACTCCTTTCTGAGATTTCTTATCTCAATAGGATTTTCGCTCATAATGTCTGTTTATGTATTTTTGTATTTAAACGTGATGTAATGCATTACGAAATGGTAATTACTTTATATTTTAAAGCAGATAATTTAAAATCAAAGTGTCGTATGGATGGATGAGCTTTCACAAAGGGTTTTAAATAGTATATTCTGGTACACACTTTGGAGAAATATACTTGGCAGGGGTAAATATAAAAACACCAACGGGAACAGAAGTTAAGCCAGCAACAGGTGCCAGTGGTAAGCCAGCAACAACAAGTGCAGGCAGTAAACCAGCAACAACAAGTGCAGGCAGTAAACCAGCAACTGGTGCCGGTGGTAGACCCGGTGGTAGGCCCCGTGGCGCTAACAGTAACAGATCAAGACCAAAAACGAAAGAGAGCACGAAAAGACAATCCATGCTCAATACGCATAGGATCGCACCTTTCAAGTACGATATGAATGAGGTCCTGTCTTCATCTGCTATGGACCCTGCAAAGGCTTCTTCTTTTTTGGCATCAATAATAGCGAAATCATCACGTGTGTCAACGAGAGACGCTAAGGATTTTGCAAAGACATTTGTTGATTCTGGAGATCTTACAAAGGAAGAATACGACAGAATCGGTAAGTTAATGGATAAATACAGTAAATATCGTTGAGGAACAATATGAGATCTGCAGAATTGTCGGTCGGAAGAATTTTTGTATTAAGATTAGAAACCGGCGAGATGATTCACGAGGTCATAGAGAAGTTCGCTCGCGAGAATAGTATTACTTATGCGACCATCAGCATAGTTGGTGGTGTCGATAAGGGTTCTAGGATGGTATCAGGTCCAACTCTGCCAATCGATGGAAGAATAGTTCCAATTATTCACGAGGTAAATGCTGAGTCCGAGGTAACAGGATTCGGCACTATTTTTCCAGATGAGGAAGGCAATCCGATCATGCATATGCATGGCTCTGTAGGTAGAGAAGGCAATTCATCGACAGGATGTTTTCGTGCAGGCATGATCGCATGGCTGGTTTTGGAAGTCGTGATCTCCGAATTGAACGGAAAAGGTCCAATAAGAAAGAAAGATGCTTTGACGGGATTTAAGGTCCTCGAAATAGAGTGATCTCATTTCCTATTGAAAGTATCATCAAAGTTATTGAAGACATTATCCGCATAATTGTTGATGTGTACCGCATCCTGTTTATCAGGTACGATAAATCCACTCAATGGAAATTCTGAATCACAGTAAGGGCATCTAACATTGGGGCAGTTTTGATTTGCCTTAGGGCAGTATTTACAAGCGACCGCCCTTGATTGGAAGAGACTGAATTCATTGCCACAGTTGGGACAAAGGAATCTTTTCGCAGCCACTTTAAGATCTTTGGAGATCCCTGCAGCCTTTTCCTCTGGGGTGAGCCACATAGGGTCCCTTGGGGAGATTGGTTTGCTATATGCAGGGGGATTGGACAAAATATCACCTCAGATGCCTTTGGACTCCTTGATCACTGATTTGAGGAGGTTATCGTCAGTGCACATTTCGACGAATGTGCCT
Source organism: uncultured Candidatus Methanogranum sp. (assembly GCA_963676045.1). Taxonomy (GTDB): domain Archaea; phylum Thermoplasmatota; class Thermoplasmata; order Methanomassiliicoccales; family Methanomethylophilaceae; genus Methanogranum. Next base: position 1,420,153 of record OY780938.1, read on the forward strand.
GTAACTATTGCGTTAGCTCCTGCTTTTCTCGCTGCTTTCGCAGCTTCAGGAGTTCTTATACCTCCACCAACGATCAAAGGAATCGATATTGCTTTTCTGACTGCCGTTATCATTGCAAGGGGGACGGGAGTATCAGCTCCACTGCCTGCTTCAAGATATACGAAATCCATTCCGAGCATCTCGCATGCGAGTGCATATCCTACGGCCTTCTCATATTCATTTTGTTTTATGAGGTCCGCCTTTCCTACTTGTCCGACCTTCATTCCAGGCTCTATTATTATATAGCCCATGGAGATGGGTTCGATTCCCAATTTCTTTATGTACATCGAAGCACCAGCTTGTGCTTTTATTACAAAGAATGGATCGGCGCTGTTCACCATACTCATGAAGAACATGGCATCGACCTCTTTCGATAAGGCATTCGGTCCAGCTGGGAAGTATATGGTTGGTAGTTCAGCGATCTCTCTTATCGCTTTTGCGGTGGCATCAAGATTTTCATTGTTGATGCCTGTTGAACCGCCTATCATTATGGCATCAGTACCTGCACGTTTAACTTTTAGAGCGATCTTTGCCGCATCTTCTGGGCTCTGCTTATCTGGATCGATAAGGGTCATATGGATCGTTCCGTTTCTCATTTTGTCGAGTAGATACTGTTTTACCGTCATTGGATAACACCCAATATGAACGCTAACAAAGCGACCAGCATGGCGTTCTTTGCCATCTTTTGGCTTTTATGTGCGTCAGTGAAAAGTAACCATGCACAATATATAAACATTGCATCTGCCACGATAACGATCGCGTAGAACACATTGAACACATCAGTGAATAAGGGATATATGCTCAGTATCGGGCCAGCGATAAAGAAGATCGCAGCGATGATTGATGCATTTTTCACACCGATCTTCATTGGCAGGGTTTTTCTTTCTCCTTTATCCGATTCTATATCCTCGATGTCCTTAGCTATCTCGCGACCAACATTGACGAGCATTGCCATTGCTGCTACTACGACGCACCCCTCTATGTTGTCCACAACAGCACCACCAAAAAGGAAGAGCATTCCGGTCAATAACGCAATGACGATATTTCCTACGAAGCCTCTCTGCTTCAGATACATTTCATAGGCGATCATGAAGATAGAGGCAAGGATCACTACAATCGAGATCTCAATAGGGCGCATCAACAAAGATAGAAGGCATGCAAGGGCCAATCCGCCTATGCCGCAATATAATGCATTCTTCGGAGGTATCTCTCCCATTGGCAATGGTCTTTCTGGATGTCCTGTTTTATCCAAGTCGCGGTCGATGTAGTCATTGAGCGAGTTACCTCCTGCAATGAAAGCAATGACAACAAAACAAGAGACGATCAAATTGAACAGATGATCTCCGATATCTGTTCCAGCAGCGATAAAGGCTCCAATGATGACCCCTATTATGCCCATTATGCCGTTACCCAGCCTGAATAGGCGGAGATACTTGTTCATGTTAAGCAATAGTGGGGGATTATAATAAATTTTGTTGATCGTTTTTGAAGATATGATAGTATCTGGATAGAGATCCGTGAACATATTGTTCGAACGTCCCCTCCAATGTCATAGTATTGCAAGATATCGTATGTGGAAGTACTATTCCCGCTCTAGAATCTGGTTTTAAAACATCTGGTACCGCGATCAACGCGCGTGAGTAGATGTCATTGATATTCTCTCCGCCAGTTTTTGTGCTTCTGCCATACGGAGGGTCTGTGGCGACCGCATCTACTTCACCGAATATCTCCGAGATCTCGCCTATGTCCGCAACTGCGAATTTATCAAGTTTCAAACCATAGAAATCCATGTTCTCTTGACAGCCAATGATCATTTCCTCATCAAAGTCGGAAGCCATTGCCTTCATTCCCATCTCTGCCGCTTCTATTACAATTCCACCTGTGCCGCAGAACGGGTCCAGTACGGTCCCACCTCTTTTTACACCTGTTAGGTTGATCAAAGCTCTGGCGTATTTTGGATGTAATGATATTGGTGAAAAAAATGGTCTTTCACCGACTTTTCTTTTCTCCAGTAGATCTTTATCTATCTTTTTTTCCTCGATATACAGGTTGATGCTATCGCTCATGTTCATCTTCACAAGTATATCGGGCTCTTTGAGATTCACATCATTGTTTTTTGATAGTATTTTTCCAATTTTTCTTGTCAATTCTTGGGAATCGACATCTTTCATCATTCCTTCAAATCTTTTACCACGTATCGAGAAACTTCCTTCTGGAAGCTCTATATTTTCTAAATTTGAAAGGTCCTCTGGTTTACATGTACCTAAGAAACGACCTATACCATGGGTCAAAGATATGCGGTCCGAGATTTGGTCGAGATATTTGGATTCGAACGAAACTATGACATATCCTGGACCGCATTTTATTATCTGATATTGATCGCATTCTGCTTCAACGCATTTTATTGCCTCTGCTGTAGGCATATTCTTCGATTCGCCAAGCAGGTCGAAGTAGTAGGCGGTTTGCACAATACCTCTATCCATCAATCCTTAATACCATCTTCGGTCACAGTGAATACAGCTTCGCCCTCTGGTAAATTTGGTGAATCTATCAGTCTCGCGATTCTTTTTCCAGCTTTTCCTTTTCTAAGGTATAGGCGGAATGTCGCGGAATGCCCCACTACGTGTCCTCCAATAGGTCTGGTGGGGTCTCCAAAGAAAGCATCTGGTTTTGCTGCTACCTGGTTTGTAACAGCTATGACTGCGTTATTTAGCGTTGCAAAATTTAAGAGGTCATGCATATGGCGATTCAGGATCTGCTGTCTTTCTGCAAGTGCCCCCCTTCCTAGATATTCCGCTCTGAAGTGGGATGTCAATGAATCAACAATAAGTAATCTCACTTTCACTGTCTGTGCCAATTCTAATGCCTTGTCCACAAGAAGTATCTGGTGTTGTGAGTTGAATGCTCTTGCAACATGTATCCTTTTCAATGTTTCATCTGGATCAACGCCGAGATATGTGGCCATCTGAATGATCCTTTCTGGTCTGAATGTGTTCTCTGTGTCTATCATTATGACATCTGAATCCAAACCACCTTTTTCTTCAGGTAATGTTGCATTGACGGCAAGTTGGAAACAAACCTGGGTCTTGCAGCTTCCAAATTCTCCAAAGAATTCGACGATAGATTGGCTTTCCAATCCTCCGCCGAGAAGTTCATCGAAAGCTTTCGATCCAGTGGTCAATTTGGTGACCAATTTACGACGCTCTAAGATGCTGTCTCCTGTTTCAAATCCACCAATATCTGCACAAAGTTTTGCACCTTCTATGATGTCCATTGCTTTTTTCTCTCCAATCTCACAGGATTCTGCAAGGTCCTTTGGAGATGCAACTGCTATGGCCATGAGGTCAGTATACCCTGCTTCGCGGAGTTTCTCTGATATGGCTGGTCCCACTCCTGGTATGTCTTCTAGGGTTTTTGCTGCCATTGATAATCACTATTTTCATTACTCTGATTCCTGTATTTAAGTCGGACAGTGAGGGGTGACCGAAAAGTCCGAAACTACTGAAAGTGTATAAAATCCCCCTTGATATTTATTAAGTAAATGTTTATATGGGAGATTTAGAATGGGTCTAACCAATGGCAAAGAAGAAGAGACGCATCACCGAAGAACCCATAGAGGATTATGAGTTCAAGCCCAAAGAGTTCGACGAGCGTGAGTTCATCTATAAAGACATACACGGTACAAAGATACTTTTTGTCATCACGATTTTTGCAATCGTCTTTGGTATCGTAGCAGCGGTTCTCTGTCATTATGGACCAAACTGGATGTGGATATTGGTAACGATATTTGCATTGGCTATCGCAGCGGCGCTCAAGAAGATACTGATGCTTATGAAATTCAGACCAGATCTTCTTGACGGTAAGACAATGTATGCAAATTACTTCCTGTTCCTTTGCCTGGCGTTGGGAGTATGCATAGTATTCATCAATCCGCCGTTCTTCAGTTGAACATAAAAACCATTTTTTAATTTTGATTTTAGTTCATACTTCCCAGCTTGCCTTCGGATCAAGGAGTTCGGTGAGTAGCATTGGGTTGGTCTTGTCCAATGATTGTTCATGATCGAAGACCTTCATCGTCTCAGGGTCCATCTCTCTTCCGATTCCGGATATCGCGGCCTCATCGGTGATCATCTCTTGTGCTGTGAAGTACATCCTTTCCGCAATGACATTCCAACAGCCATCCTCAATGAACGGGCTTCCATATTCATTGTTCTTCCATTTTGTTAAGAAAGATGCAGCAGTTTTCACAAAGACCGGTGGACCTATGTGTTTATATGTTTTTGACAGCACATCGCGTTCTAACTCGAAGGCGATCTCCATCGTTCTGTCGTTCATGTTATGTACGGCACGCAAGACGTTATAATCGAAGTCATTCAGTTTCTTTGTAAGTGCATACTGTGTCTTCCAGAGCTGTGAGTAAAGATTATCCTCTATCACGTTGGGTTTCTTGAAGATCACCGTTACTATCCTGGAGCCATGCTCTTCTGTTTTTCTTTGAAGATCATCCCTGGTCATCGGTTTTCTGTCCAGCGGGAAGAAGAATTTATCTGAAGGGACTTCGAGATATGCCCTCGCCGCCACAATAAACAATGATAAAGTGTCGATATGGACAGCAGACGCAACGTTCCTTTTCTCGTCAACAGGGTCGTAAACTACCAACGGCCCTATCATAGGAGGTCCTCTCTTCTCTATGGTAATAGCTATGCCCTCCCTCCAATCTTGTGAAGCATTCAGAACGTTCCTGAAATTCTCATATTTCACGATCAGTAATTCACAGAGATATCCTGAGAATCCTCTTGTGTTGGGTTCTGCACCATATGCTTCTATGCCCTTCATGAATGCCTTCAAAAGACGTACCTGGTCCTTCTGCTCGTCATTCATGTGCGACAGTATGTAATCGGTATGGAAGGGCGTCCTATCGACCGCGGTCTGTAGCCTCGTTGTATTCAACAGATCTATCCCAGGTACGAGGTCCACATCTAGGCCTTTATAAATGCCCCTGGTGTATGGATGTTCTGAATACATCCGAGTTCCATGAAGGATATCTTCCCCTATCTTGAGCCCTACTGTTTCAAGGGTCTCGTGGGGTGTCCCTTCTGGAAAGAGTATGAACAAGTCAAGGTCTGGGTCTGATAGATATGTCCCCTTTGCGAAGGATCCGACAAGTCTTACCTTGACATTCATTTCGTTCTTTTTCAGATAATCCTTGACTATGTTTGTAAGATCATCGGCGATCTTGGTAAGCTCTATGATTTCATCATTGGTAGGTTTGATCCTTTCCAATACCGCGGATTCGGTATTCATTGAATGGGGATAGGTGAGAAGAATATAAAACTGTTCCAAAGTCGAAGATTCAAGGATATGAAATAATGTTCAATACATGTATTGTTTTTCATTCATTCATTTTATATATCTTGCAATACGTGGCACTTATAACTATGCCTGATTTATCTGGCGAAGACAAAAGGTACAAATCCGATAAATCGAGGGGAAACTCCAATGTTTCTGATGCTTCTTTAAGGGACCTTATACTTTTCGTAAAAGAATCACCAGGCAAGTACACGGCATCGATGTGGATAGACTATCCAGATGAAAATGTCATCACTCCGGATCCAAATCCTCAAAAAGATATCCAGTCGAAGTTCATAGATATCATGGGTAGGGATTATGAGAAGACGGATAAGAAGCAAAAGACCTATCATATGACCACAAGAAGCAAGGCGATAATCGTCATCATGGTCCTATTGTTGAGTTGTCTGCCTCTTTTGCCTGTTCTCATCCATTCGGATTCGACCTCATCCGTCACAATGGAGCTGAGCAATCCGGAGATCATAGGCAGTGAATTTGCAGACGGTGCAATCTCGATCAAGCAAGAATCCATTCAAGATGACATAAATTACGGCATTTCATACACCGGGTCCGCGAGAACATCTACATGGTATCTTTATTGCAACGAAGATACAGCGTATTTGATCGATAATGGCAATTATGTAAAAAGGGACTTCATAAAAATAGGAACTGGATCGGCCATAGTGGTTTCAAGCACCATTATGCACATAGGGTCCTATGAGATAAAACTCGTTACGGAATCCGATGTCTACACAGATACGGTCGTCATAGATGGTGATGTGACCTCCAAATATACATGGAATTTCGTAGGTGTCGGCGGTTCAACGATATCAAGCGATGTGGTGTTGGATTACAGGTTCATGGATTATTACAGCTATTATATCGATTCAGATATTGGGAGGAAGGCCTATTCGGATGTTGCTGAATTCGCGGTGGTCACCCCGATACTCAAATCACTCGAAGAGGCAATGGCCCAAGAATATGAAGTGCATTATGGAGCATTGGACCAGTATTGGTATGTCGATTACATATTATCGTTCGTGCAGGAGTGTTTCGGCTATCCTGCCTGGTCTCAATATCCGGATCTTTTCATTTATGGGCAGTATGAGTATTTCGCTTATCCGATGGAGACGATATTTCGCGACATAGGGGATTGTGAGGACACATCGATACTCTGTGCGGCACTTTTTGAATCTGCGGGATACGATTCTGCCGTTGTGCTATTGTACACCGAATCTTCAGGAAAGATGATGGGGCATTCCACAGCTGCAGTGAATATCGATAAGTTGGTATCCGATCATAATGTCAATTCCAATCTAAGATACTGTGAAATGACCTACGACGGCATCACATATCGTCTTTGCGAGACCACGGTAAAGAGTCAACTGGCGGTCGGATACATCGAAACAAAATACATCGATAGCATGAAGTATCTTTATCCGGTCGACGTCATCGGTTGACAGGTGCAGAAGGAGGGAACCATTCATCATTGAAGGATTCTGCTTCGGATATCATTATCGATGAATCATCCAGTTCAATCGTCATCCTGTCCTCTCCCGCTATTGTTTTTAATCCGGTGGCATCTTCTGCCATCTGTGCCTGTTTGGACGCGCCCTCATGGATCATCACGATGCCGAGATGTATGAATATCGTGAGTTCTGGTTTAACCCTCTCTATGAACCTTATCGCATCCTCTGTGCAAAGATGGAAATTTATGCGGATGTCGAAAGGCGTTGTCACGGGCAATATCAATACACGTGAACCAACATATTGGTCTGCGATATCATTGGAATATTGTGTGTCACTCACATAGGATACAGTTCCATATTCAGTGATGAATTTGAATCCTACATTGGTCGGGTCGCTGTGGTCCGCTTTACAGATCTCCGTTCTCAAGCCATCGATATCGAGGACATCCCCAGGTTCAAAGATTATCGCCTTTTCCGCTATCCCGATATGATGCGATGATATGCACGGACCGAGTCCAGAACTTCCTTCTAGTACGGTCTGACTGCCATATATGTGCCCTCTCTTTACCCATCCTCCGTGTGTCATGCCTTCAATCACAACCTCTGCATCGGAATAATGGTCGGGGTGTGCATGGGAGACGATGACGGAATCCGTTCTCGCCGGGTCATAGTGTATATTCTTCATCTGGGTCAATGCACCCGGTCCCGGATCGATATGTAGGTGATGGCCGCCATCATGTTCTATCAGCATTCCCCCGGTGCATCTCGTTTGATACATGGCCGAGTGTCTTCCTCCGCCCGTCCCGAGAAATGTGATCTTGAATGTCATGGTCGTGTAATCAATGGTAATCTATTTCGTTTTTTTCTAATTACGAAACGGTTAATACTGATTAGAGAATTTACCAGGTATGATCACCGTCATTAGGGATGTATGGATCGTAACACAGAATACTTCCAGGGACATAGTAAAGGGAGACATCGCTATAGATGGAGATTTCATTGTGCACGTAGGGGGAGTCTACAACGGTACTGGCGATATAGAGATTCAGTCACCGGGGGATATCGTCATTCCAGGATTCATCAACACCCATTCGCATGTGGCCATGTCCGTAATGAAAGGAGTCGTTGACGACCTTTCATTTCCAGATTTCCTGAACAAGGTGTTCAAGATCGATTCGGACAGGACCGATGAAGACATCGATATCGGTACGAAGATAGGTTGCATGGAAATGATGCGCAGCGGCACAACCACATTCGTAGATATGTATTATTCAGAGGATATCATAGCCGAGGCCGTCAAGCAGACGGGTATGAGAGGGGTGCTTTGCTGGTGTGTTCTGGATCAGGAGTACACAACTCAGATCGGGAATCCTTTACAGAACTGCAAGAGATTCCATGAGAGGTACAAAGGTCAAAGAAAGATAGTTCCAGGTGTCGGACTTCAAGGAGTCTATGTGTGCAACGAGGAGACATGCACAGCTGCCGCTGATTTTTCCCGCAAAGCTGAGTCTCCATTGACAATGCATCTGTCCGAGACAAGAGGGGAGGTCAACGACCATAAGAGGAAGACAGGCATGAGGCCTGCAGAATGGCTTTCGAGCATCGGCGTCCTAGGGCCCAATGTGATAGCCGCTCATTCAGCTTGGATGACGATGAACGAGGTGAGGCTCATGGGCGAGGCAAAGATGTCCATAGCGTCATGTCCAGTATCCAACATGAAACTCGCCACAGGGGGAGTCGCACCGATACCGGAGTATCAAAAGTACGGCGTCAATGTGTCAATAGGCACAGATGGAAGCACAACCAACAACAGCCTAGATATGTTCTCCGAGATGAAGATACTCGGACTACTTCAGAAATCGAGCAGATGGGACCCAACGGTGACACGTGCGCAGGAACTACTGGATTTCGCCACGATAAACGGCGCCAAGGCGATAGGCATGCAGGACCTCCTAGGCTCCATAGAGGTGGGCAAATATGCAGATCTGGTGATATTGGATGGAAAGGCACCGAACATAAGGCCCGTCCTTAAAGACAACATCGTGGCTAACATAGTGTATTCCACATCTCCAATAAATGTCAAGACGGTAATATGCCAAGGGGACATCATCGTATCAGACGGTGTTGTCACATCGCTATATCCGGAGGATATTCTCAATTCATCTGAGGAAATATGGAAGAGACTATGTCTGAGATGACAGAAGAAGGCAATGATAGGGTCATATTCGGGTTGACCGGTTGGGAGGCTGCGAAAGAACAAGGGATGATGCATGCAGATATGCATTTCCACACCAATTGTTCGGATTCCTACACCGATGCCAACAGTCTTTTGAAGCTCGCCCGCGAGAGGGGCACAGGTGTAGCGATAACAGATCACAATCTAATAGACACGCTGAGGAAGATAGACCTCAAAAGGGCTGATGTCATGGTAATACCTGGCATGGAGGTAAGTACTACAGATGGACCTCATGTGCTCGTATATTTCTTCGATATGAATCAATTAGAGGAATTCTGGTCAAGGGAGATACGTCCTAGGTTGTGCATGCGTCCTTGGTTGGCCTTGAACGATTGTACGACCGAGAAACTGCTCGACCTATTGGAGAAAGAGAATTGCGTCGTCTCTGCCGCACATCCGATGGGATATTTCAATTCAGACAAGGGCGTGGAGATATGCCACGTCAAAGGTCGCATATCGAAGGATGTGGTGGACAGGCTCGATGCATATGAGGTCATATGTAGCGGAATGAGTCACAAGAACAACCTGGATGCATTGGAAGCCGCCAACAGGCATGGGCTCTCATACACTGGAGGTACGGATGGGCATCTCCTGTCGGAGGTCGGGAACGTTGTGACCATATGCGATTCCGATGACCTCGATGGGTTTTTGGAAGCAATAGCCAAAGGAAGGTCAAAAGTGATAGGCAGAGAGAAGACCTCCTCCGAGAAGGTCAAGATGGGGACTGCTTGTTTTTCCAAGTTCGTTGAACATGCGCCATCTTCGATAATCACGAAGGTAACTCACAACACAGGTGTTGCTTCGAGGAAGAAGCGTTGATCTCTTGCTGATTCATAGTTGACCGCTGCACATCCTAGATATGCTGGTCTTCATCTTTTGCATCGTTGTCCTTTCACTGTAGGTCTTGGCGGTGTATTCCGAACAATATTCAAGGTCTTCGATGAAGGCACTTTGCATCTTCTTGCCCACGTCCTCGGAGTAGACCATCGAATTGGTCTCGAAATTCAATTTAACGCTCCTCTCATCCAGATTTGCAGATCCGACTGTGCAATAATACTCATCGGCCACCATCGTTTTCGAATGTACGAATCCTCTATTGTACTCGAATATCTTGACCCCCGACCTCATCAGGACGTTGGCATAATATCTGTTGGACCAATAGACAAAGGGATGATCTCCCACCTTTGGAATGATTATCCGGACATCAACGCCCGAATGTGCTGAGTTGCGCAATGCATCCATCAATGTCTGGTCCGGTGCCAGATATGGGGTGTGTATGTAGAGGGTATCTCTAGCATGGTTTATTATGTTCAGATACTGGATCTGTATCGGGTTCGAAGACCATACGTCAGGACCGCCGGAGATCATCTGTATGCTTTCTTTGCCAGTCATGTCGATGTCTTCCGCATTCTTCGGATAGAATCTCGCATCCAATACCAGATCCTCTTTCGTAGCATATCTCCAATCCGCTAAGAATCTGAACTGGGTGGCGAGTACCTCGGGACCGACTATCCTGACGGCCGAGTCCCTCCAGAATCCCAATGGTCCCTTCCCCAAGTATTCGTCGCCTATGTTGTATCCTCCCACATATGCGACCTCGCAATCGATGACAGCGATCTTACGGTGATTCCTATTGTTCTTTCTAGGGCTGAGAAGACATGTGAGCGTGCTATGGAACAGGGAATAATGCCCTCCTGCCGATATGAATTCCTTTATTTTCTTTTTTGGGCCTTTGTTGTTCCCTATCGCATCTATCATGAGTCTGACTTCAACACCTGATTTGACGCGTTCTATCAATATGTCCATTAGCTTGTTGGAGATGTCATCATTCCTAACGATGTAATATTCAAAATTGATGGTCTTTTTTGCATTACTGAGATCAGAAAGCAAATTTTCGAAATATTTTTCACTGACTGAAAAAAATTCCACTCCATTGCAGTTCGTGTACAGTTCGGAGCCGGCATTGCGAAGTGTACTGACCATTCTTATCTTTTCATTATTCTGTGGATTCGCAGATACTTCTTCGGCCATCATCTTATCCATTTCATTATTTACCTTTCTTCCGACCTCTTCTTCCTGATCGCTATCATTCTTTGCTTTTTTCTTGAATGTCCTTTCTGAATAGAAGGTCTGTCCAAAGAACAGATATAGGAAGAAACCAAGGATGGGAAGCAGAATGAGTATGACAATCCAGAGGAGCATTGACTTTGGATCGCTGTTTTCCCAGAACAATAATACGAGTATCAATATGAAATCGATAATCAATATGAAGAAAAGAATATTGTCCAGGATAAGTTCGATCAGGCCCATGCATGTCGTTTGGTTTTATTGGGATAAATATGTTCGTGTGTCAGAGCTCCTTATCCGATGCCAACATGCCTTTCAATTCTCCAGATACCTTGTCGAGTTCTGATTTCAGGTCTGTAATCTCTTCATCGGTTATCTCAACGCCTTCCTCTTTGAGCTTATCGATACGATGTTTAAGATTGATGGTGATGCGCTTCTCTTTTCTGATTATCGCCCTATCTTGTATCATCTGGAGTATGCCCTTTCCTATGACCGAGGAACACGCCAGGGTCAGAGTGCAGGCGAATATCAGGAATACAGCGGTCAGAACGCGATATTGTGGTGATACGACAACATCCCCGTAGCCTACTGTGAAGACTGACGTAACTACGAAATACACCGAATTCAGAAGGGACCATTCTTCGAGATTGCAGTACAATATGGTACCGAACACTATGACGCCTAAGATTATCATCGAAGCCGCGGCTATCTGGTGTACGACATCGGATGTCATTTGTCCCTCTCCTCAGCGGCGATCTTTTCAATTATCTCATCGATGATCTTCTTTGGTATGTTATTCTTCTCTGCCCACTTATATACGGCATCTTTACGTTTTTTTTCATTTGCCATACTGAGTTTCTTCAATTTTCCCTCTCTTTTTGAGTATTTGGTCAGTATCCAATTTCCCAGTATGGAAACAGATGCGAGAAATCCCGCTATTCCGAATATTATGAAGAGGGTGGTGAGCATCTTTCCCGTGTTGGTCAAAGGGTAAAGATCGCCATAGCCGATGCTGAACAAAGTCCCGACGGTGAAATAGAATGAGTCACCATATGAAAGTCCCTCTACCAGACTGAACAATAGGGTACCCGCGATTATCAAGACGGCCATGTATGTCGATGCCATCAGCAGTCTGAAGGCGGTCTTGGACGAGGTTATGTCCTGAAAGGCCATGACGGTGAATCGTATTGTCGATTATAAATGAACGGTCATCGTCGATCATGGCCTGGTAGCCTTCAGTGATCAGTCATTCTTCATCATCGATGGTTTTAGGTCCTGTTGATATCCGGCCTCATTTTTCTAATTCTCAAATCATATGGTTGAAATTGCAACCAAATACGACGTGTCGTTGGTAGGTATTTAATATAAATGAAAAATCTTCATTCTTGGATAGTGGATATGAACAATTCAGACAATGTTTATCGCGAGGTATTGGATCTTATGTCGAGGTTGTCAAAGGATTCGTCGCCCGAGGACATGCTCGATGGACTGGTGAATGCTGCTGCAGACGTGATCCTGGGCATGAGTCCGAGGCCAGTCGTCACTGCACAGGAATTTTGCGACAATCTCAGGATGATCGTCGGGCAAATGGCAGGCAATAATTAAGTTCTTGCAGGTGTTAAGAATGTCTGTTGTTTTCAGAGATCTAAATGACGAGGATATACCTTCGATGGTCGAGATAGTCCGTCTTACATGGAATCTATCCGAGTACGATGTCACTCCCACTCAGGAACGTTTGCTCGATGAATCTTATCTTATGGGCCTCATGTCACGTTCTTCTTATATTCAGGTAGCTGAGGTAGATGGCGAAGTCAGAGGATATCTGATGGGGAGGGCTATAGGCGACGAAGTGGTGGCATCATCAGAATATAAAGAAAAGATGGATGCAGATATGAAAGAACTTTCGGGATCTGGCAATGCCGCTCTCCTGATAAGGGACATGGAGGCCATATACGAGGCCGACGAGTCCCTCATGGAGATGTGTGCGGACCAAGGATTCGATTCAGAGCTGGTGATGTTCATCATACATCCTGATATGAAAGGAAAGGGGATCGGCCACAGGTTGTTGAACGATTTCCTCGGCCATCTGCGCTCAAGGGGATGCACCAGGATGTTCTTGTTCACGGATTGGTTCTGCGATGTCGAGGTGTATGAGCATATGGGATATGTCAAAAGGGCATCGCTCACGATCAATCAGGGACCTGAATGCAAGGAATATCCTTTTTACATATTCAGCGCGGACCTATGATCATCTCTTTATCGAGGCCGCAGGGTTGCCAGCATATATCGAGTTCGGAGGCACGTCCTTCGTGACGACGGATCCTGCGCCGATGATGGAGCCCTCTCCGATAGAGACCCCAGGGACGACCGTGACCCCTGCTCCGAACCAGACATCATTCCCGATCGTTATTGGTTTTCCAGCGACCCTCATGTCCCTGCGTTCCAATGGGTCCTTTGGGTGTGTGGCCGTGACAAGCTGACACCCAGGGCCTATCATCGTGTGGTCACCTATGGTTATAGTCGCAGTATCTAGGAAAGTGCATTTGTAGTTCACCAGTACGGATTTTCCTAGTTTGATGTTGAAACCCAGGTCACAATGGAAAGGGGCAAGTATGATTGTATCTGCGGGGACATCATAACATACGATCTTGGATAGGAGATGCCTCATCGCATCCCTATCCTTGAAGGACGTGTTGTATTCCATCAACAATCTGCTGCATCTCTGTATGCCTTCGAAGTATTCTGGAAAGTCGTCATCATTGAGTCCTACCCATTCATTATCCTTCAGACGGTCCCAAACTGTCCTTGCCATGGAGGTTCAATCGGGCTTCCATATCATTAAGATTTCGAAGGTCCTCCGATCATATGGTGGGCAATGACACTCTATCGCTAGAGTAGGATATTCCGATATACAGCGATATCAAAGCACCGAGTATGCAGAATACACCTCCAATGATGCATGTGCCGTCGCTAGCTGTTCCGAAGATGTACCTGCTTATCAGATTGCATGCGATGAACAACAGGAGCACAGATACCAATAGCATCCTTTCTTTAGACAGCAGCATGACCAGAGAGAGCATGAGGTATCCTACAGCTAGGACGATGAGGGTAAAGTCCTTGTTGGATGTCAGAGTCGCACCCGCTGCGATCAAGAACATAAGTCCATTGACGATGAACAATGCAGGAGTGATGCCTTCCTTTTTCAGAGCAAAGGAGATTATTCCGATAATTATCAAGGACATCCCTCCGAAAACCCTGAAGGATTGTATCGTGCCTATTGTGATCGATGTCGGGGTAAAACAAAAACCTGCCAATGCAAGCATAAGGATACCTAGGATAAGATATCCCGCGGAATAGACAGGATCTAAATTTTTAGTCATGTATGGTCATATTCTTTTTTTGATATGAATTTGATGGTACGATCGGGCAATCATATAAGACGTAACATCTTAAAAGCAAAGATTTAAAGAAGAGAAAATTAAGACGTTTCGTAAAGTCGGACAAACGTCCGAATCATTTCTTCTTTACGGGTTTCGAAGGCTCAGATTTTTTCGAATCTGCTTTCTTGTCGTCTTTCTTTGGAGCTGCTACCATTGTTTTTCACCTCTTTTAGGTTTAATATTGTATCTGTTTAACGTGCGTATTAATACTTTTCTGGTACTTTATTTTTGTGTAATCAAATATATTTAAATAAATATGATGTGATATAATTTTTTCAGTCATATTAATTTTTAAAAAAATATAATTCCTTTTTTAACATCTCTTTTAAAAATCATCATCTTAAAGATACATTTTTTCTATAGATCTTATAAAGGATTTATCTTTGATTTTTGTAATATATATGGCAAGGATTATTGGTATTTTTTATTTTGATATGTTAATTTGGTTTATATTTTTATAATATCGTTATTTTTTTTTATATTTGTGTATTTAAACAATATATATCCAGTAAATTAATTTATTATAATATATTGTTCTATCGGATACTATAATGTCAATGTGCATATTGAATTTTAATAATATCGGTATAATTCTAATCATATGCCAGCTGTTTTAAGATTATTATTAAAAAGGTACTTTGGAATATTTTTTTATTAAAATTTTTATGATGATTTTGTTTAGGATTTTTAAAAAAAGATGATTAAATGAACTATAATATTCATATACGAATATTTATGTAGATATACGTGACGACACATCAAAAATAACATGGTAAAAAATGGTCCCCACTCCCTGATTTGAACAGGGGACCTGCTGATTTCAGCGGCTGTATCGGATCTCTCCGAGAACACTCTACAGTCAGCCGCTCTAGCCAGTCTGAGCTAAGTGGGGACAGGACATGATTATGGCAACTCTATTTAAAATTAATGGAAGGGAGTCATATGATGTGTTGTTCGTATCATGGATATTTCTGTTTTTTCATACATAAATCAACGATCAACATATCTCTGGTACTATCATTTGAGATGTGGCCGGGGCCTATCATCCGATGTAGTTGAGATCTTCGTGTTTTATCTGTGCTTCGACCTCTTTGACCTTGGCTGTCAAAGCGTTTATCTGGTCTGTCTTATCTTGGAGGTCCTTGAGGTCCAACTCGATGTTGAACATCCTCGTAAGCACATCTACAATCGTTTTTGCGGCCTTATGGTCCACGAAGAATCCAGAGGTCTCTCCCATAAGGCATATCGATTCTATGCCATACATCTTGCCAAAACCTACGAGAAGTCCAGCCGCACCGATAATGCCTGCCTGCGGGTCGTTAGGGGAGAACGTGACTCCATAATTGGAGAATTCAGGTTTTATTTCGACGGTCGACACGGCTCCGAATACACGGGGGGAGTCCACCATTATGCCTGTACCGTATCCGCCAAGTGTGATTATCCTGGTAACTCCGATCTCCAAGAGTATGTCCATTATGCTTTGTGCAAGATAGAATTGGCCTTCCGGGGTGGAACCTTGATACTCCCCTCTGAGGAATACAACGTCCTTTCCATTGATATTGGAATACCAGAGTTCATTACAGGCCATGTTGACCACAGATTGGTCATCTAATAGGACCTGTGGTGGAAAATCTTCCGCATACATCGTGGCGAATCTTTTTGCGTTGGTGGAGATCGCAAGGAAATCACCTGCGACCTTACCAACGTTGCCTATTCCTGGAAGTGCTTCAATGAAAAAAGGGTCTTTGAGTCTGGGTTTGGAGTCATATCTTATGATACTTGCCATTTTCCCCATACTCCTGTCTTATCGCTGTTCTTCTATAATTCCCATAACGGTCGTCAGGTGAAAATTTCATCGGTATGGGGCATATTGTATCGGAATGACATACCGGACACGCTGGTCCAAGAGTATATCTTCCGCATTTTATGCATTTTTTGAGATTGGATCTCATATCATTTGCTCTCGCGTTTAAGATTGGCTGTGCCGCCAGCAGAAGTCAGTGATTTAATCGACTCGTTGGTGACTTTTTTCATGACATCCTCAGCTTCCTTGTACTCGGTTGCGGTCACTACCACTCTGTATCTTGGCGAACCTACACAGGCAATCTCAACATGGGCATCATCCGCAATGGCAAGTCCGGCCAGGAGTGCAGTTTTAATGCGCTCTATCCCATCGGGTGCGGGAGATGTCATCTCGAGTATGCCATCTATTTGTACAAATGGCGGGGTCACGTTCTCTTTCGCGACTTCTATGAAAGTCTCTAACCAAGTACCGGAGAATTCCTCTTTGAATTCTTCGGGGGAGGCAACAACGTATTCGAATGCACTGTATAGGGTATCATATGACTCTAACAGTTCATTTCCGAAGATATCATAGGTCTCATCGACGCTGACGGACATTCTCTCTGCGATTATCTCCATCAGCTTCTCAGCCTTTTTCTCATTCTTCCACTGTTGTATCTTCTCTCTTTTTTGGTGTTCGTTAACAGATTTTAAAGAAAGGTCGATATGACCTTTTTGTGAATCGACACCCAGAACTTTACAGACGATCTTTTGGCCTTCTCTGATGAAGTCTCTGATATACTTTACCCAGCCAGTGGCAACATCCCTGACATGGACGAAACCTTCCTTCTCGTCATATTCGTCCAATGTAACGAAGGCACCAAAGTTCTTCACACTCTTGACAGTGCAAACAACAAGTTCTCCGTTCTCGGGAAAGCCTTTGGCTCTTGACATCAGCCGACTACCTCAGTCACTTCGCCTCTGATCTCACCGACACCGCCTTTGGGTGTTATGAGTACAGAGTTGCAGACATGACATGTAACTTTTGTTGCAGCCTTTCTGAAGGCTATCTGCTCGTTCCCGCAGTCGGGACATTTTACTTTTATGAAATCATTTACCATTGTAATCACTCCGTGAGCTCGAATTTCTTTGCTCTTATGCATGAGGTGAGATGTGCTTTCTTGCAGGTCTCGCATCTGTATCTGATGTTTACCCTTTTTGTTGGCTTTTCTCTTCCTTCTGGTTTAGGCCTAGGGAAACCTCCGTAACCGGACGTTGCAACTCTGAATCTCCTCTGACCCCATTTGAGCTCGCTTGCCTTCTTCTTTTTGACCCTTTCCACACTGTGCATGGTGTGGGTCTTGCAATAAGGACAATATGTCTTAATCGTTCTGGGCATCTTCATTAGTATCACCTGAAGTGTGAAGGGTTGCTAATAAGGAGGTTATATAAAAATTGTACCCTCTTTGCCTTTATTTTATATGATTAATATAAAGAGGAAGTAGGTCATCTTTCCATCTTGGTGATCTTTCCATCAGGATGCGATACAAGTATGACTGCTGCAGTGTTCAGGAATAGGCCGTTCTCGACCACGCCTGGGATCACATCGATGCGGGATTCGAGGAAGAAAGGACTCTGAATGCCTTCGAACTTGCAATCGTAGATGTAATTGCCACTGTCTGTTTTGAAGGTCTCCCCATCTTTTTTTCTCAGAATCGCTTTGCATCCTTGTCTTTCTAAGGCATATGCGGTACGATTATGTCCGTAGGGCACAACTTCCACAGGCAATGGGCATTTTATGCCCAATTTCTCCACTAGCTTGGACTCATCCACTATGATCACTTCTGCGACAGTGGCGGCCGCAACGATCTTTTCCCTGAGCAATGCGCCTCCGAGTCCTTTGATGAGTTGCAGATCGGGATCCACTTCGTCTGCGCCATCGATCGTCACGTCAACATGGTCAACCTCACAAAGAGGTACTATATCGATTCCATATTCCTTGGCGATGTCCTCTGTCTGTTTCGATGTAGCCACGCATTTGAGTTTGTAGCCTTTGGCCACGAGCTCCCCGACCCTTTTTATGGCGAAATACGCTGTGGATCCGGTTCCAAGGCCGACGGTCATGCCGTCCTTGATATAGTCATCAACAGCTTTTTCAGCAACAATCTTCTTCAGGTTCGAGGTCTCGTTCGAAATCATTTTGGATCATCCCGATTATTGCTTCTATGATATAATCATTTATCATTTTTCCAAATTCGGGTGATGCCTTCGAGACGTTTCCTTGATATCCCTGTGGGAAACATTTGCTACCATCCTTCAAGACCTTGTAGGTCTGTCTGAATTGTCCGGCCTCTATCTTCGTATCTCTCACCAGGTCAGGACGTATGGACATTATCCTGGACGTCTCTACGCATCCTGCGTGTCCATCGTGTTCCAAGTACGCCACGATGTCGAATCTCTCAGATATGTACCAATCAGCAAAGAATATCACCTGCGAATCTGTTTGATTAACAGCTTTCTTGCATCCTTCCGATATTGCCGCCAGATGTCCACTTCCCGCGTGTCCGGCTATTATCATCATCTTGTCAACGCCTTGCGAATGCAATGACATGACGATCTCATATGCCATGCTTCTGACAGTATCGAAGGATATTGATATGGTGCCTGGCATATTCTTGGTGCTTGAATGCAGAGCATAATTGATAGTAGGTGCGACTATGATATTGTCCATCTTGCTGGCTATTTTCTTAGCTATGAATTCGGGCTGTATCGAGTCTGCGCTGAGTGGAAGATGAGGTCCGTGCGCCTCGCATGCCCCCCAGGGGATTATTACGACAGGGTCTTTCTTAACGGCCTCTGCGAACTCATCCCTTGTCATCGTTTCCATGTGCATATTTCGACAAGTGTTGTAAAAGATTAAATTATTATTGCGCGCTGATGGTATCATGCGTTTGGCATCTTTGTATTCCGGAGGGAAAGATTCTACATTCTCGATGTATCTGGCAAGACAGATGGGACATGAGGTGCCATATATTGTCAATATAATCCCCAAGGACAAGGCCTCATGGATATTCCACACTCCGAATCTGAATCTGATCCCGATAATGGCGGAATCCATGGGTGTGAAATTGGTCACAGCCACAAGCACAGGTACGGAAGAGGGGGACATGTCCGGGTTAAGGAACGCGCTGGACGGTCTCGATGTGGAAGGAGTGGTGACAGGAGCTGTCTGGTCAGATTACCAATGGGACCGTATGAACATCGTATGCGGGGAATTGGGACTGAAAGTGATCACTCCATTATGGAGAAAGGACCAGGATATGCTACTCAATGAGATGATCGATTCGGGTATCAAGGCGATAATCGTAGGATGTTACGCTGAGGGCCTTGACAGTTCTTGGTTGGGTCGTCCGATAGATTCAACCACTGTGGAGGAGTTGAAAAACATACGCAGGAAATACGGGATCAGTGTGATGGGCGAAGGCGGGGAATACGAGTCCCTGACAATCGACTCGCCGATGCACAGGTATCCGATAGAGATACTATCCTCAGAAGTAGAATGGAACAAGAACAGCGGCACCCTTCATGTGAAGGATGCCAGACTTAAAATGTGATCAGGTCACACGTTCCAGTGCCTTTACGATCTTATTTATCTCCTGTTCGGGGTTCTTCCACATGCCAGGCGTCCATACCCTGTGTATATGCCATCCTCTCGATTCGAGGTATTTTTGTCTGTGATAGTCCCTTTCCCTGGTCGTCGTGGACATCTCGTATATGTGGCTGTCGCATTCGACGCCCAATATGAATCTGTTATTCTGTTTTATCGCGAGGTCTATCTGGTATCCTCCGATGCCGACATTCTTTTCCACAGTGTAACCCTTCCTAACCAGGGAGTTGTATATCCTCTCAGGGACGGTGGAATCGTCATGTACGATCCTTTCGGATTCCCATCTATCATTTCCAAAGGAATTCAAGATGCTGGTGGCCAGGTCCTTCTGTCCATTGTTGATGGCCCATGCATATTGAAGGTATTTCTTCAGGATTCTGGGTCCATCATTCTTAGAATCCTCTACCTGGAGCTCATCGGGTTCGAACGATGTTACGATGTGGATCTTCTTCTTGGCGCGGCTTATGGCGACATTAAGGCGATTCTCCCCTCCGCGGTTGTTAAGCCATCCAAATCTCTGCATCAATCTGCCGTCACTGTTCTTCGCATACCCTATGGAGAACACTATCACATCTCTTTCATCGCCCTGGACGCTTTCGATGTTCTTTATGAACAATCCCACATCCTCGCCATTGTCGAAGCGCGACATCTCATCGTTGATCGTCTTTCCGAACACTGGGTCTTTGACAGATTCTTCATCGATGAGGTCGTTTATCAGGTCTCTTTGAGAGACATTGAACGTTATTATCCCTATCGTCTCCTTCTCCTTTCTTGTCAAGAAGAAGTCCTTCAGTAACTCAAGCACTTTCTGGGCTTCGGCCATATTAGATTTATTCTCCCAAGTTCCGTCAACTTTGTAGACCTCTATCGGAGGTCTCTCTGGTTGGGACACATTGGGTGAGACATACAACTTACCGCCGTAGAATGCATAGTTGGAGAATGCGATGAGTTCCTCGTATTTCGATCTGTAATGGAAATTCAGAAGGATGTTGTCATAACGCGACCTCGCCAGATCCAACAATGATTCTTCTTCCAGTGCCGCTGCGACCTCATCGTCTTCGTTGTCTCCGCTTTCATCGCTATCGAATTCTATGCGTCCGGTACCAAGGTTGGATGGGCGTAATTGTTTATGATCGCCAGCTATGACAACCTTTTTGGCCCTGTAAATGGAGGGTATGCCCTTCTCTACATACATCTGGGAGGCCTCATCGAATATGAGTATATCGAAGATGCCCATCTCCAATGGTAATATCTCAGAGACGACATCAGGTGTAAGGAGCCAGACCTTCACGCCTTTGAATAATTCATAGCCATAGCGGTTGATGAATTTATTGAGGGACCATTTCCGTTTGTTCTCGATTATCCTATTGATGTCCCCTCTCCTTTTGGATTCGGATATGTATCTGAGATTGTCCTGCAATACCTCTTCGACCTTGTCACGTGTCAGGACCTTCTTCTGCTCTATTTTCCTATCGATGTCCGCGATTATGCTGTCGAAATCCTGTATCTCTTGCATTATGGTCTTGTTTGCAGCATCGAATTCTTGAAGATGGGTGTTCAGGACATACTTGTAGATCACATCGTTCCCATCTTCGAAGGAGAACTTCATCTCCTTGGATAGGGCCAGCAGATTATGTCCGTATATCCTCTCTTCTTCGTTCAGTTTATTGTATACTGTGGCTCTAGAGGAATAGGTCTCATAATCATTGAGGCATGTTATCATGCCTTTTGGGTCGCTCATGAATGAATTTATTGTCTGTTCATTGTATCTTTCAAGATATTTGTCCAGCATGAGTGTGGCTTCACGGTTGACCTTTCCTTTGGAAAGCAATCTGGACATGAAACCCTTGCTGTTAAGGTCCTTGATCTGATTATCAAGGTCCATAAGATCGGCCTTCATCTCGCCGATGTTGTATTCGGACAGGTTAGGTTTCATCTGCATAAGCCACGGCGTCTTGTTTATGCAATCGCAATATTCGTTGAAGTTGTTAGCAAGGGTGGCCTCATGGTATTTCCTGTTGAGCTCTTTGACAACAGGATACTTCAGGTCCATGACCTTTGAAGAAACATTTTTCTTGATCGCCCTATACTCTTCCAATTGTTTGGCATCGGTAAGGTCCAGCCATCTGTCCATCGAATAAAGCTTATAGGGGGCGATCCCGAAAGAGCAAGGCGCGTACATCGTATTCGCGATGTTGGAAAGTACCTGGACGTCGGAATCTATGCTCTCCGATATGCTTTGCAGGTCTGTACCAGATTTAGGGCAATTCACTTCCAGCATATGTCCCAACTGAACATAGAAGTCGTCCTTGTTGGCAACGTCATCGATCATCAGACAATATTTCGATAGATTTCCAAGTCTCGAATATACGACATCCAAGGCTGTCTTTTTCTCAGAAACCATCAGAACGGTCTTGCCCTCGGTGACAGCAGATGTTATCAGGCCAGTTATTACCTGCGACTTGCCGGTACCTGGAGGGCCCTGGACAACGAGCTTATCATCCTTTTTCATGGCGGTCAGTACATTCTCTTGCGCGCTATTGAGGGAGTTAATGTACCTGATGTCAATTTCCTTGGCTTCCATCCCTCTGCTCTTTATGTCCTCAGGAGACAACGGATGGGGCAATTCAGAAAGATAATCTGTCAGATTGAGGTCTGCTATAAGGTCGCACAATATCTCGTTGATCTGTCCTTTCGCGATCAATTCCTCGAAATCCCTCTGTATGTTGCTCGAGTAGGTGGGATATTTTCCAAGTACCATGTTTTGAACAATATTGATCTCACCTGGCCCATATTTCGGGAATTCACCTGCTTTGTAATCAATGAACTCTGTAGGCGCACCAAAGCTACAGTTCATTTGTATCCCCTGCTCCTGATAGAATTGCAGGAGATCGGGGATGAAGGACTCCACCGTATATTCATCCACCACGTTGTTTGGAAGCGGTCTGTTCTTCCCTATGAATTTAACGAATGCTGTGACAAGAGAATTGTTATAGACCACATCTCTCGCCGAGTCAAAGGACAGGGATATGGACCTGGAGTCCTTCTCTAGTATGACTGGGAACAATGCCAACGGACAGCGTATGTCGAAATCCTCTCCAGCGAGTTTTCCTTCTGCAAACGGGTATGCTATGTAGAGGTCGTATTGCCCTCTTTCCCTCTGCTCTCTGTTGACCTCCCTCATGATTTCGTTGAGGTCTTTGTAGATCTGCGCGTCCTCTTTGCTTTTCGTGGTATCGCACAGTTTGAGGATCCTTTTTCTTCCAAAAAGAAGTCCCATGTAGTCTTGATTCTGTATCTTCGTAAGGTCGAATGACAGATTCTTTGTGATTTTTGGTTGGAAAAGCAAACGGTTGTTCTTGCTGATGTTAACCAATTTCTTCTGAAGTTCCCTCAATGTTTGCACGACATCTTTATCGAGGCAACTCCCCTTTGCGGCAGTGATCGCATATTTACGCGTAACTGCAAGGAAATCTTCACCGTAAAGTTCTACGAATTTCGAACCTATGCCTACAATTGCTTGAAAATCATCTAATTTCGTGGGCACGCGAGCTGCTATTTCATGTAATGCATCGTCATCGCATATCGGTGGCTCTCTGCCGTTCGAATATGTACGTTCTTTGCGAAGCCTGTCCCGCAGGTCACAAAGCTCATTGTAAAGGCTATTATCCAATCCCATCATTTGAGTCAATGTGTTCGTGAAATTTAATGTTGCGCTCAAAAGGATAAGGCTTATAGGGTAAAATAACATCGTAATTTTATGGTCTCTGTCGGTATTGTAAAGGAGAAGACGTCAAAAGTGATGAATGAGAACACCGCCATGGTATGGGGTAGTGGAACATTGCCAGTTTATGCTACGCCTGCGATGATACTTCTGATCGAAGAGACAGCATCCGAGAGCGTGGCATCATATCTTCAAGAGGGAGAGACCACCGTTGGCACATCGTTGGATATTAAACACACATCCGCATCACCGATCGGCGTTCAGATATTATGCAGGACCGAACTGATAGAGGTCGACAGGGCGAAATTAAGATTCAAGGTCGAAGTTTTTGATACAAAGGGAGAGATCGGCAATGGTTTTCATGAGAGATTCATTGTCAAATCTGAAAAATTCATGATAAAGGCCCAATCGAAGCTTGAATGATTGCTTTTCAGACCATAATCGAAATGAGGAGATCGGATACTGCGATCTGTGATATTATCACAGGCACCATCAGGGAACCCGTAAGGGGGGTCCTCCCCATCTCCAATGATATCGGTATGTATCCGATCACTGTCGATATGCATAGTATCGCGATCCCAAACGGTCCAGTCAAAAGGAACACGAGTGTTGTGACGAGTACGATTATAACCTTGTTCACGGCTCCAAGGTCGAAGTCGTTGGCGACCCTGCACATGAGATGTCCTGAACATATGGTGAGCCAATAACCCATCATCGCACCAATCGCTACGCTCAGCAGCATCAGCAAGAATGTCTCTGAACAAAATCCAGACATGTCATTTCCAACGATCTCTTTTATAACAAGTACAGTTCCAGACCTTCCACTTCCAGAGATGGACAGTGTGACCAACGAGAACACAGTGGTGACAGTCCCTATGGACGCTACCAAAGATATGAATCTTGCCGGGTCTTTTTCTGGTATTACCGCCGATGCAATGGATGCGCCTGCCGTCGAAGTTATCCCTGGATACCATCCAGCAATGCATCCTACAATTACCCCCTTGATGCCAGGAATGGAATTCACAGGATGATCCATCGTGTCGTATTGCTTAGGTATCTTTGTTCTTTTGACAGATGATAAAAGCGCAGGGATGCCGAACAGACCTGATAACAATGGGAACAGAAGAGTATTGTTTCCAAATATGCCAGAACAAGGCAGATTCCCATTCATGCATACAAAACCGAGCATTCCAGACAGGGCGATGAGGATCAAGGCCCACAATCTGTGCCCTTCTTCATTGATAACTATTATCGATAATGCGAAAGCAAGGACCGAGAAAGTAATGACGTCGAGCTGTTCACCGAGCCCATTCAACAATATGTATTGTACTGGTATGGCAAGCAACAATGCGCACCCAGTCCCAATGGTACTGCCTATCGCAGCAGACCTAACAGCAGACATGCCTTTACCCGACATCAGGAGTCTGTGCCCCGGCAGCATGCTCAAGGTATCATCCGGGTCTGGTGCACCTGTGAACACCGATGGGACGAAATCAACAAAGGAGTGTACCACGGATGCGGACATTATGAATGCAGAAACAATAACTGGCACATATGATATTTCAGCGAATATGGATACTGCGGAAGAGATGGATGGATATGAGATAAGCATCAGCGATGCAAGCATATTCACGTGAATGCCCGGAGTTATCCCCGTGAATGTCCCAGCAAGGGACCCTGCAAGGCTCATCAGTATGATAAGGGTGATTATCCACGGGTCCACAAAGGATGACCCATAGGTCTTGATTAATATTGGGGATGTTACAGTTATGTTATCCCCATCTAGTCTGAATCTTTTTTATAAATGTGCATCTATAACAGTTTCGATCAGTATGAACATAGATCAGAGAGTCGACCTCGTAATTAGGAATTCGGATGAGCTTGTGAACGAAGAGGAGCTAAGGGCTCTTTTTGCGACCAAGGAATATCCAACGGCCTATATAGGATTCGAGCCTTCGGGCTTTGTTCATCTTGGTTGGGTCATGGTGACCCAGAAGATCAAGGACCTTTGCGATTCAGGATTCAAGGTGACAGTATTCTGGGCAGATTGGCATGCGTGCATAAACGATAAGCTCGGCGGGGACCTAGATAATATAAGGCAATGTGCCAGGTACATGGAAGATTGTTTCATAGCCCTCGGGGTACCAAAGGAAAAGGTCGAATTCAAATATGCAAGCGAGATGATAAGCGATCCGAAATACTGGGAGTACGTGATAAAGATCGGAAAGGCGAACTCCATGGCTAGGATAAAAAGGGCCATGACCATAATGGGACGTTCCGAGGATGAGGCAGAGGTAGATTCGTCAAAGGTCCTCTATCCTTTGATGCAGACCGCCGACATATTCTATCTGAATGTGGACCTCGCATATGCGGGAATGGATCAGAGAAGGATACACATGTTGGCAAGGGATGTCGCTGAGAAGGTAGGATGGAAAAAGCCCCTTGCACTCCACACGCCATTGCTACCAGGTCTCGATGGCGGTAACAGGATGGACCCCGCATCAGCGAAGATGTCGAAGAGTAAGCCGAATTCCAACATCACCATACACGATGATGATGAGATGATAAAATCGAAGATGAAAAAGGCATTCTGTCCTCCGGAAAAGGAAAAGGAGGAAGAGAACCCCGTGCTTCTTCTCTGCAAATACATAATATTCCCGCGTCTTGGAAAGATGGATATAACCCGCCCTGAGAAATTCGGAGGCAATGCATCCTTTAGCAATTACGAAGAGATTTCAGAGGCATATTACTCAGGAAGACTTTTCCCACTGGATCTTAAGAACGGTGTCGCTGAGAACCTTGGGAAGATATTGATCCCGGTACGTGCTTATTTCTCAGAACACCCTGAGAATTATGATACTATGAAGATCATTTTCGAAAATCAAAGTAAACTTCGTTGAGTTCATTTAAGGTCAGCATCATCGACGATCATGCTGGCCTTTATTTTTCTAAACTCATTCATTGTCTTTGACATGCACATATGCAGCATTGCTTCCGCATCGCCGATTCCAGAGAGCCCTGCCGCTCCACCATGTCCTCCCCCGTCAGTATCTGTCTCAATGCTGAGTTCGCCAAGTATGTTGCCAAGGTGTATGCCTCTGCGAACCATCTCCTGTGTCGCTCTTGCACTGAGGCGGAATTCATCTTCTCTCTGCGAGCATACGAATACAACATCGGCTCCAGAGGAGATTATGGCCCTGCAAGCGGATGCTTCGAAACTGCTTCCAATTGAAGTGGCAACGATCATATCGCCAATACGGTCAAATTTACTGCGTTCGATCGTCTTCATGACCGCGATCCTCTCGGACATCGTCATGTTGGAACGTGTGAGATTCATAGCTTCGTCCATCGGTATTCCGGAGTTTTCCAAAGTATCTGCAAATGCGTGAAGCATTTTCGGGTCTGCGAATTGGAAGTGACCGCTGTCGGTGAGCATTCCTCCAAGAAGTGCCAGAGCAACATTTCTTTCAATTTCTATGTCTTCATTGTCCAAAAGATCTTTGATGAGTTCACAGCACGATACCTTCGAGTTATCGCAATAGAACGACATGCCATCCCATTTTCCAGTTGGCATGTGGTGATCGATTATGACGCTTCCCATTGGTATGTTCACAGAGCCTGGTTTGAATTGTTCGGGCGATGATGTATCGACAACAACGACCAATTCGTAATTCTCTATGTTGCATTCTTCAAGTATTGTCATTCCAAGTTTATCAGACACCATTTTTGCTACACGATCTACGCCTCCAGGTGCATAGACGTCTGCTGGTGGGAAACACTTCGATAGTGCGTAAGCGGACCCGATAGCATCCATGTCCGCATTTCCATGTACGAGTATTATCTTCTTTGTGTTCTTGAGTTTCTCTGCAGCGGAGGTTAGTGTCTGACTGTCCATTCCAATCACTCATGGGACATACCCAGAATTGAAAATCATATAGGACGGTCTAATTCAAAAGTCCTATCATTTGTTTCCTTATGGATCCCAACTATCATATCCATTTTCATATTTAAACAAGGTCTTGGGATGTTTTGCAAATAGAATATGGTAAGAGGTTTGTTAAAGGAAGGGTTCAATGTTTTTTCGAGAAGGCCTTATGCAATGTCCTTACGAATTTTGTCTGCCCGATACCAGTCAGCAATATGTCCGACTTGTAGATTCTGACCGTTATATAGATCATGGTCAACGAGAATATCAGCAGATAAACGAGTCCCCATAGGACGATATCCATATTTCCGAACATCAGATTGTTCATGGCCATCATAGGATGCGTGAACGGTATGATGAATAGTATCGCCTGTCCTACCAAGGGGATCGAGTCCCATCCAACGAACATCGTAATGAACATGGGGATCATCGCAAGAACGCTGATCGGCAAGGTCATCGTCTGTGCTGCCTTGTAATTCTTCACGAATGCTCCCATGATCATGCACATGCCGAGCGCGGACATGATAGTAAGGAACACCATCAAACCAAGCAACAACCAATCGAGGGCATCGAGTGTGAGTCCGTAATCGGAAAGGTTGATCCCGCCCACTGTAGAGGTCATGCCGCTCATGTAGAAGGTCATGCCTACCATGTATGCCAGTCCGAATACCAGGCCCACTATCGCAGAGGCGATCAGTTTTCCGGAGACTATGGTGGTCCTCTTAACTGGAAGTGTTAGCAGCGTCTCGAGGGTCTTGTTCTCCTTCTCATTACCCATGGAGGATATAACTATGCTGCCTATCATGACGATTATTATCATTATGATTATAGGTATCATCAATGTCTGGCTCATCACAGATGTAGAGATCTCGTATGGGGTGATCCCTTCGTACACGGTCCCGTTAATGTCTGTGAAATCCTGAGAGTAATCAATGGGGCTTTGCAAGAATTCTGCATAATCTGGACCGAATCCGCTCTCTTGCATCAAAAGCAGAGATAGATCGGCATTCGCATAGGAAAGTATGGTATCATTCACTGTAGAAGATGTGGTGGAGAATATTCCGCCGTTGGTGTATATGTAATATTTCTCTATCGTTCCAGGTACGCCTTTGGAAATGTCGTCTGAATATGTATCCGATATCGCTATGGCAGAAGTGAGTCCCTTTTCATTCATCTCTTCAATGATGGCATCGCTGTCTCCATATTCGCAATTCAATATCACGACATAATTGTTTATTTCTTCTTGAGGTATCCCGCTGTTGAGATAGCAGTCTGTTATGTATTCAATAGTGTATTCGCCGTATTCGCCGTCATCTCCATTGACAATGCCTACAGGAGATAGTTTCGATGCGTCTTCGGTCTGACCTCCGACGATGAGTCCGATCGAACACATCATGATCATCACAACGACTATAGATATGATCGAGCTGGGGGTCAAGAGCTCTCTTAGCTCTTTCTTTGTGATGTTGAGAAGGTGATTCATGATTTCACCGCCTTAACGAAGACCTCTTCCAAGTTATTTGCGTTGTATCTTTCTTTGAGCTCTTGCGGTGTTCCGACCAGCACGACCCTTCCTTCATTTATCATGGCTACGCGATGGCAAAGTATCTCGACCTCGAACATGTTATGTGATGATATCAATACAGTTACGCCATTATTTGCAATTTCTTTGATTATTTCCCTGATCTCGAAGGCATTGACCACGTCAAGGCCAGAGGTGACCTCGTCCATCACAGCGAATTTTGGAGAGGGCATTATCGCTCTTGCGATCAGGAGTCTTCTCATCATACCTTTGCTGTAAGTATCCACTTTAGAATCGATCCTCTCTCCGAGGTCGGCGATATCGATCCCTCTTTTGACCATTGCTTCGTATTCCTCTCCATCTGCGAAGAATCCTGCCATGAATCTTAAGTATGCGCGTCCAGTGAGGTCCTTGTAAGCTCCTGCATCTTCAGGCAAGTAACTTATTATCTTCCGCACTTCATCGGATTGCTCTTTCACATCATATCCGCAGACCGTGATCTTTCCAGAGGTTATCTGTAACAATGTGCAGATCATGCGCAGTGTCGTGGTCTTACCAGCACCGTTGGGACCTATCAGGCCGAAGATCTCTCCTTCTTCAACGGAAAAATCAACGCCTTTCACAGCTTCCCTGTCGCCATAGGTCTTGTGTACATTCTCAACTTTAAGCGCATTCATTTTAATGCCTTCAAATTAAGTACAGAATTCAGATATTAAAATCAATTGAATGAATAAAAAGGAAAGTAATAGCGGGAGTTTCCCGCTGGTTTTTGATCATTCTTCTTCAGAAGTTTCTTGCTGACCCAAAGCGGCGTTGATGACACTCTGGAGGGAGTCATACTTGTCGCGAAGGCCCTTCTCCTGGCGCTCAAGTCCTTTGATCCTTATCTCCATGGTCTCTATGGATTCGTCGATCTCCGCCTTGAGGGCATCTTTATCATCGACCTTGATCAAAAGGGAGCCTACATTCTTGAATACGTCTCCTGTAGACTTTGCCAGTTCTTCAGAGGTCCTAGCCATTTCTCTTTTTTGGGCTTCCATCTGGACCTTTTGTGTAGATACGGCCTGGAGCTGTTGCTGGGTCTGCTGATACTGGGTGATCTGGTTCTGCAGTTGGGGGCTGATACCGTTCATATTTTCACCTTATTATTTTTCCGATGTCCTCTGTTATCCTCACACATTCCAGATATGAGTTCAATGCTGCTCTCATCGCTGATGTGTCTGTCGCTGATATTTCCACTTTCGCAACATCCCTGCTCCCATGTACCTTTATTTGAGTACGTGGAAGTTCACGACCTGCTTCTGGTCTCAATGATGTGGCAATAGTGTCCGCATCAGCGGACATTATTGTAAGGGTGGCAGTTAGCATTTCAATCAGACTTCAAGATCTTCTTCACATTTGGTCTTTCTTTGAAGAATATCTTGGAACCACATTTCTCGCATTGGAGCCCCAGGGCATTTACGTTCCTGATAGGCTCATTGCATTTGGCGCATCTGTACATTGGACATCACCAAAGATTCAATCCTCAGATACCTGAGATATCTCTTTTTTCGTTTTGGGGCTGTAGGCTCCTGCAGCGAACTTCGTTTGGCAGTGCCTGCATTCCCAAATACCCGAGCTCACTCTGTGTACCGAGTTGTGGTGGCACACGGGGCACTCGTGTTTGGCTCTCTGATGTGCCTCAATGGTCTTTACCCTGTTGCGTACGACAACACCGTATCTTGCGCCGAACCTTCCTGCTGTTCCTGCCTTTGCTGTTCTCTTTGACATTATTATCACCCGATGATTTTTCTGATCTCTTTGCCCTTCTCGACGGCCCTGTCGAGGCAGAGGGACAACTCGGCACGCGAGATTGATCCTTTTCCACCTTTTTGCATGGCTCTGAAATTCCCGTTGTCGTCGGTTGTGACGGTAAGGCGGGCTGTGGAGATTGCTTCTTCGTCGAAATTGGGGTCTACTATTAATTGATTTCCTATTTTTGCTTCTGTCACCGATATGGGGATGCATGTTATTGGAAGCAAAGCCCTCTCTCCGAGGTTAAATTGGTCCCAAGGGACTACGGCTGTCCTGAGAGCGGACACTGCTGCGAGGTTGGCGGCATCGAAAAGGTTACCGTCATGGTCGAGGGCGTACATGTCGATGAATACCATCCACACTTTCTCTCCAGGTGTTATGCAGAGTTTCTCCACATCCACCATTTTGGATTCACGTATGCCACGGTCCACTACACGTGCCAGCTCTATCGCATCTTCGCCCGGTGGTCCAGCTTCAAATGAGGCGTGTGCCATCGGGATCAATTCAGCACCAGTGGTGAGCACTCCTACATTGGGGGAATCTGGGAAAGGAGTGCCGGGTATTATTTTCACACCAGCGATTATCTCGGTCCTTCCGATCTTCACCCTTGCCGATCCATCTGCGCTCTCGATGCAGTTGGTCGTCACACTGATCTCTCTGAATTTATCAATCTTACGGCCATCTTCTCTCTTTCCTTCTTTTAGGAGATTAAGTATATGGTCGCGCTTGATCTCTGCGATGATTTGACTCATTCTGATTCCTCCAGTTTGAGTTTGGAGTCGTAACGTTTCTTAAGTGCCGCCTTTTGTTCATCGTATACCTCGTGACATGCGTTGAACGCGAGGTCTATGGCGTGATCGAATTCCTCCCTTGTCATGTCTCCGTCCATCTGGAGGAGTACTATCTCGTTGGTAGAGGGTACTATCGCAAGAGGGACATCTGCCTGTCCATAGTTATCCTCTTCTTTGTTGAGGTCTAGGAGTACATGTCCATCGGCCTTTCCAGCCGCTATTGCAGGTACTATGTCCCTCATAGGTATTCCTGCATCCGCGAGTGCTACTGATGCGGCGGTCAATCCTGCGCATCTTGTACCTGCATTCGCCTGAAGTATCTCGATGTACACATCGATCGATGCACGGGGATACAGTTCTGTAAGGACTACCTTCTCCAAGGCTTCCGAGATGATCTTCGAGATCTCAATGGACCTTCTGTCCGGTCCAGGTCTCTTCCTGTCACTGACGGAGAATGCTTGCATATTGTATTTGCATTGTATTATTGCCTTTGTAGGGTCCTGAAGATGTCTTGGATGACATTCTCTAGGGCCGTATACCGCTGCAAGCACCTTGTTCTTTCCGATCTCTAAATATGCGGAACCGTCAGCATTACTGAGGACTCCCGCTTCGATGTGAATGGGCCTGTGTTCCTCGGCGGTCCTTCCGTCGATCCTGATGCCCTCTTCGTTAACCAATACCATATCTGTGTGTCCGCTCATTTCCACTCCTCCTCTTTGTTGTCTTCGTCCGCGTCATTGTATTCTTCTTCATTAGCGGCCTGTGGGAGTTTGCTCTCAATAAAATCTTTGACTTTTTCCGTAAGATTGCTGGACTGTGCGTTCTTCTCGATGAGTTTTATAGCATCGACAGCGACCTGTACGTTCTCTTCATCTCCATCGATCCAGATCCTTCCATTCTGTCCAACGAATACACGGCAGTCGGATAGGTTCTTGATCATTTGGATCATGGATCCACTCTTTCCTATGACCCTCGAGACCTTGGAATGGGGCATTTCGACAAGTTGTCCACCCTCTATCTTCCTCAGTCCTGAATCCTTCATTGTGACCTGTATCTTCTTGCTTTCATCCACCATGAGCACTTTCAAGATGACGACGTCACCGAGCCTAAGGTATCTGGATGTGTCACCGAATTCGACTTTCCAGGGGACTTCGTTGACATGCAGGGGCGCAGGGTAGGGGGCATTAATGTTGACCAACCAATTGGACGGTCCAATGTCCTCGATGATACCTATGACGGTATCTCCTGTCGTAGGCATATAGCGTCCTCCCAAAGGGATCACGCTCACAGTATTTTGAAATACATTCTTGACGCCCAACACGTTGGCGTATATCTTGCCGTCCAACGCGTAAGTGTTGCTACCTGAGACCATGCCACCTTCATCGAGCATGTCTCCAGGCACTACTATCTCGCGTGCAGACCTGGCGTTTCTTTTTTCCATTATATCACTTCTCACGAATGTTAATCATCCGATAAGCTTGGTTGAGACGTTTCCCTTTGTCTTGTTCTTCAGCTTCTCGGTCATTTCGGGCACCATGCCCGCGGGCAGTTCTATTATTCCTATCCACGAACCGTCCGCCTCCCACTCCTCTCTTTCGACCATCCCATAATGGATGAGTTCATCGTAGCAGCGTCCGTAATCTTCTCCTTTAAGTCTCACCGCTACTTTGCTCTTCTCGAATCTTATTGGAAGTATGGGACGAAGTAGTTTCATTGCTTCTTCGATCTCTTTGTCCAGTGGTTTAAATGGGTCCACATGGAATTTCGCCTCTTCAAGGGCGAGCTCTATCCTCAACGGAGGGTGTGGTAGTTTTGTTTGAGGATTTATGGCGTTAGCAGCTATGTAGGTGATGACCTGATGCCTCTTTGCCTCAAGCATCTCCTTGCGTTGTTCCGCCGTTATCTGGACCTCTCCTTTTTCCATTATCCTCTTTGCGACTATTGATATGTCCTCTGTACCGAATACTTCCTTCACTTTGTTCTCTGGCGGGCGGGTGCCCTTGCTGGCGTTCTTGAATACGTCTTCGACCGCCATATATTCGGTAATATCAAACTGTTTACCTGCCTTTATGAGGTCCATGACCTTCGGGTCCAATAGGATCTCGAAGGTTTCACCATGGCTCTCAAGCTTAGCAATAATCGCATCATCGAGGTTGACCATCGAGTCACCTTCAGATCTTGCTTATGATCTTGGAGATTTCTGTCTCAGAGAGTCTTCTGAACTTCTTATCCTTCTCGACGACACCGACCTCAACTGATTCTGCTGAGGGAGTGTCTTCGATAGCTGCACTTAGTACTTTCAATCCAAGTTTCAGAGCAGCTTCCGAGCTCATCTTATCCTTGAACTCTTTTTCAAGAATGTCCATTACGACTGGACGTCCAGATCCAATGCAGGTAGCTTTGTATGCAACCAATGCTCCAGACGGGTCGGTCTCGAACAAATGAACGCCCATATCGTCAACTCCCGCTATCAGAAGGGAGGTTCCAAAGGGACGAGCACCGCCGTACTGTGTGTATTGCTGTTTGTAGTCACATACTTTTTTGACTAGCATCTCCACACCTATGTTCTCGCCGTAGTTCACTTTGTGGATTTGTGCTGCTTTTCTCGCCTCATCCACAAGTACCCTAGCATCGGCAACGAGGCCAGAGGTTGCACAGCCGATATAGTCGTCGACATCGTATATCTTCTCAATGGATTCCGGTTCGACGAGTTTGCTGGAAACTCTCTTGTCAACAACGAGGATGACACCATCTTTGAACTTCAGTCCTATGGTGGTGGTACCCTTTTTGACTGCCTCACGGGCGTATTCGACCTGGAACAATCTTCCGTCAGGGGAGAAAACCGTTATTCCCCTGTCATATGCCATTTGTCCTGGTTGCATGATCAATACTTCCTAATCAGAATAGCAATTGCACACCACTATTTAACGTTATATCGCGCATGTTTCTTAAAGGAATCATTTTTTTTGCTGTTTCTTTTTCAGCTCTGGATACTTGTCTCTTATGGTCTTTAACGTGCCTGATGTGATTATCGATGATGAGCCTGGGTCAATTCGTGAAACGACATCAATTGTTTTTTCTATGGCATCAGGGGAGCATCTGGCGATCATCATGTTCTTTTCGCATTGGACGATGTAAGGTGCATCTCCATCGGAAGTCCTGTTGGCTCTCCTAATGACGGTCTCCCTTTCAAGTTCGCAGGTCATTTCGAAAAGGATGTATCTGCGCCTTCCTCTTTCTGATTTCACGACCATTATTCCTTCCTCTTGAATGTCTGCATCGTGATGTTCTCATAAACGGCTCCGCATTTTTTACAAACGGGCTTATTCACATCTACACGGTTACCGCACGAGCATTGGAAGGTGTTATCCTTTCTCGGGAGTACCGCACCGCATTCACAAATGCTTCCTTTGACAAACCTGCCACAGACCGGGCATCTGGCCCTCTGGGGCTCCCTGATCGTCATATCTTCGAAACTGGCATTGCAGTATGGACAAGTGCGAGTAGGCTCTGCACAGGCCTTGTGAAACATCTTGCCGCATTTGCATACTGCGATGTCCTCGCATCCGAGTTCACCGTAGCATATCTCGCACTTTTTTTCGTCTTCTCCCTCGTCCAAAAAATAGGTAGTCTTTCTCGACTTACCTTTGCCGAACGCGCCTTCGAGTTTTAGTTTGCTAGTCAAACGTATCTGGGCATAGAATATGATGGCTATAACTCCGATTAAAACTATGATTAGACCCAGTGCAAGAACTGGATTGTTGAGTTCCATATTGCCCTAGATAAAGGTTTGGTTTAATAACATTTCTTACGGTCTTCGATGGATGCAAAACGATTGTCTTCTAATGCATACTAATTTATTTTTAGTATGCAAATTAGTTACAAAATAATTAGTAGAATTACCTTATAAGATAAACCAACCATGATATAATAAACGACATATCTGGAACATCTAAAAAACAATCAACCAACAAATGATTTTATGTAAAAATTAACTTTAATGAAAAGGATGCATTACATGGGAATTCTTTGAATATAAAGCTTGTGTGATAAGGGTTTTAATTGGTTAGAATATTCTAGTCAACGTTCCAATCACCAATTGGATAACACGGAGGCATAGATTTGACAAAATCAGCAATGGTTATCGGTGGAGGAATCGCAGGTATTCAAGCCTCGTTGGATCTTGCAGACAGGAACATACACGTCTACCTGGTGGAGAAATTACCCACCATTGGAGGAACTATGTGCCGTCTGGACAAGACATTCCCGACGAACGATTGTTCTGCTTGCATTCTCTCACCGAAAATGGCAGACTGTATCGGACATCCTAACATCACGACATTGACATTCCATGAGGTCATGAGCGTTAGTGGAGAGGCCGGCAACTTCAAGGTCAAGATTTTGAAGAAGGCCAGATACGTCGATCCAAAGTCCTGTACCGCATGCGGTGACTGTACCCAGAAATGTCCTCAAAAGAACATTCCTGACCAGTTCGAGTACGGACTTTCCACAAGGAGAGCAATATACATCCCACACGCCCAGGCAGTGCCAAGGGTGGCAATCATCGATGCAGATCACTGCAAGATGATAAAAGAAGGAAAGTGCGGAGTATGCGCAAAGGTATGTGGAAAGAAAGCGATTCACTACGATGACAAAGATGAAGTAATAGAGTTGGAGGTCGGATCCATAATCGCAGCAGCTGGATTCCAGGTATGGGATGCCAGGATCGCGACGGAATACGGATACGGCAGATTCAAGAATGTAGTAACGGCCCTCGAGTTCGAGAGGATGATGTGCGCATCAGGACCAGATAGAGGTCACATAAAGGTACCCTCAACAGGCGAGGAACCCAAGAAGATCGCATTCATCCAATGCTGTGGATCAAGGTCCGAGAAGAAAGGATGGAAGAAGTACTGTTCATCCGTATGTTGCATGTATGCTACAAAGCAGGCCATGATCACCAAGGAGCACTTGGATGTTCAGGAGGACATATTCTTCATGGATGTAAGGTCCTATGGAAAAGAGTTCGAAGCCTATATCCACAGAGGAGAGGACGAGTACCACATCAATATGCACAGGTCTGCACGCGTAGCCAACGTCGAAGAGGACCTAGCAACAAAGGAACTCACGATCAACTTCACAGATAAGGACAACAACGGAGTATCGGAAACATACGATATCGTGGTCCTCTCGATCGGACTCGCACCTCCTGAGGGAGCGGAGAAGTTCGCAGAGATACTCGGCATCCAGTTGAACGAATACGGATTCTGTAAAACAACTGTGTTCCACCCATTAGAGACGACAAAGAAGGGAATATTCGTCACCGGCGCATTCGCTGCACCAAAGGATATACCCACATCCGTCGCAGAGGCATCTGGAGCAGCAGGTAAGGCCGGAGCTTACATCGTAGATGAGAACTTCGTACCTTGTGCACCAAAGAAATACCCAGCAGAGAAGAATGTAGAGGGCAAGGCACCCCGTATCGGTGTCTGGGTATGTCACTGCGGTATCAATATCGGATCCGTCGTGGATGTTCCAAAGGTAACAGATTACGCCAAGACACTCCCCAATGTAGTATTGGCGGAACAGTCCCAGTATGCATGCGCACAGGATTGTTTAGAGGCAATATCGAAAGCCATAGTAGAGCAGGACCTCAACAGAGTGGTCGTAGCATCTTGTACACCCAGGACGCATGAGCCCCTTTTCAGAGAGGCCTGCCGCAATGGAGGTTTGAACAAATATCTGTTCAACATGGCGAACATACGTGACCAGTGCTCGTGGATCCACATGCACTCACACGAGGCCGCAACCGCAAAGGCCAAGG
Organism: uncultured Candidatus Methanogranum sp.; assembly: GCA_963676045.1. Classification (GTDB taxonomy): domain Archaea; phylum Thermoplasmatota; class Thermoplasmata; order Methanomassiliicoccales; family Methanomethylophilaceae; genus Methanogranum. The sequence continues at coordinate 1,457,782 of OY780938.1, forward strand.
ACCTTCTGAGAATGGCAATAGCCAAAGTAGCACTGCTCGAGCCACTTGTCGGATCAGAGATTCCAGTGACCAATTCTGCAGCAGTCATCGGTGGAGGTATCACCGGAATGAGCGCAGCTCTCGACATCGCAGCACAGGGATACCAGGTAGAGCTTTTCGAGAAAGACAAGGAACTTGGAGGATACGCACGCAACATGGTCCACAAAGAGGACGGTGTAGCAGTATCTGAATTCTTGAAAGATATTATCAACAAGGTCAAGAGCAACCCTAAGATAAAAGTGCACACAGGAGTCACAATAAAGGATATTCCCGGATTCGTAGGAAACTTCAAGGTAATGACCGATGATGGAAAGGAATACCCTGTCGGAGGAGTTCTCTTCGCAACAGGCGCAGCAGCATACAAGCCAACCGAGTACAACTATGGAAAGGACAAGAAGGTCCTAACGATCAACGAAGCAGAGAAGGAGCTCGCAGAGGGCAAATTCTCCGGAAAGAACGTTGCATTCATCCAGTGCGTTGGATCCAGGTCGGACTCTGTGAAATACTGTTCTCGTGTATGCTGTGCATCAGCATTGCGTGCAGCCATACAGATAAAGATGAAGGACCCCACAGCAAATGTAACGATAATCCACAAGGATATCAGGACATACGGATTCCGCGAGGAGCTCTACAACAAGGCATGCCAGTTGGGAGTCAAGTTCCTCAGGTACTGTGTCGACGAAAAGCTGCCGGAGTACTCTGGAAGCAAAGTCAAGGCACACGATGTAATCCTGGGCCAGGATGTAGAGGTACATGTTGACACATTAGTGTTGGCTGTTGGAATAACACCTCTCCGCGAGGAGAAGGAGTGCCTTGCAAAGATGGTCAAGGTCCCGATAAGCAAAGATGGGTTCTTCTTTGAGGCCCACCAGAAGCTCAGGCCTGTCGATTTCGCAACAGAGGGAGTATATGTCGCAGGTGCGGCGCACTGGCCAAAATTCATGGACGAGTGCATCGCACAGGCATCTGGAGCAGCCGCAAGGATGCTCACGGTCATATCCAAGGACAAACTAATATCGGATGGTATAATCGCAGTCTCCAACCACGACGTCTGTGATGGATGTGGTGTGTGCGAGGGATGTTGTGACTACAACGCCATAACGATAGACATCGACCCCGCATCTGGAAGGTTGAAGAGCAATGTCAACCCCGGACTCTGCAAAGGGTGCGGATCCTGTGTGGCATCATGTCCTGCCGGAGCGATGGAGCAGAGAGGATTCAGGAACAAGCAGATCATCGCAGAGATCGATGCGTTGCTTGATTTCCCAGTAGGAGGGGAGTGATTACAATGGCAGATTTTGAACCTAGAATAGTAACATTCTGCTGCAATTGGTGCTCATATGCGGGAGCAGACGGCGCCGGAGTCGCAAGACTTCAGATGCCAACAAACTTCCGTATCATCAGGACCATGTGCAGTGCAAGGGTCGATCCAGAGTTCGTGCTCAGGGCCTTCTCCAAAGGGGCCGACGGAGTCATCATACTCGGATGTCACCCTGCAGACTGCCACTACATCGGTGGAAATTACAGGGCCAGAAGGAGAATAGCACTTCTCAGGATGGTTCTTGAGCAATATGGATTTGATCCAAAGAGATTGAGGCTCGAGTGGGTCTCAGCATCTGAGGGAGAGAAATTCCAGAAGACATTGACCGAGTTCATTGACACGATCAAAGCGCTCGGACCAACGCCCCTCAAGGAGGTGAAGTGATGTCATTCTTTGACAAATTCAAGAAAAAGGATAAGGAAGAGCATGCAAAGAAAGATCATGCAGAGCATGCAGCCCATGGCAAAGAGCACAAGGGATGCTGCTGCGGATCAGAGAAGAAAGAGGAGAAATCCGGTTCCGCTCCAGCATGCAAGACGAAGACCCCTGAGTCGGTAGCAGCCAACTATATGCCTGCCGCAGACCTCGGAGAGCTTCTTCCAGGAGCACCACCGAACGGAAAGATAAAACTGGCGATATACTGGGCAGCAGCATGCGGCGGTTGCGACGTTTCGATCCTGGACACCAACGAGAGGATACTCACGATCGGTGACATGGCGGACATAGTCATGTGGCCGGTTGCAGCCGATGGTAAGGAGAAGGACATAGAGGCAATGGCTGACAAGTCCATAACCGTATCAATAATCTCAGGAGCCATAAGGAATTCCGAGAATGAGCACATGGTCAAGCTTCTCAGAAAGAAGTCCCTGATCGTCGTATCATATGGATCCTGCGCATGCTTCGGAGGTTCCCCTGCACTCGCAAACCTTGTGCCAGGTGGAAGCAAAGAGATACTGGATTACGTATACAAGAAGACGCCATCGACCGCCAATTTCCAGAAGGACTACCATCCGAATGCACCAGTTACCCCCCAGACCTCATACAAGGCACCTGAGGGAGAGCTGACATTGCCAGTCGTCTACGACAGAGTGAAGACCCTTGACCAGACGATCGATGTGGATTACTACGTCCCTGGATGCCCACCAATGCAAGAGACGATCTCGCAGATGTTGAAGGCAGTAGTGGATTTCGCATACCACGGAACAGCATTGCCTCCAAAGGGAACCGAGATCGGTGTCACAAAGACCAGTCTCTGCGACCAGTGCCCAAGGACAAAGGAGTTCAGGAGGATCACTGCGATCAAAGAGCCATATCAGGTCAACGTCGACCCGGATCTCTGTCTGATGGACCAGGGAATACTGTGCCTCGGACCAGCAACGGTCGGAGGATGCAACGCAAGATGTACACGTGCTGGACAGCCTTGCCGTGGATGCTACGGCCCCACAGCAGAGGTTCAGGAGCATGGAGCAAGCGCACTTACAGCAGTCGCTTCATTGTTCCCCATCCTCGAGGATGATGGAATAATCGGCGAGGACAAGATCATCGATATCATGAGCACCATAAAGGATCCACTTGGATACTTCTATGCGTTCACGATGGGAAAATCCTTGATCAAGACCGCCGTCAACGAAAAAGGAGGTCAGTAAATGGCCGGACCTATCATTTGGGATGATAAGAAGAAAGTAACCACCAACAGGGTCGAGATCGACCCTATCACCCGTCTCGAGGGACATGGAAAGATAGAGATATTCCTCGATGACAAGGGCGATGTCAAAAATGCATATTGGCAGGTTCCAGAGGTAAGGGGTTTCGAGAGATTCTGCGTAGGCAGGAGAGTAACGGAACTCAATCAGATCACAGCAAGACTTTGCGGTGTCTGCCCTGGTGCACACCACCTTGCATCGACCAAGGCCATCGATGGATGCTACAATGCAAAGCCAACAGAGGCTGCGTTCCACATAAGGGACACATTCTACCATGCACACTTCGTGCACAGCCACATAGCGCATTTCTACGCATTGGCTGCACCCGACTTCGTGTGTGGACCCGCTGCACCAGCAGCAGAGAGGAACGTTCTCGGCGTGGTCGCACGTGTAGGGCTCGAGCTCGGAGGAGCAGTCCTCAAGGCGCGTGCCGAAGCACAGAAGATACAGGCCATAATAGGTGGAAAAGCAACTCACCCTGTAATGGGAGTGCCCGGAGGAGTCTCCAAAGCGATCTCGAGAGAGGAGCAGAAAGAGATCCAGGGATATGCTGACAACCTAGTGGCATTCTCGGAGACCTCGATGAAGGTCCTCGAGGATGTAGTTCTCAAGAACAAGGAATATGTAAGCATAATCGCCAACAAGGACCTGTTCTACAATGAGACATACCACATGGGACTTGTGAACAGCAAGAACCAGTTGGAATTCCACGATGGAATGGTAAGGGTCGTCGATAACGACAGGAAAGAGTTCGATAAATACGATCCAAAGAACTACCTCGACCACATAGGAGAGGCAGTCGAGCCATGGTCCTATGAGAAGTTCCCATACCTGAGAAAACCAGGATACAAGGGACTTGTCGATGGAATGGACAGCGGTATGTATCGTGCATCTCCATTGTCGAGGCTTAACGTATGCGAGAGCATATCCACACCAAAGGCGCAGGCAGAGCTCGTGAAGTACAGGGAGTTCTTCAAGGGCGCAGGTGTTCCCGGTTCCGTCCAGTTCACACTGGCCACACACTGGGCAAGGGTCATCGAGCTTTTGTACGCGGCAGAGAAACTGCACGAGGACGCATACAGCGACAAGCTCATAGACGCCAACATCAAGCAGTACGACCTCGTTCCAGGAGGACGCGGTGTCGGTTGCGTAGAAGCCCCGAGAGGAACGCTCACACACGACTACACATGCGACGAGAATGGAATAGTCACAGCTTGTAACTTGGTTGTAGGAACCACAAACAACAACGGTCCTATAAACATGGATGTTGCAAAGGTAGCAAAAGGTCTGATCCACAACTTCGAGGTCTCACCTGGTCTGCTCAACATGGTCGAGATGGCATTCCGTGCCTATGACCCATGTAACTCATGTGCAACCCACAGTCTACCTGGCCAGATGCCTCTCGAGGCAGTCATCAGATACTCTGATGGCGATGTCTTCGAGACCCTCAAGCAGAACTGATAAACACGGGGGAAACCCCCCTTAATTTTCTTTATTTTTACTTCGACACATCAATTTTCGATGGCGCGTCTTTTCCATTTTTTAGAATCCTTTCCTTGGATCATCAGATTTGAGCGCTTACCTAGGTCTACGCCATCTAAAAGATGTACGCTAGCATTATCAAGGTCGATGAGGTCGCTGTTGAGTATCGGCCCCAGCAGAGGTTCATCGATCACATTTACCGGTGAGCCGCCAAGCATGCGATTGAATGCAGGCACTATTATGAATCTGTTCGGTATCTTATCAAATCTGTCGCTATTTGTCTCTTTGAATCTTCCTCTGACCCAACACGGCTCCGATGTTTGTTTTCCAACACCATCTCTGAACATCACCGAGGGATGCGTGTGGCCTAGGATCAGGGTCTCTGCGGACATGACATCGGCGGATGGCCACATATGGCCGTGAACGAAGCCAACATCCATGAGCTTCAATCCGGACGCAGGACGTATGTTCACACGTCCAGGTAAGAAGTCTTCGATGTTCGTGTCATGGTTGCCTCTCACGATATCGACGGAATCAAAATGTTCAAGAAGCCTTTCGAAGAAGACAGGGATCTCCCTGTATTCCTGTTTGCTGGAGCCAGGCACGGAGTCCTTTATGTCTCCAAGTATTATGATCCTGGAGCTGAAGTTGCCAGCGGCAGCTACTATGCTGTCGAACATATCCTCCGTACGTGAGACGATGTGGAATCCTTTGGTCCTCAGATGGGATTCAAGACCAATGTGCAGGTCTGTCATCACCAGATATTCATCGGCACGCAAAGCAGGGATGCCAGGGACCGGTTGAAGGTCCAAAGCATCACCTGAGTTCTTTCATCAATACCCTAGGTATCTTTTCTATGACGTCCGTTGCCATCAATCCGTAGGATTTTTTCTTGAAGACATAATCTCCAGCTTTTCCAGATATGTATGCTCCAAGGCAGGCCGAATCAAATGTAGACATCTTCTTCGCAAGCAGTCCGGCAACTATTCCAGAAAGGACATCCCCTGTACCAGAACTCGTCATGCCAGGATTTCCTGTTTCGTTGAATCTCGTTTTCTCTCCATTGGATATGATATCGCTAGAACCTTTCAGCAGGATGGTCGCATTCATTTCAGTGGCTTTTATGCTTACGTACTTCGATTGGTCGCTACTGACAGTGCCTCCCAATCTAAGGAACTCTCCAGTATGCGGCGTAAGTATCGCGTGGCCGTTGCTACGGAAGTTCTTGCCCAATGCATTCAACCCATCGGCATCTATCACGATAGGCGTCTTACAAGAAGACACGAAGTCCTTAACGGCCTCTACAGTGAGCTCATCGGTGCCCAGTCCTGGTCCGATCAGGACCGCATTATACGAGTGACTCATGTCCAGAAGTTTCTTGACATGTCCTGGCGCCAATACATCCCCTTCAAGTTCATTCAATACCAGCATGGGTGAGAACGAAGCGACAACAGGATAACTGGGAGAGGGCGTGGCTATCATCACCGTATCGATTCCTACCCTCATCGCTGCCAGAGCTGAAAGTGCAGGGGCTCCGAAGTACGGCCCTCCTCCAATTATCAGCAATGTCCCGTTACATCCTTTATGGCTGTCCTTTGCGGGTATTGGATATCTGAGCATATCTCCAGGGCCGACCTTTTTTATCGCATCGATAGGGATTCCAATGTCCTTGATGATAATCTCTCCGGAGTTCTCATTGTTCATTCCTTCCTTTACATCATGAAGGGTTATGGTGACCTTTGGTTTCACAACAAGATTTGTGCCAAGGCCAGATGGGACATCCACAGATACGATCTCGCCATGGAATTTATTCATCGCGTTAACGTATGAGATGTACGGTTCCTTCAAATCCCCGGATAGTCCTGTGCCCAACGCACAGTCGACGATCACATCATAGTCATCTAATTTTGCGGAGAAGAAATCCAGTATTGGACATTTCAACCTTGAATATTGTTCCAAGGTCTCTCTGCTGTTCATAATGGAAGTGGGGGCTATCAGGAGAACCGTTATGTCCATGCGTATCAGCATATTAACTGCAGTAAATCCGTCACCGCCGTTGTTGCCTTTTCCACATGCGAAAGCTATTTTCTTACCATCATACCTATTCTTTACGACATCGGCGATCGCTTGCCCTGCACGATTCATCAATGATGTCAATGTGACACCTAATGCCTTAGAATTTGCATCTATTACTCTGGAGTCTAGTGAGGTGATCATTGTTTCACGACTTCATTTCTGATTTTTGACCAGGACCTCTCCGATTTTCGGAATGACCTGGGTCTTTGATAATTTTCCGCGCTCTACACGTACACATCCGCGCTTGGAAGCCCAGTTCGCGGGATACGATTTGTTCTCAAGGACCTCATATTCAAGATCGAGTATCAACGCACCTTTTGCAATGAGATCCAATTGTGGATTCTTGACACAGAGTTTTTTTGGCAATCTTCTCCCTTCGGAACGTGTACGATCCACATCGAAATATTCCGGCCAAAGGGTGATCGCTGTGTCTTCATCGTATGTCATGATATCACATGAAGGGTATAGGCGAAATGGTATAAGAATTTGTCAAAAATGGATTGTGATTTCCGGGCCGTTTGGCCCGGAATGTAAAATCAGTTAATCAAAATGGCGTTGATCGCACCGCACTGTCCAGGCCTGGATGTGACTACAGCATCACCGAGGTCTGTTGTGATAAGGGCACCTTTGTTCATTATGTTACGCTGAACGTAGTTGGGGTCAGCTGGGTTTCCCTTAACGTTGTGGATCTTGACCTTCTGGACCTTGTTGGTCTTCTTGTCAAGGACATTTGCGTACTCTGCAAGGAGCATTCCAACCTTCGAGCCGCCACCCATTCCGCGGTACTGTTTCAGGGACTGCTTGCCCATTTTTGTGTACTGCTTCTCTCTGCTGATCTCGAATTTTCTCTTTCCCCTACTGGCGACAAGTCTGCCTCCAGTGGGCTTTCTGTTGGATTTTCCCTGGTGTAGTGCCATTTTAATCGAACCCACTAATCATGGTTCTATATTTAAAGATTTTCTAGTTTCATATCAATCCAAGGGTCCGATCAATTTTACATCTGCATTATCATCAAGGATGGTCACTATGGCGCAGTATCCTTCCTTCGCAGGGCCAGGGTTACAGAACAATGTTCCGTTGAGTTTTTGAGATCCCCTATCCTCGTGTATGTGTCCAGATAATGCTATCATCGGATGGAATTCGTCAACAATCCTTTTGATGGCAGGACTTCCAACGCTAAGTCCGTTAGGTATGTGATCGAACATTCCGTATGAAGGGGCGTGAGTCATCAGTATCATGCCTTTTCTCGATACAGGCCTCAAAAGACCATATATCTCGTCATCAGTAAGTTCGAAGGGCGTTCCGAATATCGTAATGTTGGAGCCGCCCAGTCCAACGAGGTCATATCCCTTGACCTTTTTATGTTTGCCATGCATATCATGTGCGATCGAAGAGACCTTATCAGGCATGTCCCGGGAATCACAGTTTCCTGGTATGACATATACTTCTGAATCTATCATTTCGATGAGTTCCTTCGCATCCTCCCCAGTTCCCATGTTCGTGACATCTCCCAAGAATAAGGTGAATTCAGGTTCGTTATCTTCGATAACCTTGTTGATCCAACCTATGCATGATTTTTTCTGATGTAGATCCGTGAGGACAAGGAATTTCATGAAGAACAGGAATAATTCCTTTCTATATATTGATTAAGTGAAACAATACGCGTGATACGCGCGCGCGAAAACGTTAATAAGACTGATAGGCATTCAAATGAATCGATAAGAAAAGAAGTAGATAAGAACGGCGCGCTCATCTCTCAAATGCATATATGTTGAATGTGTCTGGATGTAACACTTTGCCGTTTATAATCGGCATCTGCCCTTTAGGCACATCAGATATGCTTATCGTATAGCTTCCCATCTCTTCTCTTGGACGATAGTTTATTTCAGCTCCTGATAAAAATTGTGTGTCTACAAATATTATTTCTTTTCCATAATTAAGAAATTCCCTTGCAAGTTCGATGAGATTTGTATTTAGTGGATACCACGAGAAATACATGCTCATGTTAGGAAATAAGAATTGCACGGAATTGTTCTTATCCCATCCCAATTCTTTTTGAATGCTGGTTTCTCCTATCGCCCACCATCCTTTATTAGGGTCGGCTTCATCATCTTTCAGACATTCCAATGATAAAGAATCAAGAGGCTGATCGACGAATATTGCTGTAAAATTAGTCATGTTTTAAACACCGGCCTTTAATTGATACGCGTATGTTGTATATTTTATGTTTTTTGCAGGCACGTGATAGATATTGTAGAACGCGTTCTTTGTAGCATTGTTGTTAATGCATGTGCAACGTAACTCACTGTAATCTCTTTTGCTTTCTTTGCATTATTTTAGCTAATACGTTGGTTATGTAATTTATCTAATTGATTCGCCACGATATCTCCTAAGAATGCGTTGCATCGGATGGCCTTCTGTTATATTTTTCAGAGATTAAGGGCTGGAAAGTCTGGCGTGCAGAAAATTGATCTGACAGCCAGATGTAAAAATGGCGTGGAGAGGGGGATTCGAACCCCCGGGTCACGTAGTGACATCAGATTAGCAGTCTGACGCCTTGCCAGGCTGGGCCACCTCCACTTATAGTGGGTGAAAGGCATATTGATATTAAAACTTTGGATTGATAGGGTATTAGTGACGTAGTTTAGTCCAGTAGTTTTTACACTTTCTTTTTAATATAGAAAGTATTAAATACAATCTGGTTATCGAGGGTATTGCGCGATGTGACCAAGGCGACTCACCCAGTGAGAAAGACTTGATACCAAGTTGCGTGGTTTCTGAGAAAAACTCTCAGGGATGAAAAAGCTTATATACTCCCCCTGATTACAGGGGAATGCGCAAGTCATGTGGCTTGAGCAAAAAGATGGAGAATCAAGATCTCCGCTGAAAGGCGTGCTCTCTTGTATTCTGACGTTCGATGCTACGAATGTTCCGTTAGACGGATCATTCGAAAGAGTGTGCCGTCCGACGGAGCAGCGGTGAAATATGGTAAACTGCCATTCCTTTCATCCATCAAGAAGGCGTATAATTACAATAATAGGAAATTGACTCCGGTTGATCCTGCCGGCGGCCACCGCTATAGGAATTCGATTAAGACATGCGAGTCGAGAGTCGTTATGGACTCGGCGGACTGCTCAGTAACACGTGGACAACGTGCCCTTAAGTGGGGGATAATCTCGGGAAATTGAGGATAATACCCCATAGATCATAGCATCTGGAATGAGCTATGGTTCAAAGTTCCGGCGCTTAAGGATCGGTCTGCGGCCTATCAGGTAGTAGTGGGTGTAACGTACCTACTAGCCTATGACGGGTATGGGCCTTGAGAGAGGGAGCCCAGAGTTGGATTCTGAGACACGAATCCAGGCCCTACGGGGCGCAGCAGTCGCGAAAACTTCACAATGGGGGCAACCCCGATGAGGGAATTCCTAGTGCTAGCTCTTTTTGAGTTAGCTTTTCTTTAGCGTAGATAACTAGAGGAATAAGGGCTGGGTAAGACGGGTGCCAGCCGCCGCGGTAATACCTGCAGCCCAAGTGGTGGTCGATTTTATTGAGTCTAAAACGTTCGTAGCCGGTCTAATAAATCCTTGGGTAAATCGGGAAGCTTAACTTTCCGAATTCCGAGGAGACTGTTAGACTTGGGACCGGGAGAGGCTAGAGGTACTTCTGGGGTAGGGGTAAAATCCTGTAATCCTAGAAGGACCACCGGTGGCGAAGGCGTCTAGCTAGAACGGATCCGACGGTGAGGGACGAAGCCCTGGGTCGCAAACGGGATTAGATACCCCGGTAGTCCAGGGTGTAAACGCTGCAGACTTGGTGTTGGAGACCCTTCGAGGGTATTCAGTGCCGGAGAGAAGTTGTTAAGTCTGCTACTTGGGGAGTACGTCCGCAAGGATGAAACTTAAAGGAATTGGCGGGGGAGCACCGCAACGGGAGGAGCGTGCGGTTTAATTGGATTCAACGCCGAAAAACTCACCAGGGGAGACTGTTACATGAAACCCAGACTAATGATCTTGGTCGATTTTCAGAGAGGTGGTGCATGGCCGTCGTCAGTTCGTACCGTAAGGCGTTCTCTTAAGTGAGATAACGAACGAGACCCTCACTAATAATTGCTACTCTATTCTCCGGAATGGAGGCACATTATTGGGACCGCTGGCGCTAAGTCAGAGGAAGGAGAGGTCAACGGTAGGTCAGTATGCCCCGAATCTCCTGGGCTACACGCGCGCTACAAAGGGCGGGACAATGGGTTCCGACACCGAAAGGTGAAGGTAATCTCGAAACCCGTCCGTAGTTCGGATTGAGGGTTGTAACTCACCCTCATGAAGCTGGATTCCGTAGTAATCGCGAATCAACAACTCGCGGTGAATATGCCCCTGCTCCTTGCACACACCGCCCGTCAAACCATCCGAGTTGGGTTTCAGTGAGGCTGCCTCTAATTAGGGTTGTCGAACTGAGATTTAGCAAGGAAGGTTAAGTCGTAACAAGGTATCTGTAGGGGAACCTGCAGATGGATCACCTCCTACGCAGGGTGGGGTTAACCCCCCACCCTCAAAAAAAACTAAAGCGATAATTGTCAAGGAAGTCATATAAGTGATTTCCCTCCGATTCCGAAGGTAGTTTACCATACACTAAACGTAGCATCGAACGTCATCTCTTCCATACTAATTTTTTCTATTTTCTATTATCGCTTATGTTTATTAGCGATTATGTCATTATAATTGTATGAAATTGAATGATTTTCCAGATTTTATGAAGATCGATACAAACCATATCGATCCTTCATTTCAGAACACTAAAGATATCGACGGATATTATTATACTGCGAATGATGGAAGTCAGATGGCATTTTGGACCTGTCACTCCGATAGAGAGTCGAAAAAACACTGTCATCCATTTGATGAGTATACTATTGTGATTACAGGACAATATACTGTCTGTCTTGAGGATGGACAAGAGATCATTTTGAATCCAGGAGATGAGTATTATACACCTGCCAATACAGTACAATGGGGAAGATGTATTGCTGGAACGAGGTCCATTCACGCTTTCGGTGGAAAAAGGATACGTTAAGTTCTTGTGAGGGGGCTTTCTGTTCAGAAGACTTACTTCGAGCGTTGAAATGATATTACGATGTTGCATACGAAGTCAACCATTAGACGTGGCATCGACAGTGGATATTTGTGTTTCCTCAGAACTTTCAACTGATGAGGTGGACCTCTTGGATTATCATCCTGCCGCATATTCTGGTGGGAGATAATGAAAACCAAATTATCGCCGATACAATGGAGACATAATGTCGAGGGAGTCATCATCAATGACCATTCCAATTTCGCGTTCGACAAGTATGAAACATCTCATGATGCGAATGAGAACTCATTATCGGGCAATAGATATATGCGGTCGAGCCAGGTAAGGTTGTAAAGATCGATTCCAGTAATGATGTCAATGGATACCGGGTACGGATGCATCTCCAGTGCAATTTGTGAATGATGGAAATCATGGATAGTTTGGAATTGTGACGCATCTGTTATTTTAAAATCGATCCAATTCAAAACGATTTAAAATCTTTTCAAACATATTATCGTAAAAAGAATCCCCGACGTATTGGATGTGGTAGCCCTGTCCGGGTTCGAACCGGAGTCGCCGGCTCCAAAGGCCAGCATGATTGACCACTACACTACAGGGCTGTTGTATCACTCTAGGCAATTCAGTTATTTAAGATTCTTCCAACCAAGTATGTCGAAGCGCATCCTACGATCTCTACATCGGCGAATGTTCCAAGCGGAAGCATCTCTTTTATTGCCACAGGACGGTAATTCTCTGTCCGAGCTATAACTGTATCTCCTTTTCCATTTTCTGTTATTAGCACTCTGAATCTCTTTCCGATAAGTTCGGAGTTCACGGCGTATTCTGTTCTGTTCTTCACGTCCGTCATTTCCGCTGAGCGTTCAGCTATCACCCTTCCAGTCACTTGTTCCATATGCATAGCATCCGTTCCAGGTCTTGGGGAGAATCTCGTTATGTTGACGGTATCGGCCTTCAATCTTTCGATCAGCCCTATGCTCATCTTATGGTCCTCATCAGTCTCTCCGGGGAACCCGGTTATGATGTCAGTGGCTATGCTGATGTCAGGATATCCTTTGCGAAGTCTTTCTACAATGTCGATGAATCTTTCCACATTATATGGTCTTCTCATGTCCGAGAGGACCTTGTCGCTTCCGCTTTGGACAGGTATGTGTATGAATCTGTAGACGCGGTTATCCATCATCGTATCCATGAGGTCATCAAGGATCGGTTCGAGATAGTTGGGATTCATCATGCCAATCCTTATGCGATAGTCCCCCTTTGTCATCAGCATCTTTGATATAAGCGCTGGCAGGTCTTGTCCGTTGTCTCTGCCGTAGCACGCGGTGTCCTGTGCAGTGACCAGTATCTCTTTCGCTCCATTGGATACAAGTTCATTGAATTCCGAAAGTATCCTTTCTTCAGGATAACTTATAAGATTCCCTCTTGCGAATTTCGTTATGCAATAGGCGCAATTACCGAGGCAGCCTTGTGCGATCGGTATTATTCCAAAGCATTCGTTTTCAATATCGGATGTGGTATTGCCACAGCCGTATCTTTCTTCAACGCGTTCTGAAAAGTGTTCATATTCCTCAGGAGGTATGATCATGGAATCGGGTAGTCTGATCAATATCCTGGACGGTTGGACCTTGGCCATGCATCCCGTCACGATGACCTGTTTCCCCATCTTGCGCAGATCGGACATCCTCTTGATCATCTTCTTCTCAGTGGTGTCCACCACGGTACATGTGTTCAATACCACTATGTCCGCTTCTTCTGCAGTATCCACTCTTTCATGGCCAAGCTCAGTCATGCGGTTGGAGAGCTGTTTCCCCTCGCCAAAATTCATTGTGCAACCGTATGATTCCACGAAATACTTCATGTTAATACTAACCCATCAACGGGTCGGAGGCTCTGTCGTCACTACTCCGAACGCGGTTCTTGCAGATATTGTGGTTATCTTCACATGGACGGCATTGCCTTTGGACGTTCCAGGAACTATGACAAGATAATCCATCAACTTACCGACACCATCGCCTTTCTTTCCAATATCGGTGATGAGCAGTTCGATGATGTCTCCTTCCCTAAGGACATTGGATGTGTCTGTCTTGGCAGTTTTCTTAACGTTTATGGACCTACGTGCACCACATGCTTCGCATTCAAGGATGAGGGTCCTATCTTCTTTGATTATCTTTGTATCTGGAAGACCGCATTCCGAGCAGATGACATATGTCTCGGTGTATGATTGGATCTTCTCATTTATATTCTGGGGGTTGATCTTCGCTTTGAAGACCACCCTGCGCCCCTCTAGGTTTCCGGGGGTTCCCAATTCCTTAAGGAGGAACTGGAGGACGTGCTGGGGATCTCTCCTCAGTTTATCAGTGACATCGATGAAATTCCTGAATATTGTTATCTTGCCTTCCTGGATTATATCTAATTCTGGAAGGACGAACCTCTCGTGGTTCTCAATTGTTTCGGGCAGTACGCTCTTTGCCCTGTCTAGCAATGCGAAGTAATTGTCATCTGATGCCATGATACCGCCTATTAATGACTCCTTTATAAAGGTATTGCGCTCTTGCTCAATTCAAGACTTATTGTTCTCCATATATTCTATGGCGGCGCATATAAGGCCCTGGTGCAATGGCGATGGACATAAGGGTCTGGATTTGAATTCTGGGTGGAACTGGGATGCTACGAAGTACGGGTGTCCTTCCAATTCACCGATCTCCATCCTCGATCCGTCATCTGATTTTCCTGTGAATTTCCATCCTGCGGCCTCCAGATTCGCTATGTATTTTGGATTGACCTCGTATCTGTGCCTGTGCCTTTCGGATATGTCCGTCGATTTGTAGAGATCATAGGCCTTTGAATTCTTGGAGACCTTGACCGCTTGTGCACCCAGACGCATGGTGGCTCCCATGTCTTTGACATTCTGCTGTTCGTGCATTATGAATATGACAGGGTTGTTTGTATCCGGATCGAATTCTGTGCTGTTGGCATCTTTGAGGCCGAGCATGTGTCTGCTTATCTCGATGGTAGCGATCTGGAATCCAAGGCACACTCCGAGGAATGGTATCTTGTGTTCGCGTGCGTACTTGGCAGCCATGATCTTTCCCTCTATGCCCCTGATCCCGAATCCGCCAGGGACTATTACCCCATGAACATCTCCAAGGAGATAGGAGGGATCATGGTTGTTGATAAGGTCATCGCTATCTACGAATTTCACTTTCACTTTGCAGCTTTGTTTGGCTCCAGCATGTGTGAAGGCCTCTAAGTGGCTCAAGTAGGAGTCTGCGAGTGAAGTGTATTTTCCTACCAATGCGATACGGACTTCTCTTTTCGGTTCAAGGATATTGTTCAGGAATCTTTCCCAGTCCTTCATGTTCCTCTTAGTGGTCAAAGGTACGAGCTTCATCTTGTCGACAATATAGTCGGCCACGCCCTGTTTCTCAAGTGTGAGAGGTACTTCGTATATCGAGCGGGCGTCGGGTGCCGATACGACCGCTTTCTCATCAACATCGCAGAACATTGCGATCTTGGCCTTTGCTATGTCGCTGATGGGTTCGGAGCAACGACCGACTATTATGTCCGGCCTTATGCCTATGCTCATGAGCTCCTTTACTGAATGCTGCGTGGGTTTGGTCTTCTCTTCGCCGACGGATCCGACAATGGGTATCAAGGTTGTATGGACGAACATTACGTTCTCTTCCCTTCCGAAATCTCTGCCAAGCTGCCTAGCAGCTTCTAAGAATGGCATGGACTCCATGTCACCAACCGTGCCTCCAAGCTCTACGATCACGACATCCGCACCAGATTCCCTCGCTACGGTCGTTATGCGTCTTTTGATCTCATTTGTGACATGTGGTATAATCTGTACTGTCTTGCCGAGATAATCTCCGCGTCTTTCATTCTCGATCACGGTCCGATATACTTTGCCAGTGGTTATGTTGTGGTTGCTGTTGAGCTCCAGATCCATAAATCTCTCATAATTGCCGAGGTCCAGGTCCACTTCCCCGCCATCGTTCAGAACATAGACCTCACCATGTTCGAAAGGATTCATCGTTCCGGCATCGATATTAAGGTAGGGGTCTATCTTTATGGCAGACACATTGAGTCCACGGGCTTTGAGAAGGCGCCCTATGGACGACGCTGTTATTCCCTTGCCAAGTCCCGAGATCACTCCGCCACTGACAAAAATCAACTTCATTCAAATCAACGGGAATAATCCTATTTATTTAACATTAATAAATCTATTGATTCGATGGACGTATCGTCAGGATAATGATATTTAGATGTAATTTGTCATCTATGAATGTAACGCTATTCTTTTTTATTGTCACCGGGACCGAAGGGAAGCATTTAATAAAAGATAGAACATCCGTAAAGCGTTAATACCTATTGGTTACCAGTCACATTCTGACGTGTCCGGTAAAAGGTGTTAAATATGAAGTTAGGTTAGCCCACATCAGCATAAAGCTATTGCTGTAAGCATTCGCTTTAAATACGATAATTTATATCGTGTCGAAATACTTCAAACGAAGGTGAAAATTTGGGTAGAGGTCTAAACACCGCAAGGAAAATGAAGACTGACCGCCAGAAGTTCCGCTGGCTGGACAGGGGTTACAAGAAAAGAGTACTGAAACTTAGGGAGAAATCCGATCCATTAGAGGGTTCAGCCCAGGCACGCGGAATCGTGCTCGAAAAGGTCGGAATAGAGGCAAAACAGCCAAACTCCGCTATCCGTAAGTGCGTGAAAATTCAGCTCATAAAGAACGGACGTCAGATAACGGCGTTCGCTGTCGGTGACGGTGCAATCAATTTCATAGATGAGCACGATGAGGTTCTCGTAGAAGGAATCGGCGGAAGGATGGGACGTTCATATGGTGACATCCCTGGTGTCCGTTACAAAGTTATCAAGGTAAACAATGTCTCTCTGAACGAAATGGTCAGGGGAAGGACAGATAAACCAGTAAGGTGAATGAAATGTCAGACGAGATCGTTGCGCAAAAAGCGCTCATATTTGGAAAGTATGATACGTCCGAGGTCACCGTCAGCGATGGCGGATTGGCAAAATATATAGACCTCACACCCACGAATGTGCCTCACTCGGGCGGTAAGCATGCTAACAGGTGGTTTGGTAAATCCAAACTCAGCATCGTCGAGAGGCTGATCAACAATATAATGAGGACTGAGAAATACACCGGAAAGAAGATGAAGGCCTATAAGACAGTAAGTCAGGCCTTTGACATCATTGCGGCTAAAACCAAGAAGAATCCTCTTCAGATACTTGTGGAGGCCCTTGAGAATGCAGCACCCCGTGAGGAGGTAACAAGACTCCAGTTCGGTGGAATATCTGTCCCCAAGGCAGTGGATATCTCTCCCCAGAGGAGATTGGATATAGCTCTCCGTAACATTTCAACAGGAGTTGTTGCCGCATCTTCGAAGAACAAGAAGGCAATATACGACTGTCTCGCAGACGAGATCCTTCTCGCAGCAAAAGGTGACATGACGTCATACTCCGTTGCAAAGAAGGAAGAGATAGAGCGTGTTGCCCAGTCGGCTAGATGATACTAACACAGGTGAGTGATTATGGGCCGTAAAGAAGACAACATGAAAAAGGCGCAGGAGATAATGAAGACTCCTCAGAACATAAGGAATCTTGGTACTGCAGCACATATCGATCATGGAAAGACAACATTCTCAGACAACCTCATAGCAGGCGCTGGAATGATGTCTTCCGAGCTTGCTGGAGAGCAGCGTGTTCTGGATTACGATGAGCAGGAGGCTGCGAGAGGTATAACGATCAATGCAGCATGCGCATCGATGGTCCATCACATAGGCAATAAGGAATACCTTGTCAATCTAATCGATACACCCGGCCACGTCGACTTCGGTGGAGACGTCACAAGGGCAATGAGGGCATTGGATGGAGTTTACATCCTCTGTTGTGCAGTCGAGGGTATCATGCCACAGACAGAGACTGTCATAAGGCAGGCACTCAAAGAGCGTGTCAGGCCAATGTTGTTCATCAACAAGGTCGACAGGATGATCGTCGAGCAGCAGGTCACCAAGGAAATGATGATCGAGAAGTTCTCGAAGATCGTACATGAGTTCAACGTGAAGATCATGAACATACTTCCCGCACCTCTTAACAAGCAGTGGCAGGTCAGCATCCAGGGTGGAACTGTTGCCTTCGGTTCCGCATACAACAACTGGGCCATATCGGCACCGTTTATGCAGAAGACCGGCATATCCTTCAGCGACATATTCAATTATTGTACGAGAGAAGGAGGGCAGAAAGAGCTTGCCAAGAAGATCCCGTTGCACGAGGTCGTCCTTGAGATGGCGATCAACCATGTTCCGAATCCAATCGACGCGCAGAAGGTCCGTATCCCCGTGATCTGGAAAGGAGATCTTGAATCCAACATTGGAAAACAGATGCTCGCTTGCGATCCAAAGGGAGACGTGTCCATGATGATAACAAAGATCATAATGGACCCACATGCAGGAGAGATAGCAATAGGAAGGCTTTTCTCTGGTTCGATAAAGAAAGGACAGATCCTTTACATATCCGGATTCCCAACACCTCAGAGGGTCCAGACCGTTGCGATGATGTTCGGAGCGGACAAGATACCTATAGAAGAGGCAGAGGCTGGAAACATCGTAGCTCTGACAGGATTGAAGGATGCGATTTCAGGATCGACAATATCAACACTCCAGGACATGGAGCCATTCGAGAGGATGGCGCACTACTCCGAGCCAGTCGTTACCAAAGCGATCGAGGCCAAGAACATGAAGGACCTTCCAAAATTGGTCGAGGTTCTCAGGACGATAGCAAAGGCAGATCCATCTCTTAACATCGAGATCAACAACGAGACCGGAGAGCACTTGCTCTCTGGAATGGGAGAATTGCATCTCGAGATCACAGAGTACCGTATCATAAACGAGCAGGGAGTCGATATAATATCATCGCCCCCGATAGTTGTTTATCAGGAGTCTGTGAAAGGTAAGAACCAATCTGAATTCGAAGGTAAATCGCCGAACAAGCATAATAAATTCTACTTCCTCGTAGAGCCACTCGAGGATGGAGTGAAGCAGGCGATACGCAAGGGAGAGATAGATCCAGAAGCGAAGATCAAAGATCCCAAGGCACTTGCAAGGCAGTTGGTCGAACTCGGCCTTCCCGCTGATGAGGCCAAAGGGGTCGTATGCTTCAAGAACAACAACGTTCTTATCGACTGCACAAAAGGTATCCAATACCTTCATGAGACAATGGAGCTCATAAAGCAATCTTTCGATGAGGCCATGGTCAAAGGCCCTCTCGCAAACGAGAAGGTCGCGGGCCTCAAGGTAAAGTTGATGGACGCAAAACTCCATGAGGATACGATTCACAGGGGTCCCGCACAGGTGATCCCTGCCGTAAGGGATGGTATATATGGTGCCATGTGTCAGGCCGGAAGGACACTTCTCGAGCCAATACAGCGCGTGTTCATCAGCGTACCTCCGGACTATATGGGAGGAGCAGTCAATTTGATCAACCAGCGCCGCGGAACCATCTTGGAGATGGGACAGGACGGAGCAGATTCCACAGTTTCTGCTGAATGCCCTGTAGCGGACATGTTCGGATTCGCATCCGACATCCGTGGATCAACCCAGGGTCGTGCACTCTGGTCCACTGAGAATGCTGGATTCAAGCAGGTTCCGACCGAGTTGCAGAAGAAAATCGTCTCGGAGATCAGGACACGTAAAGGCCTGAATGCTGAGCCGTATGATGCGAGCTACTACTCGGGTCTGTAAACTTTTTATATAAAAACTTTAATTGGTTAACAAAGCACCCTATAAACAAGAATAGGAGGAAAGAAATATGGCAGAGAAAGAGCACATGAATCTGGTCATCATCGGACACGTCGATCACGGAAAATCCACACTTACTGGAAGGATCCTGCTCGAGACCGGTGCAATCGACCCCCACGTCGTTGAAAAATACAAGAAAGAAGCAGAAGAGAAAGGAAAAGGATCCTTCTACTTCGCTTGGGTCATGGATGGACTCAAGGAAGAGAGGGAGAGAGGAGTTACCATCGATGTCGCACACAAAAAGTTCTACACCGACAAATACTACTTCACTGTCATCGACGCACCTGGACACCGTGACTTCGTTAAGAACATGATCACAGGAACATCCCAGGCAGATGCAGCAGTCATAACCTGTTCCGCAATCGAGGGACCACAGGCACAGACAAAAGAGCACGTCTTCCTCGCAACAACCCTTGGTGTAAAGCAGATCATCGTCGCCATCAACAAGATGGATGCAGTCAAATACGATGAGGCCAAATACAAAGAGGCAAAAGAGGCAATGGTAAAGCTCATGAAGATGGTCGGTGTCAAGACTGATGAAGTCCCATTCGTTCCAGTTTCAGCATTCGAGGGAGACAACATAAAGGTGCTTTCCCCCAAGATGCCATGGTACAAGGGACCAACTCTCCTCGCAGCATTCGACAACCTCAAAGTTCCAGAGAAACACACAGAGAAGCCCCTCAGGCTCCCAATCCAGGATGTTTACACAATCACTGGTATCGGAACAGTTCCAGTCGGACGTATCGAGACAGGTATACTGAAGCCCAACATGAAGATCATGTTCGAGCCTTCCCACGTACTTGGTGAGGTCAAATCAATCGAGATGCACCACGAGCAGATGCCCCAGGCAGGACCTGGAGACAACGTTGGATTCAACGTCCGTGGAGTAGCAAAGAACGACGTCAAGAGAGGAGATGTCGCAGGACCAGTCGACAATCCCCCGTCAGTTGCAAAGACCTTCACAGCACAGATCGTCGTCTTGAACCACCCATCGGTCATAACAGTCGGATACACACCAGTGTTCCACTGCCACACATCACAGACCGCATGCAGGTTCGTTGAGCTTATAAAGACCATCGACCCTAAGACAGGTCTGGCAAAGGCTGAGCACCCAGATTTCCTCAAGACAGGAGATATCGCACTCGTAAAGGTAGAGCCCACAAAGCCCCTCGTCATCGAGACCGCGAAAGAGTATCCCCCACTCGGAAGGTTCGCCATCCGTGACATGGGACAGACTGTTGCTGCAGGAATGTGCATCTCAGTCGAGAAGTCGAACTGAAGGTAATATCATATGTCACAGCGTGCAAGAATCTCTCTCAGCGGAACAGACCCTGCAAAGGTCGATAGTGTCTGCGCACAAATCAAGGGAATATCCCAGAGGACAGGCGTGGACATCCGCGGACCAGTACCACTTCCCACAAAGAAGTTAAGGGTCCCCTGCAGGAAAAGTCCAGATGGAGAGGGAAGTGAAACATGGGATCACTGGGAGATGCGTATCCATAAGAGATTGATCGACCTTGATGCAGATGAGCGTGCCCTCAGGCAGCTCATGAGGATCGAAGTTCCCGATGGTGTAAACATCGAGATCGTTCTCCGTAGTACATAAATATCTTTACATTAAGGGGGCAAAGCCCCCTTTTATCTACTTTTTAAATCATCTATTAGGATAATTATTTACCATCTATGACGTTCACATGTTCATTGGAATGATGATCATGAAAAGTGATGCCGTCAAGAAAGGAATGAATGCCGCTCCAGCCAGAAGTCTTCTGAGGGCTGACGGATTGATCGATGAGGATTTTGATAAGCCCTTTATAGGTATTGCAAATTCTTGGAACGATATAGTTCCGGGACACATACATTTGAACGAGATAGTTCAGGCTGTGAAGGAAGGAATAATCGAAGCAGGCGGAAAGCCATTCACATTCGGCGTGCCTGCAATATGCGATGGCATTGCAATGGGACATCAAGGTATGAGATATTCTTTGATTTCAAGAGAGGTCATCTCTGATTGTTGTGAGGTCATGGTCATCGGTCACGCGTTCGATGGGTGGGTGGGAGTAACCAATTGCGATAAGGTCACTCCAGGAATGCTCATGGCCGCGGGAAGGATGAATCTGCCTGCGTTGATGATAACCGGCGGAGCCATGGAGGCAGGTAAGAAAGATGGAGAGAATCTCGATCTGCAGTCAGTGTTCGAGGCACTGGGTTCTTACTCTGCAGGCAAGGTAGATGAAGAATATGTAAAATCCATAGAATGTGCCGCATGTCCTGGAAGAGGCAGTTGTTCGGGCCTTTTCACAGCGAATACAATGGCATGTCTCACCGAGACGTTGGGAATGAGTCTTGTTGGTTGCGGTACATCTTTGGCCATTGATAAAAAGAAGCTCGATATAGCGAGAGAGACAGGTAAACGTATAGTGGAAATGGTCCGTAATGACATAAAGCCAAGGGACATTGTGAATGTGGATTCATTCCGCAATGCAATTGCAGTCGATATGGCGATAGGAGGTTCTACGAACACCGCGCTCCACATACCTGCGATATCCAAGGATTTTGGATGTCCTGTCACATTAGACACTTTCGATGAGATTTCGAAAAAGGTACCACACATAACGAGTCTCAGACCGGCAGGTGCGTTCTCAATACGCGATCTCGATGATGCAGGAGGAATTCCCGCAGTACTGAATAGATTGGAGAAACATCTCACGGATAGGCCTACTGCAAGTGGAAAGACGATATTGACGATCGCAAAGGAAGCAAAGGTGTTCAATGAGAATGTATTGAGGCCTACAAGCAATCCATATCACGAGCAAGGAGGCATAGCTATTCTGAAAGGAAACATAGCACCCTTGGGATCTGTTGTCAAGCAGGCAGCGGTCGATCCTAAAATGATGAGATTCAGCGGTAAGGCCAAAGTTTTCAATTCAGAAAACGATGCGAAGGATGCAATAATGTCCGGTAAGATAGTTTCCGGAGATGTCGTCATAATAAGATATGAGGGTCCAAAAGGTGCACCAGGTATGCCAGAGATGCTTTCTCCGACAAGCTTGATAGTTGGAAGGGGACTTGGAGATTCTGTCGCTTTGATCACAGATGGAAGATTTTCGGGAGCATCAAGAGGCGGCGCTATAGGGCACGTTTCTCCAGAGGCATACGAGAAAGGACCGATCGCCATCGTCCAAGATGGAGATATAATCGATATCGATATCCCCGCCAGATCGTTAAATGCAAGGATTTCAGACAGCGAGATCAAAGCCCGTCTTGAAAAGGTCAAGATAGTAGAACGTCCTGTTACCGGTGTTCAGAAAAAATATAGAGCACTTGTAACGAACGGCGCCAATGGCGCATATCTGGAATGATAATATCGGGGGATACCCCCCATTTTCATTTTATTTTCGATATCGAGCTCCAATTAGGTTCACAGAATATCTGATCGGTGATGACCATGGAGGTCATGGTCTCGACCACAATCGCTGCCCTAGGCACAATGCAGGGATCATGTCTGCCTTTGATGGAGACCGTATCGTTGCGCATTTCGTCCATGTTTATTGTGTTCTGTTCTTTGGCAATCGAGGGCGTAGGTTTGAATGCTGTTCTGAAGACGAGTGGCGCGCCATCACTCATGCCGCCAAGTATCCCGCCCATATTGTTGGTCTTTACTTTGACACCCTTATCGAAATAGAACGGATCATTACTTTCAGATCCTCTCATTCTCGTCAATTCAAATCCCTTTCCGAATTCCACGCCTTTACAGGCAGGTATTCCAAACATCGCTTTTGCGATCAGTGCATCAAAAGAATCGAACCATATGTCTCCAAATCCGATGGGAAGTCCTTCTGTTATACATTCGACAGTACCTCCAACGCTGTCACTTTCTTGGCCAGCGGATACTATCTTATCGAACATCATCCGATCGAGTTCTTCTGTGCATGCCCTGGTTGGGAATTCCCGAGATCTGAGCGAGTCTCTCAAATCCCTTTCCTTTTCATCCTTTATGTTCTCTATGGAAGAAGTATGGGCTGAAGTGCGGATATCCAGGGTCTCGTTGAATTGTTGACATATGCTACCAGCTGCAACGATCGCGACCGTAAGTCTGCCTGAGAATTGTCCGCCACCGCGGATATCATGTTCAGGATATTTTATCAGAGCTGGAAGATCCGCATGACCTGGTCTGGGGGTTGTGCTGAATTTAAGATATTTAGAGCCATCGGTGTTCTTGTTCTTCACGATCAATAGTAGTGGATTGCCGTCCGTCCGTCCATTGGCAAGTCCTTGGACGATCTCCACAAAGTCCTCTTCGGATCTCGGTGTTCCGATACCATGTGTCGGTTTTCTAAGTTCTACGGCTTTCGATATTATGTTTTGATCCACTTCCAATCCGGCAGGAAGTCCTTCCAGTATGCATCCCACGCATTCCGCATGGCTTTTTCCAAACAGATCGAATTTTATCTTTCTCCCCATTTGATACATAGTTCACCCTTCTATTCTCATTCCTATCCTTCTCATATCTTCTGGGAAATTCGGATATGAAACGGCATAGCATTCATTATCATCCACTTCTACAGGACCGTCACAGACCAATGAGGCGATCGCAGCAGACATCAATATCCTATGGTCTCCCAAGGTCTTAACAATTCCACCTGTGAGTTTGCTTTTTCCATATATCAGGCAGCCGTCATCAGTTTCTTCAGCATCTGCACCGATGGCTTTGAGCATCGCCACAGTGGATTTTATGCGGTCGCTTTCTTTGTGTCTCAATTGTGGTGCACCGTAAAGTCTGCTATTTCCGTTGGCTGTGCTGAGCAGAACAGCTACCACAGGGAAGAGATCAGGCGTATTTCCCATGTCCACGTCCATGGCATTGAGCTTGCCTTTGCATACTGTTATGTTCTTGCCAGATACTTTTATCTCGGCGCCGCATCCTTTCAATATGTCTATTATGAAGCGGTCCCCTTGGGGGTCTGTAAGGTCCATGTCTGTTACTGTGATTTTGCCATTCAGCGCGGCACCAACCATTGGGAATGCGGCAGATGAGAAATCGGCAGGCACATGATAATCGAATGCCGAATATCCTGTGTTTCCTTTTATGTGGAATTTGTTATGGTCCCTTGTGCAACAGGCTCCTGCCAATCTCATCATATTTTGAGTTATATCCAAGTAGGGATCGGATAAGATATGGCCGTTGACGGTGAGATAGGTATCATTTGGAAGCATAGGTGCGGTTATCAGTATCGAAGTTATGAACTGTGAACTGACCGAACCGTCTATTTCCATTTTACCGCCCTTATTGGGGCCTTTGATCTTGACAGGAGGTTTTCCATCGTTCGATGAACATTCGACGCCATTCATCCTCAATGATTCCAGCAATGGGCCCATCGGTCTTTTCTTCAAAGATTCATCACCGGTGATCGCGACCTCTTTATCGAAGATAGACACTATGCCTGTCAGAAGGCGCATCGTCGTGCCGGAATTCGCAGTGTCCACAATATCTTCGGGCGCATGTAGATTTCCGCCTTCTATGATTATTGTCCTATCGTTATCGTTACGATTCTCCGAGTCTATCTTCGCGCCCATGGCTTTGCAGGCATTGAGTGTTGCTTTGGTATCCTCTGATAAAAGTACGTTGTCGATCACGCAGTGTCCATCTGCCATAGCAGCTAGGAAAAATGCACGATGGGTATGGCTTTTAGAAGGGGGCGTAGAGATGGTGCCTTCCAACCTTCCTCCTTTGAATATCATGTTCATTCAGGCATCCCCCTCGTTCTTGTGAGTATCGTGTTCTTAAGTCCAGTTCTTTCGATGAATGCCTTTCCCCTTCCTTCTTCGAGTACAATGGCAATAGCAGGGCCGGAGCCAGACATCCCAGCGCCGAGTGCGCCATTGATAAGGGCCATCTCTGCGACGGAGTTGTCAACTCCAGAAACTCTCGATATTATCCTGCCATTCATGGTCATCGCGCTGAACGGATAGAATTCTGTTATGCCGAGCGCTGCGTTGATCTCAGTTCCTACTTTCTGGAGTTCTTCAAGATTAATTGTGCTCTTTCTGATCTTTTCAGTTGGGATGTAAAGTACGACATCATGCGGGTCAATGTCCCTGTGCAATATTATCTGATTCTCGCTGTTGTTGGTTATGACCAGTCCTCCCAGTTCACATCCGCACGCGTCATCAAAGGAGCCGGTGACAGTGACCTTTGCTCTCTTTGCGCAGGATACGCCATGGTCTACAAGTGTGACAGGGTTGATGGAATATTCGTATTCATCAAAGACGGCGTGCAATATTGCATTGCATGCAGAACTCGAACTTTTGAGCCCTCTAGATACAGGTATCTCTGAAGCGATCGTGAGTTTCCATCCCGAGGGTTCTTTCTTGTTCATAACATTGTAGGCCTTTTCGACACAGTATCTGGCCATGGCCGTGTCCTCATCCGGGTCATTGATGATATTCACTATCCTTTGATCCCCTCCTGGTATGAATTCAGCCTCTGTCTTGAGTTCGATACCGATTGTAGCGCCTATTCCCATCGGCATCGCATTTATAACGGTTATAGCACCGTAGGATATTCCTTTTCCAGTCATTGAAGTACCTTCCTCATTGTTTCGAATAGATCTTTATGTCCTGTCCAAAGTTCGAATGATGCTGCCCCCTGGCCTGCTAGCATGTCAGCGCCAGATGCAATCTTTGCACCGACTTCGATGGCTTTTGAGATCAGTGGTGTATTTATGCCATATACCATGTCAAATATCGTTTGATCCCTGTTGATGTGTGTCAGATTCAATGGATATTCTCCATCTCCGTACATTCCTACAGGTGTGCAATTCACTACGAGTTCATTCATCTGCATTGGAACTGAGTCTTTTTTTCTGTACTCACATCCCATCTCGGATGCCAATCCCATTGCAGCGGATTCATTCCTTCCGGTGATCGTGACGCGGGAACCCATCTCAGAGAGCGTATATGCACAAGCTCTCGCCGCTCCTCCAGACCCCATTATGATGGATCTCTTTCCTTTAGGTTCAAAATTGGCGAGTTCTAATGCCTTTTTGATTCCCAGTGTATCTGTATTGTATCCTTTCAACGATCCATTGCAGTTGACTATTGTGTTGACCGCGCCTATTTTTTCGGCCGTTTTATCAAGTATATCCATCTGATCCATGATCTTATGCTTATGAGGTATTGTAACGTTGATACCTTTGACGTCATATTCCTTGATGACATCTGCACAATGTTCCAGGTCTTCTGTTTCAAATTTAAGATATACGCCTTTCAACCCCTTCGTTTCCATTGCAACTTCATGCATGATGGGAGATTTGGATTTGGATAGCGGGCATCCTACTATGCCTGTCAGCAGGCATCCGTCATTCAATTTCCTCATTTCCTTTATGCTTAGTTGTCCTGGGGCCGTGGGGTTGTCGACATATCCGAATGAGAATTCGTTCTTCAATTCCTCTTTTCTTATACGGGTTATCTTTCCGAATTCTCCCATTCCGAGAAGCACATGTTTGCGGTCGATCCTTTTTGACGATTCCATTATATTATGCAGATCAGTGAATCCTTTCACTGCGAAAGCTCCTTTTACTATATCGCCGCTCATAGAGGAAAGCCTAGATATGATCTCTTCAGAAGAAGGCGTCGATACATAATCATGATATGAAGATACGACCGTCAGTGATGTTCTGGGTCTTTTATTCTCACCAATATCTATAATGCCATCGAATCCTTCCGGTAATATTGAAAGGTCCACTTTGTCCCGATAGGTCACAAGAAGCTCTTTATCTTGTATATCGGGAACATGACCCAGAAGATCAAGTCTGATCTCTACCATATCTGCATATGAAAGGTCTTCCTTTCCTGAATATGAGCTTAATGATGCACATATCTTGCTGGTCATAATTCCCTAATCGTCTCATCTATCTTCATACCGAAGTGACGTCCGCCGGATTCGAATCTGGCGTATACCTCATCACCCGATTTTATTTTGGAGACGGAAATGGAGCCGTTAGGTCCTACAAGTTTGACAGTCTCAGCATTTTGCAAGATCGTGGAATATCTTTCTTTACCGTCAGTGGCCTCCAAGATAAGCAGAGGTCTCTGTTCGATCTTGCACCTTCCGACGCTGGAGATCCTTGTCTTTCCGCTTTTGTCAACAAGGAGTATCTTTTCTCCTGACCGGAGTTCTGAAAGATACTGGGTCTTTCCTTCAGGGCCTAGGACATATGCATGGACAGCACCTGCGTTGACCCTGAAAGGTCTCGCATTGACATAGCCATTGTCTTCGCTTTCAGATTGTATCAGGAATAAGCAGGAAGCCGTCGAACCGATAAGCATGCCCTCGCCAGGATGCATTATCGATACCGTGTCAACACAAACCCTGTCGCCCATCTCGATCTTTCTTATGTCTGTGACTTTGAGGGGCATGAGCTTTATGTCCGAGGATTCCATGCTCAGATCAGCGAACTGTCTGACCTCGTTCGGAGTCTTGACATCAATGACGATGCCGTCCACTCCTTTTTCCAATGTGGTAAGATATGCCCTCGCAGTCTCGGCATTGGAAGCGCATGCGAATATACGAGTATCGGTCTTATGGAATCTGGCTATCATGTTTTCCAAGGGGATTATCGTCCAATCGGATGTTCCAAGTATGACTGTCTTACATTTGCCTGCAAGTTCCATCGCCTTATCTTGATCTGCAGGTTTTTTCAATTCGACGTAAACGGAACCATCGGAGAGTCCCCCTTCTTCATTGAATATGAGCTTTACATTACCGAATGCAGTGAAGTCCTTGTCCTCAGGCCTTACAATCGCGGTTGTCACGCCGCATTCCAATGCACTTATGACCAATTCTTTCCTTTTTTCCTTCTTATCAGGGGTGTCAGCTTTTACCCATATCTCTTTAGACATGTTCACACCAGATTTTGGTAGGCTTCTTTGACGGTAGCTCCATGAAGCACGATGTCCGATATGGCCTTGGTCATGGCCTCCACGTTATGATGTTGGAATACGTTGCGTCCTATCGATACTCCTTTGCCTCCGGCCTGAAGGGAATCATAAACCATCGTGAGTATCTCCTTGTCTGGGTCATCTGATTTTACCTTAGGTCCGCCAGCTATCACGACTGGTGCTAAGGCCCCATTCACGACTTTCTCGAAGGACTTTATGTCGCCTGTGTAACTGCATTTGACGATATCTGCGCCGATCTCGGTAGCTACTCTCGCAGCATGTGCTACTGCGGCAGCATCATATGAGTCGGTTATCTTCGGTCCGCGTGGATATGCCATTACAACCAGTGGCATTCCCCAGTCGGCGCATTGTTCTGATATCATTCCAAGGTCCGAAAGCATAACAGATTCTGTTTCTGCACCGACATTCACATGTACCGATACCGCATCAGCGCCTATTTTCAAGCCTTCTTCCACAGTAGCGACCAAGGTCTTACTCGTGGAGGTCACACCTATGTCGGTGGAGGCTGACAGATGCAATATGAGTCCGATGTCACGGCCGCTTGTACGGTGACTAAAGCGGATGAGACCTTTATGCATGAGTACAGCGGTCGCGCCGCCATTGGCTACATCATCTACGGTCTTTTTCATGTCGATAAGACCTTCGACCGGACCTATTGAGACACCGTGGTCCATAGGTACGATCACACAGTTTCCTGTGTTCCTATCGACTATCCTCTCCATTCTTATGCTTTTTCCGTACATTTTTATCAACTCCCGGACCACCAAATGGCAATCCGATTCCGTGATGGATATCGTCATCCTAGCGAAACATATATATTTATTGCCAGGTTCACGGAGAGTAGTGGGCTGGTAGATCAGCTGGAAGATCGCTTGCTTTGCAAGCAAGAAGTCGCGTGTTCAAATCACGCCCAGTCCACCACTTTTGTCAAAATATCTATTATAGATTTGTATTCTAATTCATTTTTAGAATGGAATCCCATTGATTTAAAGATTGTTTACGGATGCCCCTATATATTTTTTGGAAGCGATGAAGATATAAACAAGTACTATCAATTCGGGCCTCAAATAAGATATACCTTCTAGGGCTCAATCTATCTTCGATCGGATCAAAAGCAAATGTAAAAACATAGCGGTTGGATGAAAATAGAATGCGAGCATAGTTCGAAAAGGTACAATCATTGTATTAAGAGCGTAGAAAGCTAGTGATAAAATGGGAATTTTTTCAGGTGTAGGAAAGAAGGTCAAGGTAGCAACAGGGGACCCGCGTGCAAAAGGAGTCATTTTCGAAGAGTGCGCATTGGCATTGTTCCCCCAAGATTGTTTCGACAATATAGACGATCCCAAATCAAAGATCGGCGCGGATATCTATAGGAGTTCGATACATCATTTTGAAGATAAAGGCACAAAAGAAGATTTTTGGATAGAGTCCAGATTCATATCGGCCACATCTAAGGATGGTTCTGTCCAATGGTGCGACAATACCCAAATGGAAGGATACAAGAAGATCATGAGGATGTCCAGACAGGACATATTCCTCGTCATCGGACTGGGCGGAAGGCCACAGGAACCTGATAGGATATTCTGCATAGATCTCGAAAGGTCCCCATATTTCAAGATGCCAAAGTCCATTTATGAAGCATACGAGGTAAAAGTGGATGCATTCAAGGTATTGAGTGATTTCAAAAAATAAAATTCAAAATAAACTTTTTAATTTTTTAATTCAAATATCGATTAAATCAAAGGACTGATCATTGTTTATTTCTGCAATCATCAAGCGCATTCTTTGCGATCTTGTATACTCTGTCATATTGTGCTTTGTATATGATCTCATCAGATTCACGTGCCATACTTATGGACCCTGGAACATTATTGAATCTGAGCCATTCCTTGACCAGGCGATCCAGTGAGATGTATTGCGTCTTGATAATATCATTGAATGTCGATAGATATACGGAGAATCCCATTTTCTTCAATACACAGATGAGTTCTTGTTCATTCCTGATTTCATCCATGATTTTATATGAATGTTGACAATATAAGTAATATTTGGGCAACGATGATTCAAAGAGATATTCTCTGCTCGATGAAAACACAACAAATGAAGTTAAGGGGTTTAATAAATCGTTTTTAATTCATTTTTCCAACAGTCGCTTTTATGCGTCTTACACCTGCGGCCGAACTCTCTTCCTTCTGTATCTTAAACCCTTGCAGTTCTCCAGTATGTGTGACATGGGGTCCACCGCAAAGTTCGGAGGAAATGTCGCCGATAATGTAGACCTTTACGAATTGTCCATATTTGTTGTCGAAGACACCGATCGCACCAGACATTTTTGCCTCTTCCAATGGCATCTCCCTGCATATCACAGGCATGTCTTCCTCGATCGCATCATTTACATATTTTTCGATCGCGGATAGTTCTTCAGGAGTGAGCTTCCTGTCGAAATTGAAATCGAATCTTAATCTCTCTGCAGTTATGTTGCTCCCTTTCTGTCTGATGTCAGGGTCCACGATGTTCCTGAGCGCCGCATTCAAGAGATGCGTCGCAGTATGGAGTTTTGTGGTCTCTTCGGTATGGTCTGCGAGTCCGCCCTTGAACACCTGATCCGATCCGGCTCTGGATTTATCCTGATGTTCTTTGAATCTGTTGTTGAAGTCCTCTATGTTGACGAACAGTCCTTTTTCAGCTGCAAGTTCCTGTGTCAATTCAACAGGGAAACCGTAGGTGTCGTATAGCTTGAAGACCAGCTCCCCATTCAATTCCTTCGATTCATCGTTCTCGACAAGCATCTCATCGAATCTCCTCAGTCCTTTGGTGAGGGTCTTGTGGAATTTCTCCTCTTCCGAGGTCAGATTCTCATAGATGCTCTCTTTATTCGTCTCAAGTTCAGGATATGTGTATGAATAGTCACGAACGATTATCTCGGCAATGCTCTGCATGAATATGCCATCGTATCCAAGTTTTGACATATACCTGCTCGCTCTTCTGATGAGTCTTCTAAGGATGTATCCCTGTCCGACCTTTGAAGGCAACACGCCATCTCCCAGCATGAATGTTGCAGCTCTGAGATGATCTGCAATGATCCTGAACGATTTCATATCCTCGGAGTATTCCTTTCCAGAGATTTCTTCGATCTTTTTTATTATAGGTTGGAACAGTTCAGTATCGTAGACTGTTTCTTTACCATTCATTATGCGAAGGGCTCTCTCCAGACCCATGCCGGTATCAACATTCTTCTGATTCAAAGGTGTGAATTTCCCATCTTTGTCTTTGAAATACTGCATGAATACATTGTTCCAGATCTCGGTGTATTTTCCACAATGGCAAGACGGTCCACAGTCCGGACCGCATTTTTTTCTTCCGTCATCGTAGTATATCTCAGTGTCCGGTCCACAGGGTCCTGTTTGTCCAGCAGGTCCCCACCAATTGTCCTTTCTGCCATAGAAGAATATCTGATCGTCCCTGAATCCATGGCTTTTCCAATATCTTGCAGTATCATTATCCCTTGGTATCTCTCCCTCTCCTTCGAATGCGGTGACCGCAAGGTTGTTTATAGGGATCCTCAGGACAGTCTGAAGAAGGTCGAAGCTAAATTCGATGGATTCTTTTTTGAAATAATCTCCAAGAGACCAGTTTCCAAGCATCTCGAAGAATGTAAGGTGACTGGCGTCGCCTACTTCTTCGATGTCGCCAGTCCTTATGCATTTCTGGAAATTAACAAGTCTTTTTCCTTCTGGATGTTTTTCACCGAGAAGATATGGGACAAGAGGATGCATTCCCGCTGTCGTGAATAGTACTGTTGGGTCATTCTCTGGTACGAGGGATGCGGACCTTATGTATGCATGACCTCTCTCTCTGAAGAAATTAACATATGCTTCTCTAAGTTCTTGAGCGTCCATTTTGTACACTCCAAATGATTCGTGTGATACCCTTATTGTTTAAATAGACTATGAATGTCGATCAAATCGTATCCAAGGTGTCTTTTATTTGGCCATCTGCAATGATTATTCTTTTTTTTGCATTTTTAAGGATCTTTTCAGGAAGAGGTCCGATCTCTTTGACTATCACGGTGTTGCAACCATTGAGTTTACGTACTATGTTCTCAAGGTGTTCCCTGTGGGCCTTACCGGCGACTTCAAAGTTGGTATCGATCGATATGGTATCATATAGGGTGAATTTTCCATCCTTTTTTAGAAAGATATCGAATCTGACGCTACTTCCGAATCCCGAATCGATATTGAGGCCGTCAGAAGTAGCTACTGCCACTTTGTTACCTCCCTCATAAATGTCCATCCTGATCGGAATATCATCGACAGGGCCACATCCAGAACCACATGAGCGCATATGGGCGAATTCACCTGAACGATCATTATCTAGCATGCCTATCGCATCTGCCCTGCATTGTCTGCAGTGGCGCATCATCTTCGCATCTATCGAACATCTATCCATCATGGATTTTCTCTCTTCAGCGGTAGGTGCGCGTCTGTTGGAGAAATTCGTCCCATCAACAGGTATGAGAGGAAGTATGTTCACTATGTATGCGCCAAGCCCTCTTACGATTTTCACAAGTTCAGGGATATGGTCATCATTGATTCCAGGTATCATGACAATGTTCACTTTTACGATCATGCCGAGTTTAGCACAATTCTCTATGCCCTCAAGTTGTCTTTTTATAAGGAGATCCGCGCCTTCCACACCGGTATATCTTTTTCCGTGGAATATCACAGAATCATAAATCTTAGAGCCGATCTCAGGATCGTACGCATTCATCGTGACGGTGATGAATCTAACGCCCAGGTCCATCAATCTTCTTTCGTTGCCTGGAAGCATAAGTCCGTTTGTCGAAATGCAGGTCGTGAGCTCAGGAAAATCCTTTTTCACAAGTTCCAGCGTCTTGAATGTGGATTCGTTGGCCAGAGGGTCTCCAGGTCCAGCGATTCCAACGACTTTCAGATTCGGTATCTTTCCTATAACAAAACCAATTTTATCTACTGCTTGTCTTGGAGAGAGGATCTCACTTGTTACTCCAGGACGGGATTCATTGCTGCAGTCGAATTTCCTGTTGCAATAATTACACTGTATGTTGCAGAGCGGAGCAACTGGAAGATGCATTCTGGCGAATTGATGATGGGCCTCCTCATTATAGCAGGGGTGTGTCCTCAATGCCTCCTTCAATTCATCTTCTGAGTTCATGACATGCAATCTCCTTTTACTTATATTATATTATAATAGATTAGAGTAGAAATTGTCTTTGACATCTTTCATTGGTATGAGTGCAAATAGCAGAAGATTGAAAGGCCGGTAGACGCATGTCCTTCTGAGTTGTATGGTTGAGGATCCTATGAATCTGGAGCATATGTTATTCGAAATCAATAGCAATATGCCGATAAATCGGAGAACATTGTTGGATTATCTTGAGAATGGAGATTATACATATCATACGCGCAGTGGCGCGATAGGGACATTCGATCCTAAAGAATTGGAATTTCTCTCATCCATATGCAATGAAGTGGAAAAAACAAGGCTTCGTCTTCCGATGATGATAGGCACAGATACAATATCTGAAGGAGGTGCTTGGAAAGTAGAGGGAAAGATCGAATCTTCTGTAGTGTCAAAGATGTTAGGGAAGGTATTGCACTGTGATGATTATATACAACTATGCTATCCCGACCTGTTGGAAATGAGAAGACTATTGCCTGAGCTGGCAGTGGTCATATTCCTTCCATGATTCCGATGCGGAATCGGAAAAATATAAATACTAATCCTGACTACAGGGATTTGCGCGATGTGTGGCATCGTGTGGTTCCTGTCAAAAAGGGCAGTGAATTGGTGCGATGCGAACATCGTTCGTAAAGCTAAATCCTGATGACAGGCAAGTGATTATATACTACCTGCGCATCGGGAGTATTCGCCAGGTTCGGTAGCGAACCAGGCACATGAGAATCATGCACCCGAACAGAGGTCCTGCTTCGGGGAAGAGGTGTAGGGCTCCAATAATGGAGGATGAGATTGGAAACCGCCCGATGATCACCGATCATACGCAACCTGGACGTGTGCTAGATCATACGCCAGCGGCGATGCTACGCCGCATGGGGGATGGTTCGGCTAGAGCGCTGAAGAAGGTCGTGTCAAGCTGCGAAATGCGTCGGGTAGGCGCAAGAAACCTATGATCCGACGATGACCTAATGGGACTTCCTATTCTTCGGAATGATCAGTAATGATCGGGAACGCGGGGGATTGAAGCATCTTAGTACCCGCAGGAAAAGAAATCAAAAGAGATACCGCTAATAAAGGCGATCGAACACGGTATAGGGCAAACTGAATCCCTTATTGAAAATTAAGGGAGATGTGGTGTTGTAGACTCATTTACTCCTAAGTTGTATTATTCGAAGTTGTCTGGAACGACACGCCATAGAGGGTGATAGCCCCCTAGAAGAAAGATAATATGGAGATTTTTGATGTTCTAGAGTAACGTGCATTGGATATTGCGCGTGAATCTGGGAGACATTCGCTTCCAACCCTAAATACGTCTCTAGTCCGATAGTGTAGTAGTAGCGTGAGCGAAAACTGAAAAGTACCCTTAACGGGAGATGAAAAGACCTGAAACCATGCGGTCAAAGATTTATATAGCATCAAAGGGAAGAAGCCATTTATGGTGGACCAATGTTATATTATTCGTTTAGAAAAACGATCCAGGGAGTTCTGGTCATTGGCGAGGTTAACCATTCAATTGGGAAGCCGAAGGGAAACCGATTGTCCGCAGTTTTTATGAGGGACAACGTGTGCTCGCGTGGAGTCAATGGCGCGGAGACCCGAAGCCGGTCGATCTATGCTTGAGCAGGATGAAGCCTCTCGAAGGGGAGGTGGAGGTCCGAACCAGTTCTGATGTGCAAATCGTTTGGATGACTTGAGTATAGGGGTGAAAGGCCAATCTAGGCCGGATATAGCTGGTTCCCACTGAAACTAGTCGCAGCTAGACCTCGATCGAGGTAGAACATGAGGTAGAGCACCGATTGGGTGCTTAGGGGAAGAAATTCCTCGGCATCCTGTCAAACTCCGAACTTGTGTTCATCGTAGACGTCGGGTGCAAGGCCGTCCGGGGTAAGCTTGACGGCCATAAGGGAAACAACCCAGACTACAGTTAAGGTCCCCAAATTTCGGTTAAGTGTAATATGAAATGGCGTCGGTAGTCTAAAACAACCGGGAGGTGGGCTTAGAAGCAGCCATCCTTTAAAGATAGCGTAACAGCTCACCGGTCGAGATCGTGGGCCCAGAAAATGGACGGGGCTAAACCGAGTACCGATACTGTAGAATACAGAAATGTAATTTGGTAAGTGGGCGCGGTGCATGGGCAGAAGCAGGGCTGTGAAGTCCTGTGGACCGTGTACCGACGAGGATCCTGGAGAGAGTAGCAGCAAAGCACGGTGAGAATCCGTGTCGCCGCAGGGGCAAGGGTTCCTTGGCAATGTTCGTCAGCCAAGGGTTAGTCGATCCTAAGGTAACTCTTAATCGAAGTTATCGAATGGGAAACAGGTTAATATTCCTGTACTAGGAAATCCTTTGTCCATATTATTGGATCAGGGTAGTTATTGTACGATCGTCGTCGTATCTAAGTGTACAAGTCCGTGAAGAACCGTAATGGTGAGAAGCGGACGAAAGCATGATGGGGTGGGAGTAATCCCACTTATGATGATCCCCGGTCTCCGTGAAAGTAATATGGTTACAGATTTCTTATTCGTACCAAGAACCGACACAGGTGTCCCTAGGTGAGTAGCCTAAGGCGTGTTAGCATAATCGAGGCGAGGGAACTCGGCAAATTAGCCCTGTAACTTCGGGATAAAGGGTGCCAGTAGTGAGAGCTACTGGTCGCAGTGACAAGAGAACACCGACTGTTTAATAAAAACATAGGTCCCTGCTAGTTCGAAAGGATGTGTATAGGGGCCGAAGCCTGCCCAGTGTTGGCATCTGAAATTCTGTTTCAACGGAACGAAGGACCGATAAACGGCGGGGGTAACTATGACCCTCTTAAGGTAGCGTAATACCTTGTCGCTTAATTGGCGACTTGCATGAAGGCTCAACGAGTGTTCTACTGTCCCCGCCTCGACGCTAGTGAAATCAATCTATCTGGTGCACAATCCAGATCCCTCCATCTGAAAGCGAAGACCCCATGGAGTTTCACTACAACCTGTTGTTGTTGTAGGGAATGTTATGTGTAGGGTAGGCGGGAGACGTTACCCAGGAAGGTGCGCTAGCACCTCTCCGAGTCACCGATGAAACACCGCCCTTAACATTCCTTACGACTCACCCCTTCGGGGGGACAGCTATAGGCAGGTAGTTCGGGTGGGGCGCCACGCCCTCAAAAAGATAACAAGGGCGCCCAATGGTTAGCTCAGGTAGGTCAGAAATCTACCGAAGAATGTAAAGGTAAAAGCTAGCTTGACTCGGAACCAGACAATAGGGTTCGGAGATAGGAAACTATGGCTTAGCGAACCAATCAGCCTCCCGAGTGGGGGCGATTGATGTCAGAAAAATTACCCTGGGGATAATTGAGTTGTCTCGAGCAAGAGTTCATATCGACCTCGAGGCTTGCTACTTCGCTGTCGGCTCTCCCTATCCTGGTGGTGCAGCAGCTGCCAAGGGTGGGGTTGTTCGCCCATTAAAAGGGATCGTGAGCTGGGTTTAAAACGTCGCGAGACAGTTTTGTTGCTTTTTGATGGAGGTGTAGGTACCTGACGAGAAGGATCTTTTAGTACGAGAGGAACAGGGATTCGTCGCCTCTAGTTTATCAGTTGTCTGACAAGGCATGCTGAGTAGCCACGCGATAGTGGATAAGAGCTGAAAGCATCTAAGCTCGAAGCCATCTTGAAAAAGAGGTACCATAGGGCGCTTATAAATGATAAGTTTGATAGAAGCCGGATGTAAGTATCGAGGTTCGCCGAGATATTCAGTCCTGGCTTACTAAAGCCGTTACGTCGCTGGATGTGGTCTAGCAGTCAAACAGGTTGCGTATAAAAAATCTCATCCTCTAATAAATATTTTTTTTCGATTCTCAATATATTGAATGTACATCTCATCCTGTACACTTATTCTTTAAATATGATTATTTCAGTTCATTTTTATGGTCGTGTCAAAAATATCTTCAAACATTCCCTATGATTCGAATATTTTTCTTATTCAAGGGAAAAAGAACATCCTTATCGATACTGGAACAGGTAACGATTCCGATCACGTAATGAAATCAATAAGATCTGTTTTGAACGGTCGTAAATTGGACATGGTCATATTGACGCATTGTCATGCCGATCATGTCGGTGGTCTCAAGGATATAATTGAAGAATTCTCATGTCCAGCATTCGCTGGGAAGGATGCAAGTTTCATTTGTAATGCGAGTCCGGTGATATTGGCCGAAGAGGTCTTGGGAATGCCTCTGGATCCCGTTGATGTGATTGAACTCCCCAACGATGAGAGGATAGATCTCGAAGATCATAGGTTGCGTATCATCTATACTCCAGGCCATACAATCGGCAGTATATCCATATACGACGAGGTCACGAGATCTCTTTTTTCCGGCGATACTCTTTTTACGATGGGTATCGGCCGCACAGATTTTCCGACAGGTTCATTCAAAGCTCTCAAAGAGTCATTGATCGACCTTAGCAAGATAGAAATAAAATCATTGTATCCTGGACATGGTAATGTTTCAGATCAAGGTGACCGGATGGTACGGTATGGATTGAATATGATGGGGGTTTCGATATGAGGGTAATTAAATGCGATTGTTCGTGTGGTGTCAATGCTCATTGCGTAGAGGCAGCGCTCAATGCTGCAGAAGACATCAGTGAGGGTAAACTGATAGTGTATCCCACAGAGACAGTATACGGAGTGGGGGCAGATATTTACAACCAGGTTGCTGTTAAAAATCTGTATCTTGCAAAGAAAAGGCCATTCGATATGGCATTGTCAGTTGCTGTGAGTGACAAGAGGATGATGGAACAGGTAGCAATACTTGATGATAATGCCGAGAAGCTGATAAAGGCCTTTTTACCAGGACCTTTGACATTGATAATGCCGAAACAGCCTGATGTGCCCGATCTTTTAACTGCAATGTCCCAAAGAGTAGGGATACGCATTCCGGATCATCCTATAGCACAGGAGATAATCAAACGTACAGGCCCTATAGTGGCCACATCTGCCAATCTGCATTCAAGTCCTGATGCCACCACTGTGGCTGAGGCCATTGAGGATTTTGGCGATTCCATAAGCACATACATCGATGCGGGAAGGTCTCCGACCGGAAAGCCCTCTACGATAGTCTGGCTTGTTGATGGTGAGATAGAGATCGTCCGTCAGGGCGCAATCACCATCGATCAGATCGAGGAAGTCTTAAGATGCTGACAAGTGAACAGTTGGAGAAGCTTCGCAAGGCAGGACGCGTTTCTGGAGCTGCCAGGGACATAGGTATGGAGCTCGCAGGTGCGGGAGTGAAATTATACGATGTAGCACAGGAAGTAGAAGGCTACATAAGAGAGCACGGATGCGGGCTAGCATTCCCTTGCAACATAAGCAGGAATGAGGTAGCGGCACACTACACTCCCTGTGTCAACGACCCTGCGGTCTTCCAGACCGGCGATGTTGTTAAAATCGACTGTGGTGCCGAGATCTCCGGTTATGTAGGAGATACAGCGGGAACCGTGGAGATAGGAACAAGGAGATACACGGACCTAATCGAGGCATCAAAGAATGCTAGGAACACTGTAGCAGAGTTCATCGGCGAAGGCACACCATTAGGGGAGATCGGCCGCGCGGTCGAGATGGTGATCAAACAATCAGGTTTCAAGCCCATAGACAATCTCAATGGGCATCAGATAGAACCATATAATCTGCACGCGGGGCTCTCCGTCCCAAGTTATGCGAACGGAGAGACCACGACATTGAAGGCTGGAATGGTCATCGCTGTCGAGCCATTTGCAACGAACGGAGGCGGAAGTGTGGTGAATGGGCCTCAGGGCAACATCGTCCGTCTTGTGAGGGAACGCAAGGTTGACGATCCTAAGGCGCAGGAATTCCTCGAATATGTTAAAGGTGAGTTCAAGACATTCCCGTTCTGCGCTAGGAGCTGCGATTTTCCTGATGCAGAGAAACACGTCAAGTATCTGATGCGTCGCGGTGTATTGTCAGGATATGCACAGTTGATCGAGGTCAAAGGAGGGATGGTATCCCAGCATGAATACACATTCTATATCGCCGGTGCACGGGCAGAGGTAACAACATTGCCCTGATCGGTCCAAATCGCATATAAGGATTTTAAGGCCTGTCGGGTACAACTCATTTTTCCGACAGGCATTCTCACATCTGATGATCTTAGCTCATCATGCGGATATGGTGATCTCCTCGATGTCCTGTTTCTTTGCTTTGTCCAGTGGTTGCGGTTTGTAATCCTTCCCGGAGGACAGGTCCACCTTGCTCAGGTCCAGACAGCGTAAACGGCGATTGTATTGGGTGTGATAGTAGAACTTCAGATTCTTGGTGTCACTTATCGTCGTCCATGTCGTGGAGCTGATGAGGCCCATCTGCATCTCCTTCTCTTGAGGAGTGAAGACGCGTTCCAACGGTACATTGAACGAATCCATTATCCTGTTCGCTTCTAGGACGGCATCGTATGCGTCAGCGGTGGGTCTGGCAGTATTTGTCAATGCTGCAGCTCTCACGAAACGCGATGGAGGCGAGTAATCTCCAGGCATCCCTACTAGTCCTGCGCCGTGGCCTATGGGGGTCATCTCTACTCCCATGTAGTTGGCCTTCTCCTCCCCGTCGGCACGGAAGTTCAGGTAATTGCGAAGGTTCGTCATATGCCAATCGAACGAAGGCGAATTGGTAATGATGCCTACAGGGTTATCGAAAATCTTGGTCTTTCCATCGATGAATTCGATGGATATCGATTTCCCTTTCTTGTCTGTTACCATGTAATGGCATGGGATCTCCTGGTTGGTTCCAGGCAGAGGTATTCCCACTAGGTGTAGGTTCTTTATTCCTTCTTTTACCTCATCTATCGTCGAGAACATGCTTAGAATGAATGTACCGAGGTCTGTCGCGGACATGCTGGTATTTGAAAGGGAAGGGTCGTATTTCTCATAGTTGGCCGTTCCAGGATGATAGAACAATCCAGCTACCAATCCTTTCTCGTTCATTCCATCAGACGCGAAGAACTGACCGAAGGCATCCACTCCTACGAATCCGTATTTCGCATTCCAGGTGAAACCGGTCTTGCCGTCTGGCAAGGTACCGGATATCTTTTTATTTCTGGATGCGATGAAAATCCTGGAATGTATGTCCATTGTTCCCCATTCCATGGTCCTTCCTTTGATGACGGATCCGTCTTGAGCTTTAATTATGATGCCTGTGCACATGTAATCATCCTTGGTGTTATCTGCCAATTGATTATTTCATTGTGCGGTTTTAATACTTATGGGCTATTTCTTGTTATTTTTTCTCAATTCTGGGAAATTATCCCCACATCTGATTTTTTAGTCTCATGAAATGATAAATGTTGATTTTTTTTAATGCCAGACAGTAGATTTTAAATACGCTGCAAGTAGGTTTTTGAAAAGGTAATAAATGTCTGAAGTCAGTTCAAAAAATAGTAAATTGGTCATAATCGTGGCATTGTTGGCAACATTCATGGTGATGTTGGATCTTAGTCTTGTCAACATATCGTTGCCTACGATCCTCAAAGATTGGCATCTCAAGACATCGATGGTAATGTGGGTTCTGTTGGCATACACAGTATCCTTGTCGTCGTTCATGTTGTTGTTCGGTAAGTTGGGTGAAAGATTCGGTTTCAAGATAATAATGTCCGTAGGATTCATCATCTTCATCTGCGGAACCGTGGCGTCTTTCTTCTCGCCGAACATCGACACTTTGATAATATGCAGGTTCTTGCAAGGTATCGGTGCAGCGATGATAACTGCACTGGCTTTCGCAGCAATAACAAGATTCGTAAGTCCTGAATTACGTGGAAAGGGCCTTGGGATCGTTGCGGCCGCTGGAGCATTGGGTACGGTAATAGGCCCCACACTGGGTGGATATCTGGCAGGTAATTTCGGTTTCCATGTGGTATTCCTTGTCAATGTGCCGATAGGTATAATTGCGCTTCTCATATCGTTGAAGGCCATTCCAGGGGACAGGTTGCCGGTAAAGGGTCGTTTCGATGCAATCGGTGCGATATCCATATTCATAGGAATATTCGGCATCATTTATGCATTGAACATGGGAGAACAGTTAGGATGGACATCGGTGACAATAATCGCCACCATCCTTGCGGCAGTGATATTCATCCCGATGTTCGTATTATGGGAAAGCAAAAAGGCCAGCGATCCTCTGTTGAACATAAAGGCGGTGTCGGCAAGGAATGTATTGTTGCCTGCGATAAGTTCTATGATGATAATGGCGGCATTCGCTGGAGCATTCGTCATCTTGCCGTTCTATTTCGAACTCATGCACGGCATGACCTCAACGCAGGCCGGCCAGATGTTCCTTTGGGCGACACTAATGATGGTGGCCGCGGGCATATTCGCAGGTATGATGGGAGGAAAGATATCCGTGCGTTCATTATCAATTGCATCTTTGATAATCGCAGCGGCGGCATTCTTCATAATGTCCACAATAGTCGCCAATACTGGGCTTATCATCATCGGTTTGATGCTATTGGTATTGGGAATAGGAAACGGTCTGTTCTACCCTCCATCGAACAAGATGATATTGACCGGGGCACCGGCAGAGGTGCAGGGCGAAGCATCCGGTCTGCTAAGGACGATGCAACAGGTAGGCTGTGCTATCGGCGTGGCGATATTCACAACAATAATCACAAGCTATGTGGATTTCAAAGGATATCTGGATGGTGTGGAGAGCTTACAGGATCTCGAGAGCAATTTCATTAGCGGTATGTCGGTATGCATGATAATAGGCGGGATAATGGTAATAATCGGAGTGATCGCATTGTTGTTCACTAAGAGGACGGAGTCGGTGAAGAGGGAATGATCGTAATTAATTGTAAATCTGAAGGCCTTTCGAAGGTCATTGGGAGTTGTAACACATGATAAATATTCAAGAATCGGTCATATTCGCCATAGGTCTGGCGGTATTGTTCAGTCCTCCT
This sequence comes from uncultured Candidatus Methanogranum sp., assembly GCA_963676045.1. Lineage (GTDB taxonomy): Archaea > Thermoplasmatota > Thermoplasmata > Methanomassiliicoccales > Methanomethylophilaceae > Methanogranum. Next base: position 1,500,437 of record OY780938.1, read on the forward strand.
GCGACCATTGGCCCATATCTGTCGATCACAAGCGCGTTCGACGATCAGACGCAGAAGAAGATCGCCAGGACTGCGGCCCTGTATTACTTGATCTTCGTTCTGGCCATCGCTTGGATAGGTCGGTACGCACTGGAGGTATTGGGCATCAGTGTCAACTCGTTGATGGCTATCGGAGGTATCATACTACTGGTATCATCGATACCCATGGTGTTAGGAAAGAATTACGGGGGTATCGATCCAGAGCAGATCAAGCACACCAATTGGAAGACCGTGGCGGCAGTTCCCATAGTATTCCCGTTGGCATGTGGTGGCGGATCGATAGCACTGATCATAAGTACAGCGATGGAGTATGGCGAGGTAAGTTCCTTGATAACGATCTCGGTGATGCTCTTGCTGGTATCGTTGATAGTGCTATTGACGTTCATGTTCGCCGAGCCATTGGCAAAGAAGGTAGGTACCAGCGGTCTGGAGGTCATGTCCAGGGCCGGAGGTATCATTCTGGCGACGATCGCATTGCAGATGCTGGTCAAGGGACTAATACCGATGATATATGCGGTGTGGCCTGGTTGATATCAAGCAGTCGTAAACATTCAATGCAGGACCTCTGGTCCTGCATATTTTTATAATACCCCTCTACAAATCTAATATTTCATATGTTAGTTCCTTTGAAAAAGAAAAACCCATCATAAAGGTTTATTTACCATTTGTGTTTATGACCTCTTAAAGCCGATGTTGCCAAGCCTGGTCAAAGGCGATGGACTCAAGATCCATTCTCGTAGGAGTTCGCCGGTTCGAATCCGGCCGTCGGCACTATCTTATTACAACCAGCATGTGAATTTTCAAAATTCAATTTTTTATGGTTCGTAGCCTTAAAAGGTTTCTCCGTCTTTTCAGCGGTCGCATCGTTTCTGTTTTTCGCGAGAACTTTTTGTTGTTTTTGAGATCCATATTTGTATGATGATCATCATCGATCTACTTCGAATAGTTAATATAAAAATGTGCTATTAATAATAAGTTATTATATATGTAATATGATAATTAAATCAAAATAGATATCATTTTATTATATATTTCTCAATAAGAATATTAATTAGTTGTATTATTATTAATAAATTGTATATTTTAAGTTATTTTTTATTAACATAATAACTATATTTTAATAATATTACTAAGATGATTACACAATGAAAACCATATCTATTGTAGCAATAGTTGTTGCAATCGCGTTGGTCGCTACGGCGGCCGGGGTTGTAATAATAAACCATAATTCGAACGATGACGATCGCCAGACCATAGCAGTCACAATGGCATGGGAAGCGGATATCGTCGAAGACATAGCAGGAGATGAATACAATGTCGTGTCTATGATGCCGTCGAATGTCAGTCCGCACACTGCATACTCACAACCCAGCACAGTTGTTAATCTCTACGCATCGAACATATATTTCATGGTAGGTTCCGATATCGAGTGGGAGAGCGCTTTCATGGAAGATGTCATCTCCGAGATCCCTGATTCGGTGGAGATAGTGAGATTGGCAGACGAGATCGAATACACTCCTCTCTATTCAGTAGAAACCAGTGAAGCTGGGGAATACGATGTGCATATATGGACCTCTCCTGAGAATCTTGCGAAGATGGCCGCTGTAATAAAGGAAAAACTCACAGAATTGAACCCAGATAATTCCTCGACCTATGAGGAGAATTACGAAGCATATCTGGACGAGGTAGAGGCGGTCAATGATAAGATGACAGCGTTCGCAGAACTCATCGGCGATAAAGAGATCAATGTTCTTGTCTGGCACCCTGCATGGCAGTATTTCTTGGAGCAATATGGTGCAGAGATGGGATTGAATGCCAACATGGTCGCTATCGAGAGCCAGGGCGAGGTTTCCATAGGCGATGCTGTGAATATGATAAACGATGGTGGCTATAGTGTCATCTATGTCTGCGTGACCGATGAAGGGTATGAATATAGAGACACCCTCGAAGAGAACGGGATAACTGTCGAGATAGTGAATCCAACACCTACTGATATGTTAGAGGCGCTCTCCGATTTCATAGACCTATTGACACAGGAGTATTCTGAAGGTTAAGGTCAAAAAATGACGGGCGAACTTCCTATATCAATCAAGGGCCTGACAGTAGGCTATGGAAACGAGATCATACTCAAGGAGATCTCTCTAGAATTAAGGGAAAATGATTTTCTTGCAGTCATAGGACCGAATGGAGGTGGTAAAACCACTTTGTTCCGTTCCATACTTGGTCTAATCCGTCCTATTGGTGGCGTAGTAGAGATATATGGAGAATCGCCCGTCACAGGAGTAAGGAACATAGGATACGTACCTCAGCGCGGGATCTTCGATTCAAATTATCCAATATGTGCAGAAGAAGTAGTTTTGATGGGTCTGAGGGTGCATAAGGGATCAAGGCCATTTTATTCAAAAGAGGAAAAGGAGATGGCTGAAATCGCTATGGAATATGTGGAGATGTCCGATTTCCGTAATAAGCGTATAAGCAGCCTATCCGGTGGACAATTGCAAAGGGTACTTTTGGCAAGAGCTCTTGCACCAAGGCCGAAAATACTTTTACTGGATGAACCAACATCGAGTTTAGATCCATCGATGAAGGATTGTACGTACGATGTTCTCAAGAAGGTGAACAAAGACGGGGTCGCGATAATGATAATCACCCATGATATGACTAGCATATCACACGATGTCAAGAGATTGGCGTGCATGAATAGAAGGATAATATGCAACGATCGCCCAGAGATAACAGAGGCCATGGTCGAATTGGGATTCCACTGTCCGCCCGAGTTTTTGAAGGTATCAGACAATTCAAGCGTTAAATGTAATTGTCACAGAGGAGAATCAGGTCCATGAACATATTCGATTATCTTTCGATATCACTCATACAGAACATGTTCATGGCGACAATATGCGCATGCATCTTGTGCGGAGTGATAGGTACATACGTCGTTGTGAATCGGATGGTATCCGTGACTGGAGGCATCGCTCATACAACATTCGGAGGAATAGGTTTCTCATATTACGTAATGTCGATATTCTTGGTCGGATGGTTCACCCCGATGGTCGGAGCCCTTCTATTCGCAATAGTATCTGCAATAATAATGACATTCTGCAAGAGGGCATCTGATCTAAGGCAAGATACACTGATCGGTGCTTTATGGGCAGTGGGGATGGCAATGGGGGTTCTGTTCCTATGTTTCATGGACCGCAGTGTTGTCACGCCTTCTTCTTACGAATCGATACTATTCGGTAATGTATTGTTCGTGAGCAATCTGACACTGATCATTATTTTCATTGTCACCTTGATAATCTTAGCGATAGTGACGTATTTGTTCAGAGACCTTCAGATCTTGACATTCGATGAGACCCATGCAAAGATATCGGGGATAAATGTATTCTGGCTCAATATGACGTTGTACATAATGGTCGCGGTCACATGTGTGATGGTGGCAAATGTTGTTGGTATAATAATGATAATCGCCCTCATGACCATCCCCGTGGCGATATCCAATTTCTATACAAGCGATTTGAAACATATGATGATATTCGGGACCGTCATATCTCTGGCACTATCCATATTGGGATTGTTCATGTCAATAGGTTTCGATTCCCCTCCAGGTGCAACGGTGGTCTTGGTGATCGGAATCGCGCTCATCATTGCGTTATCTCTAAATACAATTATAAAGAGGAATTCCAAGAGATCCATTCAATAAGGGATCGGGATTTTTCAAATAAAAATCCTTTTTCTTTTATCTTGATCAGCTATAATGTATATTTTCCCATCGATATTTACAATATGAATGCATAATGTTAATAACATTTTATCATATTATGGCATATTGTTAATAAAGGTGAGACATTGGGAATCATAAGCATATCACTTAACGATAAGAATCTAGAATCGCTCGACGAGATCCGTTCGGTATTCGGGCTGAATGGAAGGAGCGAGGCAATGCGTACTGCCATCAACATAGCCGTAGGTGATATGCAGAAGATGAACGATCTTGTAGGACAGATCGAGGGCGTGCTCATTGTCGTAAGGAGGGACCATGCTGACCCTTGGATGGGTTCCATACAGGCGATGTATGAATCAGAGATAAAGACCCAGATGCACTCGCATCTAAAGGATCACAAGTGCTTAGAGGTCATGGTCATATCAGGAAATGCCGAGAACCTGTCATCGATGTTGAAGGAGATATACGCGACAAATAAGGCAGATTACGTCAAGTTCATAAGAAGTTGATCTCGCAATAACAGGGCGACAGATTTCAATTTTAGTCGAGGTCAATCCACATGAAGGAAGTATCTTTGGTCCGCTGTGACGATTACAAAAGGGATAATGTATATCTCGCGGTCTCCAAATCTATAGACTTGATAGGCGGTATCGGTAGATTCACTTCTCCAGGCAGGAAGGTCTTTTTGAAATTCAATATGCTGATGGGTGCAGACCCAGAGAAGTGCGTCACCACCGATCCGAATGTCGTATATGCGGTTGCTAGGATATTACAGGACCACGGATGCGATGTGATAATGGGCGACAGTCCGGGTTCTGGTCTTTCGTATACCGAAGATGTTCTTCGTAAAGCATATTCGGCTTCAGGATATGACAAGGTTTCAGAAGATCTGGGTATTCCTCTCAATTATGACACAAGTTATGAACGTATGGAGGTGCCAGATGGATGGAATCTGAAGCAGTTCAACATAATAGGTCCGGCAATATGGGCCGATGACATAATCGTGGTCTCAAAGGCCAAGACACACGCATTCACATTGCTCAGCGGTGCTGCGAAGAATCTATTTGGAATAGTTCCAGGATTGGATAAGCCGACGTATCATGCCAATTTCAAAGATGTGAACGACTTTGGAAAGATGATACTCTGTCTGAATGAATTGTTCCATCCGAAGTTGCAGATAATGGATGCCATAATGGCCATGGAGGGAAACGGTCCGAATGGAGGCAGCCCTCGTAAAATCGGGGCAGTATTGGCCAGTTCCGATGAGAACGCGATAGACGTAGTGACCGCGAGACTGATGTCATTCGATCCTCTGGAGGTTGCAACTATCAGGGCAGCTGTGGGTCTGGGATATCTTGGCAGCGATCTTTCGGATGTCAAGTGCATAGGGGACGATATGGAGGATCTGATCGTCAAGGATTTCAAGCCACCGATGACACATGACAAGGAGGGCGTGGCGATGTTCCTCTCCACTATAAGGCCGAAGGTACTGTCGGAACTTTGTGTGGGATGCATGAAATGCTTGAGAAGCTGTCCAGTCAAGGCAATATCGAGTCAAAGAGGCATACCCATCATCGATCATGCGAGATGCATCAGATGTTATTGCTGCCATGAGATGTGCGATCATAATGCCATGGACCTGGAAAGGATCGGCAATGGACCTGTATGGAGAAACAGGGATTGATGCCGCATAGTTAAAATCAATATAGGGATTCCCCAATCTTTATAAATGGTAAGCACATCCGCGATTCTACGTAAACTCAGGACCCGTTCAATAGACGAAAACTGAGAGCATATCCCAAAGGGAACTTGTGCTTGATTACTTCCCCCGAAAGGGCGGAACATTTACGGAGGATTGAAAATGGCAGCAAAAGGAAAGAAAGAAGCGCCTAAGACCGAGGACGAGAATTTCAATTTCATCGTCCGTATCGCAAGCAGCGATATCGATGGTCAGAAGAGGGTCGTTATCGGCCTTCAGAGCATAAAAGGTGTAGGGAAGAGGGTCTCAGAGATCGTAGTCAGAAAGGCTAAGATCGACCCAACAGTCAAGATAGGATCACTCTCGGATGAGAAGGTCAAAGAACTCGAGCAATACATAATCACATATGTCGAGTACGCGCCCAACTGGGTCGTAAACAGGCAGATGGATTACGAGTCCGGTGCTGACATGCACTTGATCGGCAACGACCTTGACATGATCCAGAAGGACGACATCAACAGAATGAAGATGATCCGCTGTTACCGCGGAATAAGGCACGAGACACACCACAAGGTAAGAGGCCAGAGAACCCGTTCCAACGGAAGGAAAGGACTCACATTGGGTGTCCAGAAGAAATCATCTTGAGGTGTTATAAATGGGAGATCCAAAATTTTCACGTAAGTCATATGATACGCCTTCCCACCCCTGGCAGGGCGAGAGGATAAAGGCAGAGGTTGAGATCGTACGCGAGTACGGATTGAAGAACAAGACCGAGGTTTGGAAGGCACAGACAGTCCTTAGAAACTTCAGGAAGCAGTCAAGGGAGCTTCAGGCCCGTTTGAGGACAGGAGACGCACAGGCAAAGGTCGAGACCGATGCACTCATCAATAAGTGCGCACGCATAGGCGTCCTTCCAGTAATAGGCGGCACTTTGAACGAGATACTCCTTCTTTCAGATTCGGACATATTGTCCCGTCGTCTCCAGACGATCGTATTCCAGAAAGGTCTTTCGTCTACCATAAAGCAGGCAAGACAGATGATCATTCACGGACACATATTCGTCAACGGTCACAGGGTCACGGTTCCAGGATACATAGTTACAAGGGAAGAGGAGAATTCTGTCGAGTACAACACAGCATCGCCATTCACAGATTCGATGCACCCAATGAGGGCCTCTGCAGAGAAGGCAGCCGCCGTCGTAGAGGTCAAAGAGCAGGTTCGTGCTAAGAAGGATTCCAAGCGCGCAGCATCAGCAAAGGCAGATGCACAGGAAGCGGGAATCACAGCAAAGGATGGTGAGGTCTGATGGCAACAACACAGAAATGGGGAATTGCTAACATTTATGCTAGCTATAACAATGTCATGATCACGCTGACGGATATCACCGGAGCCGAGACGCTTGCCAAGGTGACCGGAGGTATGGTCGTTAAACAAGCCAAGGATGAGTCTTCACCATACGCAGCCCAGAGGGCAGCAGAGAAGATCGCCGAGGTAGCAGGAGAGAAGGATATTGTGGGAGTACATGTAAGGGTACGTGCACCAGGAGGAAACAAATCAACATCTCCTGGACCAGGAGCACAGGCCGCAATACGTGCACTTGCAAGGGCCGGTCTGAAGATCGGACGCATAGAAGATGTCACACCAATTCCACACGACGGAACCAAGAAGAAAGGCGGACGCAGAGGACGCAGGGTCTGAGGAGGCCTCTTATGGACATTGAAATACTCGAAATGGCAGAGAGGAAGGGAAAGTTCATTCTTAAGAGTTCTTCTCCTGCCATGGCGAACGCACTCAGAAGGACGATGCTGTCCGATATACCGAAGATGGCCATCGACAAGGTAGAGTTCCATCTTGGGCCTATAATGGTCGATGACAAGGAGTACGAGAGTGTAACGCCCTTGTTCGATGAGATCATCGCCCACAGGCTCGGAATGATACCTGTGCCGACCGATTATGAGCTCTTCACCTATCAGAACAAATGCGTCTGCGGCGGAGAGGGATGTCCAAGCTGTACTCTAATGTACAGTTTGAACAAGATCGGCCCATGTACGGTATTGTCCGGTGACATGGTCCCACTCGGGAATCCTGATATGAAGGTCAAAGATGAGAACATTCCGATAGTCGAGCTCACGGATGGACAAGCCGTGCTCATATACGCAACAGCGGTGATGGGTACAGCAAATAAGCACGTGAAATGGCAAGCGGCATTCGGTGTTGGATACAAGTATCTTCCAGCGATCACTATAAGTCCAGAGAAGGCCCACGATCCGGATGTATTGAATGTGATCCATCTTTGCCCTAGGCATGTCTTCGGCGAGAAGAACAAGAAGCTAGTGGTGGTAAACCCACACGCGTGTTCTTTGTGTGAGACCTGTAAGGATGCAACGAACGGTGCCATTCATGTCAAAGGAGATGACAAGAATTTCTTGTTCACATTCGAGACAGATGGTTCCCTCACAGCTAGACAGGTACTAGACAAGGCAGTGTCCATCCTCAACGAGGAATCGAAGGAACTCGCCTCACAGGCAGGGTCGCTATAAACTATCAATATGATCCCGGGTCCATTCAGACCTCGGGATCATTAATTTTCCTTTCAATTCAGTAAAAATCGGACAATTTGCATTTCTTTATCTTATCGTTGTTGAATAAAGAATTCATGCTCATTTCCAATATCTCTATCCTGTCTTTCGTATAATCATCAAGACTGTACCTCTGACTTATTTCCTTCGACACTTCGAGATACTTTCTAACGCTGGCTTCATGCACCGTGAGATTCAAGGTATGTCCGCATTTCATACAGACTCCGCTAAGGGGGACCCTTCTGTATTTTTCACCGCATTTTGTGCATCTGACCGTTTGTGTAGCGAAGCTTCTGAGATTACCTATCATATCTGGCATGAAGTGTTTGTTGATCACCTTGGTGGCGACATCCCTTTCGTCAACCGCACGTATCATCTTACCCAACTTCAACTGTGCATTCATCTTATCCATCATGGATTCCAATGTTGTATATGCAGAGTATTTCGGCCCTTCAGCGATGTCTTTCGTATCATGGGTGAATCCGAATCCTTCGTATTGTCTCGGCGTCCCAATGCGACCTGCCACGAGGTCCATGATCTTATCGATCTCTTTCGGATCTTTCATTTCCATTGCCGCATGATAGAATTCAAGTGGGTATTTTCTAAGACAGTCAACATTATGCGCTTCTTTATCGATCTCATTGGGGTCTAATCTAGTTGTAAGGACGAGGGGAGCATCCATCAGCCCCCCACGTCTGTTGGGCAAGAATGTCCTTGAGAAGTTAAGCAACCCGTCCATTGCGAGTATGACGCAATCCTCATCTCCATCGCAATTTCTTCTTTTTGCTGCATGGAAGAATGGATGTCCATAACAACCTCTGACGTCGGAATATCCGATTATACGGCTGAGTATGCAACCGGACGTGTGCGGTGCTAGCGCATATGTCAGATGGCCTATCAGACCACTCCTGTTCTCTATGTTGTAATATTTATCAAGGTCATACAATTCCGCCAGTTCATCGTCAATGAACTTGGCGATCTTGACAAGATAATCCCCGCAATCCTGAGATGGAACTATATCCTGTACCTTGAGCTCGACAATTTGTTCGGGATCATCAAGCGGGTCGTTATTCCAGTCATGTGTATATCCTAGATCATGGGCTTTCTCTATGGACAAGCCTATTTCCCTTGGCTTGAAGTGTGTAAGGGGTATATCGGTCATATCGAAGCGTATCGTACCCTCTTTGAACATGGATACGCCATTTTTGGATCTCAGTATCCCCTTCTCAAGGGTCTCAGGCGTTTTTATCTTAGATATGAGCTTATCCATGCATTTCAAATCGACAGGCCTTTCTTTCAAATTCGAAAGCGCATCGTTGAATTCTTTTTCAATGTTCAATTTAACAGTAGGGGGAGGCCCTCCGACATACGAGTCATGGATCTCAACATTGAATGTATGGCATCTGCATTCTCTGCACCATGTACGAAATGTTATCTGTCCGCATTCCGGGCATCTTCTCCTACTGACATCCACTTCGATATAGGGTGTGCTGTCTCCTTTAAGGCTTGAACAATTGGCTTTAGAGGTCTTTATCGCGCATTCGATATCTTTTCTAGGTTGAGTATCTTCACCGACTGGGAACAGAGATTGAAGTTTAGGTGATAATTCGCGTTCCTTTGCTTTCTCAGGGCGTCCCATCCTAGTTCCAATGCGGGTCATGGCCCTTGCCCGCACAGTGCATCCGAGTGCATTGCTTATCGCGGTAAGCACGTCATCGGTGGTCAATTCGATAGAAGACACTATCTTGCCGTCATCTATACTAAGGCCAAGGCACTCGATCATCGGCAAGGAGTATCTCGTATCGATCATGGCCTTTCCTTCACGGAACAGATGTGTTGCACAAAGGTCCTCAAGGGTTCTTTTCGTGGAGGCAGTAGTAGGTATTGAAAGTACAGATCCGTCATAGGATCCAGAGTTCAAGATGTTCTGTCTAAGCTCCATAAGCTTATCCATCTTCACATCTGACCACATCAGGTTGAATTTAGGGTGAAGTGGAATTCCGATCTGTTGAGACATTTCTTTCGCGCGTCCATACGTGGGGTCCATCCAATCATCGGGGAGTTCTCCCTTTGCGAGGATCTCCTCTCTGTGCCATTCCAGGGAATATCCACACGGGACAAGGACATGGTTGTTCTCACAGAATTCACCGAACGGTATCAATATCTCTCCATTGTCGATTATCTCGGATATCTGATCCCTTATCTTGATGACCTCTTCTTTGGTTCCACAATACACGAGGTCACCGTTGTTAAGTAGAAGGTGTGGGCCTTCAAGCATATCGCACGGTGTCACGACGCAGGCCTTTCCAGGCCTTTCTATTTTCAATTGTGTGCCGAGTGCCATGAACTCATCCATGGCGTACATTGTGGCCGGGCTGTATGCAAGCGATGCCAACCCCGATGTCCTGGCCCTTCCATATCTCAATCTGAATCCCCCTATGGCGCAGGGATGTCCAAATATGGGGCGACCCGCTACCAGGTCCTTAAGGTATTTGTATGAGGGCTCTACCTTCTTTTCACCGCTATCCTTTGTATCGGTGGTCTTATGCGCATCCAGATATTGTCCGATGAATTCCCACCCTTCTATCTGCAGTTTATCGACATGCTTCTTCAATTTAGCGGCTTTCAGACACATTCCTTCTGAGATGACGAGACATGCTCCGCCCCTCACTTTGTTCGTGTCTATTCTTGGAAGGTCCCTGAATCCGGATATCTCCACTTGCTCGGTACCTTCTCCATCAATACATACTGGACAATTATTGACGATAAGGGCAATTTCCGATGAAGTAGGTGTGAACTGAAGATGTTGGCATTGTTTGTATAATGGTATCTCCTCATCGAATCTAGCTGCTTCTTGAGGAGTCGGTATGTATTTTCCTATTCCGAGGGCCTGTCTTACCATATCTGCTATCAGGACGCTCATCGCCTGTGCGGTACCACCGGCCGCACGTATGGGGCCTGCGAATATCAGATCGATATAATTTGTGCCGTCGGAATTGGTCTTGATCTTAGTGTCGGCTATACCTTCCAAAGGCGCTACAAGTATACCCTCGGTCAAAACAGCTAGGCCCACTCTGACAGCTCTGTCAACGGCTTTTTCTAGACTTTCTGCAGGCCTGTTTGCTATCTCTTTTGCTATCATCAAAGCAACGATCTCACGATTTCCGTATTCTGTCGTGAGTCTCCTTATCTCCTCTGCCACGCCTTCCACGTTGTATTCATAGAGCAATTTCTCCACACGTGATGCAAGGTCTTCGGCCTGAGGTATCTCGACATGGTCCTCGGGGTCAAATCCTTTTTTTCTGGCAATCTCTGCGATACGATAGCATTCATCATTTATTCTTGACAGATTCAAAAAGTAATCTGCCATTTCGTCGCTTGCAGCAACTTTTGATGGCATATCTCTGGCCTCTCATATCTCCGCAGATGCTGTTCTTTCACGGAATATTATCCTCAACTTAGCTATCAGCATTGATTTCAGTTCATCCATGCCTTCGCCGGTCTGTGCTGAAAAATGAATGTTGTCGCTTTCTGTACGGATGAGGTCGGATTTACTCTCAGCCACAAGTAGGGGCGTATCTGCAAATCCTTTCTGTATCGAACTAAGTAAGGCCAACTGCTTTTCCATCGAATAACCACAGGATTCTGACGGATCCATTATGAATATCATTATATCGGTGAGATAACGAAGGGCGAGTACAGCCTGTTTCTCGATATCGTTCCTATCATCGAAACTGCGGTCCAAAAGGCCAGGGGTATCTATGATCTGGAATTTTCTCCATTCGTCCTCAATATGCCCAACTATGATTCCCTTCGTGGTGAAGGGGTATGGTGCGATCTGGGGTGTAGCCGTACTAAGCTCGGTGACCAATTTGCTCTTTCCTACATTCGGGAAACCAGCAACCACGAGAGTAGGCACCATGGGGTCTATCGAGGGGAGGTTCCTGAATTTATTCTTTGCATCTTGCAGGAAGAGAAGGTCTTTTGATATCTGTTTTATGTATGATGATAGGCGTCCGTAGAAGCTGTTCCTTATGTTATCTATCATCTTTGGATCCTTTGTGCGTCTTACTTCCCTCAATGATTCATTTTTGAGTTTCTCTGCCCTGTTGGATGCCCAGTTCAATGCCCCCAGAGATTTTTTGTATTGATCGATACCGATAATGAGATCGACCAATTCAGGCAGGAAATCCTCTTCTTTATCCATTCTCGGGAATCTGCGCACATATCCGTCAAGTGTAGTGACTACGATGTCGCCTGATGCCGTGATCTTGGCCAAGACCGTCTTCTTCTTCGTATCCAGTGCATCGGAGCCTGTCTTTGATATCTTCGATGCCCTGTGGAATGTCTTCTCTATAAGCTCCTCAGCCGTGAGGACCGTAGGTATGTTATAATTCATTCCGGTGGCCATATTGGGGGATAGGGTTCCTATATTAATAAAAATCTTTTAGAAAATGTTTAGAAATGGTCTGAGGGCATCAGCGATGTTGCTTGAATGTGGCCTTTAGCAACCAAAGGTCATTGTGCAAGTCCTTATCGGCATTCAAAGATGAAGGTATGAGCACACAGGGGCAGTCGATTATCTTTACACCTGCGATGACCTTCCATGATCCCGTGTTTCCTCCGAGCAATCTGTCCAGACTTGAAATGTTGGCCTTGATATCAACACATAACATCACATTTGGATATTTTTCAGAATCGCCTAAGAATTTTGGGGCTTTCATACCAGTATAGACTTTGATCCCCAGATAGGTGTTGTCGTAGATGACCTCCTTAGGGTCTAGTCCATAGGGATTCCCTATGTTGAACAACAGGTCCTCGACCTCACCGACTAGGCATTTCAATCCATCTTCCATGAAATCGGAATCGATAGACAGAGAGGCCTCGAATCCAACGCAGCCCGCGGAGGCCATATCTGTCACATCTATCGATATATATATCGATGCTTCCACCAGGCATTCAGACAGCATCTCGATAGATGATGTTATCGAGTTCTGCATCGCTTTTTGGAAGAATTCAGTAAGGTCCTCGCCATCCAATAGCGTCCCCATATCGGAGAGCGTTGATGTCGCAGAATCCTTCATTATGTTGTAAAGTTGGGTCCTTACCATTGTGCCAGTAAGCATCCCTCCGCAATTCTTTCCGTCAGGCGTTCCTTTTTCGAATATCCATTCGGTAGAAGCATCAGCTACTCTTTGCCAGGTGCAATCGTCATTGGCGGTATCTTTTTTCGTGGGCGTCTTATCCACGGTATTGCCCGCTTCGTCAAGCAATAGCACATAATCCCCTCCCTTGAGGTTGGATGAGCTTGAATTGTTCAGGAAAGAACCCTTCAATTCTACGATCGCTCTCGCTCCTGGCTTTATCTCCGTTATTGATAAGGATTGGACCTTGGCTTTGTTGGCTCCAGCACGCAAGGAGTATCCGGAGATATCAATGGTCTCGGAAGATGCATTGTAAAGTTCTATCCACTCATTGTTCGAGTCACTGCCCTCTGGATTGGATTCGAATTCATTGACCACGAGTCCATTCTTGAAGGGCGCGTTGTATTTCAGGTTGATACCAAGGTCGATGGATACCTTCGAAGCACCTATGGGTATGTTAGAAAGCACGGCACCGATTCCAGGTATATCTTGAAGTGAGAAATCCACCTCGTTGTAGGAAACCACATCAGGCAACACGATATCGAATTCAGTGCCTTCTACGTTTCCCGAGAGGCATATCATGTATTTTGTGGTCTTCATGGTAGGGTCTATGTCTGCGTTCACTTCCCAATCATCGCCGGTTATGGATGCTGCGCCTGTCACGATCAACTCTTTCGAGGTGCCCTCTCCTTTTTGTTTGACAGTTATGGATCCAGTCACATCAAGGTCGGAAACTGTGGTTCCCATTTCGATCTTGAACAAGGTCTTTGTGTTCTTGATGAGTGAAGCCAGGTTGAGGGTGATCGTCAGTGTGAATCCCATGTATGAGAATCCAACTGTCTGTTTGGATGCATTCGCCCCCACTATCCATTCAAGGGCTTGTATTGTCTTTTCAGATTTCTCTGAGAACCAATCTTGTACTTTGTTCTCTATCAAGGATTTCAATTGTTCAAGAGGTTCCATTATGGCATTGTATATCCGCTGGACCAGGTCTGCTATGAATTTTCCGATCTTTATCAATGCGGAATTGAGTGCGTCGAGGGCATCCATTATAATGGACAGGATCTTTTTCAAAGGTTCCAAAAGGGGTGAAATAAGATCGACAAGAGATGTCCAAGCATCAGAAAGTATTGTGTTGCTGGAACTATATTCGACTCCTTTGAGTGCCCATGAGCTTATGACCGATATCTTCAATGAAAGTTCAATCGAAGAGGAATCCCGGACCTCTGAATTGTCGATTCCCATGCTCTCATCCAAGGAATTCTTGCTGGATACTACATAGTCGAATCTGTCTTTGACAGAAACTGTAAACACTGTGGAATAAGATGCTCCCGAGTCTTGTAGGAATCCGACATAGTGGATGCATTCATCAGTATTGTATTCTGGACCATGAACGTCGATCTCTGGATGGTTGTTCATGATCATTGACATTTTTTCACTGGATATGTTGCCATTCTTATCTATCATTACAAAATTATCCATTCCCGGTAGTTCTGTGATTCCAAAATATGAATTTACCTTGATGTTCTCGGAAACCTCATCGCATAAAGATAGTATTCTGTTTTGGACATTTACCATCCTATCCATGAATCCAAGTCCTTTGCCTATTATCTCTTTACAGATCTCTTCGAAAAGATTATCATCATTTTCATCCACATGATTCATGGAATCGAATCCTTCAATGAGGGAGTTTACTTTTTTAGAATAAGAAGATACGATGGATTGCATGGATGTACTGCTCATCATATCATCTAGGAATCTGCTCAGGTCACCATCATTCAATATCGTTCCATATTCGATTTTGATTTGGTCTTTTAGTTTTATTTCTATCGATTCTCTTATAATGTCTTTGAAATCAGATACATGATATATCTGGTAAAGGTCCTTTTCGATAACTTTGAATATGGAGGAGTAGAAGGGATCATTGACATGCTTATCGTTCATCATCGAGTTCATTATAGTGATGAATCCATCATTTCCTTGTTCGAGTGCTGTTTTTATAGTTCCAGATACAGAATCAATGAAGGCCGTTTCGTCCTTTGGATCAATATTAATCTCCAATGTTCCAAAACAATTCTTATGTCCGACTTCTATCGCAGCTGAGTTTATGATTCCAGTAAGCCATTCTCTGATATCGTTATTATTTTCCCTATAGTGTTGTTTGAAGTTCTTTATTCCGTCCCAGGACATAAGGTCCACATTCGGATATTTCAATTCCATATCCATATCTGTTATCTCTCTCCCGATGATCTTTGATAATCCTTCACCGTTTATTGAGACAACGAAGGACCTATCGGAGAGAAGGTACCTGTACTCATCAACGTCAAAACCATTCTTAGATAGGGCCGCCTCGATGTAGGGTGCTGCTGAGAATTCATTTTTTCCGGAGAAGAATCCTTTCAAAGAATCCCAAGCGCCATCAAGGATATCTTTCGTATTGTCCAAACCATCTATCAATTTGTTTCCGTAGAGATAGTCTATCCATTGAAGTGCGACATCGTCTGCTATCGAGATCAAAGCCTGGGAATATATGAGGGACAGGTCAATTCTTACTTTATCATCATATGAGGACAGATAATAATCTGCAAGGTCCATGCTCTTATAATCGGGATAATTGCCGTCAGGAGATATATGGAAATATAAAAGACCCAGTATCTTCAAAGTGTTTGAATACGCAAGTGAGATATCTGCGTTGGTCAATATGTTGTAAGTACCCATGTCACCATATTCATCGACTGCACCATACCCATTCATCACCCTATATTGTGCCAGACATGTAAGTTGATAATTCATCATCTGGGATATTACTGATCCTGGGCCATCGATCGCATTTTTGAAAAGAGAACCTTGTTCAGCTATTAAGGGAAGTGCACAGGATGCATCGGTCTCGAAATCGGTCGTGGTGATAGTGGAACCCGAATCGCAGTTATATTTTGCTGTGAAACTTCCTTTTCCAACGAGATATGAGGGAGAATAACCGCCAGTGAACTCTTGTTCAAAGAGTTCCAATGATTCTGCGGTGAGATCAGTGTAAAAGGATTCTAAGCTTACGGTCACGCCGCTGTCGACGATTGGAAATTGAAAATCCATCCAATCATTCGCTCTTTCATGATATTTTTCCGTACGTTGTTCAATAGTGCCTTCAGAGGATGCAGTGCTCAATGAGAATATTATCTCTCCAAGGCCTTTTTCTACAAAATATTCGGTCCTTTCGATGACTGTGTCGATGTTGTCGAGTTCTTTGGTTATATCTTTTGCGTTCTCAGATGATTCTTCGGTCTGTGATGCAATCACGGCATATGTAGAGCCAGATATGAGAAGTATCACAGCGATTATGGCAAACGGCATGTTCCCTTTTTTACTTACTCTCAGATCAGACATCGAATTTCTTTTCTTATGTCTCATGAGACGAGTTCGTCTTTTGTTGTGTTATAGATAAGACGATACAGTTAGTGTACGTTATTGGACTTTAATCGAGCTCTTTGTAAAATATTATCAAAGAAGTATTATAAGACGTCATTCAATTCCCCCAATGTTACCATGACTGCAACTATCAAAGATTATGCAATCAAGCTAGGTCTTCCAAAGAAGACAGATTCGCTCTGTCCTGAATGTGGAAAGATCATAGTGGCCAACCTTTTCGAGAAGGATGGGAAGGTCTACATGGAAAAAGAATGTCCTCAACACGGGAAGTTCACTGACGTATATTGGTCAGATGCGAAAATGTACCTTAAGGCTGAGAAATATGCTCACGACGGCATAGGAATTCAGAATCCGATGGACAAGAATCTCAAAGAAGGGGAGAATGCAAATTTCATCATTGATGGCAGAAGGATAGACATGCTGAGTACTACTGGTTTGGCCAATATCGACCTTACTAACAGATGTAATATGAATTGTCCAATCTGTTTTGCTGTAGCAAACCAGGCAGGTTATGTTTTTGAGCCAGATTATGAGACAGTAGTGAAAATGCTGGAGACACTCAGGAATGAGAAACCCATAAAGTGTACTGCCGTGCAGTTCGCTGGAGGAGAGCCTACAGTTTATCCTCAGTTCGTTGAGGTTGTGAAAAAAGCAAAGGAATTGAAATTTGCGCAGGTCCAGGTTGCAACGAATGGTATCAAATTTGCTAAGGACTATGAATTCCTGAAGGCCTCATCACAGGCAGGCCTCAATACGATATACCTCTCATTCGACGGAGTCTCGGATGACATCTATCTGCAGGCCAGGGACAGGAAGATGTTCCAGGTGAAATTGGATGTAATAGAGAATTGCAGAAAGCTCAAGAACGACATAGGAAAGTGTCCATCTATAGTATTGGTGCCCACCATCGTGAAGGGAATGAACGATCATCAGGTAGGCGATATAATCAAGTTCGCCATAGATCACGCTGACGTAATCAGAGGTGTCAATTTCCAACCTGTGGCATTCACAGGAAGGATAGACCATGAAGAACTTCAGAAAGGAAGGTATACTCTTCCAGACCTCGCAAGGGACGTTAGCGATCAGACGGGATACACGACAACAGATGATTGGTACCCGGTTCCTGTGGTCGCACCCATATCTAATTTCGCATCAATCGTCTTAGGTGAGAACAAGGTAACATTCACGACTCATCCGCATTGTGGTATCGCAACATATCTGTTCATCGATGAGAAGGGGGTCGTGACTCCGTTCCCACGTTTCATCGACGTAGACAAGTTCTCTACGGGAATGATGGAGATCGGTGCGAAAGCCGAGAATTCGATGTTCAAGAAATTCACAGTACTGAAATTGTTGAAATTGCTGAACAAATGCATAATCGAGGAAAAGATGCCGGAAGGCCTCAATAAGAAGAAATTCATAATGATGATGAAAGATGTGATGAGTCACAAGTCGAAGAGCACGCTCGCTGCATTCTCATGGAAGATGATGATGATCGGCGGAATGCACTTCCAAGATGACAGTAATTACGATGTGGAGAGGGTAAAGCGCTGTTGCGTGCATTATGTCACTCCAGATTGTCAGGTGATACCGTTCTGCGCATACAACGGAGGACCCAATTACCGCAAGATCACCGAGCAGAAATATTCCACGCCTTTGGCAGAGTGGAAGGCAGCTCACAAGAAAGAAGCAAAAGAACTCGATGAGGCATTGATCGTACCAGAGGATCAAAGGGCCTGAGGTGTTTAAGATGATAGTGAATTATGACAAGTGTCTTCATTGTGGCGGATGCGTCGGGTCATGTCCGAAGAATGCCATATTCTTGAATGATTACATTCTCGAATTTAATGACAAGTGTAACAGATGTGGAAGATGCGTTAAGCTTTGTCCAGTGCAGGCGTTGAAATTGGAGGCGAAGGTATGAAGACATACAATTGCGACGTCGTCGTTGTAGGTGGGGGCCCTGGTGGAAGCATGGCCGCGAAATTCTGTGCACAGGGTGGACTCGATACGATAATGATCGAGAAGAAGGCCGAGATAGGTGCACCACTCAGATGTGCTGAGGGCGTGTCCAAGAAGTGGCTTCAGGAAGTGGGCATAGAACCGGATCCAATATGGATACGCGCGGACATGAAAGGTGCAGTTATCAAATCCCCAAGCGGATATCAGTTCAAGCTTGACGAGAGCAAAGCTGGTTCCGAGGTCGGATATGTTTTGGAGAGACATCTTTTCGATAAGGCCCTGTCTAGGGACGCTGTCAAAGCCGGTGCCAAGATAATGCTCCGTACATCATGTACGGAAGTGATTAGAAAGAATGGTAAATTGATAGGCATTAAGGCCAAGTCATTCGGTGAAGAGATAGAGATACACGCCAAAGTCATCGTCGCTGCAGATGGATATGAGTCCCAGGTAGGAAGATGGGCAGGCATAGACACCAATCTGGAGTTAAATGATATCGATTCATGTCTGCAATACAGGATGGTCAATTGTGATGCAGATATGGAATACTGCGAGTTCGTAATAGGCCGTTCCGTTGCACCCGGCGGATACCTTTGGATATTCCCCAAGGGGAACGGGGTCGCCAATGTCGGTATAGGCGTAATGGGAACGATGGCCAAGAAGGGAGAGGCCAAGACGTATCTCGATAAATTCATCGAGTCGGATCCCCGCTTCAAGAACAGTCAGGCCGTGGAGGTAATGGGCGGTTTCGTGTCCACATGTCCAGGTCTAGATTGTGCAGTAGATGATAACATAATTCTCGTCGGTGATGCTGCAAGGATAATAGACCCCATAACAGGAGGGGGCATATGCCATGCATGCAGGACAGGTATGTATGCAGGACAGGTCATCGTCGAGGCTGCGAAGAAAGGGGATTTCTCAAAGGCGGCGTTGATGCCATATGAGAAGATGTGGCGCGACAAGATGGAGGACAAGCTCTACAGGAACTGGATGGCCAAAGAGAGACTGGCAGAATTGGACGACGAGACCATAGATGAAGTTGTAAAGCTCATTTCAGGGTCGAATATCAAAGAGGTCAATGTCTACAATCTTTTGAAGGTCATAAAAGAGAAGTATCCAAAAGTAGTCGAAGGTTTCGAAGACCTGATATAAACATCATGCGGCCTCTGGCCGCTTTATTTTATAATCCAAACATCATTTATGCATTTTTTCTCAATTTCATGATTGCCTTCCCTATACATCATGATCAAGGTTTGATGACAGTGCATCAACTTCAAATACGCACTATCCTTTGATACACCCAAGGTGTTCTTAACTTTGAATCATATTAAAAATGCACTCTTAAGATCATCACCATTTCCGAGCGAAAAGATACTGATGTATCTGATGAGCTTATTGTTTTTAATAGCAGGCATTTACGGATTCCATCAATATCATATTGGCAGTGACGATGTCAATTCTGTAGAAGGGCCACTGATATTATTGATATCACTTAGGATCATGAGCGGTGACACTCCCTTTGGAACATTCCGTTGCTCCATTCACTTAACTATACTGGGTTCGGTCGGGATCGTCATCAGTATATTCGATATGATTCTGCCATACGCTTTCACGGACCTTATACAGGCCATAACGATGGTCATACTAGCTATATACTCAGCAATGTGCTTCATATGGGCGATTAAAGGACGTGAGAGCAATGGGGTCATCTTGAGATCGCTCTGCATGATCTTTGGCCTGCTATTGATCTTCATAATATTTGATATGGCAAATATCTTCGAATTCCAAAATTGTCTTCCATACTCGATAATAATGATCGCCATGGGTCTGACAATGATGGGTATGGCATATATGAGGAACAATTTCCCCACTCACGATGAGAATGAATTCCCGATAGTGTCCTTGACGTTATTCTTTACAGGAGTAGTCATGCTTTGCAACGTTATTGCGATCGTCATCACGATGGTCACAGACGGGGACATAAAGGTATCACTAAGGGGGATGATGGCGGTATTCCTCATGATATTATCATTGAGATTGATATCCGAGGGCGATTCTCCATTTGGAAAGATTGGGAGGTCGAACCTGGCCGTGATCGCAGGCATCATCTGTATGACAATAAGTATGATAGCCGTGATTGTACCTTCTGATACACTACATTCTGCAATGTCCTATGCTCTTGGTATTTTGAATCTAGTAGAAGGAATTAGACTGCTGAGGATGCTCTTGATGAAACAGAAAGAAATCCAAAAAGTCAAAATAAGAATGGTCATTACCAGTGTGACCGCGATACTTTTTGCCATCAATCTTCTAATTCCAGGATTTATAGACAGAACGATGCTGCTTTTCACAATGGTGTTGATGTCATTGACAATGATGTCGTTGGGAATCACGATATTCACATTAAGATGGTCAAAAATAAAAAGACTTGATACGACTGTCGTATAAGATGTTAAAATCGAAAGGAATCAAAGATCCAATTTGGAGGTCCGTTCTTTGTCTGTGATATGGTGAAGTATGTTTTCCTCTCTGCTATTATGTGCATTGTTGATAATGTCTGGACATCGCGGAGATCGATGGAATCATTTGCAATTCATCATTTTATGACCTTTACGCCCTCTACTCTTGTTGAGACGATCATTGGCATACCGCCCCTCAAAGATATTGTTTCTGAGACCTTTTCCGGTTGATCGGTAAGTGCAACCATGCAGCCCCCCCCACCCGAGCCTGTCAGTTTTGCACCATATGAGTATGGAAGCGTCGCATCTACGAGTTTATTCAGTTCATTACATGAAACTCCAAGTATGGACAGGAGCTTATGATCGTAGGTCATTAATTCGCCAAGACGGACCCTATCATTCCTTTTTATCGCATTCATGCCTTCGAGGGTTATATTGCCTATCTCGTCAACGATATCCGCTGCGAATCTATTGGTCTCTCTGTATTTTCTGACCTTTTCAACTAGAGGTCCAGTAGGTGCACGTATGCCTGTGTATCCTATTACGAATGTCATCTGAGGGACATCTATGTCAGATATATCCCACTTGTTGCCATTTTTTTCTATGGTCCATAGGTGTTTTTTGCAATCCGGAATATTAAGGGCGATTCCATAGCCATGGGCGGAAGTGGAAGTATCCATCGGACTTCCGCGTCCTTGGGCGAAATATTCAGCATCGAATGCTTCTTTAGCTACGCCTTCGGGGTCAACTCTTTTCCTTTGAAGCTGACGCATCGCTCCTGCAAATGCCACCGATAGGGCAGCCGATGAGCCCAGACCCGACCCAGGCGGTATCTTGCTATCCATGTAGACGGATACGGGCATGGAGTTGTATTTCATCAAGATGTGTTTGATATGGGGATTTGCATCAAGTTCAGCGGATTCGCCGTTTATCTTGAATTCTCTATCCATATGCACTTTCACAGTGAAGCGCTTGTCTATCGCAAGAGATATTGCTGGCTTGCCATAGACGACTGCGTGTTCACCTAATATGACGAATTTGCTAGGGGCGGATACGACAGCTTCTATCATCAGTCCGACAATCCGTATTGGCCGAGGACCTCTCTTATCGCATCGTTAGGGCTTCTCTTTTCCAGTAATGGTTGTGGGAGGTCCCACCAAGATTCCTCAAAGTCTTGAAGTGCCATCTGGTATTCCTCTTCGGAATTGAATTTGGATGGTTTAACATCAGTGAGTGCTTTCTCGTGCTCTTTGAAGAGGTCGACATTGTATTTTCTGTTCGTCAATGCAACACCTATGAGCATATCGAATGAGAACGACATCTCTATGCCCATGTCTGTATCGGCGGCATCCATAACCATGTCCAGTACACTGTTTGCAGTCATTTTGAACAGCATTTGGCGTTTTGCTTCATCATCAAGTCCTTCTTGGCTATCGATTAAGCTCGAGATCTCCTCGTAAATGAGGTCGCCTAAGGCATCCACTCTGATCGGATTCTTCTCATACATCTGTTCGAATGCTCTTTCTTCTTCACTCTTTTCTTCCTCATCGTATCCGAAAAGGTTGGCATTGGGGTCTTTACTGTCCATATTGTCACTTCCTGATGTTATTAATGGTATTTGCAAGGATATCCATCCCTGCTGATATCTTCTCTTCACCGGTCGCATAAGAGAATCTGAGGTGTCCTTCTCCGTATTTACCAAATGCAGAGCCGGGTGTGCATATTAATCCTTTTTTAACGAGTTCAGATGCAAGTTCAGCGGATTTCATTTTCATATCATATGAAGGGAAGGCATAGAATGCACCTTTAGGAGGATCGATCCTCATGCCGTCTATTTCATTGATGCGTCTGGATATAAGGTCCCTTTTCTTTTTGTATATCTCTCTCGAATGATTGAGATACGGATCGATATTGGGCATTGCAGCGAGAACACCGTATTGTGAGGGCATCGGAGGATTCGCACATACATGGTATTGCATTTTTATCAAGGCCTCCATATCTTGAGGATTCGCGCATATGAAGCCGAGTCTCCACCCTGTGACAGCCATCATCTTTGAGAATCCGCTCACCACTATGGCTCTGTCCAATCTGTCCATGAAGGATACGTGTTCCCCTTCGTAGATGAAAGGTTCATAGACCTCGTCGGCCATGATGCAGATGTCATTGTCATCTGCAATTTCCAACAGAGCTTTTTTCGTCTTTTTTGTTATCACACCACCAGTGGGGTTACTGGGGGTATTGACTATCAGCATCTTGGTCTTTTTTGTTATCAATGACTGTATGTCATCAATATCTGGTTGGAAGTCACCTTCCGTCAATTTGTACTCCCTGTAGGAGCCTCCAGACAGTGTCACATGAGGGCCGTAAATTACAAATCCCGGACTCGGTATCAATACCTCATCACCAGGGTCTATGAACGATTGTGACACCTCCAACAATGCGGTGGACCCGCTCGGAGTGATCATTATGTTGCTGCCTTCGAGTTTTCCATATTTGGAAAATCTTTTTGCAACGGCCTCCCTGAGTTCTGGAACCCCCGCAGTGGGACCATATTTGTTCTTATGTTCCAGCGATGCCTTGTACATGCCCTCGATTGCTTCAATGGGTGGATCCAGATCCGGTTCTCCAAGTCCGAGATTGATCGAATCCGGACCTGCAAGGTCGAACATCTTCCTGATACCCGACATAGGAATGCTGTCTAGCCTTTTTGAGACTCTCATGATAGGTAATTGTCAATCTTCATTATATTCGTTGGCTTCATGAGCGGCAAATACGTCAGATTATTAATTGTGGATTGTATTATCCGTCTTATGGTTCAGATCAACAGGAAAGCCTGGCTCCTTTTCGACATCGTAGGATTGGTTTTCGTGGTCTTTGGTGCATTATATTACATAGGCCTTTTTTTCAATGCAGATACATTCGTGGGACTTTCACTATTCCTGATGGGGATGTTCTTTGTGATACTGGGCTCGATATTCGGCCATCTTGAAGGGATCAACGTGAAAGAGGAGATCACAGAATTGATCCATGAGAAGAATGTTCAGGAAGCGATCCAGAGGTGCGATGATGGTGGGGACGGATATATTCTGGATATAGATGCGGCTGAAAAGAAGCCTGTACCGGATCAAGTGGATATGGATGAACTATTTGAAGATCCAAAATCATCAAAGGAATGAGGTCTAATCATGGATGATCGAAAGGCGTTGAACGCTGATATGCTTTACTATATGTTCGAAGCAGTCAATATGCACAGATGGAACGATCATCTCCGCATGATAGATCTAACGGAGCTTGATAAACAAGCCCATAAGGCAGCCATTGCCTGGATACTTGGTAAATACGAGGTTGACGCGGGGCACGTCATGGATTGGGACCGTTTGATATCCATCAATCTCTATTCTTTCATATCCAGATTGGTACTCACCGATCTGAAGCCCCAATTATACCATCGCATGGAGGAAGAGAAGTCAGATCAGGTCAATGAATACGTCCTTAAAGAATTCAACCGTAAGGTTCCAGGAGCCTCTGGTGAATTTGTCAGCGATCTTGAAAGATACCTTTATTCTAAGAAGGATTCCAAGGAAGATGCCATTTCTCGTGCTGCTCATTATCTGGCCACAAGATGGGAGTTCAATATGATATACCCAGCCAATCAGTCAATGTATGGCATCGAGCAGACGAGGGTCGAGATAGACGAGCAGATATACCAATACAGGGATATAATTGGTGTAAAGAAATTGATGGCTGATAAAAGTGCATTCAATATAGTCGATCTGATCGGTCAACTAAGGTTCCAGCAGAGATGGGCAAGGACGCCAAGGATACCACAAACAACTGTGCTGGGTCATTCATTGATAGTAGCCAATATGATATATCTGAGCGACTATGATATCAATGCAGATAAAAAGCAGAGATATTTTGATTTCCACACAGCTCTTTTCCATGATCTGCCAGAGGTATTGACCAAAGATGTGATAACTCCGGTGAAAACAAGCGTTTACGGATTGCCAGACCTTTTGGACAGCTATGAACACGAATTGATAGAGTCAAAGATAATGCCCCTGATACCGGGATCTTGGAGGGACGAGCTCAGATCGATGGTGTACGATCCATTTACAGATCTTGATGATCCAGTATATGGAATGCGTAGAGGAAAGGATATCAAGACATGCGATCATCTTGCAGCATTCATGGAGGCTCACATCTCCATCCGTTACGGTGTCTCTTCAAAGGCCTTGAGAGATGGAGAGAAAGAGATAAGGATCAAACTCCAGAAAAGCGGAAAAGGGATAGATGCAAATGGTTTGGTAAGAAGTTTCGATGAAATGGATATCTGAATCATTTCTTTTTGGTAATGGTCTCTTGTCCCTTCATGTAGGGCCTTAGCACTTCTGGTATATTGACCGAGCCATCCTTGTTCTGGTAGTTTTCTAATATTGCAACCATCGTTCTCGGAAGTGCCAATCCAGAACCGTTCAAAGTGTGTATGAATTCGCTTTTGAGGTGTGGTTCCGGCCTGTATTTTATTCTTGCCCTACGAGCTTGGAAGTCCGTGAAATTCGAACAAGATGAAGCCTCAAGCCAAGCATCCTTTCCAGGAGCGTAAAGTTCCAGATCGTAGCATTTCGCGCATGAGAAGCTCATGTCCCCTGTACAGAGAAGGAGCACACGATAGGGCAGGTTCAATCCTTTTATAAGTTCCTCAGCATCATTCCTAAGTGTCTCGAGGGATTTCCATGATGTCTCAGGTAAGACGAATCTTACCATCTCCACTTTGTTGAATTCGTGAACGCGGATTATGCCTTTGGTATCAGCGTGCTTACCGACCTCTCTCCTGAAGGAGGGGAGATATGCGGTGTAAAGTATTGGGAGATCCCCCTTCTCCAATATCTCATCTTGGAAAAGGTTGGTGACAGGCACTTCTGCCGTCGGATTCAGGAACAAATCATCCTTCTCAAGGTGATACATGTCCTCCTTCAGGTTTGGGTATTGCCCGGTACCGATAAGGGCCTCCTTGTTGACGACGACAGGCGGGAACACCTCTGTGTATCCTTGGTCGTGGTGGGTATCAAGGAAATAGGATATCAATGCACGCTCCAGACGTGCGCCGTCCCCTTTCAGGCAATAGAATCCGCTGCCTGCGACCTTCACAGCACGATCGAAATCAATTATATCGAGGTCTTCAGCGATCTCGAAATGTTCTTTTGGTTCGAATTCGAAATTTCTTTTGTTGCCCCATTCGTATACGACAACGTTATCATTGCTGTCTTTGCCGAAGGGTACGGACTCATGCGGTATGTTCGGTATGTTCAGTACGCATTCGTTGCGAATATTTTCCAATACGACCATCCTTTCATCATTCGCTTTGATCCTATCCCCTACTTCGCGCATTTTCTCAATGGCATCATCCTTTTCTTTGCCTTTCGGTAATTTGGATATCTTGAGGGACTCATCATTCCTGACCTTGCGAAGGTCATTGTTCATCTGGGTCAAAGCTCTCCATTCTGCATCTGTTTCCAGGAATCTATCGAGTACATCGGTGGACCTGTTCCTGTTCATCAACATCGTCCTGATCATCTCAGGGTTCGATCTTATTATGTTTACGTCCAACATCTGAAACACCTTAGAATTTCTTTTGACACAGGGAGTTCCACGTTCTCTTGTCCGTGAAAATCATGACATTTCCGCGAACATCCACGATGACGGAATCCGTGGCGTCTGCGATCACCTGGGAAAGCTCATCTACGCTTTCTCCAGAATTGTCAAGGACCCTTATCTTGATTATACGGCGATTCTTCAATTGTGACACTATCTCGTCCGTGAGTCCCTGGTCCAATCCTTCTTTTCCTACGTGGACTGTCGGTTTCAATTCGACAGCACGTCTCATTATCTCTTTCTTTGCTTCTTTTTCCGTCATTTTCTTTGCTCCCTGATGTATGGCATACGTTCGACAGCTCCACATTTGGCACAGGACGATGTTATCTTGTGTCCTGTAAATCTTATTCTGCAGTTGAATCCGGGTATCATTGGGAGCGAGCATCTCTTACAGTATCTGAACTCAGATGGGATGTTCGTTCTAGTTTTCATACCTATACTCTTAGCCAGTGTAACGTATCTTATGGCACGATCGTCCTTTCCTTCTCGCACAGCATTATCTGCGAGCTTTATCAGCGTGCTTATCCTAGCATTTCCGATATTGGCTGCAGCATTCTTTGGAAGATGTCTTTTGGACATATTATGCCTCTTTCACCGACATGAAGCTGAGATATAAATCTTTAGCAATAATATCAAGCATCATCTATGGAGTTGTGGTGCAAGCACCTTTATGTATTTGCATCCTGCAACGGCTTTACCTGCTTCGCATTCATCAAGACGCTCCATGAATTTCTCGTGGAATATGCGGACCGTGTCATCCCATCCATTGCCTGATACTGATATCTCTAGCTTTTGATTGGTGAATGTCCATATCTTGGATCCTGGCGAATGTGATATGTCTGCGGTGACAGGATTCGATAGTTTCACGTCCCTGTCCTTGGAGATGATACGTTGGAATGTTATGCTCGGTATCTTTTCAACGGAAACGATATCCTCGATGCCTGTGAGGTTTCCACTTCTGGAGAATATCAACTGTCCTTTTATCGCGCAAGGTCCATTGCCGCAAAGTTCCAATGTAGATTTCGATATCTCATCGTTATTGAATCCAAGGCTCACATCGCCTTCGTCAGATGCAAAGCATACTCTTCCCAGAGGGTCCTTGTAAAGCAATCCTACGGCCATTCCCAAATGGTCCTGTGGCAATGGGTAAGACCACTCAGATATTACCTCTTTGGACGTTCCTTTGAACGTACCTGATACGTCGGTGGCAGCATATTGTATGGAATATCCTACCACGTCGCGCGACAATGAGCTCAGATCGCCTATTATCCAAGACCTGTATTTCGGATCCGGGAAGTTATTCTCGATCATGTCTGACAGGCTATTGCTCTCTGCCATGTTCATCATGAGCGTCATTATCTTGACAGTGTCGTCCATCAATGTCCCTGTGAATCTGTCAGCCGCTTCTGTTGAAAGTGTCATACTTCTGCCGTCTACCTCTGTGATATGGAGTATGAATCTATTGAGGTATTCTTTCGGGACGGCATATAATGTCATCATATCCTTTTCGATCAATTGCGCGCCAATGTGGACTATTAATGACTGCACGTCCATCATTATGCTTCCGGCTACCGACACTGGAATGTCATCGCCTTCTTTGTTCGATATGACTTTGAAACTTGGTGTGTTCGTCTGCATCCCCTAATGGAATATTTTCTTTGCATTATATTATTGTTTTTGGTACTTGCCCGGGGAAATGCTTATATCTCATGTATGACTCGTCGTGTTTGGTCATGAACTGATCAAGTAACAGTCTTTAAATATGAATTTGGGATTGTCGCATTCATTAAACCCGCACACAGGTGTTAAAGATGGTAAGAAAGCCCGCATCAATGTATAGAAGGATCACAGGACAGGCGTATACACGCCGTGAGTATATGGGAGGAGTTCCCGCAAGCAGGGTAAGCCAGTATGATATGGGTAACCTTCAGGCTGATTTTCCCGTAGTCCTCACACTTAAGGTGAAGAACCGCGTCCAGGTGAGACACACATCCCTTGAGGCAGGCCGTATCGCCGCCAACAGGTATTTGTCGTCTGCTGCGGGAGCACAGAATTATCACCTTACAGTAAGGGCTTATCCGCACATGGTTCTCAGGGAGAACAAACTTGCGACCGGTGCAGGAGCAGACCGTGTGTCGAGTGGAATGCGCCGTGCTTTCGGTAAGACCGTTGGAACCGCAGCAAGGCTTGAGCGTAACCAGGCAATCCTGACAGTTAAGACAACTGCGGATAAGGTTACCATTGCAAAGGAAGCTCTTTGGAAAGCATCGATGAAATATCCATCCCCATGCTACGTTGTAGTCGAGAAGGGACAGGAACTCATAAACTGATAAAAGATATGTTCGACCTAGAGATAGGTAGGATAGTGGACTGGATCCGCAACGGAGGGTTTTCCTCCGTTGCACTTCAGTTGCCCGAAGGCCTTAAGCTCAAGGCGACCGAGATCTCCGATGCGATCTCTTCTGAGACGCATGCTAGTGTTTTGATTTTAGGATACCCGTGTTATGGGGCCTGTGATCTCTTTTCTGATTACAAGAGATATGTAGATGCGTTGATACATTTTGGTCACTCTCCTATACCATCATTGGGAAAGGATCCAAATATTCTATTCGTCGAGGTGCATACATCGATAGACATTGTGCCGTCTTTGAAGGCAGCAATAGATAGGATGCCTTCAAAGGTCGGACTCTTGGCAACAGTCCAGTACATCGAGATGCTACCGATCGTCAAAAGGACATTGGAAGATTCAGGAAGGAAGGCGTGGATCGGTTCCGGGGATTCAAGGATATCATATCCTGGTCAGGTACTCGGATGCAATTGCAGTGCTGCAATCTCCATTTCAGAGGAAGTGGAGGCATTTCTGTTCATAGGCGAGGGTGATTTCCATCCGCTTGCAGCTGCATTCGGTGTGAAGACCCCTCTTTTGATCTTGAACCCAGTCACAGGTGAGCTTAGGGATGTGACGGATGTGCGCGACCGCATATTGAGAAAGAGATTCGCGGCCATCGAGAGGGCCAAGACTGCGAATGATTTTCTAGTGATAGTATGCGGGAAAGTAGGACAGAACAGAATGAATGTTGCATTGGATGTTTGCAACAAATTAAAGGAAAAAGGGAAAAAAGCATATCTCGTAATGATGGATGAGATAACGCCAAATTCATTACTGCCGTTCAAGGTTGATGCATATGTATGCACCGCTTGTCCGCGCATAGCGATGGACGATTCTGTGAGATACATGCATCCGATGCTCACGATCACAGAGGTCGATCATGTGATCGGCATACGTGAATGGGAAGAATATAGATTCGACTCGATATGAGTGACAGTGCAAATCCTTAATAAATGTAAGAGATTAGCATATTTCATGTTCACATCGCAATCCATTCTTGAGGGGGACAATCTGCCGAAAGTACGTGTTGGTATCGGCCGTGGAACCGACAAAGGGAATGTAGAGAGAAGCGTGCACGCGATAGGGAGCAAGGATATCACCATCTACGACGATCCACATGCACTCGTGAACGATCTGATGTCTGGAAGGATCGATGCCGCCGTACGTGGCGACATGTCATCCTCCAAATTACTGCCTATGTTGAAGTCTGCTACCGGAGTCAAAAATCTCGAGAGACTGGTGCTTCTCGAGCCAAAAAGAGGAAAGCTGGTGTTCATGGCGCCAGTCGGTATCGATGAGGGATGGACGGTCAAACAGAAATACGATATCGTCGAAAGGTCCATCAAACTCATGGGAAGATTGGGTGCAGGTCAGAGGGTTGCAATAATGTCCGGAGGGAGGAACGAGGACATTGGTAGGTGTGCCGCAGTGGATAAGACCATACATGATGCTAACGAACTCGTAGGGCTCTTGAAGAGGCAAGGATACGATGCATACAATTGCCAGATATTGATAGAGGATGCTATAGAAGAGGCCGATCTGATAATCGCCCCCGATGGCATATCCGGCAACATAATTTTCAGAGTGATACATTTCATCGGCGAGGCCAAGGCCCTTGGTGCGCCGGTCATAAACATCGACGAGGTCTTCGTGGATACTTCAAGGGAGAAGACTGACTATACAGATTCTATACAATTGGCCATGAGGCTTAAAGGGGAATATCAATGATACTGGAGATAGACGGCGGTTATTCTGGGATAAGATTCTCATCATGTCATTTCATACCTAGACATGAGAAATGTTCGAGACTTCACGGTCACGGGTACATCGTTCGCCTGCGGCTGGAAGGAGATGTAGGCGAAGAAGGCATGATAATGGACTTTGTGGTTCTGAAGAAGAAGCTGAAGGAGATGGTCGATGAGTTCGACCATCATGTGCTGCTTCCAGGCAGGTCCAAGGATGCTAAGATCGAGAACGATGGCGAATCTGTACAAGTCACTTGCTGTGGAAAGAGATACGTTTTCCCATCTGTGGACGTAGTGATCCTGGACATACCCACGACCACTGCTGAGGAGATGGCAAAGCTCATGACGGAGAGGATGTCTAGAGAGGTAAATATCCCTAACAACGTGAGGAGCATCTCCGTCGGCCTCGACGAGGAACGTGGACAGACTGCATGGTTCACGAAGGTGCTATGATGAAGGCAGCGGTCTTACTTTCAGGCGGATTGGATTCCACCACCACGTTGGCTCAGGCGATAGACGATGGATGCAAGGTCACGGCATTGAGTTTCAGATACGGGCAGAGACATACCAAGGAATTGGAATCGGCGAAAAAAGTATGTGAACATTACAATGTGGAGCATGTGATCATAGATCTCAATCTGGGTTCCTTCCGTTCTGCACTTACAAGGGAGGAGATAGACGTCCCGATGGACCGTTCAGGCGAACTTTCAAAGGACATACCTGTAACATATGTTCCTGCCAGGAATATCGTTTTTTTGAGCATAGCGGCGGGTCTTTGTGAATCCATCGATGCAGAGAGGATATACATAGGCGCCAATGCAGTGGATTATTCCGGATATCCTGATTGTCGTCCTGAGTTCTTCGAAGCTTACGAGAAGATGTTGGCGGTAGGGACCAAGACAGGGGTCGAAGGACATCCGATAAAGATAATGACCCCGATATTGAGGAGTTCCAAGGCCGACATAGTAAGACTTGGGAAGAGATTGAATGCCCCTTTGGACCTCACATGGTCATGCTATAACGGAGGGGAAAAGGCCTGTGGGCATTGTGATTCGTGCAGGCTAAGACTCAAAGGATTCAAAGATGCAGGTTATAAAGATGAAATCGAATACAGGTGATCAATATGAAGATATGTGAGTATTTCAGATCTCTCCAGGGAGAGGGCATAATGATAGGGGTACCGACCTATTTCATTAGGACAGCCGGTTGCAATCTTCGTTGCAAATGGTGCGACACGACCTATGCGCAGGAGGAGCCTGGCATGGATGCGGATGTCGATGAGATAATGGAGATAATCGGGGACGCCAAGAACGTATGCATTACAGGTGGTGAACCACTTTTACAGAAGGATATGCCGGAATTATTGAGGAGGTTGATGAGAGAGGGCAAGTACATTGTAATCGAGACCAATGGTTCCGTGGACCTTTCCAATGTTCCCGACAGCCCTAACATCCTCATCAGCATGGATATCAAATGTCCGTCTTCCTGTATGGAGAAGAAGATGTGCCTATCTAATCTGAAGATACTCACCATGAAGGATCAGTTGAAGTTCGTGATAGCAGACAAGAAGGATTTCTATTATGCAGTCAGATTCTTAGAGGAACACCCTGTCAGCACCAACATAATATTCAGTCCAGTCGGCGGTATGGACCTTCAGCCGATCGCGGACGAGGTCGTCATGAGAAAGTTGGATGTGAGAGTATTGCCTCAGCTTCACAAGATCATCTGGGGAGATAAGAAATCTGTCTGATCATCTCTTTTCAAACTTTTTCATATTTTCATGCCTTTTCACAAAATCCTTGACACACTGTTCAACGGTACCCTCCTCGTCATATGATACGAAGATCCCTGCTTTGTTCAGTATGTCAAGTCCATGGCTTCCTATCCCGCCCGTTATGACCGCTTCAACCTTGAGGCCAGCGATCGCTTTTGCGACCAACATGCCTGCCCCGTCCGATTTGGTATACTCATTGTCAATAACCTCGTAATCCAAAGTGTCCGAGTCCACTACGAGGAAGAAAGGTGCGTGGCCGAAATCCTCGGCCACATAGGAATCCAGTTTGTCCCCTTCAGATATAACGCCTATTTTCATTTCTTTTCTACCGTTTTGATTATTTTCTCGACGATCTTCTCGAATGCCTTTGCAGAGAGAGATTCGGGATCAGATATCACTATTGGCATTCCAGAATCTCCAGACAGCACAATCCCAGGCTCTATCGGAACACGACCGAGGAACTGTATGTTCATGTCCTTGGCAGTGGCTTCTCCTCCGCCAGATTTGAATATGTCAGTTTCTTTGCCGCAGTGTGGGCAGACGAACCCGCTCATATTCTCTATCAGCCCGATTATTGGCATTTTGGTCTGAGCGGCGAATGTCACGGATTTCCTGCTATCCAACAATGCCACATCCTGCGGGGTGGTTACGATGACCACACCGTCTGCCTTTGGTATCAATTGGACAATCGAGAGTGCTTCGTCCCCGGTTCCAGGAGGCATGTCAACCACCAGGTAATCCAAGTCTCCCCAGTTCACATCTTCAATGAATTGCTTCACGGCGCTCATCTTCACAGGTCCTCTCCACATTATGGCCGAGTCCTTGTCTGGTAGGAGGAAGGCCATGGACATTATCTTTAGAGAAGGAGGCACCGTTATAGGTATCAGCATCTTGTTCTCCACTGTGAGCTTCTCATCTTCCACATGGAACATCTTGGGTATGTTCGGGCCAGTTATATCCATGTCCATTAGACCTGTCTGGTAACCCGCCATAGAAAGCGACATTGCAAGGTTCGATGAGACCGTACTTTTACCTACACCACCTTTGCCGCTTATGACTATTATTACATGTTTGATCCTGGAAAGAGAATCGTTGAGTTTCGTTTGTTCTTCGATGTCCTCTCCGCTTAGCATTGGTTTCGACATGATTACACCATTAACATACTGAAATAAGTAATCAGCATTATAAACCTATCAAAACCACTATATCGGAAAAACCGTATGGGGTATGTATGCCTCTTGGAGATCCAGGCGGAGGGAGCTTCGCATACACAATCGAAGGTCTACCGCAGAACATATTCGTCGCAGTAGTGCCGGTGAAAGATCCGGAGAGGAGCCTTCCATTCTACAGGGACCTTCTTGGCATGAGGGAGACGTACCGTTCCAACAACGAGATAGGTGTCATGAGGGATGGTGCAAGATTGATTCTCCGCAGATCCGAGAAGGCAGGCATCGATACAGGCATATACATAGGGGTGGACAATCCTTATGATATGCACAGGCGCCTCATCGATGAGGGCGTTGTATTCGTAGAGGACCCTAAAAGGGAGCCATGGGGAGTAAGCACAGCATTCAAGGACGATGATGGCAACATAATAAGGGCCATGGAGATGAATGCCGAAATCCGTCCATAAGTGTTTTATCGGTCACGGTTCATTATGCTATCATGAAGGTCATCGCTCTCAATGGAAGTCCGCGCCTCATAGGCAACACCAGCAACGTTCTCAATGATATGTTGGATGAGATAGAGAAAGAGGGCATAGAGGTCGAGCAGATCCAACTCTACTCCTACGAGTTTGAAAATTGCAATGATTGCCGCTCATGTGAGATGAGGGGCGATGGAAGATGCATAATAGAGGATGGACTGAATGAGATGGTGGACGAGCTTCGTGATGCGGATGGCATAATCTTGGCCTCGCCTTGTTATTATGGTGCATGTTCCTCGCAGATGAAGGCTTTCATGGAAAGGGCGGGCCTCCCGTTGGAGATGGGAGGAATGGGTCTGAAGAGGAAGGTAGGGGCGGCCATCGTTGTGAACGCACACGATGGTGGTTCTTTGACATATATGCAAATGGTAAACTGGATGCTCCGTAACGAGATGATAGTCGTGGGAGGATGTCCATCGCCTATTTTGAACGCATTGAATTCACCACAGTATCTTAAAGATGCTCAGGGTATGAAAGGCGTCATGACCACGGCGCGTAACATGGCATGGACCATAATGCGTTTGAACGGCATCGATCCCGGGGAATGAGTTTTGGTCGGGCCATTCGGCCCGGTGGGTTTTCAGAAGAAATAGAAACCGCAATTCTCAGATGAAGATATCTTAGCTACCGCTTCGAGTCTTTCCAGGGGGCCAGAATAACGTCTGACCATCATCTTTCCTTCATCTGGCATGACCTCATTGAGTTTTTTCACTTCGATAAGCATCTTCTTTGCATCTTCTGGAGTGAAGACCTTCTTCACCTTTGCAGATTCAGGTGCAGAGGCTATGATGTTGCAGCCATGTTTCTTCGCTATCTCGGGTAGAAGACTATTGTCAGGGCCGAATGCACCAATGCATCCTCTGCCTTTGTCCCATGATAGTGCACATTTTGTGCACATCTCATTCATCTCATCGAATTCCACAAGGTCCCATCCTGTGAGGCGGTTTTCTGGTTTGGATGCAGATATCGCCATTTCTTTTGTCTTAGGATCCAATCCGTCCAGAGAGACCCAACCTGTAGATACTTTCTGAGAGCTTTTTTTGAGCAACAAGAGATCATCAGCGTTCTTGACCTTGTCGAGATAGATGGCATCCGTCTCGGCGTTGATGCGATTCCTCTTCATGAATGCCTCCCAGTCGGGGAATAGTTTCTTTGCTGTATCCAAATGGACAAGCTCATCGAATTCCACAAATTCTTCGAATCCTTTGCAATGATCCACTTTTACTTTGTGTATTTTCATTTTGAGTTCCCTGCATGATGCGTTCTTAGCATCCAGTTCACAAATTCCGATGTTTATTCCCATATTTGTCCCTCACATTTCATATCGTCGAGGTATTATAATCCTCGCCTCACGATCGTTTTATTTCAAATGTAACACAAATATGATTAATCCATATGAATATATCAAGGTCCAATGGCAGACATAATGATCCGTAAAAGGAAGAGGATGAGAGCAAAAGAGATAAAAGTGCTCTCCAAAGAATTAGAGGAGGCCCTTCAGGTCCCGGTATTCTCCGAGGATGATGCGGTAGATATGGCTGAGAGTTCGGAATATAATCTGATTTTTGTTGGAAACGATATCTTGGGGCTCATGCATGAAGGGAGGCCGTTCCTCACTGTCAGAGGCGTCATGAGATATAGGCCCGAGAGGAAATTCGTAACGATCGATATGGGTGCGGTGCCATTCATAATCAATGGTGCGGATTGTATGGGGCCAGGGATCGTGGATTCGGATATATCGATCAAACCAGGCGACATGGTCTGGATCCGTGATGTCAAGAACCTAGTGCCTCTGGCCATAGGCATATCGGAACGTTCAGGAGAGGAATTGAAGGCCAAGAAAAGCGGTAAGGCGATAAAGTCTCTCCATTATGTGGGTGACAAACTTTGGAAGACAGGGGAATGAGATGAAGACTAAAGAGACGGTCAAAGATGAGAAGAAGGTCTTCGTGGACCTGAACAACTACCCATTGGGTGCAAAGTCATCCACAGATGCCCACATCAAGATGGTGGATGTCGCATCATACGGGGACCTGAAGGTCCTGATCGACATGGCATATAGAGGTAACGTGGTGATAATGGATTTCTCACGTTTTGCTGACGGCGACGATCAGAAAAAGCAGATGGTGAGGGAATTCGTGAAGGTGGCCGCTGATATCAGCGGTTCATTCATGGAGGCCTCCGACAGGATACAGATACTCAGTGGGAACGGTATGCCGATCGATAAGACGCGTCTTTCCCACAGGAGTTGATATCACGTCAAAGGACCAGAAGACGATATTCGACCCCATACATGGAAGCATAAAGATCGGTGGGGTATACTTGGACATATTGGATAGGCATGAGATGCAGAGGCTTCGCTATGTGAAGCAATTGGATATGGGCTACATGGTCTTCCCTGGTGCAAATCATACGAGATTCGAGCATTGTCTGGGCACATATCGTCTTTCTGAACGCATGGCTGAATCACTTGGCCTTTCCGATGAGGATAAGCGCGCGGTGATGGCGGCAGGCCTTCTCCACGATGTCTGCCATCCTCCGTTCTCCCATACATTGGAAGAGATGATATACGAAAGGACAGGAATGGATCACATGGATATGGCCAGAAGGCTGATAATGGGTGATGTCAGGACATACCGCGAGAGGGATGCGGATATGTTCTCTGGTGTCTGTTCAATAGGGGAGATTTTGAGTGATTCGGGGATAGACCCGAAGAGGGTATGCGACCTCATAGAATATCCGACATCAAAGGTCAGCGATGATTTCGTCGATAAGCGGTCGTATTTCCCATCCGGGGATTATGTGCATCAGATAATACACGGCCCTATAGATGCGGACCAGATGGATTACCTTATGAGGGATGCCCACTACACCGGCGTCACATGGGGTTCGATCGACGTAGAGCGCATATTGAACACGATCAAGGTGTATAACGACAGGATCGTGGTGGACAGGGGCGGATTGGTGTCTGCAGAGGGGTTGATGGTATCCCGTTCTCTGATGTATTCCGCAGTATACTACCATGTGACCGTCAGGATAATCAAACAGATGCTGATCAAGGCGGTCGAGTGTTCGGATATCGATATCGAGGAGATACATACATGGGATGATGCCGATCTGACGAATGCTTTGATCGATGGCGGCGGCAGGTCGTCATATCTTATGCGTTCTGTCCTTTCTCGCAATCTTTACAAATCCGCCATAACGCTGTACAACGAAGAGGTGGATGAGGAGGCGGTGGCGACATTGGCGCAATATTCCTCATATCATGCCAGGAAAGAATTGGAACAGGATATCGCGGACAAGGCAGAGGTAGACATAACCGAAATGGCATTGGACATGCCGTCGCGTTCTACGATATTGTCCGAGGTCAAGATCGGGAAGACCGATGTGACGATATTGGATCCCAGTGGCAAGGCCAGGTCCATAACAAGATTCTCGCCTATAGCCAAAGGATTGCAGTCAAGGGACCCCTTCGGATGGAAGCTTATGGTCGCCGCTTCAAGGGAGCACGTCGAGAAGGTGGAGAAGGCCACACGCAAGGTCCTCAACCTTTGACAACGCCGATAGGGGTGAGTTTGGCGACCTTGCCGGTAAGTCCAGCGTCACAGACGACCTTTATGACCTCATCAACGTCCTTGTATGCTCCTGGAGCCTCTTCAAGAAGGCCCTCATCGGAACCGTTCCGCAGGTAGATGTTGTTGGAGGCCATCTCATTCTTTACGAATTTGGCATCCATGTTCTCCATGGCGGCCTTACGCGACATCTGTCTTCCTGCCCCATGGCATGTGGAACCGAACGTGTCTCTCATGGCCCCCTGTTTTCCCACTAGGACATATGTGCCTACGAGCATGTCCCCCGGTATTATGACAGGTTGTCCGACATCGCGGTATTTCATAGTTATCTCCTTCCTTCCGGAGGCGAATGCACGTGTCGATCCCTTTCTGTGGACCAACACCTCGTCTGTGTGTTTATCCACCGAATGCCTTTCCTTCTTGGCTATGTTGTGTGCGACGTCATATACGACGTCCATGCCCATGTCCTCTGCGGAATCTCCCAATATCTTTTCGAAGGATTCCCTTGCCCAGTGGGTTATCATCTGTCTGTTCGCCCAGGCATAGTTCGCTCCGCAGCACATGGCCCTGTAGTAGTCGTCACCAAGATTGGAATCCAATGGTGCGCATGCGAGTTGTCTGTCCGGAAGGTCTATGGAATTCTTTCTCACATATTGTTCCATCTCTTGCAGATAGTCTGTTGCGATCTGATGCCCGCATCCTCTGGACCCGCAATGGACCGTGATCGTGACGGTCCCTTTTTTCAGACCGAATATCTTGGCGGTGTGCTCATCGAAAATATCGTCCACGATATCTAATTCCAGGAAATGGTTCCCGGATCCAAGGGACCCGAGTTGTGGAATTCCTCTCTTGCGGGCCTTGTCGCTCACTTTAGATGGGTCCGCATCAAGCATGTGGCCCATCTCCTCGGTCACATCAAGGTCTCTTTCCCAGCCGTATCCATTCTCGATTGCCCATCTAGACCCGTTCATGAGTATCTCATCGATCTCTTTGCTACCTATCTTCGTCAATCCCTTCGATCCAAGGCCAGATGGTATGTTCTTGTAGAGTTCGTCGACCAATAAGTTTACCTTCCCGCCTATGTCTTCCATAGTCAGGTCCGTCTTTATCAGGCGCACGCCGCAGTTTATGTCGAAGCCTATGCCGCCAGGAGAGATGGACCCATTGTCCGCATCTACAGCTGCGACACCGCCTATTGGGAAGCCGTATCCCCAGTGAATGTCGGGCATGGCCATCGAGCTTCCTACGATGCCAGGGAGGCAGGCGACGTTCGCAGCCTGTTGCGGTGCATTATCGCTGCGTATATGCTCCATCATCGATTCATTGGCATAAATGATGGCGTTGGTCCTCATACCTGGAGCATAGTCCATTGGGATCTCCCATCTGTTATCGTCGATCTTGTTGAGTTTACCGTTCCATGCCATTGAAATCACTCGTATATTGCATTTAAAAGTTATAAGGTGGGGCCCGAGCCGAGATTTGAACACGAGTCAAGGGATCCACAGTCCCCTAGGATAACCAAGCTACCCTACTCGGGCCATACGTTAAGTCGCTGATTATATTACCATTAATAAATGTTTGCCAATGGGAACTGCATCATTCGATGTCACGTATCGTTCATGTTTGGTCTTTGACCCATCTTATTATGACTTCCATCGACAAGTCCATGATCTTGGCGGTCTCTTCGACCGAATTGCAATTAACGTATATCCTTCTGGCAACCACGGATATCTCCTCATCCACTTCTATTATGTGCTTGTCGGGGTCATACAGTCTTACGATCCTCTGGCCCCATTCGTGGGTTTTCATGATGTGTATTATCTCGACATCACCATAGGACTCTATCCTTTTCAGGAATCCATCTAGGTCATCTGTCTCGAAACACAGATCAGAGTCGCTTGTTCCGAAACGGACGAAATCCATGGAAAGATCCATAAGCTCTTTGAAACCTTCCTTTATGGTGAAACCTCCATCGAATGTAACATTGTCTCCAAGGTCTATTGTGATGTTCTGATCGAAAAGATACGTATAGAATTTCTTCGAGGTCTCAAGGTCCTTGACTGCCAGGAAGGGAACCTCGAAATCCACGGAATTACCTTTTATCGGTTTCATTGATAGCATCTCTGAATTATCGGTCTTTCTGTTAGGGTATGGACAAGAGCCGGATAATATTGTCAAAAAGGGACATATGACTATATTAATTTGTTAGATGTTCTCTTGTTCATGGCAAAAAGAGACCTTATTTCAGTACTCGATATGAAGGAAGAATGGCCCAATCTAGTAGATTTAGCCATCAAACTCAAAGGAGAACGTGGAAGACACGGCGCTCCATTGGAAGGCAAGACTCTTGCTATGATGTTCGAGAAACCGAGTACAAGGACAAGGATCTCATTCGATGTGGCGATAACCGAGTTAGGAGGGCACGCATTGTACATAGACGTGTCCAAGATGCAGATGGGCCATGGCGAGACCGTCGAGGACACAGCGAAGGTCATGAGCCGTTTCGTTCACGGTATAATGTACCGTGCCTATGATTACAAGATGATGGATAAGATCGGGGAGAATTCCACTGTCCCTGTGATCAGCGGCCTGGACAACCTCGAGCACCCATGTCAGGCACTTGCGGACATGGTCACCATAAAGGAGAAGAAAGGTTCATTCCGCGGTAAGAAGCTGGTGTATCTCGGGGATGGCAACAATGTATGCAATTCTCTGCTGTATTCATCCGCGATAATGGGTTTGGATATGATAGCTTGCTGTCCAGCCACCAGGATGCCCAATGCGGAGATAATGCTCAACGCATCCCGCATAGCGGATTCCAACGGCAGCAGGATAATCGCCTCCCATGACCCCAGGGATGCCTGCAAGGATGCAGACATACTCTACACCGATACGTGGGTGTCCATGGGCGATGACACGCCCGTGGAGAAGGCGGTCAAACTATTCCACATGTACCAGATAAACGAAGAGCTTTTGTCCATAGCCAAGCCAGATTGCATAGTCATGCATTGTCTGCCGGCACATAGGGGGCAGGAGATAACCGCCGAGGTCATGGATGGGCCTCAGAGCGTGGTCTTCGATCAGGCAGAGAACAGGCTTCACGCTCAAAAGGCAGTACTTTACACGCTGCTCAGATGATCTGTGCTGAAACGAGGTCTTCCACAATATCGAGGAAGGCCTCTTTCTTATCCTCGGGGATGGTGGCTCCCGCAGCGATATTGTGGCCTCCACCGTATCCGCCCACCATCTCAGATGCTTTTTTCATCACGAAGGAAAGGTCCAGTCCCCTTTCGGTCAATGCATGGGTCGTCCTCGCTGAGACCTTAACGCCATCGTCCGAATCTGCAAAGGCGATTATAGGCAATTCTTGTTTAGCATCCCCGGAGTTGAGCAGCATGCCTGCGACGATCCCTACCACGGTCTCCCGTATCTCGGAACCGGAATCGAAGTACTGTATGAATCTGCGTTCCCTGATCAGATGATTCTCCTTGATATAGCATATCGCGGTGGATATGTTGCGCCTATGGTCGTTACGGTTCCTTTCGGCGTCCTCAATGGCAGTAAGGTCTCCCTTGCAGATCCTCATTCCCGTATCAGCATCGTCGTATCTGCCGCAGGAGTTCAATATGGTGGAATACTCCTTTGAATCCCTAAGTCCTATGTGGGATTCATAATTCGGAAGGATGTACACCTCCCCGTAAAGACGTTTTTTCATCTCAGGGTCATGTATCTTAGAGATCAAAGCATCCCTCACTCTGCATTTCTCATTATTGGATAGGTCGTTCCATGTTCTCCAAGCAGGGCCACTTTTAAGCGGGATATGCAGGTCAGAATAGAATTTTGAGCATCCATCCTTGTTGTCGGATATCCCAGGTATGTTGGGGTCATTGCTGTACTGTAAGAATTGTACCAATGGCCTGGTCTCCTTACCAAAGAATCTCAGGTCCTCTTCCATGATGACATCCCCGTTATCCATGGCATCTTTCAGAATGATACGATTGTAGCTTACCAATTTCGATTCAAAATTGTCCTGGAAGTCACCTATCGCTCCGATGACACCAAGATATGCGAGGTCCTTGTTGCGTTTGTCTATCGCACGTGAGAGCAGATATGTCATTCCGGTCCCGCAGACCTCATACGATCCGTTGAGGCCATAATTATGTGGATTAAGATGGTATATCTCTATGAAATCCTCGATAGATGTTTGTTCCCTTCTGAATTTTGGATCGGGAACGTGATGGTCGGTGATCACTATGTTGGATCTTTTGAATTCAGAAAGATATCCGCTGCCCAGGTCCGATATCCATATGAGGTCCGAGGTGCTATCGTTGATGCTTGCGATCGTATCGGCAGTGATCTTCTTCTCGAATCTGATGGAATGCGGAATCCCGAGACGTTCTAGTGTGATGGAGGCAATGGATCCGGCAGCTATCCCATCCGCATCGATGTGTGTTACGATGATTGCAGACCTTGCTTTCTTGACAGCTTTCGCGGTCTTATCGAGGTCCGCAACGAGTTTATCCGAAAGTCTGTCGGGCCAATCCATAGATGCATCTCACAACAGTGATCGGTCACTGACTCAAAATACTTTTCAGAGAAGATAAATCTTAGTTCGTGTTCTCATGGTTCATGGATTCTGTTAGCATATTGCCCGGTGTAAGGATAACGAATGACAGATGTCTGATCCTGGAGGATGATGGACCTACCGCGGTCCTAGGGGACCTCCACCTGGGATATGAAAAGGCGATGGAAGATGAGGGCATGTACCTACCAAGGATGAATACAGAATCCATTCGCAGGGGGCTCAACACGATACTCTCGAAATATGAACCTAAACGCGTGGTGCTCCTAGGTGATATAAAACACGATTTTCGCAGGTCCAAATACGAGGCCAGGCAAGAGGTCATAACGATATTGGAACTCCTGTCAGAGGCTTCGGAGACCATCGTGGTCAAGGGCAATCACGATAATTTCATACAGAACACCCTGTCAAGTCTTGGGATGCTGGCAGTGGATTATGTGGATATCGCAGGATTCAGGTTGGAGCATGGTCATGTGGATTCAGGCAAGAGGCCTGTGATAATAGGTCACGAGCATCCATCCGTCAGGATACCTGGCCTTATGACAGGGGGGGTCAAGATGCAATGTTTCGTATATGCAAGGAAGGAAGGGGTCATAGTATTGCCGCCGTTCAGTCCATTTTCATCAGGTAACGACCTATCGCTCGATCCAGAATGCATAATGGCCGATGCACTGAAGAAATGCGATATAGCCAGTGCCGAGATATACGGGGTATCGGATGTAGGATTGATCCCCATGGGCAAGTTGAGAGAGGTCATGGAGATAGAATTATGAGGCATCTCGAATATGCTTTTTTTTATAAATGTTCTTTTACGGTCACCCTTTTTATAATATGATGCTATTCACGACACTTAGGAGAAATCATCATGTCAATGACTCCAAGAGACAGAGTAATCGCAGCAATGAATAAAGAGAAGCTCGACAGGCCAGCAGTGGCCATTTTCACCCAGTCCGCAACATTGGGACAGATGGATAAAGTCGGAGCAGCATGGCCTGAGGCCCACAAGAACGCAGAGCTCATGGCAAAACTCGCAGCAGCACAGGCTGACCTCTTTGGATACGAGGCGGTCAGGGCTTCCTTCTGCCTTACAGCAGAGGCCGAGAGGCTCGGATGCAAGGTCCAGGTAGATAAGAAGGACGCAGCACCAATGCTAAAAGCACACCCATTCAAATTCGACCCAATGATGGGCGAGTATGATGACCCCAAGTCCCTTATGGATCCCCACACATTCGTGAAAGAGGGTAGGGTAAAGGTCGTCCAGGATGCAGTTTCTATCCTCAAGAAAACACATGGAAAGGAGTACGCAATAGTTGCAGGAAACACCGGACCATTCACACTTGCAGGACACCTTGTCAGCACCGAGAACCTCGTTTTCGGAATGATGATGGCACCAGAAGAGGTCGATAAATGGGTAGATGCCACCACACCAATAGTGAAGGCATACACCCAGGCACTCTTAGATGCAGGCGCAGATGTAGTTCAGTGCTCTGAACCATCCGCATCTACCGACATGCTCGCACCCGACATGTTCGAAGAGGCAGCAGGAAAGGCAGTCAAGCACAGCCTTGCGAAATGTAAGGGAATGACCGTCCTCCACATATGCGGAGACACATACCCCATACTCGACCAGATGGCCGCATCAGGTGTCACCGGACTCTCAGTTGAGGAGAAGGTCGACCCATTCAAGGCAATGGAGAAGGTCGCAGGAAAGGTCGCAATGGTTGGAAACGTAGGATCCGTCAGGCCTCTCTTCCAGGGAACACCTGAAGAGGTCAAGGCAGCAGCGATCCACTCCGCGAAGGCAGGATTCAACGTCATATCCTCTGGTTGCGGTATCGCAGTCGCTACATCAGATGCGAACATGAAAGCAATGGTCGATGCGATAAAAGGCTACCACCACTAAGCTGAAATAAAAACAATTCAACAAACGCCTTACTTCCGGGCCATCATTGGCCCGGAAGGTTTTTTGTAATCTTATTAACATACCTATATTCATGTCACGGATTTTGCAAACGAATGCAGAGTATGCCGAAAAGATGAAGAAGATCCTGGGGCTCAGATATGAGCCGATAGCTGTCAAGTTGATAGATGCTAAAGGACAGTACCCTGCATGTTGCAAGTTACCAGATGAACAGATGAGTCATTGTCAGGCAGTTTTCAAAGCAAAGGATGGAGCATGCCTTTGCATGCCACTCGACAAACAGGGATGTCACGTGGGGGCATCCGCACTGAATATGATCGACACTCCCGAGAAAGTCGCATCAGGCGAGTTCCATGCTGGCATGGGTATACACGATTCTTCTGCTGCAGCGGCCAAGATGATATCGGACCGCATGCTTCCAAAGGCATGCGTCGGCGAGGTCGTATGTCCTCTCTCGAAAGCGGATTTCGAGCCGGATGTGGTGATATTGATAGATATCCCCGAGAGAGTATATTGGATTGTTCCGTTGCTGACTGCAGAGAA
This sequence comes from uncultured Candidatus Methanogranum sp., assembly GCA_963676045.1. Taxonomy (GTDB): domain Archaea; phylum Thermoplasmatota; class Thermoplasmata; order Methanomassiliicoccales; family Methanomethylophilaceae; genus Methanogranum. The sequence continues at coordinate 1,545,352 of OY780938.1, forward strand.
AGGAGGGCGTGCCACATTCAGCACATCGCCTTTCCAATGCGCATGCGAGGACATCACTTCGGTCCCTATGGTGACAGGCAGTGCAAACGTCTCATTGGGATGTTTTGGATGTAGGAAGAAGACCGATATGAAGGCAGATGAGTTGGCATGCGGCATACCATTTTCCTCGATTCCGGGATATGTAGCGCACCTTGAGAAATATGGAAATGGCGTGATGACAAAGGCAAAGCGCACGTGATCCCACTTTATGCAAAATTATTCAATAATCAATAAAATTGACGCTTTAATTATGCGTCGATTTTTATTTTCTTATTACTATTAGGAATCATTAAATAATAGGTACAGGGGAGCAGTCATCAGCTCAGTATTTTTCTGGCAATAAATTTGAAATTGAAAAAAGGGCATTTTTTAAAAAACTTGTCACTTTTAGGATGGTTTTTATAATGAAGATGTATACCTCTTTTCTGCAAGGGGAACACGGAAAACCCCTATTTTCCGTAAATTATTGAAAAAGGAGGTATGAAATGCCAAAATACAAGGACGTAATCGATCTGTATGACGACTACGGAAAACGCATCGCTAAAGATGTACCGTTGGAAGCCATCAGTCCATTGCGCAACAACGCGATCAAGAAGATCGCATCTCTAACCAAGAGAACTGTAGCAGTCAACCTTGCTGGAATTGAGAAATCCCTCAAGACCGGTGCAATGGCTGGCGCATACATCAAAGGTAAAGAGATCGACATAGAATTGGTCAAGAATGCGAACAAGGTTGCAAGTGCAATAAAGAGCATGATCCAAGTAACAGAGAACGATGATACAATCGTCACCGTAAAAGGAGAGGGTAAGAGTATCATCGCAATTATACCTGTGTCAAGGGATGAAGCAGGTGTGGAGTACACAACTGGATTCACAGCAGTTGCAGCAGCGACAACCGAGGCAATCATCGACATCTTCAAGATCCCAATGTACAAGGCCAACATGGTCAAAGGTGCAGTCTGGGGAAGATACCCACAGACAGTCGGATTCGATGGTGCAAATGTAAAGAGTATCCTTGAGATCCCCCAGAACAATGAGGGAGCAGGTTTTGCACTCAGGAACATCATGGCGAACCACGTCGTTGCATTGGTCAACAGGAATGCAATGCAGGGATCTGCACTCTCCTCGATATTCGAGACATGTGCAGCATATGAGATGGGAGACGCAATTGGACCATTCGAGAGAGGACACCTCCTCACACTCGCATACCAGGGACTCAATGCTAACAACATCTTGTACTCGATCGTGAAGAAGAACGGAAAGACAGGAACAATCGGTACCGTCGTAGAGTCCATCGTTGCACAGGCAATCGAGGACAAAGTCATCCGCGTAAAAGAGGAATTACCCTCTGGATACAAGATCTACACAACGGACGATCTCCCACTCTGGAACGCATACGCAGCAGTCGGACAGACCGCAGCGGTCATGGTCAACACCGGAGCAGCAAGGGCAGCACAGGGTGTACCTGGATCGGTCCTTTACTACAACGATCTTCTCGAGCACGAGACCGGACTTCCAGGTGTCGATTACGGACGCGCGGAAGGAGTCGGTGTCGGTATGTCTTTCTTCTCTCACTCCATTTATGGAGGAGGAGGACCTGGTCTCTTCCACGGAAACCACGTCGTTACAAGACATGCAAAGGGAACACTCATACCCTCCGTCACAGCAGCAAACTGTCTGGACGGCGGAACACAGACGTTCTCTGCTGAGGCAACATCCGGAGCTTTCAAAGAAGTCTTCGGTGACATGAAAGAATTCAACTCACCTATGCAGTTCGTAGGTGCAGAGGCAAAGAAGATTGCGAAGAAGGTCTGAGCACATGTCTAAGCCGGCAGCAGAATACGCAGGAGTACCTTTACCAGAGGTAGAGGTATTTTCAAATCGTCTCTTAAGCGTCGAGACAACCGAAAAGGTCCTTAACGCACTCGATGGTATCGAATGCATAAGGCAGATCAATATGACTGGCGAGAGTCTTCCAAGGACGATCAACAGTGGACCCAACAAAGGCATCGAGAACAATCACACCGAGCGCAAAATAATAAAAGTCGCTGGACGTGATGTGGAGATCCGCTATTTGGTAGGTGCATTCTATATTGAGTTGGCTGTCGAGGATGAAGAGCAATTGGATTCTGCAGTCGAAAAGATCAAGAAAGCGGTAGATCCGCTTTTGCAATTCGGCTATTCATTGAATGTCGGCAGATACATGAAATTCAGAGATTCGCTTACAGATTATAGGTGATTAATATGGCAGCATATAAAAGACAGTTCTACCCTGGAACCACCTCCCCTGCTAAAAACAGAAGGAGATACATGGATCCAAAGGTCAAACTCAAGAAGCTCCGTGACGTCTCAATGGATGATGTCGTAAGGCTTATGGGACACAGGAACCCCGGAGAGGACTACAAGTCCATGCACCCCCCAATAGAGGAAGGCAAGGAACCAGCATGTCCAATCAGGAAACTCGTCGCACCAATAGAGGGAGCAAAACACGGAGACCGTATAAGGTACATCCAGTTCACCGACTCCGTCTATTTCGCACCCATCTCGCCCTACCAGAGAGCATGGATGTATCTTTCCAGATACAGAGGAATCGACACCGGAACACTTTCCGGAAGACAGATCATTGAGATGAGGGAGAGAGACCTCGAGGTCCTCGCCAAAGAAATGATCGACAACGAGACATTCGACCCCGCCCTTACAGGTATCAGGGGAGCTACCGTTCACGGACACGCATGCCGCCTCGATGAGCACGGCCTGATGTTCGACGGATGGCAGAGATATGTCTGGGATGATGCAAAGAAAGAGGTCGTCTACGTGAAGGACCAGGTTGCATTGCCTCTCGACAGGAAGATCTATGTTGGAAAGCCAGCATCCATGAGCGACCTGAAGAAGAGAACAACAATCTTCAGGGCAGACGGCGTAGACATGAGGGACGACAAAGAGGTCACCAAATACGGACTCAGGATACACCTCCTGAGGACACTCGGCGGTTACAGGCCCTTCGATGTAAAAGGTGAGTAAACATGGCAGCAAAGAAAGATCAGAAACTCTTCATGGATTCAATGAAGAAAAAATTCAAAGAAGACCCAACTGACATGGAGACAAAGTACTACTGCTACGGAGGCTGGAAACAGTCGAAGAGCAAGGTCGAGTTCCAGAAGTCGGCTGATGCCATCGCCAAAAAGCGTGGCATCCCAATGATGAACAGGGACATCGGTGTCCCACTCGGACAGAGATCCTGGATGCCATACCAGCTTTCCCACACAGACATCTACGTAGAGGCAGATGACCTCCACTGTGTCAACAACTGTGCGATCCAGCAGGCATGGGACGATATCAGGAGAACCGTCCTCGTAGGACTTGACTCCCCTCACCACACAATCGAGAAGAGGCTTGGAAAAGAGGTAACGCCTGAGACAATCAACGCATACCTCGAGACAGTCAACCACACAATGCCTGGAGGAGCAGTCGTTCAGGAGCACATGGCTGAGATCAACCCCGCTCTCGTTTGGGATTCATACGTCAAGGTCTATTCCGGAGATGACGAACTCATCGATGAGATCGACCCAAGGTTTGTAATCAACATAAACAAGCTCTTCCCCAAGAACCAGGCAGAGCAGTTGAAGAAGGCAATCGGAAAGACCCTCATGCAGGCAGTCCGTGTACCAACCATCGTTGGAAGGCTCATGGATGGAGGAACAGTATCAAGACATGCAGCAATGCAGATCTCGATGGCATTCATCTCCTCATACAAGCTCGCAGCAGGAGAGGCCGCAATCGCTGATTTCGCCTACGCCGCAAAGCACCAGTCTATCAACATGGGAACAATGATGCCTGCAAGGCGTGTCAGAGGACCCAACGAACCCGGAGGAATACCATTCGGATTCTTCGCAGACATGTGTCAGTCCGACCGTGTATACCCTGACGACCCTGGACGCGCAGTACTTGAGACAGTCGGTCTCGGTGCAGCAGTATTCGACCAGATATACCTCGGTGGATACATGTCCGGTGGAGTAGGATTCACACAGTACGCAACAGCAGCATACACCGATAACATCCTTGAGGATTACGTCTACCACGCAATCGACACAATAAAGGACAGGTACGGCGGATTCTGTGGAATGAAGCCCGACAACATGGACAAGCTCCTTCAGCTCGGCGATGAGATCAACTCATACGCACTCGAGATGTACGAGAGATATCCAGCCGCCATGGAGACACACTTCGGTGGATCCCAGAGGGCAACCGTCGCAGCAGCATCCTCAGGTATCGCAGGTGCAATGGCAACCGGTGTTGCCGACTGTGGTCTGAACTGCTGGTACCTCTCAATGCTACAGCACAAGGAGAGGACCGGAAGGCTCGGATTCTACGGATACGATCTGCAGGACCAGTGCGGTTCATCCAACTCCTTCAGCTACAGGTCCGATGAGGGTCTGCCAATGGAGCTCAGGGGACCAAACTACCCCAACTACGCAATGAACGTCGGTCACCTCTCCGGATACTCCGGTATCCCCAAGGCAGCACATGTTGCCCGCGGAGACGCATTCACAGCCAACCCACTCATCCGTGTCGCATTTGCTGACCCAAGCCTAGTCTTCGACTTCGCCAACGTCACAAAAGAGATCGGACGTGGAGGACTCAGAGAGTTCGTCCCAGCCGGTGAGAGATCCGCCGTCATCAAAGGTTGAAACCTATGATGGAAGGAGACGTACTGAAGTACATGCCGACATCGACGGTAGGGAAAGTAACGGAGATAAGAGAGAGGGACGGGAGGATCTGGGTCAAACTGGATTTCACGAACCTCTATTACGATGCTTCGTATCTTGTACCAGCCGACATATCGGAATACAAGGTCGTTTCCTTCAAAGAGCGTGAGAAATCCTCCGAAGACTACAGGAAGACAGGAAGTTCACCTCAAGATTCCGATCAAATGGAAAGAGAAGTGGACATATCCGACTTCACGCCGTCTGGCGGAGGATGAACAAACCCTTTAGGAATCCAATTCCAGCCCCTCCGAAAGGAGGGGCAAAACACTTGTTCTAAGATAAATCGTTGTAATGGGATCGGTGGATTTTCAGATCGATCCGACAAATCGAAATCGAGATTTCAGACGACCTCAATTTTTGTGCATTTGTTTCCATGTTCCATTGAGTCTTGAACCAACGCGGTCCGGGTCCATGGTAGTGACTTCCAATCCAGGTACGACCGCCCTTACACAAGGTATGTTCACATCTTCCCTTGTAAGGTCCACGATGGCAACCATATCGAACCCATTGACCATCAATCTATCAAGGACGACCTCGATGTCATCCAATACATAGGGGGTCGCTAGATTGGGGATATCCTCAAGTCTGACCTTTTTATCAAGGTCATGATACCAAACACCGTTGAGTTGTTTGATCTTATCATATCCCAGTTCAACGGCAGTCTTTTGCAATTGCGCATTTATCTTCATCCCATGTTTATGCGTGGTCCTGCTTTGTGCAACTTCTGTTATCGCACGCACACATGCTATCTGGGGATCAAGATGTGTACCTACTCCTATCGTTAGCATCTCGGGGTCTTTGGTCTGTACATCATCCGCAGCAGCACCTATTGTAGGTATTCCAATATCATTTGTCAGGTCCTTCAGATATATCTTGACCCCTGCTTCCTCGAATTTCCTCAATAGTTGGCCAGGTACAGAATCATCATCCACGATGATATCTGCATTGGCTATGTTCTTGTCTTCTGCAATGGACCAAGCATCCCTTTCGATCAATTCCAGCAATGAATGCAATATTGCTTCCTCTATGGTATTGCCAGCGGCTATTCCGTTCGTATGATATTTGAAAAGTTGAAGATCGGCATCGCTATAGTATGGGTAGAATACCGCACATGCAGGGACCCATACAGGGCATCCTCTGAAAAGTTCATATCCTTCCACCCAGGCTATCTCCGAATCATAATAGTAATTTAGGATGTTGATCGGTAGGATCATGTCCTTTGGATCAATGGTCAATCCTGTTTCCTTCGCTTGTTCATACGTTCCATACACTATTTCGTCTGTATCGCGAAGTTCTGCGCTGTATCTTTCCATAGCTTCCATAAGTCCCGATGCAAGGGCCTGTTCCTTCGTGGGGCCCTTTCCATTGTAATATTTTCCAGCAGGTGCTTCTGGTCTTCCGATCGAGTATACAGGTATGCCTATGTTATCGGTAGCGGTGATGTCCTCAGGTTGTTTCATCCCTGCCTTTGGAAGTGCGGGGAGCACCCTCTGGATGGTCTCTTCTGGAGGTACTATCCTGATGCCCGTCTTTGGAGAATATTTTGGACAGCGATCTAGTTGTAGCATGGTGGCGGATAATATTATCGATTGTTAATAAATTATGGCACGGGCATTGGCCCATGCCATCAGTTCAAGATTTTATTCTGTTAAATCCGATCAATACCGATGCAAGCTTGGCATCGTCTTCGTATTTCATGTATTTCCTCATCATAAGGTCGCATGTAGGGGCAGGACTGCAAGAGATCACATCTTTGCATCCATTGCTCTCGTTGAGTTCTGGAAAAGATACAGGGGGCATGACGAAATGCTCTCCGCCGTTGACCCTTGTCTTTGGGAACAGAACGAAAGCATCGGAAAGCCAGACAACATCGTCCCTGTTCATGTATTCCTTTGCTGTCCATGGGAATACTTCCACACCCATGACTTCCCCCTCTCCGGAGAATAGCACCACGGTAGGTTCCGGCGGGGGTCTGAATCTCGGATCCTTGATGATACATATCACGGACTCGCGTTCCAATGCTTCACTGAAGCCTTGGTTGTTGACAGTGATGTCACCAGCCGCGCGTACCTTTGCTTCCTCTTCACGCATTCTCTGAAGTATGGTATTATCAAGATAGAATGCGTGGATAACACCACGTAGTTTCCGTACTATCTCTAGCGGTTTGTCTACGATTTCCTCTGTCATGGATGTACGAATCCGTTCATTGATATAAACATCTAACGTAGCAGTCAGATCATTCGATCGTCAATGTCACATTCTTTTTTAGTCCAAGTCCGCCAGCGACCTCTAGTGCCTTGACTACGGCGCATGGTACAGGACATGCTAGGTGGGCTATGGTGCCGTTAGCAGCTTTGTAGATCTCCGAATCAAAGAAGTGGTTTCCGACCTCGCTGTAAGGAGATACCGGTTGTAATTTCTCTGCGAATTTCATGACGCTCTTGCAATCGCTGTGTATCTCGAATGCGACGTTCATGTCATCATCCATCTTGGCAACTATGGTCGTCTTCATCTTGCAGACACCGGGTTCGACTGTAACTTTACATGTTCCATCCATCATTCATCACTTCTCAAGCGTATCAGGTTGTTGACACCGGCCATTGACCTTATATCGACCACGCCGATTGCAGCTATGACCTTGTTGTCTAGTTCTATCGGTGTGACGATGACCTTGATCCCTTTGTACGGTCCTGATGTAGCGATCTTACGTATCGTAGTCCCGACATTTATGACCTCTTCTAGTACGGCACCTGTATACGCATTATCTATGACCATTCCTGATTCTATCCTAATGCCTAGGTTGTCCCTGCTCTTGGCACAGACTGGGAGCCCTCCAACGAGATCGTGTATAGCGAACGCCAACGATAGCAGTTCATTGCTGGTGCTCCTTTCTGTAAGGACTCCTTCCAGGTCACGATTTATGTGAAGCCCGCCGATGAGTTCCAGACCCGAGGTGACCGCTCCGACCTCGGCGCTCTTGTATTCGTCAGCGGTCCCGATTATTATGACGTCGTCGTTCTTGATTATGAATCTCTCTTTTATCTTGGATTCAATCTTAGGGTCCACGCGATATTCGGACCCAGGGAATATTATGGTGCCTTCGCTGCAGATGAGAGTGGTGGCTCCGATGGCGCCTGCCTTTATCGCATTGTCCCTTTCCTCGCATCCATATTTCACCTTCGATGCCATCCCTGGTATGCGGATCACGCAGTCCGCCTTCCCGATGGTCAATTCTCCCATGTCGATGGTCTGCATCTCCATGTATGCCGAATTCCAACATGTTCTGCCTTCCGGTGTCATCATGACGCCGTTCTTATTGATGACGATCAATCCATTGTCTTGAAGCAGGTTGAGTATGGTCCTGGTGCTGCCCTCTCCAATATTCAGCATGCTGGCTAGTTTCTTTCTCCCTATGGGGCTGCTCTCGTTGAGGCAGTAAAGGGTCTTCCAAATGTGGTAGTCCCTGAATTTCGGTATCGGTCCACCGAGTCTCGGGCCGTGTTGCAAAGTCATATGGATGAACATTTCATCCATCCATATAAAATTAATGGGAGATATACAATCTTATGTACAAAAATCAAGTTACATTTTTCATAGTATTTAACCACTGTTAAGTAGGTCTTTACGTGATATTCCTATTGTTTTATATGTTAGTAAAGGCTCACACGCTCCATGGTAAAGACGGTCGATCTTCTAACAATAGAGAATGTTACAAAGAAATTCGATGGTAGGACAGTTCTTAACAATGTAAGTGCAACGATCACGACCAGTTCCATTCTTGGTCTGATAGGCAAGAGTGCCGCTGGAAAGAGTGTATTGATATACATGTTAAGGGGAACAGAGGAGTATAAGCCAGATTCTGGGCGTGTCCTATATAACGTCAATGTTTGTCCCAAATGTGGTAATGTGGACCTTCCGTATCCCGGGGTCAAATGTACGAAGTGCGGGTCCGAGACGAAGACCCAAAAGGTAGATTATTGGTCATTGAAGGAGTTCGATCCGTTAAGGCAGGAGATCAAGGGGCGCATCTCAATAATGTTGCAGAGGACCTTTTCCCTGTTCGGCGATAGGACGGTTGTCGAGAATGTCCTCGAAGCAATACCTGAAAATGAACCAAAGCGCGTGGACAAGGCGATAGAATTGCTGGAGTTCGTCAATATGACCCATAGGACCACCCATATCGCAAGGGACCTATCCGGAGGAGAGAAGCAGAGGGTCGTTATGGCAAGACAGTTGGCGAAGGATCCGCTTTTCTTCCTGGCCGATGAACCGACAGGCACCCTGGACCCCAACACTGCCAAGTTGGTACACAAGAGGCTCGTGGAGTATGTCAGGGATAAAGGTATCTGCATGGTGTTCACGTCTCATTGGCCAGAGGCCATAGAGGAGATGGCGGATTATGCCATATGGCTCGATTCTGGAAATGTTGTCGAGGAAGGCAAGCCAAGGGCAATCTGTGAGAAATTCATGGAAGAGTACCATTTCGAGAAGGGAGAGTCGCATGCCGTCGGTGAACCCATAATCGAATTGAAGGACGCGGAGAAGCATTTCTTCTCAGTGGTCAGAGGTGTTGTGAAGGCTGTGGACGGCATATCCTTTGATATCAAAGAGGACGAGATATTCGCGATAATTGGAACATCCGGTGCAGGAAAGACAACCACGTCCAGGATGATCGCTGGCATGTCACCGGCAACAAAGGGTTCGGTCAAGGTGAGGATCGGTGACGATTGGGTCAATATGTCCGAGGAGGGATTCACAGGCAAAGGAAGGGCCACGCCATACATAGGTGTCCTTCACCAGGAATATACACTGTATCCTTTCGATACCATACTTCAGAACCTTTCGACATGCATTGGTATGAAGATGCCTGCAGAACTCGCGAAGATGAAGGCGATACAGGTGCTTTTGAGCGTAGGTTTCCCGAAAAAGGATATTGAAAAGACATTATATGCACATCCTGACAATCTAAGTGTAGGCGAATGTCAGAGGATAGCTTTCGCACAGGTATTGATCAAGGAGCCCCGCATAGTTATCCTGGATGAACCAACAGGTACAATGGACCCCATAACGAAGGTCATAGTTGCGAAATCCGTGCTAAGGGCAAGAGAGACATTGGGCGAGACATTCGTGGTCGTGAGCCACGATATGGACTTCGTCCTCAACTGTTGCGACCGCGTAGCATTCATGAAAAACGGCAAAGTGATGGCGATCGGAAAGCCAGAAGATATAATCAAGCAGTTCGATATGGATGAGGAGCTGAGTGAGCCGGAAGGTGGAACCGAGTGAAGCAACAGATAGGAAGGCATCTTAGTTTTGTTGAGTGCAGGGAGTCCATGGGGCTCGGCGTAGGCGGAGGCCTCGCGCAAAGGGCGACGATCTCGGAGAGCGGCAAGGACGTGGTGGTAATCGCCATGGGTCCGGGTAGAAGGCACATAACGAAACCGGTCTGCGAGATAACATACGCATTGAGGGAGGAAGGCATAGACACCAGTGTTCTGGTAGTCAATGCAGGGGGCGGCGTGCCATCCGATGCTCCGGATTTCACGACAGGGACGAATTTCGGATTGGACCCGATAGAGGTCGAGAGGATACAGCAATACAAGCTCGCATTGATACATCTGGGGAATGTAAGGGTCCATATCATATACAAAGCTAGATTGATTCTTAGGAATGTGAACATACCCGCGGTGATAGTATCGCAATGTCCCGTGGATTACGAGGATTTCGCCGCCATCGGCGTCAAGACCTCTGTGGTCATGCCTTCCGATGAGGATATAAACACAAAGGGCGAGATCGTCGACATTGTCACAGGTGTGATCAGAGGGGTCACATGTCAGCAGGAAAAACTGGACGAGGTAGTATCCAAGGTGCAGGCCCATCTTCCTAACAGAGGGGTTTGAGATGAAGGTCATCGTCAACGGCAAAGAGAAGGACCTGAAGACTGGTGCGAAGTTGAAGGATGCCATTTCGAAAGAGGTCTACGCAAAGGATGCAATGGTATCAATACATCTCTCAACGGAGAAACTTGTCAAAGAGACAAGCGATTTCGAGCTCGTATTGCCGTCAGGCGTAATGGTGCTGCATCTCGATGACAGCGATGATGCGAAACTCTGGAAATCCAAGATCAAGGAGATAACCGGGGCGACATCCAGGTGGGTGACCAAGGACATAATCGCATTCGGTTCATTTCCGACGGACATAGCTGTGGACAGGACAGAGCGCAAGTACAAGCTGTTCGAATGCTTCTTCGCTCTGGGCGGATTCGACAATCACACGACATACATGATGGTTGCGAGAAGGGACCATTACAGATCGTACGGCGCAGGCACTGGAAGGATAGGCAAGATAACAGTGGGAAGGCATCTTCTGAACCTTTTGAACGAAGGGGAGGGGATAATCGAGATACGCCCCGTTATGTCCGAGAGTAGCAGCGAGAACGTGGTGATCACCAAGGACATGGAATATCCATTGGAAGAGGATTACAGGATAGAGACATTCGCAAATGTCGTTTTAGATGAACACTCGCATGCATCGTCCGAACAGATACTGATAATCGGTGCAAAGGGATACATAAACGTCAGCGAGAGCACAGGCAGCTTCCTGGGATGCAAGGACGACATGGACGTCAAGATACCCGATGAGAAGCATGTTGTAAGGGAGAGGGGAACGGTAGCCGTAAGGGCCGCAGGAGTCGGCGAAGGTTACGTCCTATTCTACAGAGAGACCAGACAGGTAACGCCATCGCACAACTATGCAGGGCGTGTGGACAAGGGGCTCTCGTTGATAATACGTGCTGACAAGGGAGCAAAGGTCACTATGACCACGGAACCCCCGCGTATCCTATCGGTAGGCATGACGCAGGGAAGCGGGAAAGATTTCCTTTCTAAGTTCAATATAAAGCAGAAGAGGACAGGAGACCAATCCGATGATGCAGTGATAGTTGAACAGATACCAGAGATGACCATGGAGGCCATCGAGAAGGGGGAGGTGGAGACTTTCGGTGTCACAAGGGACAAGGTGTTCAGGATATCGATAAACGAGGACGATCCGCTGACAGCCCATTATTTCAGGAAGGTCACGGGACTCAGTCACAAGCCAGTAGGTATGATGAAAGTACAATTCGCATTCCCAGGTATGCCGATGGTCACATTCTACGGGGATGAGGTCAGGGCCAAGGGACTTTATCCTCAAGAGCCCTTTAAGAAATGCAAGAAGGGAGACATAGGGGTCACCAACCAATCCAGGCCCCATCATGGGCTCATGGGCATCAGACTCCAAGACAGCAAGGAGTACGGGCCGTCGGGAGAAGAGCCGTACGGTACCAATATGATAGGCAGGTTCCTCGACGATGTCAAGAGATTGGGAGAACTCGAGGAAGAGGAGACCATATACATAACGGAGGAGAAGATATGAGCGAGGAAAGAGAGACAAGGCTGTTCATGATATCCCCTGATTCCATGCTCACACCGGATCAATTGGTGCGCATGGTGCATTCCATGGGCAAGGAGGCCACAGTAAAAGAGACATGTTACGGATGTCTTGTGGAAGGCCCTAGCAAGCTTGTAAGGGAGATACTCGCGGAGGTCAGGGAGAAATACCCATACGAGGTGTTCTCCAAGGTCAGGGCATATCCTTGCGGGGACCCTAGAAGATGCCGCGCACAGCATGGCACCAGGCCGGGTTTCCCACAATTGGAGGCCGAATGGGCGGCATTGCCGTTGATAGAGCACGGATTGAAGTGCTCGAGCGAAGGTAAGCCCTACAAGGCGCATAAGGACGACAAACAATTTCCGGTCGACGATTTCAAGAAGATTTGCGAGGCGAGCAGATGAAGGTATTCATAGATCCCCCCAACAGCATGATATTATACGACCTGGTGGAGAGATTCGGTCACGAACCGCTGTCCGCCATGGCGGCCATTCAGAACAAGATAGACAACATGGAGGTAGACATGCCGCCGATGAACATCACATTGGATGATGTGATCAGAGGGCTGAAATACGCCGGTGTCGAGGTCCCTTCAGGAATAAGGGGCAGGATGGCAGTTTGGGGTCCGCTCATAGAGCAGGCGGATGCCGCCGTGATAATGGTGGACGCGCCGTTCAGCTTCGGGTGCGTAGGCTGCGAACGTTCCAACGAGATGGTGAAGTACCTCATCAGAAGGCGTGGCATACCCACGGTCACGGTCTATTATCCGAAGAGCGAGGAGGAGGCAGAGACCGTGGTGGGGCAGGTAAAGGAATTTTTGGAGGGGTTGAAATGACCATAAAGATCGCACAACTTTCATGTGGAACCGAATACAGCAGTGTCCAGTACGAGATCGAGAAGGCCGCCCGCTCCGTTGGTGCGAAGATAGTGTATCCGGATGTCTCTTATGAGGACATAAATGGGGCCGTCAATCGTTTCGGGTTCAATCCAAGGTCTCCCCAGTTGAAATTGATGATAGCGAGGGCGATGGAGCTCGCGGACAAGAAATACGATGCGGACGCGGTCTTCATAACCACATGCTTCAGATGTGCAGAGGCCGCTCTGGTGAGGAACGAGCTCAGGAGGTTCATCCAAGAGAACACGAACCTTCCAGTCGTCACGTATTCGTTCACAGAGAGGCTCAAGGCCGCACAGCTTTTGACGAGGATGGAAGCGCTTGTCACGGTGGTCACGAGGAAGGAGCTACTGGCAAGGGAGAGGCAGACGGGATTGACAGCAGGTCTGGATTCCGGTTCTAGTACCACAAAGGCCGTGATAATGGAGAACAACAAGATCATCGGCAAGGATTGGACCTCATCAGGGGATGTCGTCAAATCGGCACAGCAGGTCCTGGAGAGCGCTATGAAGGAGGCTGGTGTCGAATTCAAGCAGATAGAGGCCATGGGCACTACAGGATACGGTCGTTTCACGCTCGGCAAGTATTACAATGCTAAACTTGTCCAGGAAGAGCTCACGGTCAATTCCAAGGGAGCTGTCTGGCTTGCAGACAGGCAGCGCGGGGAGGCGACGATACTCGATATCGGCGGGATGGATAACAAGGCGATCACCGTCAGGGACGGCGTTCCAGACAATTTCACAATGGGCGGCATATGCGCTGGCGCATCCGGAAGGTTCCTCGAGATGACCGCAAAAAGATTGAAGATAGAGATAGAGGAACTCGGAAAATTGGCCGAGAAGGGGGACTGGAGGAATGCGAAGATGAACTCCTATTGTTCGGTCTTCGGAATACAGGACCTGGTCACGACCCTCGGAGAGGGAAAGTCCTTCGAGGATGTGGCGGCCGCGGCATGTCATTCCGTGGCCGAGCAGGTCTACGAGCAGCAGTTGCAGGAGATAGATGTCAGGCATCCGATAATAGAGGTGGGCGGTACGTCCCTCATATCCGGTCTCGTGAAGGCCGTCGGAGAGGTATTGGGCGAACGTCCTATTGTCCCTCCCCATTCACAATACATCGGTGCGGTCGGCGGGGCTTTGCTGAGTTCAGGATTCCTGTGAGGTAAACAGATGGATGTAGAGGTACAGGGTATCGAGCAATTCGGGGCCGATTCATACAAGGTCCTATTCGAGGAGATAATGTCGGACATCGGCAAATCGGAGATGATCGATAAGGCAAAGATGGTACTGGACCCTCACAGGCCCTTGTTCATATTCTCGATAAGATTGCGTTCAGAACCTACGAACAGGAAGATAGGGGATGTGGCGAACGTGAGGTCTGAGGATCGCAACGTCCACATAACGATCACCGACGAGAGATATGCCCCGGAGATACTGAATCAGCTCTGGAAGAGATACGGCAGGGGGTCGGTGGTGCAGCAGACGCGTTTCGACATGGATGTGATGGGAGCGAAGAGCGATGATGTCAATTCGATGGTCATATCCTCAGGGGAGGAATCCATGAAGGACATAGTAGGATCATTATGGAGGACGATGCCAGAAGGGATAAAGAACAGGCACACCTACATCGACGGTCCAGTCGTCACAGTGGTCGCCACCGAGGAGATATTCCAACCGGACATGTTGGCTGAAGGCATGAAGGTTCATGATGAGATGAAGGGGGCCGCCTGATGTTCAAGGTCATGATGTACGATGGAGGTGTGTATCGTTCCGATGAGCTCTATGAGCTAATAGAGGATGTCGGGGGCGTGGTCCTGCAGAAGACGAGGAGCGCACAGATGCTGACAGTCACAATGTCCATACCGGAAGAGGATTCTAAGGTCGTGGAGGCATTATGCATCGATATCGGTGGCGTGGTCAAGCCTGTGCCTCTCGCAGGCACCGAGATAGCGGTGGTGGGACCCACATTGGGCCGTCATCACATGCCCCATCCGATATGCGACATAGCTGAGGAATTGAGAAGATACGGTGCGATAACCGTCGTAATGGGGCTTGCAAGAGGCAGAGGAAAGGCCACAGCCCAGATAAGTCTCGAGGAGAGGCTCATAATAGAGGAATACGATGCCGCCGTCTTCTCCCTTGGTAATTTCAAAGAATGCATAGAGGCGAAGAAGGACCTCTTCAAGGATGTCAGGATACCGGTGGTCCTTGTCTCAGGACCAGAGACCGAAGGTCTGGATGGATATTGCGATGCCATGGTATCAGGTGTCGGAAGGAAGGCATCGAGGATGAGGAGCCCTGCCGAAAGGGCCAAGCTGGATGAGATCGCCGATAGTGTGGAGAACGTGTTGAAGCATAAGAAGGAGCTCATCGAGGAGGACCCCCTGTTCGTGCATCCGGGTGAGATAAAGGTGATCCTGGAGGAGTATGAGCCCGTCAATATGTGCCTAAGGCCTGCGCCTATCGTCCTCCACATGGACGGCCTCAGGGTAAAGATACCTTATGAGGAAAATGCCGCTGTGATCGGGGACATGACAATATATGGCCGTAAATTGAGAGAAGTATGCACAATAACGCCATCCAAGATAAACGACAGCAGCATACTCATACGCATCAAGACCGTATCGGAGATCCAATACGAGGATTCCAAGAAGAAATGATCCGCAAAGGTACGTACATACTGTTAATGGCATTCTCTGAGGACATGGATATACAGGTAGGGTCTCTTGGGACATGCCATTTGGACCGTGGCAAATATTGCTATGTCGGCAGTGCCATGGGGGGCATTGATCAGAGGGTGGGCAGGCATCTAGCCAGTACCAAGGGTGTACGTTGGCACATTGACAGACTGACGATGGCATCCGATGATAAGGAGGCATACATATCATATCCGGATTTCATTCCCGAATGTGATCTGGCGAAGATTGCAGAGGGCTGTGGTGCAGTGCCGGTCATAAAGGGGTTCGGTTGTTCAGACTGTCGTTGTGCCACCCATCTTTTCATGATGACCGACGAGGTAAAGGAAAAGATGATCATCGATGCAAAATTAGTGCCTTTCTGCGATAAAACCTGAGATGAGAGGACACAGATATAAATAAAACGGTCAACAAGATGGCAATTCATCAATTATAAATCCAATGATATCATGGTAATTTTGTCAAATATCTCAACACTTTGAGCATCCCATCCCAACATTGCGATGGAATCGTTTGATCCGGTGCCCCGTCCGGGACGATCCACAGATGATGCGTGTCAGTCTAGCGATATACTTTCCTTGAACATCCATTGGCGACACGATCCCGATTCGATATGAAGAGGTCAATGCATCGAAGAGGTCGAAACGGGGTCTAAATATCCGTTATGTTCTGAATTTTTCTAGATACAGCCTAAAAAATAGACGTTAGGCATTTAATGTCAAATTGTAATCGCGTACCATGGACGATTCGGAAAAGGAGAACAATCTGAAAAAGCTGGGGGAGATAAGCCATTATGCGTCCATCGCTGTCTGGACAGTGTTGGCCCTATCTTTGATATCAATAGTTGTTTCCTTGACCTTGATAGTACTTATTGGGATAAATTATCCTCCGATGATGGATATGCTGATGCATATGAGGACGACGAAGGAGAACGCTCTGTACAATTACTCATCGACCGTAGTGATCAGCATAGTGTCTTTGATCATGATGCTGTTCATGGACCGTTTATTCACAAACATACGTAGGTCGTACACCCCATTCACACTGGAGAATGCAAAGGTATTGAAGTATGCTGCCTTGGTATTGTTATTGTCTGCGATATTGATGCCACTCATATTCGTGATATTGGCTTCTCTGTTGAATCAGAGGTACCAGATAAGCATAGAGTTGTTGTTGTTCGTGTTGTCATTGATCGTATACTGCATATCGCTAGTATTCCGTTACGGGGCACTCCTGCAAAAGGAATCGGATGAGACATTGTGAGGTAGATATGGCGATCATCTTGAGATTGGATAGAGTGATGGCCGATAGGAAGATGTCACTCAACGAGCTAGCTCAGAGGGTCGGTATATCCAATGTCAATCTTTCCAACATAAAGACAGGCAAGATATCTGCCATAAGGTTCTCCACATTGGACGCAATATGCAGGGTGTTGAAGTGTCAGCCTGGCGATATATTGGAATATTCCGATGATGAAGAGGATAAAAAGGAATGACTTTTCCGTCGGTATTATTATCGACGGTCCAGGTGCAATATGCCAAGTCACAACGCTTATAACATATCAGTCAATACCCTCTTCTATTATAATAGGTCACACTTTAAAAAAGTGGAGGACTCGATATGAATTGTGGGGACAACCAGACCAACAAATTGACGGCAGATGCCGTAGAAGAACTTCAGACCGCATTCCCTGGGAAGACCAAAGCATGCGAGTCTGGAAATGATGTGAAAGCTGCTATCTGCATACAGCCTTCGACCGTAGAAGAGGTCAAGGAAATAATAGCATACGCAAAGAAGAAGAATTTTGCTATAACATCCAGTAACAATTCTGCATGGACCATTGGAGCCAAAAGAACTGAGAAAGGCGGCATATTCGTATGTCTCCGCTCATTCAATAAGATCGGCGAGGTAGATCCAATAGCGATGTCGATAAGGGTAGGAGCAGGTGCCAAATGGAAAGATGTGGTGGAGAAGGTCTCCAAAGCAGGTTTCACTGTTGGTTCCCGCTCATCGGACATTGACAGAAGCGTAGGGTCCTGGGTAATAACGAATGGCGTCGGAGTCGGATCCTACAAATATGGTTCCTCCAAAGACAACGTCTTGAGCGTCCAGGCAGTTACAGTCGAATCATTGATCGTTGAGACAGGTTATGACAACATCGGATACTACATGTCCGGCTACAATCTGACCCAGTTGTTCTCCGGTTCAGAAGGAACACTTGGCATCGTCACAGCGGTGACATTGAAACTCGCCCCCGCAGGAGTCTCAAAGGCCGTTTCCTACAAGTTCAACGATGCAACATCAATGAACGAAGGGATACAGAAGCTCGTCCGCCACCCCAGTATAAAACCATACGACATATCGTTCTGCAGCAAGAACATGTCCGTCCTGGTATGTCTCCAAGGAGCACAGGAATTCGTGGATTTGGAAGAGGCAGAACTCGATGCGATGCTCGCAGGGTCATCAAAAATGGATCAATCAGAAGCAGAGAGGCTATGGTCCCACAGGTATGACGATAAGGTCAGTGGAGAGAAGATAATAGTCCCTGCAAAGAACTGGGCGAAATTGGTAGAGGTCATCAACGGCCAGTATCATGGATGCATAGCTGACCGCAGTTCTGCATTATTCGTGTTCAGTACCGAACCTTCGGAATCTGTGATCCAGAAGGCAAAAGAGCTAGGTGGAAGGAAGATAGAGGGGCCATCATTCGATTGGACCCCGTACGATCTCAAATGTCTAGAGGACAAGGAGCTCGACAGGAAGGTAACGCCTGAGATTATAGAGGCTTTGAAGGACATAGTCGGCGAAGCCAATGTCACGACAGAGGGAATGGAACTGATGCTTTACAGCAAGGATATGGCACCACTCCCTAAGATGGCGGGATTCGCATTCAACAACATACCCGATGTGGTGGTAAGGCCCTCCAAAGTGGAAGAGGTCTCGAAGATCGTAGCGCTCGCATACAAGCACGGCATACCGATTGTCCCGAGAGGCAACTCCTCATGGGGACTGGGAGGATGTCAGCCAGCATGCCGCGGTATAGTCATAGACATGTCATCCAAGTTCAACAAGGTCATAAAGATCGACACTGAAGGCATGGCAGTGAAAGTAGGGTGCGGATGCACTTGGAAATCATTGCTGGATGCATGCATGAAGAAAGGATTCATAATTGGTTCATACCCATCATCGTTCCCGTCTGCCACGCTAGGAGCATGGCTCGCAACCAACGGAATGGGCATAGGATCATACAAGTACGGTGCTGCGAAGGACAACGTCCTGAATATGCAGGTCATACTCAGCGATGGAACAATACTCGAGACAGGTGACGATAACGTAGGCGCCTATTACAAAGGATACAACCTCAATCAGATATTCTCGGGATGCGAGGGTACCCTTGCAGTGTTCGCGACCGTCACATTCAGACTCCACCCGATGGGCAAGATAAAGCCGGCCGCATACGAGTTCGATGAGCTCGCGCAAGCGAACGGCGTGATACAGAAGATAGTCAATAATCCAAGTGTCAGGCCACTGCACATAGCATGGTCCGATTCCTTGCATTTTGCTAATCAGAGAAAGGCAGGATTCCCAGCACCGGATGTCAAGAGTCTGTTGCTTGTAACGTTCCAGGGTGATGAGAAGTTCGTGGCGCTCGAGGAGAAGGTCATCGATCAGATCGTCGCAGAAGATGGGATTGGCAGGAAGATAACCGATGAGCATATCCCAGCCCATGAATGGGAAGAGAGATGCTATGAGTTCAGAGCGAGAAAGGTAGGAGTAGGCGAGATACCTGCCGAGGTGATAGTCCCAACACACGAATGGGGCACATTCGTCGGAGAATGCTACAAGGGATTCAAGGACATGAAGATGGAGGCAGGCGGTGTCATCGGAGTGATGGTGGACCGCAATACGACCTTGTTCATGCCATACTACTTCAAGGATGATGAGGGAATGCTGGGTATGACAGCTTTCGGATTCAATTTCTATCTTGGTGATGTCGCGATGAAATACGGCGGAAGAACTACCGGATTTGGTATCTTCTTCGCTTGGAACCTTGACAACATACACGATGCTGACACA
Organism: uncultured Candidatus Methanogranum sp.; assembly: GCA_963676045.1. GTDB lineage: Archaea > Thermoplasmatota > Thermoplasmata > Methanomassiliicoccales > Methanomethylophilaceae > Methanogranum. The sequence goes on from OY780938.1 coordinate 1,565,251, forward strand.
GTTGAATATATGAGGAATCTCAAGACCGTCTTGGACCCGCACGATGTAGTCAATCCCGGACACGTTGTCTGTGGAAAGACCAGATTCGGTGTAAATATGAGCAAGCAGCTCATGGGACTCGGAAGCGGAATGATGCAGCTCATGAAGAAGATGTTACCCGCCAACACGACATTCGCGGACAACAAGAAGAGATTCAGATACAACGATCTCGAGGAACGCAAAGAGCACGACAGGATGCACGAGCTCGGAAAGGGAACACAGTAAACTTTCAATCCAAACCTTTTATAATATCTTTAATTTTTAATCATCTGGGTCATATGATATTCAAAAGATCTTTGACACTATCTATTACCTGTATTTTCCTATCAAGGGACCTCCAATCATCGATATCGTATCCGCCAGACAGCACTCCGTAGAATCCTGCTCCGGAATCCCTTGCCGTCATCCAATCGAATGCATGGTCTCCTAGATAGAGGATCTCATCGGTATTCACTCCGATCGAATCTGCTACATGTCTCATGGCAATGGGGGATGGTTTGGATTCTTCTTCTGGGTAATCGTCTCTTGCTACGACGGTATCGAAATCATCGAGGATATTGAACATATTGAGAAGGCACTCAGCGTATTTGCGTCCACCGCGCGTCAATATCCCAGTCTTATATTGTTTATCTTTCAAGAGTCTCAGTACTTCTAGGGATCCATCGAAAGGTCTTGCAAGGCACGAGTTCTCCATCTCGACTTCGGTGGCTTTTTCAGATACACGTTTTCCAATCGAATAAAGTTCATTGATCATATTATGGGATTTCATCCAACTTATCCCGCTATCGAGCTCAAATTTCGATCCATTCGATCTATCTATCGCATATTCAGGTACCCCAAGAGAGACCATCTCATCGAAGACAACATTTGCGAGTTTGACATAATCCACCTTTGTATCCATGAAGGTGCCATCCATATCAAAAACAACTGCTTTGTACTTGGGGTCAAGTGCCATGACCCCAAGTATGATACTTACTTATTTTTACTCTTCGTGTTTGAGCGGCACTCCTCCTTAATACTGCAGTTCTTGCAGTTTTCACAGCCTCCAGATCTGAAGGTCCTGTAGGTGAAGTATGCGGCTGTCACAAGGATCACAGCAATGAAGATACCTATCGCCAATGTCGCGCCATTCATGCAATCACCCCCTCTTTTTCATCTTTCAGACATCTGAACGGGTCCTTTGCTATCAGCAGATATGCCATCATGATTGCTATTATCACCGTAGGTATCAGCCATATGCTTGTGGTCCCATAGAATATGAGGCCTCCGATCTGGTATATCATCATCGCGATGACATATGCTAGTGCGCATTGGTAGCCAACAGCGAAGGCCGTCATCTTCCATGACCCCAATTCCCTTCTCATGGCGCCTATCGCTGCGAAGCAAGGGGCGCATATCATATTGAATGCCAGGAATGAAAGGCCGCCGAGTGTTCCTAGCATAGCTGCTATTATGGACCATATCTCCTCTCCTGCCTCTGATACCTCGTTGAATCCGAACAATACTCCGAATGTTCCGACCACGTTCTCCTTTGCAAGGAGACCCGTGATGGTGGCTACGGAGAATTGCCAATCGTTGCCCCATCCCAGCGGCACGAATATTCCGCATATCGATTTACCGATGTCCGCAAGCATCGATGTATTGATGTCGTCGACCTGTTGAAGGCCCCAGTTGAATGTGGACAGGAACCAGACAAGCGCACAGGCGATCAATATGAACGTACCTGCCTTCTTGACGAACGCCCATCCTCTGTCGAGTGTTGTCTTGAGTATGTTCATCAACTTTGGCATGTGGTATGGTGGCAATTCCATTATGAACACAGATGGAGCTCCCGCGAACGCCCTCCACTTCTTCAGTATTATTCCGGATATCAACACGCAAAGTATCCCAAGGAAATAACAGAACAATGCCACGAGCGCTGAGCCGTTGAACAATGCACCGGCGATCAACGCTATTATCGGAAGTTTGGCAGAACAAGGCATGAACGTCGTCGTCATCGCGGTGAGCTTTCTGTCCGTCTCATTCTCTATGGTCCTCGATGACATTATGCCAGGTATGCCGCACCCCGTACCCACGAGCAAGGGGATGAATGATTTTCCAGATAGGTTGAACTTCCTGAATATGCGATCCATCACGAAACAGATCCTGGCCATGTATCCGCAATCTTCAAGTATCGTCAATATCACGAACAGCACGAGTATCTGAGGCAAGAATCCCAATACCGCACCCACTCCCGATAGGATACCGTCGACGATGAGGCTTATCAACAAGGGATCTACATTCATGCTTTCAAGCCATGACTGCATCCCGGGAATGACCCATTCTCCGAAGAAGACATCATTGACCCAGCCTGTGAGATATCCTCCCAAGGTAGTAATCGCGATGTAATACGTCAGGAACATTATCCCTGCGAATATCGGCAATCCAAGCCATTTGTTCGTTATCATCTTGTCAATCTTGTCAGAGATAGTCTCCTTATTGTTGCTGGTCTCTATTTTGACCTTAGAGACGATATCTCCTATCGCCGTGTACCTTTCCTCGGCCATTATGCTGTCTGTCGTATCCTCTCTCGAGGCCTCGATGGACTTTATTATCGGCTCTATGTCATCCAATATGTCCTCATACTCCGATTGTGCGAGCTCATCCCTTTCCAAGAGTTTTATCGCATACCATCTCATCGCTGTTCTGTTGCGATTGTCCATCAGGTCGGATATCTTGGATATGCATTCCTCTGTGTCCTCTGAGAATGTTATGTATCTCGGTCTCTTTCCGATAGATGCTATCGCAGCATCAGCGACTTCGTCCAATCCCTCGTTCTTGAGTGCGCATGTAGGTATGATTGTGCATCCGAGTTCTTCTGAGAGCCTCTTGACATCTATCTTGATGCCACGGTTCTCAGCTATGTCCATCATGTTCAATGCTATTACGACGGGTATGTCCATCTCCATTATCTGCGTCGAAAGATACAGATTCCTTTCAAGGTTGGAGGCATCAACGATGTTGATAACGACATTCGGGGACTCATGTACGATGTAGTTCCTTGTTATGATCTCCTCAGGGGAATAAGGGGACAATGAATATATGCCGGGAAGATCGACAATATCGACGTCTTTCTTACTTCTGAGTTTACCTACTTTTTTCTCTATAGTAACGCCTGGCCAGTTACCCACCCTTTGGGAACTTCCAGTGAGTTTATTGAAAATGGTAGTTTTACCGCAATTCGGGTTGCCTACCAATGCAATGGTGGTCATCTTATGCCACCTTTTATCCATAGCTCACGCTGTCTCATCATATAATCACCTTTAGATCAGCAGATCATTCCACTTCTACGATCTCTGCTTCCTTGTTCCTGAGGCTAAGGTCATAATCCCTGACCTTGACCTCTATCGGGTCACCCAAAGGCGCTCTTTTCACCGCTATGATCCTTGCGCCCTTTGTTATTCCCATGTCCAGGACACGTTTCTTCAGCGGTCCTGTACCATGCACCTTAACAACAACGGATTCGTCACCCGGTCTCATGTCCTTTATCGTTTTCATTCTATCACAACGGTATGAAATACAATCTCGATGCTACAGAAGCATCCATTGCTATGCGTGATCCCTTGATATCCACGATCAGGTCTTTGGACACCCTCTTAACGACGGATACTCTTGACCCCGCGGTGAAACCCAAGTTCGACATGTATCTTTTGGTCTCCTGGTTGCCAGTGATCCTCACAATAGTGCCAGTCTCCCCATCGGATGCCATCGAGAGAGGGATCCCTCCTGTGGTTGGTACAGCTATCTCGATTTCTACGTTCGATTCCTTATCGCATCCGCAGCATGAACTGCATGAAGCGCATTTGCTACATTCCATGGATTTAGGTATACCTAATAGATATATAAATTTAGTCAGAACTAAATTTAATGCATTAACAATTTGGTAAACCTAAAAAAGTGTCTAGTGTGAGTAGTACCCCCCTTTCTGTTTCAGGCAGCATTCGACTATGCGCTCTACCCGCCGGTCTCGGGCCGATCAACCCGGCTGTATGAGTTTGCTCCGATGAGGTGTCGCCGTTTCACCAAATCTCCGGGAATGTCACCGTCTTACGGATCATCCTTGTTACCGGAACTGTGTCGTTTCTGGGCCCTTGCCAAGACTCTCGCCCTATTGGATTTCCCAATTCATCTTGCCCTGTGGAGAGGGGAAGTTCCTCAGCTGGACAAAGTCCTACCGTCGGCTGCCCTCCCACTCTAGACGAATGGAATCAAGGGTTCGCAGTATTAATTATTGTCGTGACCTATCGAGGTATTATCGGCAAGGTCGAACGATCGAGATATCATATCATTCAAATTTTTTTTTGAAGTATTTTCAACAAGCAGCAATTAAATATTATCAACCCAACGAATTGAATAATTTTTTATTGATCTCATGTCAATGAATTTTAATAGTTATAATTCAATGTTTTTAACATGTCTTCAGATAAGAAAGATAGAATCTTGCAGGCCACTGTGTTTCTATTAGAGAATACTGAAGACCTTAAAGATGTGACCACCAGATCAATAGCGGGGAATGCGAATGTGAACCCTGCATTGGTCAATTACTACTTCGGTTCTAAGGAAGAATTGATGATATGTGCGATGAAAAGCATATTGTTCGGTTTCTTGCCTAGCGATACGATAAGATACGGATCAGGGGACCCGAGGAAAGTATTGGAGGAGACCTTGATATCATTTGTCGATAAGATGATAATATTCAGAAAGCATTTGAAAGATGCCATTCCCGACATCTTGATGAAGGATGAGATAGTGCTCTCTGCCAAGATCTATCCTTTGATAAAGGAATATCATGGCGATAGGGTCACGGACCGCTGTGCGAAGATCATGGCATATCAGATAATGAGTTTCTTGCTGCTGGTATTCTATCGTTCGGATGAGGTGAGGAGATATTCAGGTCTTGATTTCACTGATGAGCCTCAGCGCATATACTTTGTGAAAAGGGAAATAGACCTCATTCTTCAGACAGTTTGAGTTTCAATGATGCGTTAGGATGTAGTGCATCCTACCAACCAATGGTAAAGCTTATTAAGTCCAGCCTTATCGGGGATTCTACTGCAAGGGTAGTCAAGCTTGGCCAACGACGCTAGGTTGAGGGCCTAGTCCTTAGTGGTCCTTGGGTTCAAATCCCAACCCTTGCACTCATACTTTTAAGTGATCGTTCTTCTTGTTTTCGTATATCTTTTACGAATTTCATTTGCTTGATATGAATTTTGTATGATGATTTAAGACAGTCTGTTTTTTTGGTTTTACGGAAAACGCGGAGATCATACAAAAAATTAAAACAATATCCATTTCAAAAAGGTTCATTTTCGGAATTGGATCTACTCAGCATTCCATCATACCAAATAAACCCTTTTCCTGCAATATTATAGACGATAACATAAATAATACTAATCATGATAAAAATTATTGACAATTGCACGGATGTGAAGTAGACAAATGCAAGGATGGATATGAACTCAGAGCAATAGAAAAACCTCTTCGTGTATTCATCTTTTACACCTTTGTGATTGAAATGTCCTGCAGCACTCAATAATATGCAAGGCCCTAGGAATGCATAGAACAACCAAGCCATTTCCGTTATATTTGGAACGGCCATAGAACAATAATCCAGGATCAGATATGTTTGAACCGTGGTCAATATGAAACCGCATGCGGCTCCAGCGAATAGCTGCCCCATTGTATGCTTGTGAAGATGATATCTGCTCCAGATAACTGGCGGTAAGATCATCCCATATACCGCCCCTATCGGTCCAAAAGCGAAGACCATAGCAACCGTTGGACCCATGACCCCCATGGTATGTATGCTGATCTTCCAGAACTTACTGATTATTGTGACAATGATCGCACTCGTACCGTAACAGAACATCAAAGCAATTGAAAGCACAGGCGCATCGATCAAGAATAATATGATAGAACCTATGATATATGACGAAAAACCGATAATGAGCGGGATTATCCTGTCCTCTTTATTAGGAAGGTCCATCTCATGAGATTTTATTTTTCTGGTCCAATAAATCACAGTGAATACTGGGATCACAACTGAAAACAAGATACAGATCATACTTGCCAAAATGAATCCTGAAAGGTCCATTTCAAAATAATTGATTATTAAAAATGCAGGGATTGAAAGCATGGGCGCATGGGTGAGTGAAGAGATTACTTCCGCAATACGATCCTTCCTTGCATCATCTATTCGTTCCATTCTAAATCCTCATACATCTTTGGAAAAGTACATATTGCCTGATCTATACACACTTTGTATAACTGTGTTTAAAAGATAATCTTTACTACACGAAGCGGCAATATGCATCAATTCTGAATTATCGGTATGTCTTGGATAATGCTAGGATTGTAGTATTTCTCGACAGAGAACTTGTTAGAAGACAATTCGTATGGCCCGATACCGTCAAAGGTCACACCTTTCGATGTGAACTTCACATCCATAGGCATTACAACCCATTCATCGTTCGATATCATGCTGTGCATTATTTTCGGCGACATGTTGATGATGGATGAACCGGTGATCATCTTCACCTTGTTGGCAATTGTCTTCACAGAGGATAAATGACCTGCTTCATCAAATATAATGGAGCCCGTGTCTGCATTGATTCCCAATGCATCTGTATCGAATGCTAAGATTGTTCCTATCGGCGTCCCCACCATAACGGGGTTTGCAGGTTCTAGGGATCTCATGCTGCCATCTTCGTATAGGGAGAATCCATTCCTTATGCGTATCTGTCCACACGGGGATTCTATGCATATCTTCTCGTTAGGCCATAACGTAATGGACCTTACATTCCCCGATCTATAGAATGTCACATTTATGATCCTGGATTTGAATTTGGCGAGCGGGAGGTCTATGTCTATGAAAGGACAAAGATCTCTTTCATCTTGTTCCGACCAGTATCCGCTTATTTTGCCGTTCACAGGGAATATGCGTTTGATCTCGCCAGTGCGGTAGAACGTTACTAGTTCGGCGGGGATTCTACCGAGAGGAGTGGTCAGATCAGTCATTGCTTCCAATGACACTGAACGCAGATTCCCATCGTCATAACAGGATAGGGATCCGTTGTATTTTTTCCTGACGTCTTCTTCCGTATATTGGGGTATCAACTTGCCATACGGCGTATCGATTGTGTTCTTTTTATTAAGTGTATATACGATGCTGTCCCCGTATTTTGAGGTGGCTGTCAAGCCTTTCAGGTCATCTTCTCTGATCATTTGCATGACAGCCCCTCCTAATAATGGCCTTTATTTTACCTTCATGTTGCGATATAGATACATCCATCCCTCTATTTTTCGAATATTCTATTATCCATGGCGGGAGGTGGTCGCATAGGAGTTCCAAAGAGATGAAGGGGGTGTGTTCGAAGAAATTTTTTAAAAGCATTTTGGAAGATAGGTCAGGGCGTTCTGATTGTGCCGATATGAGGTCGAATGTGTAATTGCCATCTGAATCAGGGGATATCGGCTCTATCGATGCTCCCTTTTTCTGGCATCCTTCCATATCCAAGATCCCTTCCAGATATTCCAAATCGTTCACATTAAAATCTTCGATCTCCAGTATCTTCAAGTCGTATTTGTCGAACATCCTGTAGTAGATGCCACCGATCGATGTACCTATTATGGCAGTGCAGTCAGAGAGCATATCGCATACGTTTTTCAGGGATTGTCTTGTATCCTCTATGCTATCATTATTGATCGAAAAAACAATTTTGGAATTCTCCGTCCAATCTACTCCCGTTCCTTCATATATTATCAGGATGCGTCCATCGGTGGCAGAATCGATATCGCCCTTGTAATTCGTTATAAGGGCCATTCTCTTTTTTTGTGTCATTTTCAACCTCTTTTTCTTGTACACATCAAATAATAACGAGAGATAACGAAAAGTTACGTCAAAGATGATTTTACATTCGATTCTCTATGTATCGTCATTTGTATAAGTTTTTCATATTTTATTAGACATTTGTATAATAAATAATCTATTGTATGGATGAACATACAGTATTTTGCCAATTTTTATATATTTAAATCAACTTGGTAATTTTGTTATGGTTCGGTAAGTACTCGAAGTTACCAAGCCGACGAAATATGGAGGAACGAGAATGAGACAAGTAGCAATTTATGGAAAGGGCGGTATTGGAAAGTCCACTACGACACAGAATCTGAACGCAGGTCTCGCGGAGGCATTGGGAACTCAGAACATGATCATTGGTTGCGATCCGAAGGCAGATTCGACAAGGTTGATACTGGGCGGTCTTTGCCAGAAGACGGTCCTCGATACGCTTCGTGATGAGGGCGAGGACATAGAATTGGATGCGGTTCTGAAACCAGGATACAAGAATATAAGGTGTGTCGAGTCCGGAGGTCCGGAACCTGGAGTGGGATGTGCGGGAAGAGGAATAATAACTTCGATAAACCTGTTAGAGAAGCTCGGAGCATACACCGACGATCTGGACTATGTTTTCTATGATGTCCTGGGCGATGTCGTATGCGGTGGGTTCGCGATGCCAATACGCGAAGGAAAGGCCCGCGAGATATACATAGTCTGTTCAGGTGAGATGATGGCCTTGTATGCGGCCAACAACATAGCGAAGGGAGTATCGAAGTATGCTAACAGCGGAGGGGTCCGTCTAGGAGGCCTCATATGCAATTCTCGTAAGGTCGAAGGGGAGGCCGATCTCGTATCAGCTGTTGCCAAGGAGATAGGTACACAGATGATACATTTCGTACCTAGAAGTTCGGATGTGACAAAGGCCGAGATAAACAAGAAGACGGTCATAGACTACAGTCCGAATGTACAACAGGCAGATGAATACAGGGAACTTGCAAGGAAGATAGATTCCAACAAGAATTTCGTAATACCAAAGCCGATGACCCAGGAGAGGTTGGAAGAGATCCTGATGGAGTTCGGATTCGCAGCATGAGGGGGTTAGAAAGATGTACATGATAAAAGCGATAGTAAGGCCAGAGAGATCGGGCAAAGTGATGTCAGACCTCATGGATGCGGGATTTCCAGCAGTCACAAAGATAGACGTCTTTGGTCGTGGAAAGCAGAGGGGCATGATGATAGGGGATGTCAAATACGATGAGATACCGAAGGACATGCTACTCATTGCGGTTAAGGATGAGGACAAAGAAGAGGTGATAAGGAACATCATGCACAGTGCACGCACTGGAGAGAATGGTCATTTTGGTGATGGTCGCATATTTGTTCAGCCTGTGATCGAGTCATATACGATAAGCACGGCCTCGAAGGATCAATGAGCGTGAGATGATGAAAGAGATCTTGGCTTTCATAAGGCCCGATAAGATAAGGCTGACCATTGATGCATTGGCCGATGCAGGCTTCTTTGGATTGACATGCAGGACATGCATGGGTAGGGGTAAGCAGATGCTGCCCTCCCATATCGAGGGCATTCCATCTGAAGTGTTCAGTGCTCCTGCCGATGAGATTTTGTTACAGCATTCACGCCTCATAGCAAAGAGGTGCCTGATGATCGTCGTCAATGATAACGATCTATCGAAGGCGATAGATGTGATCATCGAGAAGAATCATACTGGTAAGCCTGGCGATGGAAAATTGTATGTTCTGCCGGTATCGGAATCATACAGGGTCCGTACTGGTGAGAGATTGGCGGGGGAGTGAATATGGTATTACCAAGGGACGAGATACTGGCGAAGTACGATCCACGTGTGTTCAAGAACAGGAAGGACCACATGATAGTCGTGGACAACAACGATAAAAACATTCAGATAACAGCGAACTCCAGGGCGATACCTGGAATAATGACCCATAGGGGGTGCTGCTATGCAGGATGCAAGGGTGTGGTGCTCGGCCCTCTGAAGGATTCATTGGTCATCACGCACGGTCCGATAGGATGTGGTTTCTATTCATGGGGCACGAGACGCAATAAAGCAAGCGATCCCAATGGTGTCTGGATGCAATATTGTTTTTCCACAGATATGCAGGAGCCGGACATAGTGTTCGGAGGTGACAAGAAACTAAGGAAGGCCATAGATGAGGCCTTGGCGACGTTCAAGGTCAAGCCGAAGGCAATAATGATCTGCTCTACATGCCCCATAGGTCTGATCGGCGATGACATACACGCCGTCGCCGCCAAGGTAGAGGCGGATTACGGTATACCTTGCATGGCATTCAGTTGCGAAGGCTACAAAGGGGTCTCGCAGTCGGGAGGCCACCACATAGCGAACAATACGCTCATGAGACGCGTGATAGGTTCTAACATAGAGGCGCCCCATGCATCGAAGTATTCGGTCAATCTGCTGGGCGAGTATAACATAGGCGGTGACGGATGGGAAGTCGAACGCATATTGCAACGCTGCGGGATAGAGATAGTCTCGATATTCACAGGTGACGGTAGCTTCGAGAAGATACAGATGGCCCACACGGCAACCCTTAACCTCGTGCAGTGCCACAGGTCCATAAATTACATAGCCGAGATGATGAAGACCAAGTATGGTATCGATTGGTTGAAGGTGAATTTCGTAGGCATACAATCGACGATAAGGTCGCTGCATGACATAGCGGACTACTTTGGCGATCCGGAGCTGAGTAAGCGCATAGACGAGGTAATCGAGGAAGAGATGGATGATATAGCGGACGACATCGTCTACCTGCGTTCCATTTTAGAGGGCAAGACGGCAGTCATATATGTCGGCGGGTCAAGGAGTCACCACTACCAGATGCTGATGCAGGACTTTGGTATAAGGTGCATAGCGGCGGGTTACGAGTTCGCGCATCGTGACGATTACGAAGGTCGCAGTGTCATACCGAAAATAAAAGGTGACGCGGATAACAAGAACATCGAATCCATCGTTGTTGAACCAGATCCCAACCAGTACAGGTCCTTCCACACGGAGGAGCGCTATAAGGAGCTGAGGGAGAAGATGGAGCTAGACGATTATGCGGGCATGATTCCAGATATGGCGGACGGTAGCCTGGTGGTCGATGATATGAACGAATTTGAGTCAGAGGAGATAATGAGGATCTACAAGCCAGACATATTCTTCTCTGGAATCAAAGACAAATATATGATCGAGAAGTCCGGAGTCTATTCCAGGCAACTGCACTCGTACGATTATAGCGGGCCATATGCCGGATTCGCTGGGGCATGCAAGTTCGGACATGACCTCGTGATGGGTCTGACGATACCTGCGTGGAAGCTAATAGTGCCTAAGTGGAAGAAGGAATCCGTTCTGGAAGCCACATACGAGATCAAGGGGGTGCAGTGATGCTAGATCTAACGCCTGTTGAGATAGTGGAGAGGGAGGCACTCAGGATCAACCCCTGTAAGACATGCCAGCCAGTGGGTGCTGTGTATGCTGCATTGGGAGTTCATGGCTGCATGCCGTACAGTCATGGTTCACAGGGATGCATATCATACCACAGGTCAGTGCTATCTAGGCATTTCAAGGAACCCGCGATATCTGTGTCAAGCTCATTTACAGAGGGCGCATCGGTCTTCGGTGGGGGCAGCAATCTTAAGACAGGTGTAAAGAATGCTTTTGAGATCTACAAGCCAGAGATAATAGCGATACACACAACATGCCTCAGCGAGACCATAGGGGATGACATACGGTCCATAGTTCAGGAGATCGAGATCCCAGAAGGCAAGTATATTGTGCATGCCAACACCCCCAGTTATGTTGGTTCGCATGTCAGCGGATACTACAACATGATGTGCGGCTTCATCAACTACTTGTCAGTGTCGACTAACATCCCAAATGATAAGGTCGCCATATTTCCAGGTTGGATGAATCCAGGGGACCTTGTGGAGATCAAGAGGCTGTCAGATGCATGCGGCCTGAGATACATAATGTTCCCGGACCAGAGCGATGTGATGGACGCCCCGCTGCTTGGAAGTTACGAGATGTATCCATCCGGAGGCACCAAGATATCGGACATAAAGGACCTTGGCAATTGTAGATGCGTGCTAGGGCTCGGCAATATGATCTCTTCGGAACCTTGTTTTGCTCTTGAGCGCAAGTGTAAGGTCCCCCACAGAATAATTCCGTACCCTATAGGGGTGGAGAATACCGATGAGCTTGTGATGCATTTGGTAAGGCTATCAGGCATAGGTAATGTGCCCGGTAGTTTGGAGAAGGAGCGCGGACAGCTCATCGATATGATGATCGATTCACATATCCATTATTCGCAGAAGAAGGTCGCGATATACGGGGATCCCGACACGGTGCTCGGTGTTATGAGATTCACTTTGGAACTAGGCATGGTACCCAAGTATGTCATGACGGGTACATTCGGGGACAAATTCGATGCAGAGGCGAAAAGGATCCTCAACATGTACGGTGTGAAGGATTGCAAGGTGAAGAGCAGCGCGGACCTCTTCGAGCTACACCAGTGGATCAAGAATGAACCTGTGGACCTGATGATAGGTACCACGTATGGTAAGCAGATCGCCAAGGCGGAGAATATACCGTTAGTGCGTATCGGTTTTCCAGTCCTTGACCGCTATGTGCATTCATATATGCCGATCGTCGGGTACAGAGGATGCATACGTATGCTGGAGATGATCACCAATGCGTTGTTGGACGAACGCGACCGCGAATGCGAGGACAAGGATCTAGAGATCGTAATGTAATCCATTGTTTTTCTAAACCTATTATCTAAACTTTTTAAGATATATGAGGTATAAAATGAATACAGAACCCGATGCGATCCTGGAGGAGCGCAAGGCATCCATACGCCATGGTCAAGAAAGCGGTATAAGATGCGAGGCAGATAGCGTATCAGGTGCGGTAAGTCAGCGTGCCTGTGTGTATTGTGGTGCGCGTGTCGTTCTCAACCCCATAACAGATGCTTTCCACATAGTGCATGGCCCTATTGGCTGTGCGAGCTACACATGGGACATAAGGGGCAGCCTTACGAGTGGGAGTGACGAGTATCGCAATAGCTATTCTACGGACATGACGGAAAAAGATGTGATATTCGGTGGTTCTAGGAAGCTCTCAGCTGCAATAGACGAGGTTGTTGAGAAACACAGGCCGTCGTTGATATTCGTTTACGCCACATGCATAGCAGGCGTCATCGGCGATGATATAGGCTCCGTTTGTAGGGAGGCGGCAGCAAGGTATCCGAATGTGCGCATAATCCCGGTGCAGTCACCTGGTTTCTCTGGCAACAAGTCGCATGGTTACAGGCTGGCCTGCGAGGCCTTGATGGAGCTGATAAGGCCGTACGGAGGCCAGTCCAAGGTAAGGGGGGTAAATTTCCTCGGTGATTACAATCTTGCTGGGGAGGCTTGGATAGTTAAGGGTTACCTCGAGTCCATAGGCATATCGGTCATATCCACATTCACCGGGGATTCATCCCATAGGGACCTCATAAGGGCGCCCACGGCGCAGATGAACATAGTTCAATGCGCGGGTTCGATGACGTACCTTGCGAAGTGCATGGAGAACGAGTTCGGAATACCGTATATCAAGATAAGCTTCTTCGGTGTGGAGGACACATCGGCATCGCTTCTCCGCATAAGCGAGGCCGTTGGGACGGAGGAGAGCATGCGCCTCGTCAAGGAACTGATATCCAGGGAGGAGGCGAGAGTGAGGCCTGTGATCGACAGTTACAAAGCCCGCCTAAGAGGCAAGAGGGCCGCGATATATGTGGGAGGCGGATTCAAGGCAATATCGTTGATAAGGCAGTTCAACGCTCTTGGGATGAAGACCGTAATGGTAGGTACACAGACGGGCACGCCCGAGGAGTACGAGATAATAAGACAGATCGCCGACAGCGACACAGTCATTCTAGATGATGCCAATCCAGCGGAATTGGAGTCCTTCATGAAAGAGAAGGATGTTGATATACTGGTCGGTGGGGTGAAGGAGCGTCCGCTCGCATACAAACTGGGCATAGCTTTCTGCGACCACAACCACGAGAGGAGGCACGCTCTGGCAGGATACGAAGGCGTTTTGAACTTCGTGAGAGAGATAGATTCGTCGATAAATAGTCCGATATGGGAGTATGTGGGGGGCCGTGGTTCACGATGACGAAGAATCTTGTGAGCCTGAATGTCAACCCGTGCAAGATGTGCATGCCGATGGGAAGCGCCACCGCAATGTACGGCATACGCGGGTGCATGACCATACTGCATGGTTCCCAGGGATGTAGCACTTACATAAGGCGCCACATGGCGACGCATTACAACGAGCCCATAGACATCGCTTCGTCCTCGTTGACAGAGCACGGCACAGTGATGGGAGGGGAGAAGAACCTCAAAAAAGGTCTCGACAACATGATAAGCCTCTACGATCCAGAGGTCATAGGCGTGGCCACGACCTGCTTGGCGGAGACCATAGGTGAGGATGTGCCAAGGATACTCGGAGAATACAAGAGGGAGCATCCAGGGAGCAAGGTCGAGCTCATACCCATATCATCCGCAGGCTATTCAGGCACACAGTTCGAGGGATATTTTAAGGCATTGCGCTCTGTGGTGGAGAACACGCAGAGGGACAACCGTCCGAACGGCATGGTGAACGTGGTCGTAGGTCCGATGTCGCCGGCAGACGTCCGCTGGCTCAAGAAGCTTCTTAGCGGTTCTGGTCTAAGTTTCATATTACTCCCGGACATATCTGACAATCTGGACGGCGGCCATGAGAAGAGCTATTCTAGATTGCCGACAAAGGGGACGTCGATAGGCGATATCGGGCGCATGTGCGGGTCCAGGGTTACGATTGAGATATCGTCGTTCGTTCCAGACAAGATCTCCCCAGCGGTTTTCCTTAGGGATATGTACGGGGTTCCTTTCATACATCTCAACATGCCCGTAGGCCTGCGTGATAACGATGCCTTGATAGAGGCCATAGAATCGGTGGGCGGGAAGATAGATCCAGCAGTGAAAGAGGAACGTTCGAGGTACCTAGATGCAATGGTCGATTCCCATAAGCATAATTCCAGGGGTCGCGCAGCAGTGTTTGGAGAGCCTGACTTTGTATATTCCGTCACCAGGATGATGGTGGAGAACGGGATAAATCCTACGGTTGTCGCCACAGGATCCTGCTCGCAGAGATTCAAGGATGCAATGACCCAGGAATTGAAAGGGAAGGTCTCGGGTTGCATAGTGATGGATGACGCTGACTTCGACGAGATCGAGGCGAAGGTCCTCGATAAAGGAGTGAATATAATGGTCGGGAGCTCCGACGCAAGGCGTATCGAGGACAGGGATGGGATACCGCTCATACGCTGCGCATTTCCTATACACGACCATACAGGAGGCCAGAGGATCAGGATGTGCGGGTACGAGGGCAGCTTGACGTTCATGGACAGTATAACGAATAAGCTGGTGGACGGGCTGGAGACCACATTCCGGGAGGATCTTAAGGGAAGGTACTACGGAGTCTCTCTAGTGAAATTCGAAAATGACACCTCATCCGAATGTATCGAGCCGAATGTTCCAGATGATGGCGATATACCAGACGCGGGGCCTTTGTCAGACAGCGGGGGCACGCTCTTGATAGCCGTTTCATCGAAGAGCGGTATCCTGGTGGATCAGCATTTCGGACAGAGTGATGATTTTTACATATACGAGCACAGCACTTCGAAAGGGACCAGGTTCAGGGAGCATCGCAGCGTATCGAGGTCTTCGGACGGGTCGGTGTGTTGCGGGGGACCAGGTTCACGCATTGGCGGTGATGGGCAGAACAAGATAGAGAAGATAATCGGCGTGATAGGCGATTGCAATATCGTCATATCGATGCGCATAGGTGAGGCCCCCCAGATAAGGCTCAGGGAGATTGGGATATCGAGCGTCATGATCACCGGAAGGATAGAGGAAGCAGTAGATAGAGCGGTTAATGAAAGGATATGAACGGAGTGATAAGATGATACAACCAAAATACCATGTTTTCGTATGTACGAGTTGCAGACCGAACGGAGTTCAGAAGGGGTTATGTGCCAGCAAGGGGTCGCCGCAGTTGATCCAGAGGTTCATAGAGGAGATAGAGGAACGCGGATTGGAAACCGATGTTCTAGTGACAAACGCAGGATGCCTTAGCATATGCGACAAGGGTCCGATAGTGGTCGTATACCCTGAGGGTACATGGTATGGGAACGTGACAGAGGATGATGTTGGTAGGATCGTGGAGAGCCATTTCGAGAATGGGATCTCTGTGAAAGAATTGATTATCTGAGTGATAGCATGGTCAACAGGAATTCCATGGATGCTCAGGATGTGGCTGATATACTGAGCATAGCCAAGAACACAGTGTATGAGCTGGTAAAGCGCGGGGAATTGAATTCTTATATGGTAGGGCGCAAGATACGCTTTACCTCCGATGATGTGGAGGAGTACATCAAGAGATCTAAGAAGATACAGGAGGCCGACAAGGATCCAGAGAACCCTCAGATCGAATACGAGGAGTCCATATCGCAAGTTCCCGGATTCATAATATCTGGTCAGGACATAATGTTAGATGTCCTCTCGTCCTGGATAGACCAGCAGGGCGGTGGTTTGTGCTTCAGGTCATACCTAGGTAGTTATGATAGTCTAGTCAATCTCTACAAGGGGAAGGTCAGCGTGGCCACCTCCCACCTATGGGACGGGGACACCGGTGAGTACAATCTGCCTTATGTGAAGAGGTTGCTGCCAGGGATTCCTGCGACACTGGTCCATCTCACCTGCAGGACGCAGGGATTCTTTGTGAAGAAGGGGAATCCTCTCGATATAAGAGGATGGGAGGACCTCATCAGGGACGATATAACCATCATTAACAGGGAGAAGGGAGCCGGGTCCAGGGTGCTCCTGGATGAGCATCTTCGTCTAATGGGGTGTTCTAGCAAGGACATAAGCGGATATAATCGCGAATCGCGGTCGCATCTTACTGTTGCGACCACCGTTGCAAGAGGAGGGGCAGATCTTGCTGTCGGGGACATGAAGATGATAAAGCAGGTGTCGGGAATCGATTTCATACCGCTTCAGAAGGAAAAGTACGACTTGGTCATCAAAAGCGGGGACATGGACCTCAAGCAGGTTGAGATAATGCTCCAGATAATAAGGTCTAAGGAATTCCGCCAGGAATTCTCCAATATGGATGGGTACGATACCAAGGATATGGGCAAGGTGGTCGGAGAAATTATTTGACTTCTTCATCATCTAACATCATCTTTGGTTTATTTTCATTTTTAATATTAGACATTTATCTAATTATACATTTTATAATTGTACACTTTAATAATAGTACTGCATAATACTATTTATATGTCTAATAAATATAATTTTTTGACTGAATGTAACGTGATAAGCATCCCGTTCTGAGCATGATGAAACGTGACATTCAACAAAAATGTAAGGAGTGAATTACTATGGAAAAGAAAAAGATCATTGCAATTGTCGCGGTCCTCGTTATAGTGGTCGCGGCCGTAGGCATCGGAGCTTATGTTTCCACCAAGGACAAGTATGATAGCACAGAGGTAAAGCTGTTCGTTGCCGCCAGCATGACAGATACAATGAACGAGCTGATGTCCACCTATATCTCGGAAACGGGCGAGAATGTCACATTCTCGGCCTCATACGGTTCATCGGGTACGTTGGTCACCAACCTTTACAATATGCCGAACGACGCTGACCTGCTCCTTACTGCAAGTCTGGGTACGATGAAGACTGCAGATTCTAATGGAGACATACAGGAATACGTATACTATCTCACTAACAAACTTGTGATAATATGCTTAGCAGAAAATGCCGAGAAATTCGAGGCAGCATTCGCCGAGGAAGGATTCGCGGCATTCGCGGATAGCAGCATATTCTCTTCAGACGACGTCATAGCATTCGGCGGTGCAGGGGTTCCAGCCGGTAATTATGCCCGTACGGGGCTATCTAACACCTATGTCGATGGGACCGCTCTGTTCACAGGCGATGTCACAACCACAACAGGGTATTCGGATCTGATAATACCGGATATAAACAACTGTTCTGATGTCAGGGCGGTCCTTGCAGCTGTTGATACAGGTGCCGCGGTCGTTGGAGTGGTATATGCCACAGATGCAGCAATATCCGACGAGGAGGTCACCATACTATATACGGCAACCACAGCTGAGATCGGGCAAGTAATCTATTGCCTGGGTCTTGTAGAGAATACGAACAGTGGTGCTGAATCCGAAGCTGCTGAGAAGTTCTATGAGTGGCTTCAAAATAGCGATACAGCAAAGGAAATACTTGTGAAGTATGGTTGGACCATATATCAGAGCTAATGACCAAGAAGGGCGCACTATGTGCGCCCTGATATTTACCACGGTGTAACATGGAATGGGTAATAACGGATTGGTCTCCTTTTTGGATATCCCTGAAGGTAGCTGGATTCGCAACAATATTCGCAGTCGTGCTGGGAATATTGGCGGCATGGCTCGTCAACAGAGTAGATAGAGGAAAGGCATTTTTGGATGCAATATTCATAATACCTCTGATACTACCTCCCACTGTACTAGGTTTTCTGATACTTGAGACTGTATCGATACACAGCCCGATCGGGGTTTTCCTTTTGGATATAGGTGTCAAGCTGACCATGAATTGGAAAGGGGCCGTATTGGCTTCAACGATAGTGGCCTTTCCGTTGATGTATCGTGCTGTTAGAGGTTCATTAGAGGCCTTTGATGATAATATGCTGAACGCGGGAAGGACATTGGGCATGTCGGAGAGGTCCATGTTCATATCGATCATAATACCGAATATAGTGCCAGGCATAGTGGCAGGCACGATACTCTCATTTGCAAGGGCTCTTGGTGAATTCGGTGCAACAATGATGGTCGCAGGTAATATAATCAACAAGACCCAGACGATGTCAATAGCAGTTTGGTCCGCCTATTCTGGCGGCGATATGCAACTTGCATATAATTGGGTCATAGTCCTGGTAGCGATATCGTTGACCGTGATAGTGATAATGAATTGGATAACCCATAGGCAAAAGAGATTGATGAGAGGGAAATGAATGTCGTTGCACGTCAAGATAAAGAAAAGGTTGGGAAATTTCAGTCTAGACGTTCAATTCGATTCTGCAGATGAGACAATAGCGCTGCTTGGAGAATCTGGAAGTGGCAAGACGATGACCTTGAAATGCATAGCAGGGATAGAGAATCCAGATGAGGGCAGAATAATACTCAATGGCCGCGTATTGTTCGATTCCGAGAAAGGCATAAATCTACCTCCAAGAAAGCGCAAGGTCGGTATACTCTTTCAAAATTATGCATTATTTCCTAATATGACTGTTGAGCAAAATATAGGCATAGGGATGAGGCGGACGTCTGAGGCCGATAGGAAGAAGAGAGTATCTGAGATGGTGGAACTCTTTTGTCTCAATGGTCTTGAAAAGAAACGCCCGCTACAATTATCTGGAGGTCAGCAGCAGAGGGTAGCTACAGCGAGGATGTTGGCATCGGACCCGGACATAATCATGTTAGATGAGCCATTCTCTGCTTTGGACAGCCATTTAAGATGGAAGCTCGAGATGCAATTGACAGAAGACCTATCGAGATTCAAAGGCACCGTAATATTGGTGTCTCACAACAGGGATGAAGCATACAGGATGTCGAAAAGAATAATCGTGATGAAGAACGGCAGATGCATGCAACCCATGGACAAGGAAGAATTTTTTGACGATCCGCATACCGTAGATGCTGCCATCGTGTCCGGATGTAAGAATATTCTACCTGTATCGAAGGTAGATGAACATCATGTGAAGGTAATACCATGGAATATTGAATTAAAGACACAAAATATAGTTCCTGATGATGTTTCTTCAATCGGTATACGTTCGCATTTCATGACTACAAAAGCAAATGTGAATACAATATCATGCACAGTCCAGAAGGTAATAGAGAGTCCTTTTGAATTTTCAATAATTTTATCGGTGGATGTATCGACATCTCGTGAGAGGGAGAATTCACTTTATTGGGAGATCCAGAAATCAATAGAAGCGCCCATGGTGGGGGATAGGATTTCATTGCATGTTCCAGAGGATCACATATTGTTATTGGTCTTATGAGATTCCAAAAGCATCTCATTTAGTTATGCACATGTGATCTATTCTGTTAATTATGAATTTATTTTATCAAATATAGTATATTTTCAAAATTATCATAATGCAATTTTATTTTACAATCACAAATCGATAAGTATATATTATCAAACATGTTTGAAACATGTATGAAAGGAAAGGATACCAAAGAGCTCCTCATAACAACATCGATGGACCTTCTTAGGAATTCAGAAGATATCAACAATGTCACTGTCAGGGATATAATCGGAAAGGCGGGTGTCAACGTCTCGATGATAAACTATCATTTCGGCTCCAAGGATGAGTTGATCAAGATAGCACTCTTAAGACTGATCGAGGAGAAGGCAAACGACATGGTCGTCGTATGCAATAACATGGAAGATCCGAGGGTGGCGCTCTTCCAATATCTGAACGATATGACGGAGTCCGTCTTAAGTACCGAGAAGTACACCAGAGCGATAATGCCGGCAGTGTTGTTGAAGGACCCTATAGCAGTACCGGAATACATAGTTCCTTTAATATCGGCTTGTTTCCATGGAAGTAGACCCTTGCAGGAATGTAGATTGATCGCGTTCGAGATCATCACCTTTCTACAGATGATATTCTACCGTATGCATGATTTCTCTATGTACACGGGGATCGACATCAATGATAAGGACACGAGGTCCAAATTGATCTCCGATCAGCTTGACATATTCATAGGCAAGGCGATCTGATGGACAACAATGAACTGACTGGATATTTCGATAGGTATTCCAAGGGCCTGATTTCGAAGGTCCTAATAAGGTCATTGAAGGATCCCAAGGAGATGGCCTTCATCTTGGGTTTCGGTCGTTCGGTCAGAAGGGCCAACGCCATTCGCTGTGGATATGAGGAACAGGGCCTGCATGTGCCGCCATTTCTGATATCCAGTATAACCACGTCATGCAATCTTTTCTGCAAAGGATGTTATGCGAGGAGCAACGGCATATGCGGTAATCCTGTAAGGCCGGAACTCTCGTCCGAGGATTGGAGGTCAATATTCAACGAGGCCAAGAGAATGGGTGTGATATTCAACATACTCGCCGGTGGAGAGCCTCTGATGAGGCGGGATGTGATAATGGTCGCCGGGGAGATGAAGGACATGGTCTTCCCGATATTCACGAACGGTACGGCTATAAATGAGGGCTATGTCGATCTTTTCGATGAGAACAGGAATCTGATACCCATATTGAGTTTGGAAGGCGGCAGGGATACGACCGATATGCGTAGAGGGGAGGGGACATTCGATATTGTGAAATCGAAGATGAAATGTCTCAAAGAAAGAGGTCTTTTCTTTGGTGTATCATTGACAGTCACAAGGGACAACATGTTAGAGGTCATGTCGGATGATTTCATTACATCGATGAGGTCTTCTGGATGCAGGATAGTGTTCTATATAGAATTCGTTGACAATGAAGGCTGTTCCAGACATCTCGCTCTAGATGGGGCGTATCGTGATGAAATGAAAAGCAGATCGGCCATTATCAGAGAAAGATACAGGGATGTATTATTTATGTCATTTCCAGGCGACGAGAGTGGTTTTGGAGGTTGTCTTGGAGCAGGCAGAGGTTTCCTACATATCAATCCATATGGTGATGCAGAGGCCTGTCCAGCGTCTCCCTTTTCGGACGTCAACGTCAGGGATTCCGGATTCGAGGCTGCACTCAGATCCAGATTATTCTCCCAATTAAGGACCAATGGCGTTCTCGCAGGATATCATGAGGGAGGGTGTGCACTGATGGAACGCAGGGAAGAGGTGAATGCGATATTGCAGGGGATATCCAAATGAACAATAGTTGTTGATATCTTTTTACGACCATCATAAACACTTTATTTTTATATCCTGGATTATATTATTCAGTCGTGTCCGATGACCGTGAAGTTCTGAGATATGGCCATTATGTAACACTCAATAGATATGCGATAGTGCCAACGGCCTGTTTCATAATGTTGGGGTTCCTCCTCATAATGATGGCAATGTGGTCATTGCGTTCCTATACGGACCCCATGATGGACCACGACACTTACAATCTTATGAGGGTGATAATGTCCTTGGTTACCATAATCTTCTCTCTCGAGGCGATGAGATGCAGATGCATATCCGAAGGAATGCTGCTTCTGATGGCGGGCCTATCATCACTGATATTCTCCATATCCGAGGTGAGTTTCGGCAGCACCGCTCTGAGCATAACGTACATATTCTTCTCTGCTGGATTCTTGAGCAGCGGATACGTCTTCTATAAGAGAAAGCAGATGTTGATAACTGCTGGAACATTGGTATTCTCATTATCCATACTACTCCCTCTTTTCTTCAATGATCAATATGACCTCATCACCGGAGTAGGATTCATGATATCTGGGCTGGTATTCCTTATCAATGGGTGTTATGACACCATAAGGATAGGCAGCGGGAAGGAGATCGAGAGGTATGTGGGATACAAGGACGTCTGTTCCAAAGAGGAATATGCGCACATGCTCGTATCCACTGCAGGAATACTGTCATTCGCCACTTTATCCTTGGTGCTGGGATATTACGTTCTCGATACAAGCGGGTACAGTACGTCGCTATATGTCGTGAAATTCCTGTTGTCAATCGTAGTGATAATGTTCGGTATATATGCTCTCGGCAACGGTATCGTTGCGGAGGGCCTCATGATGTTCATTCTGGCACTGTCTACTTTATCTGGTTCTATCCTCTCTTTGATGCACATGGAGAGCCCTGCTTCGTTGGATATGATCCTCTCCATGGTCTATATTGCGCTATCCATAGGATTTTTCATAAAGAGAGACATATTGCTTTTCACAACATGCGTATTGATATTCATCGTTCTATTCATGGAATCTTTCACGCATCATGCTGAGATGTTCGAGATAGCGATAACGATACTCAAAGCGATATCCGCATACATTGCTATAGCCGCACTTCTGTTCTTCGAGACCGGGAAAGAGGTATTGCCAAGGAACATTAAATTAAGAGATAGGGAGGGAGCATAATTTGTCAGATATAGAAGTGGATATAGAGGATATCTATTCCAAAGAGAAAAAGGTGTTCGGAGATGAGGCGACGTTCTTATCGGTGACGGCATTCCTGCTCATCGGCCTCCTTATGATATGGGCGGGATTGAATTATCTCAATGGTTTCTGGCACTTCATGGAGGTGGATGATGGTGCATATGATGTCACCAAGTCGATAATATCTGCATTCGTGCTCATATTCTCGATGCATATGTTCTCGCGCAATCTGATAACCGAAGGGATCGTGGTGATGTTCACAGGGATATCCTCATTGTCATTCTCCATCGGCGCGTTATTCCTGAATGTACAAGGCTATGAGATATTGGACATAATATTCTCGATAGGGATATATCTCGCGGCATTGATGTTCATAAGCAGGAAGAATTATCTGCTGGGTATTGCTTCGCTGTCCTTCGCGGTAAGCATATCCTTCGCCTATGCCATAAAAACCGATGGTCTGAATGTCCTCGTCGGTGCAGGCCTCATGATCTCAGGTGTTTTCTTCACATATTATTCGCTTGGGAACTTGATATTGGGTGAGACTGGGAAGAATGTATTCCGTGTGACCCAGAACAGGAGCGAATCGATCTTAAAAGAGGGGCGTGACAGGCCGTTCGAGCTTGTTATCGTCGCGGGTATGTACACTTTCGCTACATTGACCTTGTTGGTAGGATACCAATTCATGTTCGTAGACTACACATCCGTACCTTATTGCGTAGCAGAATTCTTTCTCTCTATGGCTGTGATGTTCTTTGCATTGTTCGCGTTGGTCAGAGGGATGATACCAGAGGGGATAATGATGTTGATGTTCGGGCTTTCATGTTTCATATTCGCGACGGTTGTGATATTCGGATATGTGCCGTCATCATTGGTGGACATAATATCCTCCATAGTACTGGGGATAACCGGAATAGCTTTCCTTCTGAGAAGAGAGATCATGTTATCGATGATATCTTTCCTGTTCTTCATCGGTGGAATCACAGAATCAATATTTCATTTATATGTCCTGGGCGGCGTATTCATCACACTAATGGGCATAATTGCATCATATTACGCGGTCAGCAAATGGGTTACGATGGAGACGGGGAAAGAGATCTTGCCTGTAAGATGATTTTTACTCACTGTTGATTTATTTTTACAATTATTGTATTTTTTGTCCGTAAAGGGACAAATAATTTTTTCATTCGATTAGAGAAATATACCCAGATGTTATTTTTATTGAGTTTAAATATTTCAGATTCGTCTTTTGTTTAAACCTAGAATTATACAAGATATCAAATTAAAAAATAGATTCGACTTATTTTTTTTGTAATAAATTTTAAACAAGGATTGTAATATGTTAAAGAAACGTTCTAGCCAGTATGGTAATCAATATATATTCTCAAATTAAAAAATTAAAACGGTCGTATTAAATACAAAATATTGTAGCATGATACAAAGGTATATATAACAGAGGCCAGTAAGCGTTCATTAATCAACTGCTTAATTGGATGGGGGATATAAAACAGTTTGGATTCTAGTAATCGCAGCTATATCGTGAAAGCAGAATTGTTGAGGAGGGTTCGATATGCGTAATAAGATATCCGTAAGGTCGATGGTGATCTGTGCTTTATTTGTGGTAATGCTCTCTCTGGGCGCTATTGTGATAGGGTACGAGAAGGCCAACGATAAGGTACAGTTCTCATCTGGTGAAAGTTCAGATAGCGGCTCGGTATTCACCGTGACCTATTATGTGAGTGATTCGAGTGGTTGGGAGATTTATAAGACAGAGTATGTGTCAAGCGGATATGCTACAGAATCTTCTCTGAATCCCGCCGATTATGGATACACATCCTTCCTGGGTTGGTACACGACCCAAACTTACGATCCCAGCAATACTTTGACAGATCGTTTCGATTTCAACAATCAGATAACAGGAAATATCAGCTTATACGCTCAATTCAGCGACAAATATCTTGTGACCTTCACAGATAAGGACGGCTCCATATTCAAGACCATGTTGTGCAATCCTTCGGAGTCCATTTCCTCCAGCACTCTTACAAGCATTGCAAAGAATCTCTCGCCTCCTTCCGGTAAGATATTCGATCATTGGTATTACGGCAGCAGTACCGTAGTTACAGGTAGCATTGTCGTCAACAGCAATCTCGACATCAAGCCCTCATTCGTAACAGCGTATTATGTGGTGTTCGTTTCCTCAGGTACTCAGGTGGACCCGCAGATAATAGCTACAGGTAATCTAGCTACGAAGCCGACAGATCCAACCAGAAGCGGATACACGTTCAAGTACTGGTCTCTTACCGATGGTGGCTCCGAGTATAGCTTCAGCACGTCTGTGACAAGCAATACCGTATTGTATGCCGTATGGACAGCAAATACCGTTCAATACGAAGTGGCATATTGGTTTGAGACGGCAAATGCAATAACAGTGGCATATGATAGTAGTAATCCTAATTCGAAATATTTCGATAATGGTAATTTCAGCTACTATGGCAGCAGTGCTACCAAGTATGCTGCTGCAGGATCAACAATAACATTCACAGAGTCAAATGTCAATTATTCGATAACTGGTGGCAAATTTTTGCGCAGTGATACTATTGTAGTGTCCGGAACAGGTACCTCAGTTGTCAATGTGTATTTCTACAGAGTATCATACACCTATACTTTCGATATAAGCACATATTCGGGTTCCGGAACATTTACTTCCACCATGGTTTGGAATGGTGTCACTTACACTTCGGGTGGAAGCGCATATTCATTCACAGCAAAACTCGATCAAGACATATCTGGTCTTTGGCCTTGTTTGAACGATTCTGCTAATAATATAATAGCTTCAGTCAAATCTGGCGGATGGTCTGGTTCAACTACAACATATTATTTCATAGGTTGGGACCCCGACTTCTCATCTAGCACCTTTGTCACAAAAAGATTCACATTGACCACGGACATGATTCCAGTCGATGGTAAAAATGGTAGTGTTGTTGCACTTTGGAGCAGCACTCCCACCTTAAGATATGTGAACTATTGGTTCGAAGTAGTAGATGGCAATACATATGGTAAAGAAACGACCACATATAACAATACAAGTTATTATCTTTCAAGCTATACTCAAAGTTATTACACATCCAGCAATTCACTGAATCCTAAGAATATAACTGGATTGACATATATAGGTGGAGGCAGCAGTGGAAACACTTCTGATTTTTATTATAATTACAACACCTATGTCTATACTTTGAATTACATGGGAGCAGGGACCAATTCTGTCACTTCTTTGAAATATACTCAATCTTTGATAGAACCTCAGGACCCTGTATATTCAGGGTATGTGTTCCAGGGGTGGTATACAAGTGCGACATTTGCAGGTGATGCCTATGATTTCACAAATGCAAAGATGCCTAATAATAATCTAACATTGTATGCTAAATGGACTATCAACGGACATATTGTCACATTAGTATTTGATAATGGAACTACCACCACGGCACCAATAAATTCCAATGGTACTGCCGATCTGACTTCATATTATCAAGTTGGTACTTTATACAACACAGGTTCAGTTCCGGGGGATAGCGATTATTATGGCATATTCCAAGGATGGAGCTGGGACGTATCCACTGGAGATGGAAGCACAATACGCGTGATGTATTATGACGAGATCGTCGTGACCAAGGATATAACGCTATATCCTGTTTGGAAGACGGCTGATTTCACGGTCTCGTATACGGATGGTACAACGACGGTCAACGATTCGAATCATTACAAATACGGTGTCACAGTGATGGCAGGACAATATCCATCTGGATTGAAGACGCCTGATACAGGTAAGGTATTCGTTGGATGGTCCATGACAGTGGGATCCAATACAGTAAGGGTCTATCCAGGTAATACTTTTGTAATAACTGCGGATACTGTCCTTTCTGCTGTATATGTGAGTGAGAGTCTTGCAGTCAAGGTTGTTCTGCACTCAGGAGATAACAGTGCAGGCGGAACGCAGTCAGTTTCATTCTATATACAAAAAAACGGGACATACACTTTGCCGGATTCGAGCGGTTTGTTCAGCTACACAGGACATACTGCATCAGGATATTGGAAGGATTCCTCAGGCAATCAATATAATTTCGGAAGGGTACTGACAACCACAGAGATAGCCAACTTGATCAGTGGCAATAAGATAGATTTCTATGCTCTTTGGACCGCAAACACATACGCAGTCTCATTCGACGGCAATGGATATACAAGCGGTTCGATGACCAATCAGTCGTTCACATACGATGTATATCAGAATCTGACATCGAATGGATACAGCAGGACAGGATACACCTTCTCCGGATGGAGCACAACTCCGAACGGAGCTGTGGTCTATGCCAACGGGGCCAATGTTGGAAACCTCGCATCTGTGAATGGTGACACCGTGAAGCTTTATGCAGTATGGCATGTGAACAGTTACAATGTCACAATAGATCTCAAAGGAGGATCTGCTGTACCTATAGGTTCTGGATGGTCTTCTTCGAGTTCAGGGTATACGAAATCCTTCAATTATGGAACAAGCATAGCTAGCATAATATCCGATTTCGGTTCGAGTCCAACCAAGACAGGTTACACATTCACATCTTGGTATCCGAATACAGGTACAAGTGGAACATCTACGATAATCACAGCATTGTGGAAAGCCAATGAATACGCAGTCTCATTCGACGGCAATGGATATACAAGCGGTTCGATGACCAATCAGTCGTTAACATACGATGCATATCAGAATCTGACATCGAATGGATACAGCAGGACAGGATACACCTTCTCCGGATGGAGCACAACTCCGAACGGAGCTGTGGTCTATGCCAACGGGGCCAATGTTGGAAACCTCACATCAGTTTATGATGGAGTTGTCATTCTATATGCACACTGGACCGTCAACGAGTACACCATATCGTTCGACTCCAACGGCGGCTCGGCAGTGGCTGACATAACACAGGACTACGGAACGTCGGTCTCCGCACCAGCGGATCCAACCAGGACGGGTTACACCTTCTCCGGATGGTACGACGGCTCGGCAGCCTACACGTTCACGACCATGCCAGCAGAGGACGTCGACCTCACAGCACACTGGACCGTCAACGAGTACACCATATCGTTCGACTCCAACGGCGGCTCGGCAGTGGCTGACATAACACAGGACTACGGAACGTCGGTCTCCGCACCAGCGGATCCAACCAGGACGGGTTACACCTTCTCCGGATGGTACGACGGCTCGGCAGCCTACACGTTCACGACCATGCCAGCAGAGGACGTCGACCTCACAGCACACTGGACCGTCAACGAGTACACCATATCGTTCGACTCCAACGGCGGCTCGGCAGTGGCTGACATAACACAGGACTACGGAACGTCGGTCTCCGCACCAGCGGATCCTCCTGTGTTATGTCAGCCACTGCCGAGCCGCCGTTGGAGTCGAACGATATGGTGTACTCGTTGACGGTCCAGTGTGCTGTGAGGTCGACGTCCTCTGCTGGCATGGTCGTGAACGTGTAGGCTGCCGAGCCGTCGTACCATCCGGAGAAGGTGTAACCCGTCCTGGTTGGATCCGCTGGTGCGGAGACCGACGTTCCGTAGTCCTGTGTTATGTCAGCCACTGCCGAGCCGCCGTTGGAGTCGAACGATATGGTGTACTCGTTGACGGTCCAGTGTGCTGTGAGGTCGACGTCCTCTGCTGGCATGGTCGTGAACGTGTAGGCTGCCGAGCCGTCGTACCATCCGGAGAAGGTGTAACCCGTCCTGGTTGGATCCGCTGGTGCGGAGACCGACGTTCCGTAGTCCTGTGTTATGTCAGCCACTGCCGAGCCGCCGTTGGAGTCGAACGATATGGTGTACTCGTTGACGGTCCAGTGTGCTGTGAGGTCGACGTCCTCTGCTGGCATGGTCGTGAACGTGTAGGCTGCCGAGCCGTCGTACCATCCGGAGAAGGTGTAACCCGTCCTGGTTGGATCCGCTGGTGCGGAGACCGACGTTCCGTAGTCCTGTGTTATGTCAGCCACTGCCGAGCCGCCGTTGGAGTCGAACGATATGGTGTACTCGTTGACGGTCCAGTGTGCTGTGAGGTCGACGTCCTCTGCTGGCATGGTCGTGAACGTGTAGGCTGCCGAGCCGTCGTACCATCCGGAGAAGGTGTAACCCGTCCTGGTTGGATCCGCTGGTGCGGAGACCGACGTTCCGTAGTCCTGTGTTATGTCAGCCACTGCCGAGCCGCCGTTGGAGTCGAACGATATGGTGTACTCGTTGACGGTCCAGTGTGCTGTGAGGTCGACGTCCTCTGCTGGCATGGTCGTGAACGTGTAGGCTGCCGAGCCGTCGTACCATCCGGAGAAGGTGTAACCCGTCCTGGTTGGATCCGCTGGT